>NZ_CP045074.1 GCF_009301415.1 Paracoccus kondratievae | reverse complement strand
GCCGCCTGTGCGAGGCCGGTGAGGTCGAGGCTTATTACGCCCGCAACTCGGATTTTCACCATTGCATCTATCGCGCCACCCATAACGACTTTCTGGCGCAAGAGGCCGCGCGGCTGCATGCCATGCTGCAACCCTATCGGCGCATGCAGCTAAAGGTACGCAACCGGATGATGCGGTCATTTGCCGAACATGACGCGGTGGTAGCACGGATACGCGCGGGCGATGATGAGGGCGCGGCCGAGGCCCTGCGCAGTCATGTCATCGTTCAGGGCGACCGCTTCCACGACCTGATCGCGGCGCTGCGTCAGGAACGCTGACAAATCATGTCCAGCCTGGAAAAGCGCTGGCGCTGAGCCGCCCCGGAATGGAATAAAGGCCTGAACGGGACGGTGGAGATGCCAATGCGCTATTTCGATTTCAGTACCTGGCATGGGGTTCTGACGACGCTGCTTGGCATTGCGCTGTTCACGCTGATCGGGGTGGGCATCCGGGTCCTGATGCAGCTGACCATCCAACAGCGCCAGCAGCGCATGAACCGCCAGATCAACGAGCGGCTGCGGGTGCTGATCGCTGCCTATAAGGTTCTGGGCGGCTCATTCACCGGCGAATTGCTGGTCGACCCATCCCATCTGCGCGATCTGCGCCAGCGCGCGCAGGAGACAGATGATGAAGCCGCTGGCCCGGCCGGCTCGGACCGGGCGCGCCGCATCCGCGATGCGGTCGAGGCGGCGCTTTCCGATATCATCCTGTTGGGGACCGAAGAGCAGGTGCGGCTGGCCAGCCATGCCGCGGCCGAGATGGTGGCCGGACGGCCAATCCATACTGCTGAACTGGTGATCTCGCTGCGCGATTTCATTCGCAAGGCGCTGGATCTGGGACCGGTCCCGGCCGATGTGACCATCCCCTTGCAGGGTCCTGCCCGCCAACAGTCGGGCAGTGCGCGCGGCGGCCGGGGCGAGGGCGGCGGCCGCTCTGGCGGGGGTGGTAGCACAGGCATGGGGGGTGGTGGCACAGGTGCAGGTATGGGCATGGGGCTTGGCCGCCATGCCGATGATGCCTCATAGGGGGCTGGACCCTGCCTAATTCAATCCTGCCTTGCGCAGTGCATCCACGTAAAGATCAAGGTCTTCGGGGTCGCGCAGGGGCGGCACCTTCTTCCAATGGTCGATGGTGAAATTCGGATGCACGCGCATCACCTCGCGGGCATGGTGGCGTGCCTCGTCCATATTGCCCAGGAGGGCGTGACTGGCGGCCAGCAGGCGGTGGGCCTCGGACCGGTCGCGCATGCGGTAAAGCGCCTCGATGGCGCGGGCGTAATCGCCCATGTGGAAATAGCTGTCGCCAAGGAACCACAGATAGGCGTCGGGGTGATAGGGATTCAGCCTGATCGCCCGCTCGATCAGTTGCACCGCACGCTCACCCTGACGGACATAGGCCAGGCAATCGCCCATATAGGCCAACAGATCGGCGTCATTGGGGTTCAGGGCCAGGGCATGTTCATAGGCAGCGATCGCCTCGTCATGCTGCTTTTTGTAAAGATGGGCGAGGCCCATTTCCGAAAAACCGCGCGCGTCCAGATGATCGCATTCAACCGCGCGTTTGGCGAGATCCAGCGCCCGGTTCAGTGCCGCATCGGGATCGTTGGTCCAGTTATAGCGCCATTCGACGTTAAAGGTACGCGACATGGCGGCATAACTGCGGCCGTATTGAGGGTCCAGCTCTTGCGCCTGTTCAAACAGGCGGCGGGCATGCAGGTTCGCCTCTGGACGAAAGCGAAAGCCCATATCCTGGCCGCGCAGGACAAGGCCATAGGCATATAGCGCGGGGTGGATCTGTTCGGCGAGGCGGCGGCGCTCAAGCGTCTCGATCTGGATGGCAACGCGCGCCGCTGTCATGGCCGCAACATCGTCCTGAAAATCAAAAATGTCAGCCATGGTGCCGTCGTAACGTTCGGACCACAGGGTATTTTCGCTTTCAGCCTCGATCAGGTCCACGGTGATCCGCAGACGGTTTTCGGCACGGCGCAGGCTGCCGGCAAGCAGATAGCGCACACCCAGACTCCGGCCGATCTCGCGCAGCGAACTGGCCCCGGCTGCCGCCACGAAAGAGGAATGGCGCGCAATCACCATCAGATTGCGGAACCGGCACAGGCTGGTGATCAGATCGGCGACGATGCCCCGGCAGATATAAAGATCATTCGGATCGCCCGAAATATTCTCAAGCGGCAGAACGGCAAGCGAGGCATCTGTCATCGTCTCGCGCCCCGGCCGGGCAAGGGCCGAGGCATCAGCACCGGCAGGCAGGGCCGCATCGGTCTCGGCCGAGGCGACGGCAAAGACCTCGACCGGGGCCGAGATATTTTTAAGCCGCTTGCGGCCAAGCGAGCGCAGGATCAGCGCCGGATTGTCGCGCACCAGCTGATAAACCGTATCGGTGACACAGATCCCCCCCGGTGCGGCAAAGCTTTGGATCCGGGCGGCAAGATTGACGGTGTGGCCATAAACACCGTCCCTGCCCGCGAAAACATCACCGATCGAGATGCCGACTCGATAATAAATCGGCTCTGCGCCCCCGGTCCATGCGGTTTCGCGCGCCAGTTCGCGCTGCATCGCCAGCGCGAAATGCAGCGCCTTTTGGACACCTTCAAAGACCGCGACCAACCCGTCGCCCGCCGTATTGACGACAGCGCCTCCATAATCGCTGACCAGCCCACGGATCAGATGCTGGGACCGGGTCAGGCGCGCGACCGTCCCCGCCTCGTCCTTTTCGACAAGGCGCGTGTAGCCATGCACATCGGCATAAAGCACCGCCAGCTGCCTGGGGCCGGACAGACTTGACTGCACACACATCGTCCTGACGCCAACTCCTCACCCTGCCTCATTTGGTCGTTTGGAATGCTTACGACCTGCGGGGCAGGTCAAGCCACACCCCCCTGAACTGTCAAGTCTAGATGACGGAAACCGGGCATGCATTGGCTTAAGTGCTTGCAAAGCAACTTTTCATCGCCAAGACCCGGTTCTACCATCCCATCGCCGCCCGCTAGCAGAGGAGAAAAGCGCATGACCCTTGCCTCGCCCTGCCTCATGGCGCTGCGGGCCGAAACTGAAAAGCAGCACCGTCACGGGACCCATCGCACTGTGCCGCCTGCCCAGACATTGGCGCGGCTGACCGCACTGATGCCCGCGATAGGGATCACGCGGCTGGCCGATCTCACCGGGCTCGACCGGATCGGGCTGCCCGTCACGATGGCCTGTCGGCCCAATGCGCGCTCGCTTGTCGTGGCGCAGGGCAAGGGGTTGGACCTTGCCGCCGCCGGGGCATCGGCCCTGATGGAGGCGGCCGAGCTTTACCATGCCGAACATATCGAGCAGCCGCTGAAACTGGGCGGTCAGGCCGAACTTGCGCCCACCCATGACTTTGCCGATCTGGCGCGGCTGCCAAGGATCTCGGACCGCTTTCACCCCGATCTGGTCATGCTGTGGATCGAGGGGAATGAGCTGGTTTCGGGCAGCAGTCGCTGGGTACCGTTCGAGATGGTGCGGGCGAATTACACCCTGCCCCCGCCACCCGGCAGCGGCTGCTTTGAATGCAGCAGCAACGGGCTGGGCGCGGGCAACAGCATGGGCGAGGCGCTTTGCCATGCTATCTGCGAGCTGATCGAGCGTGATGCGACCACCCTGTGGAACGCCCGCCCTGATCGCCGCGCCGACACCGGGCTTGACCCCGACAGCATCGACGACCCGGCCTGCCGCGAGGTACTGGCGCAGCTTCAGCGCGCCGGGTTCGGCATCACGCTGTGGGAAACGACAAGCGACATCGGTGTGCCTTCTTTTTTCTGCCTGCTTACCGACCGGCGCGATCCTTTGCATCACCACGGCATCGGCGCTGGCACCCATCCCTCGCCGGGGATCGCGCTGATGCGTGCCCTGACCGAGGCGGTGCAGGTGCGCATGACCTATATCTCGGGCGCGCGGGACGATCTGTCACCGGCCGAATTCACCGCCCGCCACCGGGCCGAACGCGCCGCCGAGGCTGACGCCCTGCGCGCCGCCCATCACCCGCGCCGTGATTTCGCCGCCATCGCCGATCAGGCACAGGACAGTTTTGCCGGTGATCTGGAGTGGCTGCTTGAACGGTTGCAGGCGACAGGGATGAATGAGGTCGTCGCGGTTGATCTAAGCAAGCCGCAGCTGGGACTGCCGGTGGTGCGGGTGGTCATTCCGGGGCTTGAGGGGCCGGACGACCACGCTGCTTATCGCCCCGGCCGCCGTGCCCTGGCGATGGAGCAGGCGCAATGACCGCAATCATCTTTGCCGGACCCAGCCTTGATGACAGCGACCGCGCGGCATGGCCCGGCCTTCAGTTCCAGCCGCCGGTGCGCCAGGGCGCACTTTACGCCGCAGCCTGCCTGCGCCCCCGGGCAATCGGTGTCATCGACGGCTATTTCGACGGGGTACCGGCTGTTCTGCACAAGGAAATCCTGTGGGCGCTGTCACAGGGCATCGCGGTATTCGGCGCATCCAGCATGGGTGCCCTGCGCGCAGCCGAACTGCACCATTTCGGTATGCGCGGCATCGGCCGCATATTCGAGGATTACCGTGACGGTCGCCTGACCGATGATGATGAGGTCGCCCTATTGCACGGCCCGCCCGAGACCGCCTACCCCGCCCTCAGCGAACCCATGGTCAATATTCGCGCCACCATTACCCGTGCGCAGGCCGAGGGCGTGCTGGATGCCGCCGAGGCCAGCGCGCTGACCGCCGCCGCCAAGGCGCTATTCTATCAGGACCGTTCATGGCCCGAGGTTCTGGCGGCCGTCCCCCTGCCCGCCCCGGCATGCGAGCGGCTGCGCGACTGGCTGCCCCGTGGCCGCGTCGATCGCAAACGCGAAGATGCGCGGGCACTGTTGCAAGCTGTCGCCGACCACCTCGCATCGGATGAGCCACCCATTTCGCCCGGCTTTACCTTTGAATTGACCGAGGCCTGGGCCAATGCGCCATGGCTGACCCCTGCACCTCGGGAAGAAGGGCCTGACGCCGACGCTATCCTTGACGAACTGCGGCTTGAAGGCCCGGCCTATGCCGAGGTCAGACAGGCGGCACTGTTGCAGCATCTCGCTGATCAGGCCGCCACGCGCGAAGGGCTGAAGCTGCAACCCAAAGAACTTGCCAAAGCAGCCGAGGATCTGCGCCTGCCCCTTGGCCTTTTGCGCAAGCGCGACCTTGATGAATGGGCACATAAGAACGGCCTTGACGATGCCGGGCTGGCGCGGCTGATCCGCGCCCGTGCAAGCGTGGAAAATCTGGCGCGACGGCTGGATGGGGCGCTGCGCCCGGCAATGCTGGATCAGTTGCGGCTGCAAAACCGGTATTCCACGCTGCGGGACAATGCGCTGGCCAGCCCCGATCAAGGGACGCCGCATACCCCGCCCCGGCCGCTGCTGCTTGCATGGTATTTCGAGACGCACCTTGGCCGCGAAATCCCCGCTGATCTGAATGAGTATGCGGCAGGATTGGGATTGTCCGACCTTGATCGGTTCTTCGAGCTGCTAGGCAAGGACTTCGCCCGGCATCATTCGCGCTGACGAAGCAGATCGACAGAGACCCTGCGCTCGGCTATCTTTACACATCGTGTGGTCGCCATAGCGTTTACCTTGTGCGATTCCCGCGTCTTGCACTCGCCAGCCCGGCGATGGCGCTCTGCCCCTTGGATAGCGCAGCATAGGAGCCATGATGCCCGAGACATTGCTCAGCCCGTCAAACATCCTGCTTTTCGGCCGCTTGCTTGAGGATCTGGTGATCCGCACGCAGCCCAAAGACAAAGCCGGTTCCAAGGGGGGCGAAGGCGGCAGCCTTGGCACCTCGGGACAGCTGGAACAGCAGCTGCGATCCGAAGGGGCGGCGTTTGCCCGCATCTACGGCTATGGCCAGAACGGCCTTTACCATGTCCTGCCCCGACCGGCGCTGTTTCTGGTCCATGGGCAGGGCGAGCCTGCAAGCCGCGTCCTTTCTGGTCTGGGGCGCGAGGGCGGCGGCGATCAGACACGAGGCATTCCGATGCCGCTGGATGATCTGCGCGTCTGGTCCTATGACAAGGCCGACTATTCGATCCGCATGGATATGCAAAGCGGGACGGTTGAGCAGCTTTTGCAGGGCGGCTCGCGCAGCCGTAGCCGGCGCGGCATGAGCATGCGCGGGATGAGCATCAACAACAACAGCACCAAGGAATGATCAGGCCGGGGCGCCGCACGACAGCGGCGCCTGAACCCGCCTAGATCTGTTGCAGCGCAGCCTGCCCGGCTGATCGCAAAGGCGGGCGGGCCATTGGTGCGGCTGTATCCGGCGTCTCGCGGCTTAGCGCCAGCGGCTCGGCGATGGCCGCCGCGATTTTACGCCACAGCGGAACCTCGATCTCTAACCGCCGCGCAACGAGCTCTCGGCCCATGGCACGGGGAGCCAGCCGCATCAGCCCGCGATAATCCGTCGCCAGCGTACACAGCAACCGGTCAAGGGCCTGCAAATCCTTTTCCAGCAGACCGGTCACCATGAATTGCGCATTGGCCTGGGTGGCGATGCACAGCGCTGCCGCCACCTGTTGCGATCCCTTGCAAAGGTCGCGGTACTGGCCGGCAAGCTGGGTCAGCAGGACCATGGGGCGGGCAAACTGACGGGCATCAAGGCGATAGGGCTCGATAATCTTTTGCAGCTCAAGCTCGCACATGACCATGCGGCCCGAGGATTCGATCAATGTCGTGCCAAACGCAAAGCGGCGGGCAAGCGGCATCGGCTCACCCTCTTTCAAAAGCTCTTCGATGGCGAAGGCAAGCTCAGAGGCAAGCTTTTCGATCCGGCCACAGGCATGCATCATCGGCCCCTCGCTGCCTTCGATCCGTTGCAGCTCGACCGCAAGCGCGCCCCAAAGCCGCTGCTCGCCAAAGCGGATCATGCTGGCCCCGCGCGGTGCGCGCCGGGCATGGCCGCGCAGAATGACGCGACAACGGTCAAGCTCGCCAGCCGCTGCCTGCAGATGCTCGGCAATCGGGGATCCGCCGTTCACGTCATAACCCGCCATCGCCGAGGAAAGCCCCTCGATCTGGGTTAACAGTGCCTGTGTACGCGGCAAAAGATGCTCAAGCCCATAGCGCGACATGGCGCGCAGCCCGGTCTCGGTCTCGGTTGTGGCGCGGGCAATCGCGCTGGTATCGCGGGTGGCAATCTGGCTTATCTGCCGCTCTTGCAGGCTCGCCCGGGCCTGCACATGCAGGGCGGTCAGACCTACACGACGCAACACCTCGGCGCTGGCGGCAAGCTGATCGGTGACACGGCATGTTTCGTCTGGTCGATTCGGCATGGTCACACTGACCTCCGGTTAACGGAGTGTTCGCCGTTGTTCTTGACTGATCAATCGGTAAAAATCTGTGCGGAAGCGCACAAAGGCGGTCTGGACAGACGCCAACCAGAACCGGACAAGGAAAAGGAAAGGGCGCGGAGGAATGACGAAAACGCTTGGGCTTGGCGATCTGGAGTGGTTTGCAGATCTTACCCCACAGCAGCTTGCCCAGATCGAGTCCATGATGCGGCGACGCCATTTCGCCCAGGGACAGCTGATTTTTGAGCGGCGCGACCCCGGAGAAACGGTGTTTTTCGTGCTGTCTGGGAACGTGCTGGCCGTGCATTGGACCAGCACCGGGCGCGAGATCGTCTATAGCGACATCGGCCCCGGCAACGCCTGTGGTGAGCTGTCGGTCCTTTCGGGTGAGCCGCGCTCACTGTCGCTTTACGCCCGCAACGCCTGTACGCTTTACGAATTGCCCGGCGCCGCGCTGCTGGAACTGATGGACAGCCAGCCCTCGGTCCGGCGCGCGATTACGCTGCATCTGATCCGGCGCGTGCATGCCCTGACTGACCGGGTGCATGAGCTGACCTCGCTCAGCGTCGAAGAGCGGCTGCGCGCATGGCTTTTGCGGACTGCGCTTGATCGCGGCGGGCTAAAGCCCGGTCGGGTCCTGCCCGATGTTCCGACCCATGCCGAGATCGCCAATATCATCGGCGCGAATCGCGAAGCAATCAGCCGCGGCCTTGCCAAGCTAAACCGCGAAGGCGTGATCGAAAGCGGCCGCCGCACCCTGCGCATCCTGCGCCCCGAGGCGCTGTTTTCCAATCCGGCTGAGTGACGGGGCGCGTAAAGCGCCCCCCTTTTGCCTCAGGCGGCCAAGGCCTCGTCCGGGGTGATCGCGGCCAGACCCAGAGAAGCCCCCACCGGGGGCGAGGTCAGCTGCCCCTCATGCGTGGCAAGGCCCGCGCGCAGATGCGCATCCTCTTGCAATGCGCGGCGCCAGCCCTTGTCCGCAAGCGCCAGCAGAAAAGGCAGCGTCGCATTGCCAAGCGCCTGGGTCGAGGTTCGCGCCACCGCACCCGGCATATTCGCCACGCAGTAATGAATTACCCCATCGACCTCATAGATCGGGTCCTGATGCGTGGTCGCGTGCGATGTCTCAAAACAGCCCCCCTGATCTATAGCGACATCGACCAGCACCGCACCGCGCGGCATGGTGGCAAGCTGGTCGCGCGAAACCAGCTTGGGTGCTGCAGCGCCCGGCACCAGAACCGCACCAACCACCATATCAGCGGTCTGGATCAGGTCGGCGGTCGCTGCGGCGCTGACGTGCTGGGTGGTCAGCTTGCCCATGAACAGATCGTCAAGCAGCGACAGGCGCGGCAACGAACGATCCATGACCGTCACATTCGCGCCCATACCGACAGCGACCCGCGCCGCCGCAGCGCCCACGACCCCGCCGCCGATGATCAGCACATTGGCCGGCCGCACTCCCGGCACCCCGCCCAAAAGCACGCCGCGCCCGCCATTTGCCTTTTGCAGCGCCCATGCGCCGACCTGAGGGGCAAGCCGCCCCGCCACCTCGGACATCGGCGCAAGCAGCGGCAGGCCGCCGCGTGCATCCGTCACCGTCTCATAGGCGATTGCCGTCACGCCCGAGGCCAGCAGGTCCCGCGTCTGCTCGGGGTCCGGTGCAAGGTGCAGATAAGTAAAGAGCAGCTGGCCACGACGCAGCATGGCGCGCTCAGCTGCCTGAGGCTCTTTGACCTTCACGATCATCTCGGCCTCGGCAAAAACGGCAGCGGCATCCGGGACGATCCGCGCCCCGGCGGCCAGATAATCCTCATCCGCAAAGCCCGCGCCCTGCCCCGCGCCGGCCTCGATCAGGACCTGATGGCCATGCGCTGCGGCCTCGGCGGCGGCGGCGGGCGTCATGCCCACCCGAAATTCCTGCGGCTTTATTTCCCTGGGGCAGCCGATCTTCATGTGTTTTTCCTCCCATGCGTTATGGTGTTTTATGCGATCAGTCTGTCACTGCTGCCGCGCAAATGCTTGCGAAAGCTGGGGGTGCTGGCGCGGTAAGAATGAAATAGTTCAGCCAAACTACGCCATATTGACGAAGATTATTCGGCTTCATCGCCTACAGGCGCAAGAACCGCCGACAATGCGGACGGTCCGGCTTGCCCCTGCGCCGGGCGGGGCTATGCTTTGGTTTTCGGGATCGAACGGGGGACGATATGGGGCAGCTGATCGACGGCGTCTGGCACGACGAATGGTACGACACCGCAAAATCGGGCGGACGGTTTCAGCGCAGCGTCACGACCTATCGCAACTGGGTCACCCGGGACGGCAGTCCCGGTCCCGGCGGGCGTGGCGGCTTTGCCCCCGAAAGCGAGCGCTATCACCTCTATGTCTCGCATGCCTGCCCCTGGGCGCATCGGACGCTGATCTTTCGCGCGATCAAGGGGCTTTCCGATCATATCGACGTCTCGGTCGTTCATCCCGACATGCTGTCCGAAGGCTGGACCTTTGCGACTGATTTTCCCGGCGCGACCGGGGACCAGCTCTTTGGCCTGCCCTATCTGCGTGACATTTATCTTAAGGCCGACCCCAAGGCATCCGGCAGGGTGACGGTGCCGGTGCTGTGGGACAAGGTCCAAGGCACCATCGTCAGCAATGAGAGCGCCGAGATCATCCGCATGTTCAACAGCGCCTTCGACGACCTGACGGGCAACCGCGACGATTATTGCCCGGCCGCGCTGCTGGACCAGATCAATGCGATGAACGAGCGTATCTATGACCGGATCAATAACGGTGTGTACAAGGCCGGGTTTGCCACTTCGCAGACAGCCTATGACGAGGCGGTAGTGCCCCTGTTCCAGATGCTCGACTGGCTGGAAGAGCACCTCTCGGCCCACCGCTATCTTTGCGGCGGGCGGATCACCGAGGCGGATTGGCGGCTTTTCACCACCATGCTGCGCTTTGACCCGGTTTATCACACGCATTTCAAATGCAACCGCAAATGGCTGCGCGAATACCCCAATCTATGGGCCTGGACGCGTGAGCTTTACCAATGGCCGGGCGTGGCCGAGACGGTGCATTTCGATCATATCGTGCGCCATTATCACTATAGCCACGCCACCATAAACCCGTATCGCATCATCCCGATCAACCCGGTCATCGACTGGGACGAACCCCATGGACGCGAACAGGCCGGCGGCTGAACAGACCGCCCCGAACATCCGGTGAGACACGGCGACGCAGGCTTTCCTAGAGTTTCTCTCTGGATTGACAAGCCGGGCTGTCGGCGTATTGATCTTTCGTGCCGCGCCCTTTCCGGACCGGTGATGGTGCCGCAAGATGCCCTGCACGCCCTGACGGCGGAACAGGCTGTGCGGCGGATTTCGAGGTATGCCAATGCTGGCACCGTTTCTTATCATGCTGCGAGAGGGGCTTGAGGCCGCTCTGATCGTCGGCATCATCGCCAGCTATCTGCGCCAGACAGGCCGCAAGGAATGGCTGCCCGCGATCTGGGTTGGCGTGCTTCTGGCGGTTGCGATGTCGCTGTTCGCGGGGGCTGCGCTGCAACTTGTGGCCGCCGGTTTCCCGCAAAAAACCCAGGAACTGTTCGAAGCGGTGATCGGCCTTGTCGCTGTTGTCGTGCTGGCCGGCATGGTGTTCTGGATGCGCCGGGCCGCACGTTCGATCAAGGCCGAACTGCAGGGTTCTGTTGATCAGGCGCTGGCCCATCCGGGCAGTGCCGGAACATGGGCGCTGATCGGCATGGTGTTTCTGGCGGTCGCACGCGAAGGGCTGGAATCGGTCTTTTTCCTGCTGGCGATCTTTCAGCAAAGCCGTGATGCCGCGGCCCCGATCGGCGCCGCGCTTGGCGTGATCACCGCCATCGGCGCAGGCTGGGCCATCTATGCCGGTGCGCTGCGCCTGGATCTGCGGCGGTTTTTCCGCTGGACCGGGGTATTCATCCTATTGGTCGCGGCGGGGCTGCTGGCCGGATCGCTGCGCGCCCTGCATGAGGCCGGGCTGTGGAACGGCCTGCAAGAGCGTGTCTATGACCTCAGCCACGTGCTGCCCGAATCCAGCCCGCTTGGCACGGTGCTGTCGGGCCTTCTGGGCTATCGCGAGGCACCGACGCTGGGCGAGGCGCTGGCCTGGGGCCTGTTTCTTGCAGTCACGCTGGTGCTTTTCCTCAGGCCGCAGCCGGGTCCCCTGCCCGCCCCGGCCCAGATCGCAGGACGGAAATGAGCAAACCTTCCAAAGGCATCTATCTGGCCATCGCCGCTGCCGGGGCGCTGGTCGTCGCAGGCGGCGTGACATTCTGGTACGCTGCGCAAAAAAACGCAGCCGCTCAGACGACGGCCGATCAGCTGGTCACCGTCAATGCCACCACCTGCGAACCGAATACAATCACCGTCCCCGGCGGGCGGCGCAGCTTTGAGATCGTCAATGCCAGCGACCGCCCTATCGAATGGGAGATCCTGGACGGGGTCATGGTGGTGGCCGAGCGTGAAAATATCGCCCCCGGCTTTCGCTCGACACTGGAGGTGCAGCTTGCGCCCGGCGAATACGCAATCACCTGCGGGCTGTTGTCGAACCCGCGTGGCACGCTGACCGTGACCCCCTCGGATGAGGCGGCGGCGGCAGCCTCTGAGGTCACGCTGCGCAAGTTCCTTGGGCCGTTGTCGGAATACCGCGTCTATCTGGTCATGCAGGGCAATGCCGCCGTAAAGGCAGCCGAGGCGCTGCGCGATGCCGTCGCCGCAGGCGATCTTGAGGCCGCGCGCGAGGCTTGGCGTCAGGCTCGCCTGCCCTATCGTCGGGTCGAGCCGCTGGCCTATCGCTTTTCGGACCTTGAAGAGCGTATCGACGTACACGCCGCGTATCTGGCAAAGCGCGAGGCTGACCCCGCCTTTACCGGCTATCACCGGATCGAATACGGGCTTTTCGCCGAAAACAGCACCGAGGGGCTGACCCCGGTCGCCGAGGCTTTGGTCAAGGATCTGACCGAACTTGCGGCCCGGCTTAAGCAAGCCCCGCTGGATCCCGGCCTGCTGATCGAGATGCCGGGCGAAAGCGCCCTGCAAATCGCGCAAGGCCAGCTGCCACAGGGTGACAACCTATACGCCGGTAACGACCTTGAGGATCTGGGCGCAAGCCTCGACGGGATCGAAAAGCTGACCACCCTGCTGCGTCAGGTCGTCTCACAGGTTGATCCGGCGCTGGACAAGGTGATCGAACAGGACTTGCAGGCCACCCGCGCCCGTCTGGCCACAATCACCGCTGAAGGACATCCGAGCTATGGCGATGTCCCCAAGGATCAGCGCGAGGCGCTGGCTGCGGACCTGACCCAGCTGTTTGAAAGCCTGCGCAAACTGCAACCTGCCATTGGAATGAACTAGAAATGATCCGTCAGACCCCGCTTGCCGTCACGCGTCGCGACCTTCTTGGCCGGCTGGGATTGAGTGTGCTGGGCGGGACTGTCGCGGGGGGGCTTGGCCCCCTTGCGCTGCCTGCGCTGGCCGATGAGGCCAAGCCCGGCCATCAGGTGGTCGATGCACCCGCGGGCCATGCCGAAACGGCAGCGCAAAGCGTGCCCTTCTATGGCCCCCATCAGGCCGGCATCCTGACCCCCCGCCCGGCCAGCGGCATCTTTGCATCCTTTGATATCGTCGTCTCATCGCTTGATGAGTTCGAACAGATGCTGAAACTTTTGACCGAACGCGCCGTCTTTCTGACCCAGGGCGGCGAGGTTCCGGCCCGGGATCCCAAACTGCCGCCAACCGATTCCGGTCTGCTCGGCCCGGTGATCGCGCCTGACAACCTGACCATCACTCTGGGCCTCGGCGCATCGCTGTTTGAGCGGTACGACTGGCTTACCGGGCTAAAGCCCACGCGGCTGCAGCGCATGACGCAATTCCCGAATGACGCGCTGGACCCGGCGCTGTGTCATGGCGATCTGTCGCTGCAATTCTGCGCGAACCTGCCCGACACCAATATCCACGCCTTGCGCGACATCCTTAAGAACCTGTCCGAATTTCTGGTCATGCGCTGGATGATCGAGGGTTTCGTGCCACCGGTCCCACCCGCGGCCGATGGCTCGACCCCCAGCGCGCGCAACTTTCTTGGCTTCCGCGACGGTTCGGCCAACCCCGACGCCAATGATGCAGAACTGATGGATCAGGTGGTCTGGACCCATGGCGCAGATGAACCCGAATGGGCCCATGGCGGCAGCTATCAGGCCGTGCGCGTGATCCGTAATTTTGTCGAACGCTGGGACCGCGCACCGCTGTCCGAACAAGAGAACATCTTTGGCCGCACCAAGGTCTCTGGCGCGCCGCTTGATGCGCCAGAGGCCAGCGAATATGACGTGCCCGACTATGCCGCCGACCCTGACGGGGAAAAGACTCCGCCAGATTCCCATATCCGGCTCGCCAATCCCCGCACGCCCGAAAGCGCCCGCAACCTGATGCTGCGCCGCCCGTTCAACTATTCGCGGGGCGTGCAAAAGAACGGACAGCTTGATCAGGGGCTGCTGTTCATCGCCTATCAGGCCGATCTTGAGGCCGGTTTTATAGCGGTCCAGAACCGGCTGAATGGCGAACCTCTAGAGGAATATATCAAGCCGGTGGGCGGGGGTTATTTCTTTGCCCTGCCGGGCGTCGAGGCCGGGGATTACCTCGGCTCTTCCCTTGTCAAAGCAGCCAGGCGAAGCTGATCCGCCAAGCCGGAAATCCATCAAACGGGAGTTGGAAAAGATGGTCGGAAAATATCTCAAAACAACGGCTCTGGCCTTGGCGCTTGGCGGGTTTGCCGCGCCTGCCATGGCGGCAGATCCCTCGCTGGATCTGGTCGCGCCTCTGGCCGAATATAAGCTGTATGTGGCTGAAAACACCGCCAAACTGGTCGAGGACACCACTGCCTTGACCGAGACCGTCAAGGCGGGCGACGTCGAAAAGGCCAAGTCGCTTTTCGCCCCGACCCGCACCAGCTACGAAAAGATCGAACCAATCGCCGAGCTGTTCTCGGACCTTGATGTGTCGATCGACGCCCGCGCCGATGACTATGAAAAGGCCGAACAGGACCCTGCCTTCACCGGCTTCCACCGCCTTGAATACGGCCTGTGGGAACAGGGCTCGACCGAGGGGCTGGGCGAATATGCCGACCGCCTGCTTGCCGATGTGAAAGAGCTCGATTCGCGGATCAACGACCTGACCTTCCCGCCCGAAGTGGTGGTCGGCGGCGCCGGTGTGCTGATGGAAGAGGTCGCCGCAACCAAGATCTCGGGCGAAGAGGACCGTTATTCGCGCACCGACCTGTGGGATTTCGACGCGAACTTTGAGGGCGCGCAAAAGATCTATGAGCTGCTGCGCCCGCTGATCGCCGAATCCGAGGCGGATTTCGTCGCCAAGGTCGACGGGAACTTCAAGACCGTGGACGAGGTGCTTGGGAAATACCGCACCGCCGAGGGCGGCTTTGTTTCCTACGAAGAGCTGACGGATGCAGACCGCAACGCGCTTTCAGCCAAGGTTAACACGCTGGCCGAGGACCTTGCGACCCTGCGCGGCAAGCTGGGTCTCGGCTGACATTTTCCTAACCGACGGGCGAAGCAGCACCGCTGCTCCGCCCCCTCCATCGCTCATGCGTTCGGCCAGAAATTCACAAAAAAATATCGTAATTTCTGTGCTTTACGTGGTTTCTCCGGAGATTTTCTCCGAGGTTGCATTTTTCCGCTTGCACCTCCCCGCGCGCCCTCCTATACGACGCCTCACACGGAAGCGGCAGACGCCGCCCGGACCTCCGGTGGGGCCATAGCTCAGTTGGTAGAGCGCTTGAATGGCATTCAAGAGGTCAGGGGTTCGACTCCCCTTGGCTCCACCAATAAAATCAAGAGCTTGCGCAAAAATCCGCCCCGCCATTCAGCGGGAATTTTCATGTGGGGAAACACTCGGGGAACGGTCAAGCCAGTCCTACGGGGCGGCGGTCTGACTCACGCTCGGCTCAAGAGCATCGTTCTCTCTGGATGAGCAGCCTTGGAGTGTGCTTATGAGTAGCCGGGAACTGGAAGAGCGGATGGAGAGTGAAACTGCCGATCAGTTGGCTGCCATGCTCGAAATTACCCGTGCCGAGCTGGATCGGTTGATATGGGAAATCGAGCCATACGAAAGTGATGATGGTACCCCGCATGGAACCATCGTTCGCTTCGCCGAGGGTAGCGCCCCCCCCCCGCGTCCTTGCCAAGATCAAACAACTTCAGCACGGTTCCTGGGCGATTATCGAGACCATATGATACCGTAGGGATCTACTCAATTTTGAGCGCTCTTTCCGCCCCCCATTTGCCAGCATCACGCTGATATGAATCAATCGTTTACGGCGGCGGTGCCGGCAACGTTGGACTTGGCAACGTTGCTCATCTTGTCCCCACCGTGCCGTGCCACCTCGCCCCGTTGCTGCGCGGCGAAGTCTCTGGTTTCTTGGCCTTTCTGAATTTCCGCAATTACTGCGGATTTCAGCTACCGGCCTGCCAACAGCCGGTCGAGGCGGGCCGGGGTGAGGCGCTGGACATAGCGGCGCTTAGGCCTGCGCGGGGCAAGCGCGTGATCCAGCCTCGCTGCGGTGAGTTTGCGGGGAAAGTGGCGCAAAGTGCCGGTCGCATGTTTGTGCTTTGCTGCGCATGACCGCGAGCAGAATCGGGCATTGTCTTTGCGAGGATGAAACTTCACGCCGCATTGAGCGCAGGAGATAGCCTGGCGCTTCCTGGTCGCCTCCACCGCACATAGCTGGCTGCAAAAGCGGCGGCCCGGCTTATCCGGCTGGAAAAGGCTGCCACAGCTGGCGCATAATCGTGCGGCAGCCACCGCCATTCGTCGTTTCCTCTGTGCCGCCAAGGCGCAAGGGATAGAGCAATACTTAGCATCGCGTCTCATATGCGCAGATATGACCTCGCCACAGGTGGCGCAGGCCCTGCCTGCAAGTTCTTCTGATCGTGCTTCGCGCTCAAGGCGCGTGCGTTCCTTCTGAACACATTGCGGCGAACAAAACTTTCGGCTCGCCCGGGCTCCTGCTGGCAGAAGATTACCGCAACATTCGCAGCGATGCGCTAGATCAGGCGTGTCGCTAACCTGATCACCTGATCCTCTTCCGCGTCCTTCATTCGCGCCAGCCGATGGGAATGACTTGCAGCGCATGTGTTGCTGCAGAACTTGAAATGCCCCTCGGGTAATGGCTTATGACAGCGAACGCAGCGGGTCCGCTCGATCAGGGTTCCTGCGTGAATGGTCCATTCCGGCTGTCCTTCATCCCATGACGGGCGCTGCGCGTTCATCTTCCTGAACGCCTCGCCCAAGGTCGAGGTCGAATTGCAGGAAGCTCGGGCGATAGCGGATGATCTCCCGCACCTCGCCATTGACCCGGTTGACCCATGCCAGCCCGCCAGCATCGCTCATCAGGGCATCACGGACGATCTGGCGGATCAGCTCAAAGCCGGTCATCCAGTCGTTTGCTTCATCACGCAGCAGCGCCAGCACCGGATGCTCGGGCACGTCGATTTCGGTCTGGCCCTCGATCCGCTTCACCGTCACGTCGAGCGAGGCAACGGCTTCCGAAATCAGCTGGATCGCATTGGCAACCGCAGGGACGCGCAGCGCAGCCGAGGTGCTGACGACGATCCCGGTCGTGGTCGCCTCCGCGCCGAATACCTCAACCAGCGCCGCGTCAGGCGATGCCAGCGATTTCCTCTCGGGCGCGAAGGTCTTGCGCAGGGTGGTCCAGATGCTCATGGACCAGTTTATGGGCCATGACAGCCCTTGCGCACAGGTTCAGGATACTACAAAACCCCACAAAATCATACACCTGCGGGGCCTTTTCCGCTGCGCTGCCACGCTCGAAGATCGCTCAGCAACGCAAAGTAGCTGTCCGATCCAACCGGACGATAGATCGGCACCTCGGGTCTTGCTGCCAGCTTCAGTGCGGTCCCGACGCTGACGCCCAGAGCGGTGGCGATCTGCGGCAGGCCTCACGGTTTCCGTTCCGGTTCCAGCACAGCATCCACCCGCCACCTGTCCAAAGGCGGGCGATCAGAGGCAGTTTTTTCGCTCATCCCAAAAACTCCAATCTCGTCATATCTTGCAGGCCGGCCCCCCCCCGCCGGTCCCCACCACAAGGGCCAAAGTTGGCGACCACCCCCCGGTGCCCAAACCCCGCAGCAGATGCACCCTTTTGCCGTGGCCTCGGCCGGTTGATGGCCGCGCAGCAAGATGCAGGAGCAATGGCAACTGCTGGCAGGCCCTCAGAAAAATGCGGGTCCAAAACAAACCCGCATTCAGCATCCCCGGCGAACAGGGCCCGGCTGGTTGCGTCCCGCGATGCTGCTGCTGCCTTCGTGCTGCGCGATGAGGGCATAGGCCCGCTGCGTCTCTGCCTCCACCTGCTGGGCGACGGCTTCACGACAGCCAAGCTCATCGGCCAGCTCGTCCAGCATCGCCGTCACAGCGCCGAGGCAAACTTCCAGTCCCTCGGATGCGGCTGCCACATGCGCGGGGTTGCCCCAATCGGTCGTGCTGACCAGCACACGGGTCGAGGCAAGCAGGTCCATTGCACAGGCAAGGTGGATCGTCGTGAGGTCGGGCGTCATTGCCAGCCCTCCACAACAGAAGGCCCCACAGAAGGGGAAAAGAGGTGTATTGTGATTATGGGCAGAAATGGGCATTTGATCTGAGAAGCGATATTGCCCTGCACTCACGCCCCTGCGGGGCGGCACGATCTCCACGATATAGCCCTTCTCAAGCAGCACATCGCGGGCGCACTCGGCGGCCATGCCGGGCTTCCCGCCTCGCTCATAGCGCGCGGAGCGATGGCAAAGAACGGGCGGCTATGATGCCAGCGGTGGAGGTGGTCATAGAGGGCATAGGCCTCGGGGTGTTCGTGCAGCAGATCGTCCATGCCCATATCCTGCGCTTGGAGATTGAGGGCCGGCGCGTCACCGGCGCGACCTGGCGCAAGAATGGCCGCGACATCACCATGCACGCCGGGCGCGAGGTGATCCTGACGGCGGGCGCGGTACAGACGCCGCAGATCCTGGAACTGTCTGGGATCGGCAATCCCGACCTGCTGGCACGCCACGGCATCGCGCCGCGCCATGCGCTGCCCGGCGTGGGCGAGAACTATCAGGACCACTATTGCACCCGGATGAACTGGCGGGTGACGCAGCCGGTGACGCTGAACGAACAGACCCGCGGCCTGTCGCTGCCGCGGGCGGTGCTGCAATACTTCGCCACCCGCAAGGGCATCCTGACGCTGGGGACCGGGATGGCGGCGGGTTTCGTCAAGACCCGACCCGACCTGGAAGACGCCGACATCCAGTATTTCTTCATGCACGCCAGCTATGCCGACGCGGCAAAACGCATCCTTGATCGCCAGCCCGGAATGACCATCGGCGTGACCCAGCTGCGGCCCGAAAGCGTGGGAACGATCCACGTCCAGTCCCCCGACCCATTTCACCAGCCGGCGATCGCCCCCAACTTCCTGTCGGCGCCCGCCGATCTGATCGCCATGCGGCGTGGGATGCAGATTGCGCGCGATATCGTCGGGCAAAACGCGCTGGCCCCCTATGTCTCGCACGAGATGAGCCCCGGACCCGATTGCTCCAGCGATGCGGACTGGGACGAGTTCACCCGCCGGAACGGCCAGACCATCTATCACAATACCGGCACGGCGAAGATGGGCACCGATCCGATGGCGGTGGTGGACCCGATGCTGCGGCTGCACGGGCTGGGTGGATTGCGCATCGCCGACGCCTCGGTCATGCCGACGGTGGTCTCGGGCAATACGCAGGCGGCGGTGTTCATGATCGCCGAACGCGCGGCCGCGATGATCCTTGCCTAGGCCTGGTTGTTTGATCCCGTGGATTGATGGAGCGATCCATCGCAGGCATGGACGAAAGCCCTGCGGGACAGATACGTCGCGGCAGTGCCACGATCACGCACGCCATCCGAACAGCAATCCAGCGATCGCAAGCTCCGATCACGGCGCTGACCCCCAGCAACCTCACGCCTTGCGAATGCATCTGCAATATCTGGACATCAAAGCCCGACAGATTCATCCTGAACCAGATACGCCAGATGCCGGGAATAAACAGCAAGGTCATGACACTATCCTTGGCGAAGGCTCCGGCGGCGGCCGGGAAAGAGGAAGCCGCCCCCGGATCGGTATGGCCCTGAACGGCGCGGCTGCCCGGCCTCGGCCAAGGACTGCTCAGCCCGGTCCAGCAGACATCGCAGCGCCGCGGCGCAAAATCGGGATCAGCCACCCCCTCGCCGCGGATCGCGACGATGAAACGCACATGGACCGTCGGGGCGGGCAGGTTATTCGACCGCATGCCAGACGGCAGATTCGAGATCCGGGGACAGACAGGCGCGCAACCGCGCTCACACAGTTTTCGAAGCGACTTCAAGCCCGCCCTGATCGCCATGGATGCGCAGGCGCAGGTCGTTGTGATACCCGCTTGTAATAGATATGGCTGCGGGCCCCAGAACAGTTCTGGAAGGCGCGGCTGGACCCTCTCTCCGCGCAATGTGGCCGTCGCGGCGGCACAGAGTTGTCTGCGAAGCCTGTCCATGACACCTCACCCCGAAAGGTTCTGCTCTTGCGGTTCATGGCACCAACCGCCCTGACGGGCTGTGTTGCGAATTCTGGCTGAGGTCGGAATTGCCCCGTTCCCCTTTGGAGCAGGGCCATCCTTACGGCCTTGGCCATATCTAGTGTATTGAAGCGATTCATGAGCGCGATACAGGTCTGAAGGCCGCGAACGTCAGCCCCGCCGATGGGCACCCCGGTCAAACCCGCGAGCTGGGCCACGAGCTTGCTTTGCGCCGAACAAGGCCATGCCGCGCTTATACTGGACCTGGGGCGGTCGATGGCGTGATGATGCGCTCAAGCGCCGCGTATTCGGCAGCCAAATGATCAATCAGCTTGCGCACCGAAGGCACAAGTCCACGTCTGGTCGGAAAAACCGCGTGGATTATCCCCGAACGCGGACGCCAGCCGGGCAGCACCTCGACAAGAGCGCCACTGTCCAGCCAGCGCCCCGCGACCATGTGCGGCAGTTGCGCGATGCCGACACCAGCCAGTACCGCCTCGGACAGCGCCGTCATGTCCTGCGTCGCCAGTCTGGGTACATGCGGCACTTGCACGCGCTGGCCGTCGTCATGTTTCAGATCCCAGAAATGCTGGTTGCGGTCGGGGTTCCAGGCAAGGCTGGGCAGGCGGACGGCCTGATGTGGCGAAGCAAGCTGGCCATTTCGCGCCCGGTCGGCCGCCAACAACCCTGGTGCTGCGACAAGATGCTGCCTGTCAGAGCCAAAGCGCCGGACCACCAGATCGCTGTCATCAAGCGGTGGAAAGCGTACGCGCAACGCCAGGTCAAAGCCTTCGCGCAGTACGTCGACCTGACGGTTGGTGCTTTCCAGGTGCAACTCGACACGGGGGCATGTCAACAGAAAGCGGGTCAGCATGGCGCCGATCTGGAACTGGATCAACGAGGATGGACAAGCCACGCGGACAACCCCTTGCGGCTCGGCATGTTCACGCTGGATCAATTCGCTCGCCGCCTCGGCCTCGGCCAGCATAGCCTCGCATTGCCGGTGAAAGGCGCGTCCGATCTCCGTCACCGTAAAACTGCGAGTCGAGCGCTGGATCAGCCGCACACCCAAGCGCTCTTCAAGCGCAGCGATGCGGCGGCTGACGTTTGAACGCGGCAGGCCCAGCCGCCGGCCAGCCGCCGCAAAGCCACCTTCGTCCACGACATAGGCAAAAAGACGAAAATCGTTCAGGTCCGGAAGAGCAGCCATAATTGTCCTGAAAATGAGACATTGTGTCACGAAATGAGGGTCTACCTTCGATTTGTTGCAGAAATAAATCTTATGCACAAGGCAACCTCGTCTCGGGGCCACATGGAAACAGGAAGGAACCCGATGCGTAAGATTACCGGCATCCATGGCAGCAACTGGCAAAATCGGGTCGGGAACGGCTCTCCGGTCCGCAACCTGTTCAGCCACGGCAACGCCGCAACCCTTGGCCCTGCCTGCCGTTCTGGTGGGCTCGGATACCCGATTGGCGAACTGATCGTGAGGCACGGTCCCTTCGTCATGAATACCGATCAGGAAGTCGCTGCGGCCATCGCGGATTTCCAGGCCGGACGCTTCGGTCGCATCGCGACCAAAACCCAAGCGCCAACAAAGGAGAACGCGCTATGACCAAACCTTATGTCAGGCTGGACAAGAATAATGCCGCCGTGTTGCTGGTCGATCACCAGACCGGCCTTTTGTCGCTGGTGCGCGACATCGACCCCGACAAGTTCAAGAACAACGTGCTGGCACTGGCCGATCTGGCCAAATACTTCAACCTGCCCACGATCCTGACCACCAGCTTCGAGAACGGCCCTAACGGTCCGCTGGTGCCCGAACTTCGCGAGATATTTCCCGACGCGCCCTATATTCCGCGCCCGGGGCAGATCAACGCCTGGGACAACGAAGATTTCGTCAAGGCGATCAAGGCCACCGGCAAAAAGCAACTGATCGTTGCCGGCGTGGTCACCGAGGTCTGCGTTGCCTTCCCGGTCCTTTCAGCCATTGAAGCAGGATTCGAGGTCTTCGTGGTGTCCGATGCCTCGGGTACATTCAACCAGGTCACCCGCGATGCCGCATGGGACCGGATGAGCCAAGCCGGCGCGCAGCTGATGACCTGGTTCGGGGTCGCCTGTGAACTGCACCGGGATTGGCGCAATGACATCGAAGGCTTGGGGAAACTGTTCTCGGACCATATCCCGGACTATCGCAACCTTATCACCAGCTACAGCAAGCTGACCCAGGCCTGAGCGGGCGGGTCTGTGCAGGGTGGCCCATCAGGGCCACCCGATTGCAGAGTAGCACATCATGCGGACATCTTCTGGTGATCCCTGGCTGATCCTGCCCGTCATGTGTGGCTTCTATCGCCACATCGCAGAGCCGGTGGCATTCCTGGGCCAGCGCGTGCTTACAGGCGGGCTGCTGGTCATCGGGGGCTGGCCCAAGATCCAGGCGCCCTTTGCCGAGGCCCCGGCGCTTTACCCCGGCGTCTTCTGGTCGGCGGCGCTGGCCGGGACGCGGTTCTTTGGCGGCATGCTGCTGATCCTTGGCCTCTGGGCGCGACCAATGGTGCTGGCCTGCGGTGTGATGCTCGCGGTGACGCTGTGGTTTCACCTTACCCATTCCTATGGCACGGGCACCCCGACGTCTGAGGGTATTGCGGCGATCTCTGGCTCTGCGGAACCGCTGTTCACACCCCATGCGGCGAACCCGCTGCTGAACCTGTCCGCCGATGGCGGCGCGGGCGTCCCGCTCCAGGTGAGGTTCAAGGCCGGGGGTCGTCTGTATTCATTCTGGACCATGGAGACGCTCTTCTCTGCCGCATATGGCGGCGGCCGTCACTGGATCAACTGATCGGCCACGCCTTCTAGCTCTCTGTCGTACCGGGAACCCATGTCCGGGTTGCCCCCGCCGATCGGCCGCGCCCCGGCGACGGCCCCTGCCGATGCCGGTTCGCGGCCCGGCGTTCACCCCGCCACGCGCCCGCGGCCTCAGAACCGCGCGACCCGAGGCCCAGATCCGAGGTCATCATGTCCCTATCGCCCAAGGCAGCTGCAGCTGCCGCAACCATACTCTGGGGGTTCACCTATATCGTCACCACGACGATGCTGCCGCAAAACCCCATGTTCATCGCCGCAGTGCGTGCGCTGGGTGGCGGCCTGCCCCTGCTGCTGATCGTCCGTGATTTTCCGCCCCGCGCCTGGTGGGGTCGCATCATCATTCTGGGCACACTGAACAATGCATTGTTCTTTGGCTTGCTATTCGTTGCCGCCATCCGTCTGCCCGGCGGGGTCGCGGCCACCTTTCAGGCGCTCGGACCGTTGTTCATGGTCCTGCTGGCCTGGCCCTTGCTGGGGGCAAAGCCCTCGCCGTCAAAGCTGGCCGCCGTCGGGCTGGGGGCGGCCGGTGTCGCCATGGTCGTGCTCAAGGGTAACGCAAGCCTTGACCTGATCGGAATCCTGGCGGCGCTCGGCGGCGCCTTTGCCGTCGCGCTTGGTGGCGGCTTGATCCACAAATGGGGCCGGCCCTCCTCGATCATCAGCCTGGCCGCCTGGCAGATGATTGTCGCCGGGGTCGAGCTTGCCATCGCCGCCGCCCTGCTGGGCGACATTCCAGCCAGCCTCAGCGGAATCAATATTCTGGGACTGGCAATCCTGGCGCTGTTTCTGACCTCGCTGGCCTTCGTGTTGTGGTTCACAGCCATCGCGGGCGCCGGACCTTCGGCCGTTGCACCATTGTTGCTGCTGACACCACTGACCGCTTTCGTCCTTGACGGGCTGGTCCGCGGGGTCATCCCCTCGTCCATCCAGTCCGTCGGGGTCGCCATCGTCATTGGCAGCCTGCTTTATGGTCAACATGTCGACCGTCGTGCGTTCCGTCCCGCTCATCACCATGCGCCAAGCGCAAGACAGGTGGCAGGCAAGAGGAAATAGGATCAGGCGCCGGGAACCGGCGCCCCCTTACCCGGTCCATGGAGGTAACAGCCACTCGGCAAGATCCCGGCCGAATTCATGCAAACGCGCGAACAGCCCATGGGGTTGATCAGACCGGAAAACGTAACGACCAGTAACGCGTCGGGACGGTCAAATCGGCACCCGACCCCGGTTATGGTCAAAGGGCCCAAGAAAGCACAGGCTCGGTGGCGGGATCTTCTTTCAGCCCAATTCGGAAAATTCTCAAGCGCCTGGCGAATAATCGGAAACGCCGCAATCCAAATCGCAACCTTACCACCTGCCAATACAACCCAACCGAGGTCACGGCATTGTAGTGCGGATGTCTCCAGAATCTCGACGGAAAATAGCCAATACTCGAAGTAGCCGCGACAGCGGAAACCCCAATCTCTCTAGCGGCATCCATCGGATTTTTTAAACTCTGCGTATATGCGTATCTGTGCTTATCTTTTCCGATACCCAGCAACCAATCTTCGGGCTTGCTCAATACAGATCCGCTGAGCAAGAAATCATAACCATCTCATAAACCATATTTTCCTGCAAATCAGCTTCTGCTTCATCAACTAGAATCAGGGCTCACAACCACTATATGACGTTTGCGGCCAGGGCGCAGGCGGAGAGGGACAGGATCGGGCATCGGTCGTATCGGGTTTCGATGCAGCACCAGTCCTTGAGGCGTGCGAACATGTTCTCGATCCGGTGGCGCAGGCGGTAGAGTCCGGTGTCATGCGGGATCGAGGTTTTCCGGCCGGTGCGGGGGGGGATGCACGGCGAAATACCCGTCCCGATCAGCGCGTTGCGGGACCAGCCGGCATCAAGACCCCGGTCTGCAAGCAGCGCCCCGGCCGAAGGGATCGAGGACAGCAGCGCCCGCGCGCCAATGTAGCCGGAGGTCTGGCCTGCCGACAGGAACATCCGGATCGGACGGCCCTTTGCATCCGCCAGGCTCGATGCGGTTCGATGCGCCCTGGCGTGGGTCGCGTCGATCATTACGATCCCGGTCTCCTGCGCTCCGGCAGCCTGCTCGGTCATGATCGTGGCGAACACGCCCATCCGGCTCCACCGCTTCCAGCGGTTGCAGAGCGTCTTCGGCGGGGCATGGCCGCAGGCGCGACCTTTCACATCAACCCATTGCGCTGGATGAAGATTATCCCGCTCAACACCCGCAGGTCATCGGCCCTCGGCCTGCCCGGGACTTCGGAAAGAACGGCCGCAGCCGCTCAATCTGCGCGTCTGTCAGCCAGTAAAGTTCGCTCATGATCCCTCCCCAAGTCGGGAGTTTGAAGCATCCCGCCCGCCAGCATTCAAGAATATAGGTCCCAACTCAAGACCCAGCCTCGCGCCTTTTTATCCCAATTCTTTAATGCCGAGACCGGCAAACCATCGCGACCCCTGGCGCTGCCCATTATTAACAGGAGACATTAATGGCAGGGCAGATGGCAAATCGTAACCATCTGCCCTGCTTTAATTCGACAGGCTGACTGTCTTGGAAAGCGGGTATGGCCTAGGGTCAGGACCCATTGATTTACGCTTGTCGGCGTGATTCACGGTTCGAAAATCGAGCGGTGAACATGTCTGATCTTTTCTGGCTGACGGATGCGCAGATGGCGCGCCTGGAGCCCTTCTTCCCGAAGTCCCATGGCAAACCTCGCGTTGACGATCGACGCGTGCTGAGTGGCATTATCTTCGTCAATCGCAATGGTTTAAGGTGGCGCGACGCACCAAGTGCGTACGGCCCACATAAGACGCTCTACAACCGCTGGAAGCGTTGGAGCGACAAAGGCATCTTCGCGAAGATGATGGCGGGGCTGGCCGCCAAGCACGGCGAGAAGAAGACTGTGATGATCGACGCCACCTACCTGAAGGCCCATCGAACGGCGTCCAGTCTGGGCGTCAAAAAGGGGGGCGTGGACGTCTGATTGGTCGGACCAAAGGCGGCATGAACACCAAGCTGCACGCCATCTGCGACAGCCATGGCCGACCGCTCAACCTGTTCGTCAGCGCCGGTCAGGTCAGCGACTACATTGGCGCGCGGGCATTGTTGAGCAGCCTGCCGGATGTCGATTGGTTGCTCGGGGATCGCGGCTATGACGCCGACTGGTTCAGAGAAGCATTGAAAGACAAGGGGATACGGGCGTGTATCCCTGGTCGAAAACAGCGGAAGATGACGGTGAAGTACGACAAGCGCCGATACAAACGGCGCAACAGGATCGAGATCATGTTCGGCAGGCTCAAGGATTGGCGGCGTGTGGCAACCCGATATGACAGATGCCCAAAGGTCTTCCTCTCAGCCATCGCCCTCGCCGCAATCGTCATTTATTGGTTATGAGTCCTGACCCTAGCCCCAGCTCATCTCGCCTTTAGCGACCTTGGCGCCAATATCCAGCGCCACGGCCATGCCAGCATCGGGATAGCGTTTGGTCATCGCCTCGATAAGCGCCGCGCTGTCAGCCGCTTTGGCAAGCTCTTCTTCAAAGGCCAGCAGATACTCACGCGTATGCTGCAGAGCCTCCTGACCGGTCGCCGCGTCGGGCGCCATATGGCCGGGCACCAGCACCTTGGGCTGACGCGCCTCAATGGCGTCAAGCGCCTTGAGCCATGCCGCGCGGTTCTCGGCGCTCGGCGTGTCGGCCGTCCAGACATGCAGGCCCGAGAACACCAGGACTCCGCCAAAGACCGCGCCCAGATCCGGCACCCACAGGTAGCGGCGATTGGCAAGGCCCTCAACATCGACGATCTCGATGGCATGACCTTCCAGATCAAGCGCAGGCTCGTCAAAAGCGACGGGCATCACCACATCGGCCACGGTTTGTGGTCCGTTGTCCTTAAGCTGAGGGCCCCATGCCTCAAGCTTTTTCTCAAGGTTTCCCTTGATTGCCTCGACTGTGGCCGAGGCAGCGATAACACGCACCTCGGGAAACGCCGCCTTGACCGGGGCAAGACTGAAATAATAGTCCGGGTCGCTTTGGCTGACATAGATCGTCGTCAGGGTCTTGCCCGTGGCACGGATCGCCTCGGCCAGCGCCTGCCCGTCCGACAGGCGGAAACCGCCGTCGATCAGGATCGCCTCATGTTCGCCCGAAAGCAGAACCGGGGCGCGGAAGAACCCGCCCTCATCCGTCGGGAAGTGCTGCCATGACAGGGGTGAGCCTGCGGCCCGGCTGGCATAGCCAGAGGCGGTGGCGGCAAGGCCGGCCGCAGCCAGCGTTTTCAGGGTGTCTCTGCGAGTCAGCATGATATGTCCTCTGGGTAAAATTTCAGAAAGTAAGATCGCGTCAGGCCGCCAGCTGGCTGACAAGCGCCTGAGGGTCGGTGTAGATCGCCGGGCTTTGCAGGATCCGGCGTTGGCCAGCCGTCTCGGTGATAAAGGTCGGTACGCCACGCGCGCCGAACTGTTGCATCAAGGCGCGCGCCCGGCCCGAGCGTTCGCGCAGCACATCAAGCAAGGCTGCATCAGGGGCGGCAAGACGCTGGGCCGCGGCATCAAGGCCAGCCGCGCGCAGCACCCCCGCCAGCACCTCAAGCGAGGTCACATCCTGCCCGTCCACATAGCGCGCATGCTGAATGGCCTTAAGCGCCGCCAGTTCCTGCTGAGGATCGGTCAGCGCAACAGCGGTCAGGGCGACAGTGGCAGGGCCGCTGTCAAACAGGCGCTGGCGATCACCCAGCACCTGACGGCGGTAACGCTCGGTAAAGGGCTGACCGGTCAGGCGTTCGATACGCTGGTCGTTTGTCCAGGCATATGCAGCGAAATCATCGTCCATCGGTCGCGCGCCCTCGCCGGCAAACAGAGCCGTCGGCAGCAGCGTGACTGTTACGCCGGTCGTCTGGTGCAGGCACGCCACGGCCGGGGTCGCGCCATAGCACCAGCCGCACAGGGGATCATAAAGGTAATAAAGCGTCGTCATCGGGCTGCCTCCTTGCCGATGCTAATTTAGAGGCGCTCTATTGAAAATTAAACGCATACAAGACAAACATAGTGTATGGAAAAAGCATACAATGGAACAGGCGAAACCGGCTCGGGGCTCAGCAATCTGCGCCGGCTTGCCTATTTCGCTGCCGTGGTCGAGACGGGCTCATTCACCGCCGCCGCCGACAGGCTGGGGATCACCAAGGCCGTGGTCAGCCAGCAGGTCGCGCGGCTTGAGCGTGAGTTTCGCACGACCCTGCTGGTGCGCACGACCCGCAAGGTCAGGACGACCGAGGCCGGACAGTCTTTTTATCAACGCTGCGCCCTGATCCTGCGTGAGGCAGCCGATGCCTTTGACGAGCTCGCAGACAATTCGGAAACGCCGGTGGGCACGCTGCGTCTGACCGCTCCATTCGATTATGGCATCAGCGTGGTGGTTCCCGCGATCACCGCCTTTACTCAGAAATACCCAAGGTGCAAGGTCGATGCGGTGCTTAGCGATCAGGCTCTGGACATCGTTTCCGGGGGCTTTGAGCTGTCGATCCGGGTGGGCTGGCTGGCCGAATCCGGCCTTCAGGCGCGCAGGATCGGCACCTTTCGCCAATTGCTCGTCGCGCCCCCGACCATGCGTGCCGAGGCAGAGGCCCTGACCGAGCCGCGAGAGGTCGAGGATCTGCCCTTTATTGCCAATACCGCCCTGCGCGATCACCTGCGCTGGCGATTTGCCAAGAATGAGATCGAGAGCCAGACGGTCAACCTGCGTGCCTCGATCTTTCTTGATGCGACGCTGGCGGTGCGTGCCGCTGTGCTGGAGGGGGCGGGGCTGTCGGTGCTGCCCGACTTTGCCGTGGCCGAGGATGTGGCGGCGGGCCGGCTAATTCACGTTCTGCCGGGGTGGAGCCTGCCCGCAGGCGGCATCCATGCCGTGTTTCCCGCCGCGCGTTTCAGACCCGTCAAGGTCAGAGCGTTCGTCGAGTTGCTAAGCGCACAAGAGCAGCGGCGCGGCAACGCCCGGACATGCAGAGGTTAGGTCGTCACGGGCCACAAAACTCCCGGCCCGCCCCCGGCCCGGTCCCCGAGCTATAGCTCGGCGCTGCCCGGCAAAGCCGCAGCAAGTGCGTTGATGGCAAGGCGCGCGCGCAAAGGCAGATGGGGCGTATCGGGCCACAGCGCATAGGTCCGGAACACGAACCGGGGAAGGTCATCAAGCAATGGTACCAGCCGCCCTGCCCGCACCCGGTCACGGATCAGCCAGCACGGCAACCACGCAAGGCCGTGCCCGGCCTCGACCGCATCAGCGATAGCCTCAAGATCGTCAAAGCGCAGGCGGCTTGGCGGCGTCACCTCGCGCAACTGCCCCCCTGGCCCGGTCGGAAACTGCCATGTCCGTATCCGGCCCGTACGGCCATAAAGAACGGCCTGATGCGCCACCAGATCGTCAACGGTTTCAGGGGCTCCATGCATGGAAATATAGTTCGGCGATCCGCAAACGGTCATGCGTTGCAGGCTGATCGTTCGTGTCATCAGCCCCGCACCCGACCCAATATCGCCATTCCTGATCGCAAGATCGAAGCCGTCCTCGACAATATCGACGAGCCGGTCAGTGAAAGACAGGTCCAGTTCCAGCTTGGGATGATCCGCCGCCAATTGCGCAAGGACAGGCGCAACGCACCACCGTCCGAACAGAACCGGCGCGGATACGCGCAGCCGCCCCGACACCTCACGCCGACCAGACTCCAGCGCGGTTTCACCGGCGCGAAGCTCTTCCAGCGCGCGGACGCAGCGTTCGTAATAGACCTGCCCGTCCTCGGTCAGGCTTTGGCTGCGGGTCGTGCGATGAAACAGCCTGACCTCCAGCCTTGCCTCAAGCCGCGCGATGGCCTTGGCAACGGCCGAGCGTGTCAGACGCAACCGGTCCGCAGCGGCCGAGAAGCTGCCGCATTCCACCGCAGCGACGAACACATCCACACCGGACAGCGAAACATTCATGATTGTCATCCAAATGGAAACGATCAAAGGAACCTTTATCACCACTGACAACCATTCTTCAACGATATGCTGCGCTCTCAACTGCAAAGGAGCTTGTGATGTCGCAGAGGATGAAGCGTTGGGAGATGGGCCAGAACGGCCGTGACGCGCTTGAACTGAAAGAGGTCCCGATTCCCGAGCCCCGGGCAGGAGAGGTTCTGGTCAAGGTCGCCGCGGTTTCACTGAACTACCGCGACAAACTGATGATCGAAAGCGGGATGGGTATGCCGCTGGAGTTCCCCTTTACGCCCGGCTCGGATCTGGCAGGCACGGTGGTCGCTGTGGGAGAGGGCGTCACCCGGCTTGCCAAAGGTCAACGGGTCATCTCGACCTTCTCACCGGACTGGCTTGACGGGACACCCCCGGGCAATGCGCGCACGCCCTCTTATCGTGCCTTGGGGGGTGCCTATACCGGCGTTCTTGCCGAATATATCGCGCTTTCGCAGGAATGGCTGGTTCGCGCACCGGAAACGCTGTCGGATGCCGAGGCCAGCACACTGCCATGCGCGGGGCTGACCGCCTGGTTCGCCCTGATCGAAAAGGGCAGGCTGCAAGCAGGCCAGACCGTGCTGGTCGAAGGCACGGGCGGTGTGGGGCTGTTCGCCCTGCAAATCGCCAAAGCCCATGGCGCGCGGGTGATCGTCATCTCTGGCAGTGACGACAAGCTTGCAAAGGTCAGCGCCCTTGGGGCCGATCACGGCGTCAACCGCAATGCCGGGGATTGGGTCGAGGCGGTTTATAAGCTGACCTCTGATCATGGCGCGGACCATATCGTCGAACTCGTCGGCGGCCCGCATCTGGCCAAAGCGTTTCAGGCCGTTGCGGTCAACGGAAAGATCTACCAGATCGGCGTGCTCGAAGGCTTTGACATCGCGTCCCCGGCGGGACCGCTGATGCTGAAGAATGCCGAACTGCACGGCATCAGCGTCGGTCACCGTCGCGCACTGGAGGATCTGGTCGCAGCCACGGACAAGGCCGGGATCAAGCCGGTCATCGACAGGCGCTATCCGCTAGCGGAATTGCAAGCCGCCCTGGATCATCTGGACCGCGGCGCCTTCGGCAAGATCGTCATTGATCTGGAGGGCCGGTGACATGACCGCACTTCAGGGCCGGATCGCCATTGTCACCGGCGCGTCGAAAGGGATTGGCGCCGGAATCGCGCAGGCTTTGGCTGATGCCGGGGCCAGTGTTGTGGTGAACTATGCCGGCAACCAGACCGACGCCGGGCGTGTGGTCCATAAAATCACCGACGCCGGCGGACGGGCAGTTGCCATTCAGGCGGATGTGTCAAACCGTAAAGATGTCGAACGCCTTTTCAGCCAAACCATGGCCGTGCTTGGCGCCCCGGATATCATCGTGAACAACGCCGGTGTCTTTTCCTTTCAGCCACTGGAAGAAATCGCCGAGGCCGAGTTTCACCGTCAGTTCGACGTCAATGTCCTTGGCACGATCCTGATTGCGCAAGAGGCGGCCAAGCACTTCCCGGCCTCGGGCGGGTCGATCATCAACATCGGCTCGACCGCCAGTGCCAATCCCGAGGCGAATTCGGCGATCTATTCCGCAAGCAAGGCCGCGGTCGACACGGTCTCCCGCGCACTGGCGCAAGAGCTGGGACCGCGAGGCATCCGCGTCAACACGCTGGCGCCGGGTGGTGTCGAAACAGAAGGCACGCGCGCCAATGGCCTGATCGGCAGCGACGCGGAACGTCAGATCATCGCAGCAACCCCGCTGGGCCGGTTCGGACAACCTGCTGACATTGGCAGGGTCGCGGTTTTTCTCGCCTCTGACGCGGCGGGCTGGATCACTGGTGAACGGATCGTCGTCTCGGGCGGGTTCCGGTGACAGCGCCGATCCGCCGGGCACACCTGAAACGGCAAGCGGCCGCATAACCGGGGCCGCTTGCCATAGCTGGGGCGGCTATGCCCGGTGACGCTCAATCTCGGTCACCGCATGACGGGCCAGCGCCAGCAAGGCGGCCTTGGACGCCCCGTCCTGCGCCTGAACGGACATGCCCTGGATCATCGCGCCGACAAAGCGCGCCAGAGCCTCGGGATCTGTCCCGGGGCTCAGCTGCCCCTCGTCAATCCCGCGCTCGACCCGCGCCCGGATAAGGGCCAGCGTCGCGCCGCGAAGGTCCGAGACATGGCGCGCCACCGGCTCATTCTCGGTCGCGCAAGTCAGCACGGCGGTCGAGATCATGCAGCCATGCGGGCGGCCCTTTTTGGTGAACTCTTCCGCTGCTTCGCTTAGCAGCCGGGTCAGCGCAATCACGGCGTCGCCCTCGGCCAGGGCCGCAACGGTCGAGGCCCCGACGTGATCCTGATACCACTGAAGCGCCTCGCGATAGAGATCGGCCTTAGAGGTAAAGGCAGAATACAGGCTTTGCGGCGTGATCCCCATCACCGCTGTCAGATCGGCGATCGAGGCCCCTTCGTAACCAAGCCGCCAAAATGTCTCTGCCGCCTTGGCCAAAGCCTCGTCGCGGTCAAAGGCACGCGGACGACCGCGCGGACGTGAGGCGGGTTTTGCATTTTTCGCAATGGTCACTCTGGAAATATCCCTTCGCTGGCGCTATTCAGGAATGATCACTCTTTATATACGAGGTTACCTTGTCATGCGCATCCCCCTTGTCGCCGCCGCGCTGACCTCTGCCACAACTGCCTTTGCCGGGCCGACGCTGGAAACCCGCCTTGATCAGGCAATCGACAGCGCGCTTGCCGAAAAGCGAATCGTCGGCGCCGTCGTTCTGGTCGCCAAGGATGGCGAGATCGTCTATCACCGCGCCGCCGGCCATGCCGACCGTGAGGCCGGGGGCGAAATGCACGAAGACGCGATCTTCCGCCTTGCCTCGGTCACCAAGCCTTTTGTGACGGCTGCCGCGATGCGGCTGGTCGAGGAAGGACGCCTTGACCTCAACGCGCCCGTCACGCGCTGGCTGCCGGAGTTTCGCCCCGCCCTGCCGGATGGCTCGACACCGGAAATCACCATTCATCAGTTGCTCACCCATACCTCGGGGCTGGGTTATGCGTTTCTGGAGCAGGCGGACGGCCCTTATCACCGGCTTAACATCTCGGACGGGCTGGACCAGCCGGGGTTGTCGCTGACGGAAAACCTGTCGCGCCTGTCGGCGGCCCCGTTGCATTTCGCCCCCGGCACAGGCTGGCGCTATTCGCTAGGTATCGACGTGCTTGGAGGCGTGCTGGAACAGATCGAGGGCCAAAGCCTGTCCGAAATCGTCCGCGATAAGGTGACCGCGCCGCTGGGGCTGACGGATACCGACTTTACGGTGCGCGACCCCGCACGCCTGGCCAAGCCTTATGCGGACGGAACCCCCGAGCCGGTGCCGATGACGGACGGGATGGCGGTGCCCTTGATGGATGTCGCCGCGGTTTTTGCACCGTCGAGGATTCTCGACAGCAATTCCTATCAGTCGGGCGGCGCGGGCATGGCTGGGACAGCGTCAGATGTTCTGCGCTTTCTTGAGGCAATCCGGACCGGCGGCTCACCCATCCTGAAGCCTGAAACCGTCAAGCTGATGGTCAGCGATCAGGTCGGAACCGATGCCGAAACGCAGGGACCTGGCTGGGGTTTCGGCTATGGCTGGGCAGTGCTGGCGGACCCTGCCCCAAGCGGCACACCACAAGCCGCGGGGACATTGCAATGGGGCGGCGCCTACGGTCATTACTGGTTCGTCGACCGCAAGAACGGCCTGTCAGTAGTCGCTTTGACGAATACCGCGTTCGAGGGCATGAGCGGCAAGTTCATCACCGATATCAGAGACGCGGTTTACGACTAAACGGCCCGCCCCGCCAAAAGAATAGCCCTGGCCCCGCCAAGACCGCCGGCGGGGCCATGACACGATCAGTTCGCCGCGCCGATTGCGCTCAGCCCGGCAGCGGCGCAGGCCGCGTCGATATCACCCGAAGGCGCGCCACCGACGCCAATGCCGCCGACCAGCGCCTCACCAATGCGGATCGGCAGGCCACCGGCCTGAATGACCATACGCGTATCCATATCGCGCAGACCGGCATTTTCAGGGTTCGAGGCGATAAAGCCCGCCAGCCCAGCCGTATCGCGCCCCATAGCAGCCGAGGTGAAGGCCTTGCCGGTCGCGCTGGAGCCCGTATGCGGGCCCGATCCGTCGGCCTTAAGCAGAACCTTGGTCGCCCCGTCGCGCGCCACAATGGCAACGCTGACATTATGGCCGTCGGCGACACATGCCTGCACGGCGGCATCAGCGGCCTTGACCGCCAGATCAAGGGGCAGATAGGGCGCGCTTGGCAACTCCTGCGCCTGAACGGCCAGGGGGGTCAGCAGGGCGGCGGCAACAACGGAAAGACGGATCATCGGAATCTCCTGTCATTTGTGATGACAGAGAACTAATCTCCCCGGTCTGGGCTGAGTATTCGTAGAGCTGGCAACGATATCCGTAGAACTACGGAGAGGGTCTGCCCTCTAGCCACAGCCGGGTCATCTCGGCCTGCGAGGTGGTGCCAAGCTTGCCGCCGATGGCTGCGCGGTGGCTTTCTACCGTGCGCGGGGACAGGCCCAGTGCCCCGGCAATCTGCCGGGTGGTGAAACCGGCCGCGATACGTTCCAGAACCTCTGTTTCACGCGCGGTCAGGGTCGATAACAGCGCCAGGGTTTCTGCCAGCTCGGCGCGACGATCCAGCTGCCGGTCAAGCGTCTCTTGCGCTTTCTGGATCGCATCAATCAGATCCTGTTCATCGACGGGTTTTGACAGAAAATCGACGGCACCATTGCGAAAGGCGCGGCGGCAGGCCTCGATATCGCCATGGCCTGATATCATGATCGTCGGCCAGTCGATCGCCAGATCCGCCAGCCTCTCCTGCAGTTTCAGGCCCGAGATGACCGGCATGCGGATGTCAAAGATCAGGCAGCCCGGATCCAGTTGCGGCAAACGGCCAAGAAATGCCTGCGGGTCGGCAAAGCCGGTCACCGGGATATCGACGGTGGACAACAGCAGCGTCAGTGCCTGACGCACGGCCGCGTCGTCATCGACCAGATAGACAGGATGGGTCATGACCCGCTCTCCAGTGGCAGGGTGATGCGGAAACAAGCGCCCTCGGCGCTGTCCAGCAACACGATTTCGCCCCCGGCGCGTTCGACCAACCGCTGGCTAAGCGCAAGGCCAAGCCCGGTGCCATCGGGCCGGGTGGTGGTGAAAGGGGTGAAAAGCCGTTCGCGCAGATCCGGAGCGATGCCGGGGCCATTGTCGCTGATCGTCAGCTCGGCGTTTCCGTCCCTGGTCCGCAGGGTCGCGCGGATCTGCCCGGCGCTGCCGTCCCCAAGCGCCTCAAGTGCATTGCGCAGCAGGTTGAAGGCGACCTGCTCCATCTCGACCGGATCGGCACGAACAGGGACCGCCGCGGCGGGCAGATCGAAATGCAGGGCCGCACCCCGTGCCGCCGCCTGCCCGGTCAACAGGGAGGCGACGTTGCGCAGAGCGTCGCGCAGATCGAACGCCCGCACGGGCGCTGCTTGCGGGCGCGACCAATTGCGAAACCGCTCAAGAATGGCTGAGGCACGGCGGGCCTGCGTCACCGTATCTTCAAGCACGGAGGCCAGCCGCCTGTGATCATCGCGCGCCAAAAGCCGCCTGCCCGCCTGCGCCTGGGCCAGAATGGCGGTCAGGGGCTGGGTCAGCTCATGCGTCAGACCACTGGCCAGCTCGCCCATCGCATTGACGCGCGCCGCATGGGCCAGCCGCGAGTCGATCGCGCTGAGCCGGGCCTGTTCCAGCGCCAGTCCTGCACGCCGCCGCTGGCGCAGGAGCGCCAGTGCGCCAAGACCCGCCCCGCACGCCGCAAGCAGGATAAGCGCGCTGCGCAGCGGGGGAAACAACTGGGTCAGAGCGATGCGGCGCGAGGTTTCCAGCCGCAAAGGTTGCGAGGCACTGCCAAGGGCTTTCGCCTCGGCGATCTCGGCCAGCGCGCCACGCCGGTACAACGGGGTACCGTCCGGCAGCGACAGGGCCAATCCGACGCCGGGCTGATCCCAGAACGCCCCCGCCTCATCCAGCAAGCCAGCGGCGTTTATGGACAGGGCCAGACCGTAACGCGCCGCGTCCGAATTGGGGCTGCGCTTGACCATGATGTAATGCTGAGCCCGCCCCGGGTCAGGCAAAAGCGCGATTTCACCCTGCGAAGTCGCAGCCGCGGCGGCGATCTGTTGTGCCAGCGGGGGCTCAACCGGCGCCCCCACCCCTTTTCCCGGCCCCAAGGGCACCAAAGAGATTGCGGTGATCCGCGGATAAAAGCGCGAGATGCTGCCAGCCACCTCAAGAAACAGCCGCTGCCCGGGATCTTTGCTCGCCACCGCAATCGCAGACAGCGCCGTCAGATGCGCGTCATGCTGATCGGCCCGTTGCGAGGCAAGGCGGTGTAGCACGGCGGTCTGTTGCGCCAGTTCGTCCATCAGCGCGCGGCGCTCTGCCATGCCCATCACCGCCAAGACCAGCGCAAGCAGCCCCACCCCAGAAAGGGCAAGCTTTATCGGGTTTTCCAGAAACGAGGTGGCACGTGTCATCTTCGCAATTTTACAGGTTCAAGCGTTAAGGGAAATGCCCGTGATACGATTCCCCTGACGGCGGCACAGCACCGGGTCTGGCGCCATTATCCATAAGAAAATCTCATGCCAAAAGTGAGATATGATCGTTTGTGGTGATTGGTCATTTTGCCATAACTGGCACTCGGCGGTCATGAACGTGAACGCTACAAGTCGAACCGAGCAGAGACATGAATATTAATTATCAATGCGCGGGCACTGGCCCGTTCGCAACTGGCCGCGGCTTGCCTGCAAGGACAGGCAAGCCCACCGCCCCGACCGGTATCGCCAGTGAGATGCGCCGGGACCAGTTTGCAGTCATGAGGAAACCCTGAAAATGAAGATCATCCATATCGCCCTTGCCACCCTGTTGACTCTGGCGGCAGGTCCTGCCGCAGCCGAGGACCCCGTTACCGCCGCTGTCCGGCAGGCTGAAACCGAGCTTAAGGCCCGGGTGGGTTATGCCCAGCTTGACCTGCGTTCGGGCAACGTCACGGGTTATCGCGAAGACGAACGTTTCCCGATGCTGAGCACCTTCAAGGTGCTGGTCTGCGGCGCGGTTCTGGCGCGTGTCGATGCCGGGAAAGAGGACCTCGCGCGGCATATCAACTATTCTGCCACGCAGCTGGTCGATTACTCGCCCGTCACCGAAAAGCACGTGGATGACGGCATGACCCTGTCCGCGCTTTGCGAAGCTGCAATCACGATGAGCGACAACACGGCGGGTAATCTGTTGCTTGAGGCGGTGGGCGGCCCCGAGGGTCTGACCAGTTTCCTGAAGGCCACAGGCGATAATATCGGCCGCCTGGACCGCTGGGAGACCGAACTGAACAGCGCGATCCCCGATGACCGCCGCGACACGACCACGCCAAACGCGATGGCAAAAACCCTGCACCGGCTGCTGTTTGGGGATGTTTTGTCCGATCAGTCCCGCGATCAGCTGCTGAACTGGATGCAGAATGATCGGGTCGCCGATGCTTTGCTGCGCGCGGCGCTGCCGCAGGGCTGGTATATCGCCGACAAGTCCGGGGCGGGCGATCGCGGCGCGCGCGCCATCGTCGCTGCCTTGGGACCAAACGGCGCGCCCGAACGGATCATGGTTATCTATATGACGGAAACCGATGCAGCTTTGGACGAACGGAATGCCCAGATCGCCAAAATCGGCAAGGCGCTGATCGCGAACTGGTAACAGCTCGCGGACAGCCCGGGCAACCGGGCTGGCAACGGCCCCTTTGCGCCAGCGAGTACGATCCGGGGCGGTTACAGCACCGCCCCGATGCGCCACGGCACGAATTCCGCATCGCCATAACCAAATATCTCGGACTTGCTACGTTCACCCGAGGCGGTATCGAGGATCTTGTGATAGATCTCGGCGCCCATCTCTTGCAGCGAAACCTGTCCTTCGGCGACCTTGCCGCAGTTGATATCCATATCGCCCTGCATTGCCCGCCACAGCGCCGAATTTGAGGCAAGCTTCAGCGACGGCACAGGATGGGAACCGAAACAGGACCCACGCCCGGTGGTAAAGGCAATGACATTCGCGCCCGCCGCCACCTGTCCTGTCGCCGCCACGGGATCATAGCCGGGACTGTCCATATAGACGAGGCCGGGACCGCGGATCGGATCGGCATAACCATGCACCGCCGACACGGGCGCAAACCCCGCCTTGGCCACCGCGCCCAACGATTTTTCAAGGATCGTGGTGATGCCGCCGCGCTTGTTTCCGGGGCTGGGGTTGTTATCCAGACTGGCGCCATTCCCGCGGGTATACTCTTCCCACCAGCGGATCATCTGTTGCAGACGTTCGCCATCCCCGGCACTGGCCCGGGCGATCAGCAGATGCTCGGCGCCATATATCTCGGGCGTTTCGGACAGGATCGAGGTCCCGCCCGCCGCGACCAGCAGATCCGATGCAACACCAAGCGCCGGATTGGCGGTTATGCCCGAAAACCCGTCTGAGCCGCCACATTGCATCCCAAGCACCAGATCCGATACCGGCAGGCTGCGGCGGCGGTCGATATTGGCGCGCGCCGCAATGGGGCGCAGCCGTTCAAGCGCGCAGCGCACCGCCCCGGCCGAGCCGCCGACCTCTTGGATATTAAAGCTCGAGTGGCGCTGACGCGTCTCATCATCACGCTGATACAGGGTCAGCTGGTTGACCTCGCAACCCAGACCAACCAGCAGCACACCACCGAAATTGGGATGATCGCGATAGCCCTTTAGGACGCGCACCAGCAGGGCAAAGCCCTCACCCGCCGTGGCGATGCCGCAGCCCTGATCGTGGACAATGGGCACGAAGCCGTCGATGTTCGGAAACTCTGGCAACAGCCGGGCATTCGCCTCGCGCGCGATGGCATTACAGACGGTGGATGAGCAATTGACCGAGGCGATGACGCCAATGAAATTACGCGTCCCTGCCCGACCATCGCTACGAGGAAAGCCCAGAAAGCTGCGCCTGTATGGTGGCTCGGGCAGCCGCCCGGACTGACCAGAGGTCCGGCCCGGCGCACTCATCCCTACATTCTGGACATGCACATGCTGACCGGGCGCGATGGCAAAGGTCGCCTCGCCCATGACCTGCCCGTATTTGATGATCGGATCGCCAGCATTATGGGCGCGCAGCGCGAATTTGTGTCCGGCAGGGACGGGCTCTGCGATGACGACCCCGAGCCGCGTTTCGCCAGGTTTCAGCGGTTGCAGGGCGATACCGACGCTATCACCGGGGGCAAGCAGCAGGGCGGCGGCGCTGTCAGCCATGGGCGTACCCCGCAGCGGCTGCCCGCGCCCCCTGCTGTATCAGCGCCCTCAATGCTCCGGTCAGATCGGCGGCAAAGCCCGCGTCCTTGCGCAGGGCGGACGAAAACAACTCGGTCAGGGACAGAAATTCGCGCACCGTGCAGGCGGGATCGTCGCTCCACATGGCGGCAAGCCGCGCGGCAAGGGGATCGCGGACGTCAATCTCGGCCCCCTGCTCGTCCCGACCTGAAACGTAGCGCATCCACGCCGCAACGGCGAGCGTCAGGCGCGGCACGCGGCGCCCTGCAGCGCGCGCCTCGGCAATGGTCGCAAGGATGCGTTGCGGCAGTTTCTGACTGCCATCCATGGCGATCTGCCATGTCCGGTGCCGGATCGCGGGATTGGCAAAGCGCAACGCCAGTGCCTTGGCATAATCACCCAGATCCTGTCCCGCAGGTGGTGTCAGCGTCGGGATGATCTCATCATGCCAAAGGCTGCGGACGAAACCGGTAAAGACCGGATCGGCCATGGTATCGGCAATGGTCTGATGCCCCGCCAGATAGCCCAGATAGGCCAGGCTCGAATGCGCGCCATTCAGCATCCGCAGCTTCATATGCTCGTAGGGCGTAACATCGGCGACCAGTTGCGCGCCCGCCGCCTCAAAGGCCGGGCGAGGGCCGCAGAAACGATCTTCGATCACCCATTGCCGGAATGGCTCGTGCAGGACGGGTGCTTCGTCGCGATAGCCACAGGTGGCCTCAAGCCTGTCCAGATCCGCAGGCGTGATCGCGGGAACGATGCGATCCACCATGGTCGAGGGGAAAGCCCCCTCGGCGGCGATCCAATCCGCCAGCGCAGGGTCGATCAGCCCGGCAAGTTCCAGCACCACACCACGCAGGACCCGGCCGTTCTCGGGCAGATTGTCGCAGGACAGCACGGTAAAGGGCGGCCGCCCGGCCGCCCGTCGCATGGCCAGAGCCCGGACCAGAAAACCCGGCGCGGATTGCGGAAGGGGATGCGCCAGATCATGCACGATGCGCGGGTGGTCGCGGTTCAGACGCCCGGTCGCGGGTTCGTGGCAATAGCCTTTTTCCGTCACCGTCAGGCTGACGATATGGGTGTCGGGTGCAGCCATGGCGTCCAGCACCGCCTGCGGGTTTTCGGGTGCGACCAGCACATCGCAAAGCACCGTCATCACCCGCGGCCTGTCGCCTTCGGGGGCAAGTTCCAGCGCGGTATAGGCCCAGCCCTGCGGGCGCAGCCGGTCGCGCGTGTCCGGCGATTGCAACGAGACACCGATGATCCCCCAGCCCCCAGCCTCGGCCACATAGACCGCACCATGGGCGCGGAAAAACGCGCCAAGCCCCAGATGAACGATACCCGCCGGGGCTGTCGTCGGCGGGCGGCAAAGCCTATCTTGCAAGCCAGCCCCCATCGACGTTCAGCACCGCGCCATTGATGTAGTCCGAGGCAGGCGCAGCAAGGAACACCGCGCTTTGGCCGATATCCTCGGGCCGTCCCCAGCGTCTGGCCGGAATACGGTCAAGGATCGCCGCCGAACGCTCGGGGTCGTCACGCAGAGCCTGAGTGTTGTTCGTCTCGATATAGCCCGGCGCGATGGCGTTGACGTTCAACCCGCGCGAGGCCCATTCATTCGCCATCAGCCGGGTCAGCCCGGCCACACCATGTTTGCTGGCGGTATAAGAGGGCACGCGGATACCGCCCTGAAAGGACAAAAGCGAGGCGATGTTGATGATCTTGCCCCGCCCGCGCGGCAGGGCGGCGCGGGCAAAAGCCTGACAGGTAAAGAACAGTGCCTTCAGGTTCACATCAATTACCGCATCCCAATCGGCCTCGGTGAAATCGACCGCATCAGCGCGGCGGATGATACCCGCGTTGTTGACGAGAATGTCGATACGTTCCCGCGCAAAGACATCACGCGCAGCCATGGGATCACCGAAATCCAGCCGCATCTGCCGGCCACCACCTGTCAGCGCCAGCGTTTCGTCACAGTCGCGTCGGCCTGCGGCAATGACCTCGGCTCCGGCCTGCGCCATGGCAACGGCGATGGCCTGACCGATACCCGTATTCGCGCCCGTCACCAGCGCCACCTGACCTGCAAGGGAAAAGGGGTTCACCGCAGGTCCTCCGGCTGGACAAAGTCCATATCGGTGTAATCGACATTGTCGCCAGCCATCGCCCAGATAAAGGTATAACTGCCGATCCCCGCGCCGGAATGGATCGACCATGGGGGCGATATCACGGCCTCTTCGTTCGCGACAAAGATGTGCCGCGTTTCCTGCGGTTCACCCATCAGGTGCAGGACGCGCGACTGCGGCTCCATCCCGTGGTAGAGATAGGCTTCCATCCGCCGATCATGAACATGCGCGGGCATGGTGTTCCAGACCGAACCATCCTCAAGCGTAGTATAGCCCAGCACCAGTTGGCAGCTTTCCATCACCAGCGGGTGAATGAACTGCCGGATCGTACGCTTGTTCGAGGTCTCGACCGCGCCGGTTTTCATCTCTTTTGCATCGGCGACGGCGATCAAACGGCAAGGCAGCGCGCGATGCGCCGGACACGAGGCGATATAGAACCGACCCTGCCCGCCAAAGGTCACCGAACCCGATCCCATGCCGAGGTAAAGCACATCCCCAGGCTGCATCTGCCAGGTTTCACCGGCAGCCGAGACGGTGCCCGGCTGACCGATATTGACGATGCCCATCTCACGCCGTTCCAGAAAGCTGGCGGTCCGCGTTTCGGCGATCTGGTCCAGCACCAGCCTGGCGCCATCCGGCACCGCGCCGCCGATCACGAACCGGTCGTAATGGGTATAGACCAGCCGGATCTCACCATCCCGAAACAAGCCCTGTGCAAGAAAATGTTGCCGCAGAGTCTCGGTATCCATGGTTTTCGCATGGCTCGGGTGAACCGCCTGGCGGGTTTCAACATGGGTCACGGATCTCTCCTTTCACAGAAAATCGTCGCGGCGGGGGGTGAAGCTGTCGATCAGTTCGCCCGCCTCAAGGCAGATACAGCCATGCACCGCGCCCGAAGGGATGACGAAGGCATCGCCCGGCCCAACCTCGAACTCGCGGCCATCAACGGTAAAGCGATAGCGCCCCGAGCTGACATAGGTCGATTGCACATGCGGGTGACTGTGCAGGGCACCCCGGTCGTCCGCCGCGAAGGTAAACCGGACCACCATCAGCTCAGGCGCATGGGCCAGCACAGTACGGATCGGATCACCCATCACAGCCCCCGAAACAGCGCGGGCAGCCACAGCGACAGCGCCGGCACATAGGTCACCAGCATCAGCACAAGCAGCCCCGCCGCGTAAAAGGGCCAGACGCTGCGCATCGCCTCCCAGATTGAGATGCGGGCAACGGCAGCAGCAACGAATTGCACCGGTCCCAAAGGCGGCGTGTTCAGCCCGATACCAAGGTTCAGGATCATGATGACCCCGAAGTGCACCGGATCGATCCCGAACGCGCTGACCACCGGCAAAAAGATCGGCGTAGTGATGATGATCAGCGGGCTCATGTCCATGAAGGTGCCCAGCACCAGCAGCACGATGTTGATCAGCAGCAGGATGACAAAGGGATTGTCCGACACCGACCGCATCCAGTTCAGCGAGATCTGCGCCACATGCAGATAGGCCATCAGCCAGCCAAAGGCTCCCGCCATGCCGATGATCAGCAGGACCATCGACGTCGTGCGCACCGCCTGCTGCGTGGCGTGAACGAAATCGCGCCAGGACATGCTGCGATAGACGAGCACCGTCACGAGCAAGGCGTAGATCACCGCGATGCAAGAGCTTTCGGTGGCGGTAAATATCCCCGAACGCACTCCGCCAAAGATGATGGCGATAAGCAGCATCCCCGGCAGCGATTCCAGCAAAAAGCGGAACACCTTTGCCAGACCCGGGAAAGGCTCGGTCGGATAGCCCCGGCGTACGGCGACAATCCAGGCGGTGAACGACAGCGCCAGCGCCAGCAGCAGCCCCGGAATGATCCCGGCTGTGAACAGATCAGCAATGGAGATCCGTCCCCCGCCCGAGATTGAGTAGATGATCATATTGTGGCTGGGTGGCAGCATCAGCGCGATCAACGCCGCCATCGAGGTCACATTGACAGCGTAATCAGCGCCGTAACCGCGTTCCTTCATCTGCGGGATCATGATGCCGCCGACTGCGGCCGCCTCGGCCACTGCAGAGCCCGAGATGCCGCCAAACAGCGTCGATGCGGCGATGTTGACCTGCCCCAGCCCGCCCCGGACATGGCCGATCAGCGAGCCGGCAAAGCGCACGATCCGCCCCGCGATCCCACCCCGCACCATCAGGTCGCCGGCAAAGATAAAGAACGGGATCGCCATCAGCGTAAAAACCGAGATCCCCGCCGACAGGCGCTGGAACACCACAAGCGGCGGCAGACCCAGCCAGACCACCGTCGCAAAGCTGGAGATGCCAAGGCAAAACGCAATGGGCGTCCCGATCAGCATCAGCAGGGTAAAGACGCCAAAAAGAATAAGATATTCCATGATATTGCCCCGCCCCTGTCACGCTTCGGTCATCAGGATGTCTTCGGCGTCCTGCTGGGCCTCGGCCCGGCTGCCGCTCAGCCGTTGCAGCAGATGCTCAAGCACGAACAGCGTCATCAGCACCCCGCCGGTGAACAGCGGCATATAGCCAAAACCGCCGGGCAGCCGGATGACCGGCAAGGTCGTGCCCCAGGTCCTGACCATCAATTGCCAGCCATAGACCGCCATGCCGATGGCAAAGCACAGCACCGCCAGATCTGACAGGCCCTTCAGCCAGTTGCCTGCGCTGTCGGGCAGAAAGAACAGCAGCACGTCAAAACCCATGTGAAAGCTTTCGTGCACACCCACCGCCGAACCCAGAAAGATGAACCAGCTCATCAGCAGGATGGCCACCGGCTCGACCCAGAGCAGACTGTCGTTCATCACGTAGCGCATGAAGACCTGGGCAAAAACGATCAGCGTCATAAAGACCAGCCCGGCCCCCGCCAGCCACAGGCTGACCCGGCTGAGAAAGCCGTTCAGGCGCGACAATGCAGCTATGCCTGCCAGCATGGCACCCCCTCCTTGTTTTCTGAACGAAAAGGCCCGCAGCCATAGGGCGCGGGCCTGTATGTCACTGGGTTTCCCGGATACGTTTGACCAGGTCCCTGGCTTCGGGGGTGGTCACGTATTTCTCATAGACCGGGGCCATCGCCTCGATGAAGGCGGTCTTGTCCACGTCCTTGACGACCTCGGCACCGGCAGCGATGACCTTTTCTTCGCTGGCCTTTTCCTGTTCAGCCCAAAGCTTGCGTTGCAGCGTGGCCGAGTTCCGGGCCGCTGTGCGCATGATCTCCTGATCCCCGGGGGACAGCTTTTCCCAGCTGGTTTTTGAAACAGCGACCAGTTCGGGCACCATCAGGTGCTGATCCAGCGTAAAGTATTTCGCCACCTCGGCATGGCCCGAGCTGTCATAGCTGGGGAAATTATTCTCGGCGCCGTCGATGACGCCGGTCTGGATCGAGGAATAAACCTCGCCATAGGGCATCGGCGTGGCATTGGCGCCAAGCGCCGACATCATATCCACAAAGACGTCGTTCTGCATGACGCGGAACTTCATCCCCTTCAGGTCCTCGACCGTGCGGATCGGTTGCTTCGAATTGTAAAAGTTACGCGCACCGCCGTCGTAATAGGCCAGCGGGATCAGGCCGTGTTCCGCAAACTGACCGGCGATCTCTTCTCCGATCGGGCCGTCCAGCACCTTATGCAGATGATCCTCGGAGCGATAGAGATATGGCAGCGAGGTGGTTTGCGTGACCGGCACGATGTCGTTGAACGACCCGAATGAGGCGCGCACCATGTCGATGACCCCGAACTGGGTCTGTTCGATCGTGTCCTTTTCCTCGCCAAGCTGGGACGAAGGAAAGACCTCAATACAAATGCGGCCGCCGGTCTTTTCCTTGACCTCGGCCGCCATTGCCTTGACGCCCTCGACAGTCGGATATCCATCCGGATGCGTGTCGGACGAGCGCAGGGTGGTTTCACATTCTGCGCTGGCTGCCCCGGCCAGCGCAGCCGTGACAAGAAAGGCGGTAAGTACGGTATCAAGCAGTTTCATGTCATCCTCCCCGATGAACATTCAAAGTCGATAGGCCCTCTTGGCGAGGCCATAGGTCAGTTCATGCGCCAGCAGCGGCGCTTCTTCGCTGTCCAGCCGGCCTGTGGCGACCAGCGTGGCCAGAAATGCGCAATCCACCCGCCGCGCCACGTCATGCCGGGCAGGGATTGAGCAAAAGGCGCGGGTGTCGTCGTTGAAACCGACGGTATTGCTGAACCCGGCCGTCTCGGTTGTCATCTCGCGAAAACGACGCATGCCCTCGGGACTGTCGTGAAACCACCACGGCGGGCCAAGGCGCAGGCAGGGATAGGCCCCGGCCAGCGGCGCAAGCTCGCGGGCGTAGCTGCTTTCGTCCAGCGTAAACAGGATCACCGTCAGATCGGGGCGCATTCCCACCGCGTTCAAAAGCGGCCGCAAGGCGGTGACGTAATCGGTACGGCCGGGAATATCGAACCCCTTATCCCTGCCGAACATCGCCATCACTGCGTCCGAGTGATTACGCCGTGAACCCGGATGAATTTGCAGCACCAGCCCATCCTCAAGGCTCATGCGTGCCATCTCGGTCAGCATATGGCCGCGAAAGGCGTCGGCCTCGGCCGGGGTGCAGTCGCCGCGCAGCGCCTTTTGAAACAGCGCAGCCGCCTCGGCCTGCGGCAGATCCTCGGTCCGCGCGCTGGGGTGACCGTGATCGGATGAGGTCGCACCGAACTCGCGGAAATAGGCGCGGCGGGCCCGATGCGCATCCAGATAGCCTGCCCAGGTCGCAGTATCAAAACCGGTCTGCTGACCCAGCAGCGCGACATTATCGGCAAAGCCGGGCATTTCAGGGTCGATCACCCCATCAGGGCGATAGGCCGTCACCACCCTGCCCCGCCAGCCCGACTCGCGGATTGCGCGGTGCCAGCGCAGATCGTCCGTCGCCGCCTCGGTCGTGGCCAGAACCTCGATACCGAAACGCTCATATAGCGCACGCGGCAGGAACTCGGGCCGGGTCAGACAGTCCGAGATATGGTCGTAATACCAATCCGCGGTTTGTGCCGACAGGCGCCGGTCGATGCCAAAGACATGCTGAAAGGAATGGTCCAGCCACAGACGCGACGGTGTGCCGGCAAAGAGGTGATAATTGCTGGCAAAAAGCCGCCAGATCTTGCGCCCATCCGTCTCAGTCGGGCCGCCGTCGACGCGCGGCACGCCCAGATCGGTCAGCGCCACCCCCTGCGAGGCAAGCATACGGAACACGTAATGATCAGGCGTGACGAATAGCTGCGCCGGATCGGGAAAAGGCTGATTTTCGGCAAACCAGCGCGGATCGGTATGGCCATGCGGGCTGACGATCGGCAGGTCGCGCACATCCTCGTATAGCGCACGCGCCAGATCGCGCAGCGCGGGTTCGGGTGGAAACAACCGATCCTCGTCCAGCAACGGCATTCGCAACCCCCTCCCGAATCGCCTTGCAGTTCCTCTAGTCATCTAATATGCTAGTCTGGTAATGTGGTCAACGTTATGGTTTCGCTGATGCCGACAGATGCCGCCGCCCTGCCCATTCTTGACGACCTGCGCCCGCGCACGGTGACCGATCAGGTTTATGACGCGCTTTATCAACGGGTTATCAACCTGACCCTGCCCCCTGGTGCCCGCCTGTCCGAGGCAGAGGTTGCGGCGCAGATGGGCGTTTCGCGTCAGCCGGTCCGCGATGCATTCTTTCGCCTGTCCCAGCTTGGCTTTATTCAGATCCGCCCGCAGCGTGCGACCATCGTGACGCAAATCTCGGCCGGGGCGATCCGTCAGGCGCATTTCATCCGGCTGGCGCTTGAAACCGCCTGCATGCGCGAGGCGGCCCGTATCCTGACATCGCAGGATCATGACGCGCTTGCCGATCTGATCGACCGGCAAGAGGTCGCCATCCGCGCCGACGACCGCAGCAGCTTTCACGAGCTGGACGACCAGTTTCACCACGACATCTGCGCGGCCTCGGGGCTGGAGTTCGTCTGGACCTTGGTCAAGGACAACAAAGGTCACATGGACCGCGCCCGCTATCTGTCGCTGTCCTATAACGCGCATAACGCGTGGGAAGAGCATAAGATGATCCTTGCCGCCCTGCGCGAACGGGATGAGGAAAAGGCCGTAGCCGCCATTGATCTGCACCTGTCGCGCATTCATGGCACACTGGATCGGCTGCGCGTCGAGCAACCCGAAATGCTGGGGTTGTAAGGTCCGTTGCCAGGGTTGTGACCGCGACGGCAATGGACTTCGCACCCGCCGGCTTCTATCCTGTATCCATGTTTTCGCGCCTTGTTGCCATGCTTGCCATAACCGTGTTCGCCGCCATGTCAGCGGCAACCCCGGCGCATGCGGCGCGGCTTGGTGCCGAGCCGGACCACGCGATTCATGTCAGCGAGATGATGCAGGTGGCGGACTGCAACCAAGCGCCCTGCCACGGTGAAAAGCATCGCAGCCCCATTGATCCCGGCGGTTGCGAGCTGCTTTGCACCGGCCTTTCGGCACTGCTGGCGCCTGTGGCCGAAGGCACGGGCCGCGATGTTTTGCGCAACCGCCATGCCCTGCCTTTGGGCACAACCGTTGCCGGTCAGACGCCTGCGCTGAACGAGCCGCCTCCCAAACCTCGTCTCCTTTGATCGCGCCCGGGCCCTTTGGCCCAGGGCGTTTCGTCAATTCCAGTGAACGGGACCATCCGTCCCGAGGAGACAATCATGAATACGATTTCCCGACGCGGCATCCTTGCCGCCGGCGCTGCCGTGCTGGCCTGTGCCCATCTGCCCCGCACCGCTTCGGCCAAAGAGGCCGCCCCGCTGAACCTGCGCGCCACCAGCCGGGTGCTGGATATCGACGGCCGCGCCGCCTCTGTCTGGGGTCTTGCCGGGCCGAACGGGCAGGGCCTGACGCTTGATCCCGGCACGCGTTTCCGGGTCGATCTGCGCAATGAGCTTGATGCCAGAACGCTGATCCACTGGCACGGCCAGATCCCACCGAACGCTCAGGATGGGGTGCCGGACATGCCGATGCCGATGCTCGCCCCCGGGGAAAGCCGCGCCTATGACTTTGCGCCCCTGCCCGGCACCTATTGGATGCACGCCCATGTGCCGCTGCATGAAATGCGCCTGCTGGCCGCGCCGCTGATCATACGCAGTGCCGAGGATATCTCCAGCGACCGGCAAGAGGTGGTGATGTTCCTGCACGATTTCTCGTTCAAGACCCCGGAAGAGGTGATGGCCGAGATTCTGGGCGGGCATGGGATGGCCGCAGATCACGGCAGCGGCCATGGGGCCGAGCCGGCCGGCATGGCCGCAATGGACCATGGCGCGATGATGGGTATGGGCGCCATGGGTGACATGAACGGCATGGCGATGGACCTGAACGACTACGACTGGGACGCCTATCTTGCCAATGACCGCACGCTTTCGGACCCGGAAGTGGTGCAGGTCGAACGCGGCGGGCGCATCCGCCTGCGGGTAATCAACGCCGCAGCAGCAACGGTGTTCTGGATCGAGACCGGGCAGGCCCCGGCGCGGCTGGTCGCGGTGGACGGACATGCGGTTCAGCCGCTTGCGGGCAACCGGTTCGGCCTTGCCATGGGGCAGCGGCTGGATCTTGAAATCGACCTGCCGCCCGAGGGCGGTGCCTGGCCAATCCTTGCGCTGCGAGAGGGTGCGCGCGAACGCACCGGTCTGATTCTGGCCACACAAGGGGCCGAGGTCCGGCGCCTTGACGCCATGGCAGAGACAGCCGCGCCCGCCTTTGACACCGATCTGGCGCAAGAGACACATCTGACCGCCGCCGATCCCCTGCCGGACCGGCCGGTCGAGCGCCGGCATATGGTAATGCTTGGCGGCTCGATGCAACCCTATGTCTGGACCATTGACGGCGCGGTCTGGGGACGTCACCGCCCGCTGGCCGCGACCAGCAAAGAGCGGGTCGTACTGTCCTTTCACAACATGTCGATGATGGGCCATCCGATGCATTTGCACGGCCATGTGTTCCAGGTCGTCGGACTGAACGGCCGCGCGGTCAGAGGCGCGTTGCGCGATACCGTCTATGTGCCGCCGATGTCGATGGTCGATGTGGCCCTGGATGCGGGTGAGGCCGCGCGATGGATGCTGCATTGTCACCATATGCCGCATCTTGAAACCGGCATGATGACCGAATTCGCGGTCAGTGCATAAGGTCCGCTTTCAGCGCCCGCCGACGCGTTGCAGGTTCAGGCCTGCAACGCAAAGACCCGCCCCATAACGGGTGGCAAAGCTACTGAACGGCCCGTATTGATCGCCATGGGCGGGCACGAACACGCCCGCCCTAATCCTGTCATCAGCCAAGATCGGCAGGCAGCAGTTCCGCGGGAAGGTTCTGATAGCAGACCGGACGCAGGAACCGGCGAATTGCCATGGTGCCGACCGAGGTCGCCCCGAAGTTCGTCGAGGCTGGATAGGGGCCGCCATGGACCATGGCGTCGCAGACCTCGACCCCGGTTGGATAACCGTTGATCAGGATCCGCCCTGCCTTACGCTCCAGCACCGGCATCAGCCGCGCGGCAACCTGCGCGTCACCAGCATCCATATGCAAGGTGGCGGTCAGCTGCCCGGCAAGACCAAGCGCCAGCTCTTGCATCGTCCCGATCGAAGGGGCCCGTACGACAAGGCCAAGCGGACCAAAGACCTCTTCTGCCAGAGAGTGATCGGACAGGAAGGCCGAGGCCGGAACTTCGTAAAGGTTCGGCCCGACATCCCGGCCCGTGCTGTTGGTGACATGGACAGGACGCACCGGATTGCCGGCATCAAGCCGCGCCTTGCCAGCCCGATAGGCATCGGCCATGGCAGCGGTCAGCATGGTCTGCGGGGCGACAGTTGCCAGCGCCTCGGCTGTCGCAGCGACAAGCGCATCGCCCGCGGCACCTTCGGGGACGATGGCAATGCCGGGTTTCGTGCAAAGCTGGCCCGCGCTGCCCGTCATGGACACAGCCCAACCCTGCCCGATCTGTGCACCGCGCGCCTTTAGCGCTTCGGGCAGGATGAACATCGGATTGACCGAGCCAAGCTCGCCAAAGAAGGGGATCGGCTCGGGCCGCGCGGCGCAAAGGTCAAACAGCGCCCTGCCCCCGCCGAGGCTGCCGGTAAAGCCCACCCCCCTGATCAGCGGATGCTGGACCAGCGCCGAGCCGACCTTGCGGTCGCCGCCCTGCACCAGCGAAAAGACCCCGGGATGGACGCCGCAGCCCCGAATGGCGGCGTGGATCGCCTCGGCCACGATCTCGCTGGTGCCGGGATGGGCCGAATGGCCCTTGACCACCACCGGGCAGCCCGCCGCCAAAGCCGAGGCCGTGTCACCCCCGGCAACCGAAAAGGCGAGCGGAAAGTTCGAGGCACCAAAAACCGCAACCGGCCCGATCGGACGCTGGATCAGACGCAGATCCGGGCGCGGCAAAGGCTGACGATCCGGCAGGGCCGGATCATGCCTGCGGTCCAGATACTCCCCCTCCAGGATGGTCCTGGCAAAAAGCCGCAACTGTCCGGTCGTGCGGCCGCGCTCTGCGTTCAGGCGCGCCTCGGGCAGGCCGGTTTCACGGGTGCCGATCCCGGTAATCTCGGGACCGCGGGCCTCGATCTCATCGGCGATGGCGTTCAGGAAGGCGGCACGTTCTTCGCGCGTGCTGTAGCCATAGGCCCAAAAGGCCTTTTCGGCGGCCTGCGCGGCGCGGTCAATCAGCTCGATCGTGCCCACCGAGAAATGGTCGGCCTGCCCCCATGCGGGCTCATTGCGGAATGTCTCATCCGTGGCGATCCATTCGCCGGCGATCAGATGCCTGCCATGCGGAGTGAACGTCATTTCTTGCCTTTCCTGGAGTTTTGGCGGGTCAGCCGAAATAGCGAACCCGGATGGCGTCGATGGCCACGGCGATAAAGATCATCACTCCGCCGATCATGCCGACATAGAACGAGGGAACGTTGATGATCGCCAGCCCGACCTGAATGACCGTCAACAGCAGCACGCCGCCCAGCACGCCCCGCACATTGCCGCGACCGCCAAAGACGCTGACCCCGCCGATGATCGGGGCGGCGATGGCATAAAGCAGATAGCTCGACCCCTGGTTCGAGGTGATCGCCATCTGCCATGAGGCAAGCAGGAACCCCGCAAGCGCCGCCAGAAAACCCGAGATGGTATAGGTGATGACCTTGATGCGGTCGACGCGGATCCCGGCCGAGTTCGAGGCGACGGGATTGCCGCCCACCGCATAGATCGAGCGCCCCAGCACAGTGCGTTGCAGCACCACGCCCATCACCGCAAGCGCAAGCAGAAACACCACCGGCATGATCGGCCAACCGCCAATGGTCGCCTGCCCGATCCAGACATAGCCGTCCGCAAGATTGGTCAGCGTCTTGCCCTGCGTCAGCGCCAGCAACGCGCCTTGCAGGATGATCATCATCGACAGGGTTTCGATCAGCGAAACCATCTTGAGCCGGGTGATACAAAAGCCGTTGAAAAACCCGATAAAGGTACCCACGGCCAGCCCTGCCAGCATGGCGATGAACCACGGCAGCCCCAGATCCGAATAGGCAAGTGCCCCAACAGCCGCCGAAAAACCGGCATTGGCGGGGATCGACAGGTCAATCTCGGCCACCAGCAACGGCAGGGCAACGGCCAGACCCAGCATGCCCAGCACCGTCGCCTGGACCATCACGTTTTGCAGGTTGAAGACGGTCAGGAAATAGTCGTTGAACGCGCCAAAGATCGCCACCAGCGCGATCAGCCAGATCCAGACAACATTGTGCAGCACCCAGCCCAGCACTGCGTGACCACTGGCCTTGTCCTTTGCCATGCCGACGCCTGGCGCGGCATTGACCGTTGCGTTGCTCATAGCCGGTTCTCCTTTCGGGGGGCGCGTCATGCCTGCACCGAGGCGCGCAGACGCTCGACAGAGATTTCATCTCCGCTCAGGGTTTCCTTGATGCTGCCATGGTCAAAGACGCAGACCCGGTCGGTGGCGCGCACCAGCTCATCAGTGTCGGTCGAAACGATGATCACCGACACTCCGGTATCGCTAAGCTCGTCGATGATGCGCAGCACATCCTGCTTGACGCCGACGTCGATCCCGCGCGTCGGCTCATCAACGATCAGCAGGCGCGGGTTCGTTGCCAGCACCCGCCCAAGGCACACTTTCTGCTGATTGCCGCCGCTAAGCGTATCGACCGCATATTCCGGCCCCGGAGCCTTGACGCCCATCGCGCCGAAATAGCGCGCGACAACCCCGGCCTCGGCCTTGTGGTCGATAAAGCCCATCCGCGAACGTGCATTCAGCGATGACAGCGCGATATTGTCGCCAATCGACATTTGCCCGACGGCCCCGTCCTTGCGCCGGTCGTCGGAAAGATAGGCGATGCCCGCGTCGAAAGCGGCGCGCGGGTTGCCCGGCAAGGCAGTTTCATGCCCGTCAAGCCAGATCAAGCCGGATGCCGGATGCAGCCCAAAGATCGCGCGCGCCAGCTCTTTGGCGCCTGCGCCGGGCAGGCCGGTAAAGCCCAGAACCTCACCCGGCGCGATATCCAGCGCCTCGACTGACAGGTTCTTGCCAGCCACCTTGCGCAACCTGACGGCAGGCGCCTTGTCCGAATGATCGCGACGGTGGCGCTGAAACAGCTCAAGCCCGCGTCCAAGCACCAGCTCTGTCAGCTGTTCAGAGCTTAGCGCGGCGACATCCTCGGATCCGCCAGCCAGACTGCCGTCGCGCAGCACCGAAACCGCGTCGCAGATTTCCAGGATCTCGTCATTGTAATGCGAGATAAAGATAAAGGTGACGCCCTGAGCCTTGAGCCTGCGCATAAAGTCGAAAAGGGCGCGGCGGTCGGCCACGGTCAGCGCGGCGGTCGGCTCATCCAGGATGATGACCCTGCCGCCCGAAAACATGGCCCGCAGGATGTTCAGCTTGCGACGCGACACCGCATCCAGACGACCGGCGGTGACCGAGCCGTCAATCCCCGACCCGGCCAGCATTCGCGCCGCATCGGCGCGCAGCTTTTTCCAGTCCACGAAACCGCCGCGGTTCGGCCAGATGCCGAGCATCAGGTTCTCCGCCGCGGTCATGTTGTCGATGATCATCGGCTCTTGCGTGACCAGAAAGACGCCGGCCTCTTCCATCGCCTTGACATCGACCTGCTCCAACGGCCGGCCATCCATCAGGATGCGCCCGGATGTCGGGGTGTTCTGGCCCGAGATGATGCCAACAAGTGTCGATTTTCCGGCACCATTCTCGCCCAGAAGGCCATGAATCGTACCGCGGCGGATTTCCAGCGACACACCGCGCAGCGCCCTGACAGCACCATAGGTCTTTGTCACGTCCTCGATCCGCAGGATCGTGTCAGCGGCCATATCCATGCCGCGCGTGTCATGAACTGTCATCGCATCCCTCCCCGGACCTCAAACGGCCGGAGCGCGAACCGCTCCGGCAAGGATCGCAATGCGGCGATCAGGTATAGGGAATGCCCCATTCCTTTTCGGCCACAGCACCCCAGTGACGCGGATCGGCCGCATTATCGCCGTTGATGACAAAGGGCGGGATAATCAGCGTCGGACCGGTCTTGCCCTCGACGATCTCGCCCTTTTCCCAGAAATATTTCTGGTTCTCATAGGCGCCGATCGGCACCGCCTCGCCCTTGAGCGCATGTTTGACGATCATCTCGACAGCGATCTCGCCATAGGCGATCGGGTCTTGCGAGACGCAGGCGTCCATATAGCCTTCCTGAATCCATTTCAGCGCGACCGGCTCGCCGTCGATATTGACAAAGATGACATGGCCATCCTCGCCCACCTTCTTCCAGCGGCCCTTTTGCTGCAACGCCGTGGCGATGCCGCGTGCGGGCGAATCCGAAGGCGCGTGGACCGCGTCCAGATCGGGATATTCCGACAGGGTCGACAGCGTCACCGACAGCATCTGTTCAAGCTGACCTTCGGTCGGGCGGTCCAGATACCTGATGTCGGGATATTGCGCAAAGACCGAGTCCATCCCCTCTTTGCGCAGCCGCCACGCCACGGATGCCAAGGCACCATAGCAGTTCAGAACCGTGCCTTTGGGGCTGCCGTGTTTCTTGATCAGCCGGTCCACGATCTCTTGCGCGGCCATGACGCCGCCCTGGAAGTTGTCAAAGCTGACGGTGATCGCGACATCGCCGCCATCGGCGGGCGTGTCGATGATGCCGACCGGGATATTCTGGCGATTATAGCGCCGGATCGCCGAGACGATGGCCTGGCTGTCGATCGGATCCGAGATGATGGCCGAAGGCTTGGACAAAAGCAGGCTCTGCCATTGTTCAAGCTGTCGGGTGTTGTCGAAATTCGCATTGGTGGCCTGAAAATCACCACCGGCCGCAGCGACGGCGCGTTTAACCGCCTCTTCCTGGATCACAAAGAAATAGTAATCGAGGCTCTTGTTCGAATAAGGGATCGACAAGGCGCCCTGCGCGAAAGCGCGCGGCCCCATCAACGCCCCCAATCCCAGCGCCGCACCCCCTGCAAGTACGTTGCGCCGGCTGATTCCGATCTGCCTGGTCATAGCTCCCTCCCCAGAGTTTTCTGGTATGTAGTAATACTAGATATTCTCTGATTCTGTCAAGCAAACCCGCCGATGAGCTTGCTATTTATTAGCAGATAATCCCCACGAACCGACGAGTTTTTCTAGGAAATTTTGCAATTTTCGTCTGCCCCGCGCAGGAACTGCCCGCGCGGGTCTGCTTTTGGGCGGATTTGAAGTTTTACTAGATCAGCGCATCTTTACATAGGACGTACCGTCGAAACAGCCGACGACCATGCCGGCCGCCTCGCGGGTGAAAAGCCCGTTCTCGACCACGCCCGGAATGCGGTTCAGTTCGATTTCCAAAGCTGCGGGATCAGCGATCACCGGGCCACAATGGCAATCAAGGATAAAGTTGCCGCTGTCTGTCACCACGGGCTGATCATCGCGCATACGCCGTTCAATGCGGACACCCTCGATACCATGCCTGGCGAGGGTGCGTGCCACCATGCGCTGTGTCTGTTTCCAGGCAAACTGCACCACCTCGACGGGCAAAGGAAACTTGCCAAGGCAATCTACGATCTTGGTCTCATCGCACACACAGATCATCTGCTTTGAGGCATGTGCAATGATCTTTTCCCACAACAGACAGGCGCCACCGCCCTTGATCATGTTAAAGCTGCGATCAATTTCGTCCGGTCCATCCACGGTCAGGTCCAGTTCGCCGATATCATTGGGATCAGTGATTTCGATACCCACTTCGCGGGCCACGTCGATGGTCGAACGCGAGGTCGTGGTGCAGGTCAGCTTCAGCCCTTGGGCGACGTGTTTGCCCAGTTCGCGCACAAAGAAATGCGACGTGGTCCCCGAACCAAGGCCCAGCTTCATCCCGTCATGGATAAAGTCCTGGATCACCCGGCGCCCCGCGAGTTTCTTGGCTTCGTCTTGCTGGCTCATTCCTGTCTCCTCCGGCGCGGACCCTGCCGCACATCTTCATGGTCTTCAGATCTTGTCCGTCTGCCAGCTATCCAGTGCCGGAAGCTGGTCGGGGAACTCGCTGCCGCTGGCGATGGCAATGGCGGTCACCAGCATATTGGTGACCAGATGATGGTTCAGCCGCGAGGCAAGGGGCGTCATCAGCTCGGTCCGGTCATAGGGCAGGACCGCGATGACCGCGTCCGAAACACGGGCAAGCGGGCTGTCTGCGGCCGCGACCGAAACCACGCGGGCACCCCCGGCGCGGGCGGCAATCGCGACCTCGACCATCTGTTTGGTATGGCCGGATTGCGAAAAGATCAGCGCAACCTCACCCGGGCGTGCGCGTTCGGCGTGCATCCATTGCCGTTGCTTGCCCAGCAGCGCCTGACAGCGCATCCCCAGCCGCTGAAACTTGTGTTCGGCGTCCAGAGCGTTCACCTCGGAAATGCCGGTGGCATAGATGCCGGTCCAGCTTGCCGCCTGCAAAAGCCGCGCGCCCTCGCCCACCTGCTCGGGGTCCAGATCCTCGGCCAGCCGCTGTACCGCGTTCAGCGAGTTGCGGCAGGTCTTGCGCACGATATTGGCAACGCTGTCCTGCGGCGTGATCTGCTCATAAGCAAAGGGGGCCGACGGCACGAGACTTTGCGCAAGGTTCAGCTTGAAGTCCTGATAGCCTTCGAACCCGAACCGGCGGCAAAAGCGCATGATCGTCGGATCGCTGACCGAACACAGTTCCGACAGCCGCGCCATGCTCATATGGATCACCTCTGACGGAGAGGCGCCGACATAATCGGCAACCCGCCGCTCGGCCGGGCGCATTTCGTCGCGTTCGTGCAAAATTCGCTGCAGCAGGCTGACGGTCATCGCTAACTCCTGATCATTATCCCGCCGCAGCGGCCACCCGTTCCTGCTGCAACAGATCCGCCAGACGGGTCAACCTGTGGCTAGCTGCCACCTCGACCCCCGCGCCGCCGCCCCAGGGCACCGCATAGAACGGCACCGCCGCCGCCCGCGCCGTCGCCTGATCGACCGGAGTGTCGCCGACATAGGCCCAGGTTCCGGGTTGCAGCTGCATCGCCTCGGCCACCGCCATCAGATGGCCGGGGTCGGGCTTGCAGGCTGCCACCGCATCCGCACCCACCGCCGCATCAAACAGATCGGCAAGGCCCAGCCGCTCAAGCACCTTACCGGTGATCGCATGGTTCTTGTTCGTGCAGATTCCCAGCCGCAGCCCCGCCGCGCGCAGGGCGGCAAGATCCTCGGGGACGTGATCAAAGAACCGGGTCCGGCCAGCCGGATCGCCCAGATAGGCGCGCAAATAGCCCTGATACGCCCGCTCGACCGCCGCATCGTCATAGAGGATGGCCTGATCGTCCAGAATGTCAGTGATCAGGCGACGTGAGCCGTTGCCGATGAACTGTTCGACATAGCGGGGGTCAAGCCCGGGCCAGCCGTTGTCCTGAAAACCCACGCTCAACGCCGCAGCGATGTCGGGCGCGCTGTCGATCAGCGTTCCGTCCAGGTCGAATATGAACGCGGAATAGGCGGGCATGAAAGCGGGCTCCTGCTGTTACTGGTCGAAAATGGCATCGCCGAGCGCGGCAAACCTGTCGCTCAGCACCGGATAGAGTGAGCGATAGATCTGATGGGCGCGCGCATAGACCACGCTGGCTGCGGGGTCGGGTACGTCGCACGTCAGGTCACGGCATGAGCGCGCGGCGGTCGTCGCATCGGGCCAGACCCCAGCGGCAACCCCCGCGACCAGCGCGGCACCAAAGGCCGCGCCTTCGGCGGCACCCTCGGTCGTCACCACATCGCAGCCGAACATATCGGCCTGAATCTGACGCCATAACGCCGAGCGCGCACCGCCACCCGAGGCCTTGACCACCCGCCCAGCAATCCCCATCGGCTGCATCAGCGCGTGCATGTCGATAAAGGCATGGACCACGCCTTCCATCAGCGCGCGGGTCATGTCACCCCGCTGATGACGGGCCGTCAGGCCGACAAAGGCACCCCGGGCTAAGGGGTCGGGATGGGGGCAGCGTTCCCCGTTCAGATAAGGCAGAAACAGCAATCCCCTGGCCCCGGCCGGGCTTTCGGCCGCCTCGGCCACAAGCTGATCAAACGAGACGTCAGCGCAAAGCGTATCGCGGAACCAGCCCATCGCGCCCCCCGCATTCAGCGACACGCCCATGCAATGCCACTTGTCAGGTGCGACATTGCAGAAAACCTGCAGCTTGCCATCGGGATTGTCCTGCGGAACATCCAGCGCCGCGGCCAGAATACCGGCCGTGCCAATGGTCGTTTGCAACTCGCCCGGTGCGATCACGCCCGAACCGATGGTCTGAATGACGCTGTCACCGCCGCCGCCCGCGACGGGCACCCCTTCGGGCAGGCCGAACAGCGCCGCGCCCTTGGCGGAGATACGACCGGTAACCTCCTGCGATTCAAAGACCGGAGGCAAAAGCGCGGGGTCGATACCGGCAGTCTCGATCAGCCCCTTGGCCCATTGCCGGCGGCGGACGTCAAAAAGCCCGGTCCCCGAAGCATCCGACACCTCGCTTGCCACCTCACCCGTCAGGCGCAGCCGTAAATAATCCTTGGGGTTCAGCATCAGGGTCATGCGCGCGAACAGCTCGGGCTCGTGGTTGCGCATCCACAGGATCTTGCCCCCGGTATAACCGACGAGCATCCGGTTATTGGTGGCGGCAAGCAGCCCCTCTGACCCGCCGGCGGCCTTGGCCAACGCCTCGCATTCGGCGCTGTTGCGCTGGTCATTCCACAGGATCGCCGGGCGCAGAACCCGATGCCCTGCGTCCAGAGGCGTCAGCCCGTGCATCTGACCCGAAAGGCCGACGCAAAGGATATCGACCCCCGGCGCCTTAGCCAACGCCCCGGCGACGGCCTTTCGCGCGCCCTCGATCCACAATTCGGGATCCTGCTCGGTCCAGCCGGGTCGCGGCTGCGCCAGCGGATAGGTCGCAGTATCTGCCGCGATCACCGCACCGTCGGTGCCTATCAGCAGCGCCTTGCAACCCGAGGTGCCGATGTCGATGCCCAGAAGCGCCTGCATGGCTCAGCCCCCGACACCGTGATGCAGCCTGACATGCTTGAAGTTGAAATACTCCAGCAGCCCCTCGCGCCCATGTTCATAGCCGACACCGCTTTGTCTGCGGCCGCCATAGGGGGCATTCATGATACCGGCATCAACATTGTTCAGCGCGACATTGCCATAATCCAGCCCGCCCGACAGGGCATGAATCTCGGTCAGATCGCGGGCATAGGCATAGGCGGCCAGCCCGTAAGGCGTATCATTGGCAAGGGCGATCGCTTCGGCCAGTTCATCATAAGGCGCAACGCCGACCAGAGGGCCAAAGGTCTCTTCGGTCATCACCAGCATCTCATGGGTGCAATCGGCAACCACCGTCGGGCGGAAGAAATGCCCTTTGGCATATTCCGCCCCCTCAGGCGCCCTGCCGCCCGCAACCAGCCGCGCCCCGCGCGCCAATGCATCCTCAAGATGGGCGCGGGTCTTGGCCAACGGCTCGGCCGAGGCCATGGCACCCAGATCAGCCGACGGATATTTCAACCCATCATGCACGCCAAGCGCATCCGCCGCCTGCCCCAGCCCGGCCAGAAACTCTTGGTAAATCGAGCGGTGGACATAGATCCGGTTGATCGCAATGCAGATCTGGCCGCAATTGCGAAAGCTGCGCCGCGCAGCACCCTTGACCGCCGCCGCCACATCCGCGCTGGCGGTCACGATCATCGGACAGTTGCCGCCCAGCTCAAGCGACAGCCGCTTGACCTGCGGGCAGGTCTGCTGAATGTGCAGACCCACCGCGCTGGAGCCGGTGAAGGCAATCTTGTCGACCTGCGGATGTTCGACCAGCGCCTGTCCGACCTGCGACCCCTTACCCGTCAGCACGTTGACGACGCCTGCGGGAATCCCGGCCTCAAGGCATTTCGCGGCAATCGCCAGCGCGGTAAAGGGCGTCAGTTCGGCCGGCTTGATGACAATCGAGCAACCGGCAGCAAGGCTGGCACAAAGTTTCCACCCCACCAGCTCGGCCGGATAGTTCCACGGCGTGATCGCGCCCACGACGCCGATGGGTTCGCGCACCACCAGACTTTGAAAGCCCGGCTGATCGTTCGGGACAATCTCGCCATGCACGCGGGTCGCCTCTTCGGCGTAGAAATGACAGGCTTCGGCCAGTTTCAGGATCTCGCCCCTGGCCTCATTGACTGGCTTGCCCTGTTCGGCCGTCATGATCTGGGCCATCATCGCGGCATCGGCAGCAATCAGATCGCCCAGCCGGTGCAGCGCCGCGGCGCGGGTCTTGGGCAGCTCTGCCGCCCAGGGACGGAACGCCCGGCGCGCGGCCTGAACGGCAGCCTCGATTTCGGGGGCAGTCGCGGCAGCAATATGGCCGATGACCTCGCAGGTCGCGGGATTTTCGACGGGCAGCCGGTCGCCCGCTCCGCGCTGAAAGGCGCCGTCGATAAAGAGCATGCCGTCCAGCCGGACAATCGCTTCCAAGATTGACTGATCTGTCATGGCTTCGGCCTCCCTCATCGTCATGGCGCCAAAATATAGCATAACTACATTCTGACAAGAGGGATTGTTCCGATAGGTCGAAAAACCATCAGACCCTAGATATTACATTAATATTTCTTACGGAATTTCTCTTATCAACGTGATTTCTGGAAATTTTCGCCTGTGCCTGCGCCATCCCGCTTGACGTAAATCGCGGCATGTATGTAGTTTCACTAGCAACCGAGGAGGTAAGACTCATGCTACCCAATTCCCCCGAAACCGCAAAGCTTGTTGGCCGCATCTGGCGCCCGGGCATCGGCCCATCCGTGGTGATCCTGCGCGCAGGTGCCGTGATCGACGTGACCGAATCGGTCGTCTCCATGGCCGATTTTCTGGACAATGATCCAGCCGCCCGTTTCGATACCCTGACCGGGGAAACCATCGGCACCCCTGATGATCTGGTGCTGGACCCGGCCGAGATGGGCTATCACGGCACCCGGCCATGCCTGCTTGCCCCTTGCGATTTTCAGGCGCTGAAGGCCTGTGGGGTCACCTTTGCCCGCAGCATGGTCGAACGGGTGATCGACGAGCGCACATCGGGCGATCCGGCCCGCGCGGATCAGCTGCGCCAGCGCATCGGCGCACTGATCGGGGACAGCCTGTCAAATATCGAGGCTGGCTCGGCCAAGGCGGCCGAGGTCAAGGCGGCGCTGATCGCCGAGGGGCTATGGTCGCAATACCTTGAGGTCGGGATCGGCCCCGACGCCGAAGTCTTTACCAAATCCCAACCGATGTCGGCGGTCGGCCATGGCGCGCAGGTCGGCGTGAACCGCATCTCGAACTGGAACAACCCCGAACCCGAGGTGGTGCTGGCGGTGGACAGCAGGGGTAACATTCGCGGTGCGACGCTGGGCAATGACGTAAACCTGCGTGATGTCGAGGGCCGCTCGGCCCTGCTGTTAGGCAAGGCCAAGGACAACAACGCCTCCTGCGCCATCGGCCCCTTTATCCGGCTGTTCGACGATGACTTTACGCTTGCAGATATCGAAAAGGCGACGCTGACCATGTCGGTGACCGGCACCGACGGCTTTCACATGTCCGGCCGTTCGAACATGGCCGAAATCAGCCGCAAGCCCGCCGATCTGGTCGCCCAGACGATGAACGCCTCGCATCAATATCCCGACGGGTTCATGCTGTTTTTGGGCACGATGTTCGCGCCGACACAGGACCGGGCCGAAAAGGGTTCGGGCTTTACGCATAAAACCGGCGATGTGGTCGAAATCTCGACCCCGCTGCTCGGCACATTGCGCAATACCGTGGTCCATTCCGACGAGGCCGCACCTTGGACCTTTGGCACCCGCGCCCTGATGCGTAACCTGGCCGGACGGGGGCTGCTGTGAGCGACGCCACTCTGAAACTGGTCGTCACCGATCAGGCATTTGGCAATACCCGGCATGAGCAGGCTGCCGCCAGGGCTGCCGGCGCGACATTCGCCGAGTTTGCGTGCCGCAGCGAGGACGAAACGCTGGACGCCGTAAGGGGCGCAAATGCCGTGCTGAACAACTTTGCCCCGATGACCCGCAAGGTCATGGCCGCGATGGCGCCGGGCGCGGTCGTGGTACGCTATGGCGTCGGAGTCGATAATGTCGATCTTGCCGCGGCGCGCGATCTGGGCGTGCGGGTCTGCAACGTTCCCGATTACGGGGTCGATGAGGTCGCCGACCATGCCGCCGCGATGACGCTGGCATTGGCCCGCAAGCTTGGCCGCTATGACAACGGCATCCGCGCCGGAGAGTGGAAGATTGACCGGATGGTGGACGGCCTGCGCTCGCTGCGCGACACCACGGTCGGCCTGATCGGGCTGGGTCGGATCGCGCGGGCCTATGCGGCGCGGATGGCTGTTTTTGGTTGCCGCATCACCGGCTTTGACCCTTTCGTCCCCGAGGATCAGATCCGCGCGGCGGGCATCACCCCCCTGTCCCGCGATGAGGTGATCGGCACGGCCAATATCCTGTCGCTGCACGTCCCCCTGACGCCCGAGACCCGCCACCTGATCAATGCCGCCGCCATTGCACGGATGCCGAAAGGGGCGATCCTGATCAACTGCTCGCGCGGGGGGCTGATGGACGAGGATGCGTTGGCCACAGCGTTGGTTTCTGGGCAACTGTCGGGCGCCGGTCTGGACGTCTTTGAAAAAGAGCCGCTGCCGCAGGACTCGCCCCTGCGCAAGGCGCCACATGTGATCATGTCGCCCCATGCTGCCTTTTATTCCGACGCCTCGGTCGATGCGCTGCAAAGACTGGCATCCGAAGAGGCCTTGCGTGGACTTCGCGGTGAACCGCTGCGCTGCGCGCTGACCTGAGGGGGATCGAATGGACTACAGGACAAGACAGGATCTGACCGGCAGGCTGGCGCTGGTTACCGGCGCAGGTCAGGGCATCGGCGCCGCTATTGCCGAGGCGCTGGCCGGGACCGGGGCCGAAGTAATCTGCACCGACATCCAGCGCGACCGGGCCGAGGCGACCGCCAGCGATCTGACGGCCAAAGGCTTCGCCGCCCGGGCCAAGGCGCTGGACGTGACAGATAGCGCCGCAATCGAAACGCTGGCAAAGAGCCTGCCGCCGCTGGATATTTTGGTCTGCAACGCCGGGATCGTTTCGAACACTCCGGCCGAGGAAATGACCGATGCAGAATGGGACAAGGTCATCGCCGTCAACCTGACCGGGGTGTTTCGCACCTGCCGCGGCTTTGGACGGCGGATGATTGAGGCCGGGCGCGGGTCGATCATCAATATCGGCTCGATGTCGGCCCAGATCGTCAACGTGCCACAACCGCAATGCCATTATAATGCGTCCAAAGCCGGGGTGCATCACCTGACGAAATCGCTGGCGGTCGAATGGGCCGCGCGGGGTGTGCGCGTCAATGCCGTTGCCCCGACCTATATCGAAACGCCGCTGCTGCACGGGCTGGAAAGCCAGCCGGGGCTGGTCTCTCGCTGGCTTGAGATGACACCCGCCGGACGGATGGGGCAACCACATGAGATCGCCTCGGTTGTGCAGTTTCTTGCGTCGGACGCATCAAGCCTGCTCACCGGTGCGATTATCAATGCGGATGCAGGCTATACTTGCATTTGACGGCCGCGCGACCCAGGATCACCGGACACCGTCAGGTTCTGACGGCCCACTTTCCGCGGACAAGGGAAAACAGGGATGAGTCACAGGGTCGTCGTCATCGGCGCGGGCTTTGCCGGGCTGCAAGTCGTGCTTGGCCTGAAGGGCGCGGATTGCGCCATCACCCTGATCGACCAGCGCAACCATCACCTGTTCCAGCCGCTGCTCTATCAGGTGGCGACGACGCTGCTGGCCACTTCCGACATCGCCTGGCCGATCCGCGCGCTGATGCGCGAGCGAAAGGACGTCACCACGCTGCTGGCGACGGTGGAAGGCATCGACCGAGCCGCACGCGAAGTCGTCCTGAGGAATGGCGAGCGCGTGCCCTATGACACGCTGGTCATCGCCACCGGCGCCCGCCACGCCTATTTCGGCAAGGACCAGTGGGAAGCCGATGCGCCGGGCCTAAAGACGCTGGAGGATGCGACCACGATCCGCCGCCGCCTGCTGCTGGCCTTCGAACGCGCCGAACTGGCCGAGAACGAGGAACAGCGGCAAGCGCTGCTGACCTTTGCCGTCATCGGCGCCGGACCGACCGGGGTCGAACTGGTCGGCATCATCGCCGAACTGGCGCATCGCATCCTGCCGCGGGAATTCCGCCGCATCGACACCCGGCAATCACGCATCCTGCTGCTCGAGGCCGGGCCGCGCGTCCTGCCCGCCTTCAGCGACAAGCTCTCGGATTATGCGAAGCGCGCGCTGGAGCGGCACGGCGTCGAGGTAATGACCGGCGCCCCGGTCACCGAATGCTCGGATGGCGGGATCGTGCTGGACGGGCGCTTCATCTCGGCCCGCACGGTGATCTGGGCGGCGGGGGTCCAGGCCTCGCGCGCCAAGGACTGGCTGGGGGCCGAGGCGGACCGCGCCGGCCGCGTCGTGGTGACGCCCGAACTAACCCTGCCCGGCGATCCGGCGATCTTCGTCCTGGGCGACACGGCGCATGTCGAGTCAGGCGGCCAGTCCGTGCCAGGCGTGGCGCCCGCCGCCAAGCAACAGGGCAAGCATGCGGCCCGGACCATCCGTGCAAGGCTTGCGGGCAGGCAAGGGCCGGGGCCGTTCCGCTATCGCGACATGGGCAACCTCGCGACCATCGGGCGCAATGCGGCGGTGATCGAGTTCGGGCGCTTCAGGATGACCGGCTGGTTTGCTTGGTGGATCTGGGGAATCGCCCATATCTATTTCCTGATCGGCACCCGCTCGCGGCTGTTTGTCGCGCTGAGCTGGCTGTGGGTTTTCCTGTCCGGGCAGAACTCCGCCCGGCTCATCACCCAGAAGGAAACGCTCAAGGAAGCCGCGGACGAGGCGCACCGGGATCTATAAAAATTGGCCGTGCCGCTCAGGGCGCAACCCTAGCGTGTCTTCGATAGCTATCGCCCCCCGTGAGAGAGCCGATTTAAGCCAGCCGTCATTCGGGCATTCATGCCCGGATCGCCGCCCAGGCCATGTCGGCAATCACCCGTCGTGCGGCTGCAGCCACCAGGATCGCACGGTCCGCGCCCATCGCAAGCGCCGTCCGCAGCGTCTCGGCTGCCTGCTTCACACCGATCGAAACCGCGATCACCTCAGAGGCCTTCCCGGACTCCTTCAGGCGGATCGCCTCCTCAACCGCAATCTCGTCGAACGGGTTCATCGACATCCTGACGTTCGCAAGATCAACACCAGTGCCGTCAGACCTAACACGGGCCTTAACGTTGCAGTCAATCACACGCTTCAATGGCACGAGAACCTTCATCGGCCGCTCCCCTTTGGGTTCAGGCTCGCGACACGGTCCAGCGCCGCAAGCAGTTCCAGCCGCATCTGCGCGACAATATCTGCCAAAGGCTCGGTTCTGTGGACCGCGCCAAGGCTTTGCCCGACCGAAAGGACGCCCCGGCTGACATCGCCGGTTTCATAGGCGCGGCGGCCGATGATGCCGCTGATCAGCGGCATGAGATCGTCGATGGTCGCATCGGGTCGGGTGGTCTCAAGCTCATGCAGTTCGCGCATGGTATCATTGGCAAGCGCCCGCACCGTATTGCGGATCGTATGCATACCCAGCGCAGTGTCATTTTCGGTCGCGCGGATCAGCGCCTGTTTATAGGCGTCATGGGCCCAGATCTCATCCGCGACCAGAAACCTTGTGCCGACCACAGCGCCGGCACCGCCCATGGCAAGGATCGCCGCCACCTGTGCGCCGGTACCAACCCCGCCGCCGATCAGCCAGGGGATGTCGAGCCGCGCCCCGGCAAGCCCGGCATTGACAAAACTGCCGATGAGGTCCAGCCCGGGGTGACCGCCGCATTCCGCACCAACGATGGTAACCGCATCGACACCGATTTCCTGCGCCTTGACAGCATGGCGCAGGCTGGCAACCTTGTGCAGCACCCTGATGCCCGCCGCGCGGGTAATCGGCAGATAGGCTGCGGGGCTGCGGCCCGAGGTTTCGATAAAGCGCACCCCCTCTTCGGCGACGAGGCGAAAGACCCCGGCCGTGCGGTCACTGTCAACCAGCTTGGGCAGCATCGAGATATTGACGCCAAACGGCAGATCCCCGGCCAGTTCCCGACAGCGGCGGATTTCATCACGCAGCGCCTGCGGATCGGGAAAGCTGGCTGCGGTGATAAAACCGATGATCCCGGCCTGCGCCGCCGCCGCGACATATTCGGCATTCGCAAGCCACATCAGCCCACCCGCAACAATGGGCAGGCGGGTGCCGAACAGGCGCGTGACGGGGGTATCAAATTCAGGCAGCGGCGCAGAGGGATAAGAAGGCACCGTCGGAAAAACCGGAAGGCGACGTTCACGGAATGCGCTGATGCCCTCGGCCGCCTCTGGACTGCCAAGTGCATGGGCCATCGCGGCCTTTTCCGCCTGAAGCTGATCGTCAAAGCCCTGATCAGAGGCACTGTCGAGCAGCGCGAGAATGGCCGATTGCGCCCCCCTTGCCCCCTGCGCCAGCTCCGAGGCCAGCCCCAGCGCCGCCTGCAAAGCCTGACCCGCAGGGACGAGACGGTTGATGACGCCCAGCTCGGCCAGTCGCCGCGCCGGAAAGCGCCCGCCCAAAAGCGCAAGTTCAGCCGCAGCCTGCGGCGGCAGAGCGCGCAAAAGCGAGGCCGTGCCGCCGCCATCCGGCACCAGCCCGGCCTTGACATAGGCCATCGACATATAGCTGTCTTCGGCGGCGACGATCAGATCGGCAGCCAGCGCGATCGAGGCCCCCGCCCCGGCCGCACCGCCCTCGATCGCCGCAATCACCGGCTTGGGGCAGCTGCGAATGCGCCGCACCAGCCGGTGCAACAGCTCGATCCGCGCCGCCCTTTCCGCAGGTGGCAGGGCCGCGCGCGTGGCCAGCTGGTTCAGGTCACCGCCGGCGCAGAAAAATCCCCCCGCCCCCTGCAGGACGATATTGGCAATCCCGGCATCGGCCAGCGCCAGATCCAGACCAGCATTCAGCCCGTCATAGATCGCGGGGCCAAGCACATTGCGCTTTTCCGGCACATTCAGGGTCAGCACCAGGGTCGCGCCATGGCAGGCAGAGAGCACCGGCGGGCGGGCGGCTGAATTCATCTGCGCCTCATCATGCGAAAGATGGCAGAGCCGGTCGCCAGCAGACGGCCGGTTTCATCGCGCAACTCGGCCTCAAGGAATTTCAGGCTGCGTCCACCGCCGGTCACGCGCCCCGTCGCAGAGACGCGCTGCCCCGCTGTGGCACCGGCGATGAAATTCACCGACAGCGTAACAGTCACGGCCGAGACATCCATATCCCCGGTCGCCTCGCGCAGCGCCACGCCGCAGCCGTTGTCGAGCAGCATCGACACAAAGCCGCCGTGCAGCACCCCCAGCCGGTTCAGATGCTGAGGCCCGACCTCAAGCGAGCACGAGCCCCCCTCGCCCCCCGGCGCGGCCACGACCGAGCGATAGCCCACCAGTTCGCTTGCGCCAGAGGCATCCACGGGCAGAAATTGCCCCTCGGCAGGGGGGCCGATCTGGGGATCGGCCATCACGCGGCCTCAGCGATAGGCTGCAGACGGATCATGCGCAGGGCGTGATCGTTACGATCCCCCAGCTGATGGTCGATCATCACCAGACGTTTGGCATAATGAGAGCCGGGATATTCCCAGGTCATGCCGATACCGCCATGCAGCTGGATCGCCTCTTCTGCGATCTTGCTGCCCATCCGGCCGATCAGGTTCTTGGCCATCGAGACGGTCCGCGCCTGCGCGGGCGTGCCATAGGCCGCGACCGCCGCAATGGTGATCGAACGGCATTGCTCGCGTTCGACGACCATATCGACAATCCGATGCTGAAGCGCCTGAAAGCTTGCCAGACTGCGGCCAAACTGTTTGCGCTGCCTGAGATAGTCGATGGTGATGTCGATCAGATGCGACATCGCGCCGACCGCCTCGGCGCAAAGCGCGATACGGCCAAGGTCCAGCGCATCCTCGATCAGCCCGCCACAGTCGGGCGACAGGCATTCAGCCCGCAACCCATCCAGAACGATATCGGCAATGCCGCCGCCGTCGATCATCGGCGCCGCAATCAGATCAGGCTGATTAACCAGGAACAGGCCAAGCGTGCTGCCGTCCGCCCCTGTGATACGAGCAGCGACCAGAACCAGATCGGCACCGGGCGCACCATAGACGGCGGATTTGCGCCCGCTTAGACGCCAGCCATCGCCCTCGGGCCGGGCCGAGGCGTCAAGGCAGAACAGATCGCATGCTGCCTGCGGTTCAAAAGCCGCCAGCGCCGCGCGGCTTTCGCCGCTGATCACCCGCCCGACCAGATCGGACCGGCCAAGCGCCGCAAGCAGGCGCAGACCAAGCAGCGTCCCCAGCATCGGCTCGGCGCACAAGCCCTGACCCAGCTCTTCAAAGATCACGGCAACGTCGTCGGCGGTACCGCCAAAGCCGCCCTGCTCCTCGGACACAAAGGCCCCGATCACGCCCAGTTCGGCAAGGCCTGACCAGACCTCGGGTGCATGAAAGGGTGCGGTAAAGGCTGCGCGGTTTCGCGTCTCGATATCGTAATTCGCGGCCAGAAAGCGGCGCAGTGAACCGGATAGAAGCTGATGGTCCTCGGACAGATTGAAATCCATCGGATCACTCCCTGAACAGTTCTTTGGCAACGATGTTGCGCTGGATTTCGTTGGAACCGCCAAAAATCGACAGCTTGCGGTGGTTGAAATAAACCGGCGCGGCCCGGGCTGCCTCGACAGGCACGGTCAGTTCGTTTTCGGACAACTCATCCGCTATCGGCGCCGCCTGCGCGCCCAAAGCCGAACGATAAAGGTCCTGCAGCGCCTGCCGGACCTGCGTGCCCTTGAGTTTGAGCAGAGAGCTTTCGACCCCGCCCGCAGCCCCGTCCCGGGCATTGGCAAGCATCCGCAGATTGGTGATGCGCAGGGCCTCAAGCTCTGCCTCGATCTCGGCCGCGCGCGCGGCATAAAGCGGGTTTTCAGACAGGCGCTGCCCATCGCGGATAATCTCGCGCGCCAACTGCCGGAAACGCTCAAGGTCCTTGGTGGCGAAACCGACGCCGGCGATATTCGTCCGCTCATGGGTGAGCAGATATTTCGCAATCGTCCAGCCCTGATTTTCCTGCCCCACCAGATTGGTCACGGGCACGCGGACATCGGTGAAAAAGACCTCGTTCACCTCATGCCCGCCATCGATCAGCTTGATCGGCCGCATCTCAATACCGGGGGTGTCGAGATCGACCAGAAGAAAGCTGATCCCCTCTTGCGGCTTACCCTCGGTCGAGGTCCGCACGAGGCAGAAGATCCTGTTGGCGTATTGGCCCAGCGTGGTCCAGGTCTTTTGCCCATTGATAACATAATGGTCGCCGTCACGAACCGCGCGGGTCCTCAGACTGGCAAGGTCCGAACCGGCCCCCGGCTCGGAATAGCCCTGGCACCACCAATCGCTGCCATCAAGGATGCGCGGCAGGATATCGCGCTTTTGCTGCTCGTTGCCAAAGCGGATCAGCACCGGACCCAGCATGTTCAGGCCAAATGCCGGCAGGCGCGGGGCACTGTGAAGCGCGCATTCCTCGGAAAAGATATGCCGCTCAACCGCGGACCAGCCGGGGCCGCCATACTCTTTCGGCCATGTCGCGGCCACCCAACCCTTTGCATGCAGGATCGCCTGCCAGCGCAGGATATCCTCGCGCCCCAGCTCTTTCCCGGCGGCAACTTTTTCGGAAATGTCGCGGGGCAGCTCTGTTTGCAGAAAGCTGCGCACCTCTTCGCGGAAGGCGCGTTCCTGCCCGGTGAATTCGAGATCCATCCGCTTACTCCTTGTTCAGATCGGCAAAGCTGCGCCCGCTGTGGGCGAGTTCGCGCAAAAGCGCAGGGACCTGCCAGTAATAGGCATCCTCCGCTGCATAGGTCTCGATCCGTTCGATCAGCGCCGCCGCGCCGATCCGGTCGGCATAGTTCAGCGGCCCACCCAGATGGCGCGGAAAGCCATAGCCGAACAGGAAAACCGCATCGACATCAATGGGACGTAGCGCGATCCCCTCTTTGACGACCCGGGCCGCCTCTGAAATCATCGCCGTCATATAGCGGGAAACGATCTCATCATCGGAAAAGGCCCGGGGGGTGATGCCCTTATCCGCCCGCTCGGCCTCGATCATCGCCGCGACCTCGGGGTTGGGCTCACGCGTTTTGTCATCGCCGTAAAGGTAGTAGCCGCGACCGGTCTTGCGTCCGAACCAGCCCCGTTCGCAAATGCGATCCGCAACCGCGACATAGCGTTCTTTGACGGGCCGGGTCGCCGCCTTGCGCTTGCGCGTCGCCCAGCCGATGTCCAGCCCGGCAAGATCGCCAACGGCAAAGGGACCCATGGCAAAGCCAAAATCCTCAAGCGCGCGGTCGATTTGCTGGAATGAGGCACCGTCGAGCAACATGTAATCCGCCGCCTTGCGGTAATGCGCAAGGATGCGGTTGCCGATGAACCCGTCACAAACGCCCGAGCGTACGGCCACCTTTTTCATCCGGCCCGCCAGCGCCAAAGCGGTCGCCACCACCTCGGGCACGGTTTTATCCGCAACCACGACCTCAAGAAGCCGCATCACATGGGCGGGCGAAAAGAAATGCAGCCCGATCACATCCTGCGGGCGCGAGGTCGCCGCCGCAATGGCGTTCACATCCAGATAAGAGGTGTTGGTACCAAGGACCGCGCCCGGCTTGCAGATCTGGTCAAGCCGACCAAAGATCCCGGTCTTGACCGCCATATCCTCATAAACCGCCTCGATGACCATATCGACATCCGCCAGCCCCTCAAGGTCCGCCGTGACGGTCAGCATCGCAAGCTGAGCGTCGCGCGCGGTCGCACTGACCTTGCCGCGCCTGACCGCATTATCGAGATTGCCCGCCACCGCCGCCCGTGCCGCCTCGGCACGGGCGGCCGCGGTTTCAACCAGGATGACGGGAATACCCGCCTGCAAAAGCGCGGTGGCAATGCCCGAACCCATGGTGCCGCCACCGATCACCCCGACCTGTCCGACAGGACGCGGGGTGGCCGAGGTCTCGGGGAAATGCCGCGCCACGCGCTCGGCATCAAAGGCATGGATCAGCCCCTGCCGGTCGGGACTGTCCATCAGTTCCAAAAACAGCGCACGTTCGGCCTTAAGACCCTCGGCGATGGGTTTTTCGGCATGTGCAATGGCCTCGACCGCCTTGATCGGCGCGGCCAGCGCCGGGCGCTTGCGCTGCAATTTCTCAATGGCCTGCCGGATTAGTTCAGGGTCGATCCGCGCCACGATCTGACCGGTGCGGCGGGTAGGCATCCCGCCCCGGGCCACCCCGGTCGCGGCGGCAAGCGCCGCTTCACGCGGAGAGCGGGTGTCGGTCCGGTCGAGAATGCCCAAAGCCGCGGCCTCATCCGTGCCGACCCGGCGGCCCGAAGAGATGATATCGACAGCTTCTTGCAGGCCGATCAGACGGGGCAGGCGCTGCGTGCCCCCTGCGCCGGGCAGGATGCCCAGCGTCACCTCGGGCAGGCCAAGCTGCGCACCGGGCAGGCCGATACGGGCATGGCAGGCAAGCGCCAGCTCAAGCCCACCGCCAAGCGTCGTGCCATGGACCACGGCGATCACCGGCTTGGCGCTGGCCTCGATCTGGTCCAGCACATCGGGCAGGCGCGGCTCTTGCGGAGGTTTGCCAAATTCCCGGATATCCGCCCCTGCCGAAAGACACCGGCCGGTTCCGTAAACCGCGATCACACGCACCGCCGGGTCATTGTTCAGCGCCGCGACTGCATCCGAAAGACCCTTGCGCAGCGCCGCACCCAACGCGTTGACCGGCGGGTTATCCAGCCCGATCAGGCCGACGCCGTTTTCGATGCTGACAGAGACGGGATCATTACCTGCCTTGGTCATCATCCCCTCCGTCAGCTCACGCGCTCGATGACCATGGCGATGCCCTGCCCGACCCCGATGCACATGGACAGACAGGCATAGCGGCCGCCCGTCCGCTCAAGCTGGCGCATCGCGGTCAGGATGATCCGCCCGCCCGAGGCACCCAGCGGATGCCCGACCGCAATCGCGCCGCCATTGGGGTTCAGCCGGCTGTCAGAGGGATCAAGGTCGAGCTGGCGGCAGCAGGCCAGCACCTGGCTGGCAAAGGCCTCGTTGATCTCGATCAGGTCCATGTCCTTCATGGTCAGGCCCGCACGCTCAAGCGCCTTTGGCACCGCAAAGGCGGGACCGATCCCCATGATGCGGGGCGGCACACCTGCGATAGCGCCGGAAACGATGCGCGCACGCGGTTTGGGTCCCAGATCGCGCGCGCCGATCATCAGCGCCGCCGCCCCGTCATTGACGCCCGAGGCATTGGCGGCGGTCACGACGCCGCCCGCAAACAGGGGCTTCAACGCCGCCATCTTTTCCTGTGTCGTCTCGGGCCGGGGATGCTCGTCCGCATCCACCACCGTCACACCCTTGCGCCCTGCAATCTCGATCGGCTGGATCTCATCACGAAAGAAGCCTTCGGCACGGGCAGCCTCAAATTTCTGCTGGCTGCCATAGGCAAAGGCATCGCATTCCTCGCGGCTGATCCCGTATTCGGCGGCCAGGTTGTCGGCGGTCTGCGGCATGCTGTGATCGCCGAATTGCGCGGCAAATTCCGGGTTCGGAAAGCGCGAACCGATGGTAGAGTCAAATATCGGCTGCTGGCGATGCCAGGGCGCGGGTGCCTTGCCCAGAATAAAGGGGGCGCGGGTCATGCTTTCGGTACCGCCCGCGACGTAAAGCCCGGCCTCGCCCAAAGTAATCGAACGCGCAGCATCAAGCGCCGCCGCCATCCCCGAGCCGCAAAGCCGGTTCACCGTCAGCCCCCCGGCCTCTGTCCGGATGCCCGACAGCAAGCCGACGAAACGCGCCACGTTACGGCTGTCTTCACCCGACTGGCAGACGTTGCCCAGAATGACATCCTCGATCTGCCCGACCGGCAGGTCCGAACGTGCAACAAGCGCCCGGATCACCTGCGCCGCCAGATCATCGGGCCGGATCGCCGAAAGCGCGCCGGCATGACGACCGAACGGACTGCGCAGCCCGTCATAAATATAACCCTGCAGCATCAAGCTATTCCTTCTGTTCAAGCTGGTCGCGGAAATGGTCCAGCAGCTTGCTTTTCAATATCTTTCCGGTCACGGCCTGCGGTACGGCATCGGCGATGACGATGCGCGCAGGCACCTTGTAGGGCGCCAGCCGTTCACGCAGCCAGTTGCGCAGCTCGGCCTCGGTCACTTCGGATTGAGTGGTGACAAAGGCGATCACATCCTCGTCACCGTCACGCGCCCGGCCAACCACCGCGCTAAGGGAAACCGCGGGGTGCAGGCTCAGCACCGCCTCGACCTCGGGCGGATAGACGTTAAAGCCGGAATGAACGATCAGCTCTTTCAGCCGCCCGACGATATGGATCGCCCCGTCGGGGTCCTGACGGGCAAGGTCGCCCGTGCGCAGAAAACCATCCCCGGTCAGCGTTGTGCGGGTGGCCTCGGGGTTGCGGTAATAGCCCTTCATCACGTTGGGGCCGCGCACCCAAAGCTCGCCCACGCCATGTTCATTCGGATCATGGACGCGCACCTCGGTCCCCGGTGCGGCCAGCCCGACCGAAGTGTCGCTGCGCGGGCTTTCGATCCGCGTGGTGGCGATACCGGGCGAGGCCTCGGTCTGGCCATAGCCGTTGTGCAGCGGCAAGCCAAAGACCCGTTCGACCCGCTGCTTGATACCCAGATCCAATGGCGCTCCGCCCGCATAGATATAGCGCAGCCTGCGATGTTCGAGCCGCTCGACGCCCAGTTCCGAAAGCCGGCGCAGCAAGGCAGCAAAAACCTGTGGCACTGCGGGCAGGATCGTCACATCCTCGCGCAGGCATTCCAGCACCGTATCCGCATCAAAGCGCGGCATGGCAATGATGCGCGACCCCTTTGACAGCGCCGCAAGGAAAACCGAGGTCAGCCCAAAGATATGGGTGCCGGGCAGCAGCGCCAGCGTGACATCCCCATCCGAGATGCGGCGCAGCGTGGATGAGGTCTGGGCCGTGAACAGCAGGTTTCCATGGCTTAGCATCACCCCCTTGGGTTCGCCCACCGTGCCGCTGGTATAGATCAGGATCGCGGTTTGCCCCGGACCTTCCTCAACTGGTTCGGGCACGGCATCGCGCAGAGGTGAAACCAGCAGTTCGCCACAATCCAGCCGACCCAGCGAAATACCCCCCATCCGCGCGGCATGGCCGCGCGCGGCGGGGGAAACCTCTGGGGTGTAGATCGTGCAGCGGATATCGGCGACCTGGGCAAGCCGGTCGACCTCGGCCGCTGTCAGCCGCGCATTGGCAAGCAGCGTCCACGCATCCAGCCGCCCCAGGGCCAGCGTGGCGGCAAGATAGGTGACACTGTTCTCGCTAAGCAGCATGACGCGGTCACCGGGGCGTATCCCATAGCCGGAAAGGCGCGCGGCCATATCCTCGACCAGACGGGACAGATCGGCATAGGTGTAATCCACGCCGTCGTGATCGGTGATCGCGACATGCGACGGATCCCCCTTTTGCAGCAATTCATGGATACGCCTCACGGTCTCCCCCTGTCTGCGATCCGTCATGTGAGCCGGGCAGCGGTGGCCAGCCACCTGCACCCCACGCCGGATTCCCCTTTCCGGCCCGCATCGCCGCAAAGGCACCCGCCTTGAGGCAATTGGATTGATCAAATTTGCGAACCATTGTTTCGCATAGCGAGCAGTATTCATCCAAAATGCGTCGCGTCAAGCCCCTATCACGTGACTTTCGTACGCCACTGCCCGATCAGCAGGGATGCCGGTCAGGGCGTCAGCGCAGTATAAATTTTGCGAAATAGCCGTTTGCTTTGCGAAAGGCCTTGTTTGAATAGCCGGTCTTCGAGATGATCAGCAGATCAATCATTCAGCCTGTGACAGGATTCATGACCGAAGATCTGATGCAAGATGACACCGAATCCGGGGACCGTCAGTTCGTCACCGCCCTTGCCCGCGGCCTGGACATCCTGGGCTGCTTTAAGCCGGGGGACCGATTCCTGTCGAATCACGAAATCACGCGTCGCACCGGACTGGCGCGGCCGACCGTCTCGCGGCTGACTTATACGCTGACCCGGACCGGCCACCTGATCCGCGACAACAATAGCGGCGAATACCGGCTTAGCCCCAGGGTGCTGCAGCTGGGCTTCAGCGTGCTGGCCGCGACCAGCATTTCCGAGCGATTCTCAGCCGAGATGGAGGCGCTGTCCATGGGGCCGAACCCCTATGTCACCGTATCCCTGGGTGAACGGGCCGGTACCCGCGCCATCATTCTGGCCGCCCGTCGCTCACATCAGGCAGTATCGCTTTCGATGGAGGTTGGCGCGCGGCTGCCGCTGTTCTACTCGGCCATCGGACGCGCGATGCTTGCCAGCGTGACAGCGGATGAGCGTGAGGAAATCCTGGCACAGGGCATCCGCGAATTTCCCGGTCAGCGCCAGCGCATGGAAGAAGGCGTCCGCGATGCGCTGCGGGATTTTGAGACTTACGGCTATTGCACCAGCTTTGGCGGCTGGCGCCCTGAAATCAACGGCATCGCCGCACCGCTGCGTTCAATCGACGGCACCACGGTCTATGGCGTCAATACCGGGGGACCTTCATTCCTCGTCTCACCCGAAGAGCTGCACGAACATTATGGCCCCCGCCTGCTCGATATCGTGGCCAGCGTCAGTCGAACCTGACGTTCGCAGAAGCGAACCCGTATCACACCCGCGCGAAAGCACAACCCGGCCAGATGCGCGGCCCGGGGCGGGAAAATTCATGTCGCCGCGGGGTCAAAAACGGTTTCGTCCTCCATCAGTCGAATATTCTATCTCGTTCGCATTGCGAAATGATGGTTCATTATTATTGACAAGCTCTCTCACCCGTGCGATGCCGATGACAGAAGGCTGCATCAGCATTCGGAGGCTGCTGACCAGACGGGCTGACCGCCCTGCGCCAGCGCCCCATAGGAGGGTTTACCGCTGATGCAGTGCAGCGCTGTGGGGACCGCGCTGCCAATCGAACGCATACGGACGAAGCTGACAGGCAGCCTGCGGGTGCCGGCTTCCACAGGTATGCGTCCAATCAGGAAATAGGTGAGGAGGATCAGATGATTGCAAGAATGATATCTTCAGTCCTGGCACTGACGCTTGGGCTGGGCGCTGCAAATGCCGATGAGCTGATCATCGGATCGCAAATTCCGCTGACAGGCAGCGCCGCCCGGGCCGGCATGGGCATGAACGAAGGTATCCAGGTCGCCGCCAAGGTCTTTAACGAGACGAATGGCAAGCACACCGTCAAGGTCATCACCATCGACGACGAAAGCCAGCCTGCCAAAGCGGTGGCCGCCATCGAGCGGCTGAATGCTCAGGGCGCGCTGGCCTTTACCGGCGGATATGGCTCAAACATCATCGGCCCGGCCTCGGACGCGGCCGAGCGGCTGGGCAAGGTCTATATGACCTCGGGCGGCGTCGCGACCGAACTGTCCCAGCGCGGCCTTAAAACCTTTTTCCGCATCAGCAACGCCACGGGCTATGCCAAGGCGCTTGCCGGTCTGTCCGATACGCTGGACCTGCAATCCTTTTCGCTGATCTATTCGACGCGCGAATCCACCGCAGAGGTGGCCAAGCTGCTGGAAGAGATCTGGACCGCCGAGGGCAAAAAGGTGACGCTGCATCCCTTTGATCCCTCCATCGCCGATTTCAAGCCGGTGCTGCACAAGATCAAGCTGCAGGATCGCCCCGAGGCGATTGCGATGGTCGGCTATGAAAACGACTATGTCGGCATCATCCGCGCCGCCAAGGTGCTGAAACCCGATGCCAAGGCCATCATGGGCACCTGGTCCCTGGCGACACCCAAGATGTGGCAGGACTTTCCCGACCTGATGAACAACGTCTATGGCACCGCCCCCCTGCCCTATCCGGCGCAGTTCAACACGCCCGAAGAGCAGACCTTTGCCGAGGCCTATAAGGAAATGCACAACAAAGAGCCCGACTACCTTGGCATCTTTGGCTATGTGCAGGGGCTTTTGCTGTTCAACGCCGTGGCAGAGGCCTATGACGCCGGGACGCTGAACAGCGGCGGTGTACAGGATGCCCTGCGCAAGACCGAGCATGACACGCTGATCGGCAAGGTCATTTTTGACGAATCCGGTGACAATACCAACTTCGCCCACCGGATGGCACAGCATCAGGACGGCGCTGTCGCCATTGTCTGGCCCAAGGAAAGCGCCACCGCCGAGGCAAGATTCCCTGCTGTCCCCTGGTAAGCATCCGCAGCGCGCCGCCCCCTGGCTTGCGGCGGCGCGGCCCTTTCAATTCCAGGAAATGCTGAATGTTCGATCTCGTCGCACAATCCGTGTTCTCGGGGCTGTTGGCCGGTGCCTATTACGCACTGATCGCCCTGGGGCTGGCGCTGGTCTTTGGGACCATGCGCATCATCAACCTTGCCCATGGCGAACTGGTCCTGCTGGCGGGCTATATCGCCTATACCGCTGAAAGCCGCTTTGGTCTTGATCCGCTGGCCGCACTGCCGGCCGCGATCATCATCGTCGCGCTGACCAGCGTGATCATCTATCTGCTGCTCACCAGAATTCGGGTCGACCGCGAGATCAACTCACTGATCCTGACCTTTGGCATCGCGATCATGCTGACAAACGGCATCCTGATGATCTGGTCGGCTGATATCCGTTCGACAACCTCCGGCTGGTATCTCGACTCGATCATCATCGGCGACACGCTGTTTGCCATGAACACCGAGATCCTGTTTGCGGTCATCGGCGTGCTCGTCGTGGGCGCGGTATGGTGGTGGCTGTCCAAAAGCTGGTATGGTCGGGCGCTGCGCGCCGTCTCGTCCAACCGAGACGCGGCAAAACTGATGGGCATCGACCCACGCACGACAGAAATCCTTTCCTTTGCCGTCGCCGGCCTGCTGGCGTCGATTGCAGGGATTGCGCTTTACAGCGGTAAGGTGATCGAACCTTCGCTGGGTCATTCGCTGACCATCAAGGCTTTCATCATCACCGTACTTGCCGGTCTGGGGTCGGTCCCGGGCGTGCTGATCGGCGCCGTGCTGATCGGGGTCGCCGAAAGCCTGACCGCGACGCTGTGGTCCTCGGCGTTGCAGGGCCTCGTCTCGATGCTGTTGTTCCTGATCGTACTGCTGGTCATGCCCTCGGGCCTGTTTGGCCGCACCAGGAGGCGTGGATGATGAAATATCTTTCCCTGATCATTATTCTGGCCGGTGCTTATCTGGCCGTTCCTCTGCAGTTTGGCGGCAACGATTACGTCATCGGCATCGTCGTCTCGGCCCTGACCATCGCCGGCATCGCCGTGGCATGGGCCATGCTTGGCAACCTTGGCGGCATGATCTCATTTGGTCATTCGGCTTTCTTCGGGGTCGGCGCTTACGGTTCGGCCCTGCTTGCGATGAACGCGGGGCTGCCGGTCTTTCCCTCGATCCTTGCGGGGGGTGTCATCGCCGGGGTCGTCTCGATCCTGACCATGCCGACGCTGCGCCTGCGCGGGCCCTATTTCGCGCTTGCCATGCTGGCCTTTGCCGAGATCTTTCGCATTCTCGCGATCGAGATGCGCTGGCTGACCAACGGTTCGGGCGGGCTCTTGTCGATCCCGCGCCTGCCGACGGTATTTGGCTTCGACTTTGGCTCGCGTCTGGGGGGATATTTCGTCGTCCTGACCCTGGTCCTGCTGACCGTATTTGTCTATTGGCTGATCCGTAACCGCCCCGAAGGGCTGGCCCTGCGCGCCATGCATGACAGTGAGGATGCGACGCTGGTGGTCGGGGTCAACGCGACCCGTCTCAAGGCGGCGGTTCTGGTCGTCTCGGCCTTTCTGACCGGGATCATGGGGGCGTTTAACGCCCATTACATTAACTTTCTTGAACCCGATTACGCCTTCAACGGCAGCTGGACGACGCTTGCCATCGTTGCGGCGATCTTTGGCGGCTACAAGACGCTGTGGGGGCCTGTCGCCGGCGCTTTGATCGTCTATCTGGTCGATCAATTCGTCTTCAAGGCGATCATGCCCTCGGGTCACCAGCTTATCCTTGGCGGCCTGCTTGCGGCCATTGTCATCTTCTCGCCCAGCGGGCTGTTGCCCTGGCTGGCCAGTCGCTTCAGGAAGGAGGCCGGCGATGCTGCTCACCCTTGATCATGTGACGGTGGCCTTCGGCGGCCTCGTGGCAGTCTCGGATGTCAGTTTCTCGGTCTCCGAGCATGAGGTGCTGGGACTGGTCGGGCCGAACGGCGCAGGAAAAACGACCCTGTTCAACGCGATCTCGGGTCTGGTCCGGCCCAGCAAGGGCAAGATGACCTTCTGCGGCCATGACCTGACCGGCATCCCGATCCACAAGCGTGCGCGGATCGGGATCGGCCGCGCCTTTCAGGTGCCACAGCCCATGCATGAGCTGACGGTACGGGAAAACCTGATCGTCGCACAGCATTTCGGCACCGGGCACAGCAACCCCGGAAAGATCGACGAAATCCTTGATCTGACCCGACTGGGTCACAAGGCCAACCGCGACGCCGCCAGTTCGCTGGCCCTGACCGAGCAAAAGGCGCTGGAGGTCGGCAAGGCCCTGGCCACCAACCCCCGGATGCTGATGCTGGACGAGGTGCTGGCCGGGCTGGAAACGAACGGCAAACGCGCCTTCATGCAGACGCTGGACGACGCGCGCCAAAGGTTCGGCGTCGCGCTGCTGATGGTCGAACATGATATCGAGACCATCTCGAACACCTGCCAGCGCGTTCTTGTGCTGAACTTTGGCAAGCTCATCGCCGATGGCAGCCCGGAAGAAGTCTTCCGCAACCCCGAAGTGATCAGGAGTTATACCGGTGGCGAAACTGCTTGAAATCGACAAGGTCCGGGCCGGTTATGACGCGATCAACGTGCTGTGGGACATCTCGCTGACAGCCGAAGAGGGCAAGCTGACCTGCATTCTTGGCCCGAACGGCGGTGGTAAGACCACGCTGATGCGGGCGATCATGGGGCTGATCCCGCTGCGTCAGGGTGCAATCCGGTTCGGGGGCAAGGACATCTCGAATGTGCCGACATGGAATCTGGTCGCGGATGGGCTGACCATGATCCCCGAAGGCCGGATGATCTTTCGCGACATGACGGTCGAGGACAATCTGCTGATCGGCGGCTTTACCCGGCGCTGCCGGGCAAACGCGCGGGCCAATCTTGAGATGGCCTACAGCACCTTCCCCCGCCTGAAAGAGCGCCGGCACCAGCTTGCCAGCTCGCTTTCGGGCGGAGAGGCGCAGATGCTTGCCATGGGCCGCGGATTGATGGAGGAACCAAAGCTGATCCTTGTCGATGAGCCCTCTCTGGGCCTCTCTCCGCTTCTGACCGATGAGGTCATGGCGATCCTTGAACAGCTTAAGGCGCAGGGCCGTACCATCATTCTGGTCGAGCAAAACACCCATAAGGCACTGAAAATCGCCGATCATGTCTATCTGGTCCGTGGCGGCAAGGTCGTGCTCTCCGAACGGAAAGAGGATGTGGACATGGACCGGCTGCACGATCTCTATTTCGCCCGTGACGTCGCAGCCAACCGGCAGGACGCCTGAGCCCGCGATCAAAGGAGCCTATGTGGATAGAGGTTTCATGCAGCGCCTGAAGGACGGGCCTGATGGCTGCTGACGTCCGACCCCGTCCGACCCGGACCCGCCGCCCCCCCGACCGGGGCAGGATCAGCGCCATCATCCTGATCACGCTGATCTTTTCGGTTCTGACCGAGGTGCTTTTTCCCTCGGTGGTGCTGCGCAACCTTTCACGCGGGCTGCTTGTCGCATATCTGCTGCTGGAATGGCCCGGCATCCAGCGCAATGGCCGGGTGATGCTTGCCATAGCGGGTATGCTCACCATCGCGGCAATCGCCGCCGGGGCCGAGCTAAGGGCAGCGGGGCAGGCGCTGGATCAGGGCGCATTCTTTGCCACTTTCTTTGCCAACCAGTTCTTTTTGCGAGAACCGGCCCGCAGCTCGGTTCTTGTGCGGCGTTGCGCGTCCTTTTTCATCGACCAGCCCCCGGCGCGCCGTTACGGCCTGCTGACCATCGGCGGCTATCTTTTCGGCATTATCCTGAACCTTGGCGTGTTAAGCCTGTTGGGCCTGATGATCCGGCAGCGCAATTCGCTGGCTGCGGCGGGCGGTAATGATGAATTGCGGCAGGTTCGGGAACGGAGGATGCTTCTGGCGCTGCTGCGGGGGTTTTCGGCAACGCCGCTCGCCTCTCCGCTATCCATCGCCATGGCGGTGCTTTTGTCGGTCCTGCCCGGTCTGGAATGGGTCCAGCTGCTTTTGCTGGGCCTGACCACCGCCGCGATCCTGCTGACATTCGGCTGGGTGATCGACCGGATCACCGCACCCCGGCATCTGGCGCATCTGGTCCCTCCGGCCAGAGGCCATCGCGATCCTGCGGCCTTGGTTGGGCTGGTGACGCTGGTCCTGTCGGTCTTTGGGCTGGCAGTCGTTATTGAAACCACCGCCAGCCTGCCCCTGAACCGCGCGGTTCTGGTCGCCCTGCCCCTTGCCGGCATGGCGTGGCTTGGCTGGCAATACCGCCATTTCCGCCCCGTTACCGGAGGACGGCTGGTCGGCAGGCGCCTTGTGCGCGAAGGCGCGCGCGTCTTTCCCCGCTACCGGACCGAAATCGCAATTCTTTCGTCAGCGGGGTTCATCGGTACGATGCTTTCGGCACTGGTACCGCCCCCGGTTCTGGGGGCGGCCCTGACAGGCTATGCGCCGGGCGGTTTGCTGATGCCCGCATTCTTTATGCTGCTGGTCATATTGCCCGCACTTGTGGGGATGAACCCGATCATGACGGTGACGATCCTTGGCGCGGCGCTTGCTGCCGCACCCGCGACCGGGCTGCCGACCGTGGTTCTGGCACTGGCGCTGATCTCGGGCTGGGCGCTGGCGATCAACACCTCACCCCTGACCGCCTCATCAATGGTGCTGGCTGATATGGTCAACCGCACACCGCAAGAGGTCACGCTGCGCTGGAACGGGCGTTTCGCATTGGCTGCCTATGTCCTGCTGTCGGGCTGGTTCGCGCTGCTCGTCGTGATCCTGCGCAGTCAGGGCCTTTGATCAGCCAGAACGATGCCCACACGCCCGTTGACGCAGTGCTGATCGACGCCGGGTGGCACGGCCCCGCCTGTTGCGAGGGCGAGCCGCTGACCGATCATCGCAATGCGCCCGTCGCGGATCGCCACAAAGCTGCCGGGCTGCTCATCCCCGGCCAGAATGACGCGCCCCGTCAGAACCGTATCGAATTCAGCCATGCTCTCTCTCCATGGCTGAATTATGAAGAGGTCACGGGTTCTTGATATATCCCAAAAGGTGCGCACGAGATGCGAGATGAATCCGGTCACCTGACCGGATGGCGCGCAAAGCGATGGCGCGGGGTTGGTCAGGCCTCGCCCGCCTCGTCCATCGAATGGGTCATGGCGTCGGCAAATTTCCGCATCAGACGGACCAGCTCATCGACCTCGCCCGGCTCCCAATTGGCAAAGGCGGCCATGGCGATACGTTCGCGGGCCGCGTCGATCTTGTCGGTCATCTCTTTGCCCTTGGCGGTCACGACCGCCTTGTTGACGCGCCTGTCGGTCGGGCTTTGCCGCCGCTCGACCAGCCCAAGGCTTTCAAGTTTCGACACCTGACGGCTGACGGTCGTGTAGTCCCGCCCCACCCCGTCGGCCAGTTCGACAACCCCGATCGGGCCGCGCCGCTCGATCCCGACCAGCAGCGGAAACAGCGCCCGGTCCAGCGAAATCCCGGCCTGCCGCGTCAGCGCCTCATCGCGCTGGGGCTGGTTCATCAGCGTGGCGATATCAACAAGCGCCTCATGCAGATTGCGGATCTGACTCTTAATATGTGTATTTTGCATATTTTTCATTGACATCGCACTTACCATCCATTTATGTGCGTAATACACATATGGAGAGAGAAATGGCAAACGAATATGCCGCAGATGTGCTCATCTGCGGTGCGGGGGCGGCTGGCCTGACGCTGGCCATCGACCTTGCGCGCCGCGGTGTGAGCTTTCGCCTTATCGACAAGCTGGCGCAGCCTTTCCCCGGCTCGCGCGGCAAGGGCATCCAGCCGCGCACGCAAGAGATTTTCGAGGATCTTGGCGTGCTAGACCGGCTGGTCGCAGCGGGCGGGATCTATCCGCCGATACGCGATCATCGCCCCGATGGCAGCTTTGCCGAGATCAGCCCGGTCGAGCTGCAAGGGCCGACTCCGGCCGAGCCCTATCACCTTGCCCTGATGGTCCCGCAATTCCTGACCGAGGCGGTCCTGCGCCAGCGATTGGCGGAACTGGGTCGCCATGCAGAATTCGGCTGCAAGCTCATTGCGTTGCGGCAGGACGCGGACGGGGTCACTGCCGACCTGATCAGTGCCAAAAGCGATGAAACTGCGCGCTTTCGCTATCTGGTCGGCACGGACGGCGGGCGCAGCTTTGTGCGGCAGGCGCTTGATATCGCCTTTCCGGGCCGCACGCTGGGCGCGCGGGCCATGGTCGCGGATGTGGCGCTGACCGGGCTTGATCGCACGGCATGGCACCGCTTCAACGGCGACGACAAGGAACGGATGCTGATGGCCTGTCCGCTGGCCGGAACCGACCTCTTTCAGATCCAGGCCCCGATCCCGGCCGAGGGTGGGGCCGACCTGTCAGCAGAGGGGATCGAGCGGATGTTTCTGGACCGCACTGGTCGGGCGGACATTCGCATCACCGCCGTCAACTGGGCCTCGGCCTATGCAATGAACGCACGGCTGGCCGAGCATTACCGCGTCGGGCGCGTATTTCTGGCCGGAGACGCCGCCCATATCCATCCGCCAACCGGTGGGCAGGGTCTGAACACCAGCGTGCAGGATGCCTATAACCTGGGCTGGAAACTGGCTGCGGTGCTGGGTGGGGCGGACGACACGCTGTTGGACAGCTATGAGGCCGAGCGGCGACCGGTGGCCGAGGGGATGCTGGGCCTTGCCACGCGGCTGCTTAGGGAAAGCCAAAGCGGTGGGATGCGGCGCGGGCGCGAGGTGCAGCAGCTTGATATCGGCTACCCGGACTCTGCGCTCATCCCCGACCTGCCGCCACGCAAGGGCACGCTTCGGCCCGGCGAACGTGCTCCGGATGCGCCGGTCATGGGCGCGGCGGGCCAGCCGTCGCGGCTGTTCCACTGGTTCCGCGGACCGCACTGGACGCTGCTGGTCCATGGGGCCACGGGGGTCGCGCCAACCCCGCGCGCCGGGCTGCATATCCACCACATCGGCCCGCAGGGCGATCTGATTGATCACGACGGACATGTCCGCGCGGCCTACGGGCTTGCCCAGGGCGAGGCGGCACTGATCCGCCCTGACGGCTATATCGCAGCGATCCTGCCCGCGGTAAGCGAGGCGACAGCGCAGCTTGAGACATTTCTTAACCGCATGGGCCTGACCCCTTGTCGTGGGTAACCCTGTAAGCGCCGGCCCCGCGCCCTGACTGGCGGCGCATGCTGCCGGTCAGGGCCATCGTTTGCACCTATTCGGCGGGGACGGCGGCCGTCCTGCCGGTCCTGCCCTTTCTGGTGCGATCTATGGGGGCTCTCCGCTGGTTCTTGGCATCGTCATCGCGGCCGAGGCGGTGGCGCAGTTCACCTCGGCCCCTGTTGTGGGCCAGCTCTCCGACCGGCCGGGCCACAAACGGGTGCTGATGGCCAGCCAGATCCTTGCGGCTGCCAGCCTGTTGCTGCTTGCCCTTGTGCCGGCCGTCGTCTTTGTCCTGATCGCGCGGGTCATGTTCGGGCTGACGGCCGGCAATGTCTCGGCCTCCACCGCCTATATCGCCGATCACACCGATGCGGCGGGCTATCTGATGGCCGGGTCCGGCCATGGCGGGATCATGGGCGCAGGGCTGTAAGGTCTGCTCTCGGGCCTGTCGCTCGATGCGCCGATCCTTGCTGCGCTGGGGCTGGTGCTTGTCCCGACGCTGGTAACGAAGCTGCGGCTGGAAGACGGGGGTAAAGCGCCAGCCAAAGACCGCCCGCGACCCAAGCCCGCCCAGATCTTGACTATCGCAGCCGCGCCGATGATCCGGGTATTGATCGCGGTCATCCTGTGCCATTTCATCGCTTATGGCATGTATAGCTCGCAATTGCCGGTCTATCTGGGCGAAACCTTCGTCTGGAACGGCCACGCCGTCGGCGTGCGTGAGTTCAGCTATCTTGTCATGGCGGATGGCGCGATCAACATCCTTGCCCGGTTCTTTCTGCCGGGATGGCTTGGCCGGTTGATGACCGGGCGCGGGCTGATCCTGATGATCTTTGCGCTGATCAGCACAGGTTTCACGACCGCAGGGCTGGCGACGACGATCCCGGCGCTTGCGGTTCTATGCGTCTGCACCGCCGATGCACTGGCCGAACCCACCTATCTGGCCGCTTTGTCGCGCCATGTTCCGCCCAAGCGGCAGGGCGTCGCATTGGGCCCGGCGCAGTCGCTGATCGCAGGGGCGGATGTCTCTCGCCCGTGCTGGCAGGGCTTGTCGTCGGTCAGGCGCTGTACGGGTTGCGGATCGGCGCGGCCGTCGCCCCTGGCGGGGCCGCCATTGCCGCAACCCACATCCCCGCATCTGGCGGGGGGGGGGGTGGACGGGGGCGCGTTCGAATAGCGCGCCCCCAGCTTCAGCACTGCCCCAGCATCCAGCGCCGCGAGGTGGGCGGCGCCTTTTTCTTGCACAGGTTGCAGCCGCAACTGGGCAGATGGCTGCGCTTGACCACGCGCGGCTCGGACGAGCTTGCCTCTGCCCTGTGCTCGGCCCGGCGCAACCCGCTGGAGAGGGTGCTGATCTGCGGCAGCGCCGGCAGCACACCAGCAGGGGCACCGCAGCAGGGGCAGGCCGCGCCGGCGCGGCTGGCCTCATAGCTCATCCGCTCGGTAAAGATGCCATGTTCAGAGCAGGCGAAATCATAGATCGGCATGGAAAGCCCTTCTCACATCAATCCATCAAGCAGCAGAAAACCGGGCAGCCAGCCGGTGAGGATCCCGGCCAGCAGCGTGACCCATGCAGTCTGGCGCAGGATCGGACGGCCTAGCGCCAGCAGCAGGAAATACATGAACCACAAGACGCCCCAGATCGCCCAGTTCGCGGCCAGCCACAGCTCGGTCGCGGAACCGGCAGCCATCACCGCGCGCAGGAAAACCGGCACGGTGGTGATGGCGACAAACAGGCTGAACCAGCCAAGGCCACGCCCGTCCACGGCGACAAGCCGGTTATAGGCGACCCAGAAATAGGTCGTGCTGAACATCAGTGTCAGCGCCGCCGCACGCACGCTTTGCCCGTCCGCGCCCTGGCCAAAGGCGCCCTGCACCACCACTGCGCCCGCAACCAGGCCCGAGATGATGTTGATAACGACGATCTCGCGGTCCTCGATCCGGCCCATCAGCCACAGGCCATTCAGAAACAGCACAGCGCCGACGTAGAACAATAAAAAGCCAAGCAGCATGATCTTGTCTCCTGCAGATCCTCGCGCGCGCCCCGGCGAACTGCGGAACGCGCGACTTGGGGGGAGGAACCGTCAGCTGGTCCTGGCGACCGGGACATCGGGAACCGAGCGTGTCGGCCCGTCGCCGTTTGGCCGGATATCAAAGTCGAAAATCGCCGTTGGAATGGCCAGGGTCGCGCAGACGTTGGGAATGTCGACGATGCCGGCAATGCGCCCCTCAACCGGAGCGGTGCCAAGGATCATATATGCCTGTTCGCCTGTATATCCGAATTTCTTTAGATATTCTATGGCATTAAGGCAGGCACGACGATAGGCGACATGGGCGTCGAGGTAATATTGCTCGCCCGTGTGTTCATCGACCGAGATCCCCTCAAAGATCAGGTAATCGTCGAAATGCGGATCAATGGGCGAGGGACGGAAGATCGGGTTCACCACGCCGTATTTGGACATGCCGTCCTTGATGATCTCGACCTTGATCTCGATCCAGCCGGCCATTTCGATCGCGCCGCAGAAGGTGATCTCGCCATCGCCCTGACTGAAGTGGATATCGCCCATCGACAGCCCGCCGCCCTTTACATAGACGGGGAAATACACCTTGGAACCGCGCGACAGGTTCTTGATATCGCAATTGCCGCCATGTTCGCGCGGCGGAACCGTGCGCCACGCCTCTTCGGCGGCGCGCTGCGCGGCGGTACCACTCAGATGACCCATCAGCGCAGTTGCGGCATGGGGCGGGTTCGCCAGCGGAGGCACACGCGTCGGGTTGGTCGCGATCAGCTCGGCCTCGCGCCGGTTCGCCTCGGCCAACAGTTTGTGATCGGGCAGACAGCCGATCAGGCCCGGGTGAATCAGGCCCGGATAGCGTACGCCGGGGATATGGCGCGAGGTGGTATAGATACCCTCGAAATCCCAGATCGACTTGACGGCTTCGGGGTAATGTTCGGTCAGAAAGCCGCCGCCGTTTTCCTTGGCAAACAGGCCGTTAAAGCCCCAGCGCGACTCGGGCAGCGCGCCGATATCCAGAATATCGACCACCAGCAGATCGCCCGGCTCGGCACCTTCGAACCCAAAGGGACCGGAAAGGTAATGCACCCGCGTCAGATCCGCATCGCGGATATCATTGGCGCTGTCATTGTTGCCGACCTGGCCTCCGGTCCAGTCATAACATTCAACCCGCAGCACCTCGCCGGGCTTGAAGGTCTCGACCATCGGAATATCGGGATGCCAGCGGTTATGCGGCTTTTGAATGGCCTCTTCGGGGGCCTTGTTAAGATCGACCTTGAATACGGTTCTGGACATGATTTGCTCCCTGACTGGCGACCGGCCTCTGGGGACCGGTTCCGCGCCTAGCCTGGGGCGCGCATGTAATCGCCATTCATGCCGAAAGAGGCAGAAATGTAATTCTTTGTAACCGGCGCTTGCGCGGCACGGGCTTTCGCGGCGCCATGCAAGGCACGGGCAATTCCCAGCCAGGGCAAAGCCCGCTAGGCTGATGGATGCCACAGGGACAAAGGCAGCCCGCACAGGCAACCGGGGAGGATCGGTGAACAGGCATAGCGCCATCGACGAAGGGGACCTGCCGGCCGGCGCCCCGGGCGGTTTTCCGGGCCTTGAGCCCGCACCACGCAGCTATCAGTCCTGGGTCGCCGATGAGACGATCGAGGATTACGCCCTGCGTTACGCCCCGGCAAGCCACCGCCGCTGGAGCCCGGGCATCATCACCCATACCGCGCTGGGGGGCATTTCGTTTCTGGCACTTGAGGCGATTGGGGCAGCACTGACCATCTCATGGGGGGTGCATGTGACGGTGGTGGCGGTGCTGATCGTTTCGGCATTCATCTTTGTCACCAGCCTGCCCATTGCCTATCACGTCGCGCGCTCGAATGTGGATATGGACCTGCTGACGCGCGGGGCGGGCTTTGGCTATATCGGCTCGGCCATCACCTCGCTGATCTACGCGACCTATACGATCATCTTCTTTGCGCTCGAAGGGGTGATCATCGGACAGGCGCTGCATGTATGTTTCGGCCTGCCCCTGCCTTTGGGCTATCTGTTGTCGGCGCTGTCGATCCTGCCCATCGCCTCACGCGGGATGACGGCGATCTCGCGCTTTCAGGTGGTGACACAACTGCCATGGATCGTGCTGGCGCTTTTGCCCTTTGCCGCCATCGCCTGGACCGAGCCCGATGCCGCGCAGAGCTGGCTACATGCCCCCGGCCCCGCCTTTACCATGTTGTCGCTGGGTGGTGCCATCGGCGTCCTGTGCGCACTGACGCTGCAAATCGGCGAACAGGTGGACTATCTGCGCTTTCTGCCCCCGCGTGAGGCCAGCAGCCGCCTTGGCTGGTGGGGGGCGCTGATCATGGCCGGGCCGGGCTGGGTCCTGATCGGCGGCACCAAGGTGCTGATGGGCAGCTTTCTTGTCTGGCTCGCCATCGGGGACGGTATGTCCCCCGATTTCGCGGCCGAGCCGATCGGCATGTTCTGGCACGCCTATGAATATTTGTTTGGTCCGCGCGCCGCGCTGGTGGTGGCGACGGTTTACATCCTTGTCGCACAGATCAAGATCAACGTGACCAATGCCTATGCAGGCTCGCTTGCGCAGTCGAATTTCTTTCTGCGCGTCGCACGCTATCATCCGGGGCGGCTGATCTGGCTGCTGATCCATGTCGCGATCAGTTGCGCGCTGATGCTGATGGGGGTCTTTGCCACGCTCGAGGCGGTGCTGGCCATCTATGCCAACCTTGCGCTGGCCTGGCTGGGCGCGATCTTTGCCGATCTGGCAGTGCTGAAGCCACTGGGCCTTAGCCCGGCCCGGATCGAGTTTCGGCGCGCCCATCTGCCCGATTTCAACCCGGTCGGATGCGGCGGCATGGCACTGGGGGCACTGGTGGGGCTGGCGCTTTACGCGGGCCTTGGCGGGCAAATGGCACAGGCCTGGTCCGCGCCCATCGCCTTTGCCCTGTCCCTGATCGCGGCGACGGGGCTGGGTCTGATGCGACAGGGGCATGGCTTTATTGCCCGCGCGCCCCATGTCTTTCGCCGCCGCACACATTGCGACTGCGCGATTTGCAGCCACGGCTATGAAACGCGCGACATAGCCTATTGCACCTTCTATGAGCGGCCGATCTGTTCGCTGTGTTGCAGTCTTGAGCCGCATTGCCGCGATTTTTGCAAGCGCGGGCGAGCACCGGACGCGGTTGATCCCGCCGCCCCTGCCCTGCGCCTGCAGCGGATGCCGCCGCGCCTTGGGCAGCGCGCCTGGCAGGTCGCGGCGGTTTTCGCGCTGCTGATGGCGGGGCTTGGACTGGTCTACCTGCTGGCGCGGTACCTCTCGGCCAGTCTGCAGAACCCGCAGGCGGCAACGCATGTGTTTTTGGGCTCGGCCCCTTTGCTGGCGCTGCTGGCCTTTTGGGCCGTGATGGCGAATGAGCGCCGCCGCCTGACCGAGGATGATCTGATCGACGCCCTGCGCCGGCTTGGCTCGACCCAGCGCGAACTGGCGGTTCGCCAGCGCCTTGCCGCCGTGGGCGAGGTCGCGGCGACGATCAGCCATGAACTGCGCAACCCGCTGGGTACCATCACCAGTTCGGTCGAGGTGCTGTCACGCAGCCCCGGCCTTGGTCCCGAAGCCGAAGAGGACGTGCAGCGCATCCGCCGCAACATCGCCCGTTGCAGCCGCATCATCGACATCTTGCTGGATTTCGCCCGGCAGGGCGCGCATGAGACGGTGCCGGTCGATCTGCGCGACTGGCTGGCGGGGCTGGTCGCGGAACATCCCGCCGCGCAGCAGATCACCATGCAGGTGCCCGAAGGGATGCGGCTGCGCTGCGATCCGGCGCGGCTGCAATTTGCCATCCGCAACCTGATCGAGAACGGGTTGCAGGCCGCCGAAACCGTCCCCGGCCGGGTTCCCCATGTCACCTTGCGCGCCTTTCACGACGGCACGCGGACGATCCTTGAGATCGGGGACAACGGCCCCGGCCTTGCACCCGAGATCCGCGCCCGCGCCTTTGACCCTCTGGTCACGACCAAGGCCTCTGGCGTGGGGCTGGGCCTTGCGCTGGTGCGCCGGGTGGCGGAACTGCACGGCGGTGATGCCTGGATCGCCCGCACCGGACCCGAGGGTACGGCCATGCGGCTAAGCATCCACGAACAGCCATGAGGCCAGCCATGACCCGGCGGCTGCTCATCCTCGACGACGATGCCGATTTCGCCGTCTCGACTTCGCGCGCGCTGGCGCTTGAAGGGGTGGAATGCCGCATCGCCCCGGACGGCGCATCTGCCCTTGCGTTGCTGGAGGCCGAGCCGATCGAGGTGGTGCTGATCGACATCCGCCTGCGTGACGAGGACGGGACAGAGCTTGCCGCGCGGCTAAGCACGCTGCATCCCGGTCTGGTGATGGTGATCATGACCGCATATGCCTCGGTCGACAGTGCCATCGCGGCGCTGAAAGCGGGGGCATACGATTATCTGCGCAAGCCCTTCTTTCTGGATGAGCTGATGCAGGCGCTTGAGCGCTGCTTTCAACTGGTCGAGCTGCGTGCCGCCAAGGCCCGTGCCGAACGCGAACTGGCCCTGATGCGCCAGATCGAGGCGACATCGCGGCTGGCGGCTGGCCTGTCACATGATTTCAAGAACATGCTGGCGGTGATCCGCGCCAATCTTGCGGTGATCGCCGAACGTTTGCCAGCGCAGGACGGTCTTGCACCCTATGCGGGGGACGCGCTTGACGCTGCGATGACGGCGGGTGATCTGGTCACGCGGCTGATGGGATTTGCCCGCCAGCCCACGCAATCGCCCGATCCGGCCGATCTGCGCCAGCCGGTCGGCAATGCCGTGTCCATGCTGGCACGTACGCTGTGTCAGGGCATGCGCATCGAATGCGACCTGCCCGACCGGCCATTGCTTGCCCCCGTCGATCCTGTCCAGATCGAGACCGCTGTGGTCAATCTGCTGATCAATGCCCGCGACGCGACCAAGGGCCGGGGGCCGGTGCGGGTCCGGTTGCGCCATATCTGGCGCGGCAGCGATTACGCGCGCCTTACGGTCGAGGATGAAGGACCGGGATTTGATGCCGTAGTCCTTGATCATGCGCCAGAGCCGCTGTTCACCACCAAGCCGGGTGGCACCGGGCTGGGACTGCCGATGATCCAGCAGCTGGCACTGGTCAGCGGCGGGGATTTCCATATCGGCAATAGCGAAGGCGGCGGCGCGCGGGTGGTTCTTGACCTGCCATGCCTGCGCCCCGACAGCGCCGCGCAACCCTAACTCTCGGGCGAGAACATATAGCCCGCGCCACGAATGGTGCGGATGCGCCGCGGCTGCGGTCCGGTATCGCCGATCTTGCGGCGGATCTTGCCGATCATCACATCGACCGAACGATCGTAAGGCGACCAGTTGCGGCTGACGGTCAGGTCCAGCAACTGATCGCGGCTCAGCACTCGTCCGGGCCGCTGTGCCAGCACGCTGAGCAGGTTGAATTCCTGGGTGGTCAGATCCTGCACCTGACCATGCTGGTCGCGCAGCACCCGCGCATCAAGATCCAGCACCCAGCCGTCAAAGACGATCCGACGCGTCTCGGCCTGCGCCTTTGGCCCGCCCGAGGGCAACCGGCGCAGAATGGCACGGATACGGGCCAGAAGCTCACGCGGTTCGAACGGCTTGACAAGGAAATCATCCGCCCCGATCTCCAGCCCGACGATGCGATCCAGTGCCTCTTGCCGGGCTGACAGGAACAGAATGCCAAGGTCGTGTTCCTTTTTCAGTTCGCGCGCCAGCGCATAGCCGTCCTCGCGTCCCGGCAGGCCCACGTCCAGCACCACCAGATCAAAGCCCTTGCCTGCCAGCGCCCGACGCATCGCCGCGCCGTCATGGGCAGCCTCGACCTGATAGCCCTGTTCAGTGAAATAGCGGCACAGGAATGCGCTGAGCTTGCGGTCATCCTCGACAAAAAGGATGCGCTGCGGCGGTTCGGTTTCGGGCGTAGGGACCGGGGTTCCGGTCGGGCAAGAGATCATGGCGTGGCGTTCCGTCGGACCTCAGGGCCCTTCGTTCAAGCTGCAGGGCGTCCGAAGATTTCGCCAACATAGCTGCGCAAAATCAAGCTTCATAGCCCCAGGAAAAGCCAAGTTTACCGACCGCTTGGCCAGAGCCCGCGCAGGCGGCCGTTTCGCGCCCGCGCGATTCTTGTTGCAGTTGTAACATGCTCTGCGGTGCAGGACGGGCGAAAAATCCTGCCTCTCGGCAGGCGAATTTAAATACACCATATCTATCGACATTAAGTGATTCCTGGTTAGCTTCTGATGTCCGGAACCATCACTCTGGACAGGTTGAACATGACCAAGATTCCATCCCGCCGGCTGCTGGCACTGGCTGTCAGCCTGGCAATTCTTGCCCCACCCGCCATCGCGCAAGAGCCGCTGCCGGACAAAATACCCGAAGGTACCGTACTGCGCGTCGGCGACCCGGTCACCCAAAAGGCGCTTGAGCTTTCGGGCCTGATCGACGAGGTCGGCTTCAAGATCGAATGGGCCAATCTTAGCGGCGGCCCACAAACCAGCGAGGCGTTTCGCGCCAAGGCGCTGGACGTTGCCAGCGTCGCCGAAATTCCCTCGATCCATGCGACATGGAACGACCTTCCTGTCCGCAACATCGCCTATCGCGAACGGCAGGACCCGATCGCCCATCCGATCTATCGCTTTGGCGTCAGCCCCGCCCTTGGCGAACAGATCAGAAGCATTCAGGACTTCAGAGGCCGGCGCATCGCCTATAGCCCGGGACAGGCGCAAGGCGCGCTGGTCCTGCGCACGCTTGAGGCGGCGGGCCTGACCCGTGACGATGTGACCTTGGTCGAGATCCCCAGCACGGGCGATGTCTATCCGGTCGCGCTTGCCTCGGGTCAGGTGGATGTCGCCCCGCTCGGCAGTGTCTATATCGCCCGCTACATCCGCCAATATGGCCCCGACGGCGCGCGACTGGTCGATCATGGGCTGCGCGACGACCCCAGCCATCTGTGGGCGCCGCAATGGGTGCTTGACGATCCGGCCAAAGCGGCAGCGGCGGCTGAATATGTCCGGCTCTGGGCGCGCGCCACGGAATGGATCAACGATCACCCCGAAGAATTCATTCAGGGCTATTACGTCAAGGATCAGAGCCTTTCCTATGAAGACGGCAAGGCCGCGGTTGAACAGACCGGCATTCAGGTCATTCCCGCGAACTGGGATGAGGTCATCGCCCGCCACACCCATACGATCGAGCTTTTGGCCGAGGCGACGGGCAACACCCCCTTCAGCGCCGAAAAGATCTTTGACCGGCGCTTTGAACGGATCGCCGCCGAGGCGCTGGCGCAAGGCTCAAGCGCAACCAGGCAAGAGGAGCTGACCCAATGACGCTGATCGCAACCGACGATTTCAAGCCCACGACGGCAGCGGCGCCAGCCGCCCCGCTTGTACGTGCCCGCAGGGGCGGCCGGGTGCGGCTGGGACCCGGTCCCGCCATCCCCTTTGGCATGCAGCTGGGCAGCCTCTTGCTGGTGGCGTCGTGGGTGATCGGCTCGGGGCTGGGGCTGATAGATCCGCGCATCTTTTCAGCGCCATGGACGGTCGCAGACGCATTCCGCCAGCTGATCGCCGATGGCCGCTTGCAGGAACATTTCGGCGTCTCGGCCTGGCGTGCCGTCTCGGGGCTGGTGATCGGCGTCGCCATCGGCACAGTGCTGGCCGTGATCGCCGGCCTGTCGCGGCTGGGCGAGGCGCTGATTGACGGCCCGATCCAGATCAAGCGCGCGGTGCCGACGCTGGCGCTGATTCCGCTGTTGATGCTGTGGTTCGGCATCGGCGAGCAGATGAAGATCATCACCATCGTCCTTGCCGTGATCGTGCCGATCTACATCCACACCCATAACGCGCTGCGCGGCATCGACAACCGTTATGTCGAACTGTCCGAAACGCTGAATCTGCCGCGCTGGACCTTTATCCGTCAGGTCGTCCTGCCGGGGGCGCTGCCGGGCTTTCTGCTGGGGCTGCGCTTTGCGGTGACGCTGTGCTGGGTGTCGCTTGTTGTGGTTGAACAGGTGAACGCCACCAGCGGCCTTGGTTACATGATCAACCTCGCGCGGACCTATGGCCAGACCGAAATCATCATCGCGGGCATCGTGGTCTATGCCGTGCTGGGCCTCGTCTCGGATGCCGCCGTACGCTTTGTCGAAAGGAGGGCCCTCACATGGCGCCGCACACTGTCGCAATAGATGATCTGGTGGTTCAGACTCAGAATCTGCACCGCAGCTTTGACGGGCGCACCATACTTGACGGGCTGAACCTGCGGATCGCCAGGGGCGAGTTCGTGGCCCTGCTTGGCCGGTCGGGTTCGGGCAAAAGCACCTTCCTCAAGGCGCTGGCCGAGCTTGACCATGAGGTCACCGGGTCTGGCCGTCTGGATGTGCCGGAAAACAGGTCGGTGGTCTTTCAGGATGCCCGGCTGCTGCCCTGGCTGCGGGTCCTGGAAAACGTGACGCTGGGCCTGACCGGGGCCGATGACGCGGGGCGGCGCATGCTGCGGGAGGTGGGCCTGACCGGGCGCGAACGCTCATGGCCGGTCGAGCTTTCGGGCGGTGAGCAACAGCGCGTGGCGCTGGCCCGCTCACTGGTGCGCGAGCCCGAGCTTTTGCTGGCCGATGAGCCCTTTGGGGCGCTGGATGCGCTGACCCGCATCCGCATGCACGCCCTGCTGAAAGAGCTTTGCGCCCGTCACCGCCCCGCCGTTCTGCTGGTCACCCATGACGTGGACGAAGCGATCAGCCTGGCCGACCGGGTGCTGGTGCTCGAACAGGGGACATTTGTCGAGGACCTTTCGATCGACCTGCCCGCGCCACGCCAGCCCGACAACCCGCGCTTTGGCCAGCTTCGCCGTCATCTGCTGACCAAGCTGGGCGTCGCAACCCATTGAGTTACAAGGACAACAAACATGAGCCGACAGCTTCACCTGAACCTCTTTATCTATCCCGGCGGCCATCATGAGGCCGGCTGGCGCTACAAGGGCTCGGACCCGCATCGGACGGTGGATATCTCGGACTATCAAGAGCTTGCCCGCAAGGCTGAGGCCGCGAAATTCGACGCCGTATTCTTTGCCGACGGGCCGGCGCTGGCCGATAACATCCGCTACGCGAGCCGCTTTCGGCTAGAGCCGCTGACGACGATCGCGGCGCTTGCTGCCGCGACCAGCCGCATCGGGCTGATCGCCACCGCCTCGACCACCTATACCGAGCCCTACAACCTCGCACGGCTGTTTGCCTCGGTCGATCACATCTCGCAGGGGCGCGCGGGCTGGAACATCGTCACCACCGGGGCGGCTCAGGCCGCGCAGAACTTTGGGCTGGAGGCCCATCCCCTCCACGCCGACCGCTATGGCCGCGCGCATGAATACCTGGAGGTCGTCACCAAGCTGTGGGACAGCTGGGAGGATGAGGCGCTGGTCATCGACCCCGAAAGCGGCATCTTTGCCGATGACAGCCGCATCCATACGATTGATCATGCCGGGCAGCATTTCAGCGTCAAAGGGCCGTTGAACCTGCCGCGCAGCCCGCAAGGCCGCCCGGTCTATGTGCAGGCCGGTTCGTCCGAGGACGGGCGCCATTTCGCCGCCTTTTATGCCGAGGCGATATTTACCGCCCATCAGACCCTTGCCAGCGCACAAGAATTTTACGCCGATATCAAGTCGCGGGCGCAGGGCGTTGGCCGCAATCCCGACCATATCAAGGTGCTGCCCGGCATCAGCCCCTATATCGGCTCGACCACCGCCGAGGCGCAGGCGCTGCATGACGAGTTCAACAGCCTGACCCAGCCCGCCTATTCGCTGGATGTGCTTAAGCGGATGACGGGTCTGGACCTCAGCGGTCATGATCTGGACGGCCCTTTCCCGCGCCACCTGATCGCACCTGATCCCGACCGGGCCGAGGCAAGCCGCTTCAAGCTGGTCCTCGACATCGTCGACCGCGAAAAGCCGACCATCCGCCAGCTCATGCATCGTATCGCGGGGGCGCGCGGACATTGGGTCGTGGTCGGCACGCCGGAAAAGATCGCCGATGAGATCCAGACCTGGTTCGAAGGCGGCGCGGCGGATGGCTTTAACGTCATGCCACCATGGCTGCATGGGGGGTTTGACGCCTTTGTCGAACATGTCCTGCCTATCCTGCGCAAACGCGGCCTGTTCCGCGATGAGTACTCGGGCCGGACCCTGCGCGACCATTTCGGCCTGCCCCGGCCCGAAAACCTGTTCACCGCGCGCCGCAATATCTCGGCCGCAGAGTAGCGCCCACCAACCGGACAGGCGCGCCCACCGTGCCTGTTCATGACCTGCAGGAGAATTTGCATGACACTGGACTATCGCCCTCTTGGCCACAGCGGCATCAAGGTTTCGGCCATCGCCCTTGGCACCATGACCTGGGGCGAACAGAATACCGAGGCCGAGGGGCACGCCCAGCTTGATCGGGCCATAGATTTCGGCATCAACCTGATCGACACGGCGGAAAACTATGCCATCCCGCCCCGGCCCGAGACACAGGGCGCAACCGAGCGCATCATCGGCAATTGGCTTAAGGCGCGCGGTAGACGTGACCAGATCGTGCTGGCATCGAAAGTATCGGGGCCAAGTGAGCGCACCTATCTGCGTGCCGACGGCCAGCCACCGCGACTGGATGCGAAAAATATCAACGAAGCAATCGAAGGCTCGCTGCGCCGCCTGCAGACCGATTATCTGGACCTCTGCCAGATCCACTGGCCCAGTCGCCCGGTGCCGCTGTTTGGTAATGGCAGCCATGCCCCCGGCCGAGGCAATGACAGCGCCGAAGTGCCGATCGAAGAAACGCTCGGGGCGCTGGACGCGCTGGTCAAGGCAGGCAAGGTGCGCCACATTGGCCTGTCTAATGAAACCGCATGGGGCCTGTCGCGCTTTCTGCATCTGGCCGAAACGCGGGATCTGCCGCGCGTCGTCTCGGTCCAGAACGCCTATAACCTGATCAACCGCACCTATGAGCAGGGGCTGGCCGAATTTCACGAGCGTGAGCAGGTCGGACTGCTGGCTTATTCCCCGCTGGCGCAGGGTTTTCTGACCGGGAAATACCAGGGCGGCGCGCGACCCGAGGGCGCGCGGCTGACCCTTTTCAACCGGGGCGACCGCTACACCAAGCCGGGCGTCGCCGAGGCGGTCGATGCCTATCTGCAGATCGCCCGCGATTTTGGCCTGGACCCGGCGCAGCTTGCCATCGCCTATGTCACCAGCCGCCCCTTTGTCACCGCCAATATCATCGGAGCGACCAGACCCGATCAGCTTGAGGCCGATCTGCGCTCGGTCGAGGTCAGGATCACCCCCGAGATCGAGGCCCGCATCAATGCTGTCTTTCAACGGCACGGCAGTCCCGCCCCCTGAAAAGGACAGGCCCTGAAAAAGGAGCTACAGAATGAACATCCCCCTGACCCCGCCCCAGCCCGCCGAGGCGGTTGACGCAGCCAGCCGCCGCTATCGCGAACCGGTGCCGCTGGCCGGCTGGAACCCCGTGCTGGCAAGCCTGCTTGACCATCGCTCGGTCCGCGCCTACCGACCCGATCCGCTGGCGCCCGGCACCGTCGAGACGCTTGTTGCTGCCGCATCCTCGGCGCCGACCTCGTCGAATATCCAGGCGTGGAGCGTGGTCGCCGTCACCGATCCCGACCGCCGCGACCACCTGGCCGAAATCGCGGGCGGTCAGGAACATATCCGGCAGGCGCCGCTGATCCTCGTCTGGATCGCCGACCTTGCCCGGGCCGAGGCGGTGGCCGACACCGCTGGCGTCACCTTGCAGGGTCTTGACTACACCGAGACCTTTTTGCTTGCCGCCATTGACGCGGCTCTCGCAGCGCAAAATGCGCTGATCGCTGCGGAATCGCTGGGGCTTGGCACGGTCTATATCGGCGCCTTGCGCAACGACCCCAAGGCAGTGGCCGAACTGCTGAACCTGCCGCGCCGGGCGGCAGCCGTGTTCGGTCTGGTTGTCGGTCATCCTGACCGCAAGGTCGAAACGGCGGTCAAGCCGCGCCTGCCTCAACAGGCGGTGCTGCATCACGAGACCTATTCGACCGCCCCGCTGGCCGAGGCCATCGCCCGCCACGACCGCGCGACCGAAGCCTTTCGCGCCGAGCAGTCCCTGCCCCCGCAAAGCTGGAGCGCGCTTCTTGTCGACCGGCTGCGTGATGTCGCGGCACTGAAGGGCCGCCATAAGCTGCGCCAGACACTGGAACGGCTGGGCTTCATACTGGGCTAGGCACTGCCCCGGCGGGGGTCTGCGCGCCATGCTCGGCGATCCAGTCAAGCGCCCCCGCCAGCACCGCGTCATAGACCGCCGCCCCGATTGCCTCGCCCAAGGGCGTGTGCAGCCCGGCATGGCAGGTCGCGCCTGCATCGCAAGCCAGCGCGATGCAATCGGTCCCTGTGCCGGTGGCGCGGCCCGTCGACAGCTCGATCCCCGCCATCAGGATGGCTGTGGTGCGGGCCTCGGCGATTATGCTCAGCGCCTCGATCATCGCGGGTTCGGTCAGCCCCTCTTCGATCAGCAGGGCAATGTTGATCGTGCCATGGCCGCGCCGCGGGATCATGCGGCGGTGGCCCACCCGCTCGGCATTGCCAAGGCCTACCGTGGCAAGACAGCTTACCGGCCCGGATGAGGCGCATCGGTAATGGCTGATCGCGCGTGAGGTCATCATACCAACACCACCGGCATGACCGATGCGCCCCATCTGATCCCCCAGCCAGCGGGCAGCGTCCAGATCCGGGGTCAGATCAGCGTCACGCACCTGACGGATCAGGATATGCCGCGCCCGACAGAAACCGGGACGATGCGGGGCAAAGGACAGAACCCGCCGCTGATGCCCCAGATCGGCGATAAGCCACGGCGGGGTCAGGCCGACCCGCATGGAACCCTGCGGCAATGTCATCATATCATCCCTCTGCCTGTCTTGCCTGCCCATGCCGGTTTGCGCCATCGTCAGGGGGCGATCAATATCTCAGAAGATCCGCCCGACCCATGGCCGGCGCTGATCTTTGTGCTATCATCGCCGAACGCTTGCCAGTCTGGGAACCATGCCATGTGTCAGGTATTCTCGCATCAGGATCCGCGCCGCTATCAGCCGGTGACCCGCAAATTGCGGCTGAACGGGCAAAGCACCTCGATCCGACTCGAGCGGGCTTTCTGGGATATCCTGGACGGGATCGCTGCCAGCGAAGGCATGGCAACACCCGCCTTTCTTTCCACCCTGCAATCCGAAGTCCTGCAGCTTAGGGGAGAGCCGGTGAACTTTGCCTCTCTGCTGCGTTGTGCCTGCCTGGTCCAGCTTGAGCTGCGCGGACAGGGCGCACAGGATTTTCGTCGCGCCGCAAGGCAGGTTTCGCAGGCTGCCTGACCTGCCCCCGGCCGGTTTTCAAGGAAATTTTCATCGTGGTAGCATGATGCTACCCACGGGCCCGCGCCTGATCCGATATTCCAGATGGAAGATCGGAAAGGACACCCGCAATGGCCAAGATGATACATTCGATGATCCGCGTGCTGGACGAGGCGCGGTCGCTTGCCTTCTATAAGACGGCGTTCGGCCTTGAACCCGTCGAGCGCCTGGATTTCGACAACTTCACCCTTGTCTATCTGGCCAGTGCCGAAAGCACCTTCGAGCTGGAACTGACCATCAACAAGGGCCGGGAAGAGCCCTATGAACTGGGCAGCGGCTATGGCCATCTGGCTGTCTCGGTCGATGATGTCGCGGCCGAGCACAAGCGGCTGACCGATGCAGGCCTTGCCCCGCGAAAGCTGGTCGATTTCGCACCCGGAGGCGAGGTGATCGCCCGCTTCTTCTTCATCACGGACCCCGACGGCTATGAGATCGAGGTGCTGCAACGCGCTGGCCGGTATCTCTAGGCAGGCACCCCGCCGAGGCGGCGGGCCCACCAACTAAGGGAGGAAAGAATGACTGTTGCACATAACTCCCCCTCTGGCAGCAATGTCAGGGGGCTGACCCGGCGTGGCCTGCTGGCGCGCGCCATGGCGGCGGGGGCGACCTTTGTGGTCGGCTCGGGCTTTGTCGCCGCCCGCGATGCCGCCTGGGCGGTCGAGACCACCACGCTGAAGCCCGCCACCATGGCGACGCTGATCCAGATGGCGCGCGATATCTATCCGCATGATCGCATCGCCGACCGTTACTATGCCATCGCCGTCAAGGGATATGACACGGCCGAAAAGGCACAGATGGTCGAAGAAGGCATTACCGGCCTGAACCTTGTCGCCAAGGCGCAGGGCTTTGACGACTACCTTTCGGCCGGCTGGGAAAAGGACCGTGTCACCATGCTGCGCATGATCGAGCACACGCCCTTTTTCCAGACCGTGCGCGCCGGGCTGGTGACCGGGCTTTATAACCAGAAAGAGATCTGGCCGGTCTTTGGCTATGAGGGGGAAAGCTTCTCTCACGGCGGCTATATCGAGCGCGGTTTCAACGACATCGACTGGCTGTAAGGGGGGACGGACATGGCTGATAATGTTGCTAAATTCGAACATGACGATGCCTCGGTCGTGGTCGTGGTCGGAACCGGCGCAGGTGGAGGCGTGCTGGCAAACGAACTGGCCCAAAGGGGCATCAAGGTCGTCGCGCTGGAGGCCGGAGGCCGCTATCTGCCCGAAGATTACATCAACGACGAATGGGACAGTTTCGCCCAGCTCAGCTGGGGCGACATGCGCACCACCTCGGGCGACTGGCGGATCGCACGCGATTTCGCCAACCTGCCCGCATGGATCGTCAAAGCGGTGGGCGGCACCTCGATCCACTGGGCTGGCGCCTCGCTGCGTTTTCAGGAGCATGAGTTCAGGGCGCTCAGCACTTATGGCCGGGTCGATGGGGCAAACCTGCTGGACTGGCCGATCACCCTGTCGGATCTTGAGCCTTATTACGATCTGGCCGAGAAAAAGCTGGGCGTGACCCGCACCAATGACTGGCCGGGCCTGCCCGGGAACAACAATTACCTCGTGCTTGAAAAAGGCGCCAAGGCGGCAGGCTATAGCAAGGTCTCGACCGGGCGCATGGCCATCAACTCGGTCGACAACGACGACCGTATGGCCTGCCAGCAGACCGGTTTTTGCTTCCAGGGTTGCAAATGGGGCGCGAAATGGTCGGCCGCCTATACCGATATTCCGCGCGGCGAGGCGACCGGCAACCTTGAGGTCCGCGACCATTGCCACGCCACCCGGATCGAGCATGACGCCGACGGCAAGGTCACCGGTGTGCGCTATATCGACAAGGACGGAACCGAACAGCTCCAGCGCGCGCGTATCGTCGCGGTGGCCGGGAACTCGATCGAAAGCCCGCGTCTGTTGCTTGCCTCGGCCTCGGAACGGTACCCGGACGGGCTGGCGAACAGCTCGGGTCAGGTCGGACGCAACTACATGCGCCACACGACCGGTTCTGTCTATGCGATCTTTGAACGCCCGGTACGCATGTGGCGCGGCACGACCATGGCCGGCATCGTCCAGGACGAGGCCCATCACGACCCCTCGCGCGGGTTTGTCGGTGGCTATGAGCTGGAAACCCTGTCGCTGGGCGTGCCCTTCATGGCGGCATTCATGGACCCGGGCGGCTGGGGACGCGAGTTCACCTCGGCCCTCGACAGCTATGAAAACATGGCGGGCATGTGGATCGTGGGCGAGGATCTGCCACAGGAAACCAACCGCATCACCCTGAACCCCGGCGAAAAGGACCGGTTCGGCCTGCCGGTGGCAAATGTGCATTACGACGATCACCCGAACGATATCGCGATGCGCAACCACGCCTATGCGGCGGGTGAGCGGATCTATCGTGCGGCGGGCGCGACGCGGGTTCTGCCGACGCCGCCCTACCCCTCGACCCACAACCTTGGCACCAACCGCATGTCGGAAAATCCGCGTGACGGCGTGGTGAACAAATGGGGCCAGTCGCATGACATCCCGAACCTCTTTGTCTCGGACGGTTCGGTATTCACTACCTCGGCAGCCGAAAACCCGACGCTGACCATTGTCGCGCTGGCGATCCGGCAGGCCGAACATATCGCCGCCGAGATGGAAAAAGGAACGCTCTGACCCTGAACCACCACAGAGGCAGTCAAGGCGACGGCGCGGACCCTACAAGGTCCGCGCTTTTTCAACCTTTACCGAGGGCAGCTCGATATTGATTTCGAGGCTCGACAGATCGTCGCTGCGCTCCAGCTTGATATCGACGGCATCGCTGTCGATATCCATGTGGCGGCGCACCACCTCAAGGATGTCGCGCTGCAACAGCGGCAGAAAGTCGGGGCTTTTCGCGCCGCTCGACCGTTCATGGGCAAGCAGGATCTGCAAACGCTCCTTGGCGGTCTGGGCCGAGCTGGGCTTTCGCTGGCGGGTCAGGAAACTGAACATGGTCAGGCCGTCCGTCCCAGAAGCCGCTGGAAGAAACCGCGCCGCTGTTCACCCGGATTGGCGCGCATCTCGATCTGCTCGCCGACCAGACGGCCGACCGCGTCAAGATAGGCCTTGCCTGCGGGCGATTTCTCATCCAGCGACACCGGCGTCCCCTCGTTCGAGGCTTTCAGCACCGAAGTACTTTCCGGGATGATGCCCAGCAGCGGGATGGCCAGGATTTCAAGCACGTCATCGACGCTCATCATCTCGCCATTGGCCGAACGGTTCTGGTCAAAGCGGGTCAGCAAAAGCTGCGCCTTGACCGCGCTGCCGTCGCCCTTTTCAGCCAAAGCGGTCTTGCTGTTCAAAAGCCCCAGCACCCGGTCGCTGTCGCGCACGGACGACACCTCGGGGTTTGTCACCACGACGGCCTCGTCGGCGTAATACATCGCCAGATGGGCGCCGCGCTCGATCCCGGCGGGGCTGTCGCAGACGATATAGTCGAACTCTTCGCGCAGTTCGTCGAGGACGGCCTTGACGCCCTCTTTCGTCAGCGCGTCCTTGTCACGGGTCTGCGAGGTCGGCAAGATGAACAGGTTCTCAAGCCGGCGATCCTTGATCAGCGCCTGTTTCAGCTTGGCATCGCCCTGAATCACGTTGATAAAGTCAAAGACCACGCGCCGTTCGCAACCCATGATCATATCGAGGTTGCGCAGGCCCACGTCGAAATCAATGACGACCGTCTTGTGACCGCGCATGGCGAGCCCGGCGCCGATAGCGGCCGACGAGGTTGTCTTGCCGACGCCGCCCTTGCCGGAGGTGACTACGATAACCTTGCTCACGAGCGTTTCCTTTCGATCATGGGTTATTTGAGGGACTCGATGCGCAGCACCTCGCCCTGAAGATAGACCTGCACATATTGCCGCGGTGTGTCGGCGCCCAGATTTTCGCTGGTGCGGTAAAGCCCGGCGATGGCCAGCAGCTCGGCATCAAGCGCATGGCAAAAGATGCGCGCCGAGGTATCGCCGTTCACCCCGGCCAGCGCACGACCCCGCAACCGGCCATAGATATGGATATTGCCCGCCGCGATCACCTCGGCCCCCGAACTGACCGAACCGACGATGACAAGATCGCCCCGGTCGGCAAAAACCGTCTGGCCCGAACGCACCGGCTGGGTGATCATGCGGTTCGCGGGCTCTTTCGGCGCGGGTGCGGGGGTGGCGGGTACGGAGCGGCTGCCCTGACGGGTCACTCGTTCCAACGCGACATCGCGGCCTGCGGGCAGCGAAATCAGCCCGGCCTCATTGGCGGCGCGCGCCTGTGCGGGGGTGCCGCTTTGAATGCCAAAGACCGACAGCTTGCGGCGGCGCAGCTCGGCGGTCAGGCGCATCAGCTCTTCGGCACTGTCCAGCCCGTCGGCCAGCTCAAGGTCGATGACCAGCGGCGCGTTCTCGAAAAACAGCGGGGTCTGGTTCAGCCGCGCCTCAAGCGCCTGGAAAAAGGCACGGTCGGGCCGACCGGTCAGATGCAGGGCCACCGCCGTAAAGGAACGGCCGCGGATCTGGAATGGCTTCACGGTCGCGACGACCTCGGCCGCGCTTTTGCCGGATTGCATCTGTCTGCTCGGTTTCGCTTTGTTCTTCGTTTTTGCTCTGGCACGGGACATGCGCGCCCGCGCGTCGGCAGCCTTCCTAATACGTCCGGACGCCAGCGTCCATCCGCAACTGCCCCGGCCCCGGCATTCAGCGGAACCATGCCGGCAGAACAAGGCGATATGCGCGGGAATCCGTCGCATCCCCACCGTAAAGCAGAGTGAGAGACAGCAGAATCAGGCAGCAAGACGGCAACTCCGGCCCCGTTTCATGCCGGGCACGCACTCAGCTGTAACGCGAGCGCGAACGGTGATATTCCCGCGCCCCAGCAGGTTGTTGAACTCCAGACCGAGACATCAGCAGTGGCGGGCCGCTTCTATACCCCAGATTGGGGGCCGATCCGCGCGGGGTGGCGACGAATCGGCCCTTGTCGCTCAGGCCCGGCGGCCAAAGCCCAGCAGCTGATACAGAACCAGCGCCGCCAGGGTCGAAGTACCGATCCCTCCCAGCGCGAAATTCCCGATGCTGACGGTGAAATCGCCTGCCCCCAGAATCAGGGCCACGCCGACGGTAAACAGGTTCCTCGGGTCCGAGAAATCGACCTTGTTATCGACCCAGATCCGCGCCATGGCCGAGGCGATCAGGCCAAAGACCGAGACCGCAAGCCCCGCCAGAACCGGCGCCGGGATGGTTTGCAGGATCGCTCCGAACTTGGGCGACAGGCCCAGCATGATCGCGATGACGGCCGCCATCGGAAAGATCAGCGTCGAATAGACGCGGGTCATGGCCATCACGCCGATATTTTCGGCATAGGTCGTGACGCCGGTGCCGCCGCCCATCCCGGCCAGCATCGTGGCAAGGCCGTCACCCAGAAAACCACGGCCGACATAGCGATCCATGCTTTGTCCGGTGATTGCACCCAAAGCCTTGATATGGCCCAGGTTCTCGGCCACCAGCACCACAGCGACCGGCGCAATCAGCGTAATCGCGGTCCAGTCAAATTTCGGCCCGGTGAAATGGGGCATCCCGAACCACGGCGCAGCCGCGACAGAGGCAAAGTCGATGCCCGGCACGATCCCAAGCCCGTTGCCAAAGATCAGCACCAGCGCATAGCCAAAGGCCAGCGCGATCAGCACCGCAACCCGGCGCGTCGTCTGCCGCCCATAGACCGAAACCAGCGCCATACACAGCACCGTCGCCAGTGCAATGGTCAGATGGGCATGACTGCCCGCCAGTTGCTTGACCGCCACCGGAGCAAGGTTCAGCCCGATCGACATGCCGATGGCGCCGGTCACAGCCGGCGGCATCAGCCTTTCGACCCAGCCTGAACCGATGGCCATGACCACCAGCCCGATCAGCGCGTAAACAAAGCCCGCAGCGATGATACCGCCAAGCGCGACGGCGATATTCGGGTTCGGCCCGCCTCCGGCAAAGCCGGTCGCCGCCATGATCACGGCGATAAAGGCAAAGGACGACCCCAGATAGCTTGGCACCCGGCCCCCGGTCACCGCGAAAAAGATCAGCGTGCCAATGCCGGAAAAGAACACCGCGACATTGGGATCAAAACCCATGATCAGCGGCGCAAGGATGGTCGAGCCGGACATCGCCAGCAGATGCTGCAGGCTCATCGGCACGGCTGCTGTCAGTGGCAGCTTTTCGTTGGGTAGAACCGTGGCCCCCACGGCGGGGCGCCATTCAGGAAAATAGCCCATCTTGTCCCTCGGATCTGATTATGTGGACAGGCTAATGCGAGTCCGGCCGCAAAAAAACCAGAGCGAACCGCAGTACCTCACAGGAAAATCGCATATCCCTGTACGCACGCCCGTCCGCCCTGGCATTTCAGGCCGCGCCCGGCCCGGCGTTACAGCCCCGAGGCAAAGCCTCCGAGGTATTTGCGCAGGCTTTCGCGGGTGCGTTCATCGGTCAGGTTGCCTTGATCATCAAACAGCGATTCGGCCCGCGACACCATCAGCCGCCCTTGGGTCCACAGATCGGTCTTGAGCGTGCGCAGAACCGGCAGCCAGTGGTTCTGGGCCAGGATGGTCCCGAACCCGCCCGGAGACGCGCCGATCACCGCAACGGGCTTACCGACGAAAAGGCCTAGCCCCTCGCCCCGCGACAGCCAGTCGATGGCATTCTTGAGCACGCCCGGGATGCCGTTGTTATATTCAGGCGTCACCAGCAAAAGCGCGTCCGCCGCACCCAGCTGCGACTGCAATTCGCGCACCGCGGTGGGCAGACCCGAGGCAGCCTCAAGATCGCCGTCGTAAAGCGGCACCTCGCGGATCGAGCCGATCTGAATGGTGACGCCCTCGGGCGCCACATCGGCTGCTGCGCGCAATAGGCCCGAATTGAACGAAGCCCGCCGCAAACTGCCGCTGAGGCCCAGAATGGTCTTGGTCACGGGATTTGCCCTCCTGTCTGGCAATGACACCTATGCGACAGGGAAAGGCTTGCACAGGCGCGGGGCCGACTCAACGCCGGCCTTCAGGGGCGCCCGTGTAAAAGCACTTTCCCGCGCGCAGCCTCAGGCGGCGGGTTGCAGGGCGCGTGGCCTTGGCCCCCCGGTCGCCCAGTCCAGCAGTTCGGCGGTATGGACGACCGGAACCCCGGTGCCCGAACCGATCTGCATCATGCAGCCGATATTACCGGCGCTGATGACCTGCGGGGTCAGCGCCTCAAGCGTCTCGACCTTGCGCCGCTTTAACTCGGCCGAGATTTCCGGCTGCATCAGATTATAGGTCCCGGCCGAGCCACAGCAGATATGCGCGTCCCTGGGCTCAAGCACGGTAAACCCGGCTGCCGCCAGCAACTCTTTCGGCGTCGCGCGGATCTGCTGGCCGTGTTGCAGCGAACAGGCGGCGTGATAGCCGACGCGCAAAGGCTCGGCATGGCCGGGATCGCACAGACCCAGATCGGCCATGACCTCGGTGATGTCCCGGGCCAGGGCCGCGACCCGCGCGGCATCCGTAGCCAGGGGGTCATTGCGGAACATATGCCCGTAATCCTTGACCGTGGTACCACAGCCCGAGGTGTTGATGACCACCGCATCCAACCCATCGCCTGCGACCTCGGCCATCAGCGCGCGGATATTGGCGGCAGCCTGCTCATGGCTTTCCCCGGTCCGGCCCATGTGATGGGTCAGTGCACCGCAGCAGCCAAGGCCACGCGGGATCACCACCTCGCAGCCATGGCGGCGCAAAAGGCGGATAGTGGCATCGTTGATATCGGTGTTCAGCGCCCTTTGCGCACAGCCGATCAGCAGCGCCACGCGCCTGCGGCGCTGCCCCTCGGCGGGAAAGACCTGCGGGCGGTCGTTCAGACTGGGCGGCGGCACTTTGCCCGGCGCCAGATCCAGCATCGCCCGCAGCCGCACATCGGGCATCAGATGGCGCAAAGGCCGGGCCAGCTGCGCACCGCGCAGCGCCAGACGAAAGCGCCCCGGATAGGGCAGGATGCGCGACAAAAGCCAGCGCAGCGCCCGGTCACCAAAGGGGCGACGGTAGTTCTTTTCGATATATTCCCGGGCGTGATCAACCAGATGCATGTAATGCACGCCCGAAGGGCAGGTCGTCATGCAGGACAGGCAGCTAAGGCAGCGGTCGATATGGCGCACGGTCCTGACGTCGGGGACCTTGCCGTTTTCCAGCATGTCCTTGATCAGGTAGATGCGGCCGCGCGGGCTGTCCAGCTCATCGCCCAGCACCTTGTAGGTCGGACAGGTGGCGGTGCAAAACCCGCAATGGACGCAGCTGCGCAAGATCTCGTTGGCGCGGGCGGTGCCGGGATCGGCCAGTTGCTCGGCGGTGAAATTCGTCTGCATGTCACTGATCCATCAGTCCGGGGTTGAGTATGCCCGCAGGGTCAAAGACCCGCCGCAGGCCCAGGGACAGGCGGGTAACGGCGGGCGCTTCGGGCGCAAAAGCCGGTCCCGCAAGCCCGCCCCGCCGCACCAGCGTCGCGTGGCGCGCGATCTGCCGCACCTCTTGTGCCGGGCCGGGCCCACAATACCAGATCAGCCCCCCGCCCCAATCAACCGAGACGGCCCCCCCAAGCGCCTGCAAGGCACGCACGGTCGAGGGGGCAAGGCTTGGCTTGACAAGCACCCGCCACAGCGGCGTAGCCGTACCGGCGAAATGATCCAGATCGCGCAGCCCGCGCCACAGGCTCAGCGTGACCTCGGCGTCCAGCACCTCGGCCTCTCGCAGCTGCAAAAGCGCAAGCAGCCGGTCGCGGCGATAACCCATCTGTGGCCCCAGCCCCTCGACCCGCAGCCATGCGGTGCCGTCGCGAAAAGCCGCGCCCGAGACCTCGTAAGGGGTCGCCAGCGCCCTGGCAAAGATCTGGGCCGCCTCGTCCACAGTGACGCCGTGAAAGCCAAGCGTGCAGCGGTCGGGCAGAATTGGCAGGGTTTTCAGCGCCACCTCGGTCAGCACGCCCAGGGTGCCATGGGCGCCACAAAGCAGCTTGCCCAGATCCAGCCCGGTGACATTCTTCATCACCCGCCCGCCATTTTTCAGAACCCGCCCGCGCCCGTCCACAAAGCGCAGGCCCAGCAGGTGATCACGGCAAGCCCCGACAAGCATACGACGAGGCCCGCTGGCATTGGCCGCAACCACGCCGCCGATGGTCGAGGTGCCATTACCGCCCAGAACGCCGCGCATATCGGCGGGCTCAAAGGCAAGCGATTGCCCCTCGGCGGCCAGCATCGCCTGAATTTCGTCCAAGGGAGTGCCCGCACGGGCGATCAGCGTCATCTCACCCGGCTCATAGGTCACCACACCCGAAATGGCGGCCGTCGAAAGAGTGTCGCCTGACAGCGCCCCGGTCTCGACGCGGGTGCCGCCGCCGGTGATGCGCAGCGGCTGGCGGGTGGCGTGACGTTCGGCGATCAGCTCGCCAAGCTCGGCCTCGCTTGCGGGGCTCAAACCCGTGCGGCTGGGTGCGTCGGTGGTCATCGGCGGGCGGCCTCCTCACGCCAGGGCTGGCTTGCATCCAGCGGAAAAACCTTGGCCGGGTTCAAAAGCCAGCACGGGTCGAACACGTCCTTGACCGCCATCTGGATATCCAGATCCGCAGGGTCGTATTGCTTGCCCATCAGGTCACGCTTTTCGACGCCGACGCCATGTTCGCCCGTCAGACAGCCGCCGACATCGACACAAAGGCGCAGGATGTCGGCGCCAAAAGCCTCGGCCCGAGCCAGATCGCCGGGCTTGTTGGCGTTGAACAGGATCAGCGGATGCATATTGCCGTCGCCGGCATGAAAGACATTGGCGACCTCCAGCCCGTGCCGGCGCGAAAGCTCGCCGATCATCTTTAGCGCATAGGGCAGCTTGCTGACCGGAACAGTGCCGTCCAGACAGATGTAATCACCCAGCCGCCCCATCGCGCCAAAGGCGGATTTGCGCCCCTTCCAGATCGCCATCGCCTCATCGGCATTGCGGCTTTCGCGGAACTCGACCGGGTTCAGCGCCGAAGCGATCTCGCGGATGCGGGCGATCTGATCCTCGATCTCGGGCACGGATCCCTCGACCTCGACGATCAGCACCGCAGCGCAATCGGGGTAGCCGGCTCGGGCAAAGGCCTCGACCGCGCGCAGGCAGACATCATCCATGTATTCGATGGCGACCGGCAGCACGCCCGAGCGGATGATCCGCGCCACGCATTCCCCCGCCACCTCGGCCCCGTCAAAGCCGATCAGCACCGGACGCGCACCCTCGGGGCGGGGCAGGATGCGCAAGGTCGCCTCGGTCACGATGCCAAGCTGCCCCTCGGAACCGCAAAGCAGCCCCATCATATCCAGCCCCATCGGCCCCATTTCGGGCCCGCCCAGTCCGACCACCTCGCCATCGGTCAGCACGACGGTCGCGCCCATCAGGTTATTCGTCGTAACGCCGTATTTCAGACAATGCGCCCCGCCCGAGTTCATGGCGATATTGCCCGCAATGGTGCAGGCCAGCTGGGACGAAGGATCGGGCGCATAGAAAAAACCGTGCGGTTCCAGCTCGCCACTGACCGAAAGGTTCGTGACCCCGGTCTGGACGCGGATAAAGCGGTTTTCAGTGTCGATTTCCAGCACATCGCGCAGGCGCAGCGTGGCGATGATGACGCAATCGGCCGTGGGCAGCGCCCCCCCGGCAAGCGAGGTGCCCGCCCCGCGCGGCACCACCGGCACCCGCAGGCGATGACAGACACGCATCGCCGCCGCGACCTCGGCCGTGGTGCGGGGCAACACCACCGCAAGCGGCGGGCAGCGATAGGCGGTCAGCGCGTCGCATTCATAGGCACGGGTTTCCTCGGGGTCCCAGATCACCGCGTCATCGGGCAGGACCTCACGCAGGGCGGCGACGATCTGGGGCGCGCGCTCAATAATGCCCGCATCGGGCTGGGGCATGGCAATCCCGGTCAAGCTATCCTCCCCCATTGGTCAGGAATGGCGCGGTTATGTTAATCGGCCACTGTTTCATTAGTGGTATAATTTTCAGACCACGCCAGTCAATCGGTATTTTTCTGGACCACGACCCGGCGAACATGCTTAGACTCATGCAAAGTGAATCCGAATGCCAAGGCGAGCCATGTCCAACACTACCGTGAAATCCGAGCGCGCCGCCACCGCCGTCGCCGAACATCTTGAGGCGCTGATCCTTGAAGGTTCGCTGCAGGCCGGCGAAAGGCTGCTGCCCGAACGCGAACTGGCCGAGCGGCTGAATGTCTCACGCTCGACCCTGCGTGACGGGCTGAAGATCCTTGAGGAACGCGGGCTGCTGACCAGCGCCGCCGGGCGCGGCACCAGCGTCGCACCTTTGGGTCAGGCGGCGATCACCGATCCGCTGATCGCGCTGCTTGCCCGCCATACCGAGGCGGCGGACGATTACCTTGAGTTCCGTGGCATCGTCGAAAGCTCGGCCGCCGCGATGGCCGCGACCCGCGCGACCGAGATCGAGCTGGCACGCATCCGCGACTGCGTTAAGCGGATCGAGCGCGCCCATGCCGGCGCCGACCCCGCCGAAGAGGCCGAGGCGGATGCCGAATTGCATTTGCTGATCTATGAGGCCAGCCACAACCTGACGCTGCTGCAGATCATGCAGGCCCTGGCCGGGGTGCTGCGTTCGGACGTGATCCAGAACCGCAGCCGGCTGTTTTCAGTCCCTGCGATCCGTGAGTTGCTGCGCCACCAGCATCGCGCCATCGCCGAGGCGATCCTTGCCCGCGACGCCCAAACCGCGCGGCAGGCAGCCGAGGATCACATCCGCTATCTGCGTCAGGCCGGACGAGAAATCCGCGAGGCTGAGGCCCGGCTGGATCTGTCCCTGCGCCGTCTGAATGGCGGAGGCGCCGGAAACCGGGCGGCCGGCACGAGATCCGCACCGGCCGCCGAAAACTAGGGGGAAATGGGCCGAGGTTACCCCCGGCCCCTGCGCCTGTATCAGTCGAGGCTGACGTTCGCGTCGCGGACGACGGGTTCCCATTTCGCCATCTCGGCCTTGACATGCTCGGCCAGCTCTTCGGGGCCCGAGGCGACGATGGTGGCCGAAAAGTCCTTCATCCGCTCGGCAACCGCCGGATCGGCCATGGCGGCCTTGGCGGCCGCGCTCAGCCGCTCGATCACCTCGGGAGGGGTGCCGGCGGGGGCAAAAAGCGCGTTCCAGGTATAGGTCTCATATCCCGGCAGGGTTTCGGCGATCGCGGGAACATCGGGGAAGCTGGGCGCACGCTCTTTGGTGGTCACGCCAAGCGCCCGCAGCTTGCCCGAGGCGATATGGCTGGAGGCCGAGGGCAGGTTGTCAAAGATGATCGGCACCTGATTGCCCAGCACATCGGTCAGCGCCGGGCCCGAACCCTTGTAGGGGATATGGGTCACGTCGATTCCGGCCATGGCCTTGAACAGCTCGCCCGACAGGTGCAGCGGCGTACCATTGCCCGACGAGGCATAGGCGAGCGGCTCTTTCTTGGCGAGGTCGATCAGCTCTTGCACCGAGTTGACCGGCAGTTCGGGGTTAACCGCCAGCACGTTCGGCACCAGGACAAGCAGCGAGATCGGCGCGAAATCCGCAACCGGGTCATAGGGTTTCTGCTTAAGGATCAGCGGGTTCAGCGCATGGGTCGCAACCGTAGCCATCAGGATGGTGTAGCCATCGGGGTCAGCCTTGGCGACCTGACCTGCGCCAAGGCTGCCGCCCGCGCCGCCAACGTTCTGGACGATGACCTGCTGGCCCAGCTCCTGGCTCATGCGGTCGGCGACGATGCGGCCCACCACATCGGTCGAGCCTCCGGCGGCAAAGGGGATCACCAGGGTGATCGGCCGTTCAGGGTATTCGGCGGCGGCCGCCCCGGCCAGGCCAAGCGCCATGGCAGCGCCCAAGAGCAGGCGGCGGGTGATGGATACGGTCATTGGTTTCTCTCCCTGTTCAGCATTTCAGGCATCGCTTTCGGTAAAGACCTCGTCCCGGCGCTTGCGGATCTGGGGCATGAACACCAGAATCAATACGCCAAGCGACAGCAGCAGCAGCGTGGCGCTGATCGGACGGGTCAGGAAAGTGGTGGGATCGCCCCGCGACAGGATCATGGCGCGACGCAGGTTCTCTTCCAGCAGCGGGCCAAGCACAAAGCCCAGCAGCAGGGGCGCAGGTTCGCAGCGCAGTTTGGACATCACATAGCCAAGCAGCCCAAAGAAGGCGACGGCAAAGAGGTCATAGGTGTTCGAGGCCACCGAATAGACCCCGATCGAGCACATGGCCATGATGATCGGGAACAACACATAATAGGGCACCGTCAGCAGCCGCACCCACAGCCCGATCAGGGGCAGGTTCAGCACGACCAGCATCAGGTTGCCGATCCACATGCTGGCAATGATGCCCCAGAACAGGCGCGGCTGTTCACTGACAACGTTCGGACCAGGCACGATGCCCTGAATGATCATTGCACCGATCATCAGCGCCATCACCGGGTTTGCCGGAATCCCCAGCGTCAGCAGCGGGATAAAGCTGGTCTGCGCACCGGCGTTATTGGCGCTTTCAGGACCGGCAACACCGGCAAGCGCGCCCTGGCCGAATTCCTCGGGATGGGCCGAAAGCTTCTTTTCCACGGTATACGAGGCGAAAGAGGCAAGGATCGCCCCGCCGCCCGGCAGGATGCCCAGCACCGAGCCGACACCCGTGCCGCGCAGGACCGGGCCGATCATCTGCTTCAGCTCTTGGCGGGTCGGGAACAGACGGGTGATGTTTTTGGTCATCACTTCGCGGTCATGCTCATCCTCAAGGTTGCGCAGGATCTCGGCAATGCCAAAGACACCCACCGCGACGGCGACAAAGTTCAGCCCGTCGGCATATTGGGTGATGCCCATCGTAAAGCGCGGCGCGCCGGTATAGATGTCGGTACCGACCAGACCCAGCAGCAGCCCCAGCACCACCATGGCCAGGGCCTTGACGACCGAGCCGTGGGCCAGCGCCACCGACATCACCAGACCCATGACCATAAGGCTGAAATACTCAGCCGCCCCGAATTTCAGCGCCACCTCGGTCAGCGGCGGGGCAAAGATCGCCACCAGAAAGGTCGATACCGTGCCGGCAAAGAACGAACCGAGCGCCGCCACGGCAAGCGCGGTGCCCGCCCGACCCTTGCGCGCCATCTGATAGCCGTCAATCGCCGTCACGGCGGACGAGCTTTCGCCCGGCATGTTGATCAGGATCGCGGTGGTCGAACCGCCGTATTGCGCGCCGTAATAGATCCCCGCCAGCATGATGAGCGAGCTTACCGGCTCAAGCTGGAAGGTGATCGGCAAAAGCATGGCGATGGTCGCCGTCGCACCGATCCCGGGCAGCACCCCGATCAGCGTGCCAAGCAGCACCCCGATCAGGCAGAAAGCAAGGTTTGCAAAGGACGAGGCGACCGAAAAACCAAGTGCAAGATTGCTGATAAGATCCATGCCATCCCCCCGTCAGAACTGGACCCAGGGGCCAAAGCGGCGGAACGGCAGCCCAAGCCCGTAGCTGAAGATCAGCGTGGACAGGATCGTCACCGCCAGCGCAAGAATCAGCGCCGGCACAGGCCGCATCCGCACCGAAGCCTGTGCCGCGATGAATGAGGTCAGAAACAGCGCGGGCACGAAACCAAGACCGCGCACCGTCAGACCGAAAAAGATCGGCGCGGGCAGGATGAACAGGATGCCGCGCCAGGCGATCTTGCCAAAGGGTTCGTCATCTTCGCGGCCAAAGGCGCGCAGAAAAACGACGAGCCCCAGCAGGAACAGGACCCCCGACAGCACCATGGGGAAATAACCCGGCCCCATGCGCAGCGATGTGCCGATTTCCAGCGCCCTTGTCTGCCAGCCGAAAAAGCCGGCGGCCGCCATAAGCAGCAGCCCGGCGGCTATGTCGGTTCCGTCCTTGGGTTTTGTGGACATGAATTTCCTCTCCCTGCTTGAGGCGGCCCTGCCCCGCAAAAGGCACGACCGCAGGATAGGCCGGATCAGTCGGCGTAGACGCCAGCCGCTTCGATCACCGGCTTCCAGCGGGCGATCTCGGTTTCCAGCTTGGTTTTCAGCGCCTCGGGCGTGGCGTCCCCGGCAGGCGAGGGGGCGGTGCCAAGGTCGGCCATGGCCTTGATCACGCCCTCGTCCGCCAGCGCGGCCTGCAGCGCCTTTGACAGCCTTTCATTGACCTCGGCGGGCGTGCCCTTGGGCGTGTAGATGCCGTGCCAGATCGACACGTCAAAACCGTCAAGCCCGCTTTCCATCGCCGTCGGCAGATCGGCAAACAGCTCAAGCCGCTCGGGCGTGGTGACGGCATAGGCCTTGATCGTGCCGCCCTTGATCTGCTGGGTGGTGTTGGTCGTCTGGTCGCACATCAGATCGGTCTGACCACCCAGAAGGTCGGTCATCGCTGGGCCCGTGCCCTTGTAAGGGACCGTCACCAGCTGCACGTCCAGCGCCGACATCAGCATCATCCCGCACAGATGCGAGGCCGAGCCGATCCCGGCATTGGCCAGCGTCAGGTTGTCGGCATTATCTTTAACGTAGGAAATGAACTCTTTGAAATCCTTGGGTTCAAAGTCCTTGCGGGACACGACCACCATCGGAACCTCGGTCACAAGGCCGACATATTCAAAAGCGTCCAGCGTGTCATAGGCAAGGTTGCGGTATAGCGTGGCCGAGGTGGCCATGCCGATGTGATGCAAAAGCACCGTATAGCCATCAGCATCGGCCTTGGCGACATTGCCGGCCCCCAGGGTGCCCCCCGCGCCGCCGATGTTTTCGATAATGATCTGCTGGCCAAGATCGGCCGACATCCGTTCGGCCACCATCCGCGCCACGGTATCGGTCGGCCCCCCGGCCGAGAACGGCACCACCATGGTGATCTGACGCTGCGGCCAGTCCTGCGCGAATGCCGGGGCGACCAGCATCGTCGTGGCGCAAAGCGCGCCGATAAGCCTTGGGTAAGCCATCTTCCCTCCCCCATATATGCTGCGGCCGGTGTCCTCCTCGACACGGGCCTTGGGGAATGGTGCGGCGGCAGAGCCGCGCGGCACAAATCAAAAAGCGCCCCGCGACCCTGCAAATCGCTGCCTGACGCACAAAATGGGTGGAACAGGTAACATGCCGCGGCAATAATGGGTGGATTTCCACCCATCCCAGGCAATCAGCCGCCATCCTCTTCGACGGCATCGACAATCAGACGGCGATCAAGCCCGTATTTCTGCATCTTTTCGTAGAGCGTCTTGCGCGAAATTCCAAGCGTTTCATAGACCGGCCGCAGCCTGCCACCATGGGCGGCGATGGCCGAGGCGATCAGGCTGCGCTCGAACTCGGCCACACGGTCGGCAAGGCGCGCGCCCTGCCCCGCCGGGTCCAGATCGGCGTTTTCAAGACCCAGAACGAAACGTTCGGCAAGATTGCGCAGTTCGCGCACATTGCCCGGCCATTCCCGCGCCGCAAGGCCCGACAGAAAGGCCGCCGGTGCCTCACGCTCGGGCAGGTTATGGCGGGCGGCCGCCTCACGCAGAAGCTGCATAAAGAGCAGCGGGATATCCTCACGCCGGGCCGACAGCGGCGGGACATGCAAAACCGCGACGTTCAGTCGCCAGAACAGATCCTCGCGGAAACGACCCTGCGCGACCACATCCTGCAGATCGACCTTGCTGACCGCGATAAAGCGCACATCCAGCGGCACCGGATCGTTCGAGCCAAGCCGGGTGATTACCCGCTCTTGCAGGACCCGCAGCAGCTTGGCCTGCAACTCCAGCGGCATCGAACCGATTTCATCAAGCAGTACGGTGCCCCCGCGCGCGTGTTCAAACTTGCCGTAACGCGGTCGCAGCGCACCGGGAAACGCCCCCGCCTCATGGCCGAAAAGCTCGCTTTCAATCAGCGCCTCGGGCAAAGCCGCGCAGTTGATGGCGATAAAAGGCCGTCCCGCCCGGGGCGAGATGTCGTGCAGCGCACGCGCCACCACCTCTTTGCCCGCGCCCGTCGGCCCGATGATCAGCGTATCTGTGTCCGAGGCCCCGATTGCGCGCAGCCGATAGCGCAGATCGACCATGACCTGAGTGCGACCGGGCAAACGGGCCTCGACATCGTCACGTTTGCCGGCCACGGCGCGCAGCCGGCGGTTCTCAAGCACCAGACCGCGATGGTCAATCGCACGGCGAATAACGGTCGCCAGTTCCTGCACCACAAAGGGCTTTTCGATGAAATCATAGGCCCCGCCGCGGATTGCCTCGACCGCCAGCGGCACCTCGGCATGGCCGGTGACAAGGATGACCGGAATTTCGGCGTCAATCTCATGCAGGCGGCCAAGCAGCGTCATCCCGTCCATACCAGGCATGCGGATATCGCTGACCACTGCGCCCGAAAAGCCGGGGCCGACCAGCGCCAGCGCCTCTTCGCCCGATGCCAGCGTCTCGACCGCGAAACCGGCAAGCTCAAGCGCCTGCGCGGTCGAGCTGCGCATCTGCTCGTCATCCTCGACCAAAAGCACGCGCGGGGTCATGCGGCAGCCTCGTCAACGGCGGCGGCGGGCAGGGTCACGCAGAACTCGGCCCCCGGCTCGGCATTGCGGCAGGTGATCTCGCCGCCGAAGTCGCGCACGATATTGGCGGTGATCGACAGGCCCAGACCCAGCCCGGCCCCCATCCCCTTGGTGGTAAAGAACGGGTCGAAAATCCGTGCGGCAATTGCCTCGGGCACGCCGGGACCACGGTCGCGGACGCGGATGGCGACACGCCCGCCACCGGCCCGCGCCGACAGGGTGATACGGCGATCTGCGCCCCCTTCGACGGCATCAGCGGCATTGGTGATCAGGTTGACCAGCACCTGTTGCAGGCGCGTCGGCCCCGCGCGCAGCGGCGGCAGATCGGCCGGCAGGTCCAGTTCAAGCTCCGCCCCGCTGCTGGCCAGACGCGCGGCGACGATGGTACGGGTTTCGTCGATCAGCGAAGCCAGCGTGACCGCCCCCAGCCGCTCATCCGGTTTGCGCGCCGCGTGGCGCAGGTGCTTGCCAATGGCGGCCATGCGGTCAACCAAAGCAAGGATCTGGACGATATTGTCGCGGGCGCGGGCATAATCGCCCCGCTCGATCAGGATGGCAGCGCTGTCGGCATAGTTGCGCGCCGCCGCCAGCGGCTGGTTGATCTCATGCGAGAGCGAGGCCGACATCTGCCCCAGCGCCGCCAGCTTGCCGACCTGTACCAGACTGGCTTGCGCGGCGCGCAGCTCGGCCTCGGTGGCGCGGCGTTCGGCGATCTCTTGTTCAAGCTGGCCGTTGACGCGCGCAAGGGCGGCCGTGCGCTCGATCACCCGGCGTTCAAGCTCGGCAGTGGCGAATTGCTGCATGGCCAGCCGCTCGGCCGCCTGGGCACGGCGCTGGCGCCACATCATCAGCCCAAAGCCCGCCACCGACAAAAGCAGCAACAGGCTGATCATCGCCAGCCGCGCCTCGGCCCGCAGGTCAGCACTGTCGGTCAGCACATGCACGGTCCAGCCCGCCGCCGGCATCTGCTCCGAGGCAACGATATAGTCGTGGCTACGCTCAACCTCATCGCTCAAAGCGGGGGGCAGGCGGAACATCGGCACGCCATGCAAGTTCAGCCGCTCAACCGGCAGTTCGGAAAGCGGAGTCCCGGCATAGCGGCGCGAGGACTCGCTGCGCGCCAGCCGCTCGGCCGTCAGGGGCTGGATGCTATGGTAAAGCCAGCTTGGCTCTGAGGACAGAAAGGCCGTGCCCTCGGGGTCGGTCACCAGCACCCGGTATTGGTTGCCGCGCCACGAGGCCTCGATCCGGTCAACGCCGATCTTGACTGCGACCACGGCGACGATCCGGCCCTGCTGATCCAGCACCGGGGCCGAAAAGAAATAGCCCCGGATGCCCGAAGTCGTGCCAATGCCGTAAAAACGCCCCTGTCCGCCCGCCATAGCATCAATGAAATAGGGTCGATAGCTGAAATTCTGACCAAGAAAGCTTGCCGGGCCCAGATAGCCCGAATGGGCGATCGTCTGGCCGTCGGACAGAATCAGATAAATATCCGAGGCCTGCACATCCTCATTCTGCTCGGCCAGCCATTCATTGGTCTGGCGGCGCAGAGCGGCATTGCCGGGATCGGCGGCCAGCTGGTGGATCAGGTCCAGATCGGCGACCAGTTGCGGCACCACCTCATAGCGCGCCAGATCGGCGGTCAGCGCATTCACCGTCAGCCGCAGCGCGGTGGCGGCGCGCGCCTGCCCCTGGCGAAAGTAATGCTGATAGGCAAGCTGGGTGCCCAGCCAAAGGATCGCCGCAACGACGGCAAGGCCAAAGACCAGCCACCAGCGCCCCGACGCCGCCTTGCGCGACGCCGGGTCCTCGATCCGCATCTGGACCCCGTGACTGCGGGACATGGCCTGGGCCTCTGCTGCTCCTCCGATGGCCGAATCTGACAGCAAGACCGGCCGCACGCAACCGGCCTTGCATCGGGGATCAGGACAGTGCCCGCCGCGCCGCCATCCGGCCAGAGCGCACCGCATAAGCCAACGCCGCCACAAGGCCGATAAGATAGAACGGCAGAGCACCCAGTTGAACCGGTCAAGCCAGTTCCGGATCTAGCCAAAGATCAGCGCCACTGCGATCACCGGGCCCTCGAATACCGCGCAATATATGTCAGTCGCGAAAAAGATCAGCGTCGCCACCGCCGCCCCGCTGCGACCCGGCAGAATGCGCGAGAACAACGAGACGCTAAGCCCGGTCCGGATCGCATGGCGGACCAGCACCGCATTCACCGCCGCGTAGGTCAGCACCGACAGCACAAGGCCGATGATGGCATTTCTTGCGCCATAGACCAGCGCCAGTGAGGCAGCGATAACCAGATAGAACACGGCCGAGCAACCATGGTCAGCGGCAGCCGGCCCATGCGCTGATCGGCTGGCACAGGCCGATCCGAAAACTCCAGCTCCTGTGAATTATCCAAAGATCCAGCCATGGCTGAAGCTCCCTGTCTGTTCTGATTGTGTGATTATTGTGATTGCTTGATGGGCGGGGCCTGGGACGGCCCCTTCCCTTGCCACGATCCAAGAACCGGAGGGATACGCAACCGATCCCGGTCGCGTTGGGGTTGCAGCCTGCGGGAACGGGCCGCCCACATCGGTCAGGTGCCCTTTGCAGGCCGGCCAGAACACCAGCTCACCCGGGTAATACATGCAGGTGCCGATGATATGGCTGCCCTCATATGCGGGGTCGTTATGCTGGATCAGATCGCCTTCGTGGATATCGCCTAAAAAAGCGCGCCGCCGATTTCATCGCCGGGATCAGACTGCCGAGATGGATCGGGATGTCCTGACATTGCCGGATCATTTCGGGCGTGTGGTTGAAAAGCGCGGTCAAATAGCCAAGCGCAAGGTTAAAGGCCGAGCTGCGCGCGGTCTGTTCCAGCGTCAGCGTCATCTCGCGCTGCCCGGTTGCCAGAACGCCGCGCACCACCGACAGGATGATGGGGTCTGGTCATGGCTGCTCCCTGTCTGGGCCGCACAGGCACGCGCAGCAGGACAGCCGAAAGGGCTGTCCACGATGATCTCCGCGGGGTGCCGTCTGACGCGGCATCTTTCCGATCAGCCGATGTTGCGCCGCAGGCGGGCGGCGGTCTTGGCGCGGGGTGCAGATAAACTTGTCTTGCGTGCACCACCGCCCATCCGCGCGGCAGGATCGGGCGCAGATGGGCAATCCCCCACCCCGGTATGCGAGTTTTCTTTTGCCCGACGGGTCCTGCGCGCCACGAATCGTCCAGTCGATGCGGGGAGGCGTATCATGGCCGTTGAAAACTACAGCAACGCCGACCGAACGCGCGGCGCAGCGGTCTGCCATCATCGCGGATATTTATTTTCCGCTACAGCTCAGCTATCGGGACCCGGCTACCTTTCAGGGTCGGCTAGAGCGGCGCAGCACCGGTCGTGTCTCGCTGTCGCGGCTGTGCACCGAACCCACCTGTTACGAACGGGTGCCGGTGTTGATCCGTCAGGGCTAGGCCGGGGAATATCTGGTCACCATTCCCAGCCTTGCGCCGGTCCTGTTTCGCCAGCCTGGCCGCGACATCACCTGCACGCCGGGCGGCTTTATCATCGGACACGGGGATGAACCCTATCGCTTTGCCTGTCAGGCCCGCAACGATCTGCTGGTGATGAAGATTGCGCGCAGCGCGCTGGCTGAACGGCTGTGCGCCACGTTTTTTGACGGGCGCAAGGGACTGGGCGGGCTGTTTGCCAAGACGGTGCGCCGCGCCCATGCCATACCGACGGACCCCGCCGCAGCCGAGGTTCTTGGCCGGCATCTGATCGAGCTGCTGGCGCTTGACCGACATGCCGAGGTCGATAGCGGGGCGGCCACCGTCATCCGCGCCGCCCATCTTAAGCGTGCGCAGGATGTTATCCTGAGCCAGCTCACCAACCCTTCGCTGGCGCCCGAGACGGTGGCAGCCGCCTGCGGCATCTGGAAACACGATCTGCACGACCTGTTTGGCGATACCGAAACCACGGTGGTGCAATTCATCCGCAAGGCCCCGCGAGATGCCGGAGGTCTGTCGCTGGCCTTGATCTCGCCTATCGCTTTGGCTTCAGCGATCAGGCGCAGTTTTCGCGCCTGTTCCGGGCCATGTCCGGCCAGACCCCAATCAGCTGCCGCACCGCCTTTCGTGAAGGGCGGCGCGGCAGCGACTAGCTTTCAAAGCGCCATTCGCCCTCGCCCAAGGCCGGGGCGGCACGGTCGGTAACAAGCGGGCTGCGCGAAAAGCGCAAGGGGCTGCGCAGACCGGCGATGCCTTCGGGGGCGACGCGCAGACCACGCGCCTGAACCTGCGGATCAGCCAGCGCCTCGGCCAGATCATTGACCGGACCGGCGGGGACACCTGCCCCCTCCAGCGCGGCGATCAGATCTGCCCGGGTCCGAAGACGGGTGGCATCCGACAGCAACGGAACCAGCCGGACACGGTTTGCAACCCGTGCGGGGTTGGTCGCATAATCGGGATCGTCCGCCAGACCGGTCAGCCCAAGCACGCGGCACAGGGCAGAGAACTGGCGGTCATTGCCGCAGGCAATAATCAGGTGCCCGTCCGAGGCCGGGAACAGCTGATAGGGAACGATATTCGGGTGGGCATTGCCCAGCCGATGCGGCACTACCCCACCCAACAGGTAATTCGTCGCCTGATTGGCCAGCACCGCCACCCCGCAATCCAGCAGTGACAGGTCCAGATGCTGACCAAGGCCCGAACGCTGGCGTTCGGCCAGCGCCGCCTGTACCGCGATCACGCCGTAAAGGCCGGTAAAGATGTCGATCCAGGCGACACCGACCTTTTGCGGCTCGCCCTGCGGCTCTCCGGTCAGGTCCATGATGCCGCACATGCCCTGGATCAGGAAATCATAGCCCGGCTGGGCGGCGCGTGGGCCATCCTGACCAAAGCCGGTAATCGAGGCATAGATCAGCCGGGGATTGCGCCCCGACAGCGTTTCGTAATCAAGGCCGAACTTGCGCAGGCCGCCCAGCTTGAAGTTCTCGACCACCACATCCGCCTGATCAATCAGCGCTCGCAGACGCTCAAGATCAGCGGGATCGTTGAAATCGCAGGTGACCGAGCGCTTGCCGCGATTGGCGGCGTGGAAATAGGCCGCGACCCGTTCGGTCGTACCATCGGCGCGCGCCCGCTCAATGAAAGGTGGGCCCCAGCGGCGGGTGTCGTCGCCCTCGGGCGCCTCGACCTTGATCACCTCGGCACCCAGATCGGCCAGGGTCTGGCCGATCCACGGTCCGGCAAGGATGCGCGCCAGTTCGACGACGCGCAGCCCCCTGAGTGCCGGCTCTGCCATCAGGAAAAGGCCTGAATGCCGGTCTGGGCACGGCCAAGAATCAGCGCATGCACGTCATGGGTGCCCTCATAGGTGTTCACCGTCTCAAGGTTTTGCGCATGGCGCATGACGTGATAGCCGATCTGGATACCGTTGCCGCCGTGCATGTCACGGGCCATGCGGGCGATATCCAGCGCCTTGCCGCAGTTGTTGCGCTTGATGATCGAGATCATCTCGGGCGCGAACCTGCCCTCATCAAGCAGCCGCCCGACGCGCAGGCTGGCCTGCAGGCCCAGCGTGATCTCGGTCTGCATATCGGCCAGCTTTTTCTGGTAAAGCTGCGTCGCGGCCAGCGGGCGGTTGAACTGGTGGCGGTCAAGCCCGTATTGGCGGGCACGGTGCCAGCAATCCTCGGCCGCACCCATCGCGCCCCAGCTGATGCCATAGCGCGCCCGGTTAAGACAGCCAAAGGGGCCGCTCATCCCCTCGACATTGGGCAACAGCGCGTCTTCGCCAACCTCGACATCCTCCATCACGATTTCACCAGTGATCGAGGCGCGCAGGGACAGCTTGCCCTCAATCTTGGGGGCGGACAGGCCCTTCATGCCCTTTTCCAGCACAAAGCCACGCACCTTGCCGCCATGGGCTTCGGACTTGGCCCAGACCACAAAGACATCGGCGATGGGCGCGTTCGAGATCCACATCTTGGACCCGTTCAGCACATAGCCACCGTCAACCTTGCGGGCGCGGGTTTTCATGCCAGCGGGGTCCGAACCCGCATCAGGTTCGGTCAGGCCGAAACAACCGATGAATTCGCCTGTGGCAAGCTTGGGCAGGTACTTCTGCTTTTGCTCTTCGCTGCCATAGGCCTCGATCGGGAACATGACGAGAGAGCTTTGTACCGAGGCCATCGAGCGATAGCCCGAATCGATACGCTCGATCTCGCGCGCGACAAGGCCGTAAGAGACGTAAGAAGCGCCGACACCGCCGTAAGCTTCGTCAACCGTGACGCCCAAAAGGCCCGACGCCCCCATCTCACGAAAGATCTCGGGGTCGGTTTCCTCATTGAGATAAGCCGCCTCGACCCGCGGAGCCAGCCGGTCGGCGGCAAAAGCCGCAGCGGTGTCGCGGATCATCCGCTCTTCTTCGGTCAGCTGATCGTCAAGCAGGAACGGATCGGACCAGGAAAAGGCGCCGCCCTTATGCGATTTCGTCGTCACGTCATGCCTCATGCAATAATGCTGTCACTTTATTCATTACCGCTTTCAAACCCGGCCGGAAAATGGATAATCCTCATTAGTTCATGCATAGGATGAATGTTCTTGCGGCAAAGACGCTTTCTTCCCAACCTCAGCCTGCTGCTGGCCTTTGACGCGGTGATGCGCACCGGCTCGGTCACCGGGGCGGCGCAGGATCTGGGGCTGACGCAAAGCACCGTCAGCCGCCTTTTGCAGAGCCTTGAGGCGCAGCTGGGCCAGCCCCTGTTTATCCGCCACAAAAAGCGCCTGACCCCGACCGAAGCGGCCGAGCGTTATTTCCGCGACATTGCAGCGGCGCTGGATCTGGTCCAGCGCGCCAGCATGTCGCTGATTGCCAATCCCGATGGCGGCAGCCTGGATCTGGCGGTGCTGCCGACCTTTGCCACGCGCTGGCTTGCGCCACGCCTGCCCGATTTCCTGTCGGCACATCCCGGCGTCTCGATCAACCTGACGACCCGCTTTCGCCGCTTCAGCTTTGATGAAGAGCCGTTTGACGCGATGATCTATTATGGCCAGGACGACTGGCCCGGGGCCGAGCATCTGAAGCTTTTCGATGAAAGACTGACCGCCTGCGCCGCGCCCGGGTTTTTGGCCCGCCGGCCTGTCGCCTGCGCCGCCGATCTGGCCGGGATGGTGCTGTTGCAGCTGCCGACGCGACCCGATGCGTGGCAGGCATGGTTTCGCGGACAGGGCGCGCCACCGCCCCAGCCGCTGAACGGGATGATGATGGACCAGTTCTCGATGATGATTCAGGCGGCGATCTCGGGTCTGGGGGTGGCGCTGTTGCCCGATTATCTGGCCCGCGTCGAAATCGCCGAGGGCAGGCTTGCGCCGTTGCTGCGGCAGGGGGTGCCGGGCAGCGGCGCTTATTGGCTGGCATGGCCCACCCGCAAATCGGGGCTGAAACCGCTGGCCGCCTTTCGGGACTGGATCGCCGTCCGCATGGCGCGGGACGGCGAAGGTCTTGATGATCAGGCCGGGACCAATGCCGCCTCGATCGAGGCTTCAAGGATGTCCAGCGCCTCGGACAACTGATCCTCGGGGATGGTCAGCGGCGGCAGCAGGCGGATGACATTGTAACGCGTGCCGCAAGACAGCAGGATCAGCCCCCTCGCCTCGGCCTCGGCAACAATGACGGCGGTCAGCTGCGGATCGGGCTGGCTGGGGTCATCTGTCCGCACCAGCCCAAACGCATTCATCGCGCCAAGCCCGCGCACGTCACCGATAGCAGGGAAGCGCCCGGCGAGCTTTTGTAACCGCCCACGGATCGCCAGACCGATCTCTTCGGCGCGGGCGCAGAGATCCTCGGCCGCGATCACCTCCGGCACTACCAGCGCCGCCGCAACTGCCAGAGGGTTGCCGGCATAGGTGCCACCCAATCCGCCGGGGGCCGGCGCATCGACGATCCCGGCCGGCCCGTCACCGCCGGCAAGGGAACGCCCCCTGCCAGACCCTTGGCCATGGTCACAAGATCCGGCGCGATACCGGAATGCTGAAAACCGAACATGCGCCCGGTCCGCGCCATACCCGCCTGAATTTCATCCCCGATCAGCACGATGTCATGGGTGTCGCAGATGCGGCGCAGCGCTGCCAGAAACTCGGGCGGAGCTATGTTAAACCCGCCCTCGCCCTGTACCGGCTCAACGATGATCGCGGCAACACGGCGGGGATCGGCGGATGAGGCGAAAAGCGCCTCAAGATGCGCGACTGCCTGCGCAACCGAAACCCTGGTCATGGGTTGGGGAAAAGGCCGTGATGGACCACGGGCGGCATGGCGCCGAAACCTGCTATAGGGCGCAACCTTGCCGGTCAGCGCCATGCCCAGCGACATGCGCCCATGGAAAGCACCGTTAAAGGCGATCACCCCCGAACGCCCGGTAAAGGCACGCGCCATCTTAACCGCATTCTCGACCGCCTCGGCCCCGGTGGTGGCAGGCATGGTTTTTCTGGCGAAATCACCGGGGGTCAGGGCATTCAGCCGCTCGGCCAGATCGACATAGGTTTCATAGGGCGCGACATGAAAGCAGGTATGGGTAAAGACCTGCATCTGGCGCTGAACCGCCTCGATCACCTTAGGGTGGCGGTGGCCGGTGCTGGTCGCGGCAATCCCGGCGGCGAAACCCAGCATCCGCCGCCCCTCGGCGGTCCATAGCCCGGCATTCCCGGCCCGGACGGCATAGATATCCCGCGTACCGACCCCGCGCGCGCGACCGCCGCCTGACGGGGGTGCTCAACTGCGTTGATTCCATGTCCAGATCTCCGAACTGATGGAATCGGCTTATTTCATGCTCGATATATTGAGCATAGATTTTCAGGAAATCTCGTATCGGTATGGAGTTGGAACGCATCACCCCGCCCTGATAAGCTGCGCAAAAAAGGATAGGGGCAAGGATGAGCGATTTCGACGCCGGCGCACGGCTCAGGGAATTGCGCACCGCTGCGGGCATGTCCCAGCGGCAGCTGGCCGAAGCCTCGGGCGTGCCGCATGGCCAGATCTCGATGATCGAGACTGGACGATCCAGCCCCTCGGTCGCCTCGCTGCGCAAGATCCTTAGCGGGCTAAGCGTCACCATGTCCGAATTCTTTGAACCCGACCTGCCGCAAAGCCCGCAGCCCTTCTTTACCCCGGCTGAATTGCGCGACCTGACCTCGCGGCTGTACAATCTGCAAATCCTGCATGAACGCTATGAACCCGGCGCCGATACCGGCGAGACCATGCTGGCCCATCACGGCAGCGAGGGCGGCATCGTCATCGCCGGAGAAGTCGAATTGACCGTTGGCGATCAAAGCCGGGTGCTGAAAGCGGGCGACAGCTATCTGTTCGCGTCGAACCAGCCGCACCGCTTTCGCAATATCCCGGACCGAGAGTCGGTCGTCGTCTCGGCCTGTACGCCGCCCTATCTTTAACCCTTGCGGGTGACAAAGCGGGTTTGCAGATAGGCGTTGATCGCCTCGGACCCGCCCTCGGTCCCCATGCCGGAATCGCCGATGCCGCCAAAAGGCACCTCGGGCAGCGACAGCCCGATATGGTTGATGGTCAGCATCCCCGCCTGAACCTCATCCTGCAAACGCTGCACCCGCGCCGAGCTGCGTGTCCAGGCGTAGGCGGCCAGCCCGTAAGGCAGCCGGTTCGCCTCGGCAAATGCTTCGTCATCGGCGCGGAAACGGTTGATGACAGCAATGGGACCAAAGGGCTCTTCGTTCATCACGGCAGCATCGGCGGGCACATCGGTCAGCACGGTCGGGGCAAAGAACCAGCCCTCATTGCCGATCCGCTCACCCCCGGTCGCCAGCCGCGCGCCGCGATCCAGCGCATCGCGGATCAGCCGCTCGATAGCCGGGATCCGGCGTTCGTTCGCCAGCGGACCCATGGCGCTGTCAGGGTCGGTTCCGGGCCCCACCCTGGCCGAGGCAAGCGTGGCGGTAAAACCTTCGGTAAAACGATCCGCCACCGCTTCCTGCACCAGAAAACGGGTGGGCGAGATGCAGACCTGCCCGGCATTGCGCAGCTTGGACGCCGCCATGGCCGAGATCGCCGCCTCGACATCGGCATCGTCAAAGACCAGCACGGGCGCATGACCGCCCAGCTCCATCGTCGCTGGCTTCATATGCAGCCCGGCCAGCGCGGCAAGCTGCTTGCCCACCGCCGTCGAACCGGTGAACGAAACCTTGCGGATCACCGGATGCGGGATCAGATAGGACGAAATTTCGGCCGGGTCGCCATAGACAAGGTTCACCACCCCCGCCGGTACACCCGCATCGACAAAGCAACGGATCAGCTCAGCCGGAGAGGCGGGCGTTTCCTCGGCCGCCTTGACGATAATCGTACAGCCTGCTGCCAGCGCCGCCGAAACCTTGCGAACTGCCTGATTGATCGGAAAATTCCACGGGGTAAAGGCCGCGACGGGGCCCAAGGGCTCTTTCACCGTCAGTTGGGTCACGCCGGGGATACGTGGCGCAATGACCTGCCCATAGCAGCGCCGCGCCTCTTCGGCGAACCATTCGATGATCTCGGCCCCGGCCATCGTCTCGATCCGGGCCTGAGCCAATGGCTTGCCCTGTTCGGCCACCATGATCGCGGCAATCGCCTCGGCCCGCTCACGCAGCAGCGCCGCCGCCTTGCGCATCAGATCCGAACGATACAGCGGAGAGCTGAGCCGCCATTCCGCAAAGGCGCGGTTCGCGGCGGCCAGCGCCTCGTCCAGATCGGCGATACCGGCACAGGCGACGCGGCCGATCTCGGCCCCCGTGGCCGGGTTCAACACCGGCAGGCCACGCCCATCGCGCGCCGGCCGCCAGGTTCCATCAATCAAAAGCTGCGTGTCCGGGTAATTCATCCTGCCCCCGCCGATCCATGCCGCCGCCTATCCGCGACGGCTGACAGATCTGGCGCAGGGCCGGACGATTCTCAACCTGAATTGCTCAAAATCCTGAACACGTAGATTGCAGGAAATGACGCAGATATCTGGCAGACTGTTCCCATCAGATTTCGCGTGACAAGCGGTTACGGCGCGGCTATGCAGAAGGCATGTCGCAGATGAAGCCCTACACCACCTCGTTTTATTGGTTCCGCTGTCCCCAGCGGACGTGGGTGGCCGTGTAGCGCTCAGGCGCGATCACAAACCCCGAAGCCGCTGGCCAAGACCGGCGGCTTTTCTGTTTGATACGCTTCCGGTCCGGCCTTTCTCTCCAGGAAAGAACCATGACCATCCAGACCGAAAACCTGCATATCGTCACCCTTCGTCCTTTGCCCGAGCCAGCCGCATTGGCGGCCGCCCTGCCCCGGGACGAGGCCATCTCGCGTACTGTGGCTGACAGCCGCGCTGCGATCCGTGCCATTCTGTCGGGACAGGATGAGCGTCTGCTGGTCATTGCCGGGCCCTGCTCGATCCACGACACCAAGGCGGCGCTGGATTACGCCGCACGTCTGGCCGAGCTGCGCCGCGCGCTTGGCGACCGGCTGGAGATCGTCATGCGGGTCTATTTCGAAAAGCCGCGTACGACCGTCGGCTGGAAGGGGTTGATCAACGACCCCCATCTGGACGGCTCGGACCGGATCGAGGACGGTCTGCCGATGGCCCGGCGCCTGCTTTTGGATATCAACCGCATGGGCCTGCCAGCGGCGACCGAATTCCTGGACCCGATCCTGCCGCAGTACCTTGCCGATCTGATCGCCTGGGGCGCAATTGGCGCACGCACCACCGAAAGCCAGATACATCGACAGCTTGCCTCAGGGCTGTCCTGTCCGGTCGGGTTCAAAAACGGCACGGATGGCGGGGTGCAGGTGGCGCTGGATGCGATCCGCTCGGCCGCGCGCCCGCACAGCTTCCCGGCCATCACCGCCGAAGGCCGCGCCGCCATCGCCACCACCACCGGCAATGACGCCTGCCATGTCGTGCTGCGCGGTGGTCATGACGGGCCGAATTACAGCACCGCCCATGTCGCGCAGGTTGCCGAGGCCGCCAGGCGGGCTGGCATTGATCCGGGCATCGTTATCGACGCCAGCCACGCCAACAGCAGCAAGGACCCCGCCCGGCAGATCGAGGTCAGCGCCGATGTCGCGGCCCAGATCCGCGGGGGCGAGCATCGCATTCGCGGCCTGATGCTGGAAAGCAATCTGGTCGCGGGCCGGCAGGATCTGGTTCCCGGCGCGCCGCCTGTCTATGGCCAAAGCATTACCGACGGTTGCCTTGGGTGGGAGGAAAGCCGGACCCTGCTCATTGATCTGGCCGAGGCAGCCGCGACCCGGCTGCGCCGCGCAGCTTAACAGGGCAGCAAAGGCGCGCCGGTGCGGCCCCGTGCCGGTGTGGCCCTTTATCGCGAAGAATGGGCGATCGGGGCCGCACCCAGCTCGGGCCGCACGCCGCCCATGACAGGTCCGGCAGGTCGACTGGGGGCAAGCATCGTCGGGCGCAGCATCGCGGCCGCCAACAGCCCGACCGCCGCGATCACTACCGCCGACAGATATACCCAGACAAAAGCGTCGCGGAACGCCGCCGCCACTGCCTCGCGTTGCGGGGCGGCCAGCATCGCCATCCGATCAGGCGTCATCTCGGCCAGCGCGCCAGCGCCTTGGATGGTGGTCTGTGCCAGCCGGTCCGACAGGATGGCCCCATAGACCGAGATCGCAAGCGATGCGCCTGCCATACGGGTCAGGGTCACGGCCCCTGTCGCCGCACCCACATCCTGGGACGGAGATGCAATCTGCACGCCGATAATCGGCGCCTGCTGGCCCAGCCCAATGGCCATGCCCTGCCCCATCAGCAATGCTGCGACCGCCCAGAACGGCACATGCAGCGGCAGACTGGCAAGCCCGGTCAGGCTGGCCAGCGCCAGGCTGAGGCCAAGCACCAGCCAGGGCTTGTAACGCCCGGTGGCCGAGATCAGCCGCCCCGCCGTCAGCGAGCCGATGGCAATCCCGGTGGTGACGGCGATAAAGAACAGCCCCGCCGACGCCGGCGACAGCCCGGTTGTCATCTGCAAGAACAGCGCGTGATAATTGACCATGCCGATTGCGATACCGCCACTGGTGGCCGCGACGATCAGCAACAGCGAAAAGTTGCGGTCGCGGAACAGGTTTAGCGGGATGATAGGCTCGGGCACCCGGCGCTCGATCGCCAGCCACAGCGCCAGAGCCCCGGCTGAAATCACCGGCAGCGCCAGCGCCGGGACCGAGGTGAGCGAGCCGAACAGAGACTGGCTGTCGGCCCATAGCACGATCCCCGCAATCGCGACGGCTAGCGTCAGCGCGCCCAGATAATCAACCCTGGGCTGGCGTTGGGGCCTTCTTTGCGGCAGCAGCAGCGCTAGACCCAGCAGCGCCACCATCCCAATCGGCAAGTTGATAAGAAAGATCGAGCGCCAGCCCAGATGCTGGCTCATCATGCCGCCAAGCGTCGGCCCGACCGAGCCCGAGGCCATCAGCACCAGACTGGAAAAGCTTTGATACCGTGCGCGCTGGCGCGGCTCGAACAGGTCGGCGTTGATCGAAAAGATCGAAACCATGATCCCGCCCGCGCCCAGCCCCTGAAAGGCCCGCGCGGCAATCAGGCTGTTCATCGACCATGCAAGCCCGCAAACGACCGAGCCAAGCGTGAAAAGCGCGACCGCAAAGATCATCACATATTTGCGCCCGAACAGATCGCCCAGCTTGCCATAAACCGGCATGATCGCCGCCTGTGCCAGCAGATAGGCCGAGCCAACCCAGCCAAAACGCTCAATGGCGCCGAACTCGCCCACGATGGTCGGCAACGCGGTCGAAACAACCTGGTTGTCCAGCGTCGCCATGAACATGCTGAGCATGAGGAAACAAAAAATGATCGTACGGCGCCGATGGCCGATCCCGGCGGGGCCGGGTGCTGCGGATTGTAACATAACTGGAAAAACCTGACTGAACGCCACGAAACCGGTCGCGGACCAAAACTATGCGTTGCAGAATATGTGACTTTGGCATATATATGTCAATAGCACATATTTAGCCGCAGGAAAGTCAGCGGAAAGGCACTGATGCAGGACACCAGCCGGACAGAGGGGATCGCCCGCATCTCGACCGCGATGGGGCGGATGCGCACGCTGATCAGGCGGCGCATCATTGGTCGGCTTGCCTTGCAGAACGTCGCGCCAATGCTGGATATTTCTGACCTCGATGCGCTGGGGCTGGTGCCCGGGCAGCCGGGCAGCAAGGGGCCTGACCCTTCGGCCGAGGTTTCGGTTGGCGATATCGCCCGACAGCTGCGCATTGATCCCTCACGCGCCAGCCGGCTGGTGGCGGAACTGGTCCGGCAAGGCTTTCTGATCCGCGAGGTTGCGCAAGAGGATGCGCGCCGCGCAGTCCTGCGACGCACCAAGTCGGGCGACCGCATCTTTGCCGAGATCCAGCGCGTCAAACACGAGCTGATCCGAGAGGTGGTCTCGGATTGGGCCGAACCGCGGCTGACCGCCTTTGCCGAGGATTTCGACCGTTTCGCCGAGGCGCTTGAGGCGCAGCTTTCCCGTCAGAACAGCGACGGCAGGAAAGCGACCTGATCCCCCGTCCCGCCAATATGCGAAACCGGCCACCTGCGGTCAGGCGGCGGGTTTCATGATACGGGTCAGGGCCTTGCGGTCAGGGCGGTCAGTTGCGCACCGGCAGGATCGGCGAGATCGTCGAGCACCTGAAAGTGGTCACAATCCTTGACATGCAGCAGCCCGGCCTGTTCGCCCGCCTGCTGACAGGCGGCGGCATATTCGTCGGATTGGCGGATCAGTTCGGGCAGCTCTCCACCGCCGACCGTGATCAGCATCGGCGCACCGGGGCCGATGTGATGCTGGGGACTGTAGGCAGCGATTTCTTCCGGAGTGAGGCGCAGATTGTCGTTCAGCTGACCAAGGCTGATCGGCTCAAGATCGTAAAGCCCGCTGATCGGCATGACCCGGGTCACGGCGGGATGGCTGCGATGGCTGGCGGCCAGATGCCCGCCCGCCGAATGACCGGACAGACACAGCGGCCGTCCGGCGATCTGAGGGACAAGATGGTCCAGAAGCTGACCGATCTCGGTCACGATCCGGGTCATCGAGGCCTCGGGCGCCAGCGTGTATTCGGCCAGGATCACGTCATAGCCATGCGCCAGAGGACCGGCGGCGGAATAGGCGAAATCCTCTTTGACGCAGTTCTGCCAATAGCCGCCGTGGATAAAGACAAAGACCGGCGCATTCGGCTTGCCGCACGAAATCCAGTCATAGGTCTGGCGGGCGCTGGTGCCATAGCGCAGGTCCCGGCGGCAATCCTGCGTGGAATAGAACACCTCGCTGCGGGCACGCAATTCACGCATCAGCCCCGGGAAATCCGCAACCCGGGCCGAGTTGTTATAGGCCGCATCCAGCTGTTGCCGGTTCATACCACGATAGATTGCCATAACTTTTTACACTCCTAGATAACGATCAGTCAGGTCCGGCGTGAGGTCGGTGATACCGCCTTGCCAGACCGTCGCGCCACGTTCAACAACCACTGCGCGATCTGCAACCGATGCAATCTCGGAAAGTGACTTGTCCACAAGCAGGATCGACAGCCCTTCGGCCTTGAGCTGACGCACGCCCGCCCAGATCTCTTGCCGCACCACCGGGGCCAGCCCCTCGGTCGCCTCATCAAGGATCAGAAGCCGCGGGTTGGTCATCAGGGCGCGGCCAATCGCCAGCATCTGCTGCTCTCCGCCTGACAGGGTGCGCGCGATCTGGCCCATACGCTCTTGCAGGCGCGGGAACAGCGCACAGACCCGCGCCATGTCCCAGGGGCCGGGCCGGGCGGCAACGGTCAGATTTTCGGCCACGGTCAGCGGACCGAAACAGCGCCGCCCTTCGGGCACCAGCCCGACACCCAGCCGCGCCACCCGCGGAGCCGACAGGGACGCAAGGTCACGATCCGCAAACCGCAGCTCACCCCCGGAATGGGGCAGCAGGCGGCTGATACAGCGGATAGTGGTGGTCTTGCCCATGCCATTGCGGCCCATCAGCGCCACCACCTGCCCTTCGTCAAGGTCAAGCGAGATGCCAAAGAGCGCCTGCACCGGACCGTAAGAGGCCGTCAGGTCGCGCAGTTCCAGCAGCCGGGTCATGCGTCCTCTCCCAGATAAGAGCGCCGCACCTCGGGGTTGGCGCGGATCTCGGCCACGCTGCCGGTGGCGATGATACGGCCATAGACCAGCACCGAGATGCGGTCGGCCAGCGCAAAGACCGCGTCCATGTCATGTTCGACCAGCAGGATCGGGGCCTCGTTGCGCAGCTCGGACAGGATCGAGGTCAGCTGGCGCCCGCCCTCCAGCCCCATACCCGCCATCGGCTCATCCAGCAGAAAGGCGCGCGGCCGCAACGCCAGCGCCATTGCGATTTCCAGCTTGCGCCGCTCGCCATGCGACAGCTTCGCCGCCTGAACCAGATGGCGGTCGGCAAGGCCGGCCTGCTCGATATGGAACAACGCCGGCTCGGTCAGCTTGCGATCGGAAAGCGCCGGGCGGTGAAAGCGGAACACCGCACCGCTGGCACCGGCAACCGCCAGCATGACGTTTTGCAGCACGGTAAAATCCGGGATCACGGATGACACCTGAAAGCTGCGCGCAAGCCCCAACCGCGCCCGCGCGGCGGCATCAAGCCCGTCGATCACCTGCCCCTCGAACCGGATGGAGCCGGAGTTGGGCCGGATCTCTCCGACGATCTGCTTGATCAGCGTGGATTTTCCGGCACCGTTGGGGCCGATCAGGGCGTGAATTTCACCCGGGCGCAGATCAAGGCTGACGTCATCGGTGGCGACCAGCGCGCCAAAAGCTTTGCGCAGGCCCCGGATTTCAAGAATGGGTTCGTTCAGCTTGGGCTCAGGCATGACGGCCCCTCCGCGTGACAATGCCGATCAGGCCGCCGGGTGCAAACAGTACGATGCCAAGCAGCAGCAGACCCAGAAGCGCCTGCCAGTAATCGCTGATCCCGCCCAGAACATGCTCCAGCAGAATATAGATCGCCGCGCCGGCCACCGGACCGCACAGGCGTCCGACTCCGCCCAGGATGACAAAGACCATGATCTCGCCCGACATGTGCCAGGACAGCATGGCCGGACTGACAAAGCGGTTCAGGTCGGCATAAAGCGACCCCGCCAGGCCGACGATCATCCCCGACAGCACAAAGGCCGTCAGCCGGATCGCATAGGGCCGGATGCCGACCGCGACGGCGCGCTGGCTGTTCTGCCGCGCCGCCTGCAAGGCAAGGCCAAAGCGCGACTGCGTAACCACAGCGGTAAAGACCAGCGCCAGCGCCAGCAGCACGGCACAGATGGCGAAATACTGGATCGGGGCAAAGGTGTTCAGCCCCGGGAACGTGTTGCGGACATAAAAGCTTAGCCCGTCCTCGCCGCCATAGCGCGACCAGCTGATGGCGAAATAGTAAAGCATCTGCGCAAAGGCCAGCGTGACCATGATGAAATAGACGCCCGAGGTGCGCAGCGACAGCGCCCCGATCGCCAGTGCAGCCACCCCGCCCGCAAGCATAGCCACAGGCCAGATGCCCAGCATCTCGTTACTGCCCATGATGGTAAAGGGCAGCGTCACGACCGGCATGCCGCTGCTGGCATGGCTGGCAAGGATACCGGTCACATAGCCCCCGATCCCGAAAAAGGCGGCATGCCCGAACGAGATCAGTCCGCCATAGCCCAACGCAAGGTTCAGCCCGACCCCGGCAAGGCCGAATATCGCGGCCTTGGTTGCCAGCGTGACGGTAAAGCCATCCCCGGCCAGATGCGCACCCAGCGCCACGGCGACCAGCAGGGCAAAGATCACCAGATTGATGATGGCGTCGCGGTTCAGCAGTTCGCCCATGGTTCAGCCCCTTGCCCCGAAAAGTCCCTGCGGCCGCATGATCAGCACCACGGCCATCAGCACATAGATCAGCACCGAGGCCAGCGAGGCGCCGACGGTCTTGGCGCTTGATGCCTCGACGACCTGCGACAAAAGCCCGGGCAAAAGCGCCTTGCCCAGCGTGTCGGTCATCCCGACAAGCAGCGCCCCGACAAACGCGCCCTTGATCGAACCGATACCGCCGATCACCACCACGACAAAGGCAAGGATCAGCACCGGCTCGCCCATACCGACCTGCACCGACTGGATCGAGCCGACCAGCGCCCCGGCAAAGCCCGCCAGCGCCGCGCCAAGCGCAAAGACGATGGTGTAGAGCCGGGCGATATCGACGCCCAAAGCGCCGATCATCTCGCGGTCAGCCTCCCCCGCGCGGATGCGAATGCCCAGCCGGGTACGGGTGATGAGCCACCACAACCCCACTGCCACCGCAGCGCCAAAGCCGATGATGACCAGCCGGAACAGCGGATAATGCAGCCCGCCCGGCAGCACCACCGCGCCCGACAGCGACGGCGGCAGCTTGAGATACAGCGGGAACGAGCCAAAGAGCCACCTCGCCCCTTCGGAAAAGATCAGGATCAGCGCAAAGGTTGCCAGAACCTGATCAAGATGGTCGCGGGCGTATAACCTGCGGATCACCGCGACCTCGACCAGCGCGCCTGCCGCCGCCGCTGCGGCCAGACTGGCGACCAGCCCCAGCCAGAACGAGCCGGTGGCCGCCGCCACCGCCGCACAGGCAAAAGCGCCGGTCATGTAAAGCGATCCGTGGGCAAGGTTGATCAGGCCCATGACGCCGAAAACCAGCGTCAGCCCTGCCGCCATCAAAAACAGCATCATTCCGTATTGCAGGCCGTTCAGCGCCTGCTCGGCCAGAAGCATCACCGTACTCTCTCCCGATTTGCCGGGGGGCCGGATCGCAGGGACCCGACCCAGCCAAGCTTACATCTTGCACTGCTCGGCGTAGGCATCGCCATGATCGGTCATGGCGGGGCCGATGATCTTGTTGGTGAGAACATCGCCCTCTTTCACCACCTCGCGAACGTAGTAGTCCTGGATCGGGTGCTGGTTCGGGCCAAAGCTGAACTTGCCGCGCACGCTGGGAAAATCGGCCTCGGTCAGAGCCGCGCGAAAGGCGTCGGCATCCGCCACATCCGCCTTGGCGACCGCCGAAAGCAGCAGGTTCGCGGTGTCATAGGCCTGCGCCGCGTAAAGCGAGGGCAACCGGCCATATTCCGCCTGGAAGCTTTCGACAAAGGCCTTGTTCGCCGGGTTGTCAAGATCATGCGACCATTGCGCGGTGTTCCTGACCCCCAGCGCCGCATCCCCGACCGCAGGCAGGATGTCCTGGCTAAAGCTGAAGGCAGGGCCGATCACCGGCTTGCCGACACCGGATTCGGCATATTGCTTCATAAAGGCGATGCCCATGCCCCCGGGCAGGAAAAAGAACACAGCATCCGCGTCGCTGTTGCGGATCTGGGCGATCTCGGCGGCATAGTCGGTCTGACCGACCTGGGTATAAACCTCGTTGGCAACCTCGCCCTTATAATAACGCTTGAAGCCAGACAGGGAATCCTGTCCGGCCGGATAGTTCGGGGCCATGATGAACATCTTGCCGATGCCGGCATCGGTCGCATAGGCGCCAGCCGCCTCATGCAGGTTGTCGTTCTGATACGAGACCGAGAAATATTTCGGGTTGCACCCCGCACCGGCCAGCTGCGACGGCGCGGCATTGGTCGAAAGGTAGAACTTGCCCTGCGCCACCGCTGCGGGAACCACCGCCATGGCAAGGTTAGACCAGACGATGCCGGTCAGCACGTCCACCTGTTCGGACTGGATCATCTTGTCAGCGATCTGAACCGCGACATCCGGTTTCTGCTGGTCGTCCTCGATCACCAGCTCGACCTGTTTGGCGGCATCGCCAGCATTTTTCAGCGCCAGCAGAAAGCCGTCACGCGTATCGACGCCCAGACCGGCACCGCCGCCCGACAGAGTGGTGATCATCCCGACCTTGACGCCTTCGGCCTGCGCAGCCCCCGCAAGGGCCACGGCCGCAACGCCGCAGATCAGCAACCTTTTCAGTTTCATCTTGGACTCCCTGTTTGAAGCGACGATTGTCGTCACATGTTTTTATGATGCGGTCGCGGGCTGCAACGCCTTTCCAGCCCGCATCCGTTCTTTGTCACACCCGCCCCTGCAACAGGCGAAAGCGTTGGATCTTGCCGCTGTCGGTTTTGGGCAAACCCTCGGTAAAGACCACGCGGCGCGGATATTTGAACGGAGCGATCACGGATTTCACGTGATCCTGCAGGCATTTTATCATCAGCTCATCCGCCAGGACACCAGAGCGCAGAACAACATGCGCCTCGACGATCTGACCACGCGCCTCGTCGGGGGCGCCTACCACGGCGCATTCCAGAACATCGGGATGGGCAAGCAACGCCGCCTCGACCTCGGGACCGGCGATGTTGTAGCCCGATGAGACGATGATACCGTCGGTACGGGCGGCAAAGTGGTAATAGCCCTGTTCGTCGCGCCAGAAACTGTCGCCGGTCAGGTTCCAGCCATCCTGCACATAGGCGCGCTGGTTCTTGTGATCCGACAGATAGCGACAGCCGACCGGGCCGCGCACCGCCAGCCGTCCCGTCTCACCCGCTGGTACCTCTTTGCCGTCCGGACCGATGATGCGGGCCTCATAGCCCTTGACCGGGCGGCCCGTACAAGCGGGCCGGCTGTCCCCGAAACGGTTGGTCAGAAAGATATGCAGCATCTCGGTCGAACCGATACCGTCGAGCATGGGCTTGCCGGTCCGCGCCATCCATTCATCATAGACCGGAGCGGGCAGCGTCTCGCCCGCCGAGACGGCGGCACGCAGACTGGACAGATCCGCCCCCTGATCCATTGCCTGCATCATCACGCGATAGGCGGTCGGCGCGGTAAAGCAGATGGTGGCGCGGTATTTCTGGATGATCTCGATCATGTTCGCGGGGGTTGCATTCTCTAGCAAGGTCGCCGAGGCGCCAAAGCGCAGCGGAAAGACCGCAAGCCCCCCAAGACCAAAGGTAAAGGCCAAAGGCGGGCTGCCGATAAACACATCCTCGGGCGTGACGTTTAATACCTCTTTGGCATAGCCATCAGCGATAATCAGGATATCGCGGTGGAAATGCATGGTCGCCTTGGGCTCGCCCGTGGTGCCCGAGGTAAAACCCAACAGCGCCACATCGTCCCGCCCGGTGCGCACTGCCCCGAACCGTACGGAATGGGACAGGGCCGCGCGGTCCAGTTCGGCATCGTGATTGGCGGAGCCGTCAAAACCGACCACGGTTTTCAGATAGCGGCTGTCCTTGGCGGCCAGCGCCAGTTCGTCCATCAGCCGGGTATCGCAAAGCGCGTGGGTGACCTGCGCCTTGTCGATGATCTTTTCCAGCTCGCCCGCGCGCAGCATCGGCATGGTGTTGATGACCACCGCCCCAGCCTTGGTCGCGGCCAGCCAACAGGCCACCATCGCCGGGTTGTTGGCCGAGCGGATCAGCACCCGGTTGCCGGGCTTGACGCCGAAATCCTCGACCAGCGCATGAGCGATGCGGTTGGTCCAGTCGGTCAGTTCCTTGTAGCTGCGGATACGGCCATTGCCGATCAGCGCGACATTGTCGCCAAAGCCCTTTTCGACCATGCGGTCGGTCAGTTCGACCGCGGCGTTCAGGTATTCGGGATAATCAAAACCATCGAGCAACAGCTGCGGCCACAGCTCGGCCGGCGGCAGGTTGTCGCGTGGAAAAGTATCGACATGGGCCGAGGGTCCAAGCGGTGGATTGCCGGTCATTTTCTGTCTCCCTGTTGGGCGGGCGGACATCTTGACGTGCCTTGGCCCGCGGACATGCTGTTGTTGTCAGGCGGGGATCACGGCGGTCGCCTCGATCTCGACCTTGGCCCGGTCCTCGACCAGGGCCACGACCTGAACCAAAGCCATGGCCGGGTAGTGTCGGCCGATGACATCCTTGTAGGCCTGGCCTATATCCTTGAGCGCCGCGAGATATTCGCGCTTGTCGGTCACATACCAGGTCAGGCGCACCAGATGTTCAGGGCGCGCACCGGCCTCGGCCAGAACCGCGACGATGGATTGCAGCGCCGTGCGCACCTGTCCGGCGAAATCATCGGTCTCGAATTCTTGCTGATCGTTCCAGCCGATCATGCCACCGGTGAACACCATCCGTCCGGTAGCGGCCACGCCGTTGGAATATCCCGGCGTCGCCTTCCAGTTTTTCGGATGCAGAACCTCATGCACCATCGCTTGCCTCCATGAACGCGATCATCTTGCGGCGGATCGGCTCGGGCCAGGGCGCCGCGCGGCCCTCGGGCTTAACCCATACAAGGGTCGAGGCACAGTTCAGACGGACCTGGCCGCCCGCACTTGCCTCAAGAGCCAGCTTTGCACTGGAGCGGCCGACATCTTCGACCGCCAGCGTGAATTCGACGATCTCACCCAGACGCGAGGGGGCATGAAAGCTCGCCTCGATACGCACGGTGGGAACGGCGCAGTTTTCCTCGATATGAATGCGGGTAAAGGGATAGGTCAGGACTTCGGCGAAAAAATTCTCGATCACCGAGTTCAGCATTTCAAAGTAACGGGGGTAAAAGACGATCCCCGCCGGATCGCAATGGTTGAATTCGATCTGGATACGGCGACGATAGATCATGCCAGTACACTCCGCGCGATGACCACCCGCTGGACGTCGCTTGCCCCTTCGTAGATGCGCAGGGCGCGGATATCGCGATAAAGCGCCTCGACCGTGCTGCCGCAGCGCACCCCGTCCCCGCCATGCAGCTGCAAGGCGGTATCGATCACCTCTTGCGCAGCCTCTGTGGCATAAAGCTTGGCCATGGCCGCTTCGCGGGTGATGCGGGTCGCGCCCTGATCCTTGGTCCATGCGGCGCGATAGATCAGCAGCGCCGCCGCATCGACCTTCAGCGCCATATCGGCCAGATGGCCCTGTACGATCTGGTAATCGGCCAGCGTACCGCCACCGGCGCGCGGGCGGGCAACCCGCGCCAGCGCCTCATCAAGCGCGCGCCGCGCCATGCCGAGCGCCGCAGCACCCACGGTCGGGCGAAAGACGTCAAGGACGGACATGGCGATCTTGAACCCCTCACCCGGCTGGCCGATCAGCGCCGCCTCGGGCAGCTCGACCCCGGCAAGCTTCAGCCGCGCCAGCGGATGAGGGGCGATCACCTCGATCCGTTCGGCAACCGACAGTCCGGTGCTGTCGGCGGGCATCAGAAAGGCCGACAGGCCCCGCGCACCCGGCGCCTCACCCGTACGGGCAAAGATCACATACAGATCGGCAATCCCGCCGTTCGAGATATAGGTTTTCTCGCCGCTCAACCGCCAGCCGCCGGGGGTGCGCTCGGCCGTGGTCGCGGTGCTGGCAACATCCGAACCCGCGCCCGGCTCGGTCAGCGCAAAGGCCGAGATTGCCTGTCCCGCCCGGGTCCGCTCAAGCCATTTGCGCTGGTCTGGCGTACCAAACAGCGTGACCGCCCCCATGCCAAGCCCCTGCATGGCAAAGGCGAAATCGGCCAGAGGGTCGTGGCGCGCCAGCGTTTCGCGGATCAGGCAAAGGCTGCGAACGTCCAGCCGCTCACCCTCGTTCGCACCGCTGTGACGCAGGAACCCTGCCTGGCCCAGCGCGGCGACCAGCCCCTTGCAGGCAGCGTCGGTGTCGCCGTGATCGGCGGGCAAATGCTTCACGCTCCAATCTTCAAGCGCCGCTGCCAGTTCACGGTGGCGGGCCTCGAAAAACGGCCAGTCCAGAAAGCTCTTGTCCATCTTGCGCGTTCCCATCTCGTATGAGCAGCCCTTGGCTTCTGCCGGTCAGTCCCCCTGAAACACCGGCTTTTCCTTGGCGACGAAGGCACGATAGGCGCGCTCAAAGTCGCGGGTCTGCATGCAGATCGCCTGCGCCTGCGCCTCGGCCTCGATGGCCTGCTCAAGCCCCATGCTCCATTCCTGATTAAGCTGGGTCTTGGTGATGCCATGGGCAAAGACCGGCCCGGCAGCCAGACGCCGCGCCATGGTCTGGGCAGCGTCCTCCAGCGCGCCCGGCTCGTGCAGGGTGTTCCAGAAGCCCCAGGCGTGGCCCTCCTCGGCATTCATCACCCGGCCGGTGTAAAGCAGCTCGGCCGCGCAGCCCTGACCGATGATACGCGGCAGCATGGCACAGGCACCCATGTCGCAGCCCGCAAGCCCGACCCGGGTAAAAAGAAAGGCGCATTTCGCCTCGGGCGTCGCCAGCCGCAGATCCGAGGCCATGGCAAGGATCGCACCCGCCCCGACGCAGATCCCGTCCACCGCTGCGATGATCGGCTTGCTGCAAGCAATCATCGCCTTGACCAGATCACCGGTCATGCGGGTGAATGCCAGCAGCCCTTTCATATCCATGCCAACAAGCGGGCCGATGATGTCATGCACATCCCCGCCCGAACAGAAATTCCCGCCGTTCGAGGCCAGCACCACCACATCGACATCGGCGGCATAGGGCAGCGCGCGGAAAGTATCGCGCAGCTCGGCATAGCTTTCAAAGGTCAGCGGGTTCTTTCGCTCGGGGCGGTTCAGGCGGATGGTGGCGATGCGGTCCTGCACCTCCCACAGGAAATGCTGGGGTTTCAGCCCGGCCAGTTCGGTCATTTCGCGCCTCCCATACGCTTGAGGATCTCGGTGAGCTGGTCGATGTCTTCTTCGGTCAGGTTGGCAAAGATGCGGTTCACCTCGGCCTCGTGATCGGCAGCAAAGCCTTCAAAGGCCGCCAGCCCTTCGGGCGTCAGCGCGACCAGCACCGTGCGCCGGTCCGTTTCGGATGGGGTGCGCCGCGCCAGCCCGTCCTTTTCCAGCCGGTCCACCACTGCCGTCGCATTGCCGTTCGAGACGAGCAGCATCCGGCTAAGCTCACCCATGGTGATACCTTCGCGCCGACGATACAGCGCCGCCATCACGTCAAAACGCGGCAATGTCGTGTCATGGCGCAGGCGCAGGAATTCGCGCAGCTCACCCTCGGCCGCGCGGGTAACGCCCAAAAGGCGGATCCACAGTTTCAGCCGCCGCTTTGACAGAGGGTCGGTCATGTCTCACCCCCCGCGATAGCGATGGCCTGACCGTTGATCCCTTCTGACCCCGGGGCGCAAAGCCACAGCGCCGCGGCACTGACCTCGGCAGGCTGGATCAGCCGTTCCTGCGGATTGGTCGCTGTCAGGGCGGCAAGCGCCTGATCGCGGCTTTTCCCGGTCTTGTCCATGATATTGGCGATCGAGCGTTCGGTCATCTCGGTCTCAAGGAAACCGGGGCAAAGCGCGTTCACGGTCACGGGCTTTTTCGCCACCTCCAGCGCAAGGCTGCGCACAAGACCAACAACGCCATGTTTGGCAGCCGCATAGGGCGCGACATAGGCATAGCCGCGCAGCCCGGCGGTCGAGGCAACGGCGATCAGCCGGCCCCAGCCGGGCAGTTGCGCCAACCCCTCGCGAAAGGTCAGAAAGGTGCCGGTCAGATTCACCGCCAGCATGGCGTTCCACTGGTCAAGCGAGGTACGGCCCAACGGCGCGCTGTCCGCCGCCCCGGCGTTGGCGATGACGATATCGCAGGGGCCAGCCTCGGCGAACATCGCCTTGACGCTGGCCTCATCCGTCACATCGGCGGTGACAGCGCGGACGCCGGTGCGTTCCGAGACCGCCTGCAAGGGCACCATGCGGCGACCACAGATCACCACCTCGGCCCCTGCCCCGGCAAAGGCGCGCGCCAGATCGGCACCGACGCCGGTGCCGCCTCCGGTGATCAGCACCCGTTTCCCCGCGACCGATGTCATACCCGGATCGCCTCTTGTGCGCGGCTGCGCAGGCGCAGCGCCTGACTGCGGCCCGCCAGATAGGGCAAGGGCCATTGCGTCGCGTCGTCCCCGGCCTCGATGGCGGCATGCAGCGTCCAGTAAGGATCGGTCAGATGCGGTCGGGCGAGACAGACCAGATCGGCCCGGCCAGCCAGCAGGATGCCGTTCACCTGATCGGCCTCGGTGATATTGCCGACAGCCATGGTGGCAAGCCCCGCCTCGTTGCGGATACGGTCGCTGAAGGGGGTCTGGAACATCCGGCCATAGATGGGCCGCGCCCCGGTGCTGGTCTGGCCGGCCGATACGTCGATGATATCGGCACCGGCATCCGAGAACATCCGCGCGATCTCGACCGCTTCTTCGGGTGTCACGCCTTCATCGCCGACCCAGTCATTAGCCGAGATACGTACCGATATCGGCTTTTGGTCTGGCCAGACCGCGCGCATGGCACGGAATACCTCAAGCGGATAGCGCATCCGGTTTTCAAGACTGCCGCCGTATTCATCCTCGCGCCGGTTCGACAGCGGCGAGATGAAGCTTGAGATCAGATAGCCATGCGCGGCGTGAAGCTCGACCATGTCAAAGCCCGCACGCGCCGCCATCCGCGTCGCGGCGACGAACTGATCGCGCACCATGTCCATATCAGCGCGGTCCATGGCCTTGGGTACCGCGTTCCCGTCTTGCCACGGGATCGCACTTGCCGAAAGCAGCGGCCAGTTCCCCGAGAGCAGCGGGCGGTCAGCGTCCTCCCACCCGACCTGGGTCGAGCCTTTGCGACCCGAGTGACCGATCTGCATGCAGATCCTGGCCCGTGTCTCGGCATGGGTGAAATCGACGATGCGTTTCCACGCCGCCTCATGTTCGGGGGCATAGAGGCCAGGACATCCGGGGGTGATCCGCCCCTCGGGCGAAACGCAGGTCATCTCGGTATAGACCAGCCCCGCGCCACCCTTGGCACGTTCGGCATAATGGACAAAGTGCCAATCGGTCGGACAGCCGTCCACCGCCTTATATTGCGCCATAGGCGAGACGACGACGCGGTTTTCCAATTGCATATCGCGCAGTTTGAAAGGCGCGAACATCGGCCGCCGTCCCTTTTGCCCGCCTGCGCGTTCCTGAAACCAGTCCTCGGCCTGACCAAGCCATTCAGGATCACGCAGGCGCAGGTTTTCATGGCTGATCCGTTGCGAGCGGGTCAGCAGGGAATAAGCGAACTGCACCGGCTCCATGTCAAGGTAACGCTCGACCTGCTCAAACCATTCAAGGCTGTTGCGCGCCGCCGATTGCAGGCGCAGAACCTCAACCCGGCGCTCTTCCTGATAGCGCTCAAAGGCGCGCTCCATGGTTGGTTCGGAATGCAGGTATTCAGCCAGCGCGATGGCGCTGTCAAAGGCCAGTCGCGAGCCGGAACCGATCGAGAAATGCCCGGTGGCTGCCGCATCGCCCATCAGGACGACATTCTCGTGATACCACTTTTCGCAGATGACGCGCGGAAACTGGATCCAGACTGCCGAGCCGCGCAAATGCGCCGCATTCGACATCAGCTCATGGCCGCCGAGATGACGTTCAAAGATCCGGCGGCAGGTTTCAACCGATTCCTCTTTGGACATGTCGGCAAAACCAAGCTTGTCCCAGGTCTCGGGCAGGGTTTCGACGATAAAGGTCGCGGTGTTGTCATCGAACTGATAGACATGCGCCCAGACCCAGCCATGCTCGGTCCGTTCAAAGATAAAGGTAAAGGCGTCGTCGAATTTCTGATGCGTGCCCAGCCAGATAAACTTGCAGCGGCGCAGGTCGATGTCGGGCTGGAAGACATCGGAATATTCCTTGCGCACAAGGCTGTTGATGCCGTCGCACCCTACGACGAGGTCATATTCCTTGCGATATTCCTCGGCCGAGCGGAACTCGGCCTCAAACCGCAGATCGACGCCCAGTTCGCGGGCACGCTCTTGCAGCAGGATCAGCATCTGCTTGCGGCCGATACCGGCAAAGCCATGCCCGCCCGAAACGGTCCGCACGCCGTCATGTACGACGGCGATATCGTCCCAATAGGCAAAATGGCTGCGGATCGCCTCGGTGCTGACGGGATCGTTCTTTTGCATCCGCCCCAGCGCGTCGTCGGACAGAACCACGCCCCAGCCAAAGGTGTCATTGGCCTTGTTCCGCTCCAGCACCGTGATCTGATGCGACGGGTCGCGCAGTTTCATCGAGATGGCGAAATAGAGGCCCGCAGGTCCCCCACCCATACACAAGATTTTCATCCGGCACCTCCCCGTGCAACGACGACCCTTGAAGAAAAGCTGCCTGCGAATCGGAAACATTTCAAGTTTAAAATTTCAAACTTGAAAGATTTTACGCGGACGGCATGATATGTGAAAAAAATGAGGTTCCGCTATGACCACCATTGCCGTCATCGGCCTGGGCACGATGGGTCTGGGCATTGCCCAGACCTATGCAGCCGCAGGCTTTGCCGTTCTGGCGACCGATGCCATGTCCGAGGCACGCGCGACCGCACCCGGCCGTTTGCGCGCCGCCCTGACACCCCGGGTTCAGGCCGGCAAGCTGACAGAGCCCGAAATGGAGGCGATTTTATCCCGTCTCACCATCGTTGAGGGTCCCGAGGCAATGGGTACAGCCGATCTGGCCATCGAAGCGGTGGTCGAACGGATGGAGGTCAAGCGCACGCTTTTTGCCGCGCTGGAGGCGGTGGTTGCACCCGATGCGGTGCTGGCAACCAATACCTCCTCGCTGTCAGTCGAGGCCATGGCCGAACAGCTTGCCCGGCCCGAACGCTTGCTGGGGCTGCATTTCTTCAACCCCGCACCGGTGATGAAACTGGTCGAACTGGTTGCCCATCCCGGCACAGCCCCCACTGCGCTTGCCCGCGCCCGCGACCTGACCGAGGCCGCTGGCAAGACGGTGATCCAATGTCCCGACCGGCCCGGCTTTATCGTCAACCGCTGTGCCCGGCCATTCTATGGCGAGGCACTGGCGATGTTGGAAGAGGGCCGCAACCCGGCCGAAATCGACGCAGCAATGCAGGCGGCTGGCTATCGGCTGGGTCCCTTTGGGCTGATAGATCTGGTCGGTGCCGATATCAATCTGGCGGCCACCGAAAGCCTTGCAACGGCGATGCAGGGTCATCCGCGTTATCACGTTTTTGACGCGCTGCGGCGACAGGTCGCCGAGGGCAATCTGGGCCGCAAGACCGGCCGGGGCTTTATCCATCCCGGACAACCCGGTCCCGCCCCCTCGGACGCGGAAGCCATCGTTCTGCGCATCGAGGCCGCCCTGGTCAACGAAGCAGGCTGGTTGCTGGCCGAGGGTGGCACCACGCGCGAAGGCATCGACACCGCGCTGAAGCTGGGCCTGAACTTCCCGCGCGGACCGTTCGATATCCTGAATGCGCGCGGCCACGCCGAGGTGCTGGGACAGCTTGAGGCGCTTGCCTCGGCGGCACCGGCCTATCTGAATGGCCGCTATCTGCCCGCGCCGGTGCTAATGCAATAGGCCGGTTCAGGTAAGACGGGCAAACACCCCTGCCCCATCCACTGTTGCCCGGGCTGTCCGCGCATCGCCAAGGGGCAGCGGCCCGATCCGCGCCCCGGTGATGATCACGTCACCCCGGCCAAGCGGCAGCCCCTGCGCAGCCGCGTGACTGGAAAGCCAGGCCAGAAAATCCACCGCCTCGGCCAGGCTTGCTGCCACTTCGGGCGCGGTAACCTGCCGGTCGTCGAGCCAGAGCGTGATCCCCAGCGGATCGCGCATCCCGTCGCGCCAGCCGGGCAGCGGATCGCCAAGCACGATCCCGGCCGAGGCAAACCCGTCAGCCATCAGCTCAAGCGGGCTTGCCGTTCTGCGGTCGGCAAGGCGCGGGGCGATCAGCTCAAAGGCCAATCTGACCTCAGCAATCGCATCCATCGCCGTCAATGCAGACACGCCTGCGGGCAGATCAGCACCAAGGATCAGTGCCGTTTCGACCTCGATGCAGGCATCTGATGGCAAGCGTGGCAGTCTGACCCCTGCGGGCCAGACCATCCGCCCCGGCAAGGCGGCCGCATGACGGTCCCGTCCGGCAAGAAGCGCCATTTTCCACGCGCCCGCTTTGCCCAGCCCCTGAATGACATGGCGCTGAACCGCATAGGCCGCGTCTGGATCAGGGGGCGGCGGCACTAAACCCGGGAAGCGCGCCGCACCGCGATGAACCGCTAGCAGAGCTTGCGCAGCGGCCACGGCATCAAAGCCCGAGTTCATGCGCTGATCCTCAGCCCCAGATCGGGCATCGCATCGCGCGGGATCACCGCACCGGGATGTGTGACGACGACCGAGGCAAGCTGCGCCGCCAAAGCCACCGCCCGATCAGGGGGCAGACCCGCATCCCGCGCGACAAGCCAGCCGGCGTTGAAGCTGTCGCCCGCACCTGTGGTATCGACAGCCGCGACCATGGGCGGCAGCGGATAGGTCTGGATCGCGTCCTGGCCGGGCGGGCGATACATCACCTCACCGCCCCCGGTGGTCAGGGCGATTTCGGCCCCGCCAAGGCTGGTCAGCGCATTCATCGCAGCGGCAAGATCAGTAGCGCCAAAACAACCCGCCAGATCGTCAAGCGAGGGCAGGATCAGGCTTGCCAGCGAAGCTGCCCGCCCGATCACCGCCTGTGCCGTCGCAACATCGGGCCAAAGCGCGGGGCGATAATTGGTATCAAGGACAATGCGCCCCCCTGCCCCGCTGCGTTGCTCCAGTGCCCAGAAAAGCTGTTCGCGGCTTTCAGGTTCAAGGATCGCCAGAGTGATCCCGGACAGAAGAACGGTTCCGGCATTGGCGACAGCATCACGCGCGTCCCCGCCATTCAGAAACATGCGCCGCGCCGGGGCTTGTTCGCGCCAATAAAGAAAGCTGCGCTCACCCCTCGCATCGGTCGAGATGAAGCTAAGCCCGGGACGCCCGCCCGCCTCGGTCGAGCACAGATCGCGGATACCTTCGGTCGTCATGACGCTGCGCAGCCATATGCTCATCGCGTCATCGCCAAGGCGCGACAGGTAACCGACCGAACCCGGAGGCAAAAGCCGCGCGAGATAAATCGCGCTGTTCAGCGTGTCACCCCCGGCACGCCGGTCAAAGGTCGAAGGGGTATCGCGACGGGCTGTGAACTCGACCAGCGGTTCACCGATGCAAAGGTAGCGCATCTTATACCTCATAGGGGGTAAGCAGCGGCTGGCCTGCGAAATAAGCCGCGATATTGTCCAGAACCAACTGCGCCATGGCGCGTCGCGCCTCGGCAGTGGCCGAACCGATATGCGGGGTCAGCACACAATTTGGCGCGTCCCGTAGTGCCTGCGGCACATGCGGCTCATCATCAAAAACATCCAGACCGGCCCCGGCGATGGTCCCGGCATTCAACGCCGCAACAAGTGCGGCAGTCTCAACCACCGGGCCGCGTGCGACATTGACAACAATCCCCCCCTGCCCCAGCGCAGCCAGCACTTTGGCATCGACAAGGCCGCGCGTCTCGCTGCCCCCGGCTGCGGTCACAAAAAGCAGGTCGCAATCTTGCGCCAGCATCAGCGCATCGGGGCGAAAGGTGTCGGGACTGTCTGCCCTTTCGCTGCGAGCGGTATACAGAACCTCCATCCCCATGCCACGCAGCAGATCGGCGAGCCGCCGCCCGATGCGGCCATAGCCGAGGATGCCCGCGCGCCGCTCAAGCACGGAAAGACCCAGCGGAAGCTTGCCGCCCAAAGCCCATTTGCCTGCACGCACAAAGCGGTCGCCCTCGGCAATGCGGCGACCTGCGGCCAATGCCAGCGCAAGCGCGGTTTCAGCCACTGCAAGCGACAGAACATCCGGGGTGGTGGTAACTGCAATGCCGCGTCGCTGTGCCTCGGCCAGATCGACGACATCAACGCCGACCCCGTTCACAGCGATCAGCCGCAACGCCGGCAGCTGCGCCATCTGCTGCGCCGAAATACCGACATTGCCCGCAGTCAGGACCACCTCGGCATCCGCTGCCTCGGTAAGGTCGTGGATGACATGATAATCGGCATCAAGCCGCGCAGCCATTTCCGGGGGCTTTATCTCAGCCAGGGCGAGGACGCGGGGACGGGTCATGCGATCTGTCCCAGAAAATTCTGCAACCGCTCATTCTTTGGGTTGTTAAAAAACTCTTCCGGGGCGTTTTCCTCAACGATCACACCCTTGTCCATAAAGATGACCCGGTCCGCGACCGCACGGGCAAAGTCCATCTCATGGGTAACGCACAGCATGGTCATCCCTTCGCGGGCAAGGTCGATCATCGTGTCGAGGACCTCTTTGACCATCTCGGGGTCAAGGGCCGAGGTGGGTTCATCAAAGAGCATGATCCGCGGTTTCATGCACAATGCCCGTGCGATAGCGACGCGCTGTTGCTGACCGCCGGACAGCTGGGCGGGATATTTGTCGGCCTGTTCCGGGATGCGCACCCGCTCAAGATATTTTCGCGCCGTCGCCTCGGCCTCGGCACGCGGGATCTTGCGCGTCTTCATCGGTGCGAGGACGCAGTTTTCCAGCACGGTCATATGCGGAAACAGGTTGAAGGACTGAAAGACCATGCCGACATCCTGACGCACCCGGGCCACGTTTTCGCCCCCTGCCGTCAGCTCGACCCCGTCGACAACGATCGTGCCGGATTCAATCGGCTCAAGCTGATTGATGGTGCGGATAAGTGTCGATTTTCCCGAACCAGACGGCCCGCAGATGACGATACGTTCGCCCCGCGCAACGGTCAGATTGATGTCGACCAGCGCATGATAGGCACCGTAATATTTGTTCACAGAGCGCATGATGATGGCGGCTTCGGTCATAGCTGCTCTCTCCCCTTCGGATGGCGCGCGGCCCTGCCGAGGCCGCGCGGCGGGTGTCACTGGGCGTTCTTGACGAAATCGGGAAGCGGCTCACCCAGCCATTTTTCATGGATCTGGTCCAGCGTGCCGTCGGATTTCGCCTGCTCGACAAACGCGTTGATCTGTTCAAGCAGCGCATCCGATCCCGGCGCGACCGCAATGCCCTGAACCTGGCTCGACAGGTCAAACTTTTTATCGAAACGGTCCCCGGCAACGCCGGTAAGCTGCGAGAACACCACGTTGGACAGGCCGATCAGCTTGACCTGACCCGACATCAGGGCCTGTACGGCGCTGGCGTCATCGTCAAAGCGGCGGATGTCGGTGCCCTGCGGCGCCACCTCGGTCACACCGGTATCCTGGGTCGAGGCCCGGGCCACGGCGACCGACTGTCCGGCAAGCCCAGCTGCGTCCTTAACCTCCAGCCCGCTGTCGCCATAAATGGCGATGCTGATCCCTGCATAGGGCTTTGAGAAAGAGACCTTTTCGGCCCGTTCTGCCGTGATGCCAAGCGAGGCGACCAGCACATCGACCTGTCCCGAAAGCAGATAGGGAATGCGGTTCGGCCCGGTCACCGGCACGATCTGGGCCTGGACCCCCAGAAATTCGCCAAGCGCCTTGGCCACATCGGCGTCATAGCCATCGGGCTTGCCCGAGACATCCTGGACGCCAAAGGGCGGAAAATCGACAAGCATACCGATGCGAATGGCCCCTGCCCGCTTGATCGTCTCAAGATCGGCAGCACTGGCGGACAGGCCCATCCCCATGGCCAAGGCCCCGGCGGCAAGCACGGCAAAAGTGCGGCGGTTCAGTTTCATGGTCTCCTCCCTTTCATGATATCTTGCGGGACGTGTCATCGGGTGACAGCCAGCCGCATACGTGCCTCGATACGCCGGGCCAGAAGCGACAGCGGCCAGCACAGGATGAAATAAAGCGCGGCCACCGTGCCAAAGACCAGAAACGGCTTGAAGGTCGCGTTGTTGATGATCTGTCCGGCCCGGGTCAGCTCGGTAAAGCCAATGATCGAGGCAAGCGAGGTGCCCTTGATCAGCTGGACAAGGAAACCCACGGTTGGCGCAGTCGCAAGCCGCATCGCCTGCGGCAGCACGACATAGCGCATCCGGTCGATATAGGACAGGGAAAGCGCAGTCGCAGCCTCGGTCTGGCCCGAAGGGACAGCCTCGATCGCGCCGCGCCAGATTTCGCCCAAGTAGGCGCTGGCATGAAGGGTCAGCGCCACAGTTGCCGCCAAAAGCGGATCTATGGGCAGGCCGATCACCGCAAGGCCGAAATAGACCAGAAACAGCTGCATCAGCAGAGGCGTGCCCTGAAACACCTGAATAAAGGCCGCGGCCACCCGCCGTCGCATCCCTCCCTGTGCAGTTCGTGCCAATGCGACAACCATTCCGCCAACGGCCCCGCCCAGAAAGGCGATGACTGACAGGATCAGCGTCCAGCGCACAGCCGAAATGATGAAGAAGAGGTCGGCAGAGGAAAACGCGCGGATCATCTCAGCGGCTCGCAGGGTAAGAGAAAAAGATGCGCCGAATGCCCGCAAACAGGGTCGAAAATCCCAGAGCCAGCAGAAAGTACATGATCGTCAGGACCAGATATATTTCAAAATTGGCAAAGGTACGCGCGCTCAGATCGGCCCCGGCCGCGGCAAGATCATTTGCAGAAATCACCGAAACGACGCTTGAGGTCAGCATCAGGTAGATGAACTGGCTGGTCAGCGAGGGATAGATGTTCCGCAGCGCTGGAACCATGATGACATAACGAAATATCTGCACGGGGCTCAGGCCAAGCGCCCTGCCCGCCTCGACCTGACCGCGGGGGATGGACTCGATACCGGTGCGGATGATCTCGGTTCCATAGGCACCGACATTGACCACCAACGCGACCAAGGCCGCGACATTCGGTGACAGGCTGATCCCCGCCGCAGGAAGGCCGAAAAAGATAAAGAAGATCTGCACGAGGAACGGCGTATTCCGGATCACCTCGACATAGATGTCGGCCACCCACCGCAAAGGCCGGATGCCCGAGGTTTTCGCCACCGCACCAAGGACCGAAACGATCAGCCCGAGCATCATCGCCATCAGCGACAGTTTCACCGTCAGCCACGCGCCATGGATCAGCAGATCCAGATTGGCGAGTACTGGCTGGAAGTTGAACTGATACATCTGCCCTCCCTTGCGGATGCCTCGATTCCCTTAATTTAGATCGTTCTAAAACAAGATGAAGAAAAAAGTCAATTCACGTTTAGCGCGCTGCTGTCCCGGACAATCAGTCGTGGAGCTATGATGGAACGTTCAACCGGGGCATCAGCATCTGCAAGGCGGCGTGCCAGCAATCTTGCTGCAGCGGCCCCAATCCCTGCGGGGTTCATGGCGACACTGGTCAAAGGCGGATAGGTCAGCTTTGCCAATGGCAGATCGTCCAGACCGACTACCGCCAGATCACGGCCCGGCTCTACTCCGGCATCGCGCAGACCCAGCATCAACCCTGCGGCAAGAATATCATTAAAGCACAGAACGGCATCGGGGCGATTGTCGAGTGCAAGCACTGCGGCGGCGGAATTGGCGCTACCCTCCCAACTCAGATCAGTCTCGACAATGCCGCCATCTTCGGCACAGGTTTCGGCTATAGCACGGGCAAAACCGATAAGCCGCTCTTCTCGTGCGGAGGTTTTTGCAGCGACTGAGAGGAAGGTGATGCGGCGGCGTCCAAGGTGAACCAGATGCTGGACTGCTAATCTAACACCCTCGACATAATCCGCGCCGGCGTAATCGGTGCTGCCCTGTCCTACTTCACGCAGCGACTGCACCACCGGCAATCCCCAGCTGTGCAGTTGTGCCGGAAGGTCCGCACTGGTCCCCTCTGCCGGGCACAGGATTACGCCATCAACACCATGGCCGCGAAACCGCTGAAGTATCTCGCGCTGACGGTGCAAATCGTCCTGGCTATTGGCAAGCAGCACAACGCGATCTTCTTCGCCCATCACCTGTTCGACGCCAGCCAGAAATTCGGTGAAGAATGAGTTCACGAGGTTTGGTACAATGACGCCCACCGTACGGCTGCTGTTATTGCGAAGCCGCGCCGCACCAATATCGCGGACGTAATCAAGTTCGGCCATGACTTGCTCGACCCGTTCCCGGGTTTGCTCAGCGACCAGGGGTGATTTTCGAACCACCAGCGAGACGGTAGCCCGCGAAACCCCGGCAACTTGTGCAACTTGGCCAAGCGTGACTCGTTTGCGCTGCATTCTTTCCTCCCATTTATTGTTGCTATCTGCCTTCCCCTGAAGGGCTGATGTCAAGACTAGGGCGACCGAGCAACAGGTGGTGGATGTTCATACCGAAGCTTTGGTGCGTGTGGATCAGGCATGCCAGGAATAATCACACGGTTTCCCTGCCTGCCGCCAAGGTTCACAGTTGTGAACTCAGGCCGCCAGACACCGATCCAAAGCACGCACCATGGGCATTGAAGAGAAAGCTCCTGCCGCTGCCTTTGCAGAAAGGCTTCGCAAATATGCCCCTGGTGAGCGGATAGCGGCGAACCTCTCAAGCATTGCAGCAAGCGTAACCGAGGCCTCCTCTGCGCCCATTCTGCGCTTTGCCTCATCCCAGGCTGATGAGCATATCCCCATCATGGGTCTGACTTTCTCGGCAAGCTTTACGAAATCGGTCCAGTGCTGAATTGGTTCGGATGAATAGCCTCTTATCTCCTGGCACGCTGACAGTACCAACCCAAGTGGCATCCGTCTCTGTTCAGCTGATGTCACACAAGTATTTTCGCCTTTTTCAGATTCATAGGATTCAGAGTTTGAATTCTGATAGTGCTGCTCATTTTCGATGTCATTGCTGCTCATTTCCTCTGTTGGGGACACGATGGCAGGCGGATCTAGCTGGTCGTGCAGCATGTCCAGGGCCTGCTGAAGCTGCGTTTCGATTTGCTTTAGCTCATCACAGTCCAGCTTGCGGCGCAGAGCACGACCGGTCAGAGACAAGAGGTCGTGAAAGCGATCCGCGTGGGAAGGAAAGTTTTCGGCAGCTATGTAGTCAAGCAGTCCGCGCAAATCACGTCGCATCAGGCTGATGGTTTCGCGCAGTGCGGCAAGCTGTTGTTCTTCTGCGCGCACTTCATCGGCTGCGGCACTGATTTCGGCAAAGCGACGCACGAGCGGTGAGAGGTCAAAGCCAAAGGCATGCGGTCCCGTTGGTCCACGCCGCACATAGCGTTTGCCGTTAGGGCTGTCGCGGCGCAGAATTACGCCCGCATCGACCAGATTGCCGAGATGCCGCCGCATGGTCGAACAGGGCATGCCATTCAGCCGTTCGCAGATCGTAGCGTTTGAAGGATGAACGACCGGCTTTTCGGGGGCGGCAAGCTCATTCCCGGGGTGAAAGCTCAGCAAAGCCTGCAACACCGTAATGTCCCGGTCAGACAGTCCAAACCGGCTGCGAGCTATCGCAAGTTCGCGCAATACCTGCCATTTGTCCACCGGACGCGCGGGCAGGGGCTGCGCCTGCTGCCCAAGATGCTGCAATTGGACAGCATCCACCATTCGCCGAAACGACGTTATGGGAATATAACCCATTTTTCTATCACGAAGACAAAAAAATCCCGTACTGCGAATCACTTCGGACTTGCAGTTGACGCCAACGACGACTACCTTGGATTTGCTACGATCAAAGGGGTCTCGTAAGGTGTATGCTTTGCGGGACCTTTTCTTTTGCCTGCTCGTGCCTCCTTGCCTGTTTTCTTTTTACTACTGCTCTCTCCTCAGCCCTTATTTTTCCAGCGGGCGTGAAGCTCTTCTAATGCGGTATTGGCCTGTTCCTGCAGCCAGTCCGCAAAATCCTGATCCTGGGTCCTGATCTCTAACCGAAGCCCATCCCTGGTGCGGGTGACGCGGCCCGCGGCCTTGCCGGCAAGCGTCAGCGACCGTGACGTGGGACGAGTCGTCGAAGAGGGCAGGGTGGCAGCCTTTCTTAAACGACGGGTAACCGCCTCGAACGCTGCAACCGACGGATCGGCAACATCGGGGCCAGATTCGCGATGCGTCCGCTCAGCAATGGCGATCAGTTCGGCGGTATCAAGCCCCGTGGCCTGCATATCCTTGACCAGGGCTTCCCAACGTGGACGGCCGATACCATGGGCCGGACCAATCGCGCGGGCAAGGTCCTGACCGACAGCGCGCGCCACTGAAAGGGCCATCGAAATCGCCGATTTGGTCACGTTCAAGACCTCAGCGACCTCGGCTTGCGAGCCGAATCCGTTCTCGGTCAGCTCTTGGGCGAACAGCGCTCGTTCTATGAAACTCAGATCACGTCTTGCTGTGTTTTCAGATGCTTGCGCCCTCAGCGCTGCCTTGTCATCCATCGCGGCGATCATGGCGCGGACCTTGCTGACCCGCTCTGATGCGCGCACTGCCTCCAGCCGCCTGCGGCCATAGACCAGCAGATAGCGATCAGGATCAGACGGGTCACGACGCACCAGAATTGGCACGGTTTGTCCCACTGCCTCGATCGAGGCGCGCAGATCGTCGATGTCTTTTGGGTCCAGACGGTCGGCTGCCCGATCATCGGTGATCTGCTTGGGATCCAGCTCCCAGATCCGGTGGCTGTCCACGGCATCACGGGCCGAACGCAGGGCCCTATTGGTGGTCATCATCGAGCTGACGCCGCCTCCGGCACTGGCCTGTGCCAGATTGTCCAACAACGACATGCGCCTTTTCTTGCTGTCGGTCATGAACGCCCCCAGGTCTTCTGGATAAGCTGGGCGATCTCGTCATTGACTGCGTTCAGGCTTTCAATCGCGCGGTCATAGGTCGACCGGGTGAAGGCCGTGCGGTCCACCTCATAAAGCGTCTGCTTGGTCAGCCCGGCATCCGAAATCGCCGTCGATTTCAGCATCGGTGCATTCAGCACCTTGTCGCCATACATGGTGCGCAAAAAGGCGACGATGCGGTTTTGCGGTGCGTCCGTCGGCTCATAGCGGGTCAGCAGATAGCGCATCCAGTCATGCGACATATCGGCGCCGCTTTCCGCGATCACGTCCATCAGATCGGCTGTCATGCGCAGGAACTGGCTCATCGACATGACGTCCAGCATTTCGGGGTGGATGGTGACAAGCACTCCGGTCGATGCCGATAGTGCCGACATGGTCAGGAACCCCAGTTGCGGCGGGCAGTCTATCACCACCACATCGTAATCATCGTCGACCTGAGCCAGCGCCTCCCGGACACGGAAAAAGAACAGGCCGGCGTTGCCTTGCGACAGGGCGCGAGGGGTCTCGTGCTCAAACTCCATCAGCTCAAGGTTACCCGGAATCAGGTCCAGATTCGGGATATAGGTCTTGCGGATCACCGAACGGATCGGGGCAGGGTCGTCATAGCGGATAGCGTCGTAAAGCGTGCCGCCGTCCAGCAGGTCGAACTCGGGCTGAACGCCATGCAGCGCCGTCATCGACGCCTGCGGGTCAAGGTCGATTGCAAGCACCCGGTAACCCTTGAGCGCCAGCCGCTGCGCGAGATGCGCCGAGGTGGTGGTCTTGCCCGAGCCCCCCTTGAAGTTCATCACCCCGATGATCTGAAGGTGGTCCCCCGGTCGCCGCCCGGGCAGATAGTCACCCGGCTTTCTTGCGGTCTTTTCAAGTAGTTGCCGCAGGTCCTGGATATCCTGCGCGGAATAAAGCCGCCGGTTTCCAGCCGTCAGTTCGGGCGAAGGGCCTTTGCCGTCCAGATGCAGTTTGCGCAAATAGCTGTCATTGATCCCGAGCAGCGCCGCTGCCTCGCCCGAGGTGAATTTCCGCATCGACTTGTGGGCATCCGGCGGGAACAGACTTTCCCGCTGGGCATGCAACTGCGCCGCCAGCCATTCCGAATGTTGACGGATCACGGAATTCAGGTCTTCCTGACCGCTGTCCTTGCTCATCTGCCTGCTCCGGTTGCGGCGTGTTCACGGTTTTTGTCGTTTGGCCGCGCTTTTTCGTGACTATTCCTTGATTCACCCATTGTTGCAAGCATTTTTGCCCAGACAGCCGGGCAGGGGGTGGGAGAGCATCTCATCCGCCGCGCGATCAGCCCGATCAGACGGGCAGGGCAGGGCCTGTCCGGGGCGGATTCAGGCCTGGGTTCATGTGAAATGCAAACAGGCTGAAAACTGCGGATATGAGCATATAAGATATTGTAAATATGCTGAATTTAAAACGCAGCCGATTGAGTAAGAAAGCCACAGAAAGGGGCGCGCAGCGTTGCAGACAGAATAACATCCCTCATCAGAAAGCGCCAGCAAGGAACTGAAGTTGTGAGTTCTGGTGCCCGGACTTTCAGTCGGGCCCTTTGTCGCAAAGCCGACGCCACCCCCCATTGATCTTAACTAATCCGATTCGTGAATCAGTCGCCACAAAAGCAAAGGACCGGGGAGGTACGCCTCCTCGGTCCTCTGCAATCCGCCTGCGGACATCTTCAGTGATGGCCAACGGCAATCAGCGGTACCTCATTGCCTTCGGCGTCGTAAAGTTTGCCGTTGACATAATAATCCCCGTCCTGCAGCTGCGCGATATCGGCATAGCGGATCGTCCGTTCAGAAGCCGCGCCAAAGACCGAGGGCTGATCGGGGTTGCCCGAGGTGAAGTGGTTGAAGAGCAGGTTCAGCGTGATCGCCATAAGCGCCGAAGAGCTGATCCCTGAATGGAAGATCGTCTCGACCCAGGCCGGGAACTGATCATAAAAACCAGGCAGCACGATCGGGATGGTGCCAAAGCCGATTGATGTCGCGACGATGATCAGGTTCATGTTGTTGGCGTAATCCACCCGCGACAGGGTGCGGATACCGCTGGCGGTGACGGTGCCGAAAAGAACGATCCCCGCGCCGCCCAGAACCGGGCTGGGGATGGCCGCGACGACCCGGCCCATGATCGGGAAAAGTCCCAGCGCGACAAGGATCAGCCCGCCGGTGGCGACGACATAGCGGCTCTTGACCCCGGTGACGGCGACAAGGCCGACGTTCTGGGCGAATGCGCTTTGCGTGAAAGAGCCAAAGACCGGCGCGAGCATGCTCGACAGCATATCTGCACGCAGCCCGTCCCCCAGACGCCGCGAATCGACCTTGGTGCCGACGATCTCGCCCACGGCAAAAATATCGGCCGAGGTCTCGACCAGTGTCACGAGGATGACGATGAACATCGAAATGATCGCTGCCACGCCAAAGGTCGGATAGCCAAAGTGAAAGATCTGGGGCAGGGCAAAGACCGGTCCTTCGGACACGCGCGAGAAATCGGTCATGCCAAAAGCATAGGCGATCAGCGTACCGATCACCAATGCCAGCAGGATGGACAGCCGCGAAATCGCCGCGTTGCCGACCTTGCTTAGCAATAGCACGATCACCATGGTCACGGCGGCAAGCAGGATATTGGCCTGACTGCCGAAATCGGCTGCGGCGCGATTGCCGCCCATGGCCCATGACCCCGCGACCGGCATCAGCGTCAGACCGATGGTGGTGATGACGATGCCCGCGACCAATGGCGGAAAAAACCGCGTGATGCGGGAAAAGACAGGTGTGATCAGCAGCCCCAACAGGGATGAGGCGATGACCGCGCCAAAGATCGCCTGTATCCCGCCATTGCCCGAAATCGCGATCATTGTGGCGACACCTGCAAAGGACACGCCCTGCACCAGCGGCAACTGGCAGCCAAAGAACGGCAGGCCGATGGTTTGCAGGATGGTCGCGGCTCCGCCGGCAAAAAGCGAGGCCGTGATCAGCAGGCCGATGTCGCTTGCCGATAGCCCCGCTGCTTGCCCGACGATCAGGGGAACGGCGACGATGCCGCCGTACATGGTCAGGATGTGCTGGATGCCATAGGCCAGATTCGCAAAAAGGCTCAGCCTTTCATCCTCTGGCCGTAATGCAATTTTGGTCCTGGCAGTCGCTGGGTGTTCCAAGGCGTTCTCCCCCTCTTTCCGCAAATTTGCTCTCTCCCCTTGAGGTTTGGGGAACTTATAGGGATCCGGCGGGGACGACCTTAAAGGAAACCTTTATGCTGAGTTAAGATTTATTAAAAACTGAACTGTTCACCTCGCGGCGCCCGGCCCCGCTCCCGGTTGGCAAGCCGTGCGCGCAGTGCCAGGCTGCCTGTTGATGGAGGAAATCATGGAGCGATTCACCGGCGGTTGCCTGTGCGGAGATGTCCGCATCGAGGCAAGGGGCCAGCCTTACCGCGTCGGCCTATGCCACTGTCTTGACTGTCGCAAGCATCATGGTGCGGTTTTCGCCGCCTATGCGATCTTTCCGGATGCGGCGGTGACGGTCAGGGGGAAAACCCGCGACTTTGCCGGGCGGTTCTTTTGCCCGCGCTGCGGCTCTTCGGTCTTTGCGCGCACCGGCGATGAGGTCGAAATCAGTCTTGGTGCTCTCGACAGTCCCGGCCAGCTTGGCCCCAGCTATGAGCTATGGACCATCCGGCGCGAATCCTGGCTGCCGCCGTTCCCAAAGCTAAAGGGTTATCCCCGTGACCGCGATCCGATCAGTCATGACGAAGGCGGGGCGTCGTGAACGATCCATGTGATTGACGATCCGGTCCGATATCCGTGTTGCGGCGGCTCTTGCCTTTGCCGGCACGGGCCGCAATATTGCGCCTGTTCTCGGGGCGGGGTGAAACTCCCCACCGGCGGTGATAGCCCGCGAGCGCCTGCATTCCGCAGGGTCAGCAGATCCGGCGAAATTCCGGGGCCGACGGTATAGTCCGGATGAAAGAGAATGGACGGACCGACGCTTTGCGTGTCGGCACCGGCCGCGATCGCCTTGGGACCGTTCTGGATACAGGAGGTTCCTAAATGACCCAAAAACTGAAAATTGCCTTTATCAAGGCGCGTTGGCACGCTGATATCGTCGATCAGGCGCTGATCGGCTTTCGGCAGGATATGCAGCAATCGGGCCGGGAGACCGAGATTGTGACCTATGACGTGCCTGGCGCGTTCGAAATGCCGCTGCTGGCTAAAAAGCTTGGCCAGTCGGGCGATTTTGATGCCATCGTCGCTGCCGCGCTGGTGGTTGATGGCGGCATCTATCGCCATGATTTTGTCGCGCAAGCGGTGGTTTCGGGGCTGATGCAGGCGCAGATGGAAACGGGGATACCGACATTCTCGGTCAGCCTGACCCCGCATAACTTTCAGCCAAGCGCCGAGCATCACGGCTTTTTCCATGCTCATTTCGTGAAAAAGGGCGCCGAGGCGGCTCAGGCCGTCCGCCAGATCGCTGATCTGAAAATCTGATCCTGAAAACCTGATCCCCGCCGCTCGGGTTGCCCGGCGGCGGGGATCAGGTCCCCTGCCGCGCCCGCGGGGCCAGCCGGTCGCGGACCAGCGCCAGCGCCTGGGCGTTCAGCGCGCTGGCCCGTGCCTCACTCTCTGCCTCGGTATAGACACGCAGTTCGGGTGCATTGCCCGAGGGCCGCAGGTGGATGATCGCGCCGCCCTCGAAATGCATACGCAGCCCGTCGGTCTGGTCGATACGGGACAGGGCCCCACCAGCAAGGCCCGCGAATTCTGCGTCGATCCGGGCGCGCTGTTCGGTCTCGGATCCCAAGGTCAGCCAGGCAAGGATCGCCTGAGAGTCGCTGGTCGGAAAGTCCTTCAGCCGGTCGCTGAAGGTCACACGTGGGGGCAGATCGGCGCAAAGCTCGGCCAGACTGCGCTGCTTTGCAGCAGCCAGGACGCTGACGACGGGCAGGACTGCATCGCGCGTCGGCAGGGCCGGGATTTCTTGTCCGTCACGGGCGATATCACTACCAAGCAGAAAGCCGCCGTTCGCCTCATAACCGCAGACGATGCCTGCGCCGTCCTGTCCGGCCTCATCCATCGCGGCGATGACATAGGGCGATCCGATGCGGGTGCGGATGGTGCGGGCGAAAGCGCCGCTCAGCTCCAGCGCAGTATTGCTGCTGACCGGGGTGACCACGCAATCCGCGCCAAGCGCCCGGGCGCAAAGCAGCCCAAGGATATCGCCGCGCAACCATTCCCCACGATGATCGGCAAGCAAAGGCCGGTCGGAATCGCCATCCGTCGAGATGATGGCGTCAAGTTGATGCTCGGAGGCCCATTCGCGGGCAAGTGCGATATCCTCGGGACGCAGCGCCTCGGTGTCAACGGGGATGAAACTGTCCGATCGGCCCAAAGGCACGACCTCGGCCCCAAGAGCGGCAAGGATCCGGGCGATAATATCGCGCCCCACGGCCGAGTGCTGGTATAGCCCAAGCCTCAGCCCCGCCAGTGCCTCGGGTCCAAAGAAGTCGACATAGCGGCGGACATAGCCCTGTGTGATATCGACAGGCTCGCCCAGGGGGGGCGGGTTGATCAGCGCGCCGTCCGCATCAAAGCGCGCGCGGTCCAGCGTCAGCACCTGACGGGTCATTCCGGCCTCGTCAGGTTTCAGAATCTCGCCTTTCGCGCGGTGGAACTTGATGCCATTGCGGTCGTCGGGGATATGGCTGCCCGTGACCATCAGCGAGGGGATGGCGCGGGCAAAGGCGTAATCGGCCAGCGCGGGGGTCGGGACATGACCACAAAAGACCGGCTCGCCGCCTTCGTCGCGGATGGCCGCGGCACAGGCGCGCAGGATGTGCGGGGTCGAGGGGCGCAGATCGCCCGCCAATGCGACCTTGGTGCCGGGCCGGAACTCGCCGACATCACGCAGGTGACGCAAAAAGCCCTGCGTATAGCCATAGGCGACGCGGTCGGTCAGGGCGCTGACCAGTCCGCGCGCTCCGCTTGTGCCGAAACCCACGCCGCTTTCCGCCATCAGGTCGCTGGTGGTAAAGGGTTTTTCAGTCATGGTCGAACCTCGATGCAGGACGGTCAGTCCAGCGATTCGACAAGCGCGCCGGGCCGGACAGTGGCGAAACCGACGGCGCTGTCGGCAATGTCATAGGGCATGAACAGATGCCCGGGCATGGACCAGTGCGCCGCAGGTATAAACGATATTGGGCACATGACTTCGCGCCCGGCATCCGAAGGCGAAAGCAGCGGCACCCGTGACCGACCCAATACGCGGGTGGGATCGGCCTTGTCCAGCAGCATCGCCCCGATGCAATATTTACGCATGGCCCCGACGCCATGGGTCAGGATCAGCCAACCCTCGTCCAGTTCGACCGGAGGCCCTGCAATTGCCGATCTGCACCAGTTCCCATGGGTGCAGGGGGGCTGCGATCCTTTCGCCTTCGTGCCTGTGAAACAGGTCGTCCGAGCGGATCGGGAACAGGTTTTCATTGTCCTGCCGCGCAATCATGGCGAACTGCCCGTCCAGCCGGCGGGGAACTGCGCCGTCCCCTTGTTGCCGCTGGCCGGACCGGTCAGAGGCCGCAGCCGGAACCGGCGGAAATCATGGGTGATAAGCAGCTCTGAAGCGATGGCTGTGCCGCTATAGGCGTAAGGCGCCGGGGCGGGGTATCGGCGACATCCACCATCCGTGCTTTCGCCCCGCGCCCCGCTGTGGGTGCACCTGAATGGAAAGCGGCTCATTGGTTTGCAGCCATTTGACGACCAGCCCCGTCTTGGCTGCGTCAAAGATCATCTCGCCCAGCGGCTGGGCGTCCGAAGGGGCCGGAATACCGTCATCGCGGCCCCAGGGCTTTGCCCAATATTGCGGCGTCAGCCGCTTTGCACGATGGGAAAGGGTTGAGGATGGAGGGTGAAATTCGGTCCTTGTCTTGTGCGTCTCGATCAGCATCGGCCCGGTCTCCCAAACAGATGATGGTGGATGACGAACATGAAGAGATTGGAATCGCAGGATAATCCTGCCATCCGGGCCTAAGATGGTGGCCGGTCAGCCTTTTTCAGGAGGGGGAGGGGGCGCCCCTGGCGTACGGCGTGCCAATATCTCATCAAACCGCGCGCGTGACTTTGGCGGCAGATCGTCGGGCAGGGCGGGGGCAGGGGCCTCGCCCACCTCGATCAGCATCACCATGCCCATGGCGAAATGCGGGCTGCACTTGATGCCATAGCTGCCGGGGACGGTCAGGGTGACGCTGAAATCCTCATTGATCCGGGATTTGAAAGGCTTGGCCCCTTCGGGGATCATCCCGTCGATGGACGCGGCATTATGGCCAGGCTGGGTCGGGACAAAGCGTACCGTGTCGCCCGGCGCAATCCGCAGAAACGATGGCTCATAGACCATCACGCCCCGGTCCGAACGGTTGAACATCCGCACCTCATGGGTTTCGGCAAGGACGGGTGTGCCCAGCAGCATGAAGGCAAGAAGGGCGGATTTCATCAGTCACTCCTCAAGACAGCGGAAACGGAAAAGGACGGTGTCGTCGACAGGATCGGTCAAAGCTGTCGCGCCAACGCGAAAGGTTTTGGCCAGCTGTTCAGGGGTCAGGACTTTGGCGGGCGGACCGCAGGCGATCAGCCGGCCCTGGGCCATGACGCCGATACGGTCACAGCCCAATGCCTGATTAAGGTCATGCAGCGCCAGAACCACGGTTACTGGCAGGCGGTGGACCAGCCGCAGCAGTGCAAGCTGGTGATGGATGTCCAGATGGTTTGTCGGTTCGTCCAGCAGCAGCAGGCGTGGGCGCTGGGCCAGAGCGCGGGCGATATGGACACGCTGGCGCTCTCCGCCTGAAAGGGTTTGCCATTGCGCCCCGGCCATATGCTCCATTCCAACCGCACATAGCGCATGCTCAACGATGGCCGCATCGCCCGCGCCAAAGGGGGACAGTGCTGCCAGCCATGGTGTTCGACCCAGCCCGACCGCGTCGCGGACGGTAAGTGCCTCGGTCGTTTCGGCCTGTTGCTCGACAAAGGCGATCCGGCGCGCGACCTCGCGCCGGGACAGGCTGGCAAGCGGGGTCTCACCCAGCCACACCCTTCCGGCTGAGGGGGGCAACAGCCCGGCAATCAGCCGCAGCAGCGTGGATTTGCCCGAGCCGTTCGGCCCGATCAGGCCAAAGGTCTCGCCCGGCGCGATTTCCAGCGTCACACCCTCGACAATGGGACGGACACCGGCCCTCCAGCCCAGATTGGCGGTCCTCAGTCTCATGTCCGGCCCCGGTTGCGGATCAGGATCAGGGCAAAGCCCGGTGCTCCGACCAGCGCAGTTACCACGCCGATGGCTACCACCTGACCGGGGATCAGTATGCGCGACACAATGTCGGCCGCGATCAGAAAGACCGCGCCTGCAAGCGCCGACCATGGCACCAGCCGGCCATGCCGGGGGCCGACGGCAAAGCGCATGGCATGGGGCACGACCAGCCCGACGAAACCGATCGAGCCGACAAGGCTGACCATGGTCGCGGTCATCAGCGTGGTCGTGCCGATCAGCACCCCCTGCACCCGGCGCAGGGAAATGCCCAGTGCCGCTGCCGATTGCGCACCAAAGGAAAAGGCATCCAGCGCCCTTACATGCCAAAGGCAGGCCAGAAAGCCGATCAGGGCTGCCGGAGCCGCCAGCGACACATCCGGCCAGCGCACGCCCGACAGATTGCCGAGCAGCCAGAACATGATGCCCCTTGCCTGTTCGGCATTGGCCGACCTGGCGATGAAAAAGCTGGTCAGCGCGTTGAACAGCTGCGAACCCGCGATCCCCGCCAATACCAGCTGGGCGGGGCCGCCTCCGGCAGCTCGGGCCAGCGCCGCGACCAGGCCAAAGGCCAACAGCGCCCCGGCAAAGGCGCCCGATGACAGGCCCAGCGCGCCGCCGCCAAGGCCAAGGATCGTCACCGCGACCGCGCCGGTCGACGCCCCTGCTGATACCCCCAGCAGATAGGGGTCAGCCAGCGCGTTGCGGATCAACGCCTGCAAAACCACCCCGGACAGCGCCAGTCCCGCGCCGCAGGCAGCCGCGACCAAAGTGCGCGGCATGCGATAATTCCAGATGATCGCCGCATTGATCGAATCCACCGGATATCCGGCACCAAACAGCTTGTTGGCCAGCACCGCCAGCACGGTATCAGGCGGCAGGGGCATTTCGCCGATGATAACCCCGGCAAGGATCGCCACCGTCAAAAGGCTGCCTGCCAAGATCCATCGCCACGCGGGCGCGCGCGGGCGATAGCTGCGGACCGTCGCGACCGTCATTCGAGGTTAAAGGCCGGCAGTGCCCCGGCCAGTGTTTCAAGCGCCGAGACATTGCGGATCGAGGGGTCCATCGAATGGGCGTCAAGCACCACGATCCGGTCATTGCGAACCGCCTCCATCTGGCTGGTTACCGGGTCGGACTTCAGGAACTCGAGCTTCCGTTCGTAATCGTCAGCCTCGAACCGGCGACGGTCCATCCGGGCGATGACGATGACCGAAGGATTGGCGCGGGCGATGGTCTCCCAGCTGACGGTCGGCCATTCCTCATCGCTTTCGATGACGTTCTTCAGCCCCAGTTTTTCCATCATATAGGCGGGTGGTCCCTTGCGGCCCGCGACATAGGGATCAACGTCCATCTCGGCCGACGAGAACCAGAACACGGCCGAGGCATCTTTCAGGTTCAGCGACCGGGCGTTTTCAACTGCCGCCGCCTCGCGCGCCTTCAGATCGGCGACCAGTGCCTCACCCCGTTCCGGCACGTCAAAAATCTGTGCCAGTTCAAGAACGCCGGCATGAACGGATTCCATCTGGAACATGGCATTGCGGGTCCCGTCCGAGCCGCTGCTGTTGTCTTTGTTCCAGCAGTCCGCGGGCAGCACATAGGTCGGGATGCCGACATCGGCAAATTGCTCACGCGTGGCGACGATTCCTTGGGGACCGATGTGCCATTCGTATTGCACAGTGACCAGGCCGGGCTTTTTCGCCACCACCGATTCAAAGCTCGGATCGTTGTCGGCCAGCCGCTCGATCGAGGCATTCACCTCGCGGTATTCGGGCAGGACCTCGCTGAACCAGACGGCAGTGCCCTGGACCTTGTCGGCCAGCCCCAGCGAATAAAGGATCTCGGTCGCGGCCTGTCCGACACTGACCACGCTGTCAGGTGCATGGCTGATGGTCAGATCGACGCCGCAGTTTTGCAGCCTCAGCGGATATTGGGTCTGTGCGCCTGCGGGCAGGGTGGCAAGGATCATGGTGGCCGCGCCAAGCAGCGCGGCAGTCAGTGTGCGGGCAAACATGAATTGTCTCCGGTTGTGAGGGCAGCCAGGGACGGGAGGAGAGGAGCGGCCCAAAAACTGACAAGCGCCCTTGCCTTGCGGCAGGGCCTGATGCTGGCTGGGACGGGCGCGGCAAGGCACCCTTTGGGCAAATTCATCGAACACCTCCCCGGACACCCCGCCCGGGCTGCGTTGAAACGGGTGTCGGCAGGTCTCCTGACTGGCGGGTCGCGGGGCTTTCCACGGCCTTCCCGTGGCGCATGGCCACAGTGGCATTCTCGTGGATGTCCTCGCCGCCTACAGTTGCGGGGGCAGTTCCGGTTCACCGGACAGGTCCGGTGGCGGATTCCCTTTCAATTCCATATGGAAACCGACACCGGGCAACTACCCGCCAAATTGCGGATGAACAAGGTAAATCTGGCTTCCATGGCAGGGACCGCCCCCACAGGCCGGGAAGGGCCAAGGAAAACCGCGTCAGGATGGGGGAGTGGTGTATCCTGTCGTGGCCTTTCCGGCCCTCGCATGATGCGCGTCACATAGAGCCCGGCCGGCGCATCTGAAATTGTCAGGTCATGAAAGCGGATCAGCTGTTATATCAGTGGGTTACGCCACTGCCGCCGACCACGGCAATGTTATATGGCCTGCCTTCGACCGGTACGGTGCCGACCTCGCTGAAATCCTTGGTCGAGATGCGCCGGATCAGCCCGGCATTCGGGTCGCTCAGCACGATCTCGTCCCCGGCGACGGCAATGCGCGGGCGCGGATCGTTCCAGTGGCCGTCCATCGAATATGGCGCGGTGACCTTGGTGCTGTCGCTGAGAGCGGCGTCAAGCAGGTTCACACGGTGCAGGCTGCCATCTTCGGTCAGGACATAGCCTGTCGCGGGGCTGGCTGGGTCTAGCGCGAAATCCACCCGGCGGAACGGCAGGTCGATATAGCGATAATGCGGGGCCTCTTCGGGGTCGATGACAACCAGGCCCTTGGGTCCGAAATTGCCCAGAAAGATCTGCATCCCGGATGAGCCAAGCAGGGTCCCGGTGGTCACATCTTTGGGCAGATCCTCGGGATAGGGCAAAAGCCTGTATTCCGGCCCCTGATCACCCGCCTTGACGGTCAGCACGCCCTCTTTGCAACCGGCGGCCAGATAGGCGCCCGAGAAAGCCTCGCCATGGATGGCGGTGCAGGTGGCCAGATTGCCCGTGGGGTTGCCTTTGGCGTCAAAGGCTTGCAGGCCCAGACGCGGTACCGAGGCATCGCCCTCGACCGGTTCGTCCGAGGTGACGGTCGAAAGCCAGCTTTTTCCCAGTGGCGTGACAAAGCCATGATGGGCGCGGGCCTGTGGGAACTTCACCGGCTCGACCTTGCCCGCGGCCAGCGCGGCGCTGTCGAGAATCTCGGCATAGCTGCCCTTGTCATAATTCAGCACCACCTTGCCGTCATGGGCGACAAGGTGAAAGGGCCGGGGTCCCGACAGGTGCAGGTCGATGGCTGCGGGTTCTTTGACCTCAAGGTCCTGATGATCGCCATGATCGTGCAGTGAGATACCGCTGCGGATGAATTGCACGGTATCGGCCTCGGACTGGACTGCGGCGACCACCGCACCGCCCGCGACCGGATAAAGCTTGACCTGTCCAGTGGTCTGGAAAGTCCAGCGATGCGCGGGCTTGGACAGGTCAAAGGCGGTGATCTGTCCTTTCTCATGATCGCCCACAAAGACACGGTAAACGGTGTCATCCTTGTGGTCATGGGCAATGCCGGTGCCAGCAAGGATCAGGGTCAGGGCGCTGGCACCCGCAAATTGTCTGAGCATGATTAGCCTCCTTGGTCGTTCGGAATGGGTTGCGGTTAGCTTGCCCGGTTTCCGCTGGTCCCTGCAGGGCAGCAGGGACCGGCTGCAGAAAACTGCAGTTCCGGGGCGGGACCGGAGCATCGCTGGCGACGGACTCAGTTTAGTAATGTTATTACATTAACAAAATGGAACGACAAGAGACTTGCCTCGGGAAAATGCCGCCGGATCTGCGGATCAGGGGGAGCGCCGCTTACTCCCGGACAAAACAGAGATCGCCATCGGAGCTTCCATGCGGCGGACAACATGTGTTCGCTGTAGCGAGGTTCTGAGCCCGCCTTTCACCATGATCGTGATACAGCATCACGCATGACCTGACGGGCAGGGCCGATCAGGAGCATTTCCGCGCCAGCGGCGGTTCAGTGCCAATTACCGCACAAAGGCTTGCCGGGGATAGGCCACAGAGCCGCCGAATGCTGGTCGAGAAGCGGGCGTCGCTGTCCGGCGGTGCGGGCAATGGCGGCGGTTTGGCTACGATCTCGACCACGCTGATGCGGTCCGTTGCAAGACCTGCTAGGCTGGCCCGGACATCGTCATAGCAAGAGCAGGAGGCTCGGATGAGCTGGAACCCCACTCAGAACCCGGATTGCCCCGAAAACATGGGTCTCGACTCGATCGAGACGCTGATCATCCCGCGCGCCCGCGATCTGGGCGGGTTCGAGGTGCGTCGCGCTTTGCCCGCGCCGCGCCGGCAGATGGTGGGGCCGTTCATCTTTTTTGACCAGATGGGCCCGGCCGAGTTCCTGACCGGGGGCGGCATCGACGTGCGGCCCCACCCTCATATCGGGCTGGCGACGGTGACCTATCTTTATCAGGGCGAGTTTCACCACCGCGACAGCACCGGGGCCGATCAGATGGTTTATCCGGGCGAGGTGAACTGGATGATCGCCGGCAATGGCGTCACCCATTCCGAACGCACCAGCGCTGAGATGCGCCAGCGTCCCGGTTCGCTCTTTGGGATCCAGACCTGGGTTGCGCTGCCTGAAAGCCAGGAGGACCGCCCCGCCGCCTTTGAACATCACGGCAAAGAAGCGCTGCCTTTCCTTGAGGCCGAGGGCAAGCAGGCCCGCCTGATCCTTGGGACGGCGTGGGGTGAACGCGCCCCGGTCAAGACCTTTACCGAGACCTTTTATGCCGATGTGATCCTGTCTGCGGGTGCCGCATTGCCACTGCCGGATGAGCATGAGGACCGCGGTGTCTATGTCGTCGAAGGCAGTATTCTGGTAGCGGGAGAGACCTTTGAGGCCGGTCGGATGATGGTGTTCCGCCCCGGTGACCACATCAGCCTGAAGGCGGGCGAGACGGGCGCGCGGCTGATGGTTCTGGGCGGCGAGACGATGAACGGGCCGCGCTATATTTCGTGGAACTTTGTCGCCTCGTCACGCGAACGGATAGATTCAGCCAAGCAGGCCTGGGCCGAGGGCGATTGGGATCACGGCCGCTTTCGCCTGCCCCCGGGTGATGAGAATGAATTCATCCCATTGCCTGACAGCCTGCGTTAAGCGGCTGTCGGCAGGCTGCGCTGTCACCAGATCTCTTGCTGGACATGCGTGACCAGCAGGTTCGTCAGCCAGTCGAGGCCCGGGTCCTCTAGCGTCCGGCGATGGCGTAACAGGCCATAGGGAAAGCTCGGGATTTCGACCGGCAGAGGGAAGGCCGCAAGGCGGAAGGTCTTGGCGATCGGCAAAAGCCGGCGGGGCAGGGCCATGATCAGCCGCGCGGGCGCCAGCGCCGCCATTGCCCCCGAATATGAGGGGCTGATCAGGGTGATCTGTTCCGATATCCCCAGCGCCGCCAGCGCCCTGTTGATCGGATTATGCGACATGCTGCCATAGGCGACGATGGCATGGGACTGCGCGACCCAGGTCTCGATGCCGATTTCTTGTCCACCAGCAAAGGGATGGTCCGGCCCGCAGACCCCGATCAGCGTTTCATCCAGCAGGGGGGTCAGCGACCAACCCTCCCCCGGCGGGCCTCCGGTCCAGAAACTTGCATCAAGATTGCCTGCCGACAGATCGGCAAGGTTTTCGGGATTGGCGGGTTGCAGTGCCAGTTTGACGCCTGGCGCCTCGCGCCGCAGGCGAGCGGAAAAACCCGGAACGATCGACAGCAGCGGATAATCCGAGGCCGCGATGCGAAAGCTGCGCTTACTTGCCTGTGGATCGAACTGTTCTGGCGCCAGCATGACGGCGGCCTGCTGCAAAAGGCTGCGCACCGGGTTGATCATCGCCAGCGTGCGCGATGTGGGGACAAGCCGGTTGCCTGACCTGACGAACAGCCGGTCCTTGGTCAGGTTGCGCAAACGTCCAAGGGCATGGCTGACAGCAGGCTGGCTAAGGTGCAGTTCCCGCGCTGCGTCCGAGACCGAGCCACGTCTGGCCACGGCATCAAGCACGGTCAGCAGATTCAGGTCCAGGCGCTTATTATTCATTTTGTGCATTCCGCATGCAACGTTACTTCATTTGAATTCGTTAACAAGCTGCTGCAAGAGAGTGATGCTTCTGCAGTATATGAACTTTCGGCCTGGGCGCATCTTTGCGGCCATGCCTTCACTTTTTCGAACGATATTTTGCAATGCGAGGAGAGATTAATGATTGAAGCGGTAAGCCTGCGCGCACGTCGCCGGTCGCCCGAGTTTCTGGGCAGCCCGGACATGGTCGCCTTTACGGTTGGGCAGATCGCCCTTGCATCCATCGCCGAGGATGGGGAAATTTCGCTGGAGGCCATGCGCCGGTATCTCTCTCAGATTGCATCGGGGACGGGACAGCTGACCACGCGGGTCAACACCGATATGGCGCTTGAGGCGCTGTGCTACATCGACGCCAGCCTGCGGGCGGCGGGCAAGTAGCTGGCAACAAAGGGCCTTGCGCGGGCATGGCTGCTGGCTGTGCCCGTCTGATTTCAGAAAATCGCAGCATTCATGCTGCCATGGCATGGGCATCCGATTAGATGGATGCAATTTCCGGCTGTATCTGCTAGACTGATACTGAGGACGGTTCGGCCCGGCATATGCACGGGCGGGGGCCGGGTTCTCTGGCTGATGCCTTGCCCGGTTCCGGGCCCTTCGGGAAAGGGAGGATGCAGCCATGCACCGAGAAACTATAGGAAATCCGTTAAGCTGGAGCGCGCAGAGGCTGGCCCTTGTGGGTCGTGGCGTCGGCGCGGCGGTCGATGGGATCGGCAGCCATGAGATGGCCCCACCCGCCGTCAACAAGATCGACGCCGAGGATATCGGCATCGCGTTGCGCAAGGGCATCGCCGATTTTGCCGCTCTGAGAACAGATGTGATCACGGCCGTCGCGCTTTATCCTGTGATCGGCTTTGTCCTGGCGGTCTGGGCCTTTCACGCAGGGCAAATGCATCTGCTTTTCCCGCTGGCCGCTGGCTTTCCGCTGATCGGCCCCGTCGCGGCAATCGGCCTGTATGAGATGAGCCGCAGGCGCGAACGGGGCGAAGAGGTCGGCTGGGGCGCGGCCCTCTCTGCCCTGACTGGTCGGGTGCTGGGGCCTGTTCTGGCATTGGGCATGCTGCTGGTCGCGATCTTTGTGCTGTGGCTATTCGCCGCGCATGAGATCTGGGCCGCGACGCTGGGGCCGATGCCACAGGAAAGCCTGCGCGCATTCCTGACCGCCACCTTTACCACCGAGGCGGGCTGGACCATGGCCGTGATCGGCATTCTTGTCGGATTTGTCTTTGCGGCGGTGGTGCTTTGCGTCAGCCTTGTGTCATTTCCGATGCTGATTGACCGATCGGTGGGCGTGCCTGTGGCGCTGGCGACCTCGCTTGCCGTCGCGCGCCGCAACCCGGGCGCGACCCTGCTATGGGGGGTGATCGTTGCCGTCTCGCTGCTTCTTGGGATGATTCCGTTTTTTGCCGGGCTGATCGTCGTGCTGCCCATCCTTGGCCACGCGACCTGGCACCTGTACCGCCGCGCGGTCGCCTGACTTCTGGGGGCGGCGTGTTTTCAGATTGCGCCGCTCTCATCTTCTGCGCAGGCTGCGGTCAGCCATTCGCGGAATGCGGCCTGCCCCGCGGTTTCGGGGCTGGCATGCAGCCGTGTCAGCCAGTAGTCACCAGCGGCAAGCACGGTATCAAAGGGTCGCACCAGCCGCCCGTTCTGCAGCCATGGCGCAAACAAAACAACCGGCACCAGCCCCGCGCCATACGAGCGCGCGGCCATTTCGGCAATCGCCAGTGAGCTGTCAAAGACCGGCCCGCGTAACAGTGGCGCGGGCAGGCCCTGACTGGCGAACCAGCGTTCCCATTCGCTGGCGCGGTAGGATCGCAGCAGGGGTATCGAAGGTAAGTCCTCGATCCGGCGCAGGCGGCCTGCTGTCTCGGGGCTGCAGACCAGCATCATCGCGCCACTCATCAGCCGGGTCGCGGCCACGCCATGCCAGCTGCCGTCGCCGAAACGGATCGCCAGATCCAGCCCTTCGCCAGCCAGGTCGACGCGGTTGTTGTTGGTGTGGATGCGCAGGTCAACCGAGGGGTGGAGGCGCTGGAAATCCTCGATCCGCGGGATCAGCCATTCGGTCGCAAAGCTGCTCACGACGCCAAGGTTGATCGTCTCATGATAATGTCCCGAGGAAAAGCGATCGAGAGCGCCCGACATTTCGTCAAAGATCCGGGTCAGAACCGGGGCGAGCATGATCCCCTCTTCGGTCAGGACCAGCCCGCGCGGTACGCGGCGAAACAGGGTGACGCCCAGTCGCTCTTCCAACCCGCGGATCTGGTGGCTAAGCGCGGCTTGCGTCACGCAAAGCTCGATGGCGGCGCGGGTCAGGTTCAGGTGGCGCGAGGCCACCTCAAAGGCGCGCAGGGCATTCAGGGGCAGTTGTGGTCGGTCCATGAGATGAGATTAGATTATCTCATGACGAAAGTGAAATATGATCGTTTGTGCCCGCCGTTTGCTTTGTCTTAACTGGCAGACATGGCACGCGGCACAGCGTTTGCCCCAATTTTAACAGAGCAGAAACATGAAAATGAATTATGGATGTGCGGGCATTGGCCTGATCGCAGCGGCCTTGGCCGTGCCCGCATCGGCTATGACCGAGGCAGAGTTTCAGCAGGTGGCAAGCGAGATTTTCGCCCCCGTCATGTCAGAATACGACATTCCCGGGCTTGCTGTCGGTGTGACCTGGCAGGGACAGGACTATGTCTTTACCGCCGGTGTCGCCGACCGCGATGGCGGTGTCGCGGTGACGGACCGGACGATCTTCGAGCTGGGCTCGATCAGCAAGACCTTTAACGTGACCCTTGCCGCTTTGGCTGAGGTCGAGGGGCGCCTGTCACTTTCCGATTCCGTCGCGACCCATCTGCCCGACCTGAAGGGCAGTGCGATCGGAAAGGTTTCGTTGATGGATCTTGCCACCCATCAGACCAGCGGCCTGCCCATTCAGGTCCCCGATGAGGCCAGCGATGACGCCAGCCTGATGCGCTGGCTGCACGACTGGCAGCCCGTGCCGGGGGGTGAGAGGTCCTATTCCAATATCAGTATCGGCCTTTTGGGTCGTATCTCAGCCCAGTCCTTTGGCGCGACTTACGATAAGGCGCTGCAGGATCATGTCCTGAAACCGCTGGGGCTTGGCAGCACTTTTGTCGATGTGCCGCAGGCCGAGATGTCGCGCTATGCCTGGGGCTACTCGCGTCAGGATGATCGGGCTGTCCGCGTCAATCCGGGGATGCTGGATGACGAGGCTTACGGGATAAAGTCCGACCTGCGCGATATGCTGCGCTTTCTGCACCTTAACCTGGATGGGTCCGGGGCGCCGCCTGAGCTGCGCAAGGCGATGGCACAGACCCATGCGGGCCAGACGGAAACGCAGTATTTTCAGCAGGCGATGATCTGGGAACGCTATCCGTGGCCGATGCCGCTAGATCAGATTCTGGCCGGGGCCGCGCCCGGGATGGCGATGAAAAGCCAACCTGCGACGCGATTGCCGAAGCCAGCCCCGGGCGGTGAGGTGCTGCTTGGCAAGACCGGCTCGACGAACGGTTTTGGCGGTTATGTCGCGCTGGTCCCGGGTGAGGATCTGGGTCTGGTGATCCTTGCCAACCGCAGCATCCCGAACCCGGCTCGGGTCGAGGCGGGGCTGGCGCTGATCAAGGCGGTGTTGCCGGCGGGCCAATAACCCAAGGTTCCTGCGGCGATGCGTCGGCTCTGGATGGACCGGCCCCTCATTACGTGAGGGGCCGTGCCGTTAGGTTCTGCTGGCCGAGGTGCATCCTGCGTGCCTGCGGTCACTCTCAGCCCGAGGGGCGCCCGTTGCCGGGCCGCCGGGCCCGGCTTTGTTATGCGTCCCGGGTGCCGTGCCTTATCCCACCTGATCGGCGGCGGTGACGTATCAGGCGGTCCGGCCATTGCTCTTTACAGAGGTATGGCCGGTACTTGGCCTCTCGCCACCTGCAACCTCATGGCGCGGGGTCAGCCCATTGTATCGGCCTTCCAGGGTATGAACCTGCCCGGGAACAGAGGATACGGCTGCGCGCCATTCGAGGACCGGCTTTGCAATAGCCTCCCTGGTGGCGAAAACCGAGGTCGCTGTTCAGCTCTGGCGCGAGGGGCCGACCTTATGTGGTGTCCTGCCAGTCATTTCGTTTCTCATCTGCTTATGGGGCGCTGGGAGGTGAGATGCCTTTGTTTCCCTCAGCAAGGGTCTGACAAGCTTGCGTTTTCCCTCTGCGCTGGCGTCCAGCCGCCGCCTCAGGGTGGTGGATGATATCTGATAACCTGCGGCAATTTCGCCCAACGTCTGCCGCTTTTCCTTGATGGCGCGCCGTGCCTCGTTGATTTCCGCCTCGGTCAGCACGATGCGCGGACGGCCAAGCCGGCTGCCGCGCTGGCGGGCGGCCACCAGACCCGCGCGGGTGCGCTCGCTGATCAGATTGCGCTCGAACTCGGCAAAGGCGGCCATGATGTGAAAGATCAGCCGCCCGCCCGAGGTGCGGGTGTCGATGGATTCGTTGAGCGACCGGAACTCGCACCCTTTTCTGCCCAGCTCTTCGACGAATTTCACCAGATCGGTCAGCGACCGGCCAAGGCGGTCGAGCCGCCAGACCACCAGCGTATCGCCGGGTTTCAGCGCTCTCAGCACGTTTTCCAGCCCCGGACGATCCATGTGTGAACCGGTGGCGCCGTGGTCCTGGAAGATATTTTTGCAACCCGCCTCTTTCAGCGCGGCAAGCTGCAAATCCAGGCGCTGGTCGTCGGTCGAAACACGGGCATAACCAATGATCATTGAGAAATATCTCCATACTGCACGGCATATTTTCAAAACATGCAAGAGCAAGGAAATTGTTAATACTAAGTATTTTAAAAATGTAAATTGAGGGGTCGGCTTGACTTAAACGGTGGTTTTTGGCGGTCTTGCCGCGCGCGCCAAAATTTCGGTTTTCACAAGCGATTCCTTTCGCTGACACCTGATTTTTCTCAATTGCCAAAAACCACCGTTTATGAATGCTCCGGGCCTTGGGCCTGCGGACGGATGCCGGCTAAATTTTGCCAGAAATCGGCATTTTTTGGGTCTGCTCTGACGGTGGCCTCGTAGTTTTTTGTTCGAAAAATAGCTGACCTGCCAGTTCATCCGGCTGGCGGCTGAAGTGTGCTTGTCAAGATCGTAACGAGTTTCTCGGCACGGCGGTGCCGATGGTTGTGGGGTAATGAAATGTATATCACGAAAGTGGATGACAATCTCCTCGTCAAGGATGGAGATAAGTGGAAGGTCAATGATAACTGGAAGGGAAACTATTCCGACATATCGCAAGGGTCGGAAGAGCTTGATCACATCTCGGCGAAAGGAACGAACGGCAACCCGTCGTCTACCGCCAAGAACGGGCAGGATGTAACTGTACATCTCCCGAATGGCGAGAAAATTACCGGGACTTACGTCGGCTCCGTGGAAACCATCCTGACCAGTCCTTCTCAGGTTGTGGATGTCCCGGGTCAGGGGCAGATCAGCATCTTTCACGGTAACATCAAAGGGCATTTGATCAAGGGTTCCGATGGGAATACCTACTTCGTCAGTGATACGGATCTGTCCAAATATGAGACTCCGATTGTTGGCGGTGGCTTTTCCATTAATGGAAAAACATACGCAGCGCATGGCCAGACGCCGGAAGAGTTCCAGAAAAAGCTTTACGATTTGCTGCGGCCAGATGCTGATAAGGTTGCAAACGACGCTTTCTTTAAGGCTTATAATGGGTATCCGAATACTATGACCCATGAGCAGAAAGTCGCGGCGGCTCTCAAGGCCAGGGACGAGGCTTTTGCGCCTTGGAAAAAATGGCTCGATAAACTGGAAAGACTGACTGAAGATTATATCAGGCCGTATGTTGACGACACGCAGTTCAAGGCCAAGGGTGGCAATGACCCGCTTCCGGTTGTGTGTTTTGTCCGCGGCACCTTGCTCATGACGGATCGTGGTGAGGTTGCGGTTGAGGATCTTTGTGTCGGGGATCTTGTGCTGACGCGGGACCACGGGCTTCAGCCTGTGCGCTGGATCGGCTCGCGCCAGCTCTGGGCGCATGAGCTTGAGACGATGCCGAACCTGCGTCCGGTCCGCATCAGGGCCGGCGCGATGGGGCCGGGGGTGCCTGCCAGCGATCTGATGGTTTCGCCGCAGCATCGGGTGCTGGTGCGCTCGAAGATCGCGCAGAAGATGTTCGGCGCGATGGAGGTTCTGGTCGCGGCCAAGCAGCTTGTGCTGCTGGACGGGATCGACATCGCCGACGACGTGCAGGAGGTCGAGTATTTCCACATCCTCTTCGACCGGCACGAGGTGGTGATCTCGAACGGGGCCGAGACCGAGTCGCTTTATACCGGCCCGCAGGCGCTGAAATCCGTCGGCGACGAGGCGGTGCAGGAGATCTGCGCGCTTTTCCCCGAGCTTGCGGATCCGTCCCATGTGCCGCAGCCGGCGCGGTTTCTGCCCTCGGGCCGTCAGGCGCGCAAGATGGGGGTGCGGCATCTGCAGAACAGCCGCCCGCTTGTCGAGCATGATCCCGTCGGGCGTGCCCTTCACTAAGGGCCGGGGGATGCCGACGGGGATCACGCCCGTGGGCCGTGTCCCGGCACATGCGGCAGGCTGACCGATCTGCGCGCCGGGGCCCTGTCTGCCCGGCCGCAGACCCGATGCGGCCTTGTGCCGGATGATTGGCATGCGTGGTGCACGGTCTTCACATCCGGCCCGGGGTCGCATGATGCGCCGTAAAGGTCTCTCCCGTGTCGGATGAACCGTCGCACGTACCCGCAATCCGACTGGCAGGCGGGCGCCGGCATCTGCTCGGCCCGAATGCGCAATGGGGTGCTTTGGTGGGGAGGTATCTGATGAATTCCGACAGTCATCGGTCCTGGTACGAGGCCGGGTTCGCAGACGGGCAGCAGGCGGTCCTGAAGGTTGTCTCGGAGCTTCTCTCGACAACGGCAGAGATGGTGCCCGAGGGCGAAACCCGCCGCATCGTTTCCAGCCTGGGTGCGATGATTGCCCTGATGGCGCCGCAGACGGCTGAGGCCCGCGATCCGACCGGCCGGAATACCGGTTTGTGATGACCGTCCCGCCCCGTGTCGGGCGGGGCGGAAGTAACGGCGGGCCCGGGAGTTCCGCGCCCTGTCTTGTGTAATGGTAGCAGAAGGTAACCAGAGATGAACAAATTCCTGCCGGTCCTGGCGCTGGGGCTGCTTGCGGCCTGTTCGATCGACCCCAAGGATTATGAAACGGCGCCGGTGACGGTCCAGACGGCCTCGGGCCCGGTCACCTGCCAGCTTTACACCAGATCGCTCGTCACCTGGGACCGCTCGATTGATCGCCCGGCGAATATGACGGTGGCTGCCGCGGATCAGATCTGCCTCAGTGAGGGGCAGCGTCAGAAGGCCGCGGGCACCAGTCCCGCCGGCGCCTCTGAACCCGATTTGTCCTTGTGAAGCCGCGCTTCGTAAGCCCCGGCCGCGGCCGGGGGTCGATCAGGATCGGAGATCAGAAGATGTTGGATGATACGCGCTCTCCTTTTACGCAGAACCTGATCTGGACCGGAGAGCTTCAGATGATCAGCGCCTCGGGCGAGCTCTTCAACCATGTTGATGCGGGGCTGCCGATGTGGGCGGGCAGTGGTGACCGGAGTGTCCGGATCAGCACCTCATTTGTCGCGCCTTTCGGTGCGGTTCCATGCGTGAACCTGGGGCTGAGCGGGCTTGATGCGGCGCATGACCAGAACCTGCGCTTCCGGCTCGAGGCGGTGGAGGTGACACGCTCTGGTTTTGTGGTCGAGTTTGTGACCTGGGGCGACACGCATATCGCGCGGGCCTCGGTGACCTGGCAGGCAATCGGCCCCTCAACAGGCAGCCACGATGCCGTCCAGAGTAACTGAGCCTCCCTTCGACACAGAAGGTCCCCAAAAGGGGGCGACAGTCAAGACAGAGTGCAGGGGGCGGCAGCGCCCCCTTTTGCGTCAGAGCAGATGGCGGGGGATTGTCTCGTCCCAATCGCGTCGTGCGACCTCGTTCGCGCCTTCATAGGCGATCAGCCGGCCTTTCAGGAAGAAACGCCCGGCATCCGCGCTCATCTCCGTGACGGTTTCGATACGTGTGCGCCAGCCTTTGCGGCCCATCTCATAGCTTTGGGTCAGGACATAGCGTGCCGACAGGGGATCGTCGGGCCGGATGGTCAGCTCACGGCGCAGGTTATGGGCCAGTTCGGTGCCGGTCTCATCAATGCGCACGATCCCCTCGCCGAAAAGCCCGCCCCGCCCCTCGGTGATATAGTGCGCAACCCCGGTGACATGGTCAAACGACGACGCGCGCAGCACCAAGCCAGGATCAGTTCGCGTCAAAACGGCCAAAACTCCAGAAGAGGGCGGGGGAAAGGACACCTCGGCTTGCGGGGCCGAGGGGTCACGCATGGGCAGCGTCAGGCGGCAATCTCCGGGCCGGATCGTCACCGTGGCGGGTTGCGGCGCGGGCCAGATCATTGGCCAATATGCTGTTCCGATTGACACCCGGATCCGGTGCCCGGGCAGGAAGCGATGCCCACAGGCCGACAGCATGATCTTGATGCGATAGCGCTGGCCGGGCTCCAGCGGCGTCGGCGTTTCGTGACTGTCCCGGTGGGTGAGGTTCAGCACCTGATACGAGACACGCAGCACCTCGCCCGAGGGCAGCACGTCGCACAGTCGTACGCCAAGCTGGGCCACCGGGACATCGGCGCCAAGCTCAAGCTCAAGCTCTGGCGCGCCAAGGATCTCGACCGCATCGGTCAGCGCGGCAGAGGTAAAATTCAGCGCCCCCCCGTCATCAAGGCGCTGATCGGTCGGCATCTCGCCCTCGCAGCCGGTGCCCATCCATTCACCACCGGCGCGGCCGTGATCCTGAGGCGAGCGGATCGACAGTTCCGCGTCGTCAGTCCGGGGCATGGGCGCAAGCGTGCCATTCGCATGCAGATGCAGCACATGTGGCAGGATGGTGGGGCTGGGCCAGCGCATCTCACCCACCCAGCGGCCGGGCTGTTCTTTTCGGGTGCCGGTCGGAGGCGTGGGGTCGTTGATAAAGGCGCGCAGCTGCGGCTCATCCATCACTCCGGTATCAATGCCCCTGAGCCAGTGATCCCACCAGCGCACCGCCTCTTGCAGAAAGCCGATCGCGGGCCCGGGGACGCCGTCATGGGGATAGACATGACCCCAGGGGCCGATGATGCCGCGGCTTGGCACAGGCAGCTTTTCCAGCAGGCGCGGGACCGAGTTGGTATAGCTGTCCACCCAGCCACCGACCACCAGCACCGGGCATTGAATCGCGGACCAGTCCTCTTGGACCGAACCATGTTTCCAATAGTCGTCATAGCTTTGATGGGCGGCCCATAGCGCCGGAAAGAAGGGCAGGTTCCTGATCCGCTCAAGCCAGCGATCGCGCCAGCCTGCTCCGGCGATCTCGGGGTCAAGCGGACGGGCCTGATAGGCCAGCATGATCGAACCCCACCACAGGTTGTCGTTCAGCAGACAGCCGCCCATGAAATGGATGTCGTCGCGGAAACGGTCGTCAGTCGAATAACAGCTCAGGACGGCCTTTAGCGCGGGCGGGCGGCGCATGGCGACTTGCAGGCAGTTAAAGCCCGACCAGCTTTTTCCCATCATTCCGACATTGCCCGAGCACCATTCCTGCGCGGTGATCCAGTCGATGATCTCAAGAGCGTCATCCTGTTCCTGCGCCAGGTACTCATCGGCCAGATGACCGTCGGAATCACCGCTGCCGCGCATGTCCACCCGAATTGAGGCATAGCCGTGCTGCGCGAAATAGCCGTGCATTGGCTCGTCCCGGCCCCGGGTTCCGTCGCGTTTGCGATAGGGAATATATTCCAGAACCGCGGGGACCGGATGCGACCGTGCGCCACTGGGTAGCCAGATCCGCGCCGCAAGACGGGTGCCGTCACTCAGTGGTATCCAAGTATTTTCAATAACTTCTATGCTCATTCTACTCTCCGCTGGCATCAGGAAAGGGACCGGCGCCGCGTAAGGGGCCTGCGTCGGCGGATGGAGGGGCGGGGATCAGTGCGCGGCGGTGACCTCGTCCAGCCAATTGGTGCGCAGCTCGGGGACTGCGGCAAGCAGGCGGCGCGTATAGGCCTGCTCCGGCGTCGCAAATAGCGTCGCGGTCCCGGCTGTCTCGATGATCCGGCCCGTCTGCATCACCATCACCCGGTCGGCGAGGCGGCGGACCACCGACAGGTCGTGGGTGATGAAAAGATAGGCGATGCCCAATTCGTCCTGAAGCTGGAGCAAGAGGCGCAGGATGTCCTCGGCCACCAGCGGATCAAGTGCCGAGGTCACCTCGTCGCAGATCAGCAGATCCGGCTTTGCCGCCAGCGCACGGGCGATGCAGACGCGCTGTTTCTGCCCGCCAGACAATGCGCCGGGCAGCCGGGCGGCGAAACAGGCGGGCAGGCCGATCTGATCCAACAGCCGCGCAACCTCGTCTTTCAGCGCCCGGCCGCGCAGTCCTCCGAACAGCGCCAGCGGTCGGCCGATCACCTCACCCACGGTCTGGTGCGGGTTCAATGCCACATCGGGCAACTGATAGACAAGCTGGACACGCCGTAGCTGGGCGTTGTCGCGCTGGCTCAACTCCGGTGGCAGGCATGCGCCGTCCAGCCTTACTTCGCCCCGCGCCGGCGGCAAAAGTCCGGCGATCAGCCGTGCCAGCGTCGACTTGCCCGAGCCGGATTCGCCCACCACGGCCAGCGTTTCACCCCGGTTCAGGCGCAGCGAGACGTCATGCAGAACCTGTGTCCGGCCATAGAAGGCATCGACACCTTCGATTGCCAGCAATTCATCCTTGCCAGGATTGTGCATGCGCTGCGAGGCAGTCAGGCTGCCGTGCCGCTCGGCCACCAGCAGGCGGGTGTAATCCTGTTGCGGCGTGTCAAGCAGCGCGGCGGTCGGGCCGGTCTCGACTTCGCGCCCATTGCGTAGCACCATCAGCCGGTCGGCGATCTGGGCGATCACCGCCAGGTCATGAGTGATGTAAAGCGCGGCGGTCCCATAGCGGCGGATCACGTCGCGCAACAGCCGCAGCACCTCGATCTGGGTGGTGACGTCCAGCGCGGTCGTCGGCTCGTCCAGCACCAGGATATCGGGCTTTCCTGCCATGGCCATGGCGATCATCGCCCGCTGCAACTGCCCGCCCGAGACCTGATGCGGAAACCGCCGGCCGAAATGTTCGGGGTCCGGCAATTGCAGGGCGCTGAACAGGTCGGTCATCCAGACGCGGGCCTCGGCCTCGTTCATCAGCCCGTGGACGCGCGGTACTTCGAGGATCTGGCGTTCCAGCCGCATCGCCGGGTTAAAGGCTGCCGCAGCGCTTTGCGCCACATAAGCGATGCGGGTGCCGCGCAAAGCCTCCCGTGTCTGGCGCGGTGCGGTGCGCATCTCGGTCCCGGCAAGGCGGATTTCGCCCCCTGTGATGCGGCAGCCGCCCCGGCCATAGCCCATCGAGGCCAGCGCAACCGTCGATTTTCCCGCACCGGATTCCCCGATCAGACCCAGTACCTCACCCGGGTTCAGGTCCATCGAGACGCCGTGCAGCAGTACCGTGCCATCCGGCGCTTCGACCCTGAGGTCACGGATCTGCAGTACATGGCTCATCGGTTTTCTCCCTGTATGGTGGTGCGTCCGGCCAGCGCCCAGTCAACGACAAGGTTGACGCCGATGGTGACAAGCGCGATCGTTCCGGCCGGAAACAGGGGCGCGTAAAGGCCATAAAGGATGCCCTGCTGGCAGTCGCGCACCATGCCGCCCCAGTCGGCAAAGGGCGGCTGCACCCCCAGCCCAAGGTAAGACAGCCCCGCGACGAACAGGAAGGCAAAGCAGAAGCGCATCCCGAATTCGGCCATCAACGGCGGCAGGGCATTGGGCAGGATCTCGCGGCGCAGCATCCACCACAGGCCCTCGCCGCGCAGACGGGCGACCTCGGCATATTCCATCACCACGATCCCTTGTGCCAGGATGCGGGCAAGGCGAAACACCCGCGTGCTGTCCAAAAGCGCGATGGTTCCGATCAGGACCGGCAAGCTTGAACCAAGTGCCTGCAAGACGACAAGCGCCGAGATCAGCACCGGAATAGACATGACGATATCGACCAGTCGTGCCCCGATCAGATCGGGCCAGCCACCCCTCAGCGCAGCCAGAAAGCCCAGCGGCACCCCGATGCAGAATGAGATCACCACCGCCGCCAGCGACACGCCCACCGACATGCGCGCCCCGTGCAAAAGGCGCGACATCATGTCCCGCCCGTTCTGGTCCAGCCCAAGGGGATGGGCGGCAGACGGCTCGGCAAAGGGCATGCCCAGCACATCTTCCTGTCCATAGGGGGCAAGCATCGGTCCAAAGAGAAACAGCACCAACGTCCCCGCAAGGATCAGCGTGCCAAAGACGGCCGAGAGGGGGATCCGTCCGAAAACCGGCAGGGTCATCTCAGGACTCCTTCACGCGTGGGTGGCGCAGGCGAGGATTCAGCGCGATCGCCGCGATATCGGCCAGCATGTTCATCACCACATGGACAGCGGCAAAGACCATTGCGGCCGCCTGCACCATCGGCACGTCTCGTTTCGAGACCGCATCGACCATGAACCGGCCCAGCCCGTTGTAATTGAAGATTGTCTCGACCAGCACCACACCGGCGATCAGATAGGTCAGGTTAAAAGCGACGACATTGATGGTCGGGCCAAGCGCATTCGGCACGGCATGGACCAGCACGACGCGGCCCATGGGCAACCCCTTGAGGCAGGCCGTTTCGATAAATGGCTGGTCCATTACTGCAAGGACAGTCGTACGGGTCATGCGCATGATCTGCGCAACGGTCACCAGAACCAGCACCAGCATCGGCAGGGTCGTGGCCTGCAGCCATGCTGCCAGACCCATGCCGGACCAAGTATCGGCAAGGCTTGGCAACAGCCCCCACTGGACCGAGACGAACAGGATCAGCAGCAGTCCCAGGAAATATTCCGGCAATGAGACGGTCGCCAGCGCCACGACATTCGCCGCCCGATCAAAGAACGAGCCGCGAAGGGCTGCCGAGGATATCCCCAGCCCGACTGCCAGCGGCACAGCGATGACGGCCGCGTAACCGGCCAGCGCCATGGTATTGCCAAACCGGGGCCAAAGCAGCTCGCCAACCGGCTGGCGATTGGCCAGCGACTGCCCCAGATCGCCATGCAGAATACCCGAGGCCCAGGCGAGGTAACGCGCGACCGGCCCGGAATCGAGGCCAAGTTCTTGCCGCAGCGCGGCCAGTGACTCAGGTGTCGCATTCTGGCCAAGGATTGCGGCGGCCACGTCGCCGGGCAGGATCTCGGTGCCCGCAAAGACCAACATCGAGACCAAGACCAGGGTGATGACCCCCAGTCCCAGCCGCTGCAGGATCAGCCACGCCATCAGTTCAGCCAGACCTTTTCGGCCATACGCGCGCCCATCAGGTTGAACATCGGATGCGGCGTAACCCCTTTGACCTTGACCGAAACGGCGTCGAGATAGTCGCCGAACATCGGGATCATCGCGCCGCCATCGTCATGGATCATGCGCTGCAACTCCCAATAGATCTCGCGGCGGCGGCTGTCGTCGAGCAGGGCGCGCGCCTCGGTCAGCAACCGGTCGAAATCGGCACTGGCCCAATGGGTGTCGTTCTGGGCCGAGCCAGAGGCATAGGCGATGGTCAGCATCTGATCTGCCGTCGGCCTTCCGCCCCAATAGGACATGCAGAAGGGCGCCTTCATCCAGACATTGTCCCAATAGCCGTCGGCAGGCTCGCGCTGGATGGCGACCTCGATCCCTGCCGGGGCGGCCGTGGTGCGGTAGATCGCTGCTGCGTCCACCGCCCCCGGGAATGCCGCATCCGAGCTGTGCAGCGTAAGCGTCAGCCCCTCAAGCCCCGCCTGCCGCAGATGGAATCTGGCTTTGTCCGGATCATATGGGCGCTGCGGCAGTTCACTGTTGAAAAAACGGTCCGAGGACGGGATCGGGTGGTCGTTGCCAAGTGCTCCATTGCCCAGAAGCGCGGTCTTGAGCAGCAGTTCACGGTCCACCGCATGTTTCACCGCCAGCCGCACATTCGCATCCGAAAACGGCGCCTTGGTGCAATCCATGAGGAAGGTATAGTGTTGCCCGCCCTTTGAGCGCACGATCTCCAGATTGCGGTTGCGTGCCAGCAGATCCACGGTCTTGAGATCAAGGTTATTGATCACCTGCACCTGTCCCGACATCAGCGCGTTGGTGCGGGCGGCGATATCGTTAATGACGATGACCTCGACCGTATCGACATTGGCGCAGCCCGGCTTCCAGTAATCAGGGTTGCGACGGAAACGTGCACGCACGCCCGGCTCGATGCTTTCGGGGACAAAGGGGCCGGTGCCGATGGGGTTTGCCCAGTCGGTAAAGCCCTCGGGCACGACGAGGAAATGATAATCCGACAAGACATAGGGCAGGTCGGCGTTGCCCGAGGTCAGGGTTATCCTGACCTCATGTTGCGATACTTTCCGGACGTCGCTGAACGCCGCTGCAATCGAACGCGCCGCCGAAGAGCTGTCGCCCCGGTGCAGGTTCAGCGAATAGACGATGTCATCGGCGGTCAGGGTCTTGCCGTTGTGGAAGGTGATGCCCTGACGGACGCGGAACAGCCATTCCTCGGCGCCTTCGCCAGTCTCCCAGCTTTCAAACAGCTCGGGCCGGGCGATGTTTTCGGCGTCGATCTCGACCAGGCCGTTCATCACCATATAGGCCTGGTTCACCGGCACCCAGTCGTTGAGCTTGCGCAGATCGAAATCGTCGGTGGTCGAGCCGCCGCCCAGCCCCATGCGCAAAACGCCGCCCCGTCGGGGGGTGTCCTGGGCAGACAGCCGGCCGGGGAACAGTGCCAGTGCCGATAGTCCCGCCGCGCCGGCAAGCAAGCCGCGCCGCCCGATCTGCGAGGGTTGTCCGTGGTTCATGTGTTTTTACGCCGCAGATACGGCGCCTCCCCGTGTTGAACGATCCCGTGACCTGTTGGCAGGGCTCAACCCTATGGCGCGGGCAGGGCAAGGCAAATGATTTTCAGTCATACCCCTTTGACGCAGGGGCAGGGCGGCGAGGCCGGATCATTTCGTGATCCCGTGACGGTTGCTTGCTACCAGCCAATCGAACAGCTTTTTCGCCGGTGCGCGCAGGTGCCGCTGGGTCGGGCGTATCAGGTAATAGCGCCCCTGACCCATCAGCCGGTATGGGTGGGCCTGGACAAGATGGCCGGCGTCGATCAGGTCCTGGACCAACCATGTCCAGCCCATGGCAACGCCGGTTCCCTGCACTGCTGCCTCGATCGCCAGCCGGTAGCTGCCCATTTTCCAGCGCATCGTTGCCTCGGGCAGGGTGACGCCGGCGCTGAAAAGCCAGTTGCCCCAATCTGTCCACTCTTTGAAGGTTTCTTCCATGGTCAACAGCAGTGGGGTTTCCATTTCGGCCAGCAGTGGCTGCCCGGGGGCGGTGACGGGCACCATCTCTTCGGCGCCAAGCGGATGCATGACGAAATCGGCCACCCGGCCCGGGCGGTGGTAAAGCGCCAGATCATATTCATCTGGCCGCAGTTGCGAGATATTCTCGTCCACCCGCAACTTCAGCTCAAGCCAGGGCAACTCATGGTGCAGGGCGGCAAGACGCGGCATCACCCACAGATCGGCCACACCCTGTGAGCAGGCCAGCACGACACGGTGACTGTCATGTGTGCCGGGCATTCCCTCGCTCAGCACCGAAAGTGCATCCATGGCCTGGCCGACCTGCAAGGCATATTCCTGCCCCAGCGCATTCAGCATGACGCCAGAGGTCGTGCGTTCGAAAAGCACTGCGCCGACATGATCCTCAAGCCGGGCGATCTGGCGGCTGACCCCGCTTTGCGTCAGCCCCAGAATTTGTGCGGCGGCCGAGATCGAGCCGCAGCGGGCGACGGTCTGAAATGCAACAAGGGCGCTGAGAGGGGGGACGCGAAGGCGGGTCATCGGAGGCCTGCTTCTGGCGGCGGGTCAGAGACCATGAAATTTCATCATGGACCCATAGGCAAGTGCCGGTTGCATGCCGTGCCCGGTCAGGCCGGTTTCGCCGTGACGCATTCGTCCCCGGCCTTGGCAAGATTGGACAGGTCGACCTGCTTGGGACAGGCCGACAGCCGTTGGCGAAACGCCTCGATCAGCCAGCTGGTCGCGGGGCCCGGCGAATGGTCAGCCCGGCAAAGCGCATAAAGCGAGTATTCGCCCAGTTCGTAGGCATCCAGATCCAGCTGTACCAGCCGCCCGCATTTCAGGTCCTTTCTGACCAGAGCAGCCGGCAGTCCGCCCCAGCCAAGCCCGCCGCGGATCAGTTGGTGCTTGGTCGCCACATCGCCGACGCGCCAGATCTTGTAGGAAAGGACGTTGAAGTTTCGCCCGCTGGTCAGGCCCGAGGCGTCAGTGACCACCAGTTGAACCTCTTCGCGCACATCGGCAAGGGTCAGGGGGCGGCCCAGCCGGGCCAAAGGGTGGCTGGCAGCGGCCACCGGCACCATGAAAGAATGCCCCAGCTTATCGGCCGAGATCAGGTCATTGTTCAGCAGAGGCGCGCCGCCGATGCCGATATCTGCCTTACCGTTGATCACAAGGTTCATCACCGCGCCCAGTTCACCCACCGTCAGGTTCAGCGCCACCGAGGGGAAGGTGTCACGAAACCCGCGCAGGACCGCGACCACGATTTCCGAGGGCACCATGACGCTGATCGCCAGGGACAGCTCAGCCTCAAGCCCCTGTTTAAGGCTGCGCGCCCGCGCCCGCAGAACCTGCAGGTCCGAAACGATCCGCCGTGCATCGGTCAGCAGGGCCTTGCCAGCCTCGGTCAGACGGGGCCGGCGTGGGCCGGCACGCTCAAACAGAACCACATCCAGCTGCGCCTCAAGATTGGCAATGGTGTAGCTGACCACCGATTGCGCCCGGTTCAGCTGGCGCGAGGCAGCCGAAAACCCCCCGCTTTCGGCGACGGCCAGAAAGACCTGCAACTGGTCAAGGGTGGGGTTGGCTTCCATCTTTGCCATCCATTTTTTCGATAGCTAACTTCGATATTTTATCGGTTTTACGGATCATATTCCAGCCCTAGGTTATCGCCCATGCAACGGCCCCGGGCCGTCAGGGAAAACTGAAAGACAAGGAAAGACTGGGATCATGTCCTCAATTCTGCTGATCACTTCGAGCCCGCGTGGCGATGAATCGCTGTCGAGCAAGGTTGCCACCGATCTGGCCAATGCCCTGCGCGCGAAAAACCCCGATGCACAGATCCACCACCGCGATCTGGGTGCCGAGCCGATCCCCCATCTTGATACGGTGACGACTTCGGCGATCCGCAAACCCGCCGAGGCACGCAATGAGCAAGAGGCCGCTGCCGCTGCCTATTCTGACAAACTGGTTGCCGAGCTTTTGGCGGCTGATGCGGTGATCATCGGCACCGGTCTGATCAACTTTAACATCTACTCCACGCTGAAAAGCTGGATCGACAATGTGGCCCGTGCTGGTCAGACTTTCCGTTATACCGAAAACGGTCCCGAAGGGCTGGTGACCGGCAAAAAGGTCTATGTCGTCCTTGCTGCGGGCGGCGTTTACTCGGAAGGCGCGGCTATGGGCATGAACCATGCCGTTCCCTATCTGCGCACTGTGCTGGGCTTCATGGGCATGACCGATATCGAAGTTGTCTATGTCGAAGGCCTCGCATTTGGTCCTGAGGCTGCTGAAAAGGCGATTGCCGCTGCTCAGGTCCGGTCCGAGGAACTGGCGCTCGCTGCCTGACGTCACATAAAACATCGCCAAAGCTGCTGTAAGGCCGGTGCGTTTCGCGCCGGCCTTGCTCGTTTTCCAAGGTTGTGACCCCTGCGTCAGGCTGCCGCAGGCGTTACCCGATTAAACCGAACGGTTTTTGATCAAAGTCAACGAAGCAAATGGCCGCTTGCCTAGACAGGGGGTATGCGCCACCAAGCCGTCCATAACCAGGTCCGACGCCTTTTCTCTCTCGTCGTGATGGCCCTGACCGTTCTGGCCGGCCAGGTGGCGACCGGGGCGGCGATGCCCGGCCATCTGGCCGCGGCACTCGCCGGCCCGCTGGAACAGGTGGTCATCTGCGCCGGTGGTCATGCGCGCACCGTCTGGCTTGATGCCGAGGGCAATGAACGTCCCGCCCCTCAGGACTGTAACGATTGCCGGTTGTGCAACCTGCCGCTTGCCAGCGCCGATCCGCAGCCCCGGCCGCTGCCCGGTATCGTTGTCCGGACATATGCGCGGGCGGGCATTTTGCCGGCCGCCCCGCAGGTACATGGCGCAATCCGGCCCCCGCTTGTCCTGACGCGCGGCCCGCCCGTCTTTCCTGATGCCCGGACTGTTGCTGCCTTGCCTGAGGGCAATGGCCAGATGCAGCGCGCACCCCGGCCAGGCTGGCCGATGCGCGGGGTCCGGGCAAATTTCCTGGATGTCTCCGTATGACCCTATTTCGTCTCATCCTGACCTTTGCACTGCTTTTTCCGGCGTTGCCCGCCGCAGCGGAAAGCGTGCTGGCGCAGCTTTTACCGCAACAGCATGCCGCCGATCTGGTGCCCGGTGCCGATGCCTTCGGCCCGATCAGGTCCGATCTCGCCGTCGCGCCAGTGCTGAAGGGGGGCGAGACGGTGGCCCATGCCTTTGTCACCTCGGATTTCGTCGGCACCACAGGCTATTCGGGCAAGCCCATTCATACGCTGGTGGCGCTGGACAAGGATGCAAAGGTCGCTGGCGTCCAGCTGGTCAGACACTCTGAACCAATCGTCCTGATCGGCATCCCCGAGGCCCGGGTCAAGGCACTGGTCGAGGGTTATCAGGGTCTGGATCTGGTGGCAGAGGCCCAATCGGGCGGCACCGCGCATGAGGTCGAGATCATCTCGGGCGCCACGGTAACGGTGATGGTGATCGACGATTCGATCACGCGTTCGGGCCTTAAGGTCGCGCGGGCACTGGGTCTGGGCGGGCTTGCCCCCGAAGCCGCCGCAACCGGCCCCGAATTCGAGATTGACCCCGACGCCGCCGCCCCGGCCGACTGGCACGAGATCGAGGGCGACGGAACCCTGCGGCGGCTGTCTCTGGACGTTGGGCAGGTGAACGCGGCTTTTGCCGCCAACCCCGACCCTCGCGCCGCCGAGCGGGCGCTTGGCGCGCCGCCCGAGACTACTTTTATCGAGATGCACGCCGGGCTGGTCTCGGTCCCGGCCATAGGCAAGGCCGTGATCGGAGAGGCGCAGCAAGCGAACCTGCAAAGCTGGCTTGGTGAGGGGGATCACGCCATCGCGGTGATGGGACGCGGGCTCTACAGCTTCAAGGGTTCGGGCTATGTGCGCGGCGGTATCTTTGACCGGATCGTGCTTATTCAGGATGACGTTTCGGTCCGCTTTCGTGACCGTGATCACCGGCGGCTGAACGGGATCGCCGCCGAGGGCGCCCCCGAATTCACCGAGATGGACCTGTTCCGTATCCCCGCCGCCTCGGGGTTTGATCCGGCGAAACCGTTCCGCATTCAGCTGCTTGTGCAGCGCGAGGTCGGGCCGATCGACAAGGTCTTTCACACTTTTGACCTTGGCTACCAACTGCCCCAGCGTTACCTGCGCCGCCTTGCCGTGCCCACGCCCGAGGCCGCAGCCACGCAGTCCGAACCTGATGAGGGCGCGGCGCAGGCCCAGTTGTGGAAACGCATCTGGCTGGATTCCAAGGCCAGGATTGTCGGGCTGGGGGCAATGCTGCTGGTGCTGACCGGGGTGTTCTTTTTCCAAAGCTTTGCCACCCGCAACGAGCGCGCCTTTTACATCTTTCGCATGGGTTTTCTGACCGTCACGCTGGTCTGGCTGGGCTGGTACGCCAATGCGCAACTTTCGGTCGTGAACCTGATGGCGCTGTTTGGCAGCCTTGTCAGCGGCTTTAGCTGGCAGGCGTTCCTGCTGGACCCGCTGACTTTCGTGCTGTGGTTTGCGGTGGCGGCGGCGCTGCTTTTCTGGGGACGGGGGGCCTATTGCGGCTGGCTGTGCCCCTTTGGCGCGCTGCAAGAGCTGACGAACCAGATCGCGCGCAAGCTGCGCATCCCGCAATGGACCCTGCCCTGGGGTCTGAATGAACGGCTGTGGCCGGTCAAGTACATGATCTTTCTTGGGCTGTTCGGTGTCTCGCTGATGAGCGTCGAACAGGCCGAGCATCTGGCCGAGGTCGAGCCCTTCAAGACGGCGATCATCCTGAAATTCGTGCGCGCATGGCCCTTTGTCGCCTATGCGGCGGCGCTGCTGATCGCGGGACTGTTCGTCGAGCGGTTCTATTGCCGCTATCTGTGCCCGCTTGGTGCGGCGCTCGCGATCCCGGCGCGGATGCGCATGTTCGACTGGCTCAAGCGCTACCACGAATGCGGTAACCCCTGTCAGACCTGCGCCCGCCAATGCCCGGTGCAGGCTATCCATCCGACGGGTGAGATCAATCCCAACGAATGCATCAACTGTCTGCATTGTCAGGTGCTCTACCAGTCCAAATCCGTCTGTCCGGTGGTCATCAAAAAGCTCAAGCGGCGTGAGGCCGTGGCCGGAGGCAGCACTCCCAGGCTGGGCCAGCCCCCTGCGGGCCACCCTAACGCCACCCGCAAGATTGAAGTTTGAAAGAAGGAGTTCGATCATGGAATCGAAGCACGAAAAGGGACTTAGCCGGCGCGCGCTTCTGGGCGCGACCGCGGGCAGCGCGGCCATCGCCGGCGCGTTCGGCGGCCGGCTGGCGCTGGCGCCGGCGGCGGTCGGGCTTGGCACGGCGGGTGTCGCCAGTGTCGGCGGGGCCGGTGCGGCTATGGCAGCCGCGGGCGACGGTGCGGTCGCGCCGGGCCAGCTTGACAGCTATTACGGGTTTTGGTCCTCGGGCCAGACGGGCGAGGTGCGCATCCTTGGCATCCCCTCGATGCGTGAGCTGATGCGGGTGCCGGTCTTTAACCGCTGCTCGGCCACCGGCTGGGGCGTCACCAATGAGTCGATCCGCGTCCATGAACGCAGCATGACCGAGCGGACGAAAAAACAGCTCGCCGCCAATGGGAAACGCATCCATGACAACGGCGACCTGCACCACGTCCATATGTCCTTTACCGAGGGCAAATATGACGGCCGTTATCTGTTCATGAACGACAAGGCCAATACCCGCGTGGCGCGGGTACGCTGCGACGTGATGAAATGCGATGCCATCCTTGAGGTGCCGAACGCCAAGGCCATCCATGGTCTGCGCCCGCAGAAATGGCCACGCACGAACTATGTCTTCTGCAATGGCGAGGACGAGGCGCCGCTGATCAACGACGGCACCACGATGGAGGACCTGTCTACCTATGTGAACGTCTTTACCGCCGTCGACGCCGATAAATGGGATGTCGCCTGGCAGGTGCTCGTCTCGGGCAACCTGGACAACTGCGACGCGGATTACGAAGGCAAATGGGCCTTTTCGACCAGCTATAACTCGGAAATGGGTATGACGCTGGCCGAGATGACCGAGGCCGAGATGGACCATGTCGTGGTCTTCAACATTGCCGAGATCGAAAAGGCCATCGCCGCCGGTAACTATCAGGAACTGAACGGCGTCAAGGTGCTGGACGGCCGCAAAGAGGCAGGCAGCCTCTTTACCCGCTACATCCCCATCGCCAACAACCCCCATGGCTGCAACATGGCGCCGGATAAAAAGCATCTTTGTGTCGCGGGCAAGTTGTCGCCCACGGTGACGGTGCTGGATGTGACCCGGTTTGACGCGCTCTTTTACGAAAACGCCGATCCCCGCAGCGCCGTGGTGGCCGAGCCGGAGCTGGGTCTTGGCCCGCTGCACACCGCCTTTGACGGGCGGGGCAACGCCTATACCTCGCTGTTCCTCGACAGCCAGGTGGTCAAGTGGAACATCGAGGACGCCATTCGCGCATACGCGGGCGAAAAGGTCGATCCGATCAAGGACAAGATCGACGTTCACTACCAGCCGGGCCACCTCAAGACGGTGATGGGCGAGACGCTGGACGCAAGCAACGACTGGCTGGTCTGCCTGTGCAAGTTCTCCAAGGACCGGTTCCTGAACGTCGGTCCGCTGAAGCCTGAAAACGACCAGCTGATCGACATTTCGGGCGACAAGATGGTGCTGGTTCACGACGGCCCGACCTTTGCCGAGCCGCATGATGCGATCGCCGTTCATCCCTCGGTCCTGTCCAATGTCCGCTCGGTCTGGGACCGTAACGACCCGATGTGGGCCGAAACCCGCAAGCAGGCCGAGGCCGATGGTGTCAACCTTGATGAATGGACCGACACGATCATCCGCGATGGCAACAAGGTGCGGGTCTATATGACCAGCGTCGCGCCCAGTTTTTCGGTCGAAAGCTTTACGGTAAATGAAGGCGACGAGGTCACGATCATCGTCACCAACCTTGATGAGATCGACGACCTGACCCACGGCTTTACCATGGGCAACCATGGCGTTGCGATGGAGATCTCGCCCCAGCAGACTTCTTCGGTGACCTTCGTGGCCGCCAATCCGGGCGTCTACTGGTATTACTGCCAGTGGTTCTGCCACGCGCTGCATATGGAGATGCGCGGGCGCATGATGGTCAAGCCGAAGGCGGGCTGATCCGATGCGCTGGCTGTCCCCGATCCTTGCCCTGCTGCTGGCCTGTCCGGCGCTGGCCGCCGAGCATGTCGTCATGCCGGGCGGGGACAGTCTGGCGCGCGCCATCGCCGGGGCTGTGCCCGGCGATGTGCTGCAACTGCAGGACGGGACCCATGCCGGTCCCGTCACCATTGATCGGCCGCTGACCGTCACAGGCACGCCCGGTGCGGTCGTGGACGGGCAGGGGCAGGGCACGGTCATCACCATTGCCGCACCCGATGTCACTTTGCGCGGCTTTTCCGTCACCGGTTCGGGCGGGGTGAACAAGGACCTCGACGCCGGGGTCAAGATCCTCAAGGGCGCCGACAGGGCCCAGATCCGCGGGCTGAGGCTTAGCGGCAATATGCATGGCATCGACGTGCATGGCGGCCGCGACGCCCAGGTCATCGGCAATGAGATTATCGGCACCCGCCACCCCCATATGAATGAGCGGGGCAACGGCATCTATGTCTGGAACAGTCCGGGCACGCTGATCGAGGGCAACAGCATCCGCCATGGCCGCGACGGCATCTTTTCCAACGCCAGCGCCGACAGCATCTATCGCGGCAACCTGTTTCGCGACCTGCGCTTTGCGGTGCATTTCATGTATACCCGCAATACCGAGGTGTCGGGCAATATCAGCATCGGCAACCATCTTGGCTATGCCATCATGTTTTCGGACCGGGCGGTGATCCGGGATAATTTCAGCCTTGGCGACCGCGAACACGGGCTGATGCTGAACTATGCCAACAATGCCGACGTGACCGGCAACCTGATCCGGGGCGGCACGCGGAAATGCCTTTTCATCTACAACGCCCATCGCAACCTGATCTGGAAGAACCGCTTTCAGGATTGCGGCATCGGCATTCACTTTACCGCGGGGTCGGAACGTAACGTGCTGACCGGGAACGCCTTTATCGGCAACCGCGAGCAGGTGAAATATGTCGGCACCCGCCATGTGGAATGGAGCCATGACGGGCGGGGCAATTTCTGGTCCGATCATCCGGGCTTTGACCTGAACGGCGACGGGATTGCCGACGGGGTCTATCGCCCGAATGACCTGATGGATCACATCCTATGGTCTCAGCCTGCCGCCGCGCTGCTGACCGGTGCGCCCGCCGTACAGCTGATCCGTTGGAGCCAGCAAAGCTTTCCCGCCACCCTGCCGGGCGGCGTTCAGGACAGCGCGCCGCTGATGCGGCCGCTCTCCATCCCCGTCCCGCCCGAGATCGAGGCCTATGAGCAAGAGGTTGCCGGGCGATGGGCAAAAGGAACTTATGATGAATTCGACCCTGACGATCTCGCGACTCACTAAACGCTTTCAGGGCGTGAGCGCGCTCAGCGAGGTGTCGCTGAGCCTTGGGCCGGGGATGCGCGTCGCGCTTTTGGGCCATAACGGTGCGGGCAAATCGACGATGATGAAGATCATCCTTGGCCTGATCCCTTTCGACGGGGGGCAGGTGCAGGTCTGCGGTGCCGCGCCCGGTTCGGCCCGTGCCCGCGCGCAGGTAGCCTATCTGCCCGAGAATGCGGCCTTTCACCCCGCCCTGACCGGAGAGGAACAGATCCGCCATTATCTTTCGCTGCGTGGCGAAAGCCCGCGCCGGGCGTCGGAACTGCTTGAGCGGGTCGGGCTGGCCCGGGCGGCAGGACGGCGCATCGGCACCTATTCCAAGGGCATGCGCCAGCGCGTCGGTTTGGCTCAGGCGCTGATCGGACGGCCAGGGCTGCTGGTGCTGGATGAGCCGACCTCGGGGCTGGACCCGGTGTCGCGGCGCGATTTCTATGCGCTTCTCGACGGGCTCGCGGCCGAAGGGGCGGCGATCCTTTTGTCCTCACATGCGCTGACCGAGGTCGAGGCCCGTACTGATCGTATCTTGATCCTGTCGCAGGGTCGGCTGGTGGCCGAAGGCACGCTTTCCGATCTGCGCCGCCGCGCTGCGCTGCCGGTTGCGCTGATCGTCACCCCCGCGCCCGATGCAGCTGCTGCGCTGGCCGCCGCGCTGCCGCAGGCGCGGCAGGCGGATGACGGAACGCTGCATCTGACCTGCGCCCAAACGGAAAAGCTGGCGCTGCTTGCGCATATCGCCACGCTTGGGCCGCAGGTCGCGGATCTTGAGGTGATCCCGCCCAGCCTTGAGGACATCTACAGCCATTTCAGCCGGAGAGACGGGCAATGATCCGCCGCATCCTTTCCACCGCCGCGCTTGAGTTCCGCATCGCGTTGCGCAACCGCTGGGTGGCGATTGCCATTGGTCTGATGGTGATTTTTGCACTGGTCCTGGCGGCGGCAGGTGCTGCGCCCACCGGCGATATCGGCGCCGACCGGCTGTCGGTCACCGTGGTTTCGCTGACCTCGCTGGCTGTCTATCTGGTGCCGCTGCTTGCGCTGCTGATGAGCTTTGATGCCATTGCCGGAGAGGTCGAGCGTGGCACCCTGCCGCTGCTTTTGACCTATCCGGTCGCCCGGGCCGAGGTGCTGGCCGGCAAGCTTGTCGCGCATATGGCGATCCTCGCACTGGCGGTGGGGGCGGGCTATGGCGCGGCGGCGCTGGCGGCGGTCTGGGTCGATCCCGCCTCGACAGCGGGGCTGCCGGCGCTATGGCGACTGATGTGGAGCTCCACGTTGCTTGGTGCCACGTTCCTCGGCGTCGGCTATGCGCTGTCCTGCCTTGCCCGGCGGCCGTCCGGTGCGGCGGGGCTTGCGGTCGGGCTGTGGCTGGGTCTGGTCGTGCTTTACGATCTGGGCCTGCTTGCGATGATCGTTGCCGATGGTGGTGGACCGCTGACCGGCCGGGTGCTGCCGGTGGCGCTGCTTGCCAATCCCGCCGACGCCTTTCGCCTTTTCAACCTTGCCGCGGCCGAGGCTGCCAATGCCGCCGCTGGCATGGGCGGCGCTGCTGCGACGATCCCGCTATGGCAATCGGCGCTGTCGGTGGTTCTTTGGCCGCTGGCTGCACTGGGGCTTGCCATTGCCGCTTTCCGAAAGGTCACGCCATGAGAAAGGCGTTTGTGTTCATCCTGCTTTGCGGCCTTGCCGCCTGCCGCGAAGAGGTCGCGCAGAACACCGACCCGGTCGAGCTGAATGCCGAAACACTGGGCCATTTCTGCCAGATGAACCTGCTTGAACATCCCGGCCCCAAGGCGCAGGTGCATCTTAAGGGCCTGCCGGGGACGCCACTGTTTTTCAGCCAGGTCCGCGATGCCATCGCCTATGCCCGGATGCCCGAACAAAGCCACCCGATCCTTGCCATCCACGTCAATGACATGGCCCGCCCCGGTGCCGGCTGGGACGAGCCGGGGCAGGGCAACTGGATTGCTGCGGGGGATGCGTTCTATGTCCTTGGCTCGTCCCGCATGGGCGGTATGGGCGCGCCCGAGGCGGTGCCTTTTTCCAGCCGCGCCGCGGCCGAGCAGTTTGCCGCTGCGCATGGCGGTCAGGTCATGCGTCTGAATGACATCCCCGACGCAATGGTCCTGACGCCCGGGGATGCCGCCGCCGACAGCGGCTCCGAGGCTGAATTCCAGGACCGCCTGCGCGCACTGAACCAACCCGAGGAGCCTGCGACATGAGCCTTTCCCGTCGTCGCTTTCTGACCATTTCGGCTGCCGCTGCCTTGCTGCCCGCCACATTGCAGGCCCGGCCCGCGCGCCATTGGGTCGGGCAGGCGCTTGGCGCCCGCGCTGCGATCCACATCGACCACCCTGACGCCGGGGCCATCACCGCCCGCTGCCTGGCCGAGATCGAGCGGCTGGAAAACATCCTTAGCCTTTATCGCCCGGAAAGCGCACTGTCGCGCCTGAACCGGGATGGGGCGCTGGACGCTCCGCCATTTGAACTGATCGAATGCCTGTCGCTTGCTGGCAGCGTGCACCGCGCAAGCGGCGGGTTGTTTGACCCCAGTGTGCAGCCACTCTGGTCGCTTTGGGCCGAGGCTGCGACCCAAGGTCGTCGTCCGGCCAAGGCTGAGCGTCGCGCGGTGCTGGCCCGGATCGGCTGGCAGGGCGTGAACCTGGATTCTGGCCGCATCACGCTTGCCCCCGGCATGGCGCTGACGCTGAACGGTATCGGTCAGGGCTATGTCGCCGACCGCATAGCCGCGCTGCTTGAGGCCGAGGGGCTGAGCAATATCCTGATCGACACCGGCGAATTGCGTGCGCTGGGGGCGCGGCCCGATGGCGCAGACTGGCCAGTGCAGCTGGCCGATGGTGGCAGTACCGCGCTGCGCGGCCGGGCGCTGGCGACCTCGGCTCCGCTGGGAACCTGTTTCGATGCCGGTGGGCAGGACGGGCATATCATCGATCCGCACAGCGGTATGCCGGCGCGGCCGGTGTGGCGCGCGGTCAGCGTCTCGGCCCCCGGCGCGGCGCTTGCGGATGCGCTTTCGACCGCGGGCTGTCTGACCCCGGACAGGCTGGCGCTGGACGGGCTGCTGTCAGCCTTTCCCGCGGCCCGGCTCGAAGCCGCACATATGGCAGGCTAGGTCGGCGGAGCAGAGCTAATGGACGACCTGGCGCTGGCCCGTATCCTGCATGTCGTGGCGGTCCTGATGTGGATTGGTGGCGTCGGTTTCGTGACGCTGGTGGTGATACCGGCGCTGCGCCGGCTTTACCCCCCGGACAGGCGGCTGGCCGCCTTTCACGCGATCGAGGGTCGGTTTGCCCCGCAGGCGCGGCTTTGGGTGCTGCTTGCCGGGGCAAGCGGGCTGTGGATGATCTGGCGCGGCGCGATGTGGGGCCTCTTTGCTGATCCCTCGTTCTGGTGGATGCACGCCATGCTCGCGGTCTGGCTTGTCTTTGCTGTCATGCTTTTCGTGATCGAGCCGCTGTTTTTGCACCGGCGCATGGCGACCTCACCCGACCCTGCGGCGGATTTCGACCGGCTGGACCGGATGCATCGCCTGCTGCTTGCCGGCTCGGCCATCGCGGTTATTGGGGCGGTGGGTGGTGCGCATGGATTGTTCTGATGCCGATTTGTCGGGCACAGCCCCTTTAATCCGGGCAGAAAACCAGATTAACTGCCCAGCATATGGGCAAATCTGGCGCTGCTGCAATGAACTGGGACGACTTTCGGGTTATCTCTGCCGTCTATCGGACTGGTTCGTATGTCAGGGCGGGCAGGGCGCTGCAGATCGACGAAACGACTGTCGCCCGCCGCGTAGCGCGGATTGAAACCGCCCTTGACGTCTCGTTGTTTGAGCCTGCCGATGGGCTGCGTCGGCCGACAGCGGCCTGTATGGCGATCATGCGCCCGCTGCATGATATGGAATCAGCGGCTGAAAGCATTCGCCGCCTGCTTGACCAACAGCATTTTGCTGAACGGGTGCTGCGCATCACTACTATCGCCGCCATCGCCGAACATTGGCTGGCCCCGAAACTGCCCGACCTTTTGGCCGAACTGCCAGAACTGACGCTGAGCATCGATACCTCGGACAACAATGTCGAAATGTCGCGATGGGAGGCCGATCTGGCCCTGCGCCTTGGAAGGCCCAAAAGCGGCGCTTTCCTGATGCGCCGGGTCGGAGAGATCAGCTTTTCCCTGGTCCGGCCCTGCACCATGGCGCCGGATACCGAGATGCTTGCCGCCTATCCCCAGATCCTTGCCGACACGCCCGAGATGGCGGGTCTGTTCACCGTGGTCAAAGACCGACCGATCCGGGTTGAAACCTCGAACCTGAACCTGATCCGGGCGATGCTGGCAAGCGGCCGGGCGGCGGGGATGTTGCCCGATCTGATGGCCCGGGATCTGGCGCGGCTCGCCAATGTGATCGTGACGCCCATGTCGGCTTCACGCGAGATCTGGCTGCTGACGCAGCCCCATCTGCGCAACGATCCGCTGGCGCGCAGACTGTCGGAATGGTGCGCGACGCTGTTCCCTGCGCGCCGGGACGCAAAGACATCCGCAACCAAAGGATGAGTTGCCGCGCAGGTCAACCCGCAGTGTCCCTGAAATCAACCAATTGAACTGACTAAGTTATCTTCCGAACTGATTCGTTTCCTCTGCAACCGGCGTTTTTGCGGCCCCCGGCTGCAGAAATATGAATTTCGCCTGCGGGCAACAGCCTCCAGTCTGTGGTTGCGTCGGGTTCCGGCGATCTTTGGCGCTAAACGTGGCGAAAGGTCGCAGGGCCCCGGGGGACCGAACGAGAGGAGGCGGACGGTGACTTCGATTGACGATTTCCGATTAGGGGGTATTCAGACGGATGGCGTAGCGGACTGCACCGTCTTTCCCGGCAGCTTTTCCCGGACAAGCCGGCTGGCCATCATGGCGCTGGCCATCGCGGCTGGTCTTGGCGGTGGCCTGATTTTGCACAGTAGCGGCTCGGGTATGGCGCTGTGGGGTTGCATTGGTGTTGCGGCTTTTCTGGGCGGCCTTTTGTCCACATGGTCGCCCTGTGGCTATTCATCGATCTCGCTTTTGCGGCCGACGGGCAAGGGTGCGCGGGCGCTGGTCGACTGGCTGCCGACCTTTGCCATGCATGGGCTTGGCTATGTCGCAGGGGCGCTGATCCTGGGCACGTTGCTGGGTGCCTTGGGGATGTCGCTGGGCTCTTCAGGCTTTACCAGCGGCTTTGGTCTGGCAGTGCTGGCGCTGATCGGGCTGGTTTATGGCGCGCATCAGCTGGATTTCCTGCGCGTGCCCTATCCGCAGCGCCGGGCGCAGGTGCCGCATGACGCCCGCCAGCGGTTTCCGAAATGGGTGGTCGGCGGGCTGTACGGTTTGTCGCTGGGGCTTGATTACCTGACCTATGTGCAGACGCCGCTGCTTTACATGATGACCGCAGCTGCAATCCTGACCGGCAACCCTGTCGAGGCCATCGCCATTATCGCGCTGTTCAATCTGGGACGCTTTCTGCCGGTGGCTGTGAACCTGTTCCCGGTGACGGATTACGCCATTCAGGCATGGCTCGGACGCAATCAGGAACGCGCAGCCATCGCTGACGGTGCCATCCTGACCGCATTGGGCGCGGCTTTCGCCCTGCTGGCGATGATCTGACAATTAACTGAAATCTCTCATTTTTCCTGTTCTCCCTCTGTCCGGGTTCCCGGATGGGCCGGGCGAACACATCCCTGGGAGGAAAACCATGGCTCTTTCACGCAGAGCGACGATCAAGGACACACGGCTTTGGGGCCTGTGCGCGACCACATTTCTGCTGGCAACGGGTGCGGCTTTTGCGCAGGACAGCAGCCCGGACGAGACAATGACCGAGGGCCAGCGCGCCGCTGCCGAGGCTGCGCGCCAGCTTGCGGCGGGTGAGGCTGATGAGCCGGTGATCCTGAACGCGCCAAAACCCGATGCCCGGCGCGTCTATGTGCAGGACCCGGCCCATTTCGCTGCGGTGACCCAGCAGTTCGTCATCGACGGCTCGACCGGAGAGGTCCTTGGCATGACCGATGGCGGCTTTCTGCCTCAGCCGGTCGCAGCCAATGACGGCTCGTTCTTTGCGCAGGCGAGCACGGTCTATTCGCGCATCGCACGCGGTATCCGCACGGATTACATTGAGGTCTTTGATCCCGAAACGCTGGAACCTACCGCGGATATCGAGCTGCCCAAGGACTCGCGTTTTCTGGTCGGCACCTATCAGTGGATGAATGCGCTGACGCCGGACGACAAGAAATTCCTGTTCTATCAGTTCTCGCCCGCCCCGGCGGTTGGCATCGTCGATCTTGAGGCCAAGAAGTTCGACCGCATGATTGATGTGCCGGATTGCTATCACATCTTTCCGGCCAGCCCGACGGTCTTTTACATGAACTGCCGTGACGGCAGCCTGGCGCGGGTCGATATCGCGGGGGATGAGCCCCAGATCTCGAACAGCAAGGTCTTTCACCCCGAAGAAGAGCTGCTGATCAACCATCCCGCATATACCAGCCGTAGCGGCAGGCTGGTCTGGCCGACCTATACCGGCAAGATTTACCAGATGGATCTGACCGCCGAAGAGGCTGGGTTCCGCAATCCGATCGAGGCCTTGACCGAGGCCGAGCGCGCCGAAGGCTGGGCACCGGGTGGCTGGCAGCAGGTCGCCTATCATCGTAGCTCTGACCGGATCTATCTGTTGGTGGACCAACGCGCCGGGCATAAGCACAAGACCGCAAGCCGCTTTGTTCTGGTGCTGAACGCCGCGACGGGCGAGCGGATTGCCAAGATCGAGATGGGCCACGAGATCGACTCGATCAACGTCAGCCAGGATGCCGAGCCGCTGCTTTACGGTTTGTCGGCCGGGACACAGACCCTGCACATCTATGACGCCGCCTCGGGCAAAGAGCTGCGCAGCGTCAACCAGCTGGGCCGTGGGCCGCAGGTCCTCATCACCCATGACATGGAGTCATGAGATGGCGGCGTTTTTGCACGAACCGCTGATCCTCTGGACGCTACGCAGCTTTCTTGCGGCGCTGTTCGCGACGGCCGCAATCTCCAAGCTCGCGGGGATCGAAGAGTTCTATGGCGTGGTGCGGAATTTTCGCCTGCTGCCCGACTGGCTGGCGCGGGCCGTCGCGATGGTCCTGCCGGTGGCAGAGCTGGCCGTCGCGGTGGCGCTGCTTGTTCCGGCGCTGGCGCGGCCCGCTGCCCTTGTCGCGGCGCTGCTGCTTGCGATCTTTGGTCTGGCCATCGCCATCAACGTGCTGCGCGGGCGTACCCAGATCGACTGCGGCTGTTTTCGCGGCGGCATGAAACAACGCATCAGCTGGCTGGTCGTTGGTCGCAACGTCCTGCTGACCGGGCTGGCGGCTGCGGTGGCCGCACTGCATCCCTCCGCACGTCCTGCCGGGCTGGCCGAGCTTGCAACCGGGCTGATCGCCGGGGCCGTGCTCATGCTTCTTTACTTCAGCGCATCGCTGCTGGGCGGGCTCTCCGCCACGCAGAACGCAACCTCTACAGCGAAAGGCCGCTGACATGACCTATCTGATTGCCTCGAACATTCTGCTTTGGATCGCCTTTCTGGGTGTCACCATGGTCATGCTGGGCCTTATGCGCCAGATCGGGCTTTTGCATGAGCGCTCATCGCCCATGGGCGCGATGATCACCGACCACGGTCCCGATATCGGAGATCAGGCCCCCGAATTCGACCTGCCCGATTACTTCGGTCGTCCGGTCCATATCGGCGGTGCTTCGGCCGAGGGGCGTCCGACGCTGCTTATGTTCACTGCGCCGACCTGCCCGGTCTGCGACAAGCTGTTCCCGATCATCAAATCCATTGCCCGGGCCGAAAAGATCGGCGTGGTGATGATCAGCGACGGCGCGCCCGAAGAACATGCGCGTTTCCTCAGGAACCATGATCTTGGCCAGATCCGCTATGTCGTTTCGGCTGAAATCGGCATGGCTTTCCAGGTCGGCAAGATCCCCTATGGCGTGCTGCTGGATGCGAATGGAGAGATCAAGGCCAAGGGGCTGACCAACACGCGCGAGCATCTGGAAAGCCTGCTTGAGGCTGACAAGACCGGCTTTGCCTCGCTGCAGCAATTCATGGCCAGCCGCAAAAAGAACGCGGCCTGACCCGGCCGTTTCCGTCTCGACCCAGGCAGAGGGAGGATTAACGATGCTGGGGAACTTCAGATTTGACGATATGGTCGAAAGACTGTCCCGCCGGGTGGCCGGCCGCACCAGCCGCCGGGGTGCCATCGGCCGCCTTGGCGCGGTGCTGGCGGGGGCTGCCATCGTGCCGTTGTTGCCGGTGGATCGCCGCGGCCGCGTCAGCCGCGCCAATGCTGCCTCGGCCCCCGAGGGGGCGGATCCGCGCGCCAAATGGCAGCCGCAGGATCATGACGTGCAATCCTGCGACTATTGGCGGCACTGCTCGATCGACGGCAATATCTGCGATTGCTCGGGCGGTTCGCTGACCAATTGCCCGCCGGGCACCAAGCTTGCGACCGCGTCCTGGGTGGCCAGTTGCTATAACCCGACTGACGGGCAAAGCTATCTGATCGCCTATCGCGATTGCTGCGGTGCGAATGTGTCGGGCCGTTGTCCGTGCCTCAACACCGAGGGCGAACTGCCGGTTTATCGCCCGGAATTCGCCAATGACATCATCTGGTGTTTCGGTGCCGAGGATGACGCCATGACCTATCACTGCACCATCTCTCCTATCGTCGGCAAGGCAAGCTGACGATCCCGCCGGACGCGCTCCTCCGCCTGAGGCTCATGCGCCCTGGTCGCGTCCGGCACCCCGTACCTAAAGAGGACTTTTCCATGAATTTTGCCAAAACGTCGCGGTCTGTGCTTGCCGCTGTGATGCTGGTGGCGACCGGCGCCCTTTCTGCCCTGGCTGACGGGGCCATTGCGCCCGGTGGGTCCGTCTTGACCGCCGCCGATGTCCCGGCCGACGCCATCATCGTCAATATCGACAAGATGAAATACGACCAGCCCGAACTGACCGTTCAGGCAGGGGACACGGTCTATTGGGTCAACCGCGAGGTCATGCCCCATAACGTCGCCTTCAAAAAGGGCGTGGTTGGCGATGATGCCTTCAAGGGTGAGATGCTCAAGAAGGATCAGGCCTATGCGATCACCTTCAATGCGGTGGGCAGCTATGAATATCACTGCACACCCCACCCCTTTATGCGCGCCAAGGTGACGGTCGAGTGACCGGAACGGAAAGGAGCCGCCCATGTGGATCCCCTATGACATCCGCGCCGCACTTAAGGCTGAAAGCAGCCGGGACAGCATCAGCCTGTCACGGGCCGACGCCCGTATGCGGGAATTTCTGGTCGGCTTCTTTCTGCGCAACCCGGTCACCCAAATCTGGGAGCTGGATCTGTTTGTCCCCGAGGATCTGCACCTGCCTCAGATCGGGGATCAGGCCGAAGGCGGCGCCGGGCCAGTTCGGATCAGCCTGCACGGCAATCAGGGCGGCAAGCTGGCCGAGATCCTGTGCCGCCTTTCGGCCCCTTCGGCCGAGGAGGCGCTGGCCCGCGCCCATGCCGCGATCAAACCGCGTATCCTGCGCTATCTGGTGGAAACCGGGCGCGGCATGGCCATCGCAGGCTGGCGTATCGCCGATCTGACCCATGATGCGCGCTGGCGCTGCACGCCTTTCCGCCCCAGCGCCCTGCAGCTGGATCTGGCCGCGCTGGCCCCGGTTGCGCCCGATCTGGTCCCCATTGTCACCTTGTTTCAGCGTGCCCGTAACGCCACCGATGCGGCAAGCAGGCTGATCGCAGGCTTTGCGGTCCTGCACGCCGCCGTGACCGGCCACGCCGCGCTGGCGCGCTCGGGTGCGGCCAGCCTGAGGGTCAGCGAAGAGATGCTGATCCACTCTGGCGCCATCAACGCGCCCGAGGATTTGCAGGGCATAGGGCTGGCGGATCTGGTCGGATTGTTGCGTCCCCATCATGACCGGCTGTTCACGGCAGAAGGGGTGCTTGCACCGCTGGCCGACGATCTGGCTGCACAGAAACTCCTTTCGCAACTGGCCAATCTGGCCGATCTGGTCGCCCATCGTCTGATCGTGGCCGAAACTCGCGCCCGCAACCATGCCGCGCCATCGCTGGTCGGGCCCGAGGGGGTCGGGGTCTGAACGCCATGTCTTTTCCGCGCTCCCTTTCGCCTTTTTTGCTGGTCCTTGCGCTGATCGGGGCCGTGGTAACGGTCGGCGCGGCGACCGGGCGCACCCCCCGCCCAACCTCCGGGCAGGTGCAGCACGATCTGACCGAGCTTGGCCAACGGCTGTTTCATGATCCCGCGCTGTCGCGGAACGGCACCCAGTCCTGTGCCACCTGCCATGATCCCGAGTACGCCTTTACCGACCCGCGCGAAGGGGTGGCGGGCCGGGCGGTTTCGCTTGGCGATGACGGCGTTTCCTATGGTGACCGCAATACGCCGACGCTCAGCTATGCCGCACTTAGCCCATCGTTTCACCGTGACGCCAAGGGCCGCTACAAGGGTGGGCAGTTCTGGGACGGGCGGGCCGATGATCTTGAGGATCAGGCCGGCCAGCCGATGCTGAACCCGGTCGAGATGGCGATGACTGACAAGGCGGCGGTGGTGGCGCGGCTGCGTGACGAGCAGGGCTATCAGGAAAGCTTTGCCGCGCTTTTTGGTCCCGGCGCGCTTGATGATGTGGACAGGGCCTTCAAGGGGGCCTCGGCCGCGCTTGCGGCCTATCAGCGCAGCCAGGAATTCATGCCCTTTGATTCCCGCTTTGACCGCTGGCAGCGCGGCGAAGAAAGCCTGACCCCGCAGGAAGAGTTCGGCTATACCGTCTTTATCACCTGGAACTGTCGGTTGTGCCACCAGTTGCAAAAGCAGGGCGTGGTCGAGCGTGAGACCTTCACGAGCTTTGAATATCACAACATCGGCGTGCCAGTGAATCCCGCGGCCCGTGCAGCCAGCGGTCTGGGGCCGGATCATGTCGATCTGGGGCTGCTTGCCCGTCCCGGTATCGACGATCCCGCGCAGGCCGGGCGCATCAAGGTGCCGACCCTGCGCAATGTCGCTGTGACCGGGCCCTATATGCATAACGGCGTGTTCGAGGACCTGCGCACTGCCGTTCTGTTTTACAACAAATACACCAGTCGCCGGCCTGAATCGCGCATCAATCCCGAAACCGGTCGGGATTGGGGGCAGCCCGAGGTGGCCGAGAACCTGTCTCTGCCCGAACTGCAATCGGGGCTGATGCTGAACGATGCGCGGGTCGATGCGCTGGTGGCTTTTCTCGAAACGCTGACGGACCGCCGCTATGAGCCGCTGCTGGCCGAACAAAAGCGCATCCGCAAGGAGACGGCCCCGACCGACTAGAGCCCGAAAGGAACGCAGGATGGCATCCAGCAAGCGCAAGATGACCCGCCGCACGGCCATGCAAGAGATCGCGCGTGGCGCCGGGGCGGCCTGTCTGGGCGGGTTCTCTCTGGCGGCGCTGGTCAGATCGGCCTCGCATGCTGATGCCCGCGCCCTGCGCCCGCCCGGAGCCCTGCCCGAGCCCGATTTCCTGGCCGCTTGCGTGCGCTGCGGGCTGTGTGTGCAGGCCTGTCCCTATGACACGCTGTCGCTTGCTGAATGGGGGGCAGAGGCCGCGGTTGGCACGCCCTTTTTCACCCCGCGACAGGAACCCTGTTACATGTGCAGGGACGTCCCTTGCGCGCGTGCCTGTCCGACCGGGGCGCTTGACCGCGAGATACCTTCGATCCGCGATGCCGATATGGGCGTCGCAGTGCTGGTCGGGCACGAGGATTGCCTGAATTACAAGGGGATGAATTGCAGCATCTGCGTCCGGGTCTGCCCGATCCGGGGCGATGCGATCACCCTTGAACCGGGCGAGGTGGACGGCCGCAAGATCATGATCCCGACCGTGCATTCGCGCCATTGTACCGGTTGCGGGACTTGCGAAAAGCATTGCGTCACCGGCCATGCATCGATCCGGGTACTGCCGCGCGATCTGGGTCTGGGCGGTCCGGGGCGCAACCGCGCGGGCAGGCCGGCATGATTGGCCCGCTGATCAGTGAGAGCCGACGGCTCAGCCTTGGTAAGCGGGGCTGGCTGCGCAGCCATAAATGGTGGCTGCTGCGCCGGTTCAGCCAGATCACCCTGCTGGGGCTTTTCATGCTGGGGCCATGGGCGGGGATCTGGATCGTGCGCGGCAATTTCGCCGCAAGCGACATCGCCGGGCTGGTGGTGCTGGCCGACCCTTATATCGTCGTGCAGGGAATTTTCGGCGGCGCCATACATGCCTGGCCGGTGCTAAGCGGCGCGGCTGTGATCACACTGGCCTATCTGGTCCTTGGCGGGCGGGCCTATTGCGGCTGGGTCTGCCCGGTCAATATCGTCACCGACACGGCCTTTTGGCTGCGCGAAAAGACCGGGCTGACGCGTGACCGCAAGCTTGACCGCCGCAGCCGGCTGGTCATTCTGGCGGGGACGCTGTTTGCCTCGGCCCTGACAGGCGCTGTGGCGTGGGAGTTCGTCAATCCGGTCAGCCTGCTGCAACGGGCGCTGATTTCGGGTATCGGCTTTGGCTGGAGCATCATTCTGGCGGTGTTCCTGCTTGACCTATTTGTCTCGCGGCGGGCGTGGTGCAGTCATCTTTGCCCGGTCGGAGCATTTTATGGGCTGATCGGGCGGGGCGCGCTGGTCCGCGTCTCGGCCACAAGGCGCAGCGCATGTACTGATTGCGGCGCCTGCTTTAACATCTGCCCCGAGCCGCATGTCATCGTCCCGGCGCTGAAAGGGCGGGGCAGTCCGCTGATCCTGTCCGGCGATTGTCAGAACTGCGGCGGCTGTATCGACGCCTGCCCGGTCGATGTGTTCCAGATCTCGACCCGCCGGCCGTGGCTGCAAACCGGGGCTGCGGAATAGCTGGCAACCTCTACCCCACGAATAATTTATTGTGGGGTATTAGAAGTTCTGCTATCTTACCCCACGAATTTATCTTTGTGGGGTAATCGTGACGCAGCATCTTTCCCCCGTGGCTGTGGCAGCATGGACCGATCTTTTGCGGCATCTCAAGGACGCTGCGGTCAGTGAATTGCGTGGTACGCCCCGGCTCAAGACGATCGGGCAGAAAAAATACTGGTACGATCATTTCCGCCTCGGGGACCGGATCATCGACCGCTATATCGGCGAGGACAGCGATGAATTGCGCGCGCGTCTGGAACAGCTTGAGGCCTTGCGCGCGGCCGAGCGTAACAGCCAGCGCGAACGTTCGCGCCTGATGCGCATTCTGCGGGCCGAGGGCTGTTTGATGACCGACCGTGGTTCTGGTCAGGTGATTTCGGCCATGGCACGGGCCGGGGTATTCCGGCTGGGCGGTACGCTGGTCGGGACCCAGGCCTTTCGCTGTTACGAAGGCGAACTTGGCGTCCGTATCGGTTTTGACCAGACCGCAATGACCGACGATATCGACATCGCGAGCTTTCAGCGCCTGTCGCTGGTTCTGGGCGATCAGGTGACCGAGCCATTGGCCGAGGTGTTTCGCGACCTGCGCTTTGACCCTTTGCCAGCCGTTGACGGACAGCGGGTCTGGCGCTGGCGTCAGGGTGAGCAACAGACGCTGGTCGAGTTCCTGACCCCCTGTTTCGACGGCACCGAGGGGCTGCGCGATCTGCCCGCACTTGGCGTTTCGGCGCAGAGCCTGCATTACCTGAACTACCTGATTGCCGATCCGATCCGGGTGCCGCTGCTATATCGTTCAGGGTTTCTTATTCAGGTGCCAAGGCCCGAGCGGTTTGCCATCCATAAGCTGATCGTTGCCGACCGCCGCCGTGACGGACCTGATACGCTGAAATCGCGCAAGGATCGGGCGCAGGCCGAATTCCTGATCGACGTTCTGGCCGAGGAACGGCCCGATGATTTGCGCGACGCCTATGAAACCGCGCTAGAGCAAGGCCCCGCATGGCGAAACCGGCTGGCCGCGTCGTTGGGACGGATGCCGCATCTGCGCGCGCGGCTTGAGGCGCTTTAGCCCGGCCGGAAATCGGCGGGGCGGATGCCGTGGCGGGTCAGCTTGTCATAGAATGTCTTGCGCGGCAGCCGCAGCCTGGCCATTGCCTGCGTGGCATTGCCCTGGGCCAGTCGCAGCGCCTCGCGGATCAGTTCGGCCTCATATTCCCCGACCAGATCGGCAAGTCCGGGGGCCTCATCCCCCTCGGCCGGCGGGTCAAAGGGGGTTAGCCCCAGCGCATGGCTTTCGGCGAACTGCTGCAATTCGCGCAGATTGCCCGGCCAGCCATAACCGACCAGCCGCGCCTTGACTGCACCGGTCACTGGCGCGACCGGCAGGTTCAGCCGGGCCGAGGCCGCCAGCAGGAAATGGCGAAACAGCTCGGGAATGTCCTCGCGCCGCTCGGCCAGCGGAGGCAGAGTCAGGGTCGCGCCTGACAGCCGGTAATACAGATCGCCCCGAAACGCCCCGGCCTGCACCAGACGCGGCAGCTCGGCGTGGCTTGCGGCAATGACCCGCAGGTCCAGAGGTCGGGGGGCCGCGGTGCCGGGGGGCTGGATCTGGCGCGCCTCGATCAGTGCCAGCAGGCGGGCCTGCAAGGGCGGGGCCAGCGCCTCGATTTCGTCCAGATAAAGCGTGCCGCGATGCGCGGTCTCCAGCCGGCCGGGCTGGCGCGGGCCACGGCCCTGCTGCTCGGTCCCCAGCATCTCGGCCTCAAAACGTGCCTCGTCCAGGGCGGCGCAGGCGATATGGACAAAGGCGCGGGCGCGGCGCGGGCTTTGCCGGTGGATGGCGCGGGCCACGGTTTCCTTGCCCGAGCCGCCGGGGCCAAGGATCAGCACGTCGCTGCCTGCCTCGGCAAGGCGCGAGATCGTCTCGCGCAGATGCTGCATAAAGGGGCTTTGCCCGATCAGCCGGGTTTCGCGCGCAGCACTGTCCTGTTGCTGGCGGCGCAGCGCCCGGTTTTCCAGCACCAGCGCCCGGTTCGAGGCCGCCCGCGTCAGCGCCGCAGCCAGCGTGTCGCCGCCAACCGGTTTGGTCAGAAAGTCATAGACCCCCTGTTTCAGGGCCGCGACTGCCATCGGCACATCGCCATGTCCGGTCAGCAGGATCACCGGCAGATCGGGGTCAAGCGCATGGATGCGCTGGAACAACTGAAACCCGTCCATGCCGGGCATGCGCACATCTGACAGCACCACCCCCGGCCAGTCGCGACCCAGCCCGTCCAGCGCGCTTGCCGCATCGGTAAAGGTTTCGGCGCGAAAGCCGGCCAGATGCAGCGCCTGCGCCTGCGCCTCAAGCAGGTCGGGATCGTCATCGACAAGGCGGACAAGTGGAGCGTCGGTCATTGAGCTTTCGGCAGGTCCAGATGAAAGGTTGCGCCTTCGCCTTCGCGCGGTGGCTCGGCGGTCAGGCTGCCGCCCAGATCGCGCGCGATTTCTTGCGAGATGACCAGACCAAGGCCCAGCCCCTCGGGTTTGTTGGTGGCAAAGGGGGTGAACAGGCTGGCCGCGATCTGGGGCGCAAGGCCGGGCCCGTTGTCTGAAATACTGATCCGCAGCATCGCCCCGTCATCCCGCAGAGTGACCCGGATTTCGGGACCGGGACGGCCGATAAGCGCCTCTTGGGCGTTTTGCAGCAGGTTCACAAGGATCTGCTCCAGTCTTACCGTTTCGGCCATCGCACGCAGGCCCGGGGGGATCTCGGGCAGGATCAGCCGGATATCCTGAGCGCGCCGCCCGCTGGCAGTCAGCAACAATGCCGCATCCAGCGCCTCTTTGATCGCAACCGGGCCAAGCGTGCCAGTGGCCTTGCGGGAAAAGCCGCGCAATTCGGTGGTGATCTGGGCGATGCGGTCGGTCATGCGCAGCACCTGCGACAGGTTGCGGCTGACCTCGGGCGCGTCCTTTTCGCCCAGCATCTGACGACCGTTTTCGGCCAGCAGACGGATCGTGGCCAGCGGCGTGTTCACCTCATGCGCGACGCCGGCTGCGATCTGGCCAAGGGTTGCCAGCTTGTTGGCCTGCACCATCTCGCCCTGCAATTGCGACAGCCGCTGTTCGGCGGTGCGGCGTTCGCGCATTTCGGTGGTCAGGTCACGGGTACGCTCGGCCACGGCGCGCTCCAGATCGGCGCGATAGCGGCGCTCGGCCTCGATCCGGCGGGCGGTGCGGCTACGGATGCGCAGCGCCCAGAACCCCGCGCCGGCAAAGAGGGTAAAGAGAAAGCCAAAGGTCCCCGCCGCCAGCAGGGCCGCCCGCGATGCCTCGGCCGCAGACGCCCGTAACCAAAGCACCCAATCCGCACCCGGCACCGCCAGCCGGGCCGAAACCTGACCAGCGGGCTGGGGCGGCATCGGCATGAAGCGCAGCGCGGGCTGGCTTGTCAGGATCACCTGACCGGAGCTGTCAGTGACAAGCGTGGTTTCCTCGGCCTCAGCCCAGCCTTTCTCCATCGGCTCGAACTCGACCTTAACCACGATGACGCCAAGGGCGTGTCCCGCCTGCGGTATGTCATGCGACAGATAAAGGCCCGGGCGGTTGCTGACCGTGCCAAGCGCGAATTGCGTTGCTTCACCGTGGTCCAGCGCATCGGTGAAATAGCTGCGGAAACTATAGTCCGAGCCGACGAAACTGTCCGGTTCATGCCAGTTCGAGGCGGCGATCGCGATCCCGTCGCGGTTCAGCAGGTAGATCACCGCGCTGCTGGTCTGTTCCTTCAGCCGCCCAAGCTTTTGCGAAACCCGGGCGACATTCGCGCGCGAAGGGTCCATCAAAGCCTGCCGCACCGCCGCGTCATCTGCAAGCACGGTTGCCACCACACGCTGTTTGGCAAGAACGCTTTCCAGCGTCTGCACCCGGCTTTGGGCGCTGATTGCCAGCCGCCCGGTCAGTTCGCGCGTGGCACTGGCCTGCGCAATGCGAAAGGTCAGGGCAAGCAGCAGGACAAGCACCAGAACAAGCGCCGCCACAACCATCACCCGCCGCAATGTCAGGCGGGGGCTTTCGCTATGCGAATCGACGGTGGCGACCATGGTTTTCCCGGGAATCAGGCTTGTGCCGATTCCCACACTAACAGATCAGATCTGTGCGGAAAACCACACATATGCGCCGGAGTGATCTGCGTAAAAAGCCATGATTACAATGCATTGCTGTCATGCGCGCGATTTTTGGGCGCCGCCGCCTGCGAATTTATCATGGCCGTCACATTGCCGTCATACGCAGGTTGGAGGAGGCCCCATGCACATCGACACCACGGCCGCGACGGTCGCTCACGCACCGCGGCCATTTTACAGGCATCTATATTTTCAGGTTCTTTGCGCCATCTTCGCCGGTGCGCTGATCGGACATTTCTACCCCGAGACGGGCGAGGCGCTGAAGCCTTTTGGCGATGCGTTCATCAAACTGGTCAAGATGATCATCGCCCCGGTGATTTTCCTGACCATCGTCACCGGGCTGGCCGGTATGGGTACGCTCAGGGGCGTGGGTTCGGTCGTCGGCAAGGCCTTTGGCTATTTCCTGACCTTTTCGACGCTTGCCCTGATCGTCGGGCTGATCACGGCCAATGTCATCCGCCCCGGTGCTGGCATGAACATCGATCCCGCGACGCTCGACAGCAGCAAGGTCGCCGATTACGCCACCAAGGCGCATGAGACCTCGCTGACCGGGTTCGTCATGGACATCATTCCGACGACGATCACCTCGGCCTTTGTCGATGGCAATATCCTGCAGGTGCTGTTTGTCGCCATCCTGTTCGGGATCGGTCTGATCCTGATCGGCGACAAGGGCAAGCCGGTCGTCACCCTGTTCGAGGCGATCAGCCACGCCGTCTTTCGTATGGTCGATATCCTGATGAAGGCCGCGCCCATCGGGGCTTTTGGAGCCTTTGCCTTTACCATCGGCAAATACGGCATCGCTTCGGTGATCAATCTGGCGACGCTGGTCGGGACCTTTTACCTGACCTCGGCGCTGTTTGTGATCGTGGTGCTCGGCACGGTCTGCATGGTGAACGGGTTTTCCATCTTTCGGCTGATGGCCTATCTCAAGGCCGAGATCCTGCTGGTGCTGGGCACCTCGTCCTCGGAATCGGCGCTGCCCTCGCTGATGGAGAAGATGGAGCGTGCAGGCTGCCGCCGCTCGGTCGTGGGGCTGGTCGTGCCGACGGGCTACAGCTTCAACCTCGACGGGACCAATATCTACATGACGCTGGCGGCGCTGTTCATTGCGCAGGCGACCAACACCGATCTGACGCTGCAACAGCAGATTCTGCTGCTTTTGGTGGCGATGCTGTCGTCGAAAGGCGCGGCGGGTGTGACCGGGGCGGGCTTCATCACCCTGGCCGCGACGCTTTCGGTCGTGCCCACGGTGCCTGTCGCGGGTATGGCGCTGATCCTGGGTGTGGACCGTTTCATGTCGGAATGCCGCTCGATCACCAACTTTATCGGCAATGCGGTGGCGACCGTTGTCGTCAGCCGTTGGGAAGGCGCGTTTGACCGCGACCAGTTCGACCGCGCCCTTGCCGGAGATCTGCGCGGCGATGTCCAGCCGATCCATGATCTGCATGGCGCCCCGGCTGGCCTGCAACTGAACGAGGCCAGCGCCGACTGATTCCGGTTCCGGGGAATGGTTCCTTGTTGAACGGTTCTGAAAGGGCGTCCCACCAGGGTGCCCTTTTTTCGTTCAGCGTTGCGGCGCGGCTGTTGTTTCGCGCAGCATCAGTTCGGGCTCAAGCAGGGTTACGGTGGGGATTTCCTGCCCCGCGATCCGGTCAAGGATGATCTGCGCCGCCTTGCGCCCGATCTCGCGCTTGGGCTGGCGGATCGTGGTCAGCGCCGGGGTCAGGTGCGAGACCAGTTCGATATCGTCAAAGCCGATGATCGACAGATCCTGAGGCACGCTAATGCCTGCGCGCCGCAGCCCGGACATAAAGGCGCAGGCCATCTCATCGGAAAAGGCAAAGACCGCGCCGGGCCGGTCGCGTGCGGGCAGGGCGAGCCAGGCCTCGGCTGCGCGCTGGCCTGACTGCATGGTGAAATCCCCGGGAAACCCCGTGATGCGCGCCGATCCTGCCGCCGTCTGCGCACCCGCAAGCCGGTCCTTGTGCAGCACATTGTCGGGCGGTCCGCCGATCAGGCCGATATGGTCATGGCCAAGATCGCGCAAATGGGTAACGGCCAGTTCCGCGCCCTTGCGGTTATCAAGCATGACGCGCGGCAGTTCCACGCCCTCGATCCATTCGCAGGCGGTGATGACCGGGGGCAGGTCGGGCCGTCCGGCCAGATCGTCAAAGGGCGCAAGTCCGTCCATCAGCACGATCCCGTCTGCGCGCGAAGGATCCAGGAAACGGTCAAGCCGGGTGTGGCGCCCGCTGTCCTCAAGCGTGTCGGCGACCAGCAGGTCATAGCCCGCCCTGGCCAGTTCACGGCCCATGCCGTCAAGGATCTTGGCGAAAAAGGAATTGGCCAGATTGGGCAGCAGCGCCACCACGCATCCTGTCCTTTGCTTGCGCAGGTTGCGGGCGGCGTGATTGATCCGATAGCCGGTTTCCGAGACGGCCTTCAGCACCGCCTCACGTGTGGCCTCGGCAACAAGCCCGGGGCGGGACAGCACACGGCTGACGGTGGCGGCAGACACACCGGCGCGCCGCGCGACATCCGACAATCTGGCCCTTCCGGGCGGGCTTTGGTTCCTCATCACCCAAGATTACGCCTGCGCTCTTGCAGGGTGCAAGAAAATGTTTGCAATCGATTGCAGGGCAAGGCAGCCTGCACATGAGGAGAGAGGGGGAACATGCGGACCATCAAGGGACCGGCGCTGTTTCTGGCGCAATTCATCGCAGACAAGGCGCCTTTTGACAGCTGGGATGGTATCACCCGCTGGGCCGCCGATTGCGGCTATCGCGGGGTGCAGGTGCCGACGACCGATTCGCGCATGCTGGATCTGTCGCTGGCCGGGCAGTCGCGCGATTACCGGGACGAATTTCTGGGCATCGCCCGTCAGAACGGCGTCGAGGTGACCGAGCTTTCGACCCATCTGCAAGGCCAGCTTGTCGCCGTTCATCCAGCCTATGACGCGGCTTTTGATGCATTTGCGCCGCCTGCGCTGCGCGGCAATCCCCGTGCGCGGCAGGAATGGGCAGTCAATCAGGTTGGTCGGGCGCTGCGGGTCAGTCGGCTGCTGGGTCTTGACCGGATGGCGACATTTTCGGGGGCGCTTGCCTGGCCCTATCTCTATCCTTGGCCGCAGCGTGCGCCGGGGCTGGTTGAGACGGCCTTTGACACGCTTGCTGCGCGCTGGCGTCCTTTGCTGGATCTGGCTGATGAGCAGGGCGTTGATCTGTGTTACGAGATCCACCCCGGCGAGGATCTGCACGACGGCGTGACGTTCGAGATGTTTCTGGACCGTCTCGGCGGTCATGCGCGGGCAAACATGCTGTATGATCCGTCGCATTATGTCCTGCAACAGCTTGATTACCTGCAACATATAGACATCTATCACGACCGCATCCGCATGTTCCACGTCAAGGATGCCGAGTTCCGCCCCTCGGGGCGGCAGGGTGTTTATGGCGGCTATCAGCCCTGGGCCGACCGGGCCGGCCGCTTTCGCAGCCCGGGGGATGGGCAGGTGGATTTCGGCGCGATCTTTTCGAAGCTGACGCAATATGATTTCGACGGCTGGGCGGTGGTCGAGTGGGAATGCGCGCTCAAACACCCCGAGGACGGCGCGCGCGAGGGGGCGCGTTTCGTGCGTGATCACATCATTCGCGTCACGCCACATGCTTTTGACGATTTCGCCGCCAGCGAGGTAGATCGCGCGGCCATAAACAAGGCGCTGGGGCTATGAGGCCGGTTCGTCTGGGCATGGTCGGCGGCGGCAGCGGTGCTTTTATCGGCGCCATTCACCGCATCGCTGCGCGCATGGACGGGCGGTTTCAGTTGGTCGCGGGGGCGCTGTCTTCGGACCCTGAACGGGCGGCGGCCAGCGCCGCCGGGCTGGGCATCCGCAGCTATGGCGATTTCGCCGACATGGCCCGGGCCGAGGCCGCGCGCGAAGACGGGATCGAGGCTGTCAGCATCGTCACCCCCAACCATCTGCACGCCGCGCCTGCCGCAGCCTTTCTGCGCGCGGGGATTCACGTGATCTGTGATAAACCCTTGGCCGCGACGCCCGAACAAGCGCGCGAGATTGCCGAGGCTGCACAGGCCAGCGGCGCGCGCTTTTTCCTGACCCATAACTATTGTGCTATGCCCATGGTGCGCGAGGCACGGGCGCTTGTGGCTGAAGGCGCGCTGGGGGATATCCGGCTGGTACAGGCCGAATATCTGCAAGGCTGGCTGGCTGATCAGGCAGACAGCAAACAGGCCGAATGGCGCACCGATCCGGCCCGCGCCGGGGCGGGTGCCATCGGCGACATCGGTACCCATGCCTGGCAACTGGCGCAATTCGTCACCGGGCAAACCCCCGTGGCGCTTTCGGTGGATCTGTCGAGCATGGTTCCGGGCCGCACGGTCGATGACGATGCCCGCATTGCTATGCGCTATGCTTCGGGCGCGAAAGGCGGCATTTGGGTCAGTCAGGTCGCGGTCGGGCAGGAAAACGGCCTGTCTCTGCGTATCTTTGGGACGCAAGCCGCGCTGGAATGGCGTCTGCCCGACCCCGAGCGACTGATCCTGTCGCCCAAGGATGGTCCGGCCCGCATCCTGACCCGTGCGCAGGACCGCAGCACCTCTTTCCGTACCCCGCCCGGCCATCCCGAGGGGTATCTGGAAGGTTTCGCCAATATTTACAGCGATATCGCGGCGATCATTCGCGGTGATTCCAGCCTTGCTGACCGTGTTCCGGGGCTTGAGGCCGGGCTTTCCGGCATGGCGTTTATCGCCGCGACGCAGGCCTCGGCCGCGCGGGACGGCGCATGGGTCGAGGTCGGGTCATGACCGTACTCGCGCTTGATAACGTCTCGAAAAGCTTTGGCCCGGTCGAGGTGCTGCACGGCGTCGATCTGGCGCTGGAACCGGGCGAAGTTCATGCCCTGATCGGTGAAAACGGGGCCGGAAAATCGACGATCATGAAGATCCTCGGCGGTTTTCTGGATCCGACTTTGGGGCAGGTGCTGCTGGACGGCCAGCCCGTCCGGCTGACCAGCGGTCCCGAGGCCGAGGCCCGGGGCATTGTCGTCATCCATCAGGAATTCAACCTTGCCCCCGATCTGACGGTGGCGGCGAATGTGTTTCTGGGGCGCGAAATTGGCGGCTGGCGGCTTGATCATGCTGCCATGCATGAGGCGACGGCGGCGCTGCTGGCGCGACTGGATACCCGGGTCGATCCCGGGGCGCTGATCCGCGACCTGTCGGTTCCCGACCGCCAGATGGTCGAGATCGCCAAGGCCCTGTCACGCAAGGCGCGGGTGCTGATCATGGACGAGCCAAGCGCGGTCCTGACCCATCGCGAGGTCGGCGCGCTTTACCGTCAGATCGACCGCCTGAGGGCCGAGGGGGTGGCGATCCTTTACTGTTCGCACCGCCTGGACGAGGTGGCGCATCTGGCCGACCGCATCACCGTACTGCGCGATGGTCGCGTGGTGCGCCGCGCCATGCGCGGTGATCTGAGCGAGGATGGCATGGCCGCCGCTATGGTCGGTCGTGAGTTGCAGGACTTCTACCCGCCGAAAGGCCAGTCCGGTGATGAGCCCGCGCTTGAGGTTCGGGGTCTGACCGTGCCGGGCCGGGTGCGCGACGTCTCATTCACCCTGCGTCGGGGTGAGGTGCTGGGCATTGCCGGGCTGATCGGTTCAGGACGCACCGAACTGGCCGAGGGGCTGGTCGGTCTGCGCCCCGCTGGCGGCGAAATCTGCGTTGCGGGCAGGCCCGTCGCCATCCGCAGCCTGCGCGACGCCTTTGCCGCGGGCCTTGCCTATCTGACCGAGGACCGCAAAGAGGCGGGGCTGCTGCTTGACAAAGGGCTGCGTGAGAATTTGACGCTTGCGACGCTTGAACGTTTTGGTGGCTGGCGGATCGACACGCGGGCCGAGGATGCGGCGCTGGAACAGGCGACACGCGAATTCGATATCCGTGCCCCACGCCGCGATATTGCGGCGGGCAAACTGTCGGGCGGCAACCAGCAAAAGCTGCTGATGGCCAAGGTGATGCTGTCGGACCCGCGGATCATCCTGATCGACGAGCCGACGCGTGGCATTGATGTGGGCACGAAAAGCCAGATCTACGCCTTTATCCGCAAACTTGCCGCCGAGGGCCGCAGCCTTATCGTTATCAGCAGCGAGATGACCGAAGTGATCGGTCTGGCCGACCGCGTGCTGGTCATGCGCGAGGGGCGGCTGGCCGGAGAATTGTCCGGCAGCGAGATGACCGAAGACCGTATCGTCCGCCTTGCCATGGGCGTGACCGGAGAAGCCGCATGAAGATCGACCTGCATACCCTTGGCCCGCTTGTTGCGCTGATCGCCCTTGTGATCCTGGGGGCGGCGCTGAACAGCTCGTTTCTGGCGCCGGCCAATATCACCAATGTGCTGGCGCGCTCGGCCTTTATCGGGCTGATCGCGGTGGGCATGACCTTCGTGATCACGGCGGGTGGACTTGATCTGTCGGTGGGCTCGATGGCCGCCTTTCTGGCGGGGGTTGCGATCATTGCCATGAACGCTGCCCTGCCGGGTCTGGGCAGCAATTGGGGGACTATTCTGCTTGGCATGGCGGTGGCGGTCCTTGGCGGTATCGTTGCCGGTTACCTTAACGGTGCGCTGATCACCAAGGCGCGGATCGAGCCTTTCATCGTCACGCTTGGCACCATGGGCATATTCCGCTCACTGGTGACATGGCTTGCTGACGGGGGCACGCTGTCGCTCGATTATGGGCTGCGCACGCTTTACCGGCCCGTCTATTATGGCGGCATCGGCTGGATCACCTGGCCGATCATCGCCTTTGCCATGGTCGCGGTGCTGGGCGAATGGATCATGCGCCATTCGCGCTTTGGCCGCCATGTCGAAGCGATCGGCTCAAACGACCGGGTGGCGCGTTATTCGGCCATCGACGTGAATCGGGTGCGGCTGCTGACCTATGTGCTGCTGGGCGCACTGGTCGGGATCGCGGTCGTCCTTTACGTGCCGCGCCTCGGTTCGGCCTCGGGCTCGACCGGGGTGCTGTGGGAGCTTGAGGCGATTGCCGCCGTGATCATCGGCGGCACGGCGTTAAAGGGTGGTCGCGGCCGGGTCTGGGGTACGGTGGTCGGCGTGCTGATCCTGTCGCTGATCGACAACATCCTGAATTTGGCCGATCTGGTCAGCCCCTATCTGAATGGGGCGATCCAGGGGGTCATCATCGTTCTTGCTGTGGTGCTGCAGCGGGAAAAACGCGCCGCCGAGGAGCGGTGACTGGGGAGGAAAGAACAGATGAAACGCAGAAGCCTGATGAAGGCCGCCGCGCTGGTCGCGGCCATGGGAATGGGTAGCGCCGCCTTTGCGCAGGACGGCGAGAAAAAGATCATCGGCGTGTCGATCCCGTCGGCGACGCATGGGTTCATGGGCGGGCTGAACTGGCATGCTCAGGACACGATCAAACGGCTGGGCGAGACCTATCCGAACCTTGAATTCGTGCTGTCGACGGCTGGCGATGCGGCCAAACAGGTCAATGACATCGAAGACATGATGGCCACCCGCAATATCGACGCGCTGGTGGTCCTGCCCTTTGAATCCGAGCCGCTGACCGCACCGGTCAAGGCCGTCAAGGACGCGGGCAAGTTCGTGACCGTGGTTGACCGGGGCCTTAGCCAGGAGGGGATCGAGGATCTGTATGTCGCGGGAGACAACACCGCCTTTGGCCGTGTCGCGGGCGAATATTTCCGTGAACATCTTGAGCCGGGTTCCAAGGTCGTCGTCCTGCGCGGCATTCCAACCACGCTTGATAATGAGCGGGTCGAGGCCTTCCAAAAGGCGCTGGAGGGTTCCGAGGTAGAAATCCTCGACATGCAGCATGGCAACTGGAACCGTGACGACGCCTTTGCGGTGATGCAGGACTATCTGGCCAAATACCCCAGGATCGACGCGGTCTGGGCGGCTGATGACGACATGGCCCTGGGCGTGCTCGAGGCGATTTCCGCCGCGAACCGCCAGGATGAGATGTGGGTGATCGGCGGCGCCGGGATGAAGGAAATCGTCAAGCGCATCATGGATGGTGACAAGCAGCTGCCGGTCAATGTGACCTATCCTCCGGCGCTTATTTCCGCCGCGATTGAAATGACGGCGCTGAATTTTGTCTCAAACTCGCCGATGACCGGCCGCTTTATCATCAGCAGCCGGCTGATCACGCCCGAGAACGCCGGACAGTTCTATTATCCTGACAGCCCGTTCTAAGCGGCCGTTCGGTCCCGCCGTCAGGGCGGGACCATCCGCCAGGGGCGCTTAGGCGACGCGGTTGGCCTGAACCCAGGCACCCCGCAGTGCTGCGCCCTTACCGATACGGGCGACGCGGATCACATCGGCCCGCGCGCCCGGCTCAAGCCGGCCACGGTCGTCAAGGCCGGTCGCCTCGGCGGGCGCGCGGGTAACTGTGGAGATACCCCGTGCCATGTCGCCCCACAGATCGCCCAGAAGCAGCGCCCCGGATAGCAGCGACGAGGGCACGTAATCCGAGGACAGAATGTCAAGCAAACCTGCCTCGGCCAGTTCGGCTGCGGCGACATTGCCGGAATGGCTGCCGCCCCGGATCAGGTTCGGCGCCCCCATCATCACCCGGATGCCATGGTCACGGCAGGCGCGGGCGGCCTCGGGTGTGGTGGGGAATTCGGCGAAATGCGCGCCATGCCCGGCCGAGACCGCGACCTGTCCCGCAGTGGTGTCGTCATGGCTGGCCAGCACCGCGCCATAGCGCCGCGCCTCGGCCACCGCCGTTGCCTCATGCAGCGGGCCCACGCGTTCGCGCAGGGCGCGCTGGCTGGCGACGTGATCGGCAAAGCCTTCGTCCGACAGGCCATGCTTGCCGCAGACATATTCCCTGAGCTTTTCAAGATCGCGGAACTGGCGTTCTCCCGGGGTGTGGTCCATCAGGCTGACGATACCGATGCGGTCACCCGGCCCGAATTTTGCCATCTCGGTCACCAGCGTTTCCGAGCAGACCTCGGCGCGCAGATGCAGGAAATGACTGATCTTGAGCGCGCCCATCGCGCGCAGTTCAAGGATCTCATCGGCCATGGCGCGGGCGTATTCGCCGTGTTCCGACCCGCCGCCTGACACGGCCGAACCGACGCGCAGCGCATCGAATACCGTGGTGATGCCGACGCTTGCCAGTTCGCTGTCATGGGCAAGGATTGCGGCCTGATGTGGCCAGTTCACCTTGGGACGCGGCTGGATGTGGCGCTCCAGGTTGTCGGTGTGCAGTTCGATCAGGCCGGGCAGGACCAGATCGCCCTGGCAGTCGATCGCGCCCGCGGGCACGGCGCTGCCATGGTCGATGGCAGAGATGCGGCCTTCGGTCATGCGCAGCGTGCCCCGGATCACCTCATCGGGCAGGATCAGAGTGGCATTGGCAAGGATGGTTTCGGTCATCGTCTTTCGTCCTGTCTTGCGTCCGGGTAGATGGGCGGGCTGAATGCCACCGGCATGTCACAGTGCTGTGACACACGACCGCTAAGAGCCTGCGCATGGAAGATATGAAGCGTTACGCCATCTATTACGCCCCGCCCGAGGGTGCCTTTGCCCGTCATGCCAGCGCGTGGCTGGGCTGGGATGCCGCCACTGGTCAAGCCGTTGAACAGCCCGATCTGGGCCTGCCTGCGGCTGACATCACGCGCGATCCGCGCAGATACGGTTTTCACGGCACGTTGAAGCCGCCTTTCCGGCTGGCCGAGGGCCGCGATGCCGGGGGCTTGCATGACGCGCTGAGCCGGCTTGCCGCGCAGCTTGCCCCCGTAACCCTGTCCGGGCTGAAACTGGCAAGCCTTGGCGGTTTTCTGGCGCTGATCCCGCAGGGCGACACGACCCCCCTGCAAACCCTTGCTGCGACGGTGGTTGCCGCGCTTGACGGGTTTCGCGCACCCCTGACCGAGGCCGAGATTGCCCGCCGCCGCCCCGACCTTCTGACGCCGCGCCAGCGTGAGCTGCTGGACCTTTGGGGCTATCCCTATGTGATGGACGAGTTCCGCTTTCACCTGACCCTCTCGGACCGGCTGGATGAACCGCTGGCAAGCGAGGCGGCGCGGGTCCTTGATGCGCATTTCGCCCCGGTCCTGCCCAGACCATTCCGGCTGGCCGAACTGTGCCTTTTTGGCGAGGGCGAGGATGGGCGTTTCCGCCTGCTGCATCGCTATGCCCTTTCGGGCTGAAGCGCGGCAAGAAACCGCGCCAGCCCCTCAGCGGGGGTAGAGTCGTTTATCACGATACGCGGGGTGATGCCGGGCGGTAGCGGGAAATCCGCCCGCGCCAGCCGTGCCGCCTGATCGGGACCGCTTTCGCGTCCGCGCCCGGCCAGCCTGCGCGCCAGCACCTCGGGCGGGGCGGTGACCAGCACCACGGCAAGGTCGGGAAAGCGTGCCTGCGCCTCGGCCAGAACCGCGCGGCTTGCGTTAAACAGCAGCGTGCCATCGCCCGACAGCGCCTCGACCGGGATGCCGTAGCCCAGCCCATGCGCGCGCCAATGCAGCGCAAAAGCTCCGGCCTGTGCCCGGGCGGTGAATTCGGCATCGCTGACGCCTTCGAAATCTTCGCCTCCTGCCTCGCTGGGGCGGGTAATCACGCGGCGCGCGGCCCGCAGATCGGGCCGCGCCTTGCAGGCCAGCACCATCAGCAGATCCTTGCCCGCGCCCGAGGGGCCGACTACCGCGACCAGATGCCGGCTCATGCCGCCAGTCCCGGGGTAAAGGCGGTCACATCGACCAGGCGGTCACAAACGCGGTCGCGCGCTGCCTCATCGTGGAAAATGCCAAGGATGGCCGCACCCCGGGCCTTGGCCTCTTCGATCAGGCGCAGGACCTCTTCGCGGTTGCGGGCGTCAAGGCTTGCCGTCGGCTCGTCCAGCAGCAGCGCCGGGTAGTCGTGGACAAAGCCGCGGGCGATGTTCACCCGCTGTTGTTCGCCGCCCGAGAATGTGGTCGGCGACAGCGTCCACAGCCGTTCGGGGATGTTTAAACGGGTAAGCAGCCGGGCTGCCCGGGCGCGGGCCTGATCCGCCGGCACGCCAAGGCGCAACAGCGGCTCGGCCACGACCTCCAGCGTTGGAACCCGCGGCACGACGCGCAGAAACTGGCTGACATGGCCCAGCACCGCGCGGCGCAGGGCGATGATCTGGCGCGGTTCGGCGCTGACGACATCCAGATCCCCGACCCGGATCGAGCCCTCCTGGGCAAGGTAATTGCCATAGACCATGCGCATCAGTGTCGATTTCCCCGCACCCGAACGGCCGATCAGCCCGACGCATTCGCCGGGGGCGACCTCAAGATGCGCGTCCGCCATGACCGGGATGGCTGCGCTGCCCTGATTATGCAGGGTAAAGCTTTTGGAAAGATTGCGGATCTCAATCATGGCTCACACCTGCAGGACAGAGGAAACAAGAAGCTGGGTATAGGCGTGCTGGGGATCGTCCAGCACCTGATCGGTCAGGCCGGTTTCGACCACCCGGCCCGATTTCATCACCATCAGCCGGTCGGCCAACAGACGCACCACCGCAAGATCATGGGTCACGATCACCACCGACAGGCCCAGATCGCGCACCAGCCCGCGCAACAGGTCCAAAAGCCGCGCCTGCACGCTGACATCAAGACCTCCGGTCGGTTCATCCATGAAAACAAGCCGAGGCCCAGTCACCAGATTGCGGGCAATTTGCAGGCGCTGCTGCATCCCCCCGGAAAAGGCCGAGGGGCGGTCGTCGATGCGATCTGCTGCGATCTCGACCCGGCCAAGCCAGTCGGTCGCAGTGGCGCGAATGGCCCCATAGTTGCGCGCGCCGACGGCCATCAGCCTTTCGCCGACATTGCCCCCGGCCGAAACGCCCATACGCAATCCGTCGCGCGGGTTTTGGTGGACATAGGCCCAGTCCCCGCGAAGCAGGCGCCGCCGCTCGGCCTCGGGCAGGGTCAGCACGTCGGTGCCGTCAAAGAGGATCTTCCCCTGATCAGGCGGTTGCAGCCCGGCAAGGCAGGACAGCAGGGTCGATTTGCCCGAGCCGCTTTCTCCGACGATCCCCAGGACCTCGCCGGGGTAAAGGTCAAAGCTGACATCGGCGCAGCCGATCCGCGCGCCATAACGTCTGGTCAGGCCGCGCACCGACAAAAGCGGCGCGGCGGTGATGGCGTTGGGCATCAGCGTCATGGCGTATCTCCCTGCGGCGCAAGGCGGCCGCGATGGCCCTGCGCCTGGCGCGAGGCACAGAAATCGGTGTCTGAACAGACGAACATGCGTGCGCCCCGGTCGTCGGTGATCACCTCATCAAGGTAGCTGTCGCCCGCGCCGCAAAGGTCGCATTCGTGATCGGTCTTTGAAGGGGTGAATGGATGATCCTCAAAGTCCAGGCTGACGACGTCGGAATAGGGGGGCAGGGCATAGATCCGTGCCTCGCGTCCGGCGCCAAACAGCTGGATTGCCGGATTGCCGCCCAGCTTGGGGTTGTCGAATTTCGGGATGGGTGAGGGGTCCATCACATAGCGCCCCCCGACCCGCACCGGATAGGCGTAAGAGGTCGCAATCTCGCCATGCCGGGCGATGTCCTCATATAGTTTGACATGCATCAGCCCGTATTCCTCAAGCTCATGCATCTTGCGCGTTTCGGTCTCGCGCGGTTCCAGAAAGCGTAAAGGTTCGGGGATCGGGACCTGATAGACAAGGATCTGCCCCTCGGTGAGCGGCGTTTCGGGGATGCGGTGGCGGGTCTGGATCACGGTCGCCTCGCTGGTCGCCTCGGTGGTTTCGACCCCGGCGGTGCGCTGGAAAAAACGGCGGATCGACACGGCGTTGGTGGTGTCGTCGGCCCCCTGATCAATGACCTTCAGCCGGTCATCGGGGGTCAGACAGGCCGCTGTCACCTGTACCCCACCGGTGCCCCAGCCATATGGCATCGGCATTTCGCGGCTGGCAAAGGGCACCTGATAGCCGGGGATCGCCAGCGCCTTGAGCAGTGCGCGGCGGATCATGCGCTTGGTCTGTTCGTCCAGATAGGCAAAGTTATAGGCTTGGCCGGTCATTCCGCCGCCTCCCTTATCTGCGTCGCCTCGCGCCGTATGCGCCGGACCAGTTCAAGCTCGGCCTGAAAATCGACGTAATGCGGCAGCTTGATATGTTCGAGAAACCCGGTCGCCTGAATGTTGTCGCAATGGCTCAGCACGAATTCCTCGTCCTGTGCCGGGGCGCCGGTGAAATCCTCGCCCAGTTCGTGCCAGCGCAATGCGCGGTCAACGAGGCTCATCGAGATCGCCTTGCGTTCGGACTGGCCCATGACCAGACCGTAGCCGCGGGTGAATTGCGGCGGTTCGGTCTTTGACCCTTTGAACTGGTTCACCGTGTCGCATTCGGTCAGCTCGATCTCTCCGATCTCGACGGCGAAACCCAGCTCGGGCAGATCGACCTCGACCGCGACACGGCCGATACGCAATTCACCGACAAAGGCATGGGTGCGCCCGTAACCACGTTGGGTGGAATAGGCCAGCGACAGGGCAAACCCCTCATCAGCGCGGGCCAGCGCCTGCAACCGCAGCGCGCGCGAGGCAGGCAGCTCCAATGGTTGACGCGTCAGGTCGGGGGCAGGGGTGTCGTCTGTGGGCTGGTCCTCGATCAGACCGTCCCGGTCAAGCAGTGCGGTGACATGGGGCACCGGCTCATCCCGGACCGGGGCTTTGGGCGCGGGTGGCGGCGCGCCCTCGGCAGCAAGGGCAAAATCCAGCAGGCGGTGGGTATAGTCGAAAGTCGGTCCCAGCACCTGCCCGCCCGGCAGATCCTTGAAAGTGGCCGAGATGCGCCGGTCCACAGCCATCGCTGCCGTATCGACCGGGCGCGACTGGCCAAAGCGCGGCAGGGTGGTGCGATAGGCGCGGATCAGGAACACTGCCTCGATCAGATCGCCGCGGGCCTGTTTGATCGCCAGCGCGGCAAGGTCGGGATCGTAAAGCGAGCCCTCGGCCATCACGCGGTTGACCGCCAGCGTCATCTGTTCGCGGATCTGGGCGACGGTCAGTTCGGGGACTGCGGGGTCGCCCCGGCGTTCCTCGGCCAGCCAGGCATGGGCGGCGTCGATGGCGCGTTCGCCCCCTTTGACGGCGACATACATCAGATGTCCTCCACGATCGTGCTGCGCGGCAGCGCGGCAAGCCGTGAGCCGCAGGTCAGGATGAAATCGAGGCCCAGCGGGAACAGCGCCCGGTTGGAGCGAAAGGCCCCGATCTCGGGCAAGGAGAGCCGCGCTTCGTCCCGGATGCCGGGACCGGTCAGGCGCGCGCCTTGGGATTCCAGCTGATCAAGCTCGACGATCAGGGTTGCCGAACGGTCGGGATAGGCGGGCTCTCCGATGCGAAAACGGCTTAGCGGCTGCAGATCATGCCAGTGCCCAAGGGCGAACTGTGCCTCATCCGCCGGGACCAAAGGTGCGCCGGTGTGAAAACCGATCCAGACGCGCAGCGCCTCAGAATCCGCCGGGCCTGCCAGATGCAGGGGCGTGGTGCTGTCTGTCAGGGTCAGCAGCGCCACCCCTGCCGCGACAGAGATCGGCGCGGGCGGTGCTGCCCCGGTCACCTCATGGATGCGGCCCGGACGGGCCATGGCCTCAAGCAGCGCACGAAAGGCATGGGCGGATTGGGTCGGGGGGTCGGCGAATCCGCCGCCAAGGATGGCGTTCATGCGTCCTCTCCACGCAGCATGGTAAAGAATTCGACCCGCGTTGCCGCTGCTTTGGCCGAGCGGGTGGCGCGGGTGCTTGCAGCCTCGGCGCGCAGGGGGGTCAGGACCTCGGCCTCGATCCGCGGTGCTATGTCGGTTTGCATCAGCGCGTCAGCGATGGCGGCGCGGGTCGCATGTGCCTTGTCGCGGCCCTGCACGCAGGCATGACCGACGGCGCCCCCTGCCAGCTGGACCGAACAGCGGGTGACAGTCATCTCACCCAGGTTAAAGGGGGCACCGGTGCCGCTGATGCGGCCCTGCACCATGATGGTGCCGATCTCGGGCGCGCGCAGCATTTCATGCGCGGGCAGATCCGGCATCAGCGCCGCCAGACGCTCGGGCCGGGCCTTGGCCAGCGCCGATATCCAGTCGCGGCGCGCAGCAGTTTCGGGATGAGAAGGGGTGGACATTTCCGGGCCTCGACAAGCTTGCGGGTTTGTCTAGATTACTATACAACTAGACAAGTGATAACCCGGCCGGTGATTCCGCTCAAGGGGCGGCTTGGTGAATTTTTGATGACAGCCACCACCAGAGAGGGCAGATGGCGCGCAGTCCGGTATGGAAATCCATCGCCGATACGCTGGCGGGCGAAATCGCCGTGGGCCAGTATCACCCGGGTGACAAGCTGCCATCCGAGGCGGTGCTGGCCGCGCGTTTCGGCGTCAACCGTCACACTGTGCGCCATGCGCTGGCTGCGCTGGCCGAGGCGGGCACCGTGCGTTCGCGACGCGGAGCAGGGGTCTTTGTCGCTTCGCGGCCCACGGATTACGCGCTAGGTCTGCGGGTGCGGTTTCACCAGAACATCACCGCATCGGGACGGACCCCCTCGCGTCGGTTGACGCTGACCGAAACGCGTGCCGCCAATCGCGAAGAGGCCGGGGCGCTGCGCCTTGCCCCCGGCAGCGCGGTCCATGTGGTCGAAGGGGTGTCGCTGGTCGATGGCCAGCCGGTCGCGGTGTTCCGCTCGGTCTTTGATGCCGGACGTTTTCCCGATCTTTTGCGACATGTGGTGGAAATCCCTTCGGTTACCGCCGCGCTCGCCCAATGCGGGCTCAGGGATTACACCCGCGCCTCGACCCGCCTGACGGCAGAACTTGCACCGGCGGTGATGGCGCTGGCCTTGCAGGTGTCCGAGGGGGCGCCGGTCCTGCGCTCGGTCGGGGTGAACGTGGATAGAGAGGGCGTGCCGGTCGAATTTGGCACCACCTGGTTTGCCGGTGATCGCGTCACCCTGACCCTGCGCCCCGAGGACGCGCTAGCCCTTGATCAGTCTGCGGCGCAGCCAGCCTGACAGGCTGTCCATCGCCATGACCATCAGCACGATCAGGACGACGTAATAGGCGACGTCCTCCCAGTCCTTCTGGGTCTGGATGGCCTGGGTCAGCAACAGGCCGATACCGCCTCCGACGATCGCGCCGATGACGGTCGCACCGCGGGTGTTCGATTCAAGGAAATATAGCACCTGAGACAGCAGCACCGGCGTTACCTGCGGGATCACCCCGAAACGGGCGCGCTGAAGGGCTCCGGCCCCGGTCGAGCGGATGCCCTCGACCTGCTTTTCGTCGATGTTCTCAAGAGCTTCCGAGAACAGTTTGCCAAAGCTGCCGGTGTCAGTCAGCAGGATGGCCAGCGATCCGGTCATCGGGCCGGGGCCAAAGGCGCGGGCCAGAACGATGGTCCAGATCAGCCCGTCCACACCGCGGATAAAGTCAAAGATACGGCGCAGCATAAAGCGCAGCGGGCCAAACGGCATCATGTTCCGCGCGGCAAGAAAGCCCAGCGGCAGTGCGATCAGTGCCGCGCCAAAGGTCCCCAGAAACGCCATCAGCACGGTTTCAAACATGGCCCATAACACATCACCGTGCCGCCACATCGAGTTGGTCCAGAAATCGCGTGCCATGGCGGCAATGTTCGGCATGTCGGGGTCAAGGCGTGGGCCCCATAGGGCGCTTGCCGCGATCTCGGGCCAGTTCATGTAATGAAACGGGCTGTCGAGGGTGAAAAAGAACAGCGCCCAGCCCGGCTGATAGCGCAATGTCTCGACCTTGGTACGGGTATAGGCAAAGCGTCCTGAGGGAGTGGTGACGCTGACACGGTTATCTGACGCGCTGATCCAGTCTGGCAGCGGCTGGGGCGCGGTCAGGTGCAGCCGGCCATTTTCGGGACGAATGTCGATCAGCCCATAGCCCGGCACCTGATAGCGCGCGCCTGCATCGTCGTAGGTGACGATATGGCCGTCGCCAAGGTCGATACGCGTCGACTGGCCGCTATGCGTGATCCAGCCTGGCAAGCGGTCGGGCGGATAAACCCCCTTGGCCTCGCCGTCGATGGCGACGCGCAGCGCGCCCGAGCGGTTGTCGCGGGTCACATGGGTCTTGTGCTGCCAGAAGTCGGACAGAAGCACGGCGGCATTATCCATCCGTGCGCGCCCCGCCAAACCTGCGATATCAAAGGCGATGGCGGCATAGGCCAGATAGGTCATGATCGCCAGCGGCACTGCCAGTGCCACCAGTTTGCGGCGGTTGAAACGGCTTAGAACGGCGGTGGTCAAAGCGGGGGAAAGCGTTGCGTCGGTCATGGTTCAGCCCTTTACCAGCTGGCTGCGGGCATGGTCCGAAATGCGGTCGATGGTGACGATGGCGGCAAAGAGTAGCAGAAAGATCGCGACCACTTCGTCATAGCGCCCGCCGCCCCATTGCATCGCCAGTTTCAGGTCATAGCCGATGCCGCCCGAGCCGACGAAGCCAAGGATGGCACTGGCGCGCAGGTTGATTTCGAACCGCATCAGCGCATAGGACAGCCAGTTCGGTGCGACCTGTGGCAGCACGCCCAGCCAGACCTGCTGGCTCCACCGTCCCCCGACCGAGGCAAGCCCCTCGACCGGTTTCAGATCGGCGTTTTCGGCCACTTCCGAGAACAGTTTGCCAAGCGCACCCGCCGTGTGCAGCGAGATGGCGGCGACCGCAGGCACCGGCCCGCCGCCAAGGATATAGATCAGCACCAACGCGATCACGATTTCGGGCATGGCGCGCAGCGCGTCCATCAGCCGCCGGAACACGCCCGTCAGCCTTGGCCAGCGGGCCAGTCCGCGCGTGGACAGCAGCGCGAGGATCATCGCGATCAGCCCGCCCAAAATCGTCGAGACGGCGGCGATGTTCAGCGTTTCGATCAGCGAGGGCAGATGTGCTACAATGAGGCCTGGCAGGTTTGCGCGCTTTTGCCACGCCTCGGCAAGCACCTCGGACGGAAAGGCCAGCAGCATGGGCAGTCCGTCGATGAAGCCCCCGGCATTGCGGCTTTCCGCCAGCCGGAACCCCGCCGCCATCATGGCAACAAAGATGATGAGCAGCAGACCGCCATACAGACGGCGGCGGCGGGTCAGTTCCAGATAGGCGTCACGATGCGCCGGGGCGAGGTCAGCCATTGCAGCCTTGTCCGATGAATGCGAAAGCCGCGCCCGGACATTGGCGGGCGCGGCAAGGGCGGCGCTTTACTGCGCGCTTTCCTGCAGTTTGCGGGCGGAGATCACGCCCAGATAGGCGTCATGGGTGACGGGAACGAAATCCTTGGCCTCACCATGGGCGACGCCATAGGCGCAGTCCTTGTTCGTTTCATGCAGATCGGCGGACAGTTTGGTCACCTTGTCCTTGACCTCTTGCGGCAGGGCCTTGCGCAGCACCATCGGGCCTTCGGGGATCAGCTTTGATTTCCAGATCTCGACCAGGTCGTTCATTTCGACCAGACCGGCATCGGCGGCCTTGCGGAAGGCGCCCGAGTTATAGCCGTCCTCCCAATCGCCCAGCCCGTCGGCCCAGCTGACACCGGCGGCGAAATCGCCATTGGCGACGCCGATGATCGTCTGTTCATGCCCGCCCGAAAAGCGCACCTCGCCAAAGAAATCCTTCAGCGGACCATAGGTCTCGGTCAGTTCCGCACCCGGCACCAGATAGCCCGAGGTCGAGTTCGGCTCGGCAAAGGCAAAGACCTTGCCCCTGGCGTCCTCGATCGAGGTGATGCCGCTGTCCTTGCGGGCAAAGCCGATCGAGTAATAACCGGTCGAGCCGTCCATGTTCTGCTTGGTCAGCACCGGTTCGACGGCCTCGGGGTCGGTCAGGTAAATTTTCGCATAGCCCGAGGCACCCAGCCACGCCATATCCAGCGTCCCGCCCAGCAGCCCCTGAATGACACCGTCGTAATCGGCGGGGGTAAAGACCTTGACCGGTACGCCCAGCTCGGCCTCGATGGCGGCGCGGTAGCATTCGTTCGAGGTCATGCGGTCCTGCGCGTTCTCGCCGCCCATGATGCCAAGGTTAAAGCCGGTGATCGACTGGGCAGAGGCGACCGAGCCAAGAACGGGGGTCAGGGCGGTGGCGGCGGCAAGCGCCAGAGCAAGCGGTTTCATGGTCTCTCCATGGGTTGGGGAATCTGGGGGCTGTCAAGCCATCAGCTGCGCGGCATAGGCCGCATCGGCGGCGCTGTCGGCGGGCAGGGCGGTCGAGGTCGCGGCCTCGTTGAAACTGTGATCTGCGCCATAGATGTCGCGTGCGGCACCGGTCGAAAGCTGGGCGGGGGAGCCGTCGAAAACGATGCGCCCGTCGCGCATTCCGATCACCCGGTCGCAATAGCGTCGCGCGGTGTCGAGTGTGTGCAGGTTGGCAATCACCATCCGCCCGTCCTCGACATTGATACGCCTGAGCGTGTCCATCACGATCTGCGCGTTCATCGGGTCGAGGCTTGCAATCGGTTCGTCGGCCAGAATGATCCGCGGGTCCTGCATCAGCGCCCTTGCGATGGCGACGCGCTGTTGCTGACCGCCCGACAGCGCCTCGGCGCGTTTCTGGGCCTGTTCGGCGATACCAAGTCGATTCAGTATCTCAAGCGCGCGCAGGATATCGGCGCGGGACCACAGATTGCACAGGGTGGCAAGCACCGGACGGCGGTTCAACAGCCCGTGCAGCACGTTCGAGACCACGTCCATGCGCGGCACAAGGTTGAACTGCTGAAAGATCATCGCGCATTGGCCCTGCCAGGCGCGGCGCTCGCGTCCACGCAGGGAAAGGATGTCGCGTCCCTCGACGCAGATCCGGCCTGCTGTCGCGTCCGTCAGCCGGTTCATCATACGCAGAAAGGTGGATTTCCCCGCACCCGAGCGGCCGATGATACCGACAAAGGCAGGGCCGTCCACGGTAAAGCTGATATCGTCTACAGCCGGGCGTCCGGAAAAGACGCGGGTGACGTTCTGAACTGCAAGCAATGCTGCCCTCCATGAGCGGTTGGGGGGCTGATATCTGGCCTGCGTGACGGAAAGGGTAAGGTTCGGTGAAGCTTTCTTGACGTTTGCGGGCGATGCGTTGCGCCGCAGGGAAAAAGAACGCGCCGCCAGCCAGGGCCAGCGGCGCGCGCAGTCTGTGAATATATGCTTCAGATATGCAGTGCGTGACCCAGCGCGCGCAGGCTGGCTTCGTGCAGGGCCTCGCCTCGTGTCGGGTGGGCGTGGATGGTGCCGGTGATGTCCTCAAGCCGCGCGCCCATCTCAAGTGCCAGCGCAAAGCCTCCTGCCATTTCCGATATTCCTGCCCCGACCCCCTGAATGCCCAGCACCTCATGGGTATCGGCGCGGGCGGTGACACGGATAAAGCCCGCCTCGTCTCCTGCCGTCATTGCCCGGCCATTGGCGGCAAAGGGGAAGGTTCCGGTCACGACCTCATGCCCCTGAGTTGCCGCCTCGTCCGGAGAGATGCCGACGCTGACGATTTCAGGGTCGGTAAAGCAGACCGCCGGGATCGCGCGCTTGTCCCAGCTGCGCGGCTGTCCGGCGATGATCTCGGCCACCATTTCGCCCTGCGCCATGGCGCGATGGGCCAGCATCGGCTCTCCGGTCACGTCGCCGATGGCGAACACCCCCGACATCGAGGTGCGGCAGCGTTCATCAATGCGGATGAAGGGGCCAGCCATCTCAAGCCGCAGCTTGTCGATGCCGGCGCTGGTGGCGCGGGGGCGGCGACCGACGGTCACCAGCACCTTGTCGCAATGAAAATCCTCGGCCCCGTCCACGCCGGCGACACGCAGCGCGCCGCTATCCGACAGGCCTCCGGCCCGCGCGCCGGTCAGCAGGCGGATGCCCAGCTGGGTCAGGCGCTGCGCCACCGGACGCGTCAGCTCGCCGTCATATTGCGGCAGAATGCGCGGCGCGGCCTCGATGATGGTGACCTCGGCGCCAAGCTTGGCATAGGCAATGCCCAGCTCCAGCCCGATATAGCCGCCGCCAACCACGGCAAGCCGTGCGGGCACCTCGGTCAGCGACAGCGCGTCGGTCGAAGAGATGACCTTGCCGCCAAAGGGCAGGGCGGGGATCTCGACCGGTTCCGAGCCGGTGGCAAGGACCAGGACTTCGGCGCGGATCTGGACCGGACCTTCGGGCGTCTCGACAATGGCGGTCTTGCCGTCGCGCAGGGTTGCATTCCCGCTGACCAGCCGCACGCCCGCCTTGCGCAGCAATGTTGCCACACCGCCGGTCAGGCGGCTGACAATCCCGTCTTTCCACGCCACAGTTTCTGCAAGGTCGAGCTGTGCGGCGCCCGCCGAAATTCCCATTGATGAATTTGAGGAAAGTTGTGTAAGGCGATGATATTCTTCGGCCGCATGGATCAGCGCCTTTGAGGGGATGCAGCCCACATTAAGGCAGGTTCCGCCCGGGGGTGCGGCATCGACGATCACCGTGTCGATGCCCAGTTGTCCGGCGCGGATGGCGCAGACATAGCCGCCGGGGCCTGCGCCGATGATGAGCAGTCTGCATTGGATCTCGCGCATTGCTCAGCCCTCCACGAAAATCAGCGCCGGGGTTTCCAGCAGTTCCTTGAGCCTGGCGACAAAGACCGCCGCGTCCCAGCCGTCGATCACGCGATGGTCAAAGCTGCAGGACAGGTTCATCATCTTGCGTGGCTCAAAGGCGGTGCCGTTCCAGAATGGCCGCACTGCAAGGCGGTTTACGCCGACGATGGCGACCTCGGGCACATTCAGGATCGGGGTCGAGGCAATCGCCCCGAGCGGCCCGAGCGAGGTGATGGTGATGGTCGATCCGGTCAGCTCGTCGCGCCTGGCCGTGCCCTCTTTGGCGGCGTTGGCAAGGCGCGCGATCTCGGCTGCTGTGCTGCGCAGGTCCAGCGCCTCGGCATGGCGCAGGACCGGCACCATCAGCCCGGTGGGGGTCTGCGCCGCGATGCCGATGTGGATGCCGCCAAAGCGACGGATCACCCCGGCCCCGGCATCGTAATGGACGTTGAGCAGCGGCTGTTCGCGCAGCGCCCGCACCATGGCCCGGGCGATAAAGGGCAGCATCGTCAGGCGCGTGCCCTTGCCCTGCGCGTTCATCCGCCCGCGCAGATCCTCCAGCGCGGTGGCATCGACTTCTTCGACAATGGTGATCTGCGGGATGCTGTTTGCAGCCTCCATCCGTTCAGCGATCTTGCGGCGCAGGCCGATGACGCGGATTTCCTCGACGCTGGTGTCGGGGCGGGGGCCGCTTGGGGCGGGAACGCCGCCCGATGCGATAAAGGCGTCCAGATCATCGTGGCTGATGCGCCCGCCCGGACCCGAGCCGCGCACCAGCCGCAGGTCCACCCCGGCCTCGCGCGCCCGTGCCCGGACCGCGGGCGAGGCAATGGGCTTTTCGCCCTCGGGCCGTAGCGGGGCGGCGGGGGCAGCCGGGGCAGGGGCCGCGCTTGCCGGGGCCTTTTGCACCTCTGCCGCGGCCTCTTGCCGGGGGGCGGGTTCAGGCTCGGGCACGGGGGCGGCAGCGGGTTTTTCCGGGGTAGCAGACTTGGTCCCGGCGCTGGTTGGCGGGGTCTCGGCCTCTTCGGCGACATTGCCGGGACCGTCGACCTCAAGCCGGACCAGTTCAGCCCCGACGGCGATCACATCGCCGGGCTGACCCGCCTGCCAGATCACCGTGCCGGTAACGGGCGAGGGGATCTCGACCGTTGCCTTGTCGGTCATCACCGCGACCATCGGGTCGTCCTCGCGCAGGACATCGCCGGGCTTGACCAGCCATTCAGCGATTTCGGCCTCGGCAATGCCTTCGCCGATATCTGGCATGCGGATTGCGTAAATACCCATATCAGGCCACCTCGACCAGTTGACGCAGTGCTTCGGCCACCCGAGCGGGGCCGGGGAAATAGCTCCATTCATGCGTATGGGGATAGGGCGTGTCCCATCCTGCGACCCGGCGGATCGGCGCTTCGAGATGCCAGAAGCATTCCGCCTGCACCAGCGCCGCCAGCTCTGCCCCATAGCCCGAGGTCAGTGTCGCCTCATGCAGCACAAGGCAGCGCCCGGTCTTGGAGACCGATGCGGTGATCGTCTCCATATCAAGCGGCAGCAGGGTGCGCAGGTCGATCACCTCGGCATCGACGCCCGCTTCTTCGGCAGCGGCCAGCGCGACATGGACCATCGTGCCATAGGCGAGCACCGTTGCCGCGCGGCCCTGACGCCGCACCTCGGCCCTGCCCAGCGGGATGGTGTAATGCCCCTCGGGGACCTCGCCCAGTTCATGGGTCTTCCACGCGGTGACCGGGCGGTCGTGATGGCCGTCAAAGGGGCCGTTATAAAGGCGCTTCGGTTCAAAAAAGATCACCGGATCTGGGCATTCGATTGCGGCCAGCAACAGCCCCTTGGCGTCACGCGGGTTCGAGGGCACCACGGTCTTGAGCCCGGTCACATGGGTAAACAGCGCCTCGGGCGACTGGCTGTGGGTCTGGCCGCCAAAGATGCCGCCGCCCGAAGGCATGCGCACCACCAGCGGACAGGTGAACTGTCCGGCCGAGCGATAGCGCAGCCGCGCCGCCTCGGACACGATCTGGTCATAGGCGGGATATACATAGTCGGCGAACTGGATTTCCACCACCGGGCGCAGCCCATAGGCCGCCATGCCGATCGCTGCTCCGACGATGCCGGATTCGTTGATCGGCGTGTCAAAGCAGCGCGTCTTGCCATATTTCGCCTGCAATCCCGCGGTACAGCGGAAAACGCCGCCGAAATAGCCCACGTCCTCGCCAAAGACCACGACGCTGGGATCTGCCCCCATGGCCACATCCAGCGCGTCGCGGATCGCCTCGATCATCGTCATACGTGCCATGTCAGAACCCCGCCTCGTGACGTTGCTTCAAAAGATGCGGCGGCATCTCGGCGTAGACATCCTCGAACATATCGGCCGGGCTGGGGTGCTGGCCGTGGTGCAGGGTGCCGATGGCCTCGGCGCGCTTCTGCATCTGGGTGATCTCGGCAAGGATCTCGGCCTCGGCCTGGGCGTGACGCTCATCACTCCAATGGCCAAGGACGATCAGGTGGTTTTTCAGCCGCAGGATCGGATCTCCCAGGGGCCAGGCATTGCTTTCCTCGGTCGGGCGATAGGCGGTCGGGTCGTCCGAGGTTGAATGCGCCCCGGCGCGATAGGTGACGTATTCGATCAGCGTCGGGCCAAGGTTGCACCGCGCCCGCTCGGCCGCCCATTGCGCGGCGGCAAGCACCGCCAGATAGTCATTGCCATCGACCCTGAGCGACGGAATGCCAAATCCCAGCCCCCGTGCCGCAAAGGTCCCCGCCCCGCCGCGGGCGATGCCCTGAAAGGTCGATATCGCCCATTGGTTGTTGACGATGTTCAGCACCACCGGCGCCTTATAGGTCGAGGCAAAGACCAGCGCGGCGTGAAAATCGCTTTCCGCGGTCGAGCCGTCCCCGATCCAGCCCGCCGCGATCTTGCGGTCGCCCGAGATGGCCGAGGCCATGGCCCAGCCAACCGCCTGAATATATTGCGTGGCGAGGTTGCCCGAGATGGTAAAGAATCCATGCTCGCGCGAGGAATAGCAGACCGGCAGCTGACGGCCCCGCATCGGGTCCTCGGCGTTCGAGAATACCTGATTCATCATCGAACTGATCGGATAGCCCGCCGCGATCAGCAGCCCGGCCTGACGATAGGTCGGAAAATTCATGTCTCCCGGACGCAGGGCGCGCTGGAAGCCGCAAGAGATCGCCTCTTCGCCAAGGTGCTGCATGTAAAAGCTGGTCTTTTGCTGACGTTGTGCGTTCAGCATCCGCGCGTCATAGATGCGCAGCGTCATCATGTGGCGCAGCCCGGTCAGCAGATCCTCGGGCGTGATATCAAGCGCCTCGGCCCAAGGGCCGACGGCCTGCCCGTCGCGGTTCAGGACGCGGATGATGGTAAAGGCCAGATCGCGGATCGACTCGGGGTCGGCATCGACCGGCGGACGGCGCACCGTACCCGCGCGTGGGATGGCGACATGCGAGAAATCCGGCTGGTCGCCGGGCCGGACCTCGGGCTCCGGCACGGCAAGGCTTAGCGGCGGAAACTCATTCGGGTCTGGCCGATTCATCGGCACCTCCTTGGCTCTGGCTATCGGGGCGGAAACCGGTGCCTTGGCCTTTCCTGACCGACCGTGCGCGGGCCTGCCCAAAGGCGGCGGCGTGGCCGGTGGAAACCCTCATGACAAGAAAGCTGTGCATCCTGTCCCTCCCCTAAGGAAGATCATGCCACAGATCGCGACAGAATTTCCTTTCTTTATTTTCGCCTGATAGCGATGATGAAAAAGATTCTTTCAGCAAGGCGATATTTTCATGGATGAAACTGCTGCATCACGGCGGCTTGATGCGATTGATCTCAGGATCCTGCGCGCGCTGAGTCGGGACGGACGGCTGAGCAACAGCCAGCTTGCCGAAGAGGTGGGGCTTTCGCCCAGTCCCTGCTGGCAGCGCACCCGCCGTCTTGAGGCCGAGGGCATCATTCGCGGCTATACTGCCATTCTGGACCAGTCACGGCTGGGCGGAACCGAGACGGTGCTGATCGAGGTGACGCTGGATCGCCATGACGACCGCGTGCTTGAAGAATTCGGCCGGGCCATGACCAACCTGCCCGAGGTGCAAGAGATTTACCTGACCACCGGCGAATATGACTATCTGCTCAAGGTCACGGTCAGCGGCACCCGCGGATGCGAGGAATTCTTGCGCCGCAAGCTTTACCGGGTTCCGGGGATACGCCACGCGCGTTCGATCTTTACGCTGCGCTGCCTGAAAGAGCGGGGCTGGGCGCTGCCCGAGGCGGCGGGGGACTGACGCTGGCAGGCGTCACGGACCGGTATCACCGATCTGACACCTGCTTGCAGCATTGCTGTCATCTCTTGGGCCTAAAGGGGCGGTATCACAGCGAAAAGGATTGCCGCTCATGCGATTTGGCCTTGCCATTCTTGCCTGTTCCCTTGCTTCTGCTGCCCAGGCCGAGGAAAGCTTTCCCGCCCGGCTGGCGGGTCATGTTGTTCTGCCCGCCTTTACGCTGGTCGCACCGCCCGCCGATGCGCCGCGCGATCTGTGGCTGGCGGGACGCTTTACCGGGGCCGCGCGCAACGATCTGCCCATGTCGGTCGAGGGCGACACCGGCCCGACCTATGGCAGCCATGCAACCGGGATTTCCCTGCCGTTCATCGGCCAGCCGGTGCAGGGCATGTCGGGCTTTGCCATGAACCGGGCCGAGGATGGCAGCTGGTTCACCCTGACCGACAACGGCTTTGGTTCAAAGGTCAACAGCCCCGATGCGATGCTGTTCTTTCACCGTATGCGCCCCGATTTCCAGACCGGCAGGGTTGAACGGGTCGAGACGGTCTTTCTGCGCGATCCCGACCGCAAGGTGCCCTTTCGCATCGCCAATGAGACGACCGAAAGCCGCTATCTGACCGGTGCCGATTTCGACCCCGAAAGCATCCAGTATCTTGATGGAGAAATCTGGATCGGCGACGAATTCGGCCCTCATATCCTGCGGGTCGCGCTGGACGGGCGGGTGCTGTCGGTCCATCGCACCATGCTTGAGGGAGAGCTTCTTGCCGGCCCCGATACCCCCGGAGTGACCGTGCCTGCCCAGCCGGGCAAGGATTTCCGTGTCCAGCGTTCGGGCGGTTATGAGGGGATGGCGTTGCAGCCGGGTTCGGGTCTGCTTTGGGCGATGCTCGAAAAGCCGCTGCTGGCTGATGACGGCCAGCCCGAGGGCGATTTTCTGCGCGTGATGACCTTTGACACCGCCAAAGGCGACTGGACCGGCGACAGCTACCGTTTCAAACTGGCCGAGGGCGCGACGGCGATCGGGGATTTCAACTTCATCGACGAGACCCGGGCGCTGGTAATCGAACGTGACAATGGCGAAGGCGACGCCGCCCGCGCCTGCACTGAGGGCGCGGCGGATCAGTCGGCCTGCTATCCTTTGCCCGCGCGGGTCAAGCGCGTGGTATTGGTCGATACCGCCAGCACCGACGCCGAAGGTTATCTGCGCCGCATCGGTCATGTCGATCTGCTGGATATTGCTGACCCCGATGGCAAGGCTTTGCCCGGGCACAAGCCCGATGAGGGGAATTTCACCTTCCCCTTCTTTACCATCGAGGACGTGGCGCGGGTCGATGACAGCCACATCATGCTGGCCAACGACAACAACCTGCCATTTTCGGGCGGGCGCCAGATCGGGCAGGCGGCGGATAATGAATTCATCCTGCTGTCGGTACCCGAGTTGCTGGCGGCGAAATAAGGCACATGGTCAGGGGCTGGGGCCTTGCCCTTGCCCGGCCCAGGCGGCGCGTGTCGGGTCCCGGCTTGCGCCGCTTTTCGCGTTGCGGCTACAACTTCGGTCGGAACGGGGCTGATCGCCCATGTTCCGTGACATCATTGCGGAGGGGCGATCATGAAACTGGTTTCGATCTGTACGGCGGCGGGGCTGACCCTGCTGTCGCTAGGTGCTGCATGGGCCGAGCCACAGCCCGTCGAGCCCTCGGCTCTTTCGCGCGAGATCGGCGAAAGGGGCATCGCGCCGGTGCTTGAGCGGTTGCACGCCCTGCCGTCGCCGACCGCCGACGAGCGTTTTGCCATCGCCGGGCTGGAATTTCTGGGTGCCGTCGAAACCGCTTGGCACTGGCGTGAGACCTATGGCGTCCGCCCCCTTGGCCCGATGATTTTTGGTTTTTCCACCGATCTGCCCGAAGGGATGGAGCCGCAGCCGATGCCGCCTGAGGCTTTGGCCGATCTGACCGAACAGACGCTGGCCGCGATGGTACGCAGCCGCGCCGCGCTTGCCGGGATCGGCCCTGATGAAGACTTTGGTCTGGCCATCTCGATGCGCGATCTGTGGTTCGACATCAATGGCGACGGCAAACGCGCCGAGAGCGAGGGCGCGGCCGAGTTGCTGGACGGAGTCCTTTGGTCCGGCGTTACCGAATTCGATCAGGAAACGGGCGCGCCGATCGCTTCCGAACTTCCGGTGATCCGCTTTGATCGCGCCGATGCGGCCTGGCTGTCGGCCTATACGCATCTGGTTTCGGGCGGGGCAGAGCTGCTTTTGGCCTTTGATCCGACGCCGAGCCTGCAAAGGGTCTTTGCGATGCGCGAACGGATCGACAAAGCCCGGCTAAATGTAGATCCGGACGGAATGTTGCTGCCGCCCATGGCGGATGGCGCCATCGACCCTATTGCCGCGGCCTTCGACATGCTGCGCCGTCAGCCTGATGCCAAGCGTACCCGCGCCGCCCGTGCCCATTGGCAGCAAACCATTGCCGAGAACAGGCGTTTCTGGACGCTGGTCGGGCAGGAAAGCGACAATGCCGGAGAGTGGATTCCGAACGACCGTCAGGTCTCGGCCACGGGCATCGCCTTTCCGCCCGGTACGGGTCCGGCATGGCAGGCGGTCCTGGCCGACGGCGAGGCGCTGCTGAAGGGTGAGCGCAGCGTTATCTTCTGGCGCGCGCCGCTGGGGATCGACCTTGGCGCATGGCTGGAAAACCCCGCGCCGCTGCCGGTCGACGGGGTGATCCAGGGCTGGGCGCTGGCGGATTATTTCACCGACGCCCCGCCCGTCAGCCCGGAAAGCTTTGATCGTTTTGCGGACATGCTGACCGACACCGGGCCGTTCCTTGCCATGGTGATGCTGAACTGATTCTTACTTGACCAGTTCGCGGATGATCAGATCCAGCCCGGGGTTTCCGGTGCCCAGGGGGTTCTGGTTCAACAGCCGCTGACGGCGCTGGCGGGCCTCTGCGGCGTGCTCGCCTCGCGGCCAGGCCTGCAGATACTGGGCATAGGCATCGGCCGTGTTGATCTGGCGGGCGCGGCTCCAGGCGCGGTCCTCGCGCTCATCGCTCGACAGGGTCTCGCGTTCCTGTGCTGCGGCAAGGCGGGCCCGCGCATTCTCGGCATAGATCCCGTCGGGATAGCGATTGAGATAGGCGCGAAGGTTTCTGACCCCGCCGATCGCGCCGGTCTTTTGCCAATAAGCGCGGTCCTCTTGTTCGCGTGTCGAGGTTTGTGTCCCGGCCTGCGCGCGCATGGTCGCGATCTGGTCCGAGGTCAGATAGCCAGTCACCGGATAGCCGTTACGCTGTTGCCAGCCCCGGATGGCCGAGCGGGTGCGCGCGCCAAAGACGCCATCCGCGCCGCCTGTCGAATAGCCAAGGACGTTCAGCCGGCGCTGAATGGTGATACGTGCCGTGCGCGACAGGCCCAGCCGGTTCTCGGCCAGTTCCGCCTGTGACGCCTGACGCACCGGCTCGACCTCGCGCGGTTGCTGGATTTCAGGCGCACGCGGTTTCACCGGTTGCGGAGCAGGCGCCGGGGCGGGGGCGGGCTCTGGCGGGCGCAGCTCGGTCAGGCGGCGTTGCGCAGCCTCGGCAAATTCGCCCCGGGGGTAGCGGGAAAGATAGTTCTCATAAGCCTCGACCGTATTGGCTGCGGCGGCATCCGCCCATAGATCGCGGTCGCCCTGCGCCGCTTTCAGCGCATCAAGCCGCGCCTTGGCTGCGGCTGAGTAAATCCCGCTGGGGTACTGGCTAAGATAGCTGCGATAGGCATCGGCCGAATCCTCGGCTGCGGCCTTGGCCCACAGATCGCGGTCGGTCTCCAGCGGATCGCCCGAGGGGTCGGTAGCTGTGCTGGCCGGGACCAGCACCAGATCGGCATTGCCACCCTCGGCGAGCGTCAGCCGGTCATCGGCGCGGATCACTGCGTCCACCGATGCTCCGGGCTGCAAAAGCGCCTCTGCCGCCGCGCTGGTCGCCGCTGGAGGACCCGAGATCACCGTCACCCCCTCGGGCGGGGTCAGGGGGCCGATGCCGCTCTCCAGACCGGTGGCGGGCTCCATCCCCGTCTCATCCGTGCCAAGCAGCAGCACCGCGCCGGGGCGGGCATCCTTTAGCAAATCCAGCACCATCGACAGCGGCACGCCCTGCGCCGCCGCGCCGATCAGATCAGGCTTGTTGGCATCGGTGCCCATATACCAGCTGTCGCTGCCGCCGTGCAGGAAATGCCCGTTCAGCAGCACGACCCTTGCACCGGGCGAATCGTCGGGCCGCAGCAGATCCGACAGCGCCTGCCGCACATCCTTGACCACCAGATCGGCCCCGGTGACGGTGCGAAATCCTGCTGCCTTCATTGCCTCGGATGCGGCTTTGGCGTCGGCATCGGCCAGCTTCGGCGCATTCTGGTAATTCGCATTGGCGATCACCACGCCACGGTTTTCGGCCCATGCCGGCCCTGCAGCGACCAGAGCAGCCAAAAGAAGCGACAGGTGACGCATGATGCTTTCCTTCCAAGACGATGCCTTCTGCCTATAAGCGCGGGGCAGGGAATTCGTTCCCGCGTTACTGGCCTGATAATGGTCCCGCAAGCATGCCACCGGGCGATGGGGGAGTGATTTCGGCAAAGCCCTGCCGATGGGGCGGAGCCGTCAGTAGATCGGAGGCGAGACGATCCAGATCACCTCGGTGGGTTCGTCGCCGGGGTTTTCCCACGCATAGGCCGCACCCTTGAACTGGAAACTGTCGCCGGGCCCAAGCTCGAACCGGCGCGCGTCGATTTTCAGGATCAGCCGGCCCGAGATCACGACGCCACCGTCCTCTTTCTCGCGCGCGGGGCGGATGCCCTCACTTTTTGAGTGGGGGGCAAAGACCGAACGGATCATTTCGAACCCCCCCATAAGACCGGGTGAGAGCAGCTCTTCTGACAGGCCGGTATCGACCGAGCCGATGCGGCTGCGGTCGGCGGCGCGCACGATCAGACCCTGTTCATCGGGTCCGCGGCTGGCCGAGCGGAAAAAGAAACTGATGTTCAGGTCAAACAGCCGCGCGATCCGGCCCAGATCCTGAACCGAGGGCGTGGTCACGCCGCGCTCGACCTGGCTGAGCCAGCCGACCGAACGCTCAAGCGCGGCGGCGCAATCGACAATGGTCAGGCCGCGCGCCTTACGCAAAGCCCGGATGTCCTGTCCGATCCTGTCCATGGTTTATTGCTAAAAGACTGGTGGGTTGTTGACCAGATACTTGATCGAATATCTATCGTTCATCACATAAATGAAAAAGAAGCATTGAAATTTCATATCATGCTGACAATCTGGCGCAAAGGATTCGCCCTGCGAGGACCCGCGCCATGCCCGATATTCCCAGCTCTGCCCGTGTCGTCATCATTGGGGGTGGTATTTCAGGCTGTTCGGTCGCCTATCATCTGGCCGAACGCGGCTGGACCGATATCGTGCTGCTTGAGCGCAGGCAGCTGACCTGCGGCACGACCTGGCATGCTGCCGGGCTGATTGGGCAGTTGCGCGCCAGCCGCAATATGACCCGTCTGGCGAAATATTCGGCCGATCTTTACCGCAGGCTTGAGGCAGAGACCGGGCTGGCCACCGGTTTTTCGCAACGCGGCTCGATCACCGTGGCCTTGACAGAGGCGCGGCGCGAAGAGCTTTTGCGTCAGGCCTCGATGGCCCGCGCCTTTGGGGTCGAGGTGAACGAGCTTTCACCTGTTGATATCAATGCTTTGTACCCGCACCTTGAGGTGTCGGACGTGGTATCCGGCGTTCATCTGCCCGGCGATGGGCAGGCAGATCCCGCAAATATTGCGCTGGCGCTTGCCAAGGGCGCACGTGCGCGGGGCGCCCGCATTATCGAGGGCGTCAAGGTAACCCGCGTTACCACCGACCGCGGCAGTGTGACCGGTGTCGATTGGCGGGCAGGGGATGAGCAGGGCCATATCGCCGCCACCCATGTCGTCAATTGCGGTGGCATGTGGGGCCGTGATCTTGCCGCGCAGAACGGCGTTACCTTGCCGCTGCATGCCTGCGAGCATTTCTATATCGTCACCGAGGCGATCCCCGGGCTTGAGCGCCTGCCGGTGCTGCGCGTTCCCGATGAATGCGCCTATTACAAAGAGGATGCGGGCAAGATCCTGCTGGGCGCGTTCGAACCAAAGGCCAAGCCCTGGGGCATGTCCGGCATCCCCGAGGATTTCTGCTTTGACCAGCTGCCCGAAGATCTCGACCATTTCGAACCGATTTTTGAAAAGGCCGTAGCTCGGATGCCGCTTTTGGCCGAAGCGGGGATCCATACTTTTTTCAACGGTCCCGAAAGCTTTACCCCCGACGACCGCTATTATCTGGGCGCGGCACCCGAGGTCGCGGGCTATTGGGTCGCGGCGGGTTATAATTCGATCGGCATCGTTTCGTCGGGCGGTGCGGGCATGGCGCTGGCGGCTTGGATGGATAAGGGCGAACCCCCCTTTGACCTGTGGGAGGTGGACATCCGTCGCGCCCAGCCCTTTCAGCGCAATCGCCGCTATCTGCGTGAACGGGTCAGCGAGACCTTGGGCCTGCTTTATGCCGATCATTACCCCTATCGGCAGGTCGAGACGGCGCGCGGGTTGCGCCGCTCACCCCTGCATGAACATCTGAAGGCGCGCGGCGCGGTCTTTGGCGAGGTCTCGGGGTGGGAGCGGGCGAACTGGTTCGCGCGCCCCGGAGAGCTGCGCGAATATCGTTATTCCTGGGGTCGCCAGAACTGGTTTCCCAATCAGCGGGATGAGCATATGGCGCTGCGCGAGGGCGTCGGGCTGATCGACATGTCCAGCTTTGGCAAGATCCGGGTCGAGGGTCGCGATGCGCTGGCGTTTTTGCAGCGGCTTTGCGGCAATGATCTGGACGTCGCGCCGGGCCGCATTGTCTATACGCAGATGCTGAACGCGCGGGGCGGTATCGAAAGCGATCTGACGGTGACGCGCCTGTCCGAAACGGCCTTTCTGCTGGTTGTGCCCGGGGCGACCCTGCAACGTGACCTTGCCTGGCTGCGTCGGCATCTGGGTGAGGCATGGGTGACGATCACCGATATGAGCGCGGCGGAGGCGGTGCTGCTGGTCATGGGGCCGCGCGCCCGTGCCCTTATGTCCCGCGTCTCGCCCGACGATTTTTCGGACGCTGCCCATCCCTTTGGCACTGCGCGTGAAATTGAGATCGGCCTTGGTCTCGCCCGCGCCCATCGCATCTCATATGTCGGTGAACTGGGTTGGGAAGTTTACGTCAGCGCCGATCAGGCCGCCCATGTCTTTGAAGAGCTGACCGAGGCAGGCGAGGATCTGGGCCTGCGTCTTTGCGGGTTACATGCGATGGACAGCTGCCGGATCGAAAAAGCCTATCGCCATTTCGGTCACGACATCACTGACGAAGATCATGTGCTGGAGGCGGGACTGGGTTTTGCCGTCAAGACTGGCAAAGGCGATTTCATCGGGCGCGAGGCGGTTTTGCGCAAACGCGATGAGGGGTTGTCGCGCCGGCTTTTGCAGTTCTGCCTGTGCGACCCCGAGCCGCTGTTGTTCCATAATGAACCGATCCTGCGCAACGGGCGTATCGTCGGGCAACTTACCTCGGGGGCTTATGGTCATGCGCTTGGCGCGGCGGTCGGCCTTGGCTATGTGCCCTGCTGCGGGGATGAAAGCGTGGCAGAGCTGCTTGGCTCGGTTTGGCAGATCGAGGTTGCGGGCCGCCCGGTCACCGCCAGGGCCAGCCTTAAGCCGCTATACGACCCGACGGGCGCGCGAATGATCTAGGCGGTGCGAGCCTGCCCCTGTTTGCTGCCTCAGTGGCGGAATCACGCCGATTGCGAACGCGCACCCCCCTATTTTGGGGAATAGCGAGATGCGCGAACAACTGGCAGAGATGATCCTGCCTGCTCAGGTCGTGTCATTTACACGAGCAAACCGGCGGGACGCTATTTTAGATAGTCATTGCCGTAATGAGTGTCGGCCTTTGGTGCCGAATGTGATGAAATGGCATGCGTGGGTTGTACCCCGACCCGCGCATGCCATATCTTCATCTGTTATGTTCCTGGCTTCGGAGATGGCTCGAATGCATCACCCGCCCGCGCCGCGTCCCAGCAGAAGATCCGTTATTCTTTCCGGTGCTGCGGCAGCTCTTTTGCCCGGATCGCCGCTGCGCGCATCCGAAAACCGGCCGATGCTGACCATCACCGAACCTGCCGGCAAGGTGCGAGAGCTTTCCGAACAGGATATTGCCGATCTGGCCTGGCACGAGATTGCGACCCGAACGCGCTGGACAGACGGCGTCCAGACCTTTCGGGGTCCCCGGTTAAAGGATGTGCTGACCCAGGGCGGCATGACCCGTTCGGACCTGATCAGCCGCAACCTGCTGATGAAGGCGCTGAACGATTTTGGCATTGTGGTTCCTGCCAGCGACGCCTGGGATTACAACCTCATCATCGCGCGCGAGATGAATGGCAAGCTGATGCGGGTGCGCGACAAGGGCCCGTTGTGGCTGATCTATCCCCGCGACCAGTACCTCGAGCTGCAAAACGCCGTCGTTGACGAACGCTGGATCTGGCAACTGTCCGAGATCATCGTGCTGTGATGCGCCTGCGCGGTTCCCATTTCGCGCTGGTGACCATTGCAAGCTTCGTGGTGCTGTTCATCTATTCTCTGACGCAGATCGTCAATATCGACCGCGCATTCCGCAGCGAGATCACCGAAGGCAACATGTGGGTCGCGACTCAGGCGGACCGCGAGGCCCAGAACATGTTGGTCACCCTCTATCGCTATGGGCTGAAAGCCGACTACGACGAGGTGATGCTGCGGTTTGACATTCTCTACAGCCGCATCGCGCTGATGACCGACAGGCCGCAGTTCGAATATTTCCGTTCCATCGGCGCGGGCCCGCAGGTGACCGAGGTCAAGGCGATGCTGGACGACATCGACGCGGTCATCTCGGCCAGCGACTTTGACCTTGCGGAGATCGGGACACTGATTCCGCGTTTCTCCGCGCTGTCGTCGATCCTGCGCGACATCACCAATGCCCTGGTCCTGAAAGAGCGGATCGAGCGTCAGGCCCGCCGGGAATCCCTGCAGCGTATGTTTCAACTGCTAAGCTTCGCTGCGCTTGGCACCTTTGTTTCGGGCGTGGTCATGGCCGGCCTGTTGTGGCGCAACATGCGGCGATCAATACGTGCGCAACAGGAATTGCAGGCCCATCGCGCAGAGCTGGAAAAAACCGTCATTGCCCGCACCTTCGAGCTGCAAGAGGCGCTGGAGGTCGAGCGCCGCGCCAAGGACGTCTATCGCAGCTTTATCGTCACCGTCTCGCACCAGTTCCGCACCCCGGTGTCGATCATTCACATGATCGCGCAGCGCCAGTTGCGTGACGATTCGGCGCCGCTTTCGGATGCGCTGCGGCGCAAGTTCAGCCGTATCCTTGACGCAGCCGAGCGGCTTGAGCGGTTGCTGAGCAGCTTTCTTGCCTCGGCCAGTGTCGAGGGCAAGGACATCTCGCTGTCCCGCCGCCTGATAGATTTCAATGAAATCGCCGCAGTTGCTGCCGATCAGATCCGGCAGGCGAACCCTGCGCGCCGGATTGAGGTATCGCTGGCCGAAACGGCGCTGCTGATTGACGCCGACCCGGTGCTGCTTGAACAAGCGGTGCTGAACCTGCTGTCAAACGCGATCAAATACTCTGAAGCCCCCGCTCCGGTCCGGCTTGAGACATCGTGCAGGAACGGCCGCGTTCTGTGCCGGGTGAAAGACAGCGGCGTCGGTATCCCGCACGAGGCGCAGGCGGTCGTGTTCGACAAGTTTTACCGTGCGCCAAATGTGCATCGCCTGCCCGGAGTCGGGGTTGGCCTTAGTCTTGTGCGTGATATAGTCTCGCTACACGGTGGCGAAGTAACCTTTACTTCGCAGGTGGGCGAGGGGTCCGAGTTCATCATTGCCGTGCCTGCTGCGGGGGGTCAGGCGGATGGGGCGGAGTCGCATACCAGCGACCATTCTTTGTGTCGAGGATGAAGAGTTCCTCCTTGAGGAATTGCAAGAAGAGCTGTCGTCCAAAGGGCATAACGTCCTGACAGCGACGAACAGCGACGAGGCCGAGGCGATTCTGGCCGAGTACCGTCCCGACATTGTCCTATGCGATGTGATGCTGCCCGGGCGCAGCGGGTTTGAGCTTTTGAACGACCTGCGCGACGGTGACAGACTGGCCGAAACGACGGCTTTCATCTTTCTGACCGCACTGTCGGACCGCGAACCTCATCTGGAGGGGCTGCGTGCCGGGGCGGTCGATTACCTGACCAAGCCGGTCGATCTGGATCTGCTGCATCTCAAGATCGAGAATACGCTGGCCTTTGCCCATCGCCTGCGCGAAGGCATGGTGCCGCTGGGTGAACCTCTGGACGTTCACCTGTCACGGCGCGAAGAGCAGGTGCTGTCGCTTTTGGGGCAGGGCGCGCGAACCGGAGCCATCGCCGCGCGGCTTGAGATTTCCGAACACACGGTCAGCCATTACATCAAAGAGCTGTACCGCAAGCTTGGGATCAACAACCGCGCCGATGCCGCCCGGATCGCTATTTCGCTGGGGCTTAGCGCGACAAACAGAACTTAGCCCCAGCCCCTGCAGTTATAGCGCCCCAAGTTCGTGCATGTGACGGGACAGGCCCGGCGTCAGCGGAAACAGGGCTGCTTGCACGGAGTGATAGATGTCGGGCTTACCCTTGAACTGGGTCATTGCCGGACGGTCGTTTCCATCAAGCTCGGGGAACCAGCCGCCGCGGCGGTGGTCGATCAGCTTTTCATCGGCAAAGCGCCACAGGCGGCGATACCAAAGCTCATCTTCGGGGCGCGGGTCCAGCTTGATCAGCATGGAAAGCGCCCCGATCGCCTCGGTCACCGGCCACCAGTAGCGCGCGTCAATCGCCACCTTCCCGTCAAGGTCCAGCGTATAGACCATACCGCCCCGCGCCTTATCCCAGGCATCGGACAGCGCGCGGGCGATCAGGCGGCGGGCGCGTTCAGGCGCGTCACCCTGAGGCCGGCCCGAAAGATCCCACCATTGCAGCAACAGCCGCCCGAATTCGCAGGAATGGCCAGGGGTCGTGCCTGAAGGGCGAAACATCGGGTCGCCCGCATAATCGGGATCGACCAGCCATGATGCGGTGTAGTGTTCGGGGATGCGCCAGCCATGCGTCGCGGCCATCCGCTGGGTGAACATCTCAAGGATGCGGCCGGCGCGGGCAAGGGGCTGTGCATCATTTGTGGCCTCATGGGCGGCCAGCAGCGCCTCGACCCCGTGCATATTGGCGTTCATGCCGCGATAGCTGGAAAACGGCGTCCAGTCGCGGTTCCATTCGTCGCAGAACAGGCCGGGGTCCTCTTCCCAGAAGTGCTGCTCAAGTACCTCGCTGACGTCCTCATACAGCCTTCTCGCATCGGGATGACCGACCTCCAGCGCGCTTGAGGCAGCAAGCAGCACAAAGACATGTCCATAGGCCAGCTTGCGCCCGTCGGCGACGGCATCGTCCTTGACCCCCCAGACATAGCCGCCATGGACGGGGTCGCGGTGATGGGACCACAGATAGCGCATGCCCTGATCGACGATCTTGTCTGCGCCGGGTTGGCCCAGCCGCATCCCCAATGCGTAAGAGTGGATCAGCCTTGTTGTCGTATGCAGCTCTTGCAGCCGGTCGGGCAGGGGGCGGCCGTCAAGATCAAGGGTAAAGAACCCGCCTTTGGGGTTCACGCTGGCGTCAAAGAACTGAAACTGCCGCCGCGCATCGGCCAGCAGCCAGTCGCGATGGCGCGGGTCCTTTAGCCACGGGGATTGGTCGGTGTCGTCCTGCGGCAGGGCGTTGGCGGGCATGTCGGTCCTTGTCATCTCTGTGGGGCATTCGGGAATGAGGCAGCGTCCGTTACGGCGCGATCCGTTTTTCTGTTTTTGGGTCGAAGGCGATGGCTTTTTCCATGTTGGCGGCGAAGTCGAAGCGTTGTCCCGGTCGGACCAGCGCATCGGCGCGCATCCGTGCGACGACCTCTTTGCCGCCCAGGACCATGGTGACAAATGTGTCCGAACCCGCCGGCTCGGTCACGCTGACGCGGTTGGTCAGGGTCTGGATGTTCGCGGACTGCCGGTCGGCGCCTTCGGGATCGGTCATCGCCTCGGGGCGGATGCCCAGCAGGATCTCGCGACCGTCCCATTCAGCAAGGTTCGGCTGGCTGAAGCGCAAAAGAACCTCATTGCCATCGGCGTCGGTGATTTTCGCATGGGGAACGCCTTCACGCATCACCACATGCGCCGGGATGATATTCATCGCCGGAGACCCCATGAAGGTCGCCACAAAGACATTGGCGGGCGTGTCATAGATCTCTTTCGGCGTGCCGAGCTGCTGGACATAACCCTGATACATCACCGCAATCCGGGTCGAGAGCGTCATCGCCTCGATCTGGTCATGGGTCACATAGACGATGGTCGTCTTCAGCTTCTGGTGCAGCTTCTTGATCTCGGTGCGCATGTCGACGCGCAGCTTGGCGTCCAGGTTCGACAAAGGCTCGTCGAACAGGAACACATCGGGGTCGCGCACCAGCGCCCGGCCCATGGCGACGCGCTGACGCTGGCCGCCCGAAAGCTGGCCCGGCTTGCGGTCAAGCAGGTGGTCGATCTGCAAAAGCCTGGCGACCTCGGCCAGCGCCTTTTCCCGCTCGGCCCTGGGGGTGCCGTGCATTTCAAGACCGAAGGTGATGTTCTGGCCAACCGTCATGTTGGGGTAAAGCGCATAGCTTTGGAACACCATGGCGATGTTGCGTTTCGACGGGTGAACGCCGTTCATCACCCGGCCCTTGATGCTGATTTCGCCTGAGGTGATGTCCTCAAGCCCGGCGATCATGTTCAGCAGCGTGGATTTGCCGCAGCCCGAGGGGCCGACCAGCACGAGGAATTCGCCCTCTTCGACGCTGATGTCGATATCGTGCAGGATTTCGACCGGGCCATAGGATTTGGTGGTATTGCGGATTTCCAGAAAGCCCATGGCTCTTATCCCTTGACTGAACCGGCCATCAGGCCACGCACGAAATAGCGCCCCGCCACTACATAGACGGCCAGCGTCGGCAGGGCCGCGAGGATCGCGGCGGCGAAATGGACGTTGTATTCCTTAACCCCGGTCGAGGATTGCACGAGGTTGTTGAGCGCCACTGTCATCGGCTGCGAGGTGCCCCCGAATGAGGCGCCGAACAGAAAGTCGTTCCAGATATTGGTGAATTGCCAGATCACCGAAACCACCGCGATCGGGCCGGAAACGGGCAGTAGGATACGCCAGAAGATGCGGAAAAACCCTGCCCCGTCGATCATCGCCGCGCGCACAAGCTCGGTCGGGAAGGCGGCGTAATAGTTACGGAAATACAGCGTGGTAAAGCCGATGCCGTAGACCACATGGACAAGGACAAGCCCCGGGATGCTGCCTGCAAGTCCCAGCTTGCCAAGGATCAGCGCCATCGGGATCAGCACGATCTGGAACGGGATAAAGCAGGAAAACAGCATCAGCCCAAAGACCCAGTCCGCACCGCGAAAGCGCCATTTGGTCAGAATATAGCCGTTCAGCGCCCCGACGATGGTCGAGATGGCCACGGCAGGCACCACCATCAGGATCGAGTTCAGAAAATAGGGCTTAAGGCCGGTCGGCTGCACCCCGATCTGGGCGCTGGACCAGGCCGCGCGCCATGGCTCAAGCGTCCAGGCCCTGGGCAGGGCCATCATGTTCCCGCCGGTGATCTCGGGCAGGGGTTTGACCGAGTTGACGCCCATGACGTAAAGCGGCAGCAGGTAGAACAGCGCAAAAAGCACCAGCACCAGATACAGAAACACCCGTGCCGTGCGGCCGGTCGAGACGGCAGTCTCGTGGCGGATCGCGGACATCAGCGTTTCTCCCTTAGTTCGGCATAAAGATAGGGCACCATGATCGCTGCGATGGTCATCAGCATGATCACCGCCGAGGCTGCGCCCACACCCATCTGGTTGCGGGTGAAGGTATAGGAGTACATGAATGTCGCCGGCATCTCGGTCGCACGGCCGGGACCTCCGCCCGTCAGTGCCACGACAAGGTCGTAGCTTTTGATCGCAAGGTGGCTGAGGATCACGAAGGCCGACAGGAATGCGGGCCGCAAAAGCGGAATGACGATGCGCCGGTAAAGCTGCCAGTTCGAGGCGCCGTCGATCTGGGCGGCCTTCAGGATCTCATTGTCGATCCCGCGCAGCCCGGCCAGAAACATCGCCATGACAAAGCCCGAGGTCTGCCAGACCGCCGCAATGACGATGCAATAGATCGCCATGTTGCTGTTCTTGATCCAGCCAAAGCTGAAGCTTTCCCAGCCCCACAGGTGCATGACATGTTCAAGCCCGATCCCGGGGTCGAGGAACCATTTCCAGGCCGTCCCGGTGACGATGAAAGACAGCGCCATCGGATAAAGATAGATCGGGCGCAACATCCCCTCGCCCCGGATCTTCTGATCCAGAAAGATCGCCAGAGCGAGGCCGATCGCCGTGCAGATCACGATGTAAAGCGATGCAAAAACGGCGATGTTTTTCAGCGCGATATGCCAGTGCTGAAGCTTGAACAGCCGGACATAGTTATCCAGCCCGATAAAGGACCAGTTCGGCAGCATCTTTGACCCGGTAAACGACAGCAGCACCGTGAAAAGGATAAACCCGTAAACAAAGATCAGGGTCGTGGCAAAGGACGGGGCCAGCACCAGCCGGGGCAGCCAGTCCTGCAAGCGGGTGCGGAAATCCGCAGAAGTCGGCGGAGACATGCCATTCCTCCTGCCGCGCTTGGCTGGCGCGGTCGTGTTCCTGTCGGTGTTGGAATGCGCCTTGAACCGGGCGCGCGAAGGGAAGGCGGCGCACCGCCTTCCGTCCATGGATGGTGTTTACTGGGCAGCGGCCACCGCGTCGGCCAAAGCCTTTGCAGCGGTTGCGCCATCGGCATATTCGCCGTTCAGCGCGGCGGTGATGACGTCATAGGTGGCGTTTTTCACCGCGGTCGGCGCGCCATGGCCATGCGCCATCGAGCCAAACAGCGTGCCATTCGCGCTGGCTTCGGCCAGATCCTTCATGCCCTTTTTGCCGCAATCGTCGAAATCGGTGTCAGGCACGTCGGTACGGGCAGGGACCGAGCCCTTGACGGTGTTGAAAGCCGCCTGGAATGCAGGGCTTTCTATGGCCGAAGCCATGGCCTTTTGCGCCTCAAGCTCGCCCTCGCTCTTGACGTTGAACATGGCGAACTGGTCCGAATTGAAGGTGACCGAGCCCTGTGTACCGGGGAAGCGGATGCAGACGAAATCGGTGCCCGGCACCTTGCCGGCTTTCAGAAATTCCCCCTTGGCCCAGTCGCCCATGAATTGCATCCCGGCCTCGCCGTTGATGACCATGGCAGAGGCCAGGTTCCAGTCGCGGCCCGAAAAGTTGTCGTCCATATAGCCGCGCAGCTTGATCAGCCGGTCAAAGGCCGACGCCATTTTGGCGCCGCCAAGCGCCTCGGGGTCCAGATCGACAAAGGCCGCCTTGTAGAACTCGGGTCCTTCGGCCAGCAGCAGCGCATCAAAGATAGTGGCATCCTGCCAGGGCTGACCGCCATGCGCGACGGGGGTGATCCCGTTTTCCTTCATCTTGTCCAGAACGGCGACCAGTTCATCCCACGAGGTCGGCTCGCCCAGGCCGGTCGCCTCCAGCGCGGGTTTGCTGATCCAGACCCAGTTCGTCGAATGCACGTTCACCGGGGCGGCAATCCAGTGGCCGTCGTATTTCGAGAAACGCTGCAGCGCCTCGGGGATCACTTTGTCCCAGCCTTCGGCGGCAGCAACTTCGTCGAGGTTGCCAAGCGCGCCCTCGGCCGCCCAGTCCTGAATGTCAAAGCCCAGCATCTGCACCGCGGTCGGCGGATCACCGGCGGTTACACGGGCGCGCAGCGCGGTCATCGCGGCCTCGCCCCCGCCGCCCGCAACAGGCATATCCACCCACCCAATGCCCTTGGCAGCCAGATCTTCCTTGAGCACGTTCAGCGCCGCAGCCTCACCACCCGCAGTCCACCAGTGCAAAACCTCGACATCCTCAGCCATGACCGGCGTGGCCAGGCCCGCCATGACCGCGATCGGGGCGACGCCCCGAAGCATTTGCTTGAGCATGATTACCTCCCTTGACCGGAAGTTCCGGTGCAAAATTTTTAACGTTTTAAATTATTGCGAGTCAAGCACTCCTCATGCGTGACGGCATCGGCAAAGCCCTGCTATCATGACCCTCTGTCGCGCCAGAGGGCGGATGCGGCATTGCAGGCAAGGGGTAAAGGGCGCAGATGGAGGACGCCCGCCCGGGCAAGGAGGAACACAATGACGGGAAAGGACGTGCGGCCCAGACCGACCCTGCGCACCATCGCCAGCCATCTGGGCGTGTCGCTGGGAACGGTATCGCGCGCCCTGTCAGACGATCCCCTGATCGCGCGCGAAACACGGGAAAAGGTGCGGGCCACGGCCGAGCAGCTGGGCTATACGCCCGACCGGGCCGCGCGCAGCCTGCGCACCGGGCGGACGGGCACGATCATTCTGGTCCTGAACCCGCATGATGAGGTTCTGGGTTTCAGCACCTCGATCATCCGGGGCATCACCCGCGCGCTGCACGGTACCTCGTATCACCTGTTGGTGCTGCCCGATTTCGAGGGCCAGCGCGACGGGCTGATTCGCAAGATCGTGCGCAACCGTCTTGCCGACGGGGTGATTTTTTCGCGTACCGAGCCGCAGGACATCCGGGTGCGCTATCTGACCGAGATCCGCTTTCCCTTTGTCAGCCATGGCCGGACCGAGCTGCCCTTTGTCCATCCCTTTGTCGATTTCGACAATCACGAATTCGCCCGCTGCGCGGCGCTGTCGCTTCTTGAGGCAGGGGCGCGGCGTCCCGCAATCTTGTTGCCTGATCCGCGCTTTACCTTTGGCGGCCATCTGCTCGAAGGGTTTCGGGTGGCGACTGGCACGGCGGGGCGGGTGCTGCCGGGGGTCACGCTGGATACCGAGGGCGGGGCCTTTGCGGCGGTGATCGGCAAGATCCTGCGCGGCCCTGATCCGCCGGATGGGCTGGTCCTGCCGGGCGAGATTTCGGGTCTTGCCGCCATGGCCGCGATCCATGATGCGGGGCTGCGGCCGGGGCAGGATGTGCATCTGGCGGTGAAACAGACTTCGGGCGTTTTTGACATGATCCGCCCGCGAATCAGCAGCTTTTACGAAGATCTGGTCGAGACAGGCTATCTGATGGCAGGTTTCCTTTTGCGCCGCATCGAGGGCGAAGAGCCCGAAAAGCTGCGCCATGTCCAGTCGGTACGCGTTGAAAGGCAGATGGCCCCGCTGCCCCAGAACGGCGGGCCGGCGCTGCCCTGACCCAGATCCTGTTTGTCCCATGCGCCCGGCCTGCTAGGCTGGATCAAAGGCGTCCCCAGGGCGGAGGGAGGACCCGCCATGACCAGAGCCCGCATGCTTTACGCCGTGATTGCGCTCGCGCTTCTGGCGCTGGCGGGGTTTGGTGTCTGGATGGCCAGACTGCCCGGCACCCCATCCGCGCTGACCGCCACCCCGGTGCCACAGGCCGAGGTCGACGCGCTGCTGACGACGCTAGAGCCCCGTCGCGCCCGGCCCGTCATCGCCGTACCGGGGCTGAATGCAGGGACCGAGACTACCGATTACCTGCTGCCTGCAAGCATCCTGCGCCGCGCCGATGTGGCTGAGGTTCGCCTACTTGCCGCCGCCCCCGGTCCGGTACAGCTATATCCGGCGTTGCGGGTTCAACCGGACGCGACCTTTGCCGGGTTTGACGCCGCATATCCTGGCGGTGCGGATTATGTGATCGTCCCTGCCATGCGTGTTGATGACGACCCCGCAATTCTGGACTGGCTGCGCCAACAGGCCAGAAAGGGGGCGACAATCATCGGCGTCTGTGCGGGGGCCAAGGTGGTTGCGGCGGCGGGTCTGCTGAATGGTCGAAGGGCCACTACGCATTGGTATTATCTGGACACGCTGTTGTCGCGCAGCCCGACCATTCAATATGTGCCGGATCGCAGGATGGTTGCTGATCGGGGCGTGGTGACGACGACCGGAATTACTGCCTCGGTGCCGACGGCGCTGGCCATGGTGCAGGCGATTGCCGGTTCCGGGCGGGCCGATGCCTTAGCGCGCGAGCTTGGTGTGCTGCCGTGGGATGCCCGCCATGCAAGCGGCGCGTTTCAACTGACCCGGCCTTTTGCCACAACGGTTCTGAAAAACCGCCTGTCCCTGTGGCGGCGGGAAAGCCTTGGGCTGCGGCTGACCCCGGGTATGGATGAGCTGGCCTTGGCGTTTGCCGCCGATATCTGGTCGCGCACATATCTGTCGCGCGTCCAAAGCTATGCAAAGACCACCGATCCGGTGCCGACCCGGGGTGGTATCCGGGTCATTCCCGATCTTGCCGCCCCTGACTGGCCGCAACAGAGCCGCATCACCTTGCCAAAGGGACCGCCCCTGCAAGCTCTTGACCGGGCACTGGAGGCGGTTCTGGCGCGTTATGACAAAGCGACCGCCGACATTGTCGCCATGCAGCTGGAATATCCCCGATGGGACAGTGACCTGCTTAGCCGTTAAACGAAAGGAAGAACCGATGCCCAGCACCATCCGCCTGCACCGTGTGATCGCGGCCAGCCCCGACAAGATCTATCGCGCCTTTACCGAGCCGGATGCCATCGCAAGCTGGCTGCCGCCCTATGGTTTTCTTTGCACCGTGCATGAACTGGATGCACGGGTCGGCGGGCGGCACCGGATGTCGTTTCGCAACTTTACCACCGGTCAAAGCCATTCCTTTGGCGGCACCTATCTTGAACTCGTTCCGGGCGAGAGACTGGTCTATACTGACGGTTTCGACGACCCGGCCATGCCGGGGGAAATGCGGGTAACGGTGGTGCTGACGCCGGTCACCGTCGGGACCGAGATGCATGTGGAACAAGACGGTGTTCCCGACCTGATCCCTGCCGAGGCCTGTTATCTGGGCTGGCAGGATTCGCTGCACAAGCTCAAGCGGCTGGTCGAGCCAGAGATCAACCAGTAACAGGCGGGATGGCGACCGCCGTAAAGCGGCCGCCCCTGGTTGCGCCGGTCAGCCGATCTTGCCGCCGCCCTGTTTGCTGATGGCGACAACTGCCGGGCGGACCGGCATGTCATCGCGGAAATCCGGCCAGCGGGTCGAGAGGTCCTCGTAATAGGACGGGCGGCCGTGACCCTCCCAATCCTCGCCGCCGTCGCCGGGGTGCTGGACCGCGACAAAGAAGGTCGTCAGATCGGGCGTCGGGCAGGGGCCGCAAAGCTCGGCCCCGACGGGCACGCGATAGAACAGCCGCGAGGTGCCGCGCGCCGGTCCGTCAACATCCACCGCCCACAGACCGTCGGTGCGCCCGGTGTCCGAGGGCGAGTTGCCATCGGTGGAAACCCACAGCCGCCCCTCGGCATCGACGGCGCAGTTGTCGGGCATGCCGAACCAGCCGTTTTCGGTCGTCGCGGTCGAGAAGGTGGCGCCGACCTCGGCAATCGAAGGGTCGCCGCATTTCACCACGATCTCCCACCGACCCTTGGTCGCAGCCAGATCGCCGCCATCCTCGATGATCTCGATGATATGGCCAAAGGCATTCTCGGCGCGGGGGTTAGCGGCGTTTACCTCTTTGCGCTTGGTGTTGTTGGTCAGCATGACATAGGCGCGACCGGTTTCGGGATTGGGCTGGATATCCTCGGGGCGGTCCATCGGGGTTGCGCCCAGCAGGTCGGCGGCACGGCGGGTCTCGATCAGCACATCGGCCTGGCTTTCAAAGCCGTTCCCGGCGGTCAACGGCCCCTCGCCATGGGTCAGAGGCAGCCACTCAAGCGAGCCATCCTCGTGGAAACGGGCGACATACAGCGTGCCCTCATCCAGCAGGTCCATATTGGCGGCGCGGTCATCGGGGTTATAGCGGCCGCTGGTCACGAACTTGTAGACATAGTCGAATCGCTCATCATCGCCGAGATAGAAGACAACGCGCCCATCAGGGGCCAGCGCGCTTTCCGCCCCCTCGTGCTTGAAACGGCCAAGCGCCGTGCGTTTCCTGGGCACCGAATTCGGGTCCATCACATCGACTTCGACGATCCAGCCAAAGCGGTTGGGCTCGTTTGGTTCTTTCGAGATGTCGAAACGGTCATGGAACTTGCCCCAGGCATAGCTTTCCTCGGGGATGCCCATACGTTCATAGTTGCGGGCCTCGGCGTGACCTTCGGGCAGGGCGCCCATGAAATAGCCGTGGATGTTCTCTTCGGCCATGATGTAGGTGCCCCAGGGCGTGACACCGCCGGCACAGTTGTTGATCGTGCCAAGCACCTTGGTGCCGGTCGGATCAGCAACGGTCTGCAGGCGTGGATGGCCGGCGGCGGGGCCACTGATCTGCATCGGAGTCTTGGCGGTGATGCGGCGGTTCAGCGCGCCTTCCAGCACCGGCTGCCATTTGCCGTCCACGCGGCGGATCTCGATAATGGTGCCGCCATGGGCTGCCATTTCGATATTCACCCGATCCTCGGTGGCATCGGCAACCGAGATCTCGCCATCCTTGAGGGTGACGATACCGGGGAACATCAGATGTTCATTGGTGTATTCGTGGTTGACGACCAACAGGCCGCGGTCATCGGCACCCTCAAGCGGGATGAAGCCGACGAAGTCGTTGTTATAGCCGAACTGGCGTTCCTGCGCTGCCTCGGACTGGTTCTTGGGATCGAATTCGGGCGCATCGGCAAAAACCTTGTCGCCCCAGCGCAGCAGGACATCGGCGTCATAGCCCTGGGCAACGTGGTGATTGGCATCGACTCCGGCATCGACCTCGGGGAAGTCAAAGGCCGAGCCTTCGACCGTGCCTTCGGCGCGCGCCTCATCGGCGGCCAGCAGGGCCAGGGGGCTTACGGTCGCCGAAATGGCCGTGGCGGCAAGCGAGCCACGCAGAAAGCCGCGACGCGAAAAGCGGGCTGCGATGATCTCGCCCATGGTCGGGTTGGCGGTGGGGTTATGGCCGGGGCCGTCGGCTTCCTCCAGCTGGCTGGTGCGGAATAGGTGACGGGAAGGCTTTTGCTCGGTCATCAGACGCTCCTGGCTGCTTGGGCGGCCCAAAGGGCGGGGCCGCTTTCGGCGCCCCCTTTAGCCCGCCAGCATGACCGAAAGGTGACAGTGCCACGTTTCAGCAGAACCGTCAGCCACGGGGCGTCACGCCGCCGGGGTCACCGGATCGGCGCGGCTGACCGACAGGATCGTCATTTCGCGCGTCTCGCCCGCGCGGGTATCCCACGAGAACTGCGCGCCCGCCTTCAGCCCGATCAGCGCGACGCCAATCGGGGTCAGGACTGAGGCACGCCCCTGGGCGATATCGGCATCCTCGGGCCAGGTCAGGACAACGGTCTGATCGCGGCCCATGGTTTCATCGCGAAAGGTAACACTGCTGCCGATTGCCGCCACATCCTCGGGCAGGCGCTCAAGCGGCAGGACCTTGGCACGCGACAGCTCGGTCAGCAGCCGGTCGGCGAGGTCCGGGTTGCGCGCCATTGCGGCCTCGGCCAGCCGCTCGAGCCGCTCCAGCGTTTCGCTGGCGATGATAACCGGCGGGTGAGAGGTTCTGGTCATGTTTCGTCCTCAATTGATTGTCATGCACAGGGATCGCCCGGTCATGGCCGGCCGAAGATCAGGATGGGTGGGATCGGAAAGCCCCCGGGGCGAGAGATCAGCGCAAACGCCGCTCTGCCGGGGGCAGAGAGCGGAATAGCAGCACACCGGCGTAATACCGGGCCTGAGATGACGGCGCGCAGAACAACATCATTCCAGCCTATCCATGAAAATCCGCAGAGTCGAGACCGTCCCGTCCATGTGGATGGCCGGGATGCCCCTTGTTGCGCCGCCTGCCGGCAGCAAAATGCCGATAACGCTAACAAGAATGGCAGCCCCCGGCCGATATACGTTCAACCAGTTGAAAAAACGTTTATATTGCTGCTGGATACTGCCCGACCGACTCGCCCACCCCCCGGAGCATCATGCATTCGTCCCAAATCGCCCGCCGCACTCTTTTGCAGGCCGCTCTAGGAGGCGGCGCCTTCTTTCTATTGCCACAGCTCGCCCGTGCGGCCGATGGGGCCGACGGCGGTGAGCCCGTCCCTTTTTCGTTTGAGTGGCTGACCGGGCAGGCGCGCGAGCTTGCCGAACACGACTATCAGCCTCCGGTGGTCGAAGAGGCGGATATCCTTGAAGAGGTCGATTACGACCGCCACAACGAGATCCGCTTTCGCAAAGAGCGGGCGTTGTGGGGCGACAAGCCCAGCCCTTCGCAGGTGCGTTTTTTCTTTCCCGGCCGCTATTTCAAACAGCCCGTCCGCCTTCATACGGTCGAGGACGGTATGGCCCGCGAAATCCCCTTCTCGGTCGATTTCTTTGACATCCCCGAGGACAACCCCGCCAGGCGACTGGTCCGTACCGAAGGGTTTGCCGGGTTCAGCGCCATGGACGCCAAGACCGGGATCGACTGGATGGCGTTCCTTGGCGCGTCCTATTGGCGAACCTCGGGCTATAGCGGGCAATTCGGCCTTTCGGCGCGGGGGCTGGCGATCGACACCGCTATTGCCGGCGGCCCCGAGGAATTTCCCATGTTTACCCAGTTCTGGCTTGAGCCCGAGAACGAAAACGGCCTGACCGCCTATGCGCTGCTTGACAGTCCGCGTGCCACCGGGGCCTATCGCATCGTTTCGCGCCGGGGCGACGGGGTGGTGCAGGACGTGACCGCCCGCATCTTTATGCGCGACACGGTTGAACGTCTGGGCCTTGCGCCGCTGACCTCGATGTTCTGGTTTGCCAAGAATACCCCCCATGTCTCGCCCGACTGGCGGCCAGAGGTACATGATTCAGACGGGCTGGAAATTCTGACGGGCAGCGGAGAGCGCATCTGGCGGCCGTTGAACAACCCGCCCCATACGATGGTGAACACGTTCAGCGCGCCCTCGGTCAAAGGGTTTGGCCTGATGCAGCGCGAAAGGGATTTTGAGCAATATCAGGATGATGGCGTATTCTACGACCGTCGCGCCGGCGCCTGGGTCGTCCCGGGGCAGGATTGGGGTCAGGGCACCGTCACCTTGGTCGAGATCAGCACCGATGATGAGATTCACGACAATATCGTCGCCTTCTGGCAGCCCGCCGGGGCGGTCAAACCGGGCGACAGTCATGAGCTTAGTTATACCCTGTCCTGGCTCAAGGACAGCCCGCTGACCGGCAGCACCGGCCAGTTCACCGCCGTCCGACTGGGCGCGGGGGGCGTGCCGGGACAACCGCGCCCGCAGGATACGGTTAAAATTGTCTGCGATTTTACCCCTCATGACCTTGGGGCGGGCGACAAGCCCTATTTCAACATCACCAGTTCGCGCGGGGTGGTTTCGAACGACGCGGTCTATCCCATCGTTGGCCAGTCGGCTTGGCGAGCCATGTTCGATCTGGGCTTTGGCGGCCCGGAAGAGCTGGTCGGGCGCGACGACAGCCCCATCGACCTGCGCGCCTTTGTAGCCAAGGGGGATGAGGCGGTGACCGAGACTTTGCTGTTGCAGCTATTCCCCACGCAACTGCGCGCCATGCTGGCCCGCAAGCCGTAACGCACAGAGTCGGCCCCCGGATTCGCGGTCAATCCTGTGAGCCGGCCTTTCCTTTCGCGTTGCAGAAGAAATTTCCCGTAGAGTTTGCGATGCGGGAATAATTAAGTCGTGCGGAAGGAAATTTAAAACGACCAATTTCATCGTTTTTTAATCCTTTTCGGGTTAGCCTGCATGCAGACGAAAGCAGCAGGAGGTTGCGGCCGTGTATATGAAGATCACCGAGCGTGCCCCGTCGCGTCGAATTTCCGATGTCCTCGAATTCGACCTCGGCCCCCGCATGGGTTTCGAGCACCATTCGCCCGTTGTGGATGAGCTTGCGGGCCATCACGGCGTTCTGGCGCAGCTGAGAAAGCTTGGCAGCCGTCTGCTGCTGACCCGGGACCGGGGTGATGTGCGACCGCGCCACCGGCCGTCGGCCGCGGCCCTGCTTTCGCCCGCCGACCCCGGGGTTTTCAGCCTTTGGGAGCGCCGGGCCGTTGCTGCCTTTGCCTCAATCCTGACCGGAAACGTCCATCAGGCAAAATATGTTGGTCTGTTGGCCGACAGCCATAATGACACGGGCGAGCGCGTCGGTGATCTGAGCCAGGCGGTTCTGGCCGAGGCGCATCGCCTTGCCAGTACTATGCCGCTTGACCGTTACCGGGTCGGGGATCGTCTGCGCGAAAGGCTGAATGACCGTGTCGCGGCAGCGCTGGAACATGTCTGGCAGATTCTCCACGGTCTTTCTGGCACCGGGGCAAGTCGCCAGTGCCTGTCTCGCGTCGGCTGGAGCGAGGATGACATTGTTTCGCTGGAACATGTCGTCAGCCTTTTTTCACCGATGAGCGTGATCCGGCACTGATCTGCCCAACAGAAACGCGGGCTAAACAGGCAGAGCTGAAAGGCCCGGTGCGGCACCCGCACGATGGGTGCTGCAAAAGGGCGGCCGAGGGATAGAACGAACTGCCTGGCGGCTGCGCCGGGCTTGGAGATGCAGCGCGGCCCGGCTTGCCGTATCCGCCCGGCGCGGGCTTGCAGGTTTTGTAACCGTGCAGCCTGCCTCGGCCTTTGGCCCTAAGGTCAGGCCCCGTAAACGCGGCTGATGAGCGTGCTATGCTGTGATTGACGTTCCCACCTCAGGGAGGGATCATACTGGTTGACCGATGAGCAGATGGAGCGTCTGCGACAGTTTTTTCCAAAGTCACGAGGCAGGTCTCGCCTTGACGACTGACGCGTGCTGAGCGGTATGATCTTTATTCAGCGCAACGGGTTGATGCGGAAACACGCACCTGCCGCCTCTGGTCCCGCGAAGACGCTCTACAACCGCTGGAAGTGCTGGAGCCGAATGGCAGTGTTCGCTACCAGCATGACCGAACTGGCGGGCAGGCGCAGGAAACCGATATGATGATGATCGATGCGACACATCTGAAAACGCACCGGACGGCGTCGAGCCTGGCGCTCCAAAAGAGGAACGCGGACGGCTGATCGGGCGCTCCCAGGGTCGGCTGAACTCGAAGCTGCATGTTCTGGCCGATGCCAAGGGTCGCGCGATCAGGCTGTTTCTGTCGGCAGACCAGACCCCGGACTACATCGGTGCGCGGGCGCTGCTCTCGCAGGCGGCCTCATTGCTGGCCGACCGGGAATATGACGCCGCATGGTTCCGTAACGAACTGATCGGAATAGGCATTTCACCCTGCATCCCGCCCCGGAAGGCCCGGAATGTTCCGATCCCACACAACGCCGACCTCTGCCGCCAACGCCACAAGGTCGAGAACATGTTCGCCAGGTTGAAGGACTGGCGTCGGATCGCAACCCGCTACGATCGCTCCCCATCCTGTCTCTCTCCGCCTTCGCCCTGGCAGCTACCGTCATTTGCTGGTTATGAGTCCTGACCGTAGGTGTTTGATCCCACGGTTTGATGGTGCGATCTTTTCTTTGGAATGGAAGGATGCCCTATGGGACAAATTCGCCATGGCAGCGCCACGATCACGCACGCTGTCCGAACAACAATACAACAATACAGCGATCGCAAGCTTCGCTCGCGCAGTTGGGCCGCGAACTGGGGATTAACACCAAGACCGTCGCGAAGTGGCGCAAGCGCGCGACGGCCGAAGACATGAAGACAGGGCCGGCAGAGCTCCGTTCGACAGCTTTGTCCGAGGCCGGGGAGGCGATGACCGTTGCGTTCAGACGTCATACACTTCTGCCCTTAGACGATTGTCTCTACGCTCTGCAGCCTTCGATCCCCCACCTGACGCCATCAGCTGTCTGCAGCGACATGGCATCTCGCGCCTGCCTGATATGGAGAGTGACAAGCCGGAGCGGTCGGAATTCAAACGCTACCCGATCGGCTTCTTCCACATCGACATAGCTGAGGTGCAGACAGCTGAAGGTAAGCAATATTTGTTCGTCGGCATCGACCGCACGAGCAAGTTCGCCGTGACCCAACTCGTCGATAAAGCCGACATGAAGACAGCCTGGGAATTCCTTCAGCATATGCTTGAAGCCGTGCCTTACCAGGTTCACACTGTTCTCACGGACAACGGAACCCAGTTCGCAGAGCAGCCGTGGAACCGGAACACCCTCTACTCCCGGCTGATGCGCTTCGACATGATCTGTGAGGCAAACGGGATTGAGCACCGGCTGACCAAGCCCAACCATCCCTGGACCAACGGCCAGGTCGAACGGATGAACCGCACGATCAAGGACGCCACCGTCAAACGCTTCCACTACGAAACCCACGACCAACTGCGAACGCACCTCGCAGACTTCATGGCGGCCTACAACTTCGCACGAAAGCTAAAGATCCCCGGTGGTCTCACGCCTTACGAATACATCTGCGAGATCTCGACATCAGAGCCCGACAGATTCATCCTGAACCCGGTCCATCAGATACCGGGACTGAGCAACTAGGTGCTGCCGCTAATGATGTGCAATTCCGCGCCATCTGGTGGCTTGGGGCTGTGATCCTACAGTGGATATTGGCCGGGCTGGGTTTCCACGGTGATCCAGCGCAGCTCGGTGAATTCGGCAATACCCGCCTTGCCTCCAAAGCGGCCATAACCGGAACTGGCGGTCCCGCCGAAGGGCATCTGTGCCTCGTCATGCACGGTCGGGCCGTTGATGTGGCAAATGCCTGACCTGATCTGGCGTGCCACCGTCAGCCCGCGCGCCACGTCGCGGGTAAATATTGCTGCTGACAGCCCGTATTCCCCGTGGTTGGCAAGGCGGATCATGTCCTCTTCGTCACGGGCGCGGAAAATGGCGACCACTGGACCAAAGCTCTCTTCGTTGGCGATGCGCATATCGGTTGTGACGTGATCGACCACCTGCGCCGGCATCAGCACACCCTCGGCCGTTCCGGCAGAATGCAGGGTTGCGCCTTTCTGGCGGGCGTCCTCGATCAGAGCCGTGACTTTGGTGACGGTCTGGACATCGACCACTGCGCCCAGAGGGGCCTTGCCCTCGCGAGGATCTCCGGCCTTCAGTGCAGCAGCACGGGCGATAAACCGTGCAACGAAATCCTCGGCAACCCCGGGGGCAAGGATGATACGTTCGGTCGACATGCAGATCTGGCCCTGATTGAAAAAGGCACCAAAGATCGCGGCATTCACCGCCTCTTCCAGATCGGCGTCGTGCAGCACCATAAACGGGGCCTTGCCGCCCAATTCAAGCAGGCAGGGTTTAAGCTGCCGTGCGGCGCGTTCGGCAATGATGCGGCCGACCTTGGTCGATCCGGTAAAGTTGATCCGCCGCACCGCAGGATGATCGATCAGCGTTCCGACGATATCGGCTGCGTCCTCGGGGGCGTTAGTGACAAGGCTGACAAGGCCGCGGGGCACCCCGCCTTCCTCAAGGGCCTCGACGATCAGCGAATGGGTGCGCGGGCAGGTCTCGGACGCTTTGAAGACCACGGCATTTCCGCAGGCCAGAGGGGTCGCCAGAGCCCGGACACCCAGGATCACCGGCGCATTCCAGGGTGCGATGCCAAGCACCACCCCGACCGGCTCACGGCTGGCCATGGCAAGACAGCCCGGCTTGTCTGACGGGATGACCTCGCCCGCGACCTGCGTGGTCAGCGCTGCCGCTTCGCGCAGGATCGAGGCAGCCAGCATGGTGTTGAAACGTGCCCAGGGTTCGGTCGCACCGATCTCATCAGCCATGGCGGCGACGAAAGCATCGGCGCGGGCGGCAAGCGCATCGGCCGCACCAAGCAACGCTGCGCGCCGGGCGTTGGGGCCAAGTGCGGCCCAGGTGGGAAAGGCTGCGGCGGCCGCGTCAGCCGCCGCGATTGCATCGGCCGGGCTTGCGGCGGCGGCTTCGCTGGCAATCGCGCCGGTGACCGGGTTGCGGCGGTGAAAGCTGCGCCCGTCGCTGGCAGGGCGTGCCTTTCCACCGATCTTCATGCTGACGAAACCCATGCTCTCCTCCTGTCGCGCGGGGTCGAATCGGGGGTGTGGGGCCCACGACCGGGCCATAGCATCATTCCCGTGAGGGCAGGGCAATGTGGTCGGTCTAATGCCCGCCGCCGCCACCGCCGCCGCCGGACGCGGGGCGTTCGACAAATATCAAAAGCAGCGCGAGAGAGGCGAAAAGAGCGGTCAGCAGCACAAAGATATCGGCCAGCGACATAAGCATTGATTGCAGACGCGCCATCTGGGTCAGTGTCGCCAGCGCCGCGGTATCGGCTGCCTCGCTAAGGCTGGAATAAACCTGTTCCAGCATCCGCATCGTCTCTTGCGCGGCATGGTTGGTGCCGCTGACGCTTTCGGCGATGCGGGCATAATGCAGATCCTCGCGGTTGCGCAGCACGGTGTTGATAAGCGCCAGCCCGACCGCGCCGCCAAGGTTGCGCGTCAGGTTGAACAGGCCCGAGGCGTTCTTGACTTTTTCAGGTGGCAGCATCCCCAGTGCGATGTTCGATACCGGCACCATGCAGAGCATCAGCGAGACACCGCGCAGGATCTGAGGCAGGAAGATTTCCCAATAGTCCCAATCCTCGGTCAGCCCGGTCATCATCCAGCAGCTAAAGGCAAAGATCCCGAACCCGATACCCATCATCAGCCGGGGGTCGACGCTTTGCGACAGCCGTCCGGCGATAGGGGCGGTCAGAAACATCGACACGCCCGACACCATCATCGCTTCGCCGATCTGTAGCGAATTATAGCCGCGTACCCCCGACAGATAGAGCGGAAAGATATAGATCAGCCCATAAAGCCCGATCCCAAGGCCAAAGGAAAACAGCGAGCCCATGGCAAAGTTGCGGTCGGCAAAGGCGTCGAGCCGCACGATAGGTTCTTGGGCCGTGAATGCGCGCCAGAAGAAAAGAAAACCGCCAACCGCCATCACTGCGGTCATGGCGACGATGAGTTCGTCGGCGAACCAGTCGTCTGCCGCGCCTTCTTCCAGCACATATTCCATTGCGCCAAGAAACAGCGCAAGGCCCAGAAAACCCCACCAGTCAAAGCGGCGCAGCAGGCTCATGTCCGGCTTGTCAAAGTCGATCATCAGAAAAGCCGCGCTGGTGACGATGATGCCGGGAATGACGTTGATGAAAAACAACCAGTGCCAGCTAAGGTATTCCGTCAGATAGCCGCCAAGCGTCGGCCCGATCGTTGGGGCTAGCGTCGCCACCAGCCCGATCATGGGTGAGACGATATGCATCTTTGATCGCGGAAAGATCGTGAAGGCGCAGGCAAAGACCGTGGGGATCATTGCCCCGCCGATGAAACCCTGAAGCGCGCGCCAGATGATCATCTCGGTCATCGAGTTTGACAGGCCGCACATCAGGCTCATCAATGTAAAGCCGCCCGCCGAGATGGTGAACAGCCAGCGCGTCGACAGCATCCGCGACAGATAGCCTGACAGCGGAATCATGATGACCTCGGCGATCAGATACGAGGTCTGGATCCACGGGATCTCATCGCTTGATGCCGCAAGCCCGGCCTGAATTTCAGAGAGCGAGGCCGAGACGATCTGGATGTCCAGAATCGCCATGAACATGCCCAGCACCATCAGCAGAAAGGTGATGAGGCGGCGTGGGTCGATCCGGTCCTCATCCACCGCGGCAGTCATTACGACGGGCGCGGCGGTCACTTCGGCGGTGCCGTTGGCAGCCATGGTCTAGCCCCTGTTGTGGCTGTCGGGCAGGGCGGCGTCCTTGGCCGCAGCTTCGGGCGCGGCAGAGGTGGCGGCGATATCCGGAGCGGCTTCTTCGGGCGTGGTCGTGGGCGGCATCAGCTGCTGACTGGCACCGGTGCGGGTGTCGATCTCGGCAATGACCGACAAGCCGGGGCGCAGGGGCAGGCGAGCGCGGTCCTGTGCGTCGATCTGGATCCGCACCGGAACGCGCTGCACGACCTTGGTGAAATTGCCCGTGGCATTCGACGAGGGCAATATGCTGAACACCTGTCCCGTACCGGCGGCAAGGCTGTCCACCGTGCCATGCAGAACCTCTTTGGGCCAGGCGTCGACGCGGATCGAAACCTTGGCGCCGGGATGGATATCGGCGATCTGGGTTTCCTTGAAATTGGCATCCACATAGACCTCCTGCACCGGCACCAGCGTCCCGATCGGGCTGCCCGGGCCGACGTATGAGCCGACCTCGACCCGCCGTTCGGTCAGGATGCCATCAAAAGGGGCGCGGATCTGTGTAAAGTCCAGATCGCGCTGTGCCTTGCTCAGATCCGTGCGGGCCGATTGTACCTCAAGCCGGGCGGTGTCCAGCCGGGCCTTGAACAACACCAGCTCGGCCTCGGCCTGGGCCAGCGCGCCGCGTGCGCTTTCAACCTGCGCGGCCGAGGATTTCGCATTCGCCTCGGCTGCATCCAATGCGGCCTGCGTGCCGGCGGAAGTGGTCTTTAGCTCGCGCGCCCGGCGATAGGCCCGTTGTGCACCGTCGCTGGTTGCCTCGGCGGCGGTCACTGCGGCGTGGGCCTGGCGGATTGCGGCCTCTCCGGCGGTGATCTGCGCCTCAAGCTGACGCACGTTGCTTTCGGCGACGGCCAGGCCGTTGCGGCTGCTTTCCAGCGCCAGTTCATAATCCTCGGGGTCGATGCGGGCGATGACCTCACCCTTGCGGACGGGCGCGTTGGCCGCGACAAGGATCTCGGCGATATAGCCACTTTCGCGCGCCTGCAGCGTCACCAGATCGGCTTGCAGATAGGCGTCGTCGGTTTTTTCGTGAAAGCGGCCAGAGGTGAACCATTGCCAGCCCTCGTAAGCGACCACCGCCAGCAGGATAAGCGCCAGCGCGCCAAGGATGCGTTTGGCCTTGCCGGGTTTTTTCGCCGCCGGCTGTGCCCCGGGCGAGGGGCCGGTTGCCGCAGACGAATCTTCGTGCGTCGAAGCCATGGTATATCGCGCCTTTCCGATAGTGACCGCTGCCAGCAGATCGAAGAGCCAGCCCCGGTGGAGGAGGGGGGATTCGAGTCGCGGTCAGGCTGCTTATAGTATTGACCGAACCGTTCGGTCAATATACATATTAAGGGACCCTGCGGGATAGGGAATGACTTTTCCTGACGGGGTGGCATATCCTGCCGCACGACATCCGCAGCGTGCAGGAAAAGGAGGCAGGTTTGAACCAACCCGGCGGCAAGACGGCATCTGACAAGGGTGATCAGGGTGATCCCTGCGACCTGACGATGCAGCCCGAGGACAATCCCAAACGCCGCCAGATCCTTGATGGCGCGCGGCGGATGTTCCTGACGCATGGGTTCGAGGCCGCCTCGGTACAGGATATCGCCAAGGCGGCGGGGGTGTCGAAGGGTACGCTCTATGTGTATTTCGACAGCAAAGAGGCGATGTTTCAGGCGCTGGTCTCGACCGAATGCGGTCGCCTGCAACAGACCATCCGCCAGATCGGATCGGGTACGGAGGATGTCGGGCATGAGCTGTGCCAGATCGCCCGACGCATGATCGGCACGCTGCTACAGCGTGAGGTGCTGGCCGCGATGCGCATGATGATCGGCGCGGGTGAGAAATTCCCCGAACTGGCTCGGTTGATCTATCAGGCCGGTCCCACCCGCTCGATCAAGGCTTTGGCAGAGTATTTTGAGCGCCGCGTGGCCCAGGGCGATCTGGTAATGAGCGACTGCCTTGAGGCGGGGGCCGAATTCGTCGACCTGTTGCTGGGCGGTTTGCAGCGCCGCGCGCTTTTGATGATGCCTCCGCTGAGCGATGATGAGATCGAGGCCTTTATCCGCCGCCGCGTCGCACGTTTTCTGGCCGTCTATGCCCCCGGTCCGGTGGCGGGCTGACGGCGCCTTTTCTGCGTCAATTGGCCCAAGCGCGGCAGGGCCGCGGTGATGGCTATACTGGCGGTGAGTGACAACACCGGGCATGGCCGTCCAGCCCCTCTGGCCCCTCCGGCACTTTCGGGGGGCGTCCTGCCAGGCGGCTCTCAGCAAGATCGGAGGACTGACATGGCCGAGGAACGGGATTGCGTGATCGCGGGCGGCGGACCGGCGGGGATGATGGCGGGGCTGCTGTTGGCGCGGGCGGGTGCCCGCGTCACGGTCCTGGAGCGGCATCCCGATTTCCTGCATGATTTTCGCGGCGACACCATCCATCCAGCCACCCTGCAACTGATGGCCGAACTGGGCTGGCTGGACGAATTCCTGCGCCTGCCGCATCAAAAGGCGCCCGACCTGCATGCCGAGATCGCGGGCCAGCAGGTCACCATCGCCGATTTCAGCCGCCTGCCGCTCGACTGTCGCTATATCGTCTTTATGCCGCAATGGGATTTCCTGAATTTTCTGGCGGAAAAGGCGCAGGAGCTGCCGGGTTTTTCGCTGCGTATGGGCCATGGCGTCAGCGGCCTTTTACGCGAAAACGGGCGCATCCACGGCGTGATCTGGCAGGACACAAGCGGCGCGAAAGGCGAGATCCGCGCGCCGCTGGTCATTGGTGCGGACGGTCGGCATTCGGTAGTGCGTACCAAGGCAGGGCTGGAGGTTCAGGACTTTGGCTCAGCGGTTGATGTGCTGTGGCTGCGGCTGACGCGCCTGCCCGACGATCCGGTCCCTGCGATGAGCCATGCCGGCCCGCAGCAAGGGCTGGTGCTGATCGACCGCGGCGATTTCTGGCAATGCGGCTATGTCATCCGCAAGGGCAGTTTCGATGACCTCAAGGCGCGCGGCCTGCCCGCATTTCGCGCCGCGCTGGCTGCGCTGGCGCCCCTGCCTGCCGGGCGGTTTGACGAAATACAGGGCTGGGATCAGGTGCACCTGCTTTCGATCCGCATGGACCGGCTGAAACGCTGGTGGGCGCCGGGGGTGTTGTGCATCGGCGATGCGGCACATGCCATGTCGCCGGTCGGGGGGTTCGGCGTCAACCTTGCCATTCAGGACGCGGTGGCGGCGGCAAATATCCTTGCCCGCCCTTTGCGCGAGGGGCGGTTGCAGGATGCCGATCTGGCCCGGGTCGAGGCCCGCCGCCGTTTCCCGACCAAGGCCACGCAGGGATTGCAGCGCATGATGCGTCGCAAGCGTAACGAAAAGGGCGAGGCCGCGCCGCGCCCGCCGGGCTTTATCCGTGCAATCGCCCGCTTTCCGCTGCTTGCCCATGCCATGGGCCGGCTGATCGGCATGGGGTTCCGGCCCGAACATGTAAAAAAGGTGCCAGGCCATGGCGTGGACTGACGCCGGGTGGCGCGAGGTCGGCCATGCCCGGGCCTGAGCGCCATTCTGCCGTGATGCGGGCGCTGTTTCTTGCGCTTGGCCTTGGCTTTACCGGTCTGGGCTTTGTCGGGATATTTCTGCCGCTGCTGCCGACGGTGCCCTTTCTGATCCTTGCCGCCGCCTGCTTTGCCCGCTCGTCCGAGCGGCTGGAGAGCTGGCTGCTTTCACATCCGCAATTCGGCCCGCTGCTTTCGGACTGGCGTGAGCGCGGGGCGATCCCGATGCGGGCCAAATGGGCGGCGCTCATCGGGACGCTGACAGGTTTTGGGCTGTTTTTATTCTTCAGCCACCCGGGCTGGCCGCTGGTACTGGCGGTGGCCGGGCTGATGGGGCTGGGGCTCGGCTATGTCTTTACCCGCCCTTCGGCATAAGGAATTCGGCAAGGCAACAGAGGTCTGCGCCTTGCCGCGATATCTTAGCGCGCAAAGCCGCTGATCTGGGGCAGCCAGGTTGAAAGCGCAGGCACAAAGGTCAGGATCAGCAATGATGCCAGCGCCGCAAGAAAGAACGGCGGCAATTCGCGGATCAGCGCCGAGGGTTTTTGCCGTGTCGCCGAGGCGACGACAAAAATCAGCCCTCCGACCGGCGGCGTCATCAGCCCGAAGGTCAGGTTGACGATGACGATGATGGCGAAATGGTCTGCTGCAATGCCAAGGTTATGCGCGATGGGCGCAAGAATCGGCACAAGGATCATCACCCCGGGCAGCGGGTCCATGAACATGCCAAACACCAGCAGCAGCAGGTTCACCATCAGCAGAAACGCTATGGGTGACAGGTCCATGGCGATGACCGCGTCAGCCATGGCCTGCGGCACGCCCTCGATGATCAGCACCCAGGCAAAGGCACGTGCGGCAGCCAGGATCATCAGCACCGCGACCGACATGATAGCCGAGCGCAGGAAAGCCCCCCAAAGATCGCTTAGCGTAAAGCCGCGATAGATAAAGGCGCTGGTCAGGATCGCGTAGAAAACTGCGACGACCGAGGCTTCGGTCGGGGTAAAGACCCCGCCGCGAATGCCGCCGACGATCAGCACGATCAACAAAAGCGCGGGCAGCGCAGCACCGGTGTTGCGCAGCATATCGCCCAGCGGCGGGCGCGGCTCTCCGCTGCGATAGTTGCGTTTGCGGCTGATCCACCAGTTCACGGCGGCCAAAAGGCCGGCGATCAGGATGCCGGGCAGGATGCCTGCCATGAACAGCGAGCCGACCGAGGTATTGCGATCCTGCAGCGCATAGATGATCATGGTGATCGAAGGCGGAATGATCGGGTCGATGACCGCGACCGAGATGGTCAGCGCCCCGGCATAGGCTTTGGAATAGCCGCTGCGCTCCATCATCCGTGCCATCATTGCGCCGGGGCCGGCAGCCGAGGCCAGCGCCGAGCCCGAGATCCCGGCAAACAGCGTCCCGGTCAGGATATTGGCATAGCCAAGCCCGCCGCGCAGATGCCCGACGAATTGCGAGGCAAAACGCAGCAGCATGCGCGAGATCGCGCCCGTGGACATGATCTCGGCCGCGAGGATGAAAAAGGGCACAGCCAGCAGCGGAAAGCTGTCAAGACCGGTGAACATCTCTTTCACCACCACGACCAGCGGATAGCGGCCTGAAAGGCCGACCGCGGCAAAGGCGGCCATGGCCAGCGCAAAGGCGATGGGCACCCCCATGATCATCAGGATCAGAAATGCGACAATCAGAATCTCAACCAACTGGGGCCTCGTCAGATTGCTGCAGGCCCGCCCGCAGATATTGTGGTGCGACCAGCGCCAGATGCAGGATCATCAGCAGGAAACCGACGGGCATTGCGGCATAGATCCACTTCATCGGCACCTGCAGTGCCGCCGACCGCTGGATCGAGGTCCGGTTCATGTAGTCGATGCCGACCCAGACCATGAAGGCGAAAAAGCCGAACAGGATCAACAGGATCACGCCGCGCAGGACAAGCTGACCCCTGGCGGGCAGGGCGTCCTGCGCATTGGTGATGGCGGCGTGGGCGCCGTGGCGCAGCGCCAGCCCGCAGCCCAGAAAGGTCAGCCAGATCATCGAGTAACGCGCGACCTCATCGGCCCAGGTCAGCGAATTGCCGGTCAGGTAGCGACCGGCGACGTTCCAGCCAAGGATCCCCGCCATGGCGGCAAGTCCAAGAACCAGAACGGCACCGTTCAGCGCGACAAAGGCGTGTTCGATCCGGCGCATCGGTTATTCGACCGCCTGGATGCGGTCCATCAGCTCTTTGCCGAACTGGGTCTCATATTGCTTGTAAGGCCCGGCCAGCGCGTCGCGGAAGGCGGCTTTTTCTTCGGGCGACAGCTCGTTGATCTGCATGCCGGCCTGTTTCATCGCCTCGACGCCCGAGGCATCGACATCGTCCACATAGGCGCGCATCGCCGTCACCGCATCGCGAGCGGCCTTGTCAAAGGCGGCTTTCTGCGTGTCGTCCAGCCCGTTCCACAGCGAAGGCGAAACAAGGATGATCGTCGAGGAATAGACATGGCCGTCGAGGGTCAGGAACTTCTGCACCTCGTCAAGCTTGGCCGATACGATCACCGACAGCGGGTTTTCCTGCCCGTCGATGGCGCCTTGTTCAAGCGCGCCGATCACCTCGGGCCATGCCATCGGGGTAGGGGCGGCGCCAAGGGCGCGGAACGCCTCGATATGCACCGGGTTTTCCATGGTGCGGATCTTGAGCCCGCTCAGGTCGGCGGGTTTCTCGACCGGGCCGCGGTTGCTGGTGATATGGCGAAAGCCCTGCTCACCCCAGGCCAGCGCGTGCAGACCGGCGGCGTCGAATTTCGCCAGCATCTCCTGCCCGACCTCGCCGTCCAGAACCTTGCGGGCGTGATCTTTGTCCCGCAACAGGAAGGGGATGCCCAAAACGCCGACTTCGGGGACGAAATTGGTCAGCGTACCGTCCGAGGCGATGGTCATTTCGACAGTGCCAAGCTGCAGCCCTTCGAGAACCTCACGCTCACCGCCCAGACCCGATGAGGGGAAATGGCGGAAGGTGAACTGGTCGCCAAGGCTTTCCTTGAGCGAGGCTTCGAATGCCTTGGCACCCGCGCCGTAATGGCTGTCCTCGGCCAGAGCGTAACCGATCTTGATTTCCTGCGCGAACGACGGCGCGGCGACGGCAGCGCAAAGCAGCGCGGCGGCAAAGACGTGTTTCATGCTGGTTCCTTCCCGTTTCCGGGGGCGATTTAGCGCTACATGACGGGAATGTGCAATCCCGGCACCCGTCGTGGGGCCGGGTGAGAGAGCGGTCCCGCCCCTCAGGCAGGGCGGGATTGCGGCACGGTATCAGGGGTGCCTTCGAATGCGTTAGCGATTTCTGTCTCGCAGCAGCCATTGGCCAGCATTGCCGCCAGCAGGATGCGCGCCTGCCCCGGGCGCAGCACACGGGCGTGGATGGCTCCGGCGCGGCGCATGTCGTGGCCGCCGCCCCCGCCGCCATAGATTGGCGAAAGCAGTCCTTCGGGCACGCGGCTTGAGACGACGACAACCGCACCTTCGTTGCGGGCTCGCGCGATTGCCGCGACCAGTTCGGGCGTGGCATTGCCGGACCCCAGTGCCGCGATGACGATGCCGCGGGCGCCGGCTGCAAGGCTGGCCTCAAGCAGCAGCCCGTCGCTGCCGGGATGGGCGGCGATGATATCGACCCTCAGATCGCTGACAGGGGCGGGCAAGGGGTGTGAGATGGTTGCCCCTTCATCCGCCACCCGCCGAAAGGCGTCGGGTGCATCGGTCGAGAATTTGTAAAGCCCCCAGACCGGCATGACCTGACCGCCAAAGGCCAGAGCGACCCCCGGATCTGCCTGGGGTTGCAGTGCCGCCCGGACAGCATCAGTGAAATTCCGCGCGCCGTCCGAGCGTGGATGGTCAGATGCAAACTGCGCCCCGGTAAAGATCACCGGCTTTTGCGGGCCATGCTGCAACTGAACGAGGAGCGCGGTTTCCTCCATTGCGTCGGTGCCGTGCAGTGCGATGACCCCCGTGACCTGCGGATCGGCCAGTGCTGCCCCCACCGCATCGCTGATCCGCTGCATGTCGGCCAGCGTCAGACTGGCCGAGTCCTTGGCCAGCACCTCTTGTGCGCGCAGATCCACCGCCATCGGCGGCAGCAATGACAGCAGCTCGGCGGCCCCAAGGTTTGGCCGTGCGGCTCCGTCGGAATCCAGGCTGCTTGCAATGGTTCCGCCGGTGGTCAGGACCACCAGCAGCGGGTTCTGGCCCGTTCCGGTCACGACATAAGCCCTATGGCCTTGCACATTTTCCCCCTGCAGATTTGGCCCTGTTTCAGATCGGCCTCCGGGTCTTGGGCTCCGGTTATCTCAATCTGTCAGACAGCTTGGGGATTAGCACAGCCTGCGGCAGGGTCAAGACGCCATCGCGAAAGCCCGGCATAATCTTGCGTCACGGGTCAGTCAATGAAAGGAAAATTGCGCCCGGGTTCCGCAATGTGGAAGATCACGAATTCGCCGGACGCTGGTTGATGATCCAGGTCATCGCCTGTTCGACCTCGTGCAGGTGGTCGCGCATGGCGGTCTGCGCCTCGGATTCCGAGCCTGTGGCAATCGCTTCGGCGATGCGGCGATGTTCGTGATTTGAGGTAATGCGCCGGTCAGCCATCAGGTTCACCAGCTCGGACTGGCGCATCAGCGCATCGCGAGAGTCGGTGACGATGCGGGCAAACAGCCGGTTGCGCGCTGCCTCGGCGATCAGGCAGTGGAAATCGGAATCAAGGCGCACCCATTTCAGCGCATCCTCTTGCCGCTCCATGCTGTCGCACAGTTGCAGCAGGCGGTTCATGTCCTCTTCGCTGCGGCGCAGGGCGGCCCAGCCAGCTGCGGGGATCTCGATAAAAGGCCGAGCCTCGATCAGCTCACGGGCGGAATAGCTGCCATAGGCAAGCTCGGGCACCTGCCTGTCCGAGATCACGAAGCTGCCGCTGCCGCTGCGGCTGCGGGTCAGCCCCAGCGTCTGCAATGAACGCATGGCCTCGCGGATGATCGGGCGGCTGACGCCATAATGTTCGGCTAGCTTGGCTTCAGAAGGCAACCGGATGCCGACCGGTAAACGACCGGTCAAAATTGCGCCTCGCAGATCCTCGAACACCGTTTCGGCGGCGTTTTTCCGACTGACCGGGCTCTTCTTGGACAACCAATCAGCCACCTTGTTCATGGCGCCAATGTTGCACGTCAGGCGCACCTGTCAAGCCGTCCAGTCGAGGTCGGTGCCTTTTTGTCACCAGATCAATGACGGCGTTGCCGCATGGTGCCGGACCCGGCCGAGGCGCGGTTTTTCGCCCGGCGCGAGATTTTTCAGGTCGTGGTGGTTGTCCTTGCCGTCTGGGTATGGCAGGAAGGCCGCTCGGCGGCGGTGAATGACCCTTGGCGCGATTCTGCGCCGCTATTTTCATATCTGAACATTTACAGGTTTTCCGATGCGTGATCCGTTGTTCCGCATGGCCCTGATTCTTGGCCTGCTTTCCGCCGTCGGTCCCTTTGCGATCGACATGTATTTGCCCGCGCTGCCGCAGGTGGCCCGCGACCTTGGCACGTCCGAGGCCAAGGCCGCCCTGACGCTGACCTCGTATTTCATCGTCTTTGGTATCGCCCAGATGATCTACGGCCCGATGGCCGACGCGGTCGGGCGCAAGAAACCTCTGGTGATCGGTGTGGCGATCTTTCTTGTCGCTACGGTGGCCGCCAGCCTTGCGCCGACCATCGGCTGGCTGATTGCGGCCCGCGCCCTGCAGGGGCTTGGTGCGGCGACGCTGATGGCGGTGCCGCGCGCGGTGATCCGCGACATGGCGACCGGCCCAGCGGCCGCAAAGATGATGGCCGCGATCATGATTGTGATTTCGGTCTCGCCCATGCTTGCGCCGCTGACCGGCTCGGCCGTGATGGCCTGGGGCGGCTGGCGCGAGATCTTTGCGGTGCTGGCGGCCGCCGCTCTGCTGAGCCTTGCGCTGATTCTTTTTGTGCTGCCGGAAACCCTGCCTCAGGCAGAGCGCCGTCCCGTGCGTCTGACCACCATGGCCGAAGGGGCAAGACGTCTCTTGTCCGACCGCCGCTTTATGGGGCTGACCATGATCGGTGGCTTTGGCATGGCAAGCTTCTTTGTGTTCCTTGCCTCGGCGAGCTTTGTTTATACCGGGCAATATGGGCTTAGCCCGACCGGCTTTTCGCTGGCCTTTGCCGTGAATGCGATCGGCTTTTTCTCTGCTTCGCAATTCGCGGGCAAGCTGGCTGAGCGTTATGGGATGGAGCGGGTCATCTCGCTTGCCATCACCGGTTTTGCGGGACTTGCGCTGCTTTTGTCGGTGGTGGTGATGGCGGGGTTTGATGCTCTGCCGGTGGTGATCGCCGGGTTGTTCATGGCCAATGCTTGTCTGGGCCTGGTGATGCCGACCGCCATGGTCATGTCGCTGGATCCGCATCCGGATATTGCCGGGCTGGCCTCGTCACTGGGTGGCACGATCCAGATGCTGACCGGCGGGCTGATGATCGCCGTCACCAGCCCTTTCCTTGACAATACCTCGGTGACGATGGTGCCAGCGATTGCGCTGTGCGCGGTTCTGGCATGGGCCGCGGCCGCGGCCTCGCTGCCCCGCCTGCGGCTGCTGGCGTAAGGGTTTACTGCGATGGGCGGCGGTGAACACAACCCGGGCCAGATTGCACCCGGTTAGCCGCCGCCATGCCTCGCGCCCCTCATGCGCGGGGCCGGTAAACCGACAGGTCGGCTGGCGGTCACGTCAAAGCCGGCCCTGTCAGAATTCGGCAGCGTCCGGTACGGCCAACAGATCATCGCAGCGTCTGACGCGTGAATTGTGGGTCAGCGGCCCATATCCGGGCGTGGCTCGCAGGGCGGTTTTATCCCCGAAAAGCCCCGGATGCGCGGTCTGGGGCCAGCTGTCGCCCCCGGGGCCAGGGCCAGTGGATCGCCGGGTCGCGCCCGTTCGGCCCAGTCGCGGGGCGGGCTGCCGCGTGATGAAAGATGTCGAACTCAACCTGATCATCCTGCTGCGCCACTAGTCCCGGCTTTCCCGTTCCAGAAGCGCGCGTTTGCGTGCAAGGCCCCAGCGATAGCCCGAAAGCGCGCCGTCGCTGCGCACCACCCGGTGGCAGGGGATGGCGACCGCGACCGGGTTTGCTGCGCAGGCCGCCGCTACGGCGCGATGGGCGCGGGGGGCGCCGATGCGGCGGGCAATCTCGGCATAGCTTGTGGTGCTGCCGGGCGGGATCTGACGCAATGCCTGCCAGACCCGCTGTTGAAACACCGTGCCCCGCAGATCAAGCGGCAGGTCAAGCCCGACGCCCGGAGCCTCGACAAAGCCGATGACCCGGGCGATCAGGGCCTGAAATTCTGGATCATCGCCGATGAGGGTGGCGGCAGGAAAGCGGTCCTGAAATTCGTGCAGCAGCGCCTGGGGATCGTCCCCTAATGCGATGGCGCAGATACCGCGCTGGCTTTGCGCAACAAGGATCGCGCCAAGCTGGCTCTGACCAAGCGCAAAGCGGATCTCGGCCCCGGCGCCTCCCTTGCGCCAGGTCGAAGGCGTCATTCCCAGCATCTGATCCGCGTTCTCATAAAACCGGCTGGCCGAGCCGAAACCTGCATCATAGATCGCCCCGGTCACACTGTCGCTTTCGCGCAACTGCTCGCGCAGCCGGCCGGCGCGATGGGCGATGGCATAGGCGCGGGGCGTCATTCCGGTCGCGGCCTTGAACTGGCGGTGAAAATGAAAGGGGCTCAGTCCCGCCGCCTCGGCCAGCTGTTCCAGGCTGGGCGTGGTTTCAGCGCCTTCGATCAGGCGGCAGGCGGCCGCGACCAGCGCGGCATTCGCCTCGGCCGTTGAAAGACCGCGCGGATTGCAGCGTCGGCAGGGGCGAAAGCCCGCCGCTTCGGCCTCGTCGGGCGCGGGGTACAGCGTTACATTCTGCGCCTTGGCCCGCCGCGCCGGGCAAGAGGGCCGACAGTAGACCCCGGTCGTATGGACGGCATAGACGAAACTGCCATCCGCTGCGGCATCGCGTGCCAGCACCCGCTGCCAGCGCGGATCGGCTTTGGTGGGAAGGGCGGCATCGGTCATGGCAAGAGCCTTTCTGCTGAACAGTTCCTTACCACGGATATCGCCGACGGGGCAGCCGGGCACTCCGCCGCTTGCGGTCAAATTCGCGCGGTCAGGGAATGTTCAACGGGCTGTCGAGCAGGCTGTCGGTCTGGACAAGCGCCTTCAGTGCGGCCGGGTCGGTGATGGTCACACGCATTCCGTCGATATGGACGCCATGGTCACGCAGCGCCTTAAAGGCGCGTGACAGGCTTTCCGGCGTCATGCCCAGATAAGAAGCGAGCAGCCGCTTTTCCTGCGGCAATACAAAGCCCTGCGCCCCGGCATAATCCGATCGTTGCAACAGATACGCCCCCAGCCTTTCGCGGGCATTGCGCAGTTTCAGGTTCTTGGCATGGCGCACGAGGCTGCGATAGCCCTCGGCCAGTTCCTGCACCGTAGCAAGGGCAAAGCCCGGATCGCGCGAAAAGGCCGCCCGCACATCCACCGCCGGGATCAGCACGATCCGCGAACGTTGCAGCGTGCGCGCTGACATCAGATAGGGCGCATCGCGCATGCAGGCGGCAAGGATAAAGGTCGCAACCGGCTGGACCACCGCCATGGTGGTATCGCGATCCTGCCAATTGGCATAAAGCTCGACCGCACCCTCCAGCACGACATGCAGGAAATTCGCGGCTTCGCCCTGCCGGACCAGTTCAAGCTGTGCGGGGAAAACCTGATCGTAGGCAGCGTGCATCAGCTCATCAAAGGCCGGGCTGGTCATGTTGCGAAACAGGGTCAGCTTGCGGATGTCGTTGCGGTCCTCTTCGCGCATCTGATGATCCTTGCTGTCGTGGCTGGAATTAGGTGCAAGCTGGCAATTTGTTTGACTATTGTCAATCAATACTGCCAATTTTGTTATTCAGTTAACTAATAGATCCGTTACGGCGATTTGAGCAGTTTCCTTGGCAGGAAACATAAAACCCAAATTCGGGCGTTTTTTTCCCCTGAGGGGTCGGAGGTTGATCCAGATCAAATATGGTAACACCTGTCCGTGTTGGGTGAGCGGCGGAAATGCGCGTGAAAGACCCAAAACCGGAGCAGCCGCCATGCCGGAAACCCGTTCTCCGTCCCCACTGGAGCAGCAGATGGCCCTGTGGCTTAGCACCATAGCGTTCACGCTGTGCTTTGCCGTCTGGACGATCTTTTCCATCATCGGTGTCACCATCAAACACGACCTTGGCCTGTCCGAGTTCCAGTATGGTGTGCTGATCGCAACCCCAATCCTGACCGGCTCACTCGTCCGGCTGATCCTCGGCGTCTGGACCGAGCGTTATGGCGGACGGCTGGTGTTCTCATTGCAGATGCTGCTGACCGGCGCGGCGACCTGGGCGCTGACCTGGGCGCATAGCTACACGGGCTTTCTGCTGGCCGCGCTTGGCGTCGGGCTGGCAGGCGGTTCGTTCATCATCGGCGTCGCCTATGTCTCGAAATGGTTCCCAAGCCAGCGTCAGGGTACGGCGCTTGGCATCTTTGGCATGGGCAACGTCGGCGCGGCGGTGACCAAGTTCCTAGCGCCTTTTATCCTTGTCGCCTGGGGCTGGCAGGCCGTTGCGCAGATCTGGGCGGTCGGCATCGCGCTGATGGGCGTGATTTTCCTGCTGATCGCGCGGGACGATCCCGATTTTCAGGCCCGGCGCGCCGCGGGTATCGCCGCCCCTTCGCTGGCCGAGCAATTCGCCCCCCTGAAAAAGCTGCAGGTCTGGCGCTTTGCGCTTTACTATTTCTTTGTCTTTGGCGGCTTTGTCGCGCTGGCGCTGTGGCTGCCCCATTACCTGACCGAGGTTTATGGCGTCGATCTGCGGGTTGCCGGTATGGCGGCTGCGGCCTTCAGCCTGTCGGCAAGCGTGTTTCGTGCCTATGGCGGCATGCTGTCGGACCGTTTTGGCGCGCGTACGGTGATGTACTGGACCTTTGGTTTTAGCGCGCTGTTTCTGTTCATGCTGTCCTATGCGCCGACGGATTACACGATCCGTGGCAAGGACGGGCTGATTTCGTTCTCGACCGAGATGGGACTTTGGCCCTTTGTGGTCACGCTTTTTGCACTGGGGTTCTTTATGAGCCTTGGGAAAGCGGCGATCTTTAAGCATATCCCGGTCTATTATCCGAACCATGTCGGTTCGGTCGGTGGTCTGGTCGGCATGATCGGCGGGCTTGGCGGGTTCATCCTGCCCATCGTCTTTGGCGCCCTGCTGGACCTGACCGGGATCTGGACTTCGTGCTTTGCGCTGCTGTTTCTTGTCGTCATCGTGTCGATGGCGTGGATGCATCTGTCGATCCGCGCGATGGAGCGGCAGGCGCAGGGCAAGGCGCTGGACCGGTTGCCGAACTTTCCCGAACTGGCCGAGGTGCATGACCCCGAGCGCACCGTGATGCCGCGCGTCCTTGACGACTGGCGGCCCGAGGACCCGGCCTTCTGGGCGGAAAAGGGCCGCAGGATTGCGCAACGGAACCTGTGGATTTCAATCCCGGCGCTGCTTTTGGCCTTTGCCGTCTGGATGGTCTGGTCGGTGGTGGTGGCAAAGCTGCCCCAGATCGGATTCGCCTTCAGTCAGGACCAGCTGTTCTGGCTGGCGGCACTGCCGGCACTGTCGGGGGCGACGCTGCGCATCTTTTACAGCTTTATGGTGCCGATCTTTGGCGGGCGGCTGTGGACGACGCTTTCGACCGCCTCGCTGCTGATCCCGGCGATGGGTATCGGCTATGCGGTGCAGGACCCCGCCACGCCCTACATCATCTTTGTCGCGCTGGCGCTGCTATGCGGGCTGGGCGGGGCCAATTTCGCCTCATCCATGGCCAATATCAGCTTCTTTTTCCCCAAATCGGAAAAAGGCAGCGCCATGGGGCTGAACGCTGGTCTGGGCAACCTTGGCGTTTCGGTGATGCAGTTCCTTGTCCCGCTGGTCATCACCGTCGGCGTGTTTGGTGCCGTCGGCGGCGACCCGCAACCGCTGTCGGACGGCGGCCGGTTGTGGCTGCAAAACGCGGGCTTCATCTGGGTGCCCTTTATCATTGCCGTGACCATTGCTGCCTGGATCGGCATGAATGACATCGCCGATGCGAAGGCAAGCTTCCGCGAACAGGCAGTGATCTTTACCCGGCTGCACAACTGGGTGATGTGCCTGCTGTATATCGGCACCTTTGGCAGCTTCATCGGCTATTCGGCGGGCTTTCCGCTGCTGATCGGCCTTGCCTTCCCCGAGGTGAACGCCCTGCAATACGTCTTTCTTGGCCCGCTTGTCGGCGCGCTGAGCCGGGCTGGCTCGGGCTGGCTGTCCGACAGGGTCGGTGGCGCACGGGTGACCTTCTGGGTCTTTGCCGGCATGATCGCCTCGGTCGCGCTGGTGATCGTATCGCTGCAAGCGGCCTCGTTTATGGGCTTCTTTGCCGGGTTCATGGCGCTGTTCTTCTTTACCGGGGTCGGCAACTCTTCGACCTTCCAGATGATCCCCGTGATCATGCGCAAAGAGGTCGCCCGGCTGGAGCCGCAACTGAGCCCGGACGAACGTCGCCGCCAGTCCGACCGCGAGTCCGCCGCCATCATCGCCTTTACCAGCGCGATCGGTGCCTATGGCGGTTTCTTCATCCCCAAGGCCTATGGCAGCTCGATCGCCCTGACCGGGTCTGTGCTGGGCGCGCTGTGGGCCTTTCTGGGCTTCTACGTGCTCTGCCTTGCCGTGACCTGGGTGTTCTACACCCGCCCGGGCGGCCTTTTGCATGACATCGAACGCGGTCGCGCCGAAAGCGGCGCCACCACCCCCGCATGAGAATCCCAAGGAGACAGCAATGAGCCATCTGCTGGACCGTCTGAATTTTCTGAGGCCCGCCCGCAAGGACGTGTTCTCAGAGGGCCATGGCCAGACCACGGTCGAAAACCGCGACTGGGAGGAAACCTATCGCGCCCGCTGGCGCCACGACAAGATCGTGCGCTCGACCCATGGGGTGAACTGCACCGGGTCCTGTTCGTGGAAGATCTATGTCAAATCCGGCATCGTCACATGGGAGACGCAGCAGACCGATTATCCGCGCACCCGCCCCGATCTGCCCAACCATGAACCGCGCGGCTGCGCGCGGGGTGCGTCCTACAGCTGGTATCTTTACTCGGCCAACCGGGTGAAAACGCCGATGATCCGGGGCAGGCTGATGCGGCTGTGGCGCGAAAAGCGCCGCAGCATGTCACCGGTCGCCGCGTGGGAGGCGATCCAGAACGACCCCGCCGCCCGCGAAAGCTATACCCGCATCCGCGGCAAGGGCGGCTTTGTGCGCGCAGGCTGGGACGAAGCGACCGAGATCATCGCTGCTGCCAATGCCTATACCGCACGTAAATACGGCCCCGACCGGGTCTTTGGCTTTTCGCCCATCCCGGCCATGTCGATGATCTCATACGCCGCCGGGACGCGCTATCTGTCGCTTTTGGGCGGGACCTGCATGTCCTTTTACGACTGGTATTGCGACCTGCCGCCGGCAAGCCCGCAGACATGGGGCGAACAGACCGACGTGCCGGAATCGGCCGACTGGTATAATGCGGGCTATCTGCTGCTCTGGGGCTCGAACGTGCCGCAGACCCGCACCCCCGACGCGCATTTCTATACCGAGGCGCGCTATCGCGGCACCAAATCGGCGGTGATCTGCCCCGACTATTCCGAGGCCGCAAAATTCGGCGACATCTGGCTGAACGCCAAGCAGGGCACCGATGCGGCGCTTGGGATGGCCTTTGGCCACGTCATCCTGCGTGAATTCCACCTGGACCGGCAGGCCGAGTATTTTGAGGATTACTGCCGCCGCTATTCCGATATGCCGATGCTGGTCAGGCTTGATCAGCGCGATGGCCGTCTGATCCCGGGCCGCCAGTTGCGCGCCAGCGATTTAGACGGCGCGCTGGGTCAGGCCAACAATCCCGAATGGAAAACCGTCGCCATTGACGAAATCAGCGACCGTATCGTGGTCCCGAACGGCTCGGTCGGTTTCCGCTGGGGCGAAGAGGGGCGCTGGAACCTTGAGGAAAAGGCCGGCGATGACGCGGTTCGCCTTAAGATGAGCCTGATCCTTGACGAGGATCGCGATGATATTGTGGGCGTCGATTTCCCCTATTTCGGCGGTGCCGCGACCAACGGCTTTGCCATTGATGACCGGGGCGAGGTCCTGACCCGCAATGTACCGGTCAAGCGGCTGACCCTGGCCAATGGGGAAGAGGCGCTTGTCGCGACGGTCTTTGACCTGTTGTGTGCCAATTACAGCCTTGACCGTGGGCTTGGGGGCGACCACGTCACGCGCGATTATGACGCTGACGTGCCATTTACCCCCGCCTGGGCCGAGCGCATAACCGGTGTCCGCCGTGACAAGATCATCCAGGTGGCGCGGGAATTCGCCGCCAATGCCGAAAAGACCAACGGGCGTTCCATGGTCATCATCGGTGCGGCGATGAACCACTGGTTCCACATGGACATGAATTACCGCGCCGTCATCAACATGCTGGTGATGTGCGGCTGTGTCGGCCAGTCGGGCGGTGGTTGGGCCCATTACGTTGGACAGGAAAAGCTGAGACCGCAGACCGGCTGGACGGCGCTGGCCTTTGCGCTGGACTGGGCGCGTCCGCCGCGCCACATGAACTCGACCTCGGCCTGGTATGCCCATACCGACCAGTGGCGCTATGAAACGGTGGGGGCGCAGGAGATCCTGTCCCCGACCGCGCCCAAGGGGGACTGGGGCCAGCTTAGCCTCATTGACTATAATATCCGGGCTGAACGGATGGGGTGGCTGCCCTCGGCCCCGCAACTGCGCACCAATCCGCTGGAGGTCGGCCGTGCCGCCCGCGCCGAGGGTGTTCCGGTTGCCGATTATGTCGCGCGCGGGCTGAAATCCGGCGCCTTGCAAATGTCCTGCGAGGACCCGGACGCGCCCGAGAACTGGCCGCGCAACCTCTTTGTCTGGCGCTCGAACCTGCTTGGCTCGTCGGGCAAGGGGCATGAATATTTCCTCAGGCACCTGCTTGGCACCGATCACGGCGTGCTTGGCAAGGATCTGGGGCAGGAGGGGCGTCAGAAGCCGGTCGAGGCGACCTGGCATGACAAGGCGCCCGAGGGCAAACTGGACCTGCTGGTGACCATCGACTTCCGTATGTCCACCACCGCTGTCTATGCCGACATCGTCCTGCCAACCGCCAGCTGGTACGAAAAGGACGATATGAACACCTCGGACATGCATCCCTTTATCCACCCGCTGCAGGCGGCGGTGGACCCGGCCTATGAGTCGCGCACCGATTGGGAAATCTTCAAATCCATTGCCCGCAAGTTTTCCGAGATCGCACCCGAGGTGCTGGGGGTCGAAACCGATGTCGTGCAGCTGCCCTTGCAGCACGATAGCGCGGGTGAGATCGCCCAACCCTTTGTACAGGACTGGAAGCTGGGCGAATGCGATCTGATCCCCGGCAAGACCGCGCCGAACTATATCGAGGTGACGCGCGATTATCCGAACCTTTACAAACGCTTCACCGCGCTTGGCCCGTTGATGGAAAAGCTTGGCAACGGCGGGAAGGGCATCTCCTGGGACACCAGGGATGAGGTTCACCACCTGCATGCCCTGAACGGATGCGTGACCGAGGATGGCCCGACCCGGGGCATGGCGCGGATCGAGACGGCGATCGACGCCGCCGAAGTGGTCCTGATGCTGGCCCCCGAAACCAATGGCGAGGTTGCGGTCAAGGCATGGCAGGCGCTTGGCAAGGCCACGGGCCGCAGCCACCAGCATCTGGCCGAGGTCAAAGAGGATGAAAAGATCCGCTTCCGCGATATCGCTGCCCAGCCCAGAAAGATCATCTCGTCTCCGACCTGGTCAGGCATCGAAAGCGAAGAGGTCTGCTACAACGCCGGCTGGACCAACGTCCATGAGCTGATCCCGTGGCGCACCGTGACCGGTCGCCAGCAGCTTTATCAGGATCACGAATGGATGCGCGCCTTTGGCGAGGCTTTCGTGACATGGCGGCCTCCGGTCGATCTCAAGACGATCACGGCGGATGCCCGCAAGTCGCTGGGGGCCAGCGAAAAGCATGTGGTGCTGAACTTTATCACCCCGCACCAGAAATGGGGCATCCATTCGACCTATACCGACAACCTGCTGATGCTGACGCTGAACCGCGGCGGTCCGGTGGTGTGGATATCTGAGATCGACGCGAAAAAGGCCGGACTGGTCGATAACGACTGGGTCGAGGTCTTTAACAGCAACGGCGTCATCACTGCGCGTGCCGTCGTCAGCCAGCGCATGAAGGAAGGCACGCTCTTTATGTATCACGCTCAGGAAAAGATCGTGAACACGCCGGGCAGCCAGATCACCGGCCTGCGCGGCGGCATCCACAACTCGGTCACCCGCACGGTGCTGAAGCCCACCCATATGATCGGTGGCTATGCACAGCTGTCCTATGGGTTCAACTATTACGGCACGGTGGGCGCCAACCGGGACGAATTCGTCATCGTCCGCAAGCTGGACAAGATCGACTGGCTCGATCGCCCCGCAACCCAAGCCACGGAGGCAGCGGAATGAAAGTGCGCGCACAAATCGGCATGGTGCTGAACCTGGACAAATGCATCGGCTGTCATACCTGTTCGGTCACCTGCAAGAACGTCTGGACCTCGCGCGAGGGGGTCGAATACGCGTGGTTCAACAACGTCGAGACCAAGCCCGGCATCGGCTATCCCAAGGATTGGGAAAACCAGAAACGCTGGAACGGCGGCTGGGTGCGGACGAAATCGGGGCATCTGCAACCCCGGCAGGGCGGCAAGTGGCGCATCCTTGCCAATATCTTTGCCAACCCCGACCTGCCCGAGATCGACGATTTCTACGAACCTTTTGATTTCGATTACGACCATCTGAAATCGGCGCCCGAGATGCAGGCGTTCCCAAGCGCCCGCCCGCGCTCAAAGATTTCGGGCGAGCGGATGGAAAAGATCGAATGGGGCCCGAACTGGGAAGAAATCCTTGGCGGCGAGTTCGAAAAACGCAGCAGAGACTATAACTTTGAGGGCGTTCAGAAGGACATCTATGGTGAATATGAAAACACCTTCATGATGTACCTGCCGCGGTTGTGCGAACATTGCCTTAACCCGGCCTGCGTCGCCTCGTGCCCCTCGGGCGCGATCTACAAGCGCGAAGAGGATGGCGTCGTCCTGATTGACCAGGACAAATGCCGGGGCTGGCGGATGTGCGTTTCGGGCTGTCCCTACAAAAAGATCTATTACAACTGGTCCACCGGCAAATCGGAAAAATGCATCCTGTGCTATCCGCGCCTGGAATCCGGCCAGCCCACGGTCTGTTCGGAAACCTGCGTCGGGCGCATCCGCTATCTGGGTGTGATGCTTTACGACGCCGACCGCATCGCCGAGGCTGCCAGCGCCGAGTCCGAGATGGATCTTTACGACGCGCAACTGGGTGTTTTCCTTGATCCGGACGATCCCGAGGTGATTGCCGCCGCCCGGGCCGAGGGCATCCCCGAGGACTGGATCCGCGGCGCGCAGAAATCTCCGATCTGGAAGATGGCGATGGAGTGGAAGATCGCCTTTCCGCTGCACCCTGAATACCGCACCCTGCCGATGGTCTGGTATGTGCCGCCGCTGTCGCCGATTCAGAACGCGGCCGAGGCGGGCAAGATCGCGGCGCAGGACGATATGCCCGACGTGCGCAGCCTGCGCATCCCGCTGCGCTATCTGGCCAATATGCTGACCGCCGGGGACGAAGCCCCTGTCGCAGCCGCGCTTGAACGGATGCTGGCGATGCGCAGCTACATGCGTTCCAGGACGCTGGACGGCGTGGTGAACCTTGCCATTGCAAAACGGGTCGGCCTGACCCCCCAGCAGATTGATGAGATGTATCACCTGCTGGCCATCGCCAATTACGAGGATCGCTTTGTCATCCCGACCACGCATCGTGAGCTGGTCGAGGATGCCTATGACCTGCGCGGCGGCTGTGGCTTTACCGATGGGCATGGCTGCTCGTCGGGCAACAGCCCCTCGCTGTTTGGCGGCAAGAAATTCCGCAGCCCGCAGGAGTTCATCGCATGAAAACCTTCAAGGCCCTTTCCGCGCTGCTGAGCTATCCCGGCGAAGATCTGATCGCCGCTTTGCCCCAGATTGAGCAGGTCCTGCAATCCGAGGGCCTGCTTGGTCCCCGGCGCATGGATGAAATCCGCAGCCTGTTGCAAAAGCTGGGGCAGGGCGACCTATACGATTTGCAGGAACGTTATGTGCTGCTCTTTGATCGCTCGCGCAGCCTGTCGCTGAACCTGTTTGAGCATGTCCACGGCGAAAGCCGCGACCGCGGCGGCGCGATGGTGGACCTGCTTGAAACCTATCGCGACGGCGGCTTTGACCTTGCGGGGTCCGAGCTGCCCGATCACCTGCCGGTGCTGCTGGAATACCTGTCCACCCGGCCACTGCCCGAGGCGTTGGCGCTGTTGGCCGATGCCTCGCATATCCTTGTCGCGCTGGCCGAGCGGCTGACGCGGCGCGAGTCTGCCTATGCCGCTGTCCTTGGCGCGCTGGTGGCGCTTGTGGTGACCGAGCCGGTCGAACTGCCCGAAGAACTGGCCGCCGTCCCCGATGACGATCCCGAGGATCTGGCCGCGCTAGACGCCGTCTGGGAAGAGGCACAGGTGACGTTTGGCCCCGATCCCAACGCCGGCTGTCCGGTCAGCCGCGACATTCTGGCCCGTATGGACGCCCCGCGCGCCCAAAGCCCGGCGCAATGAACAGGAGGCGCAGATGAACTATGTTCTTTTCGGCATCTACCCCTATATCGCCATCACGGTGATGATCCTGGGTTCTGTCATCCGTTATGACCACGACCCTTTCAGCTGGAAATCAAAGTCCAGCCAGATCCTGCGTCGTCGTCAATTCGTCATCGGTTCGGTCCTGTTTCATGTCGGCGTGCTGATTATTCTTGGCGGCCATCTGGTCGGGCTTTTGACCCCGATCGCCGTCTTTGATGCCATCGGCATCAGCCATGGCGCAAAACAGGTGATGGCGATGACCGTGGGCGGCATCGCCGGGGTTATGGCGCTTATCGGCGGGGCGCTGCTTTTGCATCGCAGACTGACCGACCCGCGCGTGCGCGCCCATTCGACTCTGGCCGATACCGGCATTCTTGCGCTGCTTGTCGCGCAACTGGTCCTTGGGCTGGCGACGATTCTGGTTTCGATGCAGCATCTTGACGGGCATGAGATGACCCTGCTCATGTCCTGGGCGCAGGGGATCGTCTATCTGCGCGCCGGTGCGGCTGAACATCTGGCCCATGTCCATTGGCTGTTCAAACTGCATATCCTGCTGGGGCTGACGATCTTTGTGCTCTTTCCCTTTACCCGGCTTGTGCACATGATTTCGGCTCCGGTGCGCTATCTGTGGCGGCCGGGCTATCAGATCGTGCGCTCGCGCCGCTTCCCGGCGGAGTAAGGGCGATGGAGATGAAACCGCTTTTGCCGCCGGTCGTGGTGAACGGCGTCACCATCGACCCCGGACGCATCGCGGCCGAGGCGCAGAACCATCCCGCGCCCAAGGGCAAGCCCGGTCATGCCTGGCGCGCAGCAGCGCGGGCGCTGGCGGTGCGCGAACTTTTGTTGCAAGAAGCCCGCGCGCAAGGCATCACCGCTGAACCTGCCGAGCTTGTGCCCGGCCAGTGGGAAACTGCGGAAGAGGCCCTGATCCGCGCTCTGCTGGATCAGGAGATCCAACCCGATCCCGTCGATGAGACGGTGCTGGCGGCCTATCACGCGGCGCATCCGGAACAGTTCCGCTCTCCTTCGCTATACGAGGCGGCGCATATCCTTTTCGCCGCTGCCCCGGATGATGCCAAGGCGCGTGAAACGGCGCGCGCCGAGGCAGGGGCGGTTCTGGCCGAGCTTTGTGCCGCGCCGCGCCGCTTTGCTGAGCTGGCAGCACGCCATAGCGCCTGTTCCTCGAAAACCTCGGGCGGCGTGCTGGGCCAGTTGACCGCCGGCGATACGGTACCCGAGTTCGAGGCGGCGCTGGCCACGATGGAGGAAGGCGCGCTGACCATCGCCGAAACGCGCTATGGGCTGCACATCATCCGCCTTGATGCGCGGGCGCGGGGCGAGGTGCTGCCCTTTGCCGCCGTCCTTCCGCGCCTGCGTGAGGCGCATGAAAAGGCGGCATGGCTGCGTGCCAGCCGTGACTATATAGATGGGTTGATCGCAAGGGCCCGGATCTCGGGCGTCTCGTTTCAACGCGAAGGGGGCGCATGATGCAACTCGCCTATGTCAGCATACCCGGTCGTGGTGCGAATGACCTGTTTCTGGCCGGTGTCGCCGCGCGGTTGCTGGACGGTGGTATCCGGCTTGCCGGGACCGTTCAGACCAACCCGCGGCGTGAGGGGCGGATCAAATGCGATATGGACCTGCGCGTGCTGCCGGATGGTCCGGTGCTGCGCATCAGCGAGGACCGCGGCAATGGCGCACGCGGCTGTCGGCTGGATGCGGGTGTGCTGGAGGCGGCTGTCTCGGGCGTTGCCGCCGCACTGCCCGGTGCGGATCTGCTGCTTGTCAATAAATTTGGCAAGCAGGAAAGCGAAGGCCGGGGATTTGCCTCCCTGATCGCCGAGGCGCTGTCGCGCGGCATTCCGGTCCTGTGCGGGGTAAACGGGCTGAACCTGCCCGCGTTTCAAGGCTTTGCCGAGGGGCTTGCCACAGCCCTGCCGGGGGATGAGGCGGCGGTCCTTGACTGGTGCCAGCGCGCCTGCGGGCTGCAGCCGGCCTGATCTGTCTTTTCCCATGACAAAGGCCCGGTCACGCGACCGGGCTTTTTGCTGCAAGGCTCAGGCGGTGCGGCCCGGCCCTGAGACCGGCTTTTTGCCACCCGCGGACGCGCCAGCACCGGCAGATACAACAGGGCAAAGCCGCCGAACCCGATAACCCACAGCGTGCCCGACAAATGCAGCAGCCACAGCTGTGCGGGCAGCCAGCCGGCAAGCAGCCGCGTGACCACCGCGCCACAAAGCGCCAGATACAGTGCCGTAGTGCCCGGCCCGGCGTGCAGCGATCGGCCGCTGTGGCCAAGGCTTGCGCGGGTCATGACCGCCAGCGTCATCAGGCCGATCGCCCCGGCCAGCCAGATATGCCGGGCGGGGGCTGGGGCGATCAGGCCGAACCCTGCCGCCCCCTCGGCCCAAAAGCCAAGCGCAAGCAGCGCATAGGCAAGGTGCAGGACCCAAAGCAGCGGTTCGGCCCCGGTTTGCAGGCCCTGCCAGCGCGCAAGGCGCCACAGATGTGCCGCCCCCGTCACAAGCATCAGCCATGGCATCCATGCGGCCTCGGGCGCTGCAATGAAACCGGCCAGCGTCAGCCCGGTCAGCCCCAGCACCGCGCCGTCCGCGCGGCCAAAGGGCACGGGCAGGCGTGTGCGGCCCCTTGCGGCCAGCCAGTTGCGGGTAAAGCTGGGGGTGATCCGCCCGCCAATCAGCGCCACCAGCATCAGGACCGCAGCCAGCCCCAGCCGCATACCCATACCGTCAAAGGCGGCCTCTCCTCGTGCGGCCTCAAGGTGAAACAGTGCATTGGCGGTGGCAAACAGCGCCAACAGCGCCAGCACCGGCAGGTTCCGCCAATTGCGGCCATGCAGGATTTCGCGCGCCAGAAAGGCAAGCAGGACCAGGGTGCAGGCCAGGTCCGCCACCATCACCACCCGCCAGTCAAGCAGGCCCGAGATTGCAAGCGCCACCCGCCCCAGCAGCCACAGCCCGACCAGCCCGGCCAATGGCGTGCCGATCACCGGCAGCCGTCCGGTCCAGTTCGGCACCGCCGTCAAAAGGAATCCGGCAATGACCCCGCTTGTATAACCAAAAAGGAATTCATGCGCGTGCCAGCTAAAGGGATCCATGGTCAGAGGCAGGATCCCGGCCCCGCTCAGCATGGCGACCCACACCAGCATGGCCAGTGCCGTCCATAGTGATGAGAGCAGGAAAAAGGCCCGAAATCCGTGGCTGAACAGGACTGGCCCGCGATAATTGCGCATGCGTTCCGCGGTGGACATTGCGCGTCTCCATCCGAAAAGGGTCAGGGGCAGGGGGTTGCACCGGGCTGCGCGTCAAGAAAACCTTGCGCAAAGACCGTGCCGGGCAGAATGCGCCGCAGGTCGGAAAGCGCATCGGGCGCAGGCAATCCATTTTCAAGAATCTGCGCGTAAATATTTATGATATCATCAAAATTATCTTGCTGAGGCGACAGGCGCAGGCCGCTTATGCCTGCCTCGCGCAGCGCCGCGGCGTGCGGGGCGGCGGTCATGTGGGCGTGGCTCAGCGTCTGGACGCCATTCACGGTCAGGAAAGGCTGGCCCTCTAATGTCTCGACAAGGCGGCCGTCGGGGTCTTCGGCGCAGACGAACTGGCAGTTATCCTTGGCCCGATCATGTAACCGCGCGTGATAACACCGACCCGAGATTGCCAGCGGTGCGCGGCCATGGCCCCAGACCTCGACCGCGACGCCCGCCTGACGGCCCGCGCGGGCAAGCTGCACGACCGAGGCAAGAGGTAGCTCGGGCGGCAGGCAGATGCGGCGCGCGCCTTTCGCGGCAAGCCATTCCAGCGTGCCCTCGTTATAAACGTTCACGGTCGGGCCGACCCAAAAGGGTGCGCCCTCGGGCAGGTGCTGAAGCGCCCCCAGATCGGCAATCTCGACCGGCAGGTCCGAGGCAAACAGCCCGGCTGTCTGCCGCCGCTCGCGCTTTAGCGTGATGAGTGTCAGCGTGGACAGCGCGACCTCTTTGCCGGCGGCTTGCAGGGCCTCGACAGCGGCCGGGATCTCGTGCTGCCAGAAGGGCAGGCGTTTCGAACAGACCCATTCCCCGATCACCACCCGCTGAACCGGAGTGCTGGCGAGCCTCTGGTAAAAGGCGCGGACCTGCTCTGCGCTCCAGAAAAAGGCGATGGGGCCAATGGTCAGATCCATGTTCATCTCCATGTCTTGGCATAGGCGCCGGTGGTCGCGGCCTGCCCCTCGGTCAGCCGGGCCAGCAGCCCCTCGGGCATCGGTGCGCCCTGATCGGCGGCCTCGACCGCGGCGCGAAATGCGCGCACCACCTGCGCCACATAGGCGCGCGACCGCTGCCGCCCCTCGATCTTCAGGGCGGTGACGCCGGCTTTTTGCAGGGCCGGGATCAGCCGGGTTGCATCAAGGCTGACCGGATCCTCAAAAATATGGCCGGTCTGGCTGCTGCCATCGCCGGGCGAGGTAAAGCAGCCCTTGCACAGCGTCGGATAGGGTACAGGCATGCCCTTGGGCGTGCGGTGGATCAGGAATTCGCCCAGCCGCGCCTCATGATTGCCGCCGGTATCGGCATAGGCAACGTGGCTGGCGGGTGAGCAGACGCCGTTCATATTCGGCGAAAGTCCAGTGGCGTATGAGGATAGCGAACAACGCCCCTCGGCCATCACACATAGCCCGCCAAAGACAAAGACTTCGGTTTCGATGTCGATTTCGCGGTTGATGGCGGTGATTTCCTCGACCGAAAGCACACGGGGCAGAACCACCCGGCGAATACCAAAGGTTCGGGCATGGAAATTGATCGCGTCGGGATTGGCGGCGGCCGCCTGAACCGAAAGATGCAGTCGCAGATGGGGATGGGTCTGGGCCGCATGGGCGATCAGCCCCGGATCGGCAAGGATCACGGCATCGGCGTCCAGACCTGCTGCATCGCTGACGGCGCGGTGCCACAGTGCCTGATCACCCGCGCGGGGAAAGGTGTTGATCGCAATCAGCACCTTGGCGCCGCGGGCATGGGCATAGGCGATGCCCTGGGCCATTTCCTCGCGGCTGAAGTTCAGGCCGGGAAAGTTGCGGGCATTGGTTTCATCGGCAAAGCCGCAATAGACCGTATGTGCGCCAGCATCGACTGCTGCACGCAAAGCTGCCGGGGTTCCGGCCGGACAGACCAGCTCCATCATGGCAATACCTCTTGTCGGGACAGGATCAGGCCGCTTTTGCGCGCGGCCAGGGCCGAGCCGCGCCGCAGCCAGCCGCCAAACTGGCCGGACAGGGCGGCCAGTTCCTCGGTCAGGTCCAGTTCGGCGTCGTCCAGCGCATTGCGCAGCGCCAGCACGGCAGAAGTGTCGCCGCCGATCTGCAACTCGCCGGAAAAGAACAGCGCATCCCCGTCCTCGGCCCCGTGCAGCATGGCAAGAAAGGCGGCAAGCCCGCCACGGATCGCGGCGTCATGCGCAGGCTCAGGCGTGCGGCGGGAATGGGCGCTCAGACGCCGCGCCTCGGGCTGCATCAGCAAAAGAAACGGCCCGTCGCGGACATCAAGCAGAAATCGCGCGCCGGCATAGGGGCCAAGCCGCGACAGGATCGACGGGTTTCGCTGGGCGATGCGGCGCAGAAAAGCCGTCAGCGCCAGCCCAAGGGCCGGGCGGGCAAGCGGCGGGGGCGGAAGCCGCGTCAGCAGCGGCAGCAGGGCAGGGCGCTGGGTCATGCCAGACGGTCTAGGCCGGTTAATCGGGGTTGTGATTGATCTTCGTCAAGTCATGCGCGGAATTTGCCGCCTAGCTTTGCGCCCATCATCGCCCGCCTTGTCGCGGGCCCGACGGAGCCAGCGATGCGCAGCCTTCCCCCTTTTCCTGATCTGCGGTCCTTTCTGTCCTGGCTGGAGGCGCGGGGCGAGCTCGCGCGCATCGCCGAGCCCGTGTCGTTGCGCCATGAGATGACGGCTGTCGAATTGGCCTGCTTGCGCCGGGGCGGCCCTGCGCTGCGCTTTGACAACCCGCAGGGTGCGCGCATCCCGGTCATCGCCAACCTGTTTGGTACCCGCGCGCGGGTCGCGGCGGGCCTTGGTCTGGAACCGGATAAGATCGTGGAGTTCGGCGAGTTTCTGGCTGCGCTGCGCAGCCCGCCGCCGGTCGAGGGGATGCGGGATGCCATGTCGCGCTGGCCGATGCTGCGCGCGGCACTAAGGATGCGGCAGCGGTTTTTGCGTCATGGCCCGGTGCAGGAGGCCGAGCTATCGGACCTTGATGCCCTGCCGGTCCAGACCCCCTGGCCCAATGACGGCGGGCCGCTGATTACCTGGCCAGTGGTGCTGACCCGGCCAGAGGACAGCCGTGCCGGGGATCTGACGCGCTATAACCTTGGTGTTTACCGCGCGCAGGTTCTGGCGCCCGACCGGCTGATTCTGCGCTGGCTCGCCCATCGCGGCGGTGCGGCACATCATCGCTCATGGGAAAGGGCGGGTAAGGCGATGCCGGTCGCCATCGCCCTTGGCGCGGATCCCGCGCTGTTGCTTGCCGCTGCTTTGCCTCTGCCTGAAACGGTTTCAGAGCTGGGGTTTTCGGGGGTGCTGCGCGGCGCGCGGACCGAGCTTGTCGCGGCGAAAACCGTGCCGTTGATGGTACCCGCCCGCGCCGAGGCGATTATCGAGGGCTGGATCCACCCCGGAGAGACCGCGCCCGAAGGGCCGTTCGGCGATCACACCGGCTATTACAATGCCGTTGAGCCTTTCCCGGTCATGCGCGTCAGCCGCATCACCTGTCGCGAGGCGCCGCTTTACCTCTCGACCGTCACCGGACGGCCACCTGATGAACCCTCGGTCATTGGCGAGGTTTTCAACGATCTGGCGCTGCCTGTGATCCGCACCCAGATCCCCGAGATTACCGATCTGTGGCTGCCGCCCGCTGCCTGTTCCTATCGCATGGCGGTGGTGGCGATCGACAAACGTTATCCCGGTCAGGCGCGACGGGTGATGATGGCGCTGTGGGGGATGCTGCCCCAGTTCAGCTATACCAAGATGATCGTGGTCGTGGACCGCGACATTGATGTGCGCAGCTGGGACGATATCGTCTGGGCAATCTCGACCCGAATGGACCCGGCCCGCGACACGGTGCTGCTGGACCGCACGCCGATGGATTACCTTGATTTTGCATCGCCCCTTGAGGGGCTGGCGGGCAAGCTTGGCCTTGATGCGACCACAAAGATCGGGGCGGAGATCAGCCGCGAATGGGGCCGCGTCATGCACCTTGATCCGCAGCATGAGGCACGGGCCGAGGCTCTGCTTGCGACGGTGCTGCCATGAGGGTGGTGCTTGGCGTCTCGGGTGCGTCAGGCGCGGCGCTGGCGCTGGATTGTGCCCGGGCGCTGACCCGCGTGGGGGCTGACGTTGATCTGGTTGTCTCGCCCATGGCCAAGCGTACGCTTGCCACCGAGGTCGGCGCCGGGGCGTTGGCTGATCTGTGCGCCATGGCGGCGCGGGTCCATGCCCAAGGGGACCCCGGGGCCGAGATCGCCTCGGGCTCATGTCCGGTCGCGGGAATGATCGTTGCGCCTTGTTCGATGCGCAGCCTTGCTGCCATTGCCCATGGGCTGGACGATGGGCTTTTGACCCGCGCCGCCGGGGTTCAGCTCAAGGAACGCCGGCCGCTCATCCTGCTTGCGCGTGAGGCGCCGCTGACGTTGGCGCATCTCGACAATATGCTGGCTGCAACGCGGATGGGGGCGGTGATCCTGCCGCCCGTCCCGGCGTTTTACCTGCGCCCGCAAAGCCTTGCCGAAGTCACCGCCCAGATCGCCGCCCGCGCGGTCGATCTGCTGCGCCTCGGCCCGCCTCTGGCGCGGGCGTGGAGCCCGGCCAATCCCCCTGTGAACCCCTGCGAAGGAGATACCCATGACTGACATCACCTTTGGCTCCACAGCCATTGTCGGCGACATTGCGGCCCGGCTGCCCGGCGCGGCAGAGGTCTTTCGCCGCGCCGGCATCAGTTTTTGCTGCGGGGGCAATGTCGCACTGGCCGAAGCGGCTGAGAAAGCCGGTGTGCCGCTGGCCACGCTCAGCGCCGAATTGCAGGCGCTGAGCGATCGGGCCGGACGCGATGCCCCCTCTGAGACACCGGCGCTGATCGAACATATCCTGACCCGTTATCATCGGACCCACCGGCAAGAGCTGGCCTTTCTGATCAGCCTCGCTGAGCGGGTCGAGGCAGTGCATGGCGATCACGAAGAGGCCCCCTTGGGCCTGACCGAGGCGCTGGTCTTGCTGCGGGACGAACTTGAATCGCATATGGCCAAGGAAGAGGCGGTGCTGTTCCCCTCGATCCTGCAGGGGGCGGGGGCAATGCTTGCCGGGCCGATCCGGGTGATGCAGGCCGAGCATGAGGATACCGGGCAGGTCCTGCACAGGATCGAACATGTGACCCGTGGCCTGACCCTGCCTGCAGGGGCCTGTGGTTCATGGACGGCGCTTTACACCGGGCTGCGCAAGCTTTGCGACGACGTGGTCGCCCATATCCACCTTGAAGAAGAGGTGCTCTTTCCCCGCGCCCTGACCTCGTAAGACTTAACCCGGGGCAGCATTGCGGGCGGGGATGTCAAAACGCGCGCGCTTGAGGATCCGGCCCGCCTGATCAACGGTCAGCCGCAGCGCGCGGCCCTTGAAAAAGAAGGTCAGGCGATGGCGTCCGGCGTCCTCACCCTCGCCGGTCTCACAGCGGGTGGTGATCCGGCTCGTGCGCATCAGTTCGGGCACGCGGTCCGGTTCAAGGCCAAAGGCTTCGGCCAGCTCATGCGCATCGACCACGAAACCTTGTTCGGTCACGTCGATCCTGTCCATGCCAGATCCCTCCGGGTGGTTGCTTGCGACATATGGGCATGCGCGGGTCATTTTGCCATGGCGAAAACCTGAACGCACCGGCCCGAAGCTGCAGGAATGGCAAAGGGCGCGATCGGATCGCGCCCATCTCTGTCTTGCTGCCGTTTGAAAAACGCTGCCTCAGTTCACCTGAGTCAGCCCGGCATCCATGCGCTCGCGCGCTTTCTTGGGCATCTTGGCGGTCTTGGCGGCCTCAAGATTTGCCGGGGCGTCGCCGACCTGTACCAGCCCGACCATGCCCATGCCGAAATGCGGGGTGCATTTCACACCGTAAAGGCCGGGTTCGGTCACGGTCAGGGTGTAGGTATCGTTGACCTTGCTTTTGAAGGGCTCGACGCCTTCGGGCAGGATATCCTTGATCGCTTCGACGTTATGGCTTTTGTCGGTGGGAATAAAGGTGATCACATCGCCAGGCTCGGCGCGGACAAAGCCCGGCTCGAACACCATGGCGCCAGTCTCACCCTTGTTGAGCATGTGCACCTCATGGGTTTCGGCACCCGCAGGCAGGGCAAGGCCAAGCGCCACCATGATGGCTGCGACGGCAAGGGGTTTGTGAAACATCACGGTCTCCTTGGTAAACTGGGCGCATGACGACCCATCGCCCCTGTCCTGATCCTGTTCCGGCTCAGGCGACTTGATGAAAATCAAGCAAAAAGGAAATTACTCGGATTTCTGCCGACCAGATTGCCGCAGGCTAAGACCACAGATCTGTCCGATTTGTGAAAAATTTACAAATTCATTAGAATAGCCGTCAATTTTTTTACAAAAAATTCCTTTATAAAAAAAGGTTTACTGAAAATAGAAACTGGGATTAACATGCAAACTGATCGGCGACCGCTGCCCCCGTGCGGCACCTGAGAGGAGGGTGGGGGTAAAGCGACCCGATGCGGATTGCTATTGAGGAGGCGTGCCATGTCCGTTGAAAAGGTTTTGAAACATCCGATTCCTCCTGGATTTGAGGATGTTCATATTGGTCCTGGTGACTACGCCCGTCTTTATGCCGAATCGATTTCCGACCCTGAGGGGTTCTGGCGGCGCGAGGCTGGCCGGCTGGAGTGGATCGAGCCCTTTACCAAGGTGAAGAACACCGATTTCACCATGGGCAAGGTGTCGATCAAATGGTTTGAGGACGGGGCGCTGAACGCCTCGGTGAACTGTATCGACCGCCATCTGCCGCAGCGTGCCAGCCAGACGGCGATCCTCTTTGAACCCGATGACCCCAGCCAGCCCGCGCGCCACATCACCTATGCCGAGCTTTCCGAAAAGGTGAACCGCTTTGCCAATGTGCTGCTAAGCCAGGGGGTGATGCGGGGCGACCGGGTGGTGATCTATCTGCCGATGATCCCCGAAGCCGCTTATGCCATGCTGGCCTGTGCGCGCATCGGTGCGATCCATTCGATCGTCTTTGCCGGTTTCTCGCCCGATGCGCTGGCCAACCGCATCAATGACTCGGGTGCCAAGCTGGTCATCACCGCCGACACCGCGCCGCGCGGCGGGCGTAAGACCGCGCTGAAATCGAACACCGATGCCGCGCTTTTGCATTGCTCGGACCGGGTGCGCTGCCTTGTGATCAAACATACCGGCGACCAGACCACCTGGATCGACGGGCGTGACGTCGATGTGCTGGCGATGATGGAGCAGGTCAGCCCCGACTGCCCGCCGCGCCCGATGAATGCCGAGGACCCGCTGTTCATCCTTTACACCTCGGGTTCGACCGGCAAGCCCAAGGGGGTAGTCCATACGACCGGGGGCTATCTGCTCTATGCGGCGACGACCTTCCAGTATGTGTTCGACTATAAAGAGGGCGACATTTTCTGGTGCACGGCCGATGTGGGCTGGGTGACGGGTCACAGCTACATCATTTACGGCCCTCTGGCCAATGGCGCGACGACGCTGATGTTTGAGGGCGTGCCGACCTGGCCTGATCCGGGCCGGTTCTGGGCGGTGTGCGAAAAGCACAAGGTCACCCAGTTTTACACGGCGCCGACCGCGATCCGGGCGCTGATCAGCCAGGGCCCGGAATGGGTTGAAAAGCATGATCTGTCGAGCCTGCGGATTCTTGGTACGGTGGGTGAGCCGATCAACCCCGAGGCCTGGAACTGGTATGACAAGCATGTCGGCAAGGGCCGCTGCCCGATTGTTGACACCTGGTGGCAGACCGAGACCGGGGGGCATATGCTGACCTCTCTGCCCGGCGCGATCGAGGCCAAGCCCGGCTCGGCGACGCTGCCCTTCTTTGGGGTCAAGCCGGTTGTCCTGGACGCTCAGACCGGCGCTTTGGTGGAGAAGGAGGGCGAGGCGGTCGAGGGTGTCTTGTGCATTGCCGACAGCTGGCCGGGTCAGATGCGGACGGTCTGGGGCGATCACCAGCGCTTTATGGAGACCTATTTCCAGCAATATCCGGGCCATTACTTTACGGGTGACGGCTGCCGTCGGGATGAGGACGGGTATTACTGGATCACGGGCCGGGTTGACGATGTGATCAACGTGTCCGGCCACCGGATGGGCACGGCCGAGATTGAATCGGCGCTTGTCGCGCATGAGAAGGTGGCCGAGGCGGCGGTGGTTGGTTACCCCCATCCGCTGAAAGGTCAGGGCATTTATGCCTATGTGACGCTGATGAACGGTGTTGAGCCAAGTGATGAGCTGCGTCTGGATCTTGAGAAATGGGTCCGCACCGAGATTGGCCCGATTGCCAAGCCTGACCTGATCCAGTGGGCTCCGGGGCTGCCGAAGACGCGCTCTGGCAAGATCATGCGCCGCATCCTGCGCAAGATCGCCGAGGACGATTTCGGCAACCTTGGCGACATCTCGACCCTCGCAGACCCGGGCGTCGTCGATGAGCTCATAACAAACCGCATGAACCGTCACTGACGCAGGGGCCGGCCTGAGGACGTCGGCCCTGAAGCCAGACAAGATTATCCACGGGCGTGCATGGCGCCCGTGGGGTGGCTGCGGCTGGCCGGGAGGCTGCCAGTAACGCGCCGCTTCTTCTTAAGAGGAGGGCCCGCCCGCGCCGGCCTTGACCCGGTGCGGACAGGATAACCGCAGATCGTGGCAGTGGAGGAGCACGACCCGATGGAAGAAGAACTCGTCGAAAGGATCGTCCGCGATCCGAATTACCAGGCACTGAAGGAAAGACGAACCCGCTATGGCTGGGTGCTGACGATTGCGATGCTGGTCGTCTATTACGGCTATGTCCTGCTTATCGCCTTTGACAAAGAGCTGCTTGCCGCCCGTATCGGCTCGGGCGTCATGACCTGGGGCATCCCGCTGGGCTTTGGCGTGATCATCTTTACCATTATCATCACCGGTATCTACCTGCGCCGTGCGAACAGCGAGTTCGACGATCTGAGCGAGAAGATCCGGCGGGAGGCGCTGAAATGACCGTCAAGATCCTGCGCAAGGGCCTGATCGCTGCGGCCCTGACCGTCCCGGGGGCCGCCCTGGCCGATGTGATCCAGGGGGGCGAAAAACAGGCCACGAACTGGACCGCGATCGTGATGTTTGCCGTCTTTGTTCTTGGGACGCTATATATCACCAAATGGGCAGCCTCTCGCACCAAATCGGCGGCGGATTTCTATACCGCCGGTGGTGGCATCACCGGCTTTCAGAACGGGCTGGCGATTGCCGGGGACTACATGTCGGCGGCATCGTTCCTTGGTATCTCGGCTGCGGTGATGACCACGGGCTATGACGGGCTGATCTATTCGATCGGTTTCCTCGTCGGCTGGCCGATACTGACCTTTCTGCTGGCTGAACGGCTGCGCAACCTCGGCCGGTTCACCTTTGCCGACGTGGCGGCCTTTCGCTTTGCCCAGGCGCCGGTGCGCATCTTTGCCGCCTCGGGTACGCTGGTCGTGGTGGCTTTTTACCTGATCGCGCAGATGGTGGGCGCGGGCTCGCTGATTCAGCTGCTGTTCGGCCTTGATTACTGGATCGCAGTGGTGATCGTCGGCGCGCTGATGATGATCTATGTCCTGTTCGGTGGCATGACCGCGACGACCTGGGTGCAGATCATCAAGGCCTGCCTGCTGCTCGGCGGCGCCTCGTTCATGGCCTTTATGGTCATGTGGCGCTATGGTTTCAGCCCCGAAGCGATGTTTGCCGATGCGGTGCGCATCAAGACCGAGATCGCCACTGCTTCGGGCAAGACCGCAGAAGAGGCCGCCGTTGCCGGTCAGTCCATCATGGGGCCGGGCACCTTTATCAAGGACCCGATCTCGGCGATCAGCTTTGGCATGGCGCTGATGTTCGGTACTGCGGGCCTGCCGCATATCCTGATGCGCTTCTTTACCGTTCCCAGTGCCAAAGAGGCGCGCAAATCGGTGATGTGGGCGACCGGCTGGATCGGCTATTTCTACCTGCTGACCTTTATCATCGGCTTTGGCGCCATCGCCTTTGTCCTGACCAACCCCGAGTTTCTGGACGGGACCGGCGCATTGGTCGGCGGCAGCAATATGGCGGCCGTGCATCTGGCCCATGCGGTCGGCGGCAACGTGTTCCTGGGCTTTATCTCGGCCGTGGCCTTTGCCACCATCCTTGCGGTGGTTGCGGGGCTGACGCTGTCGGGGGCTTCGGCGGTCAGCCATGACCTTTATGCGACCGTGATCAAGAACGGCAACCCCGCGCCGGGCAGTGAACTGCGCGTCTCGCGCATTACCACCATCGTCCTGGGGATCGTCGCGGTGGTGCTGGGCATTGCCTTCAAGAACCAGAACATCGCCTTCATGGTGTCCTTGGCCTTTGCGGTGGCGGCCTCGGCCAACTTCCCGGTGCTGTTCATGTCGGTGCTGTGGAAGGATTGCACCACCCGTGGCGCGGTTGTCGGCGGCTTCCTCGGGCTTATCTCGTCGGTGGTGCTGACGGTGCTGTCGCCCTCGGTCTGGGAGGCGACGCTGGGTAACCCCGCAGGTTCGGCCCCCTTCCCCTATACCTCGCCCGCGCTGTTTTCGATGACGCTTGCCTTCCTTGGCATCTGGCTCGTGTCAAAGATGGACAATGGCGCACGGGCGCGTATCGACCGGGCGGGTTTCCTTGCCCAGCAGGTGCGCTCTGAAACCGGGATCGGCGCGGCCCAGGCCTCGTCGCACTGAAAAAAGGCGGCCCGCCCCCCGCAGACGGGGGCGGGCCGTTACCGTTCCGCATCCGGTTGCGGATGTTGCGGAGGGGATGATGGCCCACATCCTGATCGTCGAGGACGAGAATAACATTGCCGCCGCGCTGGAGTTTCTGCTTTTGCGCGCTGGCCACAGCTACAGGCGGATCGCCCGAGGCGCAGGCGCGCTGGACGAAATGCGGGCACGCCGTCCTGATCTGGTGCTGCTTGATATCATGCTGCCCGACATTTCGGGCTATGAGATTGTCGGGGCTGTACGCGCCGACCCGGATCTGCGCATGGTGCGGGTGCTGCTGATGACCGCGCGCGGCTCGGTGGTCGAGCGGCGCAAGGGGCTGGCGCTTGGGGCCAATGGTTTTATTGCCAAACCTTTTGAGCTGTCCGAACTGCGGGCCGAGATCGAGCGGTTGCTGGGCACCCCCTGACCGCCCGCACGTTCAGGCAGCGAGGTGTGGCAGGACCCAAATGCCGCTTTCGGGCGTAGCGTTCACCCGCAGCCGGCAGCCATAGGCGCAGGACAAGGTGTCATCGGACAGCACCTCTTCGGGACGGCCCTGAGCCAGAACGCGGCCGGCACACATCAGCACCAGCCGCTGCGCAAAAAGCGCAGTCAGGTTCAGATCATGCATGACCGCAATCACGCCTCCGCCCGCCCGCGCGTAATCGGCGGCCAGCCGCATGACTGTCAGCTGATGGGCGATGTCGAGGCTGCTGACCGGTTCATCCAGCATCAGCCAGCGCGGGCCGGTTTCCTTATCCACCGGCTGCCAGACCTGGGCCAGCACGCGGGCAAGCTGCACGCGCTGCTGTTCGCCACCCGAAAGCTCTTGATAAAGGCGGCCTGAAAAACCCGGCAGACCGACTGCCGCCAGCGCCTGCGGGATCAGGGCCTCGGTGCGCCCGGCCTGCCCCTCGATCCCGATGCGAACCACTTCGGCAACGGTAAAGGGAAAGGACAGCTCGGCTGCCTGTGGCAGCACGCCGCGGTGGCGCGCCAGTTCTTCGGGCGGCATCCGTGCGATGTCTCGACCGTTCAGGGTGATGCGGCCCCGGCAGGCCAGCTCTCCGGTCAGGCTGCGCATCAGGGTCGTCTTGCCCGAGCCGTTGGGGCCGACGATGGCCGTGAACTCGCCCGCCTGCGCGCTTACCGACACGCCATGCAGCACCTGTTTTCGGCCAAGACTGACCGAGATATCGCTGGCGATCAGGCTCATAGGTCCAGCACTCCGCGATTGCGCAAGAGGATCCACAGAAAGAACGGCCCGCCCATGATGGCGGTGACGATGCCGATCGGCAGCTCGGCCGGGGCGATGACCGTACGGCTGATCATATCGGCGATCAGCAGCGTGACCGCGCCAAGCAGCGCCGAGTTCACAAGCAGCCAGCGGTGATCCGGCCCGCTTGCAAGCCGTAAAAGATGCGGCACGACGATGCCGACAAAACCGATCCCGCCCGAGACCGCCACCGCGGCCCCGGTTGCTGCGGCGACAGTCAGGATGGCGCGGTTCTTGACCTTTTGCACCCGGATACCGACATGGGCGGCCGCGGCCTCACCCAGCGCCAGCGCGTTCAGCCCGCGTGCCAGCCATGGCGCATGGATCATTGCCAGCGCCATGATCGGCGCGGCCACCAGAAGCTTGGGCCAGTTCGCCCCGGCCAGCGAGCCAAGACTCCAGAAGGTCACATCGCGCAATTCGCGGTCATCGGCGCGCAGGATGACCAGCCCTGAAACGGCCCCGATGATCGCCCCCAATGCAATCCCGGCAAGCAGCATGGTCGCAACCGAGGTGCGCCCCCGCCGCGTGGCGATGCGGTAAAGCGTGATCGTCGTGGCCCAGCCACCGGCAAAGGCCCCGACCGGCACCAGATACCAGCCGAAAAGCCCGGTCAGCCAGCCGGGCAGGGCGCTGGCCAGAACTATGGCAAGGATCGCACCCAAAGAGGCGCCCGAGCTTATGCCCACGATGCCCGGGTCAGCCAGCGGGTTGCGAAACAGCCCCTGCATGACCGCCCCCGAAACAGCAAGCGAGGCGCCGACGAAAATGCCCATCAGCACCCGGGGCAGGCGGATATCCATCAGCACAACCCGATCCTGCACCGCAAGTTCGCGCCCGGCCAGAAGGTCCAGTATCGCCTGCGTCAGCGAGGTGCCCGAGGCGCCCCAGCCAAGTGAGATCACCGTCATTACGGCAAGCAGGGCTGCGAGTGCCAGTCCCAGACGGCGGGCGCGTTGGCTGCGGTCGCCCTTGATCCGCTGTGGCGGGCAAAGATCAGGGGACAAGGCGACCATCACGACCCCGCATAGATGAGGTCATGCAGTTCGACCGCTGCCTCGCCGGTGCGGGGACCAAAGCCCAGCAGTTTCAGTCCGTCCATTACCACTACCGCACCCGCACGGCCTGCCGGGGTCTGGGCAAGCGCGGGGATTTTCTGCGCTGCTTCGGCTGCCTCGGCATTGGTGTTGCCGCCATTCATTGTGGCGTCGACCTGTTCATCGCCCCGCGTCATCATCAGGATGACATCGGGGGCGGCGGTAATGATCGCCTCATCAGTGACGGGCTTGTAGCCCTGGAACCCGGCCAGGGCGTTTTCGCCACCTGCCAGGCGAATGATCCCGTCAGCCGCCGTGCCTGTGCCGCCTGCCATGACGCGACCGCCTTGCAGCGAAAGGATGAAAAGGACCTTTTTCGGTGTCCCAACCGCCTGTGAGCGGGCCTGAACGGCCTCAAGATCGGCCGCCAGCTTTTCGCGCAGATCGCGGCCCTTTTCCGGCACGCCAAGCGCCTCGGACACGCGGTCCACCTTGTCGAGCACGCCGGCGATGTCATAGCGCTCGGGCACCGCGACATAGGGCAGGCCCGTCGATTGCAGGACTGCGACCGCCTCGGGCGGGCCGGCACCTTCTTCGGCCAGGATCATGTCAGGCGCGACGTTCAGCACCCCCTCGGGCGACAGCGCGCGCAGATAGCCGACATCGGGCAAGGCATTGGCCTCGGGCGGCCAGTTCGAGGTGGTGTCACGCCCGACAAGCCGCGCCTCTTCGCCAAGCGCATAGATGATCTCGGTGATCGAGCCGCCAAGCGACAGCACGCGCCGGGCCTCGGGGTAGCTTTCGGCAAAGGCAGGCCCGGCAAGCCATGACGGTGTCAGCAGCGCAAGCGCCAGTGCCAGCCGTTTCATGCCGCTGCCTCGGCCAGTTCGGGCAGGCCATCAACCAGCGTCGCCCATGCTGCGGCATCGCCGCCCTTTTCGGGCCGCAGCCCGAAACATTGAAAGATCAGCGCGCCTTCTGCGTCAAAAGCCTCGACCGAGATTGCCGGACCGCGCCGGGTCGGCTTGTCCACCGCCCAGACCTCGGCAACGTGATCGACGCGCAGATGCAGGTTAAAGCGCGGGTCCATGATATTCAGCCACGGCCCCATCGGCTTCAGCGACTGGATGGGTCCCGAGTGGATCTCGATACAGCCCATGTTGCCGACAAAGAACATCACGCCGACGCCCCGGGCGTGGACCCGCTCAAGCAGGGCCGGCACCGCATCGACGGCCAGTTGCCGCACCAGCGGCGCGCCCGCGATGCGGTAAGCGCCCAGCCGGTTCATCTTGAGCCGGCGGGTCAGGATGTTGAACTGGTGGGTATCGGTCATCTCGGCCCATTCGCGGCGCAGGGCCTCGGCGCGCTCGGGGCTGGCCTTGGCGGGCTCGACCGGCGCGCGCGGCGCAAAGCTGGCGCTGTCGGATTGATCGGGCAGCGCCAGATCATGGCAAAGCGCCTGCCATGACGTCAGGTCCGAGGCATCGCGCAGGTGGATCTTGTGCACCGCGTCCCCCGCCGCATCAAAGATCTGGATCGAGCGGCGGGTCCCCGTCTCGGTCTTAAGTTCGACGGCAAATGCATGGACCCAATGGCGCGGAAACATACGCAGGTCGATTTCGGGGTCCACGGTCATGGCGGCATGTTCGCCATCGTGAAATTCGTTATAGGTGCCGATCTTTTCGATCACGCAAGAGCGGTTGCGGGTCAGCGACATCACCTCGCCCAGACCTTGGACAAGGGGGATCAGCCGCCCCGGTTGCGGGTCAATCCGGATCGCACCATGGCCGACCCGCGCAGCGATCAACGCCGCCTCGGGGATGCCCAGCCGTTCGGCCAGATCATAGGGGCGGGTGCTGTTTTCGGCCAGAAAGCGGCGCAGATCGGCGGGGGAATGAACAGTCATTGCTGTGCCTTTCGCTGCTGTTGCATGCCCGTGGCCTTAACCCGGAGCAGTGCGCAAGAATCATTGACAGTTTTACTCAGTTTATTTTACGTCGCGCAAGATGCCAGCTCGCGCCAGCCGGAAACTTCTGGATTTGACGACGGGAAACACATGCCACGCCATTCACTACGCGGCGCGCTGCTGGCCGGAACCGCCGGCCTGACCGCGCTGACCCTGACCACGCCCCTGCTTGCCCAACAGCGCACGGGCGAGGATGAGAAGACCAGGACCACCTTTGTGCTGGATCAGCTGGTGCTGCGCGCCGGAAAGCCCAAAGTCGCGTCCGAGGTACCCCAGTCGGTCTCGGTCGTGGACAGCGAGCAGTTGCGGGACATCGAGGCCGGCCATATCGGCGAGGTCCTGGCGACGGTGCCGGGTGTCGCCGGGGTCGGCTCGGGCAGTTTCTTTGGTCAGGGGTTCAACATCCGCGGCTTTGGCTCGACGGAAATGGCGGCGGCGGAATCCGGCATTGTCCAGCTGATCGACGGCGAAAAGAAATATTACGAATCCTACCGTCAGGGCGCGCTGTTCATTGAGCCGGATTTCCTGCGTCAGGTCGAGGTGCTGCGAGGGCCGGGGTCCTCGACGCTATACGGTTCGGGCGCGCTTGGTGGCGTCATCGCCATGGAGACGATCGAGGCCAGCGACCTGATCGCCGAGGGCAGCACCTTCGGCGGCAAGGCCAAGCTTGGCTATGCCAGCAACCCCGACACGGTCCTGGGCAGCGTTGCGCTTGGCTGGCGCCCGGCCGAGGATTTTGAGGCTCTGGCCGCCTTTGCATGGCGCAAGCTGGGCGATACCAAGGACGCCGACGGCAATACCACCGTGCGCTCGAATTCCAAGACGCCGAACCTGCTGCTGAAAGCCAGGCGCACCTTTGGCGATCAGTATATCGCTTTTTCCTATCAGCATCTGGAAGCCAAAGGCGAAAATCAGGACTTCAATCAGGTCGAGGGCGCGCAGGCCGGACTTTTCCCCGGCTTCACCGGCTGGGGTGTCGGCGATATCACCACCCGCGACCAGACGATGAAACTGACCTGGGGCTGGAATCCGCAGGACAACCGCTACATCGACCTGACCGCGACCCTGTCCTATACCAACACCATGAAGGATGTCCGGCAGGGCGACGACCCGGATGAGCCGATCATGGCTTCGTTGCTGGGCCGGCGGGACTATCAGCTGTGGAAATTCAAGCTGCGCAACGTCTCGGACCTGTCGGGGGCGGGCTATGATCACCACCTGACCACCGGTTTCGACATCATGAAACAGGACCGTTCGTCCAGCGTGCCGTCAAGTTCGCACCCCGAGGCCTATACCCGCGCCTGGGGGGCCTATGCGCTGTCCGAGCTGACCTGGGGCGATCTGACTGTGAACTCGGGTCTGCGCTATGAAAAGCAGCGCACCGAGCCGAAATCCTCGGTGACGGCGACGGACGATAAATACAACTCCGAAGCCATCGAGCCGCAAATCGCAGCGATCTACAGGCTGAATGACAGCTGGTCGGTCTTTGGCTCGGTCGCCTTTGTTCAGCGCATGCCGACGGTTGATGAACTTTACGACAGCTTTCGTGGTGGTGCGCCTTCGCCGGATCTCAAGGATGAAAAGGGCAAGAACCTTGAGGCCGGGCTGTCCTATCGCGGCTCGGATCTGTTCGCCTCGGGCGATGCGGCGGTGATGAAATTGACGCTGTTTCGCAATCATATCGACGACATGATCATGCGCACGAATGGCGCCGCGCCGACCCCGGCCTATGTCAATATCGACCGTGCCTATCTGCGCGGCGGTGAGCTGGAGGCCAGCTACAGCCTTAACAACTGGGAACTGGGCGCCGCCGTTTCGATCGTCGATGGCAAGGATCAGGACGGCAAGGTCCTGGACACGCTGCCAAACGACCGGGTCACGCTGCAGGCGATCTGGCGGCCCAATGACGAGTGGCGACTGGGCCTGCGCAGCACTTTGGCGAAAGGCCGGGACAAAGCGGATGACGAGCATCGCGCGGGCTATGGCGTCCATGACGTCTTTGCCACCTGGGCCCCGCAAACGGGTGCCGCAGCAGGGATCGAGGTTCATATGGGCATCGATAACATCGCCGATCGCGATTACACGCCTGCCACCTGGCTGAGCGGCCCGGCCCCGGGGCGGAACTTTAAACTGTCGGTCTCGCGCAGTTTCTGAGCGGGGCTGCCAGATGCGAAGGCCGGTCCCATCCGGGGCCGGCCGTTTCATTTTAGGGCTCAGTTTGCCCGCCATGTTTGGGCAATCAGCGCGTCATGATCGTCCATCTCGATAACGCGGCCCTCATGTATGACAACGATACGGTCGGTATGGCGGGTTGCGCCCAGCCGATGGGTGATAACCGGCATCCTGCGTCCGATTGCCGGCTTTCCAAGGGACAGGATCGGTGAATTCTTGAGAATGGCGCGGGCATAGTCGCCCATCAGCCCTTAGAATGTGTCGTGGGCAGCGCCACACTGATCACGGTACCAAGGGGCAGCGAGCAGAACCCGCATCGCGGCATATCCGATCAAGGGGTCGCCCCAGACGCCCAGAACCTCAGCCGAGGCATGGGCTCGGTCATTTTCTTCGCGTTAACAGGTCTGCCTGCGGGAATGCTCAACCCCGTTCATTTTGCTTGGTTCATGCGTCGGCTGCTGCCCTCGGGCTCCCCGGGAATCGCAGGTTCCTTGGGGAAAGAAGTTCGCTTTCACGCTATCGTTGTGGATTTGCGGCCCCTTATTGCCTGTTCCACGGGCAGATGAAAAGCCGGGCGATACAGGCTGCAGAGCCGCAGTTTTTGGCATGCGCCAAGATGAAGTAATCTTTGTTACATATTGTTGTCGCGTAATTTTTACAAAGAGCTGCGACAGGGCAGGCGTGACCGGCGCTTTGCCTCCCCGACAGTTTCCATACTGGTCGGTTTGTTTGCGAATTGACACATGCGTCATTGGCAGTGGACAAATTCGAACAGATTCGAAAAGATTCGAACGGGGGGCGGATGGCGGGCGCAGGGGCAACCTTCACAGCCCCGTCCGGGAACAAGAACGCCGAAAGGCATGAATCGGAGGAATATCCATGCGGAAAAACCTGTTCTGGCTGGCCGGTATGATGGCCCTGCCGGTCGCTGCCGAAGCCAAGACCGAAATTTCGTGGTGGCATGCGATGACCGGCGCCAATGCCGAAGTGGTAACCAAGATCGCCAATGACTTTAACGCCAGCCAATCCGACTATGAGCTCAAGCCGGTCTTCAAGGGCACCTATCCCGAGACGCTGAATGCCGGTATTGCGGCCTTTCGCGCCGGGCAGGCCCCGGACATCATTCAGGTCTTTGACGTCGGAACCGGCGTGATGATGGGCGCCCAGGGCGCGATCAAACCGGTCGCCGAAGTGCTGAAAGAAGGTGGCTACGAATTCGACAAGAGCCAGTATCTGCCCGGTATCGTCGGCTATTACTCGACGCCCGAGGGCGATATGCTGTCTTTCCCCTATAACTCGTCCTCGCCGATCCTTTATTATAACAAGGACATCTTCCAGAAGGCGGGCCTTGACCCCGAAACCCCGCCCAAGACCTGGGCCGAGGTCTGGGCGGCTGCCCGCAAGATCAAAGAGTCGGGCGCGGCGACCTGCGGCTATACCTCGACCTGGCTGACCTGGATTCACACCGAGAACTTTGCCGCCTGGAACAACGTCAGCTGGGCGACGAATGAAAACGGCCTTGCCGGCACGCCCGAGCTGAAGATTGACGGACCGCTGTTTGTCAAGCATTTCCAAGAGCTTGCCGATCTGGCCAAAGAGGGCGTCTTTGTCTACGGCGGCCGCACCAGCGAGGCCAAGCAGAACTTTACCTCTGGCGAATGCGGGATTCTGACCGAAAGCTCGGGCGGGCTGGGCGATATCGTAAAATCGGGCATGAACTACGGCATCGGCCAGCTGCCCTATGACGAGACCGCCGAGGGTGCGCCGCAAAACACCACCCCCGGCGGTGCTTCGCTGTGGGTCATGGGCGGCAAGTCGGACGAGACCTACAAGGGCGTCGCTGCCTTCTTCAACTACCTGTCCCAGACCGAGGTTCAGCAGTTCCTGCACGAACAATCGGGCTATCTGCCGGTGACCATGGCTGCCTATGAGGCGACCAAAGGTTCGGATTTCTATCAACAGAACCCGGGCCGCGAAACGCCGATCCAGCAGATGATGGGCAAGGCGCCGACCGAGAATTCAAAAGGGGTGCGCGCGCCTAACCTACCGCAGCTGCGCGACATTCAGAACGAAGAATACGAAAAGATGCTCGCTGGCCAGCAGGACGCGGCCACCGCGCTGAAAAACGCCGTCGAACGCGGCAATGCCGCGATCAAGGAAGCCGTGGGCGGTTGAAACCAGAAGGCGGGCGTTCCGGCGCCCGCCCGACCCTAAAGAGGGACAGATGAGACGCACCGTCTTTCCGCACAAGCTGTTGCCCTGGCTGCTGCTGGCGCCACAGCTGGCAATCACGCTGATCTTTTTCTATTGGCCCGCAGCGCAGGCGTTTCGCCAGTCAATGCTGCGCGAGGACGCCTTTGGCCTGAAGACCACCTTCGTGGGGCTTGCGAATTTTCGTAAGGTGCTGAGCGATCCGAACTATCTGAACTCGATGCGGGTGACGGTGGTGTTTTCGGTACTTGTGGCATTTTTCGCCATGGCGATTGCGTTGTTTCTGGCCGTGCAGGCCGAAAAGATTGTCCGGGGCAAAGGGTTTTACCGCACGCTGATGATCTGGCCCTATGCGGTAGCGCCCGCCATTGCCGGTATGCTGTGGCTTTTCATGTTCAATCCCAGCTTTGGCACGCTTGCCTGGCCCCTGCGGCAGCTTGGTATCAGCTGGAACCCGCTGCTTGACAGCACACAGGCCATGGGGCTGGTTGTCGCTGCCGCGACATGGAAGCAAATCAGCTACAATTTTCTGTTCTTTGTCGCAGGCTTGCAGGCAATTCCTCGTTCATTGCTGGAAGCGGCGGCGATCGACGGGGCATCGCGCCGCCATACGTTCTGGACCATCACCTTTCCGCTGCTGGCACCGACGAGCTTTTTCCTGCTGGTCGTAAACACGGTTTATGCGCTTTTCGACACCTTTGGCATCATCCATGCGGTGACTGGTGGCGGCCCCGGCAAGGCGACGGAAACGCTGGTCTACAAGGTTTATAACGACGGTTTCGTCAACCTGATCATGGGCGACAGCGCCGCGCAATCGGTGATCCTGATGATCATCGTCATTGCGCTGACCGCCTTCCAGTTCCGCTTCATCGAAAGGCGGGTGCATTATGGCTGAGTCCGCTCCTCTCGCTGCGCGCCGTTCGGGCCGGCTGATCGCACATCTGTGGATGGTGCTTGGCGTGATTGTCGTGGCCTTCCCGGTCTATTACGTCTTTGTCGCCTCGACCCATTCGTTGCAAACGATCCTGCGCCCGCCCTTGCCGCTGCTGCCCGGTTCCGAGGCGGTGCGGAACTATTCCGAGGCATTCTCGGGTGGGGTCAGCCGCATTGGCGGGGTCAGCCTGTGGCGGCTGCTGGCCAATACCACCATCGTTGCGATGGGGATTGCGCTTGGCAAGATCGCGATCTCGATGGCCTCGGCCTATGCGATCGTCTTTTTCCGCTTTCCGCTGCGGATGGCCTGTTTCTGGCTGATCTTCATCACGCTGATGCTGCCGGTCGAGGTGCGTATCCAGCCGACCTACAAGGTCATGGTCGATCTTGGGCTGATCAACACCTATCCGGGTCTGATCCTGCCGCTGATCGCCTCGGCTACGGCGACGCTGCTGTTTCGGCAGTTCTTCATGACCATTCCGGATGAGCTGCTTGAGGCGGCTCGCGTCGATGGTGCCGGGCCGTGGCGGTTTTTCAAGGACATCCTGTGGCCCCTGTCGCTGACCAATGTCGCGGCGATCTTTGTGATCCAGTTCATCTATGGCTGGACGCAATATCTGTGGCCGCTGCTGGTTACCAATTCCAACGAAATGAACACGATCGTCATCGCGCTGAAGAAGATGGTTTCTTTTGCCGATGCCGATACCCCCTGGCACCTCGTGATGGTGACCAGCGTGCTGGCCATTCTGCCGCCGATCCTGGTGGTGGTGCTGATGCAGCGCTGGTTCGTCAAGGGTCTGGTCGAGACGGAGAAATAAATGGCCCGCATCCTGCTGAACGACGTCCGCAAGAGTTATGCGGGAACTCAGGTGATCCATGGCATCAACATGCAGATCGCTGACGGGGAATTCGTGGTGATTGTCGGCCCCTCGGGCTGCGGCAAATCCACGCTGCTGCGCATGGTCGCGGGACTTGAGGCGATCACCTCTGGTACGGTCGAGATCGGCGACAAGGTGGTCAACGACCTTGAGCCGCGTCAGCGCGACATTGCCATGGTGTTCCAGAACTACGCGCTTTACCCGCACATGTCGGTGCGCGAGAACATGGCCTACGGCCTTAAGATCGCCCGCATGTCTAAGGCCGAGATCGACAGCCGTGTCGCCAAGGCCGCAACCATGCTTGAGCTTGAGCCCTATCTGGACCGCAAGCCTCGCGCATTGTCGGGCGGCCAGCGCCAGCGCGTCGCCATGGGCCGGGCGCTGGTGCGCGAGCCTGCGGCGCTGCTTCTGGATGAGCCGCTGTCGAACCTTGACGCCAAGCTGCGGGTCCAGATGCGTTTGCAGATCAAGGAAATGCACCTGCGCACAGGCCAGACCACCCTTTACGTTACCCATGATCAGGTCGAGGCAATGACGCTGGCTGACCGGCTGATCGTGATGAACAAGGGCGTGGCCGAACAGATTGCGACCCCGCTTGAGGTCTATCAGCGACCGGCCAGTGAATTTGTCGCGGGCTTTATCGGCTCTCCGGCCATGAACATCTTTACGGTCAGCGCGGCTGACGGTCGCGTGACCTTGCCGGGGGGCGCGGTCCTGCCGCTGCCCGTGCCGCGTGGGGGCGATCTGCGTCTTGGTCTGCGCCCCGAACATATGCGCATGGCCGAACCGGGCGAGGCGGCAATCCCCGTCGTGCTGCGCTCGGTCGAGCGGCTGGGGGCGGATGCTTTCGGCTATGGCATGATCGAAGGCTCGGATGTGTCTTTCGTTCTGCGTTTGCCCGGCACCAGTACGCTTGATCGCGGCGACCGGGTCGAGGCGGTGCCTGATCCGGCGCATCTGCATTTCTTTGACCCCGAAAGCGGAAAGCGTATCGAAGGTTAATGTCACTTTGCAGCCGGGCCAGAGGCGGTTCGCCGCCGGCCCGGTTTGCAGGTGCCCGCGCCGCACCTATATCCATCGCTGCAGTATAAAGAAGGCAGGTTTATGATGGATGAGGCGCAAGAACCCGGTCATGCGGGGCCGATCCTGCATTTTCGCGGCATGGCCGGGGGCGGGATCAGGCTTGCGACTATCATCATCCGCCCGCTTAATGCGCCAGCGCCTCCGTCGCTGCGGGTTTCTACGGCCGGGGTCGCACCTGTCCGCATCGCCGAAATTGCCAATGTCGCAATCTGGCGCCACGACTTTACCCTGACGCCCGCTGATCGTGGTTATGAGTTCGCGGACTGCTTTTACGAGGTCGTCACCGATCTGAGCGGCGATCTGCGCCTTGCCTTCGTTTCCTGTAATGGCGAGGAAAACGGCGATCTTGAGCGCGACGATGATGAACGCAACCTGATGTGGACGCGGTTGGCGCAGGATCACGCCAGCGCCCCCTTTGCGTTGCTATTGCAGGGCGGCGACCAGATTTATGCTGATGAGGCGACGCAAGGCCACCCGCTGAGCGAGGATTGGCCCGATCACGCGCCCGAGGTCGATGACTCTGCCGCGCTGCAAGATCTGGCCCGGCATCTGCGCAACCGTTTTGTCGAACGCTATCTGCATGTGCTGCGCGCGCCCGGCTATTCGTGGATGGCGGCACGGGTGCCGACGCTGGCGATCTGGGACGACCATGACATTTGTGACGGCTGGGGCTCGCTGCCTGAAAAGCGCGCGCGCTCGGCCGTTGGCCAGGCGCTGTTTCAGGCCGCGCGCGAGACCTATTTGCTGTTCCAGCATGGCGCGGTTGAAAGCGACATCCCCGAGCTGTTTCTTGACGCCACAGGTGCCAGCCTTGGCTGGAAACGCGAACTGCCCGGCCTGACCATCACAGCACCCGACCTGCGTTCAGAACGCGACCGTCATCGGATCATGGGCCCGGCGGGCTGGCAATCGGTCGAGGCGCTGGCGCCGCAAGGCGAACATATCTTTCTGGTCTCCAGCGTCCCGCTGCTTGGTCCGCGCCTGTCGCTGATCGAGCGGGTGATGATGGCGATCCCGCGTATGCAGCATTACGAGGATGACTTGCGCGACCAATGGCAAAGCCGGGCACATCGCGCTGAATGGCGGCGGATGCTGGGGCAGGTGCTGCAATGGCGCGACCATGCGCGCGTCACCGCCCTGTCGGGCGAGATCCACCTTGCCACGCGGGCCGAAATGGGACCACAGGCGCAAAATATCCATCAGCTTGTCGCCTCGGGCATTTCCCACCGTGCGCCTCCGCGCGCCTATGCCCGGCTGCTGGGCCTGTTTGCCGGGCTGGGCGAGGCGCCTTTGCCCGGCCACCCGATCCGCATCCTGCCGCTGCCTGGCCAGCGCCACCGCTATGTCGCCGAACGCAATTACCTGACCCTTACCCGCAATGCGGGCCATTGGCAGGCGGTCTGGCATCTTGAGGACAGCGGCAAAACGCCTCCGCTAGAGCTGTCCGCCTGATCGGGCCGGCGTGGCGGTTGCGCCGCCCGCCAAAGCCCGCTATCCCGGGCGCCCATACCGGTCGCAGCCTACCCGGTTATCAAAACAAGGGTTCACAATATGAAGACTTTAGTTGTCTGTTCAGGCGGACTCGATTCCGTGACGCTTGCTCATATGGTCGCGGCACGGGGCGAACTTTCACGCCTGATCTCGTTCGATTATGGACAACGCCACCGCAAAGAGCTGGAATTCGCGGTCGCCACCGCCTGGCAGCTTGAGGTGCCCCACCACGTCATAGATCTGCGCGGCGTGGGGGCGGCACTTGGCGGCTCGGCCCTGACCGGAGGGGCCGAAGTGCCCGACGGTCACTATGCCGAGGAAACCATGCGCATCACCGTGGTTCCGAACCGTAATGCCATCATGCTGACGATTGCCTTTGGTGTCGCGGCCTCGATGGGGGATGAGGCGGTGGCCATCGCCGTCCATGGCGGAGATCATTTCATCTATCCCGACTGCCGCCCGGCCTTTACCCAGGCGTTCCAGCATATGCAGGACGCGGCACTTGACGGCTATGCCCGGATCACGCTGCTGACGCCCTTTGTCCATCGCACCAAGGCCGATATCGTCGCCGAAGGGGCACGCCACAACACCCCCTTTGCCGCCACATGGTCCTGTTACAGGGGTGGTAAGCAGCATTGCGGCCGCTGTGGCACCTGTGTCGAACGGCGCGAAGCCTTTCAACTGGCCGGTGTCCCAGACCCGACCACCTATGAGGACCCGGATTTCTGGCTGCAAGCCGTCGCTGACCGGGGGCGGAAGTGATGTTCCGCATTTCCAAGGAGTTTCATTTCTCGGCCTCGCATCAACTATCCCATCTGCCGCCCGATCACCAATGCGCCCGGCTACACGGCCATAACTACATCGTGGTGGTCGAGCTGGCCTCGGCCACGCTGAACGCTGATGGTTTCGTGCGTGATTATCATGAGCTTGCGCCGCTAAAGCATTATATCGACACGCAATTCGATCATCGTCATCTGAATGAAGTGCTGGACGGCCCCTCAACGGCCGAGAATATGGCGCGGCATTTTCACGATTGGTGCAAGGCGCGCTGGCCTGAAACGGTGGCGGTCCGTGTTTCCGAGACACCCAAGACCTGGGCCGAGTACCGGCCATGACCCTGCGCATCGCCGAAATATTTGGCCCGACCATCCAGGGCGAGGGTGCCCTGATCGGAGAGCCGACCGTTTTTGTCCGCGCTGGCGGCTGTGATTACCGCTGCCATTGGTGCGACAGCTTGCATGCCGTGGACAGCAGTCACCGACACGGATGGCGGCCAATGGAGGCCAGGGAAATCTGGGCCGAGGTGCGCCGCCTGTCGGCTGGCCAGCCGCTGACCGTTTCGCTGTCAGGGGGGAACCCGGCGATTCAGGATTTTGCCCCGCTGATCGCGCTGGGGCGGGCCGGGGGGTATCGCTTTGCCTGCGAAACTCAGGGCTCGATTGCGCAGCCGTGGTTTGGCGATCTGGCCATGCTGGTCCTGTCACCCAAGCCGCCCTCTAGCGGGCAGGTGGTGGACTGGGATGCCTTTGATCGCTGCCTGAGCGTAGCCGAAGGCGCGGGTCGGCGGGTGCTCAAGATCGTCATTTTCGATCAGGCGGATCTGGATTGGGCGCGTGAGGTTGCCGCCCGCTATCCCGACCTGCCGCTTTACCTGCAACCCGGCAACCCTGAAACCGACCCTGAAACCCCGGTCGAGCCGCAAGCCCTTGCCGACCGGTTGCTGTGGCTGGTCGAAAACACGGTCGGCCGCGGCTGGCTGAAACCCCACATTCTGCCGCAACTGCATGTCCTGATCTGGGGCAACCGGCGCGGCGTATAAGACCATAGGAGCGAAGAATGTCCGAAACGATCTATAGCGGCCTTAAACAGCTTGGTGGCGCAACAGTTCTGCCTGAAAGCCCCGACAAGGCCGAGCTTGAGCGGGTGCAGAACCCGCAGGCCGATGTTGCTTATAACGTACGTTTCACCGCGCCTGAATTCACGTCGCTTTGCCCTATGACCGGTCAGCCGGACTTTGCACATCTGGTTATTGATTATGTGCCAGGTGACTGGCTTGTTGAGTCGAAATCGCTGAAATTATACCTTGGAAGCTTTAGAAATCACGGTGCTTTTCATGAAGATTGCACCGTCTCTATCGGGCGCAGGCTTGCCGGGTTCCTCGCTCCGCTCTGGCTGCGCATCGGCGGCTATTGGTATCCGCGCGGCGGTATGCCGATTGACGTTTTCTGGCAAACCGGCCCGATGCCCTCGGGGGTCTGGATCCCGGATCAGGGCGTGCCACCCTATCGCGGACGCGGCTAAGGCTTGCTGACGCAAATCATCTATCGGCGCGGGTGCTCATAGGATCCGCGCCGATTTTTCTTGACAGCCCTCATCACTATGTGTGAGCATTTGCTCATCACATTAGCAAATGCTGATCCGTAGGGGAGGACAATCGCATGAGCATGATGCTGCGCGGCTTGATGGGGGCCTGCGCCGTGACGGCGCTGACGCTGCCAGCCATGGCCGAGACACTGACCATCGCCACCGTGAACAACGGTGACATGATCCGCATGCAAAAGATGAGCAAGCCGTTCACCGATGCGAACCCGGACATCACGCTGGAATGGGTCACGCTTGAGGAAAACGTGCTGCGTCAGCGCGTGACGACCGATATCGCCACCAAGGGCGGGCAATATGACATCGTCACTGTCGGCAATTACGAGGTGCCGATCTGGGCCAGGCAGGGTTGGCTGTTGCCGCTTGAGGATATGGGCGAGGAATACGATGCCGCTGATATCCTGCCGCCGATCAGCGCCGGCCTGTCGGTGGATGGCAAGCTATATGCCGCGCCATTCTATGGCGAATCCGCGATGATCATGTATCGCACCGATCTGATGGAAAAGGCCGGGCTGACCATGCCTGAACGCCCGACATGGGAGTTCATCTATGACGCCGCCCGCAAGATGACCGACAAAGAGGCCGAGGTCTACGGCATCTGCCTGCGTGGCAAGGCGGGCTGGGGCGAGAATATGGCCTTTCTGACCTCGATGGCACATAGCTATGGCGCGCCATGGTTCGACAAGGACTGGAAGCCCCAATTCTCGGGTGAGAAGTGGAAAAAGGCGCTGACCGACTATGTCACCATCATGAATGAGGCCGGCCCGCCCGGCGCCTCGTCCAACGGGTTCAACGAGAACCTCGCGCTGTTCCAGACCGGCAAATGCGGCATGTGGATTGATGCCACCGTGGCGGCAAGCTTTGTGTCGAACCCCAAGGAATCGACGGTGGCCGACAAGGTCGGCTATGCGCTGGCACCCGAGGGTGAAAAGCCGCAAATGTGGCTGTGGGCATGGACGCTGGCAATCCCCTCTTCGACCGATGCGCCTGATGCGGCAAAGAAATTCGTCGCCTGGGCGACCTCCAAGGCCTATACCGAACAGGTCGCAGCGGCCGAGGGCTGGGCGAATGTGCCTCCGGGCACCCGCACCTCGCTTTATGAAAACCCCGAGTATCAGCAGGCCGCGCCCTTTGCCAGGCCGACGCTTGACAGCATCATGTCCGCCGATCTGCAAAACCCGACCAGCGTCGAGGTGCCCTATATCGGCACGCAATGGGTGGGCATCCCCGAGTTCCAGGCCCTTGGCACCTCGGTAGGCCAGCAGTTTTCTGCAGCTCTGGCTGGTCAGGCCAGCGTTGATCAGGCGTTGCAGATGGCCCAGCAGATTGCCGAACGCGAGATGGCCAAGGCCGGTTATCCCAAGTGATACCCAGTTGACGATGTAACCCGGTCGCGGGCCGGGCAGGGGGCGCATTGTCCCCTGCCACCCGGCACCGACAATGATTTCCTGCGCGGGGAGGCGCACCGATGGCGACCCGACACCAGAAAACTCTGGCACGGCTGATGGTTTCCCCCTCGGTCCTGTTGCTTCTGGGCTGGATGATCGTTCCTCTGGCCATGACGCTGTGGTTCAGCTTTCAAAGCTACAACCTGCTGTCACCCGGGATGGAACAATTCATCGGCTGGACCAATTACCAGTATTTCCTGTCAGATCCGGCCTTCTGGACGGCGATGCGCAACACGCTTTTGCTGGTCGGTGGGGTGCTGGTCATCACCGTGGGAGGCGGCATTGCGCTGGCCCTGCTGCTGGATCAGCCGATGTTCGGGCAGGGTGTGGTGCGTATTCTGGTGATTGCGCCCTTCTTCATCATGCCCACCGTTTCGGCGCTGGTGTGGAAGAACATGTTCATGAACCCGGTGAACGGGCTGTTTGCCTGGTTTGCCAAGGCGGTCGGGGCCCAGCCCATCGACTTTCTGGCCCAATATCCGCTGATGTCGATCATCCTGATCGTTTCATGGCAATGGCTGCCCTTTGCCACGCTGATCCTGCTGACGGCGCTGCAATCGCTTGACAGCGAGCAGATGGAGGCGGCCGAGATGGACGGGGCGGGCACTCTGGCCAAGTTCACCCATCTGGTCCTGCCACATCTGTCGCGCGCCATTACCGTCGTGATCCTGATCGAGACCATCTTTCTGCTGTCGGTCTTTGCCGAGATCCTGGTCACGACGAATGGCGGGCCGGGCTATCAATCCACCAACCTGACCTATCTGGTCTATAGCCAGGCCCTGCTGCAATTCGACGTGGGCGGCGCCTCTGCCGGGGGCATCATCGCGGTGATCCTGGCCAATATCGTGGCGATCTTCCTGATGCGGATGATCGGCAAGACGCTGGAGTAACGACATGGCCCGCAACATCTCTCAAAGCCGTCGCTGGGGCTTTACCATCCTGGCCTGGGGCGCGGCGCTGGTGATCTTTTTCCCGATCCTCTGGACCATCCTGACCAGTTTCAAGACCGAGGCCGATGCCATCGCCAGCCCGCCAAAGTTCCTGTTCTTTGACTGGACGGTCGAGAATTATGCCGAGGTGCAGTCTCGCTCACCCTATTTCCGGCATTTCATGAACTCGGTCATCATCTCGGTCGGCTCAACCCTGCTGGGTCTTGTCCTGGCGATCCCGGCGGCCTGGTCTATGGCCTTTCAACCGGGGCGCCGGACCAAAGACCTGCTGATGTGGATGCTGTCGACCAAGATGATGCCGGCGGCCGGGGTCCTGATCCCGATGTATCTGATGTTCCGCAGCTTTGGGCTGCTTGACAGCCGGCTGGGCATCACCGTGGTGCTGATGCTGATCAACCTGCCGATCATCGTCTGGATGCTTTATACCTATTTCCGCGAAATCCCGTCCGAGATCCTTGAGGCGGCGCGGATGGACGGGGCAAGTCTGCGCAACGAAATCCTTCATGTGCTGACGCCCATGGCAGTGCCGGGGATCGCCTCAACGCTGCTTTTGAACGTGATCCTTGCCTGGAACGAGGCGTTCTGGACGCTGAACCTGACCACGTCCAAAGCGGCGCCGCTGACGACATTTATCGCCAGCTATTCCAGCCCCGAGGGGCTGTTTTACGCGAAACTTTCGGCGGCGAGTACAATGGCCATCGCCCCGATCCTGATCCTTGGCTGGTTCAGCCAGAAACAGCTCGTCCGTGGGCTGACCTTTGGCGCGGTGAAATAAGGGGAGGCAAATATGGGAAGCATCACGCTTGAACAGGTCTGCAAAAGCTTTGGCGAGGTCGAGGTCATCCCCGGGGTCGACCTGCAGATCGAGGACGGAGAGTTCGTGGTCTTTGTCGGCCCTTCGGGCTGCGGGAAATCCACGCTTTTGCGGCTGATCGCAGGGCTTGAGGACGTGACCTCGGGGCGGATCGTCATCGACGGGCAAGATGTGACGGTGGCGCCTCCGTCGCGGCGCAAACTTGCGATGGTGTTCCAGTCCTATGCGCTGTACCCGCATATGTCGGTGCGCAAAAACATCGCTTTCCCGTTAAAGATGGCGGGGCTGAGCGCCGATGAACAAGAACGGCGCGTCCAGCACGCGGCAGGGATCCTGAACCTGACCGACTATCTGGACCGCCGTCCGGGTCAGCTTTCAGGTGGTCAGCGTCAGCGCGTGGCGATCGGCCGTGCGATCGTGCGCGAACCTTCGGCATTTCTCTTTGATGAGCCTTTGTCGAACCTTGATGCGGCGCTGCGGGTGAACATGCGGGTCGAGATATCCGAGCTGCACAAAAAACTAGCTACCACAATGATCTATGTCACCCATGATCAGGTCGAGGCGATGACCATGGCCGACAAGATCGTCGTTCTGCGCGCCGGCCGGATCGAACAGGTGGGCAGCCCGCTTGAGCTTTATCGCCGCCCGGCGAACCGCTTTGTCGCGGGCTTTATCGGCAGCCCGAATATGAACTTTCTTGAAGGCGAGGCCGCCGCGCGTCTTGGTGCCCATGCGATCGGCGTCCGCCCCGAGCATTTCCGCCTGTCGATGAGCGAGGGGGCGTTTGCGGGCCGGGTCGGGGTCGCCGAGCATCTGGGTTCGGATACCTTCCTGCATGTCGATCTGGACGATGGAACCCATGTGGTTGCCCGGGCCGAGGGCGAATTCCCCGCCAGCCATGGGGACCGCATCCACCTGACCCCGCAGGACGGAAGGCTGTATCGCTTTGACCAAAACGGCAGCGCTCTGTGATCCGGGATGAAAATGACAAGATTAAGTGAACAGACCCTTGGGCAGATCAGCCAGCCGCGCCCGGAATATGATCGCAGGCGGCTGCGCCCCGGTATCCTGCATTTCGGGGTCGGGAATTTCTTCCGCGCCCATCAGGCGGCCTATCTGGACCGGCTGATGAACATGGGACTGGCCCATGATTTCGCCATCATCGGCGCGGGCGTCATGTCGGGGGATGCGCGGATGCGTGACACTCTGGCAGTGCAGGACCACCTTTACACGCTGGTCGAACAATCGGCTGGGGCGTCGCGGGCGCGGGTTTTGGGGCCGGTCATCGACTATATCACCCCCGGTGATCATGTCCGGGTAATCGCCAGCTTGGCCGATCCGGCGATTCGCATTGTCGCGCTGACCATCACCGAGGGCGGCTATTTCATCGACGCCGCTACCGGGCATTTCGATCCCACCCATCCCGCCATTGCGGCCGATGCGGCCAATCCCGATATGCCGCAAACGGTGTTTGGCCTCATCGTCGCCGGACTAAGGGCGCGTCGCGCGGCGGGTCATGCGCCCTTTACCGTCATGTGCTGCGACAACATCCCCCATAACGGCGATGTCACGCGTGAGGCGGTGGTTGAGACGGCGCGCCTCTCTGACCCGGATTTTGCCGAGTGGATCACCGCCGAAGTCGCCTTTCCGAACGGTATGGTGGACCGCATCACTCCTGCGACCAGCGAGCGTGAGCGGCGTCTGGTGCGCGAGGATTTCGGCATTGAGGATGACGCCCCGGTCTTTTGCGAAGATTTCATCCAATGGGTGCTTGAGGACCGCTTTCCTGCCGGACGACCCGCACTGGAAAAGGTCGGTGTTGAATTCGTACAGGACGTGACGCCGTGGGAGCTGATGAAGATCCGCATCCTGAATGGCGGCCATGCGGTGATCGCCTATCCGGCGGGACTGCTCGACATCCACTTCGTCCATGAGGCGATGGAGGATGCCCAGATCCGCGCCTTTCTTGAAAAGATCGAGCGTGATGAGATCATCCCCGCCGTGCCGCCCGTGCCCGGCACCGATCTTGGCGCCTACTTCGCCAAGGTGGCCGAACGTTGTGCCAACCCCAAGATCGGGGATACGGTGCGCCGGCTTTGCCTTGATGGCTCGAACCGGCAGCCCAAGTTCATTGTCCCGACCATCGCCCACCGGCTTGAACGTGATCAGCCGGTCGAGGGGCTGGCGCTGGAATCGGCGTTGTGGTGCCGCTATTGCGCGGGCATCAGCGACAGCGGGGCCGTTATTGCGCCGAACGATCCGAACTGGGATCGTCTGATCATTCAGGCACAGGCCGCGCGCAATGATCCCGCCGCGTGGCTTGCCCTGGCCGAGATCTATGGCGCAACGGGGCGCGATCCGCGCTTTGCCCAACCCTTTGCCCGCTGGCTTGCGATGCTGTGGAACAAGGGCACGCGTGCGACGCTTGACGCTTATATTCGGGGCTAGGCAGTGGCGCGCGGGCTGATCTTTGACTGTGACGGGGTTTTGGTTGATTCAGAGCCCCTCGCAGCGGCCGAGATCGGGGCGCTGTTGCAAGGGCAGGGCGCGCCCATCACCCTTGCGCGCATTTATGATGAGTTTCTGGGCCGCTCATTCTCGACCATCACCGATGCGGCGCGTGCGCATGGTGTCGATCTGGGACCGGCCTTGCCGGGTTATGCCACGGCGCTGGCCGAACGTTTCCGCCGCGAGTTGCAGCCGGTTCACGGCATGGCCGAGGTACTGGCCCGGCTTTCAGGTCCGCGCGCCGTCGCCTCATCCAGTGCGCCCGAACGACTGTCGTTGTCGCTGTCGTTGACCGGGCTTGCGTCTTTTTTCGGTCAGCATGTCTATTCGGCGGTGCAGGTTTCGCGCGGCAAGCCAGCGCCCGATTTGTTCCTTTTCGCTGCGAAAAAACTGGGGGTTGATCCCGCTGACTGTGTGGTGATCGAGGATAGCCCGGCCGGTCTGCGCGCTGCCCGTGCGGCGGGGATGCGGGTGATCGGCTTTCTGGGCGGCAGTCACGCGGGACCGGCGCGCCTTGCCGAAAAGCTGGCACAGCTTGCCCCGGATGCGCTGATTGACCGCGCCAGCGATTTGCCCAAAACTCTGGATGATCTGGACTAACAAAGGGGAATCAGCGTGCTGATCGGGGCCGTGGATGTGGGCTCGGCCCGGGCGCGGGCGGGGCTTTTCACCCTTGACGGCCGGCTTGTTGCACGCGCCAGCCGGGGCTTTGCCACCATCCCGGGGCCCGACCAACAGGCCATGTATCATTTTGCCGAGATTTGGCAGGCAGTCGCCGATGCCTTGACCGAGGCACGCCATCAGGCCGGCGTGCCCCCGGCGCAGATCGGCGCGCTGGCTTTCGATGCGACCTGTTCTTTGGTCGTTGACGCCCCGGGGTTTTCGCCCGACGTAATCGCCTGGCACGATCATCGCGCGGTTGCCGAGGCAGCCGAGCTTAGCCGCATCCCGCATGAGGTGGTGGTGCGGGCTGGGGGCTCGGTCTCGCCCGAGATGCAGACGCCAAAGCTTATGTGGCTGAAGCGCAACCGGCCCGGGATCTGGGCGACGCTGAACGGCGTACGGGACCTTTGCGACCATCTGACCTTTCGGGCGACGGGTATCGAGGCGCGCTCGCTTTGCGCGGCGGTGGCAAAATGGGCGTGGCTTCCTGACCATGGCGGCTGGCAGCAGGATCTGTTGGAACGGGCAGGGGTCGCCGATTTTCCGCGCCCCGGTCCGGTCCTGTCCCCCGGCAGCCGCATTGGCCCCCTGTCACCGCAAGGCGCGGCCGAACTGAGGTTAAAACAGGAAACGCTGGTCGCAACGGGGTTGATCGACGCCTTTGCCGGGGCGCTTGGCGCGGCGCCCGGTATGCCGGCGCTGATCGCGGGCACCTCGAACTGTGTGATCGCGGCAGGGATAGGCCCGCGCACGTCGCTTTGGGGACCTTATCCCGGCGCCATTCTGCCCGATGAAAGCGTGACCGAGGGAGGGCAATCTGCGACCGGCGCGCTGCTGGAACGTCTGCGCGCCCTTTACCCCGAGCCGACCGATCACGACGTGATCCTTGCCCGTATCGCCTCGGCCCCCGAGCCTGCGGCCGATCTGCATGTCCTGCCTGATATCAAGGGCAACCGCACGCCCTTTGCCGATCCGCTGCTGCGTGCCGTCATTCAGGGTCTCACCCTTGAGCGTAGCCCCGAGGCGCTGGATGCGCTTTACTGGCGCGCGGCGGTCGGGATCGCGCTGGGAACGCGTCAGGTGATCGCGCATATGGGCCTGATACCCCAGGCGCTGGCCATGGCGGGTGGGCAGGCGCGCTCACCCCTGTTGCGCCAGCTTTACGCGGATGCCATCGGGGCCGAGATCCACTGGCAGCCCGAAGACGCGGTGCTGCGCGGCACAGCCATCCTTGCTGCTGCGCCGCTCAGCGGCGGTGTTCTTGCTGCCCGCGACCGTTTTGCCCGGCCGATCGAGGTGACAAAGCCTGATCCCGCCGCCTGTATCCGGCGTGAGCGGGACTGGCGCATCTTTTTGCGCATGCAAGAACAGCGCGCTGAAATTGCTGCGATGTAGCTAGCCCGACAGCAGCGCCGCACCGGTTGTGGCATCGGTGATCAGCCCGCTGATCAGCCCGCCCCGCAGCGCACCGCGGATCGCCGGAACCTTTTCACTGCCATGCGCCGCGCCGATAACAAGCGTCGTTTCCCGCGGGGGGATCGGGGCCGAGGCCACGCGATCATTGCTAAGCCCGGGCACCAGCGCGCCATGGGTGTCATAGGCCCAGCCGGTGATCTCGCCCACCGCGCCGGCATCGACAAGGGCGTCAAGCTCGGGCTGGGTCAGAAAACCGTCAAGCATCAATGGCGCGTTCTCGCCCACAGTGCCGATGCCGACAAAAGCGACCGCCGCCTCAGACGACATCTGGATCAGGCGCCGGATGCTTGGCTGGCTGTTCACGGCCTGCCGTTCGCTCATGCTGGGGGCGATGACGGGCAGGGGCAAGGGAAAGCTGCGGGCGCTGACCAGATCTGACAGGGTAAACAGCACGTTATAATAGGCGGTCGAGCCGTCGGGCGCGATATTGCCGGTCAATGAGACGATACGATGCTGGGGGCAGTCGATATGGGGCAGTTGCGCAATGGCGCTGCGCAGGGTGCGGCCGGTGCCGATCGCCATGGTCAAAGGCTCGGCCCGGCGCAACCATTGCTCGATCGTGTCCGCGACCATCAGCGCGACACCTGCTTCGGGGGCATCTGAGGGGGTGATCTGGCAAAACTCCAGCCCCCATTTGTGCTGCAGCCCGGCGGCAATATCCATGCAATGGGCAAACGGGTGGTCGATGCGGATCTTGACGATACCCTCGGCCATAGCCTGAGCAACCAGCCGCTGCGCAGTCTGGCGCGAGACGCCCATGATCCCGGCGATCTCATCCTGGGTCTTGCCTGCGACATAGGAAAGCCACGCCGCCTTGGCTGCCTGCTCAAGTTTCCGGCCCTGGTTCACCATAAGGGGCTGTCCGTCTTTCCTACCCTAACTATCCCTTTACGTGTCTAGCTTGGTGGTGCCGCAAGTGTCCAGCGGCGGCTTTGGGATCCCAACTGGAGAGGGGGGAGGGGGCTGGCAACAGGTTAACGCCCATTTCCCCAGATCAGAATTGGAAAGAACTGGCCCTTCATATTCCGTTCGCGCCCCAGTAGCCGACCTAGCCGCCATGCGTGTCCGATCACTGAAACAATGGCCATTCCGGCAACTCTGGCGCAAAATAAATAATTGATTTTACTTTATTATCTAGATGCGCGGTTTTCTGTTTTGTCCACTTTTACCGCGATTATCGACCATCGAAATATTGCGTGACGACCAAAGGAAAAGGCCGCCCGAAGGCGGCCTGACGAAGTCTGGCATCTGATAGAGAGCGGTGTCTGGCCAGGCTTACCCGATTGGCGATTCAGGATTCGGCGGTGCTGGCGATATGCTCTTCGAAGATTCTGCGGAGTGAGCTGCTTTGCGCGGGATTCTGGAACTCATCCAGCAACAGACCGAAGGCGACCCATTTATCGCCCCGGGCGGGCGATTGCTTCGGGTTATGGCTGGCCTCCAGAATTCGGAATGCGCGGCGGATCCCGGTTTCGCCCTTCGAGGTATAGGTCCAGCCACATGTGTCGGCCACATGCCGTTCACTGAAGGACAGATCCTCGAAGGTGACATACGGACCGAACTCCAGGGCGGTGCCCAGAATTTCCGTAACCCGAATGGCCCGTTCGAGCGGCTGGCCATCCAGCCATGCCGGACCAGGACGGCCTGCAATCCGGTCGGTGATATACGCCTGGAGCGGGGAGGCCGAACAGGGCTCCGCGTTGCGAGCAATCTCTCTCAGCATGGGGTGGTTTCCGGGACGCTTGCGGCGAATACACCCCTTCCATCCGTTTCGTCGGGACGGGCGCAGCGGATCAGGGAAGCTACGCGAGCCTTGTCGAGATGAAGCCGGTGCTGAGATCGGCACCGGCCCGCATGGATGGTGTCGCGGCTCAAACGCTGGACTTCGCTGTCGACAAGGCGTTCACGGCAGCCACGATGCGACGTTCGACACTGGATTTCTGCGTTCGGATGAACAGCACCGATGAGCGTAGGGCCGGCTTGGCAAACCGTCACCGGTTGATCACCTGGGAAGGGGGCCTGCCCATCGTTCACAATGGGACCATCGTGGGCGGCGTCGGGGTTTCCGGGGTGCAGGGACACGAGGACGTGGAATGTGCCCAAGCAGCGCTTCACAGCCTGGGCCTAGGTAGCGGAACCTGAAGCAGGTCAGGCGCTGACCAGACGCAGGATCGTGTCGATATTGAACTGGAGGCGCTCTTCGAGCGCCTCTTTCGCCATCAGGTCACGCTCGAAGATGATCGAGCCGGTGAAGCGGTTGGTCAGATAGTAATAGCCGATCGCAGCGATGGTGATGTTCAATTGCACCGGATCGATGCCGGAGCGGAAATCGCCACTTGCGACGCCGCGCTCCAGGATCGTGTCGACCATCGAGACGAAGCGGCGGCTGTAGATCTTGACGATCTCGGATTTCTTCAGGTGCTTGGCCCGGTGCAGGTTTTCGCTGTTGACCAGTGTGATGAACTCGGGGTGCTTCAGGTAGTATTCCCAGGTAAAACGCACCAGCCGCGCCAACGCCTCCTTGGGCGGCAGGTGGTCCAGCGCCAGTTTCTGCTCGGCATCGCGGATGTCGATATAGGCATTCTCGAGCACTGTCTGGAACAACTCTTCCTTGCTGCCGAAGTAGTGATAGAGCATCCGCTTGTTGGCATCGGCCTTTTCGGCGATGACGTCCACGCGGGCGCCGCCGAAGCCATTGCGGGCAAACTCGTTCAGTGCCGCCTTGAGGATGCGCGCTTTGGTCGCGTCTGCATCGCGGATGCGGGGCTTGCTACGCGGCGGCGTCTTGGCTTGTGCGGTCACGCTGTGTCTCCGGTGGTTCCTGGCTCGTTCAATGCCTCGCAAAGGTTATAGCAGTCCATGGCTGACGCAAGACGACGATGGCGATTTAATGCACTATCCGGTTAATGATTACGCTTGACTCAACATCCCTGAAGAAAGTAACCAGTTAGTGCGTTATTTTGACGGCGCTCGCCATCTGTGGATCTGAGGAGAGATTCGGGCGGCGCCTTATGGGGAGGCTGAAGATGTCCACCTTTATCAAGGACTATATCGACCGTGAGGTCATAACCCGTCGCAAGTTGCTGCTGGCGGGGGCTGCCGGCATGGCGACGCTCGCCGTTCCAGCCGTATTCGGGCGCGGTCAGGCCCGCGCCGCGCTGACCGATCCCGCCATTGCATGGAGCTATCGCGACCGTGCCTCGGCCTATTGGAATGCGGTCGTGTCGGGAGGCGAGGCTTTCGTTGAATCCATCGGCCGTAGCAAATCGGACATGGTCAACCTGATCAGCGAGGGTTCGTCGGAAAAATCTCTGTCCGATATCAAGGCATTCCTGTCTAAGACCGGCGGCAATTGCGCCATCGCCTGCGACCCGAACGACAGTCCCAATGCCCGGCCCATCGTCGAGGCGGTGCAGGCGGCGGGCGGTTATATCTCGACCATCTGGAACAAGACCGACGACCTGCACCCTTGGGATTTCGGCGACAATTATGTCAGCCACATGACCTGGTCGGACGAACAGCCCTCCGAGCAAACCGCGAGGATCCTGTTCGAGGCGATGGGGGGCAAGGGCGGCGTGGTGCATCTGGGCGGCATCGCGGCGAACAATCCGGCGGTCGAGCGACTGGCTGGGTTGCAGAACGCGCTGAAGGACTTTCCCGATATCGAACTGCTGGACGCGCAGCCTGCCGATTGGGACACGACCAAGGCGGCGGAGCTGATGTCCTCTTTCCTGACCCGCTATGGTGACCGGATCACCGGCGTCCATTGCGCCGCCGACAACATCGCCTATGGCGTGATCGAGGCGCTGCGGGCCGAGGGCATCACCGACATGCCGATCGTCGCCTATGACGGTAATCCCGAGGCGGTGAAGCTGGTCATGGACGGTCAGCTTCTGGCTACGGTCTTTACCAACCCCTATTGGGGTGGCGGTATCTCGGCGGCCTTGGCCTATCACGCGGCCATCGGCACGTTCAAACCGTCCGAGGAGCCGCATGAGCATCGTGAGTTCTACGGTCCGACCGTCCTGATCACTCAGAAGGACGCGGCCGAGTTTAAGGCGCAGTATCTGGACGCCACGCCTGAATATGACTGGACCGACTTCTGGGGGCCGAGCAACGGCCAGATCCAGTATCGCTGATTTCTGAAAATCCGATGGGTTGACCGCGCGGCGGCCTTCCCCGCCGTCCTTCGGGGCATGCGGGCCGGCAGTGTTGAGGAGAACTGCGTTGAAGATGAAGCTCACCCGCGAGAATATCATCCGATGGGCTCCGGCCCTCGTGCTGCTGGGGTTGGTCGTGCTGTTCGCGGCGATCAATCCGGCCTTCCTGTCGCAACGCAACCTGGCCCGGATCGCGCTGGCCTCGACGCCGCCGATGATGGTGGCGCTCGGCGTCACCTTCATCATCGTCATGGGCTCCATCGACCTGTCGATGGAGGGGGCGGTGTCGCTGTGCGCGGTGCTGTTCTGCCTGATGTTCCTGAAGCTGGGCGGATCATTGGGGGCGGGCGCATGGCTGGCCATTCCGGCGATCCTGCTCTGCGGGGCCTTCTTTGGATGGCTGACCGGGATGGTTCATGTCCGGCTTCAGATCCCTTCATTCATGGCCAGCCTGGCGATGGGCTTCGTCGGCACCGGCGCTGCGGTGCTCGTGACAGGAGGTGACATTGTCCGCATTGATGACGATGTCTTCCGCGCCCTGCTGACCTGGCGCATCCTCGGCTTTCCGCTGATGGTGCATATTGCGGCGCTGCTGGTCCTGCTGGCCTGGTTCATCCAGAACCACACGACGCTGGGCCGCAACTTCTATGCCGTAGGCGGCGGCGAGGAACTGGCCCATGCCTCGGGCGTGAACGTGCACCGGGTGCGGCTGGCGGGCTTCGCGCTGGCCGGAGTATTCTACGCCGTCGCCGCGATCTTCCAGGTGGCGCGGCTGGGGCAGGCGGAATCGGTGACCGGCGCCAACCTGATGTTCGTCGCCATCACCTCGGTCGTCGTGGGCGGCGTGGCGCTGTGGGGCGGGATCGGCGGCGTGCTGAACGCGGTCGTCGGCGTTCTGATCGTCAATGTCATCGGCAACGGCATGGTCGTCATCGGCCTGCCCAACTACCTTCAGGACGGCTTGCTGGGCGTCCTTGTCATCGTCGCGGTCGTTCTTTCCACCGACCGGCGCCTTGTCAGTTTCGCGAAGTGAGGCCGCCATGTATCAGCTAAGCTCAGTCGACAAGAAATTCCCCGGCGTCCATGCCCTGAAATCCATCGACTTCCACATCAAGCGCGGCGAGATCGTCGGGCTGGTGGGCGAGAACGGTGCCGGAAAATCGACGCTCATGAAGGTGATCTACGGCGCCTATCAGCCCGACGGCGGCCAGATCCTGATCGACGGCAAGCCGGTGCATTTCGCCAATCCCCGGCAGGCGATGAAGCGCGGCATCGGCATGGTGTTCCAGGAACAATCCCTGATCCCCAACCTGACGGTGATGGAAAACATCTTCCTGGGCTACGAGGCGCAATTCACCCGCCTGGGCGTGGTGAACTGGAAGGCGATGGCCGCGGCTGCGAAGAAACAGCTTGCAAAGGTCAAGCTGGACATCGACCCGGCGACGGTGACCTCGGTCCTGTCCTTCGCGCAGCGGCAGCTGGTCGAGCTGGCCAAGGTGCTGACGCTGGAGGAACGGGTCGAGGGCGATCTGGTCATCCTGCTGGACGAGCCGACCTCGGTCCTGTCCGGGGAGGAGGTGAAGTTGCTCTTCAAGCTGGTGCGTGAGCTGACCAGCCGCGCATCCTTCATCTTCGTCAGCCATCGCATGGACGAGGTGATGGAGCTTTCGGACCGCATCTATGTGATGAAGGACGGGCAGGTGATGGATGTGGTCGCCAAGGCCGACGCCGATGCCAGCGCGATCCAGCACAAGATGGTCGGCCGACACGTGGACCGCGAATATTACCGCGAGCAGCGCCAGAAACCTTATGACACTTCTCGAACGCTGTTCGATATGCGCGACGTTGTCCTGCCGGGCCGTCCGCACAAGCTGAACCTGGCGCTGCATCCGGGCGAGGTGCTGTGCCTGGTCGGTACCGAGGGTTCGGGCCGCGAGGCGATCCTGCGCACGATCTACGGGATGCTGGCGCCAGTCTCGGGCCGTTTCGAGATGAAGGGGCAAGAGCTTCGCGGTTTCAACCCGCGCCGCTCGGTCGCGATGGGCGTGGGCTATGTGCCGCGCGAACGCAAGATCGAAGGCATCGTCGCAGGCATGAACGTCTATGAGAACATGACCCTTTCCCAACTTGGCCGCTATTCCCGGGCGGGGGTGATCGACGTCGGACGCGAAAAAGCGCTGGCGCGGGACTGGATCAGGAAGCTGTCGATCAAGGCACACTCCGAGTTTGCCGATTGCGGCAACCTCTCGGGCGGCAACCAGCAGAAGGTGGTGCTGTCGAAATGGCGGTCGGGCGGGTCCGACATCATGCTTCTGGACCACCCGACGCGGGGTCTGGACATCGGCGCCAAGGAAGACGTTTACGACATGATCCGCGACATGAGCGACGACGGGGTCGGCATCGTTCTGGTGGCCGACACGCTGGAAGAGGCCATCGGCCTCTCGCACACCATCGTCGTGCTGAAGGATGGCGAGATCCGGCAGCGTTTCGAATGCCGGCCGGGCGCCAAACCGTCGCTCTACGATCTTCTCCACCACATGATCTGAGGCGCAGATGACCATGCAACGCTTCAAACCGCATCTTCCCTGGATCACCCTGCTGGTGCTGACCGCTGTGGTCGGCGTGGTGGATCCGAATTTCCTGCGCCCGGCGAACCTGCTCAGCCTCGCCGGCGATATCGTGCCTCTGTTCATCATGGCGCTGGGGCTGACCTTCGCCATCTATATCGGCGGGATCGACCTCTCGGTGCAGTCCATGGCCAATATGATCACGGTCATCGCCTCAATCTATCTCGCCTCGCTTGGGGCCTGGGTGGCGGTGCTTTGCATCGCGGCGGGTTTCGGACTTGGCATGTTGTCGGGCTTTCTGACTACGCGGCTGTTCGTGCCTTCGTTCATTTCGACGCTGGCGGTGGGCGGGGTATGCTTCTCGGTCGCACAATGGCTGTCGGGCAACCGCGCCCTGAACATGGATGCCGAGCAGAGGAATGCCACCTTTGGCTGGATGATCGGCCATACCGGGATCATCCCGAACGAGTTATTTCTGGGTGCTGCCCTGCTGGCGATCTGCCTGTTCATCGAGCGCCGCACCATCCTGGGCCGGGTGCTGAAGGCCGTCGGTGCGGGCGAGCCCGCGGCCAAGGCGTCGGGTATCAATGTCGGGCGCTACAAGATGCTGGCCTTTGCGATATCCGGGGCGCTGGCGGCGATGGCGGGGTTGTTGTTCTCAGTCAAGCTGTCTGGGGGGGCGCCGACCATCGCCAACGGTTTTCTGCTGCCCGCTATCGTCGCGGTGCTGATTGGTGGCACGCCCTTGACCGGTGGTGTCGGCGGCGTGCTGAACACGCTGATCGGCACGCTGATCGTGGCCGTGATCCGCGCTTCGATGCTGTATCTGGGGATCGAGGCGACACAGCAGCAGATGCTGTTCGGACTGGTCCTGATCGCGGCTATCGCCCTGACCATCGACCGCTCGAAACTCCGCACGGTGAAGTGAGGTTGCCATGAAAACCATGCAAGCCGCCGTCCTTGTCGCTCCGCACAAGCTCGAATTGCGCGAGGTGCCGCGCCCGCAGATCGGCCCCGACGAGGTGCTGATCCGCGTGACCCGGACCGGGATCTGCGGTACCGACCTGCATATGTTCCACGGCCATTATGCGGCCGACGACCTGCCGATCATTCCGGGGCACGAATTTTGCGGCATCGTCGAGGAGGCCGGAGCGAACCAGCGCCATCTCACCCCCGGCAAGGTGGTGGTCGCCGACATCAATATCGGTTGCGGACATTGCTACTGGTGCCGCCGCAACGAGGTGCTGAACTGCCCCGAGATGGCGCAGCTTGGCATCACCCGCGACGGTGCCTTCGCCGAGTTTGTCGCGCTGCCCGGTCGGTTGGTCATTCCTGCGCCCAATGACATTTCTCCCGAGATACTCGCCCTGACCGAGCCGGTCGCCTGCGTGGTCCGCGCGGCGCGCAAGGCACAGGCCGGGATCGCGCAATCGGTCGTAGTGCTGGGCGCCGGGCCGGTTGGCAACCTGCATGTGCAGATGATGCGGCTCATGGGCGCGGCACCAATCATCGTGGCCGACCTGTCGGCCGAACGCTGCACGATGGCTTTGGATGTCGGTGCCGATGCCGCGATCAGCGATAACGCGCAACTGAAGGCGACCGTGCTTGAGCTGACATGCGGCCGGGGCGCGGATCTGGTGATCGAAAGCGTTGGCCACCCGGCACTTTACGCAACCGCCTTCGACCTTATTCGCAAGGGCGGCCATGTCGCCTTCTTCGGCCTGACCGGCCCCGATGAGGTCGCTCCGGTGCCGATCCTGCGCACGATCCTTGAGGAGAACGGCCTGAAAGGCTCGGTCGCGGGGATGGGACAGGACATGCATGACGCGCTGGCGTTGCTGGCGCATGGCCGGTTCCGTACCGAGGCGTTCACCACGGCCTCTTATCCGCTCGCGCGCATCCAGGAGGCGTTCGAGACCCTGGCCGAGCGGTCCGCCGACCTCAAGACCCAGATTGTCATTGCGCAGAACTGACATTGCAGCATTTCCGAGGAGCCCTACACGATGGACCAGACCGCCCGCACCCTTTCCCCGCCGGAGTCGCCGCGCGAGTTCGGCTTTTTCATCGACGGCGAATGGCGGCATGGCCGCGATCTGGCCGAACAACGCTCGCCCGCGCATGACGTGCCGGTGACGCGGGTGGCGCGCTGTATCACGGAAGACCTGAACGATGCAGTCGCCGCCGCACGCCGCGCCTTCGAGAAGCGCAGCTGGGCTGGCATTTCGGGCGGTGAGCGCGCGGGTGTGCTGCTGCGCGCCGCCGAGATCCTGCGCCGCCGCCGTGACGAGGTCGCCTATTGGGAGGTGCTGGAAAACGGCAAGCCCATTGCCCAGGCCCGCGCCGAGATCGAAGGCTGCATCGCCTGTTTCGAGACGGCTGCGGGTGCCGCCCGGCTGCTGCATGGCGACAGCTTCAATTCGCTGGGCGACGGGTTGTTCGGCATGGTCCTGCGTGATCCCATCGGGGTCGTCGGGCTGATTACGCCGTGGAACTTCCCCTTTCTGATCCTGTGCGAGCGGGTACCCTTCATCTTAGCCTCGGGCTGCACGATGGTGGTAAAGCCGTCCGAGGTGACCAGCGCCACCACGCTGATCTTAGCGGAAATCCTGACCGAGGCGGGGCTGCCCAAGGGGGTCTACAACGTCGTCACCGGCTCGGGCCGCACCATTGGCCAGGCGATGGCCGAACACCCGGACATCGACATGCTGTCCTTCACCGGCTCGACCGGCGTCGGGCGGTCCTGTGTCCACGCCGCCGCCGACAGCAATTTCAAGAAGCTGGGGCTGGAACTGGGCGGCAAGAACCCGATCATCGTCTTTGCCGACAGTGATCTTGAGGATGCCGCCGACGCGGCGGCCTTTGGCATCAGTTTCAACACCGGACAATGCTGCGTGTCCTCCAGCCGGTTGATCATCGAGGCCTCGGTGGCCGACGAATTTGAACGGTTGCTGGTGGAAAAGATGCGGCGCATCCGCATCGGCGATCCGCTGGACGAGGCGACGCAGGTCGGCGCCATCACGACGCCCGCGCAGAACGACACCATTCTGAACTATATCGAGAAGGGCCGCCAGGAGGGCGCACGCCTCTTGACCGGCGGCGAAGTTCTGAAGATCGGCGCGGGCCGTTTCATTGCGCCGACGTTGTTTTCCGGTGTTGGCCGCGACATGGCCATTGCGCGCGACGAGATCTTCGGCCCGGTCCTGTCCTCGTTCCGTTTCGAGACCGTGAACGAGGCCATCGCCATCGCCAATGATACGGTATATGGGCTTGCCGCATCGCTGTGGACCAAGGATCTGGACAAGGCACTGACCGTGACGCGGCGCGTCAGCGCGGGCCGGTTCTGGGTGAATACGATCATGGCGGGCGGGCCGGAAATGCCGTTGGGAGGCTTCAAGCAATCCGGCTGGGGCCGCGAGGCCGGTATCTACGGCGTCGAGGAGTATACCCAGATCAAGTCGGTCCATGTCGAGATCGGCAAGCGTACGCATTGGATCGGGTAAAGGGGGCGTCATGGCGCAGGGTTACGATTACGTCATCGTCGGCGGCGGCTCGGCCGGTTGCGTGCTGGCCGCGCGGCTGTCCGAGGACAGTCAGGCGCGGGTCTGCCTGATCGAGGCCGGCGGCAAGGACAGCAACCCGCTGATCCACATGCCGGTGGGTTTCGCCAAGATGACCACCGGGCCGCTGACCTGGGGGCTGGTGACCGCGCCGCAGCGCCATGCCAACAACCGCGAGATCCCCTATGCTCAGGCCCGAGTCCTGGGCGGCGGGTCGTCGATCAACGCCGAGATCTTCACCCGCGGCCACCCGTCCGATTACGACCGCTGGGTCGATGAGGGGGCAGAGGGGTGGGGCGCGGACGAGGTGCGGCGCTATTTCCACCGCTCGGAAGGGAACACGATCCTGTCGGGCGAATGGCACGGCACCGAGGGGCCGCTGGGCGTGTCGAACCTGCCCAATCCCAATGCAATGAGCCGCGCCTTCGTCCAAAGCTGCCAGGAGGCGGGCATCCCCTACAACCCCGATTTCAACGGGCCGATGCAGGAAGGCGCGGGAATCTATCAGACCACGACCCGGGGCAACCGGCGTTGCTCGGCCGCCGTCGGCTACTTGCGCCCGGCGCTGTCGCGCCCGAACCTGACCCTGATTACCGGCGCGCTGGTGCTGCGGCTGGTGTTCGAGGGCAGCCGGGTGGTCGGCGTCGAGTATGCCGCCGGCAAGGGGCGCGCGCCGGTGGTGGCGCGTGCCGAGCGTGAGGTGATCGTGACCTCGGGCGCCATCGGCTCACCCAAGCTTCTGATGCTGTCGGGGATCGGTCCCGCCGATCACCTGCGCAGCCACGGCATCGAGGTGGTGCAGGATATGCCCGGCGTGGGGCAGAACCTCCAGGACCATTTCGGCATCGACATCGTAGCCGAGCTGAAAGGCCATGAAAGCCTCGACCGCTATGGCAAGCCGCATTGGATGGTCTGGGCCGGTCTGCAATACCTGCTGTTCAACTCGGGGCCGGTGACCTCGAACGTGGTCGAGGGCGGGGCCTTCTGGTATGCTGACCGTGGGGCGCCCTGTCCCGATCTGCAATTCCATTTCCTTGCCGGGGCGGGGGCCGAGGCGGGCGTGCCCTCGGTGCCGAAAGGATCTTCGGGGATCACGCTGAACAGCTACACCCTGCGCCCGAAATCGCGGGGCACGGTGACGCTGCGGTCCTCCGATCCGCGCGACAATCCGGTGGTCGATCCGAATTTTCTTGGCCACCCGGACGACCTGCGCATCTCGACCGAGGGGGTAAAGATCAGCCGCGAGATCTTCAGTCAGCATTCGCTGCGAAAGTATATCCGCGAACTGCGCTTTCCCGATGCGAATGTGCGCACGCAGGCGGATTACGAGGCCTATGCGCGCCAATACGGCCGCACCTCGTATCATCCCACCTGCACCTGCAAGATGGGCCGGGACGAGATGTCGGTGGTCGATCCGCAGTTGCGCGTTCACGGGCTGGACGGGTTGCGGATCTGCGACAGTTCGGTCATGCCCTCGCTGATCGGGTCGAACACCAATGCGCCGACGATCATGATCGCTGAAAAGGCATCCGACATGATCCGGGGCAATCACTGAGATTTTGCGGGGCGCGGCCTTCACCGCGCCCTGGCGCGTTAATCCCATATAGGCGCGAAGGGCACCCGGTCGCGGTCTACGATGCGGTAATTCGTGCGATTCAAATCGTCGATCCGGGACATCTCACCCGTCGTAAGCGTGAAATCCATAATCTCCAGATTGGCACGGATATTTTCCGGGTTGGTGGACATGGTGTTCATGCTGAGACCCTTTTGCAGAATCCAGCGCAAGACGACCTGAGCCGCAGATTTTCCATGCGTCTTGCCGATTTCCCCGAACAGCGGGTATTTGAAAACCTCGCCGCGCGCGAGAGAGCAGTATGACGAGAGTGGTATCTTGGTGTCTCTGGCCGCTTCCAACAGGCGCGACTGATCCAGCAGTGGATGAAACTCGACCTGGTTGGTGACCAGCGGCACATCGACGAGGGCACGGGCCTGGCGCATCATCGCGGCGGTATAGTTCGACACGCCGATATGGCTGGCCAATCCGGCCTCATATGCCTTTTGCAACAGCCTCAGCGATGGCGTAATGTCGCCTCCGGCCGGCGGCCAGTGCAGAAGCAACACATCAATCCGGTCGATCCGCAAGGCACGCAGGCTGCCCTCGACCGAGGGCAAGAAGCGCGATTCGCTGTAATTCTCGGGCCTGACCTTGGTGATGATGCAAAGACGGTCGCGCGCGACGCCGGTTTCGGCCAGGGCGGCGCCGGTATCCGCTTCATTCTCATAACCCTGAGCCGTGTCAAAGGTTCGGTAACCCGCCTTGACCGCCATATGGATCGCGTCCCGCAGGGCGCCTCCTTTCAAGGGGAATGTGCCGAATCCCTGCAGGAATCCGGGTTGCAGCAGAATGTTCATCCTGGTCCTCCCTCACATGTTCTTGCATCGCGCCGATCCCGGTTTTCCTCTTGCCGGGCCGGGCAGATTACAGATATATAGATAACCAGTTAGTTACTTAAGATGCAATTGCGAAGGAGGAGCGCAATGTCCAAGATTCGGACCGCCAGTCAGGCGGCAGAACTGGTTCGCGATGGCGCGGTGATTGCGGTGAATTCGTCTTCGGGATTGCTGTGCCCCGATCATGTCCTGGCGGCCCTGGGCGAGCGCTTTGTGCAAGAAGGCGCTCCGCGCGGCCTGACGACCATCCATCCGATCGCTGCCGGCGACATGTTCGGCACCCCGGGCGTGGACCATATCGCCCATCCCGGCATGATCACAAAGATCATTGGCGGTTCCTATCCCTCGGGGCCGTCTAATGCCGAGCCGCCGAAGATCTGGCAGCGCATCCTGGCTGAGGAGGTTGCGGCCTATAACGTGCCCTCGGGCATTGTCTTCGACATGCTGCGTGAGGGGGCGGCGCAGCGGCCCGGCGTGTTGACTAAGGTCGGCATGGAAACCTTTGCCGATCCCGCGCTGGAAGGCTGCGCGATGAACGCCACCGCACGCGCCACACCCATCGTCAAGCGCGTGGCCTTCGAGGGCGAGGACTGGTTGTATTTCCCGGCCCTGCGCCCCGATGTAGCGCTGATCCGCGCAACCACGGCAGACGAGAATGGCAACCTGACCTTCGAGGACGAGGGCGCGACCCTTGGCGCGATGGAAATGGCGCTGGCCGCGCACAACTGCGGCGGCATCGTCATTGCGCAGGTTAGACGTATTGCCGCGCAGGGCACGTTGAAGCCGCATGATGTGAAGGTGCCGGGCATTCTGGTCGATGTAATCGTCGAAGCACCCGATCAGTTGCAGACCACCGCGACACCGCACGATCCGGCTATCTCGGGCGAGGTCTTCCGGCCGCTCGCCAGTTTCCGCGCGGCGGATTTCAATCCCGGCAAGGTCATCGCCAGGCGCGTCGCACAAGAACTGCGATCGGGATGGGCGGTGAATATCGGCTTTGGCATCTCGGCCAATGTGCCGCGCATCCTGATCGAGGAGGGCCTGCATGGCGCGGTGACATGGGTCATCGAGCAAGGCGCGGTCGGGGGCGTGCCGCTGCTGGATTTCAAGTTCGGCTGCGCCAGTAATGCAGAGGCGTTCGTCGCTTCGCCGCATCAGTTCTGCTATTTCCAGGCGGGCGGTTTTGACTGTTCCCTGCTGTCCTTCCTGGAAATCGACGCCGAGGGCTCGGTCAATGTCAGCCGGCTTGCCGCGACGCCGCATCGGACAGCGGGGGCGGGCGGTTTCGTCGACATTACCGCGAGGGCGAAGCGGATCGTTTTTTCCGGGAACTTCAACGCCGGAGCAAAGATGCGAATTGAAAATGGCCGGCTGGTGATTGACCGTGAGGGCAAGGTTGCCAAGATCGTGCCAAAGGTTGATCAGGTAAGCTTTTCGGGCCGGCGCGCGGTGGCGCAGGGGCAGGAGATCACCTATGTCACCGAGCGTTGCGTGTTGCGTCTGTTGCCCGAGGGACTGACGGTCACCGAGATCGCGCCTGGCGTCGACTTGCGGCGGGATGTGCTGGATCAGGCCGCAACGTCCCTCCGCGTGGCAGAGAATCTGAAGGAAATGGATGCGGCGCTGTTTCGCGACACGCCGATGGGGCTGGCGCTGTGAGCGAAGATCAGCGCCTCGATCTGCGTATCGAGGCGGATATCGCACGGCTGACCATTCGCCGCCCGGACAAGCTGAATGCCCTGGACGCCGAAATGGTGGACGGATTGCTGCCGCTCTGCCGCCGGATCGAGCGATCCGACGCGCGGGTGGTGATCCTGACTGGCGAGGGTGGCCGCTCATTCTGCGCAGGCGGCGATATTGCCGCCTGGTCGCAACTGTCGCCCGAGGATTTCAGCCGCCGCTGGTTGCGCGACGGCCATGCTGCCTTCGATGCGCTGGCACGTTTGATACAGCCGGTGATCGCCGTGCTGAACGGGCATTGCCTGGGCGGTGGGCTGGAGCTGGCGGCTTGCGCGGACTACCGCCTGGCCGAGGCACATGTGCGGATCGGTTTGCCCGAAACCTCGCTTGGGGTCATTCCCGGCTGGTCGGGAACGCAACGCGCGGTGCGACGCTTCGGTGCTGGCACGGTCCGCCGGATGGCGCTGTTCGGTGAGGTTTTCGGTGCCGAGGAAGCGCAGCGTCTCGGGCTGGTCGATCAGGTCGTCCCGACGGGCACTGGCATGGCTGCCGCCGGGGTGCTGGCCGCGCGGGTGATCGCCCGCGCTCCGCGTGCAACAGAAATCACCAAGATGCTGCTCAACGCCGCCGAAGGCGAGGAACGCGAGCGGGTGCTTGAGGCACTGGCCGGCAGCGTCGCCGCCGCATCCGGTGACTTGCGGGAAGGGCTAGCGGCGTTCCGCGAAAAGCGCTCTGCAAGGTTCGAAGCGACGGGTCGAGGGGAGAAGCTGGAATGAAAGCCGAGGATCGCGAGTTTCTTACCGGGCTTTTTGACGCGGCGGTGGCTGCTGCCGATCCCGAAACCGCGCTGGCCGCGCATCTGCCGGATCGTCCTAGGGGTCGCACGGTCGTAGTCGGTGCCGGCAAGGGTGCGGCGCAACTGGCGGCGGCGTTCGAGCGCCGATGGGACGCTCCGGTGGAGGGCGTGGTGGTCACGCGTTACGGCTATGGCTGCGATACCCGCAATATCCGCGTGATCGAGGCCGCGCATCCCGTTCCCGATCAGGCCGGTCTTGCCGCGACTGGGGCCTTGTTTGAGGCTGTGCGGGGGCTGAGCAAGGATGATCTGGTCGTGGCGCTGGTTTGCGGTGGTGGCTCGGCGCTGCTGCCAGCGCCGCCCGAGGGGCTGACGCTGGAGGACGAAATCGAGCTGAATCGCACCCTGCTGGCCAGTGGTGCGCCGATCTCGGTGATGAATGCGATCCGCAAGCAGGTCTCCCGTATCAAGGGCGGCAGGCTGGCGCTGGCGGCGCATCCGGCGCGGGTGGTGTCGCTGGTCGTTTCGGACGTGCCGGGCGACGATCCGGCGCAGGTGGCCTCGGGTCCGACGGTGCCGGATGCGGTCACCCGCCGGGACGCGCGGCGTCTGCTTGAAACATGGCGGATCGAGTTGCCACCGCGTCTGGCTGAATGGTTCGCGGGCGAGGACGGCCTGCCGCCGGATCCCGCCGATCCTCGTTTTGCCGGACATGAGGTTCGCGTGGTGGCTTCGGCGCGCCTGTCGCTGGAAGCCGCCGCCGCGCGGGCCGGGGCGGCGGGCATTCCGGCAGTGATTCTGTCGGACGCGATCGAAGGGGAGGCACGCGACGTGGCCCGCGTCCATGCTGCCATCGCCCGCGAGGTCGCGACCCAAGACCGGCCTTTCACGCCCCCGGTGGCGATCCTGTCAGGCGGCGAAACGACCGTGACGCTGCGCGGAAATGGCAAGGGCGGGCGCAACAGCGAATTCCTGCTGGCTTTCGGTTTGGCTATTGAAGGGTTGCCCATCGCCGCGCTGGCCGCCGATACCGACGGCATCGACGGGTCCGAGGATAACGCAGGCGCTTTTGCTGATGGGGACAGTGCGGCGCGGCTTCGGGCCTTGGGTTGCGATCCGGCAGCGATGCTGGCTGGGAACGATACATGGTCCGCTTTCGCCGCCTTGGGCGACCTGTTCGCTCCTGGCCCGACCGGCACCAATGTCAACGATTTCCGGGCCATCCTGGTCCGATAGGTCCGGGCGCCGCCGACCCGCGATCTCAGGCAGGAACCGGCGCGTCCTCACGCAACAGGCCCTTGTCCTTCAGCGCCGCCCAGAACGCGGCCGGAATGGGGTGCTGGAACCACGTGAGATTCTGCTCAAGCTGCTGGATAGTCCGCGTGCCGGCGCAGAAGGCCGGGACAGCCGGATGTGCCACGACGAATTGCAATGCCGCCGCCGCCAGGGGCACGCCGTATTCGGCGCAGACCGCCTCGATCTTTGCCACCCGGTCCATAATTTCGGACGGGGCAGGGGCGTAGTTGTATTTTGCGCCCGGCTTCGCACCCGTGGCGAGGATCCCCGAGTTGAAGCCGCCGCCCACGACCACTGCCGCACCGCGCTTCTCGCAAAGCGGCAGGAACGCGTCCAGCGCGTCCTGTTCCAGCAGCGTATAGCGCCCGGCCAGCAGGAAGCAGTCGAAATCGCGTTGCTTCAACGCCTCGTGGCAGACCTGCCATTCGTTCACGCCGACGCCGATGGCCTTCACGACCCTCTCGTCGCGCAGCCGGGCCAATGCCCTATAGCAGCCGTCCATCGCCTGCCGGAATACCTCGGGCTGCTCGGTGCCGCGCGTATAGACGTCGATGTCGTGGATGAACAGAATGTCGATGCGCTCCAGTGCCAGCCGTTGCAGGCTGTCTTCGAAAGCGCGCATCGTGCCGTCGTAGCTATAGTCGAACTCCATTGCGAACGGGGCGGCATTGACCCAGGGCGCGAAGTCGATGCTGTCGCGTCGCGCCGGGCGCAGCAGGCGGCCCACTTTCGAAGACAGCACGAAATCGTCGCGCTTGCGCCAGCGCAGCGCCTCGGAGGTGCGCAGTTCGGACAGGCCATGGCCATACATCGGCGCGGTGTCGAAATAGCGCACGCCGGCATCCCAGGCATGATCGAACATGGCGCGCGAGGTCTGGTCGTCGATCTCGCGGAAAATATTGCCGACCGGTGCGGTGCCGAAGGCGAAGCCGGTCACCTCCATATCCGTGCGGCCGAACTTTCGTTTGTCGGATGGTTTCATCAGGTTCCTCCCATAAGTAACCAATTGGTTATAATTTGCATGAGTCCACGCCACGGATCAAGCGGATTTCCAAGCCGTTGTCGGTTTTGACGCTTGACGTGAGGAAGGTGCCTCAAATAAAGTAACCGGATAGTTACATATCGGGAGGGGATTCGAGGATGTATCTGAACGATACCCAGCTGCAGGTGCGCGACATGGCCCGCGCCTTCGCTGACGAGGTCATCCGGCCTGCAGCCGAGGCGCTGGACCGCGACGAGCGTTTCCCGGCCGAGATCTATGACGAGATGGCCAAGCTGGGCCTGTTCGGCATCGGTGTGCCGGAAAGCATGGGCGGGCCGGGCTTCGACACGCTGACCTATGCCGTGGTGATGGAGGAACTGTCGCGCGGCTATGCCAGCGTGGCCGATCAATGCGGTCTGCTGGAGCTGATCTCGACGCTTCTGGTCCGCCACGGCACCGAAGCGCAGCGCAAGCTGCTGCCCGGGATCCTGGCGATGCAGCAGAAGGTTGCCTATTGCATCACCGAACCGGAGGCCGGGACTGACGTGTCGGGCATCCGCACCACGGCAGTGCGCGACGGCGACGGCTGGGTGCTGAACGGCGGCAAGATCTGGATCCACAATGCACCCGTCGCCGATCTGGGCTTCGTGCTCGCCCGTACCGACAAAGAGGCGGGCAACCGCGGCATGTCGATCTTTATCGTCGACCTGCACGCGGCAGGGGTCGAGCGCGGCCCCAAGGAACACAAGATGGGTCAGCGCGCCAGCCAGGTCGGGGCCTTGACCTTCACCGATGTGCGGCTTGGCGCGGATGCCATGCTGGGCGAGCCGGGCCGCGGCTTTCACATGATGATGAGCGTGCTGGACAAGGGCCGCGTCGGTATCGCTGCACTGGCGGTCGGCATCGGCCAGGCGGGGCTTGAGGCCGCACTGGAATATGCCGGGACGCGCATGCAGTTCGGCAAGCAGATCGCCGAGTTCCAGGGCGTGCAATGGCTGCTGGCCGATATGGCCAAGGATATCGAGGCTGCGCGGCTGCTGGTTCATTCGGCCGCGTCCAAGATCGACAACGGGCAGGATGCTACCAAGGCCTGCTCGATAGCGAAATGCTTTGCCGGCGACATGGCGGTGGCGCGCACGGCGGATGCGGTGCAGGTCTTCGGCGGCTCGGGCTATATCCGGGGTTTCGAGGTCGAGCGGCTCTATCGCGATGCCAAGATCACTCAGATCTACGAGGGCACGAACCAGATCCAGCGCATGATCATTGCCCGCGAATTGCTGAAGAAGGGCGCGCAGGCATGACACAGGTTGCCCTTGTCACCGGCTCGTCGCGCGGGATCGGGCTTGCTGCGGCCGAGGCACTGGCCCGCGAAGGTTTCGCCGTCGCCGTGAACGGTCCCGCCGACGATGCTGAGTTGCGTGCGGCGGTCGAACGCATCGCCGCACTTGGCGTGCCGGTCGTCGCCGCGCCTTTCGACGTGACCGACATTGCCGGCCATGACGCCGCTCTGCAACGGATCGAGGATGCGCTCGGCCCCCTGACCACGCTGGTCAACAACGCGGGCGTGGGCGTCATGCAGCGCGGCGACCTGCTGGATGTCAGCGAGGCAAGCTGGGACCGCTGCCTGACCGTCAACAGCAAGGCGATGTTCTTTTTGTCGCAAGCGTTCGCCCGCCGCCTGCTGGCGCGGGAACGCCCGGAAAACCTGTTCCATGCCATCGTCAACGTCACCTCGTCGAACGCGATCGCGGTGGCGGTGCAGCGGTCGGAATATTGCGCCTCCAAGGCGGCCGCCGCGATGGTGTCCAAGGCTTTGGCCGTGCGGCTCGGGCCGGAAAACATCGCGGTCTATGACGTGCAGCCCGGCCTGATCGCGACCGAGATGACCGCCCCCGTGATCGAGACCTATCGCCAGCGCGCCCAAGAAGGGCTGACCCTGTTCCCCCGCGTCGGCCAGCCCGCCGACATGGGCGCCATCATTGCATCGCTGGCCTCGGGCCGGCTTCCCTATACCACGGGACAGGCGATTTCGGCCGATGCCGGGATGCTGGTTCCGCGTTTCTGAAAGCGACCATGATGAAAATCGCACTTCCCGACACACAAGGCCGCATGGCCGACTATACGCTGACCGGCACCCCCATCGCGCAGGCCGTGCTGCCCGTCAATCCGGCTCGCATCGTCTATTCCGCCGCCCATGTGGTGGCCGACCCCTTCACCACCAACGATCCTTCGGGGCGCGCGGCGGTGGATTGGGAAAAGACGATGGAATTCCGACGCTATCTGGCCGGTCTTGGTCTCGGCATTGCCGAGGCGATGGATACCGCGCAACGCGGCATGGGCCTCGACTGGCCCGGCGCGCTGGAGCTGATCCAGCGCACCAAGGCCGAATTGCCCGACGCGCTGGTCGGCAACGGCTGCGGTACCGATCATCTGGATCCGGCGGATGCCCGCGCTCTGGACGACGTGATCCGCGCCTATCTGGAGCAGGTCGAGGCGATACAGGCCATTGGCGGCCGCATCGTGCTGATGGCCAGCCGCGCGCTGGCCCGCGTCGCGACCTCGCCCGAGGATTACCTGCATGTCTATGCACAGGTGCTGTCGGTCTGCGACCAGCCGGTGATCCTGCACTGGCTGGGCGAGATGTTCGACCCCGCTCTGGCCGGCTATTGGGGCGACTCGGATTTCGACGCTACGCTGGAGACCGTTCTGGCGGTGATCGAGCAGAACCTTTCCAAGGTGGACGGCATCAAGATGTCGCTCTTGGACAAGGACAAGGAGATCACCCTGCGCCGCCGCCTGCCTGCCGGCGTTAAGATGTATACCGGCGACGATTTCAACTATCCCGAACTGATCGAGGGCGACGACCAAGGCTTCAGCCATGCTTTGCTGGGGATCTTCGACCCGCTGGCCCCTGCCGCCGCCTATGCCGTCAACCGGCTGGCCGAAGGGGACAAGGCCGGTTTCCGTGCCACGCTGGACCCGACCGTGCCGCTGGCCCGCACGATCTTTCGCGCGCCGACGCAATATTACAAGACGGGGGTGGTCTTTCTGGCCTGGCTGAACGGCTTCCAGGATCATTTCATCATGCTGAACGGCCATCAGGCGATGCGGCCCTTGCCCTATTTCGCGCAGGTCTTCCGCCAGTCGGACGCCTGCGGTCTTCTGCGTGATCCCGAACTGGCGGTGCGGCGGATGAAATCGCTGCTGGCCGTCTATGGCGTCTGACGATGCGCGACTTCAGTCATGATATTTCCGCGCTCGCGCTGAATACCGCCACGCTTGGCCATAATGTCGAGGGTGCGGGCGCCGGTTGGTCCCCCGAACGCATCATCGACGCCTGCGCCGAGCGCGGCTATGGCGGCATTGTCTTCTGGCGGCGCGAGATCGGGACCAATGCTGCCAGGATCGCGGCCCATGCCCGAGCGGCCGGGCTGACGGTGGCGGGGCTCTGCCGGACCCCCTTCCTCGTTGGACCCCTGGCGCCGCAGAGCCGACAGGCGGTGATGGATGATTTCCATGCTTCGATCGACATGGCGGCGGAGCTGGGCGCTCCGGTTCTGACCATCGTCACCGGCGGGGTCGAACCGGGCACCCGCGGCGTCGTCGAAAGCCTGCGCCTTGTCACCGACCGTGTGGCCGAGGCAGCGCCCTATGCCGCCGCACGCGGCGTCAAGCTGGCGCTGGAGCCTCTGAACCCGGTCTATGGCGGCAACCGCTCTTGCCTGACCACCCTGCGCGACGCGCTGGACATCTGCGACACCATCGGCGCGCCAAATCTTGGCGTGGCGGTCGATGTCTATCATGTCTGGTGGGACACCGACCTGCCCAGGCAACTGGCCCGCGCCGGAGAACGCATCCTCGGCTACCACCTTTGCGATTGGCTGGCCGAGACGACCGATGTGCTCCTGGATCGCGGCATGATGGGCGATGGCGTGGCCGATCTGAAGACCATCCGTTCTGCGGTCGAAGCGGCCGGCTACAACGGCCTTTGCGAGGTCGAGATCTTCTCGGCAGGTAACTGGTGGAAACGCGGTCCGGCCGAAGTGCTAGATACCATCGTTACGCGCTTCCGATCCGTCTGTTGATAATTTCAGGAAGAAATCATGAAGATACTGGTCCCCGTCAAGCGTGTGATTGACTACAACGTTAAGGCCCGTGTTAGGTCTGATGGTTCTGGTGTTGATCTTGCGAACGTCAAGATGTCGATGAACCCGTTCGACGAGATTGCGGTTGAGGAGGCGATCCGCCTGAAGGAGTCCGGGAAGGCCTCTGAGGTGATCGCGGTTTCGATCGGTGTGAAGCAGGCAGCCGAGACGCTGCGGACGGCGCTTGCGATGGGCGCGGACCGTGCGATCCTGGTGGTTGCGGCCGATGATGTGCATCAGGACATCGAGCCCCTGGCGGTGGCCAGGATCCTGGCGAAAGTGGCGCAGGAAGAGGGCGCGGGCCTGATCATCGCCGGCAAACAGCCGATCGACAACGACATGAACGCGACCGGCCAGATGCTGGCGGCGCTGCTGGGCTGGGCGCAGGCGACCTTTGCCAGCAAGCTCGAGGTTGATGGCGGCAAGGCCCGGGTCACGCGTGAGGTTGACGGCGGGCTGCAGACGATCGAGGTCAGCCTGCCTGCGGTGGTGACCGCCGACCTGCGTCTGAACGAGCCGCGCTATGCGAGCCTGCCCAATATCATGAAGGCCAAGAAAAAGCCGCTCGATGAAAAGACCGCCGGTGATTACGGCGTGGATGTTTCGCCGCGGCTTGAGGTTCTCAAGACCCGCGAGCCCGAGGGGCGCAAGGCCGGCATCAGGGTCGGCTCGGTCGATGAGCTGGTTGGCAAGCTGAAAGAAGCGGGGGTGATCTGATGGCTGTTCTGCTGCTTGGAGAAGTGACGGGTGGTGTTCTGAACCGCGATGCGACCGCCAAGGCGGTCAGCGCGGTCAGGGGCCTGGGCGATGTGACGGTGCTCTGCGCCGGCGCCTCGGCGAAAGCGGCCGCCGCGGAGGCCGCGACGATCGCCGGCGTGTCGAAAGTGCTGGTGGCGGAAAGCCCGGTCTATGGCCACCGGCTGGCCGAGCCGACGGCGGCGCTGATCGTGTCTTTGGCGGGTGACTACGACCATATCGCCGCGCCTGCGACGACGGATGCCAAGAACGTCATGCCGCGGGTTGCGGCGCTTCTGGACGTGATGGTGCTGTCGGATGTCTCGGCGGTGATCGGCGCGGATACGTTCGAGCGGCCGATCTATGCCGGCAACGCGATCCAGACGGTCAGGTCGAAGGACGCAAAGAAGGTCTTCACCATCCGCACGGCCAGCTTTGATGCGGCGGGCGAGGGTGGCTCGGCCGCGGTCTCGGATGTGGCTGCTGCTGCGGATCCCGGCCTGTCGTCCTGGGTCGGCGACGAGGTGGCGCAATCGGACCGCCCCGAGCTGACCTCGGCGAAACGTGTGGTCTCGGGCGGTCGCGGCCTTGGCTCGAAAGAGAGCTTCGGGATCATCGAGGCGCTTGCCGACAAGCTGGGCGCCGCGGTCGGCGCCTCGCGCGCGGCGGTGGACTCGGGCTACGCGCCGAACGACTGGCAGGTTGGCCAGACCGGCAAGGTTGTCGCGCCCGAGCTTTACGTTGCGGTCGGCATCTCGGGTGCGATCCAGCACCTCGCGGGGATGAAGGACAGCAAGGTCATCGTCGCCATCAACAAGGACGAAGAGGCCCCCATCTTCCAGATCGCAGACTACGGCCTCGTCGGGGACCTCTTCTCCACCGTACCAGAACTCACGCAGAAGTTGTAAGGGCTAAAACCTGCCGTAATGCAGCAATGACAAAAGCTCAGGCGACATCTTCGGTCAGTCGGGAAGGACGGAACCTTGTCACTTACCTCCCCGGGGCTCCGTCCAGAGGAATCGAACATGTCTGAAATCGTCCGCGAGTCGATGGAGTATGACGTCGTTATTGTTGGTGGGGGCCTTGCGGCGCTCGAGCATCCGTTTGACCCGGCGCCGGATGCGCGTCGCGTCGTGGGCGCTGATGCCGTTGAAGTCCGCCAGGTCCATATCCGGGCTTTCGTCCGATGCGTCGACATCGACGGGGGCGGGGTCAGGAGGTCTGGGGGAATCCTCTTACAGCGCAGCTTGTGCAGATGCTTTTTGAGGCCGAGCTCAAGGTCGAAACGACCCTCGGTCAGGCTGAAAAAGCAGGCCTCGATGAAGGGGATGGTGGACAGGTGAATACTCCGGACATGTAGGGGCCGTCGGCCGGGGGGGAGCCCGACCGGGGCAAGAGGGGTTGGGGGGAATGGTGATCAGGTGCCGGTAAAAATCAGGCCGCGCGGTTTGGAACCCGCCCATGCCCTTGCGGAAATCGATCGGTTCGCAGATCACAAAGATGCGGAAGCTGCCGGACTGAGAAATCCAGCACCGCCCGCAGGACCTCAGCCTAGTGGTCGGCCCGATAGACGCTGGAAAGCTGATCGAGCGCCGCTGCAATACACATGCCTTGGCTGGTTGGTTTGATAGGGAACGGAAGGCATGTGTGGTTGATCATGGGGATCTCCCATTCGGAAGCACGAGAGCACCAGTCTGTGACGGTCCTGGCGGACGGGCGGGGGGCTGGCTGCAATGCATCAGGCGAACAGCCCGCGCGAATTCCGAAAGCAGACTATCCAGCATCTTCGGACAATCGATGGACACATGGCCTGCAGCCTCGATCATTTGGATCTGACGCGCGATGCCATGCAGCTTCGGGGGGTGCCAATATGCGCTGCCGGGCAGGCGGATCAGGCCCTGTAAGCTGCGGGCCCAACCGTCAGATCGGTCAATCAGCAGCAGTCGGCGGTGCCCCAGGCAGGGATGATCCATCAGCACACCCCAAAGCGCGGGAAACCCTTGTGCAGAAAGACAGGGCAGCCAAGCCTCAAGGACGATCGCGTCTGCAAAATCGTTGGGGCAGGGCGTGGCCGCGCGAAGTAAGGCATGAATGCGCCCGAAATGCGTTTCGGCGATCGATGCGTGGGCGGTTATACGGTTGAACCGATGTCAGATCATAATCAAAGCCGGTTTTGGTCCGATTAAAGTTATGTTCAAAAGCGATGAGGTCCTTGCGGCGCTCATGTTCGCGCACGGCCTGCACGGCCTCTGCCTCACGATCAGCTTGAGCCGCTTGCTCATTGGTCAAGCTGAAATAGGTATCAACCCCGCGCGAGATCGCATCAGCGATAAACGCGCCCGAAGACAGAGCGGGGTTGAACTCACGTTGATAGCCTGTGTTTCGGCATGCAATCTTGACCCCTTAGGCGGGGGTATCGGCACCCAATTTTGACCCCCCTGATGTTTTGTCAGACCGTTCGCTGGAGGTCAGCGAGCGGAGGAGTAGATGAAGCGGGTGGATACGATCGCGCGGGTCCGGCGTGCCTTCTACGTTCATGGCTGGTCGGTGAAGAAGATCGTTCGGGAGTTGCACGTATCGCGGAGTACCGTGCGGAAGATCCTGCGGTCGGACGAGACGGATTTCAGCTATGAGCGCAGCCGTCAGCCGTTGCCCCGGATCGGGCCGTGGCAGGGGCAGCTTGAGCAGTTTCTATCCTCGAATGCGTCGAAGGCACCTCGCGAGCGGCTGACGTTGATCCGCATTTTCGAGGAGCTGCAAGCGCTCGGATATGAGGGCGGATACGATGCCGTGCGCCGGTTCGCGCGACCTTGGTCACAGACCCGCGGGGCGGTGACGGCCGAAGCCTATGTGCCGCTCTACTATGCTCCTGGCGAAGCTTACCAGTTCGACTGGAGCCATGAGGTCGTTCTGATCTCGGACGTGACGGTCACGGTGAATGTCGCCCATCTCCGCCTTTGCCACAGCCGGGTGATGTTTGCCCGCGCCTACATGCGCGGTATCTATGACAACATGAAGACGGCGGTGGAGGCGATCTCCAGCGGCAAGGAACGCCAATACAACCGCCGCTTCCTGCAGATGTGCAGCCATTACCTGGTCCAGCCGGTCGCCTGCACTCCCGCCTCCGGATGGGAGAAGGACCAGGTCTAGAACCAGGTCGGGCTGGTGCGGGAGCGCTTCTTCACGCTGCGTTTGCGGGTAGGGAGCCTCGACGAGTTGAACGCCTGGTTGCTCGACAAACGCGTGGCCTATGCCAAGACCCATCGCCATCCCGAAGAAAGCGGGAAGACGGTCTGGGAGATGTTCGAGGCGGAACGCCCGCATCTCGTGCCCTATGCCGGGCCCTTCGACGGCTTCCACAGCGTGCCTGCGTCGGTGGCCAAGACATGCACGGTGCGGTTCGACAACAATAAATACTCGGTGCTGGCCACAGCTGTTGGCCGCCCCGTCGAGGTGCATGCCTATGCCGATCGCATCACCATCCGGCAGGATGGGGTGGTGGTCGGCGAGCATGCCCGCGTCTTCGGGCAAGGCCAGACCGTTTATGACCCTTGGCACTATGTGCCTGTTCTGGCGCGCAAACCCGGAGCGCTGCGCAATGGTGCGCCCTTCAGGGACTGGGCCTTGCCCGCCGCCATGTCGGCGATCCGGCGCAAGTTGAAGGGCAGCGATGACGGTGATCGGCAGATGGTCCAGATCCTGGCCTGCGTGCCGGAGGACGGCCTTCAGGCTGTCGAGGCCGCTTGCCGCGAAGCGCTCGGGCACGGCGTCCATTCCGCACCGGTCGTCATCAACATCCTCGCCCGCCAGCGCAACCCCGCGCCACCGCCCTTGCTGCTCACACCAACCGCGCTGCGCCTGACCCATGAGCCCGTGGCCGACTGTGCGCGCTACGATAACCTCAGGAGGACAAGCCATTATGGAACGCACCCAAATCCTCGACCTGATGGGGACGCCGAAGCTTTACGGAGTGCGCAGCGCCTATGACGAGGTCATGGCCACCGGCATCAAGCGTCAGCACGAGCCGCCCCGGATCGTCGGCGATCTGCTGCAGTCGGAGATCACCGAGAAGCTGGCGCGATCCATCCGCTATCAACTGACCGTCGCCAAACTGCCCTTGGCAAAGGATATTGAGGAGTTCGACTTCACCGGCACGCCGATCAACGAGGGTCTGGTGCGCGACCTCAGCACCGGCAGCTTCGTTGCCGACCAGCGCAACGTCGTGCTGATCGGCGGCACAGGCACCGGCAAGACCCACCTCGCCATTGCCATAGCACGCGCCCTGATCCGGGGCGGCACCCGTGGACGCTTCTTCAATGTCGTCGACCTTGTGAACCGCCTGGAGACCGAGACCCGTAGCGGCAAGCAGGGTCGCATGGCCGACTACCTGACGCGCCTCGACTTCGTCATTCTGGACGAGCTGGGCTATCTGCCCTTTGCCCAATCCGGCGGTCAGCTGCTGTTCCACCTCATCAGCCGCCTCTACGAGCGCACTTCGATCATCGTCACCACGAACCTCGCCTTCGGAGAATGGCCGGCTGTCTTCGGCGATGCCAAGATGACTACGGCGCTCCTCGATCGGCTCACCCATCATTGCGAGATCATCGAGACCGGCAACGAGTCCTGGCGCTTCAAGAACCGTGCATGACCGGGGCCTGACCCGCCTCCACCACTGATCAGTTCCGTCGGCTCAGGCCCCGGCGCAAACCGCATCAGGGGGGCAATATTGGACGCCGATAAGGGGTCAGTTTTGCGCGCTGATTGACATGGTCCAGTTCACGATTCCGGACGAAAACCAGCCCCTGTTTCACCGATTCACGGGTAAGCGGCAGGCAGATCACCCGATTGGCGCCAAGTTCGGCACATAGCTTTTTCTGATGGGCTGCGAGGCCGGGTCGAGGTGATCGAACTGGTGCCGCCCGCAGTGCAGACCGACCTGACGCTGGGGCAAGCGACGCGGCCCGGCTATCTGCCGCTGACCGATTTCATCGACGAGGTGATGGAGTTGTTCGCGCAGCAGCCGACGCCCGCCGAGATACTGGTGCAGCGCGTGGCCTTCCTGCGCCATGCGGAGGCGGAACACCGCTTCGACGCAGCGGTGGCCACGCTGAACGAGTTCGCCCGCCGGGCGCGTGAAGATCAGGGCTGGTGCGGGAGGTGGAAGGGGGCGGAATGCCATCTAGCATCGCCCTCACCCGTCCGCCCCTTTGCCGGCTGCATCTTGGACGGATTGTGGCCGGCCAGCCGCGACGAAGAGACCAGTCAGGGCAACGCGGCTCGGCAAACCGGGATGGGGTCCGCCCCCTCTATCGGCATATTCACCTGCGGCTATGGCCCCGGATCCAGTAGCCTATCGTGGTAACATCGCCGTCGTATGCGCCTTTTGCCCGAAAGCAGCGTTTGAGACGGGCCACAGTCGTAGCCTCCGCAGCGATCCACACATAGTCCCGACCTGGCAGGAACGAGATGCTTTCCGCAACGCTCCCCAGCAGTTGATCGTCCGCTTCGGACTGTTGATGCCAGTGTATCTCATGGGTTTCGGGCGCGAACATCATCGGCCTGTCAGCCGGGAACGGCACGCAGATATGCGCGATGGCTCTTGCCTGCCCCTGCCACTCATCGAAAATGCGCGCAATGGCCGGAAGCCCGGTGATGTCGGCAAATATCAGAATCCGGTCGATTCCGGGGGCAATTCTGAACCTGCCCTCGGGCTGACCCATCAGGAGTTGATCGCCCATACGCGCCTGAGCTGCCCAACTGGCCGCAAGTCCGCCTGCATGGCGAACCATATCAATCGTTACGGTCCCTTCCCGCCAATCGATCTTGCGCAATGTATACGGGCGAGAGCGGTTGCGCGGCAGACGCTTGCCGCAGAGGTTGCGCGCGGGTAGCGGCAGCGCCCCCGCGGCATCGGGAAACCAGAGACTGACCCATTCGCCCGGGTGTTTCGTCCTTTCAAACAGTTCCATATTCCCGACGGCAAGGACCAGCCGGATTAGGGAGGGCGACAAGTCGGTAACCGATATTACATTGGCCGGGAATATATCTCTCATGGCGTCGCGGTTTCGGATTCGAAAAATCTCCGCGGCATCATCAGGCGGCTGCCGCGCCAGGTAATTGCCTCCATCTCAAGTCCATAAAGCCGCTTGAGAAGGCCGGCGTCATGCAGCTCCTCAATCGGGGAATGCGCAGCCAGCCTGCCGCCATGCAGCGCGATGGCCTCGTCGCACCAGCCCATCGCGAGGTTCAGGTCTTGCAGGACCATGATGACCGAAATGCCGCGCTGACGGTTCAGCCTGCGCAACAGCTCCATCACTTCGACCTGATGGGCGATATCCAGCGCCGAGACCGGCTCATCGAGCAGCATCACCTCGGCACCCTGTGCAAGCAGCATGGCGATCCAGCCGCGCTGCCGTTCACCGCCCGACAAGGTATCGTCCAGCTGATCCGCAAATGCGGAGGTGCCGGTCAGCGCCATCGCTTCGTCGCAGGCGATACGGTCCTGCGTGGAACGTTGCCCCAGCAGGCCGTGCCAGGGGAAACGGCCGAGCCCCACAAGGTCGTGCAGCGTCATCCCCGGGGCTGCGGTCGGGTTTTGTGGCAGCCAGGCCAGCTTGCGCGCGAAATCCCGGGCAGACCAAGTTCTGATTGCGCGGCCCAGGAAGCGGATATCTCCGGCATCCGGGCTTTCCTGGCGGGCAAGGGCCTTCAGAAGCGTGGACTTCCCCGATCCGTTATGTCCGAGGATTGCGATGATCCGGCCTGGTTCGATCGTCAGATCCAGTGGGCCCAATAGGGTTCGGCCATTTGCGCGACGTTCCAGCGCCTTGCAGGAAAACAGGGTCATCGGCCTCTTCCGATCAGCCACAGGAAAAACGGCGCGCCCAAAAGCGATGCAAGCGCGCCTGCGGGAATCTCGTAGGGAAACCAGATCAGCCGACCGGCCAGATCGGCCAGCACGAGAATGGTTGCCCCCAGGGCGGCGGCGCAAATCCCCTGCATGCCCGGACCGGAAGCGCCCAGGGCACGGGCCAGATGCGGCGCCATCAGTCCGGCGAAGCTGATCGGTCCAACGGCAAGCGTCGAAACGCCGGTCAGGACAGCAACCCAGGCCATAAGGGTGAAACGCGTGATGACCGGCCTTACACCCAGGGCTTGCGCTTGCGCGGTGCCAAGCGGCAGGATGCGAAGCCAGCGCAGGAAAAGCGGAAAGCTGAGACAGGCGAGCAGCGTCACCGCAGCCCCGGTCAGCGCGGCCATCGGCTCGGCGCGATAGGTTGGCCCCATGCTCCAGGTCAGCACGACAAAGGCGCGCGGATCGCCGCTGGCGATTATCACTGAGATCAAGGCGCCGGCAAAGGTGCCGAAGGCAACCCCCGTCAACAGAAGCGCGCCCGGTGCAAAGCGGTTTCGCGCGCTGATCGCCACGACCAGCGCGAAGGCCAGCAGCGCACCCGACACCGCGCCGGAAAAAAGCGCCGCCATGCCCCCGGCGAGCAGGCCCAGAATGATCCCGAGCCCCGCGCCCGAACTGATGCCAAGGCTTTCCGGGCTGGCCAGCGGGTTGCCGGTCAGGCTCTGGATCACGACGCCCGCCAGTGCCAGCATCACCCCGGCAGAAAGCGCGGTCAGAACGCGGGGCCAGCGTCCGGGCCAAAGTTCGGCGGCGTCCAAGCCCGGCAGATGGAGGGTTTCCGAGAGCGAAAAGGCAACGGATATTGCCAGAACGGTCAGTGCAACCAGGACCGCCGGAAATGGACGCCGATTGCCCGCCAATACCTGCCGTGCCGGATGTTCGGGGATGCGTCGCTGCCAGAGCAGCAGCAGAAGCAATAGGCCGCAGGGTATCGGGGTCAGAACGCCGGTGGGCAGCAGCAGGGTCACGGCGCCGGCCGCAGGCGTGGCAACCAATCCGGCCGGGCAGGCTGCGGATGCCCATTCCTGCGACCAGCAGCGGAGCGGCAAGCCCGACGAACCCGATGACGCCGATCCGGGCAGTGACCACGGCAGATACAAGCGTGGCCAGAAGGAGAACCCCAGCCGCAGTCTGGAAGCGTTGGCTCCAAGGCCGCGCAGGCTTTCATCGGATACCGCGAAAAGCGCCATCCCCCGCATCAGGATCAGGGCAATCGGCACCAGCACCAGCAGCCGACCGCCAAGCGCCGCCAGATCGGCGGTGCCGTTCTGCGTCAGATTGCCGCTAGCCCAGATGAATACCGAACGCAGGTAGTCATGCTGAAACAGGGCGAGCAGCACGAAGATGGCACCCACCGCAAGATTGACCACCAGTCCGGCGACCAGCAGTGCAGGGCCTGAGGCGCGGCGCCCGGCAAGCAACGTGACGAACGCCAGCGCAGCAAGGCCGCCAGCCAGTCCCGCCGCCTCACGCAGCCAGGCGCTATTGCCCGCCAAAAGCACACAAAGCGCGATGGCAAGCTGCGCCCCGGACAGCACGCCAAGCGTGGCGGGTTCCGCCAGCGGATTGCGCAATACCTGCTGGAACATCAGACCCGAAAGCCCGAGCGCAGCCCCTGAGATCAACGCCATCCAAAGACGGGGTATCAGCGACTCGGCGCGCCAGATCTGCCAGAATTCATCGGGAAGGCTGGCGATGGTCGGTTCCGGCACAGTCAGGTTGAAAATGGCAAGGCCAATAGCCAGGATCGCCAATCCGGCGGCCAGCATGGCCAGAAACAGGGTGCCGCGGGTCATGTCGCCTCCAAGAATCCTGAAAAGCGGATCGCCGACGGCACCCCGCCGAAGACCCAGGCCGGGGGCAGGATACTGAATCGACCGGCCCGGACCTGCGGCATGGCCCGCCAGATGGCGCTTTCCCGCAGGGGGGCAGGAGGGGCGGGCTCGATGATCAGCAGGCGGGCCTCGGGATGGCGGGCCAGTTCCTCGATCCCGCCCGAGGCAAAGCCCCAGATGTTCGTCGGGCCGTTCCAGGCATTCCACAGGCCCTTCGCCTTGATGACATCGTCGAACAGATTGCCCGAACCATAGATGTCGATGACACGATCATCCGCGAATTTCAGGATCAGCACCGAAGGCGCATCGCTATGGACCGGCGCAAGGGCCTGTTCCAGATCCGCCAGCAGCCGGGCACCCTGCGCCTTGCGATCCAGCAGCGCGGCCAGATCCCGGACGGCCTGGCGGGCCAGATGCAGCGGCTGGCGTTCCGCAGTGTATAGCGGCAGAGCGCGCACCGGGGCTATGGCTTCCAGCCGCGCGGGCGGCGCACCGTAACCTTCAAGCGTCAGGATCAGTTCGGGGCGGAGCGACCTGATCGCTTCGAGATTGGGCCAGTTCCTCAGCCCCACATCCTGCGTCCCCGGCGGCAAGGCCGGCTCGACCACCCTTTGCCTGTAAAGCGGGGCCTCGGCCACCGCCAGCGGGGCCAAGCCAAGCGCGATCAATGTTTCGGCCAGGGCCCAGTCAAGCACGACGATCCGGCCGGGCGTGCCCGTCGAGGCGGCGCGGCCGCTTGTCAGGCCCAGAGAGGTGGCCCCGGCGAGAAAGCCCCGCCGGGACAACACATTTCCAGTCACCACTTATAGCTCAGGCTGGTCGAGACAGCGCGACCCGGACCCCAGTAGCAGCCCGAAGCGCTCAGGCAGGTCGAGACATAGCGCTTGTCGGTCAGGTTGGTGACGTTCAGGCTGAACTGCGCGCCTTCATGGCCAATCGCGGCTAGGTCGTAGCGGATCGCGGCGTCAAATAGCGTGAATGACGGCACGCTGAACTGGTTGGCGTTGTCGCCGAAGGTCTGGCCGACATGACGGATACCGCCGCCAAGGCTCAGCCCGCCCCAGGCATCAGCCGCTTGCAGCCTGTAGTCCAGCCAGAGGGCGGCCTGATGGCGCGGCACGAAGGCCGGACGATTGCCCTGATAGCGGTTGTCGCGGGTGATCTGGCCATCACCTATAGGCACAGGAGCCGATGACGCTCAGCCGCTTGCCAGTTCGGCCTTGGCATCCAGCTCGATGCCGCGCACCCGGACCTCGCCCGTCTGGGTGTTGAAACTTGTGTTGACCGGATCGGGTGTCAGCACGTTTTCCTGCGTCAGCTGGAAGGCCGACAAGGTGACCATGACCGGCCTGTCCTGGGGCGCATAGCGCAGCCCGACCTCGACCTGGTCGGCGGTGGTGGGGGGGGGAAGACGTCACCGTTACGGTCCGTGCCGCCGGCCGGATAGAAGGAGGTCGTATAGCCGACATAGGGCGAGATGCCGTTGTCAAAATGATAGACCGCGCCAATGGGCCCGGTCAGCTTGTCATCGCCTTGCTCGACGCTGCGGTCAGAAGTCGCCGTAACGGTGCGGGTTATCGTATCGGCCCAGTCATGGCGTAGCCCGACCGAAACAACGGCCTTGCCCCAGGTGATCTGATCCTGGGCATAGATGCCGACCTGCTTGCGGGTCTGCCCGATGCTCATGGCGACGGGCGGGCGGGTGATACCACTGCCGACATAGGCCGGGTCGAACACGTCCCAGCCCATCGAGACATAGCTGAGCGCCGTCTCGTCGAACCTGCTTTTCTCGCGAGATGCATCGACGCCGAACAGCAGGTCATGCTCGACCACGCCGCTGCGCAGCTTGCCGACCAAGTGCGCGTCATAGGACCAGACCTTCGAGGTTTCCGGGAATCCCCAGGCGTAACGCGCGGCCTCGGTCGGGCCGCAGGCCAGCGACAGGCAGTAAAGCTGGACGCGCTGCGTGTCGACATCCACCTCGCTATAGCGCAGCATCTGGTTAATGGACCAGTCCGGGTTGATCTGCTTTTCCAGCCGTATCCCGGCCTGTTTAGAGGTGCTTTCGAAATGATCGAAGCCCGGTTCGCCGACAAATGTGGATTGCGGCAAATAACCCCGGACCGGATCGGGGAACAACGTGCCATTGGCTGAAAGCGACGGCGCGCCGCCGCTACCGGGCGAATCGATGTTCTGGTATTCGCCGAACACCGTCAGCGTCAGGCTGGGGTCGATCCTCCAGGTCAGCGACGGAGCGATATAGAGCTTCCGCTCGCTCATATGGTGGTATTCGCTGTCACCGTCACGGCCCATGGCGACAAAGCGGTAAAGCAGGTCGCCGTCCTTATCCAGCCGGCCGCCGAAATCGATGCCGATCTGCTTGCGGTCGTAGGAGCCGAAGGACAGTTCGACCTCGCGCACCTCCCGGTCGACGGGGCGCTTCGTGACAACGTTCACGATGCCGCCGGGGGTGGCTTGCCCGTAAAGGACCGATGCCGGACCTTTCAGCACCTCGATCCGTTCCAGCCCGAAGGGCTCCGCCCGAGATTGCGCATAGCCACGGGCGTCGAAATTCTGCCGCAGCCCGTCGGCATAACGGTCGGGGCGGAAGCCGCGCCCCGTCAGCCAGTCATGGCGCAGGTCGTTGTCGCCGTATTGGCCAACGACGCCGGGGGTATAGGCCAGACCCGACATGACCGAGCGCGCGCCTTGCGACTTGATCTGGTCGGCGGTGACCACGTTGACCGCCTGCGGCACGTCACGCAGGTTGGCACCGGTCTTGGTACCGGTACCGCTGGAATGGGCCACGATACCGGAAACAGCGCCGAAGGGGTTTTCGGCGCTGATGACGACGGTGCTCAGCATGATCGACCCATCCGCAGTCATCGCGCCGGCCCGGCGATCCATGGTCAGGGTGTCGTTATCTATCAGCGCAGGCTGCAAGCCGCTTTCACCCAGCATGATACTCAGCGCCTCGTGGGGCGTCATCATGCCCGAAACGGCGATGCTTTGCCGTCCTGCGATGAGCCGATCATCGACAACGACCTGAAGCCCGGTCTTCCGGCCGAGCTCCAGCACCGCGCTGGCCAGCGGCTGTGCCGCGATATCTATGCGTTGCGCTTCCTGAGCCTGAGCCGCAGCTGTAGCGAGGCATACCAGCGAGGCCAAAGCGGCCAGCCGTCCCTTCATTCCCTGCATCCTGTCTTCCCCATGGATCCGATGACAGAGAAAAGACAGTTCAGGCGGCCGGGGTAATTACAGCGGCCTGAAAATTTTTCCTCACCTGGCCCGTATGATGATAACGCCGCCCGGCAGGTGGGTCAGGCGCACCGGCAGCGTCTGCGCGATGGTTTCCGGCGCCTCGGCAATGCGGGACAGGCTGAACATCGCCGTGACCGGGATGCGTTTCGCCGTGTTGCTGACCATGACATTCCACCCGGCATTGCGGGCCAGCACGTCCATCACCTCCCCAAGCGGCGTCGCCTGGAACACAAGGACGCCATGCCGCCAAGCAGTTTCGGATTCGGGATCGATCGCCTGCGGGCCGGTGGCGGCATTGTCGTCGAATACGAATTGCTGGCCCTGTTCCACCACCGTCTCGACCGTGCCGCTTCTGGCAAGAACGCTGTGTTCCGTGACCGTAAGGCTGACCCGATCCCCGGAAAGGCGTATGTTGAACGCCGTCCCAAGCGCGCTGAATTCGGCCGGACCCGCCTTGACGACGAACGGGCGGGCGGGTTAGCCATAAAGTCAGCGGGGCCAGCAGCGCGACCCCTCCGCCGGTGATGGCGGCCCGGCGGGACAGCTTGCGCCTCTGGCGCATTTCGGTGGTGGCGGGCTGCAGACGGTTCCAGAACGCCTCAGCCCGCACCCAGGCTTCAACATGTTCGGGCACCGCAAGCCAGCGCGTGAATTCCGCGCGAAGGCCGTCGTCCGCCCGCTCGTCATTCACGCGCACCAGCCATTCCAGAGCCTGATCGTCGGGAGAGCCCATGACTGGCCTACATCTCAAGCGCCTTGCGCAGATCGGACAGCGCCCGGACGATCTGCACCATCACCGTGTTGCGGGAAATACCCAGCCGGGCGGCGATCTGATTATAGCTCAGATCGTCGACGCGCGACATGATGAAGACCTGCCGCCGCTTTTCCGGCAGGCCGGCGATGGTGCGCATGACCAGCAGCAAGTCCTGCCGGGCGATCATCCTCTCGACGGCGCCGGGCGCCGGATCGGCAGTTTCGGGCATATCTGTGATGTCGGCATTGCGCCGCTGCGCCGTCAGCGCGTTGATCGCAAGGTTGCGCGCCGAGCGGCGCAGATAGGCACGCGGATCGCGGACCCCGCCCATTCCGCCTTCTTTCTCCAGCACGCGCAGGAACGTGTCCTGGATCAGGTCGTCCGCCATGCCGAGGCTGCCGGTCATCCTTGTCAGGAACCGACGCAGACCGGGCCGTTCCTTCATGTAGAGACAGGCAAGATGGACGGAATCGGTCATCCGAAAGCTTGGGAATCCTTGAACAGACGAGAGAGGATGCAGGTGCGCAAATTCCGACTAAAACAATCAGAATTTGCTTGCAAGCATGCCGAAGGCCACGATGCCTGGGCGGTCGCGCAACCGCTGAGGGAACGCCACGTCGGATTGCATCAGGAAGAGGCTGGTCGTAGCGGCTTGGTGGGCGCCTATGCGATGAGGGTGCTGCGGGAGGCTAAAATGCGGCGTGCCTGCTGAGCATGATGCCCATCTCCGTCATAGGCAGAACCAAAGTGGCTAATGCTACCGCTAACTTGGCATCCGACCTTCCGATTGCCGATCTCGTATGTGGGTGACGATCATGGCGACGTTGTGAAATCCTCGTGCGCGCAGGCGCCCTGGGCGCCGAGTCGAAGTTTTCGGGCCCGATCGCACCACAAATGAGAAAGGGACGCATGGCACAGACACCCACACCCGACAAACCGACTCACAAAAGCCACAAGGGCCATCCCGGCGATCTTTGGCGAGAGCAGGAGGCCCTAGCGGGCCATCTCGACCCCGACCTCGATCCGGGCGTCGAGGCGCTGCCGCAGCCCGAGGGGTCGACCGAGATCATCGAGACCGACTACCAGATCGGTCAGGACAATATCGAAGGCGTCAGGCCGGTCCCTTCGATATCCATAACCCGGTCTTCATGATCTCGGCCGAATGACGAGCATCGCGCATTCTTCCATGCCCATTTCGTGAAGAAGGGCGCGGAGGCCGCCCAGGCCGTCCGCAAGATCGCCGTTCTCGCCATCTGAGCCCGTTGAAAGGCGTAGGCGTCGGATCGCGGATCCGTCATTTGGGAGGAATGTGATGCGGCGGATCAATTGCTTCCTATGACGTGCCCGGCGCTTTCGAAATGTTACCGTTGGCGAGGCTTGATGGTCTTGGCTCAGACGATGCCTCCGCCCCCGGATGTCGTCCTGGGCCTCTCGGCGGCGACCCGCGCGCGATAGCGCGAGGCACGGAAGGTTGCGACCGGATCGATCGCCGCGCCAGCGCGCAGCCGCGCCATTTGCAGGACCGGCTCGACATCGGTGCGGAAGGCCGTCCGCAATGCCGACGCAGCCATCAGCGCATCGTTCTCCTCCCGATAGCTCTCCAGCGCCGCGCGATCGACCAGAGAAGCCTGCACGAAGGCGCGCTGGATCTCGCCGGCCGAGACGATCAGGCTTTCGATCGGATCGGTGACGTTGTGGCTCTGATCGATCATATGGGCCAGGTCGAGGCCCGGCGTGTCCTCCAACTCGACCAGTTCGTTGAAGACCAAAAACAGGCGGAAGGGCTCGATCGTGCCGCTGTCCAGGTCGTCGTCGCCGTATTTGCTGTCGTTGAAATGGAAGCCGCCGAGCTTGCCGGCCCGCACCAGCCGCGCCACGATCATCTCGATGTTGACGTTCGGGGCGTGATGGCCCAGGTCCACCAGGCATTGCGCCTGTGGGCCCAGTTCCTGCGCGGTCACCAGGCTGGTGCCCCAGTCCTGCACCACGGTCGAGTAGAAGGCCGGCTCATAGATCTTGTGTTCAGAAAAGATCCGCCAGTCCTCGGGCAGCCCGGCATAGATCGCCTTCATCGAGTCCAGATAGCGGTCGAACTGGCGCGACAGCGAGGTCTGGCCGGGAAAGTTCGAGCCGTCGCCGATCCAGACGGTCAGCGCCTTCGATCCGATGGCCCGGCCGATCTCGATGCATTCCAGGTTGTGCTCGACCGCCTGCCGGCGCGTCTCCGGGTCGGTATGGCTGAGCGAGCCGAACTTGTAGCTGCGCGCCTGCCCAGGCTGGTCCTGGAAGGTGTTCGAGTTCATGGCGTCGAAGCCCAGCCCGACCTCCTCGGCCTTTTCGCGCAGCAGCGCCGGGTCTTCCTTGTCCCAGGGGATATGCAGGCTGACCCGAGGTGTCGCGGCGGTCAGTTGGTGGATGGTGCCGCAATCGTCCAGCTTGTCCATGATGCCGCGCGGCTCGCCCTCGCCCGGAAACCGGGCGAAGCGGGTGCCGCCGGTGCCGGTCCCCCAGCTGGGAACCGCGACGCCGAAGGACATGGCACGGGCGGTCAGCGCCTCGATATCGATGTCCCGGTGCGCCAGACGGGCGCCAAGGGCTTGATAATCGGCCTGCATATCGGCCGCGCGGGCGGCGTTTTCCGCCTCGATCACGCTTTTCTCGATCATGGCGGTCACCGGGTGAAGGCCTGGACGTTGCCGGCGTCCACGTTCAGGATGTTGCCGGTAGATTTCGCGGAAAGGTCGCCGGCAAAGAAATAGATGGCCTCGGCGATGTCCTCGGGCAGGACCGAGCGCTTCAGCATCGACCGCTGGCGATACATCTCCTCCAGCCCCTCCTTGTCGGTGCCGTAGGTCGAGGCGCGCTGGTCCAGCCACTCGCCCTCCCAGATGCGCGAGCCGCGCAGCACGGCGTCGGGGTTCACCACATTGACGCGGATCCCCGTCTCGGCGCCTTCCAGTGCCAGGCAGCGGGCCAGATGGATCTCGGCCGCCTTGGCGGTGCAATAGGCGCTGGCATTGGGACTGGCCGCCAGGCCGTTCTTGGAGGCGACGAAGATCACCGAGCCACCGACCTTCTGAGTGCGGAACAGGCGGAACGCCTCGCGCGAGACCAGGAAATAGCCGGTGGAGAGGATGTCCATGTTCTTGTTCCACAGCGCCAGCGAGGTTTCCTCGACCGGGGCCGAGGTGGCGATGCCGGCATTCGACACCAGGATGTCGATGCCACCGAACTCGACCGCTGTTTCGGCATAGGCGCGGGCGACCTGGTTCTCGTCGGTGACGTTCATCTGGATCGAGCGGACCACGTCCCGGCCGAAGCTGCCGGCCAACCCCTCATGCGCGCGCCCTAGGGCGTCTGCATCGATATCGGCCAGCATGACGCAGGCGCCTTCGCGCAGGAAACGCTCGGCCGTGGCGGCGCCAATCCCGCCCGCGCCGCCGGTGACAAGCGCCACCCGGCCGGCCAGGGCCTTTGGTTTCGGCATCCGCTGGAGCTTCGCCTCCTCCAGCAGCCAGTATTCGATGTCGAAGGCTTCCTGCTCGGGCAGGCCCTGGTAGGTCGAGACGGCGCTGGCCCCGCGCATCACGTTGATGGCGTTGACGTAGAACTCGCCCGAGATCCGCGCCGTGGCCTTGTCCAGCGCAAAAGTGATCATGCCAACGCCCGGCACCAGGTAGACCACGGCATTCGGGTCGCGCAGTGCGGGGCTGTCGGGATGTTTGCAGCGTTCGTAATAGGCGGTGTAGTCGGCGCGATAATCGGCGACGGCCTTTTCAAGGCCGGCAATGGTCGCGTCAAGATCCGGGTTTGCCGGGTCGAAGTCGACGACCAGCGGCCGGATCTTGGTGCGCAGGAAATGGTCCGGGCAGGAGGTGCCCAGGGGCGCAAGGGTTTCGAGCGCATTCGAGCCGACAAATTCCTGGACCGCCGGTTGGTCGTCGAAATGGCCGACCTTGTAACGCTCTTTCGAGATCAGGCCGCGAATCACCGGCATCAGCCGGGCTGCGACGTTGCGACGTTCTGCTTCGGGCAGCGTGGGAACCTTCGCCCCACCAAACGCAGGCTTGCCCGCGGTCTTTCCCTCCAGCCAGGCGGCGGCCTTGTTGATGATCTCCAGTGTGGTCAGATAGCAGTCCTTGGCATCATCCGCCCAGGTGAAAAGCCCGTGGCTTTCCAGAACCGCGCCGCGCATCTTCGGGTTCTCGGTCGCCAGCTTCTCCAGCCACAGACCCAGCTCATAGCCCGGCTTTTTCCAAGGCAGCCAACCGATCTCGTTGCCGAAGATCTCGGCTGTCAGTTCTTTCGAATTGACCGAGGCGGCGATGGCGATGATCGCGTCGGAATGCACGTGGTCAACGTGGCGACGGGGCACATAGGCGTGCAGCGGCGTGTCGATCGAGGCGGAGCGCGGGTTCAGACCGAAGGTGCAATGGGGCAGGTAGCCGACCATCTCGTCCTCATGCGCGGGGCCGCGATACTTGCCCTTCAGCGCGTGCAGCCGGTCCATGTAGAGTGTGGCGAAGCCATCCATCTTCATCGAGCCGATATCGCCGCCCGAGCCCTTGACCCAAAGCACCTCGACGGATTCGCCGGTCAGCGGATCGGCCTCGATCACCTTGGCCGAGGTGTTGCCGCCACCGTAATTGGTGACGCGCTTGTCCGACCCGAGCAGGTTCGAGCGATAGAGCAGCTTTTCCGATTCGCTCATGGACGCAGCCTTGGCGTCGTCCCACAGGTTTTCCAATCGGTTGGCGGTCATTGTCATGGTCATGCGATCCTCCCCTTTCGGGCGGCGGTTGCCGCGCGGTCAGGAGACGCATAACCTTGCGTTCGCCTCAAAGTCAATCATTTTCAATCAATCACAATCAATAATTGCCACATAAAACGGCGTATACGCTTAAAAATGATTGACAATGCGCGAAATTGATGGAAACTGAGTCGCCAAGGGAGCGAGACATGCTGGAAACCGAACGTCACCGCATTATTCTGTCCGCCGTGCAGGAGCGGCCGGTCGTTACCGTTGCCGATCTCTGTGCGTTGACCGGCGCATCCGAGGCGACGGTGCGGCGCGATATTGCTCAGCTGCATGTCGGCAAGAAGCTGCGGCGCGTGCGCGGCGGCGCCGAGGCCATTGCGCCGCCGCAATTCGTCGGGATCAATGCCCGGCCCTTTGCGGTCGATCAGACGATCAATATCGCTCAGAAACGCGCAATCGCCCAAGCGGCGGTCGAACTGTGCCAGGATGGCGATGCCATCATCATCAACGGTGGAACGACCACCTTCCAGATGGTGCATCCGCTGTCCACCCGACGCCTGCAGGTCTTTACCAACAGCTTTCCCATTGCCGAGCACCTGCTCAAGCAATCCAAGAATACCGTGCTGGTGCCAGCGGGCGCCATCTACCGCGAACAGAGCATCATCCTGTCGCCCTTCGACGAGGACGGCAGCAACCACTTCTATGCTCGGCTGATGTTCATGGGCTGCCGTGGCCTGGGGCAGCTGGGATTGATGGAGGGTGATCCGCTGCTGGTCCAGGCCGAGCAGAAGCTGATCGACCAGGCTGACGAGTTGGTGGTGCTGGCCGACAGCTCGAAATTTCGCCAGCGCTCCAGCCTGCTGCTTTGCCCGCTGACACGCATCCACACCGTCATCACCGATGACGGGATCGAGGATCGCGCCGCCAAGATGCTGGAGGCGGCCGATATCCGCCTGATGGTGGTCGAGGCAGCAGCGGCTTCAAACCGGAAGAAACGCGCCGAGGAGTAAGGCGCGACATCGCTCATAGGGGAGGAAGACATGAGCATTCTGAGCAAGATCCTGACCACCGCCGCAGTCGCCGGCGCGCTGATGACCGGCGCCGCCCAGGCCGAGAACTTGCGCATCGCGCTGGTCGCCAAGGCGCTTGGCATCGGCTTTTTCGAGGCGGCCAACAAGGGCGCCCAAGAGGCTGCGCAAGAACTCGGCGATGTCGAGATCATCTATACCGGCCCGACCGACACCACCGCCGAGGGCCAGATCGAGGTCATCAACAGCCTGATCGCGCAAAGGGTCGATGCCATCGCCGTCAGCGCCAATGACACCGACGCGCTGGTGCCCACCCTGAAAAAGGCCATGCAGCGCGGCATCACCGTCATCAGCTGGGATTCCGGCGTCGCACCGGCGGGCCGGCAGATGCAGCTGAACCCATCCTCCGCACCGCTGATCGGCAATACGATCATCAAGCTGGCCGCCGATCACCTGCCCCCCGAGGGCGGCGAGGTCGCGGTACTTTCGGCCACCACCACCTCGACCAACCAGAACACGTGGATCGCCGAGATGAACAAGGTCGCGGGCGACTATCCGAACGTCAGGGTAGTGGGGACGGTCTATGGCGACGACCTGGCCGACAAGTCCTATCGCGAGGCGCAGGGCCTGATGCAGACCTATCCGAACCTCAAGGCGATCATCGCGCCGACCTCGGTGGGCATCGTCGCTGCTGCGCAAGCCGTCACCGATGCTGGCAAGATCGGCCAGGTGAACGTGACCGGCCTGGGCCTGCCGTCGGAAATGGCCGGTCATGTCAAGTCGGGGGTCTCGGAAAGCTTCGCGATCTGGAACCCCATCGACCTGGGCTATTCGGCGACCATGGCCGCCTACCACCTGGCCAAGGGCGACGCCAAGGCCGAGCCGGGCGCGACCATCCCGATCGGCCGCATGGGCGAGATCACGCTGGACGAGAACACCGAGGCCGCCATGGCCGATCCCTTCGTCTACGATGCCGGCAACATCGACCAGTTCAGCTCGATCTTCTGATCGCCGGAACGCTGCCCCGGCGCGCAGGGCGCACCGGGGATCCCTGCCTCAAAGGATGTGATCATGCAGGCTGAGTATCGGCCGCAGGACGGCGCGGCCCCGGTGCTGTCGCTGCGCGGCATCGTCAAGACCTTTCCCGGAGTGCGTGCGCTTGGTGGCGTGCAACTCGACCTCTATCCCGGCCAGGTGACCGCGCTGATCGGCGAGAACGGCGCGGGCAAGTCCACCATCGTCAAGATCCTGACCGGCATCTACCAGCCCGACGAGGGCGAGATCCTGGTGGATGGCCGGCGTGTTGCCCTTCCTACCGCCCAGGCTGCGGGCGAGGCGGGTGTGACCGCGATCCATCAGGAAACCGTGCTCTTCGACGAGCTGACGGTGGCCGAGAACATCTTTATCGGCCATGCGCCCCGCAACCGCTGGGGCCTGATCGACCGGCGCGCCATGCGCGGGCGTGCCCGCGCCATCCTGGACGGCATCGGCGCCGATCTGAACCCCGCGGTGCGGCTGCGCGATCTGGGTATCGCCAGCAAGCACCTGGTCGCCATCGCCCGCGCCCTGTCCATCGACGCCCGCGTCGTCATCATGGACGAACCGACCGCCGCGCTGTCGCACAAGGAGATCGCCGAACTTTACGACCTGGTGGAGAAGCTCAAGGCGCAGGGCAAGGCCATCCTGTTCATCAGCCACAAGTTCGACGAAATCTTTCGCATCGCCGACCGCTGGACCGTGTTCCGCGACGGCCAGTTCGTCGATCAGGGGCTGATGCAGGATGTAGCCGAAGCCGATCTGGTGCGCATGATGGTCGGCCGCTCGGTCGACCAGATCTATCCCAAGCGTCCGGCCCGGATCGGCGAACCGGTGCTGACCGTCGCCGGCTACAGCCACCCGACCGAGTTTGCGGACATCACCTTCACCCTGCATCGCGGCGAGATCCTGGGCTTTTACGGCCTGGTTGGAGCCGGACGCTCCGAGGTGATGCAGGCGCTGTTCGGCATCACCCGGCCGTCGAAAGGCGCCTGCCGGATCGAGGGCAAGGTGCGGGTCATCCGCTCGCCCGCGCAGGCGGTTGAGGCCGGCATCGTCTATGTCCCCGAGGATCGCGGCAGGCAGGGCGCCGTCAAGGGGCTGCCGATCTTTCAGAACGTCACCCTGCCGTCGCTGGCGCGCACCAGCCGGGTGGGCTTCCTGCGCCTGACCGAGGAATTCGCGCTGGCCCGCGAATACACCCAGCGGCTGGACCTGCGGGCGGCGAGCTTGGACCAGGACGTCGCGCTGCTGTCGGGCGGCAACCAGCAAAAGGTCGTCATCGCCAAATGGCTGGCCACACGTCCGCGCGTCATCATCCTGGACGAGCCGACCAAGGGCATCGACATCGGCTCCAAGGCGGCGGTGCATGACTTCATGTCCGAACTGGCCGCCCAGGGCCTGTCGGTGATCATGGTCAGCAGCGAGATCCCAGAGGTGCTGGGCATGTCCGACCGGGTGATCGTCATGCGCGAGGGCCGCATCGCCGGCGAGTTCGCAGGCGAGCGGATGACGCCGGAAAACCTGGTGCGTGCCGCCGTCGGCCTGGACCGCAGCGCCCCACCCCCCGGCGAAGGAGAAGCCGCATGAGCATGCTGAAATCTCGTGAGACGATCCTGGCCCTTGCCATCCTGGCGCTGCTGGCCGCCATTGCCAGCCGCTTTCCGGGCTTCGTCTCGCCCGGAAATCTGGCGCGGGTGTTGACCGATACCTCGCCGCTGATCCTGCTGGCCCTGGGCCAGATGACGGTGATCCTGACGAAATGCATCGACCTGTCGGTTGCCGCCAACCTGGCGCTGTGCGGCATGGTCGCGGCGCTGATGAACGGGGCCGGGGTGCCCTTGCCGCTGATCCTGCTGGCGGTGATCCTGCTTGGCGCGGCGCTGGGGGCGGTGAACGGGCTGCTGGTCTGGAAGCTGGGCATCCCCTCCATCGTCGTCACGCTTGGCACGATGACGATCTATCGCGGCTCGATCTTCCTGATGACCGGCGGCGCCTGGATCAACGCCCATCAGATGAGCGACGCGTTCAAGGCGTTCCCCCGCACCGTCGTCCTGGGTCTGCCGGTCATGGCCTGGATCGGCCTTGCCGGCGTCGCGGCCATGGCGCTGGTGCTGACGCGGACGCCGCTGGGGCGGGCCTTCCATGCAGTCGGCGGCAATCCCCACGCCGCGGTCTATACCGGCCTCTCGGTCGGGCGCACGCAATGCGCGGCCTTCGTGCTTTCGGGCGCGCTGGCCGGACTGACCGGCTATCTGTGGGTCGCGCGCTATGCCGTGGCCTATGTCGACATCGCCGCCGGGTTTGAACTGGACGTGGTTGCAGCCTGCGTGATCGGCGGCATCGCCATCGCGGGCGGAGCAGGCTCGGTCGCCGGCGCGGTCATGGGTGCGCTTTTCCTGGGCATCATCAAGAACGCGCTGCCGGTCGTCGGCATATCGCCCTTTTGGCAGATGGCGATCTCGGGAAGCGCGATCCTGGTGGCCATCGCCTTCAACGCGGCCAGCCAACGCGAGCCCGGCCGCATCATCCTGAAACAGGCGGAGCATCGGACATGACCACCGCGATCAATGGACGCCACATTCCCGACCGCCTTACCAGCCCCGCCGCACGTGCGCTGAAAAGCTGGGAGGGGCTGCTGCTGGTCGTGGCCGTCGCCATCTTCATCCTGAATGCGCTGGCCTCGCCCTATTTCCTCGATCCATGGAACCTGTCGGACGCCAGTTTCAACTTCACCGAAAAGGCCATGATCGCCTTCGCCATGGCCATGCTGATCGTCGCCGGCGAGATCGACCTTTCCGTGGGCGCGATCATCGCGCTGGTCTCGACGGTGATGGGCCTGGCTATGACCCTGGGCACCCCGACCCCGGTGCTGGTTCTGCTGGGGCTGGGGACCGGACTGCTTTGCGGCGCCTTCAACGGGCTTCTGGTCGCGGGCTTCGGCCTGCCCTCGATCGTCGTGACCATCGGCACGATGAGCCTGTTTCGCGGCATCAGCTATATCGTGCTGGGCGACGGCGCCTTCACCGGCTACCCCGAGAGCTTCGCCTGGTTCGGGCAGGGCTATGTCTTCTGGGTTATCACGGTCGAGCTGGTGATATTTGCGCTGGCCGCGCTGGTCTTCGGTGTCCTGCTGCACCGCACCAGCTTGGGCCGCATGGTTTATGCCATCGGCAACAATGCCACCGCCGCGCGCTTCTCGGGCATCCGCGTAGAGCGCGTCCGCTTCATTCTGTTCCTGCTCACCGGGCTGATGAGTGGCATCGCCGCGATCTGCCTGACCTCGCGGCTGGGCTCGACCCGGCCCTCGATCGCTGCCGGCTTCGAGCTTGAGGTGGTGACCATCGTCGTGTTGGGCGGGGTCAGCATCCTCGGCGGCTCGGGCAGCGTCCTCGGCGTGGTGCTGGCGGCGCTGGTGATGGGGCTGGTGACCTTCGGCCTTGGCCTGCTGAACGTGCCCGGCATCGTCATGTCCATCGTCACCGGCGCGCTGCTGATCGCGGTCATCGCCATCCCGCGGCTCTGGGCCATGGCGCGGAGGCGGTGATGCAGAAACACGCCTTCCGCATGATGCTGAAGCCCGGCATGGCCGAGGAATACCGCCGCCGCCATGACGCGATCTGGCCCGGACTCGTCGCGCTGCTGAAGCAGGCAGGGGTGCGGGACTATTCGATCCACCTCGACCCCCAGACCAATGCGCTGTTCGCGGTTCTCTGGCGCCCGGACGATCACGGTATGGACGACCTGCCGGCGCATCCGGTGATGCGGCGCTGGTGGGCGCATATGGCCGACATCATGGAAACCCGCCCCGATAACGAGCCCGTCGCGGTTCCGCTGATGCCGATGTTCCACCTGCCATGACCCATATCGCCGTCATCGACATCGGCAAGACCAATGCCAAGCTGGCGCTGGTCGATGGCAGGACGCTGGCCGAGATCGCCGTTGTCACCCGCCCGAACCGTCCCTTGCCCGGCCCGCCCTGGCCTCATGTAGATCTGGATGGGCATTGGCGGTTCTTCCTGACGCATCTGGCGGCCTTCCAGGCCGAGCATGGCGTGGATGCGATCTCGATCACCACGCACGGCGCGGCTGCCGTGCTGCTGGACCGGCAGGGCCGGGTGGCTGCGCCCATGCTGGATTACGAGCATTCCGGGCCGGATGCGCTTGCAGCGCGCTATGATGCGATCCGGCCGGATTTTGCGCTGACCGGCTCCCCCCGGCTGCCTTTGGGGCTGAACCTCGGCGCGCAGCTTCACTGGCTGCTGGCCACCCATCCCAAACTTGCCGAGCGCGTCGCGCATGTCGTGACCTATCCGCAGTATTGGGGCTGGCGGCTGACCGGCGAACGGGCCTCGGATGTGAGTTCGCTGGGGTGCCACACCGATCTCTGGGATCCGTGGCAGGGCTGTTTCTCGCCGCTGGTCGAGCGCTTGGGGTTGACCGACCGCTTCGCGCCCGCGCGCCGCTCGAACGAAGTGCTGGGCGGGCTGTCGCCCGAGGTCGCGGGCTTGACCGGTATTCCTGCCGGCACCCCGGTTGCGGTGGGCATCCACGACAGCAACGCCTCGCTGTTCCCGCATGTCCTGGCGCGGAAAGCGCCTTTCGCGGTGGTCTCGACCGGCACCTGGGTCGTGGCCATGGCGGTGGGTGGCGCAAGTGAACGGCTGGACCCTGCGCGCGACGTCCTCGTCAATGTCAACGCGCTTGGCCAGCCCGTGCCTTCGGCCCGGTTCATGGGTGGGCGCGAGTTCGAGATCATCCATGCCGGCAGCGCGGCCGAGCCCTCCGACGCGGACCGTGCCGCCGTGCTGGATGCCGGGGTGATGATCCTGCCGGCGGTCGAGCCGGGCTCAGGCCCGTTCCGGGGCCGCGAGATGGCGTGGATCGGAACGCCTGGGGGCGAAGGGCAGCGCATGGTCGCCTTGTCCTGGTATCTGGCGCTGATGACGGCGACTTGCCTCGATCTGATTGCGGCCCGTGGGCCGACGATCGTCGAAGGCCCCTTCGCGCGGAACGGCGACTTTCTCGACATGCTGTCGGCCTTGCGCGGCGAGGGCGTCGAAACCGCGGCCTCAGCCACCGGCACCTCGGTCGGGGCGGCGCTGCTCTGCCTGCCGGATGCGGTGGTCGAACAAGGCAGGCCATGCCTCATGCCCGCTCACGCCGAAGCGCTGCGCGGCTATGCTGCCGGATGGTTTGAACATCTGTAAGCGGCGGCCCGCACTTCGGTCGGGTGATTGTCGCTTCCTCCGTTGGACGTCACCGATGTTGCGGGAACATCAAATTGGTGTGCCACAAGAGTTTGCCGGCTTGTTCTGCTGTTCACAGGATTAAGGCGCCTCTTTCCGTGGCACTTCGCCATCTCTCCCAGGCTCCAAGCTTTGGTAACGGGATCGTCTCAGTCAAGCTGTTTTGCGCAGGCGCAATGCGCCGCCGGACTGCGGTCTTATATGTTTATCAAATGGACCGCTTTCCTGCTTGGCAGCCTTCGTGTGAGGTCGACCTGGGCATGCTTCGGTTCGTAGCCGGCACCGTGGCCGCCAACATGATGCTGGTTCAATGCAATTCGGGCCTACCCATCTCATTGGCGTGCTCGACATGGTCGGCATCAATCCTGAGCATGGCATCACCGGAACCGCGTCCCGTGGGAACCTAGAAGACCCGCGATTAGATGGGCAGCAGCCTGCAACCTGCGCATCCAATACCGTCCGTGGCCGCCGCCCTGAGCGATATTGGTCGGTCAGCCCCTCGATCCGATGCTCGGCAAACCGGCGACGCCATTTTCCCATCGTGTGCTCGCCATGCCCAAGCCGAAGCGCCACGTGATTAGCATGCTGCGGGAGAGGCACAATGTATACCAATATATGCATATGGAATGGCATTAATATAATTTTATCATCATGTGGATTGCTTGCTATCGTGCTGGCAAGGCCCTCCGGGTCGACGCGGCCATGCGCTGCGAGGGAGAGGAAATCATGTCATCCAGAGTTGCCGCACTGTATTGGCGATCATCCTTCCATGTCCCGCCAACTGGGACGGGCTGCGGTCACCGCATCACCCCAACTGAGAATGTAAGGCTGATCCATGTTTTTGTCGCAATTGCTTTTGCCGGATGGCGGACGTGCGGTGGCCTTGCGTGACGGCGATGCCGCGCATCTGGTTCCGGGCATGGACAGCACCCGCGCCCTGGCGCTGGACGCCATCGCCGCCGGCCGCAGCCTGGCCGGCGAGGTCCAGGCGCGCTGCCAAGGCGCCCCGGTCGACCTGGGTGCCGCGCTGGCCGAGGGGCGGATGCTACTGCCGCTGGACCATCCCGACCCGGCGCATCTGCACCTGACCGGGACGGGGCTGACGCATCTCAGCTGGGCCGCGACGCGCAATACCATGCATGCCAAGCTGGACGGCGACGAGCTGACCGACAGCATGAAGATGTTCCGCATGGGCCTCGAAGGCGGCAAGCCCGGCACAGGCCAGGTCGGCGCGCAGCCCGAATGGTTCTACAAGGGCAATGGCCATGCTGCCGTGGCGCCCGGCGCGGCATTGGACAGCCCCGGCTTTGCGCTGGACGCGGGCGAGGAGCCGGAAATCGCCGGGCTTTACGTCATCGGCCCGGACGGCACGCCCTTCCGGCTGGGCTTCGCGCTGGGGAACGAGTTTTCCGACCACGTCACGGAACGGGGCAACTACCTCTGGCTCGCCCATTCCAAGCTGCGCCCGGCCAGCTTCGGCCCCGAGATGCTGCTGGGCGCGCTGCCGCAGCATGTCGAGGGTACCAGCCGCATCCTGCGCGACGGCGCCACGCTTTGGGAAAGGCCCTTCCTGTCGGGCGAGGCGAACATGAGCCACAGCATCGCCAACCTGGAACACCATCATTTCAAATATGCGCTGTTCCGCCAGCCGGGCGATGTGCATGTGCATTTCCTCGGCACGGCGACGCTGTCCTTTGCCGACGGCGTCCATGCCCGGCCGGGCGACGTGTTCCAGATCGAGGCCCCTGCGCTCGGCCTGCCGCTGCACAACCCGCTGGTCCAGATGCCCAACGATGCGGTGCCGGTCGCCGTCGCCACCCTCTAGAAGTCGCATGTCCAGCACCCCGTCCTTTACCCCCGCCCTATGGCCGCGCCAGCTGCGCTCGCAGCATTGGTATGGCGGCAATTCGCGCGACACGATCTATCACCGCGGCTGGATGAAGAACCAGGGCTATCCGCATGACCTGTTCGACGGCCGCCCGGTGATCGGCATCCTGAACACCTGGTCGGACCTGACGCCCTGCAACGGCCACCTGCGCGAACTGGCGGAAAAGGTGAAGGCGGGCGTGTGGGAGGCCGGCACCTCGACCGCGATGATGTTTCGCAACCTCGCGGCGCTGGCCATCGAATAGACGATCCGCGGCCAGCCCATCGACGGGGCGGTGCTGCTGGTGGGCTGCGACAAGACCACGCCCAGCCTGCTGATGGCGGCGGCCTCGGCCGACATTCCCTCGATCGTCGTCACCGGCGGGCCGATGCTGAACGGCTGGTTCCGGGGCGAGCGCATCGGCTCGGGGACGCATCTGTGGAAGTTTTCCGAGGCGGTGAAGGCCGGCGAGACGACCCAGGCCGAGTTCCTCGAGGCCGAGGCGAGCATGTCGCGCTCATCCGGCACCTGCAACACCATGGGCACCGCCTCGACCATGGCCAGCATGGCCGAGGCGCTTGGGATGGCGCTGTCGGGCAATGCCGCGATCCCGGCGGTGGATTCGCGCCGCCGCACCATGGCGCAGCTGTCGGGCCGGCGCATCGTGCAGATGGTCAAGGACGACCTGAAGCCCAGCGACATCCTGACCAAGCAGGCCTTCGAGAACGCGATCCGCACCAATGGCGCCATCGGCGGCTCGACCAACGCGGTGATCCACCTGCTGGCGCTGGCCGGCCGGGTCGGGGTCGATGTGACGCTGGCGGACTGGGACCGGCTGGGGCGCGACCTCAAAACCATCGTGAACCTGATGCCCTCGGGGAAATACCTGATGGAGGAGTTCTTCCATGCCGGCGGCCTGCCGGTGGTCATCAAGCGGCTGGGCGAGGCCGGGCAGCTTCACAAGGACGCGCTGACCGTCAGTGGCGCCACGATCTGGGACGAGGTCAAGGAGGTGGTGAACTGGAACGAGGAGGTGATCCTGCCCGCCGACCGGCCGCTGACCGACCAGGGCGGCATCGCCGTGCTGCGCAGCAACCTGGCGCCGAACGGGGCGGTGCTGAAGCCCTCGGCCGCCAGCCCGCACCTGATGGTGCATCGCGGCCGGGCGGTCGTCTTCGAGGACATCGACGACTACAAGGCCAGGATCGAGGATGAGGCGCTGGACATCGACGAGACCTGCGTCATGGTGCTGAAGAACTGCGGGCCCAGGGGCTATCCCGGCATGGCCGAGGTCGGCAACATGGGCCTGCCGCCCAAGGTGCTGCGCAAGGGCATCACTGACATGGTGCGGGTGTCCGACGCGCGCATGTCGGGCACCGCCTATGGCACCGTGGTCCTGCACACCTCGCCCGAGGCGGCGGCGGGCGGGCCGCTGGCCGTGGTGCGCGACGGCGACATGATCGTGCTCGACGTGCCGAACCGCCGGTTGCACCTGGACATTTCGGATGCGGAACTGGCGGCGCGGCTGGCCGAATGGCGGCCGCTGCCCGACCAGCCCGCCAGCGGCTATGCCTGGCTGCACCAGCAGCATGTCATGGGCGCGGATACCGGCGCGGACCTGGATTTCCTGCGCGGCTGCCGCGGCAACCCGGTCGGAAAGGACAGCCACTGATGCGGATCGCGCTCGTCGGCATCGGCAAGATCGCGCTGGACCAGCACGTCCCGGCGCTGGCGGCCAGCCCCGACTGGGAGCTGGCCGCGACCGTCAGCCGGCATGGAAGGGTCGTTGGGGGAATGGCGGTCAGGCGCCGGGGAAAATCAGGCCGCGCAGCAGAAGTTCGGCCTCACCGCCCTCGGGCACCTCGTCGGGATAGCCGAGCGAGACGTTGACAACCGGAGCACCGCGGATACGGACCGACAGCGGCCGGTGGGTATGACCGAAGAACCAGTAATCAGGCAGGTGCGTCTCGATCCAGCCGTCAAGATCCGAAGCGAAGGCCGCGCTGATGCCCGAAATCGGACCGGAGACCGCCAAGCACGGGGCGTGATGGGTGACGACAATGGCTTGTCCGTGCAGGGTCTGGCAATCTCCCGCGTCAACCAGTCGAGGTGATCGCGGTGAATCGCGACGGTGTCCTCGGGGCTGATAAGCCCGCCCTCTGCCCGACGAATTCGACCGTAATCCGGCATGACCATCGCCGCACGCTCCACCGCCGTCCCCGGATCGCCCAGCAAGGCGAAATCCGTCCAGAGCGTGCAGCACAGCAGGCGGCAGGTGGCAGGCGCCGAAGGTCAGAAACTGACTCTGGGCAAGGTTCACACCCGCACCTGAGGCGATCCGGGCCAGAACGTCATCGTCGAGCGTGGCGCCATAATAGTCATGGTTGCCCGGGATCACCCAGATCCGGGCGGGCGAGACCGGCCGCGCGATCCGGGCCAACGTCAAGGCCAGTTCCGTTTTAGATCATTGGCGAGATCGCCCGCGATGATCAGCGCGTCGAGGTCACGCACACCGGCACGATCCCAGAGGTCGAGATGCAGATCGGCTGTGATCAGAACGTTCATTGGCCACATGCCCCTGTGGTCAGAACGAGATCGACCCGACTTTCGTTCGGATGGATAGGCCTCGATAAACGGGATGCTGGACATGAGGATTCCTTTTGGCAAAACGGGGCCGGCGGCCGGAGAACCGGCCAGGCGATTCCGACAGGATGGAAGTGAGTCAGGGCAGGGGAGGCGGGCTGACGACCGGCTCAACCTGGATGGGTTTAATGTTGCGACATTGCGTCGACCCTCGAGACATGGCTCGGCCGCTCGGAGAAGCCGCGCTTTCCGGCGGAAACGTGGTAATCAGGAAACTGCGGAGATCCGGCGAGCTTCAGGCCGTTCCATCGCTCCGGATGGGATTGAGGCGACCTTGCCGGGCAGCGTCCCGGCGGTCAACGGCTCGGGTCCGAGGCCCGATGACAGACCACGGCCTCTGGCACCATCTGGCCGGATTCCTTCAACGAATTGAAATAAAACAATTTTGCTTACAATCAAGCGCTGCGATGGCCATTAATTGGTTGTAGAAAGGACAAAAAAAGGGGCCCAAATGGCCATTATTTCGGTTGTTTGACACGGGCTTTCACCTCACAAGAGTAAATGTCCGATAATCTGTATTATGTAATTAAATTGCGTCAGCAGGTTTAACCAAACGAGAAGCAGACCGGACGCTCATTGCGCCCGGTCTATTGCCACTACTCAGCCCCGACGCAGCTGTTCAAGCAGCGCGGCAGAAGGCTCGCCGGTCACCGGCAGTCCGCGCGAGGTTTGATAGGCCTTGATCGCATTGATCGTGTTCGAGCCGACGTTGCCATCGACGCCCTGCGTATCAAAGCCGCGCGCGGTCAGCAGGCGTTGCATCTCTTTGCGCTGCTCGATCCTCAGGCCGGGATGATTGGCGGGCCACGGGTTCGCAAGTCCCGGATAACCCTTGAGCCGGTCGGCCAGATGCGCCACCGCCAGTGCATAGCTGTCGGCGTTGTTATAGCGCAGGATGGCGTGGAAATTGCGCGTGATCAGGAAAGCCGCACCGGATGAGCCACCGGGAAGGATCAGCTCGGCCGAGGCGGCGCCAGGCGGCAAGGGCCGCGAGGTTGCCTGACGAATGCCAAGCGACTGCCACTCGGCAACACTGCGGCGCTTGCCCTTGCCGGCGAGGCCAGTGTTAAACCCTGCGGGCAGCGTCACCTCGACTGCAGCGGGCAGACCCGGCTGCCAGCCGGATTTCGCCAGATAATTCGCGGCTGATGCAAGTGCGTCAGAGGGATCGTTCGACCAGATATCGCGCCTGCCGTCCCCCGTGAAATCAACAGCATAGCTTAGATAAGTCGTCGGAATGAACTGGGTGTGGCCCATGGCGCCGGCCCAGCTGCCGGTCATATGTCCAGGGTCGATGTCGCCCGCTTGCAGGATGCCCAGCGACGCCATCAGCTGGCTGCGGAAGAAATCACCCCGGTAGCCTTCATAGGAAAGCGTCGAAAGCGCCTCGATCAGCGGCAGGTCCCCGCGCCGCTCACCATAGGTCGATTCCATGCCCCAGACGGCGGTGACGATCTCTTTATCGACCCCGTAGGTCGCCTCGATCCGGCTCAGCACATTGCCATATTGCGCCAGCGCCGCGCGACCATTGTTCTGGCGTTTCTCTGAGACCGCGTTTTCAAGATATTCCCACAGAGATTTCTTGAATTCTGCCTGGTTTTGCGAGCGCCGCACGACCTCGGGGTTATAGGTCACGTCGCGGAATGCGATGCTTAGCGTGCTGTCGCTGATGCCTTGGGCGCGTGCTCGTGCCTTGAAACCCTCGACCCAGTTTTGCAGCCCGGCAACCTTTTCGGGCGGCGGGTTCTGATAGCGGCCCCATTTGATCTCTTGTTCCTGCTGCGGCACGCCCATGCCGGTGTAATTCCCGGCGCAGCCGCCAAGCAGCAAAGCCATGGCTGTAAGCGTCGCTGAAAGTCGCAAAGAAAGCCGCATGCCCGTTCCTTCGTCAAAGCGTTTTGCCCCAGCCTAACCGCGGATTTTCAATGCTGAAAGCCGAAATCTTGCCGGTGGCAAAGCACCGCTATGTAAGAAATAACATAATATATTATTAATTAGACATTGATTTTGCTTATTCTATAAGTGGCGTCCAGATGACCTCATCAATTCGGGGCGCTCCGGTTGCCAGCATGACCAGCCGGTCAAACCCCAAGGCGCAGCCCGAAGCAGGCGGCATGAAAGCCAATGCGGCCAGAAAATCCTCGTCCAGCGGATAACGCTCGCCATAGATTCGCGCTTTTTCATCCATCTCGGCCTGAAAGCGACGGCGCTGCTCAACAGGATCGGTCAACTCGCCAAAGCCGTTGGCAAGCTCGACCCCACAAGCATAAAGCTCAAACCGCTCAGCCTCACGCGGGTCGCCTGAGGTCGGGCGGGCCAGCGCCGCCTCGGCCGCAGGGTAGCGATCAAGGATCAGTGGCCGGCCCATACCAAGATGCGGCTCGACCTTTTCGACCAGAATACGCGACAGAATATCGGACCAGCCGTCATCCGCAGCCAGCCGGATCCCCTGCCCCTCGGCCTGTGCCCGCAATGCGCCGGCATCGGTTTCGGAGCCGTCGCAGGTCGCAAGCAGATCTATACCGGCGTACTCGCGGAAAGCCTCGGCAACGGACATCACCTCAGGTGCAGCATAGGGGTCGCATTCGGCCCCGCGAAACCGCAGCGCCTCGGCCCCCGCAACCTCGGCCGCGTGCTTTAGATATTGTGCGCAATCATCGAAAAGAACGCGATAATCTTCGCCTGACCGATACCATTCCAGCATACAGAATTCGGGGCTATGCAGGGCGCCGCACTCGCGGTTGCGCCAGACGTGACTAAAGGCAAAGATGCGCGCTTCACCCGCCGCCAGCAGCTTTTTCATCGCAAATTCGGGACTGGTGTGCAGATACATCGGCTGCGCCTCGCCATCATTGCCGATCCGGCTGGTAGCGAATGCGTGCAAGTGGGCCTCATTCCCCGGGCTTACGGCCAGCGCCAGCGGATCGACCTCGACGAAGCCCTGTGCACCAAGCCAGTCGCGGATCGCCGCCTGAATACGGTTGCGCGCCAACAGCAAAGGTCGCCGCCCGGCATGGTGGTTGCGGTCCCACCACGGGCTGGATTTTGCGCCGTTCAAAGGGGGGTTCATGCGCGCGACTCCTTCCTGAGTGTCGTTTTCTGCTTGCGGCTGGCGCAAAGCTGCGAAAAACGCTATGGGGTATCATCTTCGCCGGCCTTCGATAGCTGGCCTTTCGGAACTTGAAAAGCAGGCAAGGGAAACCGCCTTGAAAGTCATCGCCTCCAGCCTTCGCAAAGGCAATGTCGTCGAGATCGACGGCAAACTTTATGTCGTTCTGACCGCCCAGAACTTTCACCCCGGTAAGGGCACGCCCGTCACTCAGGTCGATCTGCGCCGCATCTCGGACGGGACCAAGGTCTCGGAGCGGTGGAAAACCACCGAGCAGGTCGAACGTGCCCATGTGGACGAACGCGAATACGACTTCCTTTATGAGGATGGCGAAGGCTACCACTTCATGGAGCCCGAGAGCTATGAGCAGATCGTGGTTTCGCCCGATGTGGTCGGTGATGACAAGGTGTTCCTTGAGGACGGCGTGCGCGTCTTCCTGCAGGTGCATAACGGTGTAGCGATCGCCCTGGAGTTGCCGCAGAAAGTGACCGTCGAGGTTGTCGAGACCGAGCCGGTGGTCAAGGGCCAGACCGCTTCGTCAAGCTACAAGCCCGCTGTGGCCCATAACGGCGTGCGTATCATGGTCCCGCCGCATATCGGCGTTGGCACCAAGGTGATCATCAACACCGCTGACCTGACTTATGTCGAACGCGCCAAGGCCTGAACTGCAGGCCCAAAATTCAGGGCGGGGGATGTGCTATCCCCCGCCCTTTTTATTTTCGGATTATATCCGCAGATTGTGCGGGTTGTGCGGATAACCCGTCGTCAGGGGAAAATGGGTGCGAGCATCAGCCCTTCGGTCTCGGGCAAGCCCAGCATCAGGTTGGCGTTCTGTACCGCCTGCCCCGAGGACCCTTTGCACAGGTTGTCCAGCGTCGAGACGACCAGTGTGCGACCCGAGATCCGGTCCCCAATCACGCCGATATGGCAAAAATTCGACCCCTGCACATGTGACATGGCCGGCAGCTGGCCAAATGGCAGGACGACGATAAAAGGCTCATCGGCATAGGCATTGGCCAAGGCCGAATGAATGGCCTGCGCCTCGCCCTTGAGATAGCAGGATGCAAGGATGCCGCGATTCACCGGCACCAGATGGGGGGTGAACTGAATGCGGACCTCGCGTCCGGCAAGCGCCGAAAACTCTTGATCGAACTCGCCCAGATGGCGGTGTTTGCCGCCCTGCGAATAGCCCGCAACATCCTCGGAGCGTTCGGCGAACAGCATGTTTTCCTTGAGCGAGCGCCCTGCCCCGGAAACTCCGTTCTTGAGATCGCAGATGATATCGTCCAGATTGATCAGCCCCGAGCCGATCAGCGGCCGCAACGCAAATTGTACCGTGGCGGCATTACAGCCCGTTCCGGCGACAAGGCGTGCGTCGCGGATCTGGTCGCGATAGAATTCGGTCAGGCCATAGACTGCCTCAGGCTGAACCTCGGGCGCTGCATGGTCTAATCCGTACCAGTGTTTGTAATCCTCGGGGTTGCGCAGCCGGAAATCGGCGCCCAGATCGACGATCTTGACATCCCGCGGCAACTGGCCGACCAGCGGCTGGCTAAGGCCATGCGGCAGGGCGCAGAAAACCACGTCGATGCCCGAGAAATCAATCTCTTCCATCCGCATCAGGGGCGGCAGCTTCAGATGTCGCAGATGCGGGAAAACCTCATCATAGCCCTGCCCGGCTTTGCGGTCAGCCGACAGTGCGGCAACCTCGATCCGGGGATGGGTGGCCAGGATGCGGACAAGCTCCGCCCCCGTATAGCCCGAAGCACCAAGGATGGCGGCTTTCAGCGTCATGTTTCGACCCCGAGGAACTGGCCGCGGCGGCGGCCGAGGATGGTTTTGGCCCATTCCGCAACCTCGCGGCGGCCGGAACCGGCACTATGCCCGGCCCGCCGCCATGTCAAGCTGAGCGCGGGAGGAGGCAGCGGCTTGGGGTGAATGGTCGGGAAAGTGCTTTACCTTGAAGTTTTATAGATTTTATGTTTATCATTATGATTTTATTATTATATAATTATAAGTTATTGAATCTTTTCCTTCCACCGTTGGGCGGAACGCCCGCCTGCCTGTGCCGGAGATTGGCGAGCGCAGATTTTGCAAACATGCTCCAGATTTGACATATACAGTATAATTAACTGTAATGTATGAATAAATTATTCAATCAATGCGGTCAGATCATAATCCTGCGCAAGAATGCTGCATCTGCATCATTTTATTGCGAGACATGCGGGCGCGAATCCAATATTCGGGCAGCGGCCGCCAAGGCCAGGACTGACGGAGAGGGATTGATATGAGTGCGACCCCCGAACGCAAGGACCGCCTTGGTCCCGGCGATATCCGTGCCCGCAAGGGCGGCGAACCCGTGGTCTGCCTGACCGCCTATACCACCCCGATGGCGCGGCTGGTCGATGCGCATTGTGACATTGCGCTGGTCGGCGACAGTCTGGGCATGGTTCTGCATGGCCTGCCCTCGACCCTTGGCGTCACCATGGAAATGATGATCCTGCACGGCAAGGCCGTCGCGCGCGGCCTGTCCCACGCGTGTCTGGTGGTCGACATGCCCTTTGGCAGCTATGAAGAGGGGCCGGCACAGGCATTCCGCAACGCCTCGCGCCTGATGGCCGAGACGGGCTGTCAGGCCGTCAAGCTTGAGGGCGGGCAGCATATGGCGGAAACCGTGGCGTTTCTGGTCGCGCGCGGCATCCCCGTCATGGGTCATGTCGGGCTGACCCCGCAATCGGTGAACACCCTTGGCGGATACAAGGTGCAAGGACGTGGTCAGGCCGAGGCTGACCGTATCGCCCTTGATGCGCGGGCGTTGGCCGAGGCCGGAGCATTCTCGGTGGTGCTTGAGAAACTGCCCGAGGCTTTGGGTCATCGCATCACCCGGGAAATCGCTGTGCCGACCATTGGGATCGGTGCTGGTGCTGATTGCGACGGGCAGGTTCTGGTCGTCGATGACATGCTGGGGCTTTTCTCGGACTTTCGGCCAAAATTCGTCAAACGTTACGCCGAACTTGGCCAGGACGCGGATGCGGCAATCGCCGCCTATGCCGCCGAGGTACGTGCGCGCCGCTTTCCCGGTCCGGAACATGCCTTTGGCGAGGGCAAACCCGCATGAGTGCGCCGATCATCCGCCCGCTTGCCGAATTGCGCGCCCTGATCCGCGACTGGAAATCCCGGGGTGAGACCATCGGCGTGGTGCCGACCATGGGTGCGCTGCATGAGGGTCATCTTAGCCTTGTGCGCGCAGCGCGGACCAGTTGCGACCGGGTGATCGTCACCCTGTTCGTCAATCCGCGCCAGTTCAACAGCTCCGAGGATTTTGCGAAATACCCCCGCACCGAACACGCCGATGCGGCGCTTTTGGGGCCGCTTGGCGTGGATGCGCTGTTTGTTCCCGATGGTGATGAGGTTTATCCGCCGGGTCATGCGACGGTCATTTCGGTTTCGGGCGTAACCGAACCGCTGGAGGGGCAGCATCGCCCCGGCCATTTCGACGGAGTGGCGACGGTGGTGACGCTGCTTTTCAACATGACCCAGGCTGATCGCGCCTTTTTCGGCGAAAAGGACTGGCAGCAGCTTCAGCTGGTGCGGCGGCTGGTGCAGGACCTGAAAATGCCGGTCGAGATTGTCCCCTGCCCCTGTGTCCGTGACGAGGATGGGCTGGCGCTTTCGTCCCGTAACCAGCGCCTTAGCCCCGAGGGCCGCAGCCGCGCCGCCGCCCTGCCCCGTTCCCTGTTCGAGGCCGCGCGAAAGATCGAGGCGGGCGAGCCGGTCGAGACAACTTTGACAGCAGCGGCGGCCGAGCTTGAGGCGGCAGGAATTACCCCGGTGGAATACCTGGAGTTGCGCGATGGCGACACGCTTGAGGCGCCGCAGGCCGGCCGCGCAACGCGATTGCTGGTTGCGGCATGGCTTGATGGCGTACGGTTGATCGACAATGTGGCGGTCAATCTGCCCTAAGCGCCGGGCTGTGCAGGCAGTGCATCAAAGACAAGCTCGGCCAGGAAACCGGGCCGGGCGTTGCTCAGCCGCAATTCGCCCTGCGCTGCATCGGTGATATCGGCGACCATGGCAAGGCCGATGCCCTGCCCTTGTCCGCTCGGGTCAAGGCTAAGCCCGCGTTGGGTCAACCGCGTCAAATCGGCCTCGGGCACACCGGGGCCGTCGTCGCGGATACCTATGTGGATATGCCCATCCTCTGCCTTGATCGAAACCTGTATCATCTCATGGGCGTGGCGCATGGCGTTCTCAAGCAGCGCGCCAAGCGCCTCGGTCAGATCGTCAGGGTCGATCCGGGCCCGCAGGCCAGAGGGTTTTGGCACCTGCCAGTCGAGCGCCGCCCCCATCGGGGTCCGACGCAGAACCTCAACCAGTTTGGCAGCGATTCGTTCAGGCTCAGCGCCCGAGGTGTTGCGGTCTGACTGGATGCGTGCACGCGCCAGTTCACGATCGACATGGCGGTGCATCTGGGTGGCGATGGTTTCGATACTGCCGGCGATTTCATCCTCGTTCCGGGCGCGCAGCCGTGCCGCATCGCCCAAAAGGGCTTGTAGCGGCGTCTTGAACCCATGCGCCATATTGGCGGCGCGGTGACGGGCGCGTGCCAGCTCTTGCTCGCGGGCATCCAGAAGCTTGTCGATTTCGGTCGCAAGCGGGATTACCTCGGTCGGCAAATCGCGGCCAATGCGCGGACGCGAACCCGAGGTCAGCTCGGCCACCCTTGCGCCGACCTGCGCCAAAGGCCGCAGCCCCACGGTGATCTGCAGCCAGCTGGCCAGCAGCAGCACCGCCCCAAGCAGTCCAAGATAGGGCAACAGATCGCCCAGAAAGCCACGTCGCGCCAGCTCAAGCTCATAACGATGCGAGGCAACGATGATCCGCAGGGGCACCGGATTGGCGCTTTGGCCGACCATCAGGCTTTGCTCGACAGCCAGCAGCGCCTCACCCTGAGGGCCGGGCAGCGACCGTACCTTGACCTCACCCGGGGATGGGACGGGTTGACCAGTCACCAGCACATGATCCCAAAGCGAGCGTGAGCGGCGGATCTCATCCCCCAGCTCTACCTGCCAGTAATGGCCAGAGAACGGCTGGTCATATAGCGGGTCTTCGGGCGATTCGCGCAGACGTGGGCCCGAGGCCCCTCCCGGTTGCACCATCGCCGTCAGGGCCAGCGCCCGGGCTTGCAGATCAGCGATGGTGACACGTTCTACATGGCGTTCAAACAGGATCGCCAGGCCAAAGCCGGACAGCGCGAGCGCCAGCGCAATCGCCAGCGCCCCCGCCAGCACCAGCCGCCAGCGGATCGAGCGGATCACGCGCTGCCCTGCATCTGCGCCTCTCCCCCTTCGAGGTGATAGCCAAAACCGCGACGGGTCCCGATCACGCCGGCGCCCAGCTTGCGACGCAACCGGGTAATGATGGCTTCAACAGCATTCAGTTCGCGCGAATCATCGTCACCGTAAAGATGCTCCAACAGCTCGGTCGGCGGTACGGTGCGATCACGGTTCACGGCAAGATATGCGATCAGCCGGAACTCCAGCGGCGTAACCGACACCGGAATACCGTCGATTGAGGCGGTCATGCGGTTGATGTCCACCGTCAGCCGCCCGATCTGTTGGGTCGCATTGCCCCTTCCCCCTGCGCGGCGCACCAGCGCGCGGGCGCGGGCGATCAGTTCCTCCATACGGAATGGCTTGGGCAGGTAGTCGTCGGCGCCGGCGTCTATACCCTCAACCCGCTCGGTCCAGGCACCGCGCGCGGTCAGGATCAGAACCGGACTTTCGCAACCCTCGGCCCGCCAGCGCTTGAGCACGGTCAGCCCGTCAAGGCGCGGCAGGTTCAGATCCAGCACGATCAGGTCGTAATTCTCGGTGCCGCCGCGAAACCACGCTGTCTCGCCATCGGCCACCAACTCGACAAGAAACCCCGCCGCTTTCAGCGCGCGCTCCAGATCCGCGGCAATCCGCAGTTCATCCTCAACCACAAGGGCGCGCATCAGTCGTCGTCCTCTTCATCATCGCTTTCCTCAAGCTTGATGATGGTGCCGGTCCTGGCATCCATCTCGACCTCGATCAGCCGGCCATCGGTAGTGATGAGTTCGACCTCATAAATCAGCAGGCCATCCTCTTGATCCATCTCGATTTCCGTGACCTGCCCCGGATGGGTTTCTTGCAGCTGCTTCAGCGCCACGGCAAGGGGCAGAATCTCGCCACGTTCGACCGCAGCACGGGCGAATTCAAAATCTGGCGTCGAGGAGTCCTGCACGGAATAGACCCCAGCCCGCTGTCCGACCGCGGGCGGTGGCAGAAAAGTCAGAATCAGGATCAGCAGAGCGCATCTTTTCATGGTTCTATTCATAAAGAGAAATCGCTGACATCTGACTGACAAACGGCGGCATCATGCTGTCTTGCGGTTATTCTGCCGCTATGCGGGTTTTCTTTCCTTTCAATACACCTCTGTTTAAGAAAACTGACAGAGTGCTGACAGTTCGGGTCAGATCGTTGTCAGCATGGTTATGGCATTGCTCAGCGATCATCGCGGAACACTACCGCTGCTGGAGCAAAGGAAAGGATTTAGTTCGATGGTACGCAAGATCGGCACTTCTCTCTCGGAACGGTTGACCGGGACCAAATACGGTGACTGGCTGTCGGGCCTGGGCGGCAATGACAAACTGTACGGCCTGGATGGGAACGACACCATGTTCGGTGGTGACGGCAATGACACGATGGAAGGTGGCAACGGCCGTGACAGCCTGAGCGGTGGTAACGGCAATGACCTCCTGCGCGGCGGCAACGACAACGACACTCTTTATGGCGGCAACGGTGACGACCGGCTCAGCGGCGGCAATGGCAATGACGACCTGAACGGTGGCCGCGGTGCTGATTACCTCCACGGCGGCGCGGGCCGGGATGAGCTGGAAGGCGGCGCCGGCAATGACACCTTGGTTGCGGGCGCAGGCAATGATGAGCTGGAGGGAGACGACGGCAATGATCGCCTTTATGGCGGCGATGGAAATGACAAGCTGGAAGGCGGTCGCGGCAATGACGTGCTGAACGGCGGTGCCGGTGCCGATATCTTTGAATTCGAGCGTGGCGACGGCCGTGACATCATCACCGATTTCCAGAACGGTGTTGACCGTCTGGATTTTGATGACTTCAGCCGTGCTCAGGTGCAGGCGGTGATCAAGAACGCCCAGCAGGTTGGCGACGATCTGGTGCTGCGCCTTTCGGCCGACACCACGGTCACCATCCGTGACATGCAACTGGGTCAGCTGGATATGAGCGATTTCATCTTCTGAGATCTGCCCTTCATGTCCTGATCAAATACGCCGCCGCATCGCATTGCGGCGGCGTTCTCATGCGGGCGTTCAGGCCCCCGCGATCCGGATCATGCCGTTGCTGATCATCAGAGGCACCGGGTCAAGTCCGCAATCCGTACCCTGCACCGCCGCGCCGCTTGCGATGTCGAATGTCGCACCATGGACCGAACACATCAGCCGTCTGCCATCGGCCGAAAGGATACTGTCGCCAAGGTGATCCAAGGGCAGATAATGATGCGGGCAAGCGTTCACATAGGCCCGGATCTCCTCGGTTAGCCGCACCAGCAACAAGGGAAAATGCCCATTGTCGCTTTCCACGGTCAGGCAGCGGATACGGTCCAGATCAGCCTCGGCACAAATATCGGTGCCTGCAGGCGGGGCCGAGGCATAGTCGCGCCAACTCATCGCTTACTCGGCTGCGTCGATCTTTAGCACGCCGCGGCGGATCTGATCCTCTTCGATCGACTCAAAAAGGGCGCGGAAGTTGCCCTCACCAAAACCGTCGTCACCCTTGCGCTGAATGAACTCGAAAAAGATCGGTCCAATGACGGTCCTGGAAAATATCTGCAACAGGATCCGGGTCATGCCACCGCCCAGAACGCCCTCGCCATCAATGAGGATGCCGTGCTTTTTCATCCGCGGGATCGGCTCTTCGTGGCCTTTGACCCGGCGATGTGACATTTCGTAATAGGTGTCGGGCGGGCCGGGCATGAACTTCATTCCCGCCGCGGCGATGCGATCGGTCGCCGAGTAGATATCCTCGGTGGCGATGGCGATATGCTGGATGCCCTCGCCCTTGTATTCGCGCAAATATTCCTCGATCTGGCTGTGATCATCGGTCGATTCATTGATCGGAATACGGATCTTGCCATCGGGCGAGGTCAACGCCCGGCTGACCAGCCCGGTCTGGCGACCCTTGATGTCGAAATACTTGATTTCGCGGAAATTGAACGTGTCGTGATAGAACTTGTACCAGGTGTCCATATTGCCGCGAATGACATTATGGGTCAGGTGGTCGAGGTAGTAGAAACCGAACCCCTCGGGACGCGGATCACGCTCGTCCAGCCAATCGTAATCTGTATCATAGGCGCTGCCCAAATCACCGTAGCGGTCGACAAAGTACAAAAGCGAGCCGCCAATGCCATAAACCGCCGGAGCGTCGATGGATTTTCCGGAACCGGTATATTCGGTCCCGCCAAGATCCAGCGCCCGTTTCAACGCTACCTGCGCATTCACGACGCGCCAGGCCATCGCCGGGGCGCAGGGGCCGTGCTCACCCACAAACCCCGCAGCATGGCTGTCAGGGTCGGCATTCAGCAGATAGTTGATGTCTCCCTGACGATAGAGGGTGATGTTGCGGCTTTTATGCTTTGCCACCGGGACAAAGCCCATCTGGCGGAAAATGCGGTCGAGAACCTCGGGCTGGGGATGGGCGAATTCGACGAACTCGAAACCGTCGGTTCCGGCCGGGTTGCTGGGGCTGATCGTGGCTTTCGGGGCGTCATGCGGGAACGGACCCATGGCGTCTCCTCCTCTGTTCGCGTCTGTTGGGACAATGATCGCGCATTTTCGATGCAAGAATGGCGCAATATATGCCATGATCGCGATAAAAAGGCATGAATCGCGCATTACAGGTCAGATCAATGCAAGAAGTTCGCATAGACGGATTCGATATCGCCATACTCAACGCCCTGCAGCGTGACGGGGCGATGACGAATGCCGCGCTGGCCGAACTGGTAAACCTGTCGGCCTCGCAATGTTCACGCAGGCGCGCAGCGCTGGAAGAGGCCGGCGTGATCGAAGGCTATGCCGCGCGGCTGAACCCGCAAAAACTGGGCTTTGGCCTGCGCGCCATCATCCGTGTGAACCTGCGCAGCCATGGCCAGGGCAAAGAGGATGATTTTGCCCGTTTCGTCGCGGCCCATCCGCAGATCCGCTCGGCATTTTCGGTCTCGGGTGATGCGGACTATATTCTTGATGTGCGGGTACGCGATCTGGAGGCATTCTCGGACTTTGTTCATCGTCATCTGCTGCCGCAGCCGCAGGTGGCGCAGGTACGCTCTGAGATCGTCTTGAAGACGCTGAAGGACGATCGCAGCCTCGCGTTGCCTTGATGGGCCGGGGCTTGCCAAGCCACGCGGGCGGGTCGATAAACCGCCCCTCTACCAGCCGCGAGCATCCGCCTTGTCCCAGCGTCCCATCACCACAGTTCCTGCCCTGATCGAGGCCGGACTTGCCCACCCGGATGATGCAGACGCGCTGGATCAGGTGGCAGCCGGGTTTCGCATCCGTGTCTCTCCCGCCATGCGCGGGGCGATGCGCGAGGCGCGCGATGGGGTCGGCGCGCAATTCGTGCCCGACACGCGCGAGCTGAATATCCGTGCCGAAGAGCTGGCCGACCCGATTAGCGATGAAGCCTTCAGCCCGACGCCGGGTCTGACCCATCGCTATCCCGACCGGGTGATCCTGCACATCACCCGGACCTGCGAGGTCTACTGCCGCTTTTGCTTTCGCCGCGAGGTGGTGGGTGAGGAAGGTACCCTGCCCGAGCCTGACCTGGCTGCCGCGCTGGATTATATCGCCCGCACCCCCGCCATTCACGAGGTCATCCTGACTGGCGGCGATCCGATGGTGCTGTCGGCGCGCCGTCTGTCGGCGCTGATGACACGGCTGGAGGCGATCCCGCATATCGACATCGTCCGTTTTCACAGCCGCGTGCCGGTCGTCGCGCCCCAACGTATTGATGCGGCCATGATCGAGGCGCTGCGCCCGGAGCGGCTTGCCGTCTGGGTGGTGCTGCATATCAACCATGCACAAGAGCTGACCGAAGCGGCGCGGGCGGCGCTGGCGCGGCTGGCCGGGGCGGGTATCCCGCTGCTTTCCCAGACCGTCCTGTTAAAGGGCGTAAACGCTGATCCTGAGGTTCTGGCCGGGCTGTTCCGGGCGCTGATCCGCAACCGGGTAAAGCCGTATTACCTGCATCATTGCGATCTGGCGCGCGGCACCAGCCATTTCCGGACCACCATTGCCGAGGGACAGGCGATTATGGCAGCCCTGCGCGGGCGGCTGTCGGGGACCTGTCTGCCGACCTATGTGCTGGATCTGCCGGGTGGGCATGGCAAGGTGCCGTTGGGTCCTGACTATGTCGAGGAAATCGCGCCCGGTCACTATGCGATCCGCGACTGGCGCGGCGAGAGGCACGAATACCGCGATCCGGACGGTTGAGACCGGGGCGCTTCGCCCCCGGACCCCCGAGGATATTTGGCCACGAAAGAAGCACGCGGCCGGGGCGTGTTGCGTCCCGGCCGCTTTTGGTCAGGCAGTGGCGGCGCGCAAGGCTTTGCGGCGCGCCACCCGGGCGCGAATTGCCTCGACATCCGTGATCGGGGTCGCGGCAAAGAGTTCGCGCGTATAGGGGTGTTTGGGATCGGCAAATACCTCGTCGCGGCTGCCCTGCTCGACCGCCTCGCCCTTGTTCATCACCAGCACATCATCGGCGATGTAGCGAACCACCGACAGGTCGTGGCTGATGAAGACATAGGCGAGGTTGAATTCCTCTTGCAGGTCGGCGAGCAGGTTCAGCACCTGTGCCTGCACGGAAAGGTCGAGCGCCGAGACCGGCTCGTCCAGCACAAGAAGCGTCGGGTTCAGCATCAGCGCCCGGGCGATGGCGATCCGCTGGCGCTGCCCACCCGAGAACATATGTGGGTAGCGGTTAAAGACCTCGGCCGGCAGACCGACCTTGACCAGCATCTCTTCGGCGCGGCGCCGCCGTTCGGCAGCGGGCGTGTCAGTGTTCAGAAGCAGAGGCTCCATCAACACGTCGCCAATCTTCTGGCGCGGGTTGAGGCTGCCGTAGGGGTTCTGGAACACCATCTGCACCTTTGAACGCATCTCGCGCGTCGGTCGCTGCTTGCCGATATCGACGGGCTTGCCCTCAATCAGCAGCTCGCCCCCCGAGGCCTGGTCGATCAGCGCAATGATCCGTGCCAGTGTCGATTTACCCGAACCGGATTCGCCGACGATCGCCAGCGTCTTGCCACGCTCGACCGAGAAGCTGATACCCTTGACCGCGCGCACCGTCTTGGCCGCGCGGGTCAGTGAGCCGGGGACGTAATAGTCGCGGATGAGGTTGCGGCCTTCGACGACGCTCATTGCTGCACCTCCGGTTCAAGAAAGCTGCCGACGGTGGGCAGCCGGTCACCGGTGGCATGTTCGGGCAGAGCCGAGAGCAGTGCACGTGTGTAGGGGTGCGAAGGTGCCTCGAACAGCGTGAGCACGTCGGCCTCTTCCATCTTTTTGCCCTTGTATTGCACCTGGACGCGGTCTGCCGTCTCGGCCACCACGCCCATGTCATGGGTGATGAGGATCAGCGCCATGCCAGTCTGTTCCTGCAGCTTCATCAGCAGATCGAGGATCTGTTTCTGAATGGTCACATCCAGCGCCGTCGTCGGTTCGTCTGCGATCAGCAGCCGCGGATTGGTGGCGATGGCCATGGCGATCATCACCCGCTGGCACTGGCCGCCCGACATCTGATGCGGATAGCTTCTGAGTTTTTCCTCGGGTTCGGGAATACCGACCTGCTGGAAAAGCTCAAGCGCACGGGCCCGCGCCGCGCGACGCGAAAGACCGGCATTGTAACGCAGCACCTCTTCGATCTGGTAGCCGGTGGTAAAGCTGGGGTTCAGCGAGGCGATCGGCTCTTGAAAGATCATGGTGATCTCGCGGCCGATAATGCTGCGCCGCTGGCGCGGTGTCATGCGCAGCAGGTCCTTGCCGTCAAAGGTCATCTCATCGGCGGTGATGGTGGCGATGTCGGGCAAAAGCCCCATTGCCGCCAGCATCGACACCGATTTACCAGAGCCGGATTCGCCGACGATGGCGAGAACCTCGCCCTTGTCCACTGTCACGTCGATACCATCGACCGCGGTGAAGCTGCCGGCCGAGGTGGCAAAACGCACCGTCAGGTTGCGGATGTTCAAAAGCCCCATCGGTCAGCTCCGCTTTAGTTTCGGGTCAAGCGCGTCGCGCAGACCGTCGCCCATCAGGTTGATCGCCAGCACCGAAACGAGGATGGCGAGACCGGGGAAGGTGACGACCCACCAGGCGCGCAGGATGAATTCGCGCGCCTCGGCCAGCATGGTGCCCCATTCCGAGGCCGGCGGCTGCGCCCCCATGCCAAGGAACCCCAGTGCGGCCGAATCGAGCACCGCCGAGGAAAAGCTCAGCGTTGCCTGCACGATCAGCGGCGCAAGGCAGTTCGGCAGGATGGTCTTGACCATCAGCCGCAGGTTCGAAGCCCCTGCGACCCTGGCGGCGGTGACATATTCGCGCGCCTTTTCCCCCATCACCGCGGCGCGGGTCAGGCGCGCAAAATGCGGTTGATAGACTATGGCGATGGCGATCATCGCATTGGTCAGCCCCGGGCCCAGTACCGCAACCAGAACCAGCGCCAGCAAAAGCGATGGAAAGGCCAGCACGACATCCATCACCCGCATGATGACGGTATCGACCCAGCCGCCGAAAAAGCCTGCGACAAGGCCGATGATAATGCCGCCAACAAGGGCGATCGAGACAACGACAATGCCGATGAACAGCGAATATTGCGCGCCATAGATCAGCCGCGACAGCATGTCCCGGCCGACTGCATCAGTGCCCAGCAGAAATTCGGCCCGGCCGCCCTCTTGCCAGAACGGCGGCACCAGCAGCGCGTCGCGGTATTGATGGGTCGGATCATGCGGCGCCAGCAGCGGCGCAAAGATGGCCGTCAGCACCAGAATGGCAAACACCACAAGGCCGATCACCGCGCCCCGGTTCTGGCTGAAGTAGAACCAGAACTCCTTGAGCATCCGGCGGCGGATGGCCGCATCCGAAATCTTGACTGCGGTATCGGTCATTTGTGCCGGATCCTCGGGTTGATAAGACCATAGGTCAGGTCGACGAGCAGGTTCACGATCATCACGATGGCGGCGATCAGCAACAGGCCCGACTGCACCACCGGATAGTCGCGGCGCGAGATTGAATCGATCATCCACTTGCCAATGCCGGGCCAGGAAAAGATCGTTTCAGTCAGGATAGCGCCAGCCATCAGAACCCCGATCTGCAGGCCGATGGTGGTCACGACCGGGATCATCGCATTGCGCAGCGCATGGACGCCGATCACCCGACGGGGCGACAGGCCCTTGGCGCGGGCGGTGCGGACGTAATCCTCCCCCATCACCTCAAGCATGGCCGAGCGGGTCTGCCGTGCAATCACCGCAAGCGGAATGGTCGCCAGCACGATCGAAGGCAGGATCAGGTGGCTGACCGCCGAGGCAAAGGCGCCCTTCTGACCCGACAGCAGGCTGTCGATCAGCATGAAGCCCGTTACCGGCGGGAAGAAATACATCAGCGAGATACGGCCCGATACCGGGGTCCAGCCCAGCACGCCCGAGAACAGGATGATAAGCAGCAGCCCCCACCAAAAGATGGGCATCGAAAACCCGACCAGCGCCGCGGTCATCGACAGCTGGTCAAACCACGAACCGCGCTTGATCGCAGCGATGACCCCGACGGGCACGCCGATTGCCGTGGCGATGATGATCGCGACCAGCGCCAGTTCGACCGTGGCCGGGAACAGCGCCAGAAATTCGTTCAGAACCGGTTTTTTCGTCACCAGCGAATTGCCGAGATCGCCCTGCAGCAGGTTGCCGATATAGTGGAGATATTGCTGCCAGATCGGCTTGTCATAGCCAAGCTGGGCCGCGATCTGGGCATAACGTTCGGGCGAGACGCCGCGTTCGCCGGCCATCAGCAGCACCGGATCGCCGGGCAGCAGGCGGATAAAGCCAAAGGCTACCAGCGTGATCCCGAACATGGTTGGGACCAGGTAGAGCAGTTTCTTGAGAATGAATCTGAGCATCGAACCTTAACCTGATGGCCGTGCAGGGGGGATTCCCTGCACGGCCAAGCATTTCAATCCGGGGAAATGGCCTTATTCGGTCAGGTCCACGGCTTCGAAGGTGTAGTCACCCAGCGGCGACTGGACGAAACCGGTCACATTCTTGGCCATCGGCACATATTGCGTCGAGTGGGCAAGCGTGGCCCAGGGAGCCTCGCGTTTGAAGATGACCTGAGCTTCTTCGTACAGCTTCACGCGCTCTTCGTGATCCGAGCTGCTCTTGGCTTTGGCAAGAATGTCCGAGAACTCTTCGTTGCACCAGAACGAACGGTTCGCACCACCCGGGTTGGCCCCGGCGCAGGACAGCAGAACCGACAGGAAGTTGTCGGGGTCGCCGTTGTCACCCGTCCAGCCCAGGATGACGGCGCCCTTGCGGCCCTCTTCCATGGATTTCTTGAGGTATTCGCCCCATTCGTAGCTGACGATATCAACCTTGACGCCAACCTTGGCAAAGTCGCTTTGCATCACCTCGGCGGCGCGGCGGGCGTTTGGCATATAGGGACGCTGGACCGGCATGGCCCAGATTTCCATGGTCAGATCCTTGACGCCGGCTTCCTCAAGCATCTTCTTGGCGGCTTCGGGATCGTATTTGTCGTCCTCGATCGTGTCGTTATAACCCCACATGGTCGGCGGGATCGGGTTCTTGGCGACGACGCCGCTGCCCTGATAGACGGCCTCGACCAGCGCCTGCTTGTCCATGGCCATGTTCAGCGCCTTGCGGACCTGCGGGTTGTCAAAGGGCGCGACCGTGGTGTTATAGGCCAGATAGCCGACGTTCAGACCGGCCTGCTCGTCCATCTTGAGGTTCGGATCGGCACGGATTTCGTCCAGATCAGCGGGCGCGGGATAAGGCATCAGATGGCATTCGCCAGCCTTGAGCTTTTGCAGCCGCACCGAGGCGTCGGGGGTGATGGCAAAGACCAGATCGTCGATCTTGGGCGCCTCGCCCCAGTAATCGGCGTTTTTCTGGTAACGGATCACCGCATCTTTCTGATAGGCCACAAACTTGAAGGGGCCGGTGCCGATGGGCGTGTTGTTCAGATCCTCGCGGGTGCCAGCGGCTTCCAGCGTATCGGCATATTCCTTGGAGACGATCGAGACGAAGGGCATCGCCACATTGGCGAGGAAAGGCGCCTCGGGCTGGTTAAGGGTGAATTTCACCGTGTAATCATCGACTTTCTCGATGGACTTGATCAGCTTGTCCATCTCCATCGACGAATAATATTCGTAGGTGATCCCGGCCATATACTCATGCCAGGGATGGTCGGCATTGGCCTGACGCTCAAAGGTAAAGATAACGTCGTCGGCGTTAAACTCGCGCGAGGGGGTGAACTTGTCGTTCGAGTGGAACTTGACGCCCTTGCGCAGGTGGAAGGTATATTCCAGCCCGTCCTCGGACACCTCCCAGCTTTCGGCGAGGGCCGGCTCGATCTCGGTCGTGCCGGGCTTGAACTGCACCAGGCGGTTATAAACCGCATGGCCCGAAGCGTCGAAGGTCGTCCCCGAAGTATAGGGCGCGGGGTCGAACCCTTCGGGCGAACCTTCCGAGCAATAGACGAAAGTCTTGGCGTGCAGCGGCGCAGCCGCCATCAGCGCAAAAGCCGACGCCGCGAGCAGGCGGGTGGAGAAGAGCGACATAATGCCTCCCATGTCTTGAGATATACCCTGATGCAAACGAATCTGCCTGACAGGTCAAGTGCTCTGCCTGCATTTGGCGTCATTATGACATAATAACGCAGCGAAACGCCGAAATCAGCCCGATTATTTCGGCGTTTCGCCAAGAGAACGCGGCGGAGGAGAGGATATCCGCGTCCTCTAAACACCCCGGTTCAATTTTTCGGGGCGTTGTCGCGCTGCCAGATCCAGTCGTGATCGGGATGATTCTCATAGCGCCATTTGCGGATCGGTCCCGCCATGACGTTCAGGTAATACATCTCATAGCCATAGGGCACGCCGCAGGGGTGATGCCCACGCGGTACCAGCACCACATCATGGTTCTGGACCGCCATGGTCTCATCAAGGCTGCCATCATCGGTAAAGACGCGCTGGATGCCATAACCCTGCGCCGGATTCAGCCGGTGATAATAACTTTCCTCAAGATAGGTCATCCGGGGAAAGTCATCTTCATCATGGCGATGCGGCGGATAGCTCGACCAGTTTCCATCCGGGGTAAAGACCTCGGTAACCAGAAGGCTGTCGCAGCAATCTTCGGCCTCCATGGCGATATTGTTGATAAAGCGGGTATTCGCGCCCTGTCCGCGCTGGGTCAGGGTGATGCCTTCGGGACCGATACGGCGGGGCGCATGACCGCCCTTGCCGGGGGCCAGGCAGACGGCCAGCGTCAGCGGCGTGGTCGCCTCGGCCCTCCATTCGCTGCCATCGGGCAGATACAGGCAATGGGGCGGTGTCTTTTCAAAGACGTCCATCCGCTCGCCCATCTCACCCCAATCCTGACCGGCGCCGCTGACGCGGGCCTTGCCTTCGACGATGACAAGGATCGCTTCATTGCCACCGGTCTGGCCGCTGGCCACCTCGCCCGGCTCAAGCCGCCACAGATCAAAGCCGACATAGGACCAGCCCGCATTTTCGGGGGTGATATGGTGGACAAGACCGTGCTGGCCGGCCGGTTTACGCAAGAGTTTCATCTGTCCTCGCCGCGGTTCAGAAAAAGCGTCACGAAAAGATAGATCCCCGCCGCCCCGAACAGGATTGTCCAGAAGATCGAGCCGGTAGACAGCTCGACCCCAGCCCAAAGCAGAGGCAGCAGGGCACAAAGGACACGGACCCAGAGGGGGCGGAAAAACGGGTGTTTCGGATCGACCAGCATGGCCCCGAGTCTAGTGCAGCCCGGCGGCCTGCGCCATGTCCTTAAGCGCCCTCAGCCCCATCGACTGATATTCCAGCGGGTTGCGCTTTTCGGGGTCCTGTTCGGCCTCGATCACCAGCCAGCCGCCATAGCCGGCCTCGGCAAGGATGCGCAGCAACGGCTGAAAGTCAATCGCGCCTTCGGGATCGCCCGGCACCGTAAAGGCCCCGGCCAGAACGCCCTGAATAAAGCTCATATCCTCGGCGCGTACGGCTTCGGTCACCGGGCGACGGATGTTCTTGGCGTGGAAATGCGCAACACGGGCGACATGTTTACGCAGGACCGCCTCGGGATCACCACCGCCAAAGGTGCAATGCCCCGTATCAAACAGCAGATGCGTTGCCGGACCGGTCGCAGCCATGAAGGCGTCGATCTCTTCAGGGCTCTCGACCACGGTGCCCATGTGGTGGTGATAGGCCAGCGTGATGCCTTCATCTGCCAGATAGCGGGCGAACTCTTCCATCTTGCGGCCGAACCCGGCCATCTCAGCGTCCGACAGGCGCGGGCGGGCATTGACCGGGGTGTCAGGGCTGCCGTGAACGGTATTCGAGCATTCGCAGACGATGCAGACCCTGCAGCCATTGGCCTTGAGCTTGGCCAGATGCCCCTGCACCGCCGCGATCTCTTCACCGACCGAGCGGGTCAGCAGCGAGGTCGAATACCAGCCCGAGATGAACTTCAGCCCATAGCTGCCCAGAAGCTCCTTGAGCGCGACCGGATCATCGGGCCAGCGATGGCCATTCTCGATCCCGTCAAAGCCGATGATCTGGCCCGCTTCACGCAGGATCTGCTCGGTCGGGATATGGGCGCCGATGCGCTGGTCATCGTCATTGGCCCAGGCGATGGGGTTGGTGCCGAAAAGGATCATTCCTGTAAACCTCAGTTCGCAATCTGCTGTTTTTGCAGCCAGGTTTCATATTGTTCGCGCGCCGCCCTAAGCTTGTCAGATGCTCCGACCTCGGGGACGGCGACGTCCCACCAGTGACCTGCACCGGCAAGACCATCGCCGGGGCCGGGCTCGGCGGTGGTGTCGATAACGATGACCGTGGGAATGTTGCGCCCGCGTGCCGCAGCGATCTGGGCCTCAAGATCACTGATCCCCTGCGCCTTCACCGCATGTGCCCCCATCGAGGCAGCATGGGCGACAAAGTCGATCTGCGGCTGCTCTTCGACATTGCAGTCCACATACATGTTGTTGAACTCTTCACCCCCGCAGGCGATCTGCAGCCGGTTGATGCAGCCGTAGCCACGGTTATCGGTCAGCACGACGGTAAATGGCACCTTCAGCATCACAGCCGTCGCCAACTCGCTGTTGGCCATCATATAGCTGCCATCCCCGACAAAGCAGACCACCTCGCGGTCGGGCAAAGCAAGCTTCAACCCCATGGCCCCGGCAATCTCATAGCCCATGCAGGAATAGCCGTACTCCATATGATAACCGCCCTGCGAGGGTTGCCACAGCAGCTTCAGCGCCCCGGGCATGGTGCCAGCCGCGCACATGGCGATTGCTTCGGGTGCCGCACGCTGAACCGCGCCGATGACCTGAGCATCGGTCGGCAGCGCATTCCCCTCGGCAGGTGCGGCGCAATGGGCATCGACCGCCGCAAGCCAATCAGCGCGCAGCCTGGGATCGGCGTTGCCGGCGCGATAATCGCCAAGCAGCGCGCCCAGCTTCTCCAGCGCGACCTTCGCATCCGCGACCAGAGCGGTCGCGCCATGCTTGCCCGCGTCATAGGGCTGAACGTTGATCGATACCAGGCGTCGGGCAGGATTGGCAAAAAGCGCCCAGGAGCCAGTGGTGAAATCCTGAAACCGGGTGCCGATGCCGATAACCAGATCCGCCTCGGCCGCCAGCGCATTCGCCGCCGCCGAACCATCGACACCGACAGCGCCATAGTTCATCGGATGCGCCTGGGCCAAAGCCGATTTGCCGGCCTGGGTCTCGATCACCGGGATACCGTGATGCGAGGCAAAATCCGCCAGCACCGCCTCTGCCCCCGAATAAATCACCCCACCCCCACAGACGAACACCGGCGCACGCGCAGCACGGATCAGCTCCGTAACTTCGGCCAGTTCACCCGCATCGGGTTCAGGCCGGCGGATATGCCAGACTTTCGGCTCAAAGAACCCCAGCGGCCAGTCAAAAGCCTCGGCCTGCACGTCCTGACAAAAGGCCAGCGTGACCGGCCCGCAATTTGCCGGATCAGTCATCACCCGCAGCGCGCGCGGCAAAGCAGTCAACAGCTGCTCAGGACGCTGGATACGGTCGAAATAGCGGCTGACCGGGCGGAAACAGTCATTGGCGCTGACCGTGCCATCGTCAAAATCCTCGACCTGCTGCAACACCGGATCAGGACGACGCCCCGCAAAGACATCGCCGGGAATGAACAGCACGGGCAGGCGGTTGACATGGGCCAGCGCGGCTGCAGTGACCATATTGGTTGCCCCCGGCCCGATCGAGCTTGTGACCGCCATGGCACGACGTCGCTTCTTGGCCTTGGCATAGGCGATGGCAGCATGTGCCATGGTCTGTTCGTTCTGGCCGCGCCAGGTCGGCAGCGCGTCGCCGATGCCATGCAGCGCCTCACCAAGGCCCGCCACATTGCCATGACCAAAGATCGCCCAGACACCCTCGATGAAACGCTCGCCCTCTTCGGTCATCTGCACCGACAGCCAGCGCGCCATGGCCTGGGCTGCGGTCAGCCGGATCGTCTCGCTCATGCCTTCTCTCCTTGGCGCGGACCCGTGCCCATGGCGCGCGCCCTGTCTGCTTCTTTCGTGCCCAAATATCCCGGGGTGAATTGGCCGCAGGCCAAGAGGGGCAGAGCCCCTCCCCTGCAGCCGCGCCTCACCCCGCTCATGCAGCGACCCCGGCGCCCGTCCGGGCCTGATCCCAAAGCGCGCAAAGCCGCCCATAGCGACTGACCATTTCGGCTACCGCCCCGGCATCGTCGCAACGCCCGACAAGCCAGTCGCGCGCCACCGAGCCAAAGATCGTCCGCCCGACAGCAAAGCCGCGAACCAGCGGATATTGCGCCGCCTTGGCAAAACTGGCCGCAAGCTCACCCTCAGGGGCGTCCAGCCCCAGCACGACGATGCCGCGCAGCCAGGGATCATATTCCTCAATCACTGCGACCGCCTGCTGCCAGGCAGCATCGCTTTGCAAAGGCTCAAGCTTCCACCAGTCGGGATAGACCCCGATCTCATACCAGCGCCGGATCAGCGTCGCCGTGGTGCCGTCATCGACCGGCCCGACCTTCGAGGGGATGACCTCCAGCAGGAACTCCAGATCATTGGCCCTGGCCGCCTCGTAAAGCCGGGTAATGGTCGCCTCCTGATCGGCACGCATCGCAGCATCGTCGTCCGGGTGGCAAAAGCACAGCACCTTGACCACCTGACCCGCAGGCCATTCCGACAGCCCCTGACAGGCCGCGCCCAGATCGGGCTCAAGCCGCAGGGGACGCGAGCCCGGCCATTCGCAGGGCCGCCCGACCCAAAGCCCGGTACCTGCCGATGCATGCAGCGCCTGCCGGCCCAGACGGTCGTCGCAAAGGATACCATAGCCAGGACGGCCGCCCTGCACCTCCAGTGCCGCCTTCAGGCAAAGCTGCTTGAAGGCACCGATCCGTTCGGGCGTCGCGCCCTCCAGCTCTTCAAGCTGGATACGGTGGTCAAAGGCAAAGGCGCGGATATCGCCTTCAAGCGGCGGCAGATTGGTGGCGCGATGGACCCGCTCCAGCTCTGCGTCCTTGCGCAGCGCCCGCTCGCGTATACCGCGCTTAAGAAAGAACTTCAGCTCATCAAGACTTGGATAGGCCGGGGTGCAGCCATGGCGGCTGACCGCAAAGGCCCCGCAGGCATTGGCATATTCCAGCGCCCGTGACCAGTTTTCGCCATCAAGCCAGCCTTTGAGCAGACCCGACATGAACCCGTCGCCCGCACCAAGGACGTTAAAGACCTCGACCGGAAAGCCCGGACCGGTCACGCCGCTGTCCCAGCCCTCGACCGCGCCTTCAAAGGCCACCGCTCCGGCCGCGCCGCGCTTGCACACCAGCACCGCCGGCGTCAGTGCACGCACCGCGCGCAGCGCCGTCAGCGTGTCGGTCGAGCCACCGGCGATGTGGAATTCCTCCTCGGTGCCGACGATCAGATCGAACAGCGGCAGATGGGCCTGCAGCTTGGCCGTTACCTTGTCGCTTGCGATAAAGCGGTTCTCGCCGTCGCCATGACCCGAAAGACCCCAGAGGTTCGGGCGATAGTCGATATCCAGCGCCGTCTGCCCCCCGTGCTGACGTGCCAGCCGCAGCGCCCTGAGCACCGCAGCCTCGGTGCGCGGGTGGCTCAGATGGGTGCCGGTCGCGACGACCGAACGGGCCTCGGCGACAAAGGCTTCGTCAATGTCTTCTTCGCTCAGCGCCATATCGGCGCAATTCTCGCGATAAAAGATCAGCGGGAACTGCTCTTCGTCGCGAATGCCCAGCAGGACCAGCGCCGTCAGCCGCTCGGGGTCGGTTTTGACCCCGCGCACATCGACACCCTCGCGTATGAGTTCCTCGCGGATAAAGCGGCCCATATGCTCATCACCGACCCGGGTGATCAGCGCCGAGCGCAGCCCCAGACGCGCCGTGCCGCAGGCCATATTCGTCGGAGACCCGCCGATATATTTGTTAAAGGAGCGCATGTCCTCAAGCCGCCCGCCGACCTGAGCGCCATAAAGATCAACTGAACTGCGGCCAATCGTGATAATGTCAAGACGATGCGTCATGCCCCTGCCTCCTGAGCCTGGCCAACTGCCTGCCGCACCAGCGCCATGCTTTCGCGCAGCGCCGTCTCGATATCATCAAGGGCGTGAACCTCGGGCGCGAAGGGTTCAAAGCTGACCGGACCGTCATAGCCATCAGCCAGCAGCGCGCGCAGCTGCGCCACATTTTCAAGCCGGTCGTCGCCATCGACAAGCACGCGATGTGGGTCAAGCATCTGATCGGCCGCAAGGGCCGGATCGGTCACGCCCGAGATATGCACAAGCCCGGTGCGATGGGGAAAAAATTCGGTTTCCCCCGCCAGATGATGGTGGAAGGTGTCATGCAGCAGGCCGAACGCCTCGAACCCTCCGGCCTCGGTGATCGCGGCTATGGCATCGGCCTTGCGCCTGAGCGAGCTTTGCGGAAAGCCCAGTGGCTCGACCAGCCCGGTCAGGCCGCGAGGCTGCAGGATTTCGCGCAGCCTGTCCAGTGCCTCGACCGTGCGGGAATGCGCGATCGGGGAGCCATCGTTCAGCGGGCAAAGCACCAGCGCCCTGGCCCCTGCCCCGGCCGCGAAATCTGCCAGACGCCCGGCGCGGCTGGCCAGATCGTCGCTCCACCGGTTAAAGGGGTAAAGCGCGTTGACCGACAGGATGGTCAGGCCGGCATCACCTGCCAGCCGCCCGACCTCGGCCGGGTTCTTGCCAGTCACATCGGGCAGGTCGTTGCGGATCTCGACCTCGGAGCAGTCAAGCTTGCGTGCAAGGGCAAAGAACTGCGCCAGCGACAGACGCGGAGCGACGATATGGTTCAGGGCAAAGCGCATGACCGGACCTCAGGCGTAAAGAGAGGGACGAGCGGGCAGGTCGATGCTGACCGCCTGACCCTCGGCCTCTTGCGCGGCGACACAGGCATCGGCGGTCACGGCGGCGACATAGCCATCCCATGCGGTCGGCCCTGCTGCGGTACCCTGCGCGGCTGCTTTCAGGAAATCGGCCAGTTCATAATCATAGCTGTCGATAAAGCGATCCTTCCAATCCATCAGGATCGGCTGGCCCAGCACCGCACCCGAACGGGTCTGAATGCCCATCGGCTCGGGCAGGCGGGCGATGCCGTCCTCGCCCACGATCTCGCACTGGATGTCGTAACCGTAGTGGCAGTTCACAAAGATCTCGACGTCGATCACCACGCCGCCTGCGGTTTCCAGCACCACGACCTGAGGATCGCGCAGTTTTTCATGGGCGCGCGGGCTCTTGCGCGGAAAGAAAACGCGGGCGCTGGTGTAATCGTCATCAAGCAGCCAGCGCAGCACGTCGATTTCATGGATCAGCGTGTCATGGATCGCCATGGGCGTAACATAGTTTTCACCCACCCGCGGGTTGCGATGCGCGGCATGAACCATCAAAGGCGCGCCGGTGACCTCGCTGACCGCCTTTTTCAGCGCGACATAGCCCGGGTCATAGCGACGCATGAAGCCGACCTGCACCAGCCGCTTGCCAGCAGCCTGTTCGGCCTCGACGATGCGGCGCGCACCTTCTGCGGTGGTGGCCAGCGGCTTTTCACAAAAACAGGGCTTGCCGGCAGCGACGGCGGCCAGGACATATTCCTCATGCGTCTGGCCCCAGGAGCAAACCAGGACCGCATCGACATCCGCGTCGCGGATCAGCGCATGGGGGTCGTCAAAGATGCGCGCTTCGGGCGCATATTGGCGCTGGCAGGTTTCGGCATTGGCGCGGTTGACATCATTCAGCGCCGTGACCCGCGCGCCGGCAAGCACCTCATTGATGCGCCGGGTATGGTCCTGGCCGATGGCGCCGGTGCCGATCACTCCGATCTTCAGGGTCATTGTCATTTGCTCCAATAGGTGTCGATGTAGCGCTGCATTTCACGGCGCATGAACTTGCCGGATTCGTCTGCGCGGTCTTCCCAGGCAAAGACGCAGGCGGTCATGATGCCGTCAAAACCGATCTCGGCCAGAGTGGCGAAAAAGTCGTCCCAGGGCACCTCGCCCTGACCGATATCAAGATGCTGGTGGATACGCGCCTGGGCCCCGGGCGGGTTCATGATGTAGCGCAGACCGGAGCTGGCGCGATGGTTGAAGGTGTCGCCGACATGGACATGAGCCAGCACATCGGCAGCCTCGCGCAGCATCGCCCGGGTGTCATCGCCGAAATAGAACGTATGGGGCGCGCAATACAGGAACCGGACACGCGGGCTGTTCACCGTGCGGATGATATCAAGCGCGGGTTGCAGCGTCTCACACCAGTCCTCGGGGTGGGGCTCGATGTTGAGGCTGATCCCTTCACGTTCAAGGACCGGGACCAGCTCGTCCATCGAGCGCCACCAGGCATCCTCACACGCTTCGATCATGCTGCCGGTATGGCAGCAGTAGCACGAGCCCTTGTCGGGATGCGGGCCGCGGCCGAATTCGCTGTTCATGGTATCTACGCCCAGCTCGACGGCGATTTCGATGGCGCGCTTCCAATGGCGGACGGCGGCCTGCCGCTCGGTCTCGTCATTGCTGGCCCAACGATACATGGGCAGCAGGCTGGCGATGCCGACATCCGCATCTTTCAGTGCCTTTTTCAGTGTCCTGATGCGGTCGGGAAAGACGCGCGGGGCCTTGAACCATTCCAGAAAGTCGCCACGCGGGGACAGTTCGATCCAGTCAAAGCCAAGCTCTTTGACCTTGGCCGGGATCTGCTCCAGCGGCAGATGGCGGTGCATGAAGGGGTCGATGGCAATTTTCATGACGTCCTCAGAATAAGACGGGCTGGCCGGTGCGGGCCGAGCGCGCCATACCGTGAATGATCCGCTCGATCGTCAGACCGGCGGTGAAATCGGGCCATGCGGGGATGCCGCCGGCAATGGCCTGACGCAGCATCTCGGCCTCGACCACCTTCTGTTCGTTAAAGCCAAAGTTATGGCCCGCGGCGGGACAGAAGGCGGCAAAGCCAGGCTGCGCCGGACCTGTCAGGATGCGGCGGAAACCGTCGGTCTCGGCCTGCCCGGGCTGATAAAGCCACAGTTCATTCATCCGCTCCTGATCGAAACGCAGCGTGCCTTCGGTGCCCTGCACCTCCCACGCAAGACGGCAGCGATAGCCACGCGCCACCCGCGAGCATGAAAATTCGCCCGAGGCGCCCGAGGCAAAGCGGATCAGCGCCTGTGCCTGATCCTCATTCTCGACCGTGGCGGTACCGCCCTGATGCGGGCGTTCGGTCACGACCGTATCCATCTGCGCCTGCACACGCGCGACCGGCCCCATCAGCGCAAGCATGACCGAGACCAGATGGCAGCCAAGATCCCCCAGCGCGCCAAGACCGCCCTCGGCCCGGGTCAGCCGCCAGCTCCAGGGCAGCTCGGGGTCGGCCATGTAATCTTCGTCATAGACGCCCCGGAAATGGATCGGACGGCCAATCGCACCCTGCGCCACCAGATCAGCGGCAGCGCGGAACGCGGGCGAGCGGGTGTAGTTATACCCAAGGATCGTTACCCGGCCTGCGGCACGGGCGGCAGTCTCCATCGCCTCGGCATCCTCGACGGTCAGGGCCATCGGCTTTTCCAGCCAGACATGCTTGCCAGCGGCCAGCGCCGCCTCGGCCATCTCGCGGTGCATCCCGTTCGGCGTGGTGATCGAGACGACATCGACCGCCGGATCGGTCACCGCCGCGCGCCAGTCGCCGGTACCGCGTGCGAAGCCAAAGGCCGAGGCGAGTTCCGCCGCCCGTTCGGCCGGCGTATCGGCCAGAACCTCAAGCCGGGGCGGCATGCCGCCAAAGGCCGTGGCCAGATTGCGCCAGGCCATCGCATGGCACTTTCCCATGAACCCGGTGCCGATCAGGGCGACACCGAGTGACTTTTGCGTTGCGGTCATGCTGGTTACTCGTAGTTCGAGATATTCTCGGGGGTGACGGGTTCGAAGGGCACCCAGATGTTGCGTTCAGGCTTTTCGCCACGGGCCATGGCCAAGGCTGTCTGGACGGCGACCTCACCCTGACGGGTGGCGTTTTGATAGACGGTCACGTCCAGATCCCCGGCCCGCATCGCCGCCAGCCCGTCGGGCGTTGCGTCGATACCGGCGACGACGACCTTTTCCATGGCGACGCCCGCAGCCTTGAGCGACTGAATTGCGCCGATCGCCATCTCATCATTGTTCGAGATGATCGCATCAAAGGCGACGCCCGAGCTTAGCCAGTTGGTCGTGATGTCCTGACCTTGCGTGCGGTTCCAGTTGCCGACCTGCTTGTCGACGATCTGCATCCCCGAACATTCCGGAGTGGCGATCACCTCTTCGATATCGCGGGTGCGGACGGCCGAAGCCTCGTTTTCCAAGGGACCCATCAGCACCAGCACATTGCCCTTGCCGCCCAGCAGCTTGCAGACCTCGCGCGTTTGCATGGTGCCGCTTTCGATCTCATTCGAGCCGACAAAGCTGGTCCCTTCGGGCAGGGCTTCGTGGTTGATCGGCGGGTGGTTCACATAGACCAGCGGCACGCCCGCATCGACGGCCGCCTGCGTCATCGCCGGGGTCGCCGCGCCATCGACGGCATTGACGATGATCGCATCGACGCCATTGGCGATAAAGTTCTGGACCTGATTTTGCTGGCGGGCAACGTCAAGCTGCGCATCCTCAAGGATCAGTTCGGCGCCGTCCTTGCCCGCCTGATCCTTGATGCCGTTCAGCAGGATGGTCAGGAACGGGTTGTCAAAGCTGGTCATGGCGACCCCGATCCGGGTCTCTCCGGCCCATGCCGGAGAGGTCAGCCCAAGGATCAGCGCCATTGCGGTCAGGCTTTTCATCATTGCCCCTCCCTCAGACTTTTTTGCGTTTTTTCTGGCGATAGACGTCGGCGACGACCGCCGCGACGATGATCACGCCCTTGATCATTTCCTGATAGTAGGCGTCGAGCCGCAGGAAGGTGAAACCCGAGATGATGACGCCAAAGATCACCATGCCGATCATCGTGCCCAGGATCGAACCGCGCCCGCCGGTCAGCGACACGCCGCCGATCACGGCCATGGCGATGGCGTCAAGTTCGTACATCGTACCCATGCCGGCCTGTGCCGTCAGGCCGCGCGCCGCAACCACGATCCCCGCCAGCGCCGACAACAGCCCGGCGATGGCATAGATGCGCACCAGCTGACGTTCGACATTGATGCCCGAGACGCGGGCGGCCTGCGGGTTTGCACCGATCGCATAGGTGAACTTGCCATAGCGGGTATAGCGCAGCGCAATGTGAAAGATCAGCGACACCGCAAGAAAGATGAACACCGGCATCATGCCCCGGCCGATGGCCGCAAAGCCGTCCGAGGGAAAGCTGATCGGCTGACCCTTGGTGTACCATTTGGCAAAGCCGCGCGCCGTCACCATCATGCCCAGGGTGGCGATGAAAGGCGGGATCTTGGTATAGGCGATCAGTGCACCGTTGATCATGCCGCAGATCAGGCCGAACAACAGACCGACCGCGACCGGGATGATCACCGGCAGACCCGTCAGGTCGGGATAGACCGCGCGTTCATATCCGGCAGCCTGTGCAAGGCTCATTGAAATCATCGCGGTTGCCCCGACGATCGAGCCCGAGGACAGGTCGATCCCACCCGAGATGATGACCTGCGTCACCCCGATGGCGATGATGCCCACCACCGAAACCTGCAGGATCATGATAGAGAGCCGTTGCCAGTTGCCCAGAAACGACTGACCCTGTGTGATCCAGCCCAGAATTTCAAAGGTCAGGCAGATCCCGACCAGAACCAGAAGGATGTTTAATTCCGCCATCATCGGGCGGTGCCGGCGCTGCGGCGTGGCCATGCTTGCGTCTGACATGGTGTCCTCTTGTTACTTGGCGGCCAGCGACATGATCTTGACCTGATCAGCCTCGGCCCGGTCGAGAAAGCCCGACACATGACCTTCATGCATGACCATGATGCGGTCGCTCATGCCCAGCACTTCGGGCATTTCCGACGAGATCATGATGACGGCCACGCCCTGTGCGGCCAGATTGGTGATCAGGCGGTGGATCTCGGATTTCGCGCCCACGTCGATCCCGCGCGTCGGCTCATCAAGGATCAGGATGCGCGGCTCGGTCAGCAGCCAGCGCGCGATCAGCAGTTTCTGCTGGTTGCCGCCCGACAGGTTCTCGACCGTTTCGTGCAGACTTGGGGTCTTGACCCGCAGCTTGCGCGCCATTTCCTCGGCCTTTGCGGTGATGGTCTTGCGGTCGATAAAGCCGTTTTTGACGTGGTTGCGGGTGATCAGCGCCGACTGGATGTTTTCAAGACAGTCGAGGATCAGGAAACAGCCCGTCTCTTTGCGGTCCTCGGTCAGGAAGGCCATGCCATGCGCCATCGCGTCCGATGGGCAGGTGATGCGTACATGCCGCCCGTCGATCAGAATGTCGCCGATGGGCGCGGGATGAACCCCAAAGATCGCCTCGGCCACATTCGAGCGTTTCGAGCCGACAAGCCCGGCGATGCCCAAGATCTCGCCCGCGCGGACGTGAAAGCTGACATCATCGAACACGCCCGGCAGGGTCAGGTTGCGCACCTCAAGGACGGTGTCGCCGATGGGGCAATCGACCTTGGGGAACATATCGGTGATCTCGCGCCCGACCATCATGCGGATGATGTCGTCGCGGGTCACATCGGCGCTGGCATGGGTGCCGACATATTTGCCGTCGCGGAATACGGTGAATTCATCCGCAATCTCGAACAGCTCGTTCATCTTGTGGGTGATGTAGACGATGCCGATACCGCGCGATTTCAGGTCGCGGATGATCTGGAAAAGATGCTCGACCTCGGCTTCGGTGATGGCGCTGGTCGGCTCGTCCATGATCAGCACGTCCGAGTTGTAGCTGACGGCCTTGGCGATCTCGACCATCTGCTTTTGCGCGACGGTCAGTTCGCTGACTTGCTGATCAGGGTCCAAACGGATGTTGAGCCGTCCAAGCAGGTCCGCCGTCATCTGCCGCATGCGGCCATGATCGACAAGACCGAGCCGGTTCAAAGGCTCGCGCCGGATCCAGATATTCTCGGCCACCGTCATCCAGTTCATCAGGTTCAGTTCCTGATGGATCATGGCGATGCCCGAGTTCAGCGCATCAAGAGGCGTCCTGACATTCAGCGGCTGGCCGGCAAAGCGCACCTCGCCACCGTCAGGGGTATAGACGCCGGCGATAATCTTCATCAGCGTCGATTTACCGGCCCCGTTTTCGCCCATCAGCGCATGGACAGTGCCCGGACGGATGCGCAGCTGCACCCCGTCCAAAGCCTTAACACCGGGAAATTCCTTGGTGATATTATCCACTTCCAGGATATATTCGCCCTGCCAGGCGTTGGTGCGGTCAAGCATCGACCTTTCCCCCTTCTTGCATGGTCGGACGGGGCGGGCGCGCAAAACCGGCGCCGCCCCGCCGCAAGCATCAGTTCTTGGAAAGGAACCCGTCCACGTTCTGCGGCGTAACAAGCTGGAACGGGATATAGACCTTTTGATCGACCTTTTCGCCGCGGGCGAGCTTCAGCGCGGTATCAACCGCACCGGCACCCTGCCCCGCCGCATCCTGAAAAACCGTTACATCAAGATCGCCAGCCTTCATCGCCGCCAGCGCATCCTGAGTCGCGTCGATACCGCCGATCACCACATCATCCATCGAGCGGCCAGCCGCTTTCAGTGCCTGAATGGCGCCGATCGCCATCTCGTCATTGTTCGAGATGATCGCGTCAAACTCGGTCCCGGCCGACAGCCAGTTGGTGACAAGATCGGTCGCGGCAGTACGCTGCCAGTTGGCGGTCTGTTCCTGGGCGATGGTAATAAAGCTGCATTCGGGCGTGGCGATCACGTCCTTGATGTCCTGCGTGCGCATCCGTGCCGCCTGGTTCGACAGCTCGCCCATCAGGATCACGGCCCGGGCCTCGGTCTTGCCCTGTTCCTTGAGAAGGCGGCAGATTTCCTGCGTCTCAAGCGTGCCGGATTCCTTTTCGTCCGAGGCCACAAAAGCCTGATTTTCCGGCAGGCTGTCCAGGTTGACCGGCTGACGGTTCACAAAGACCAGCGGGATACCGGCATTCTGGGCCGCCGCGCTCATCGCCACGGTCGCATCGGTGTCGACCGGGTTCACGATGATCGCATCGACACCCGAGGCAACGAAATTCTCAATCTGGTTCAGCTGTTTGCCGACATCATTCTGGGCGTCGTCAATCTGAATGGTTACCCCGTCAAGCGAGGCGGCGTGCTCCTGCATACCATTGCGCAGGACGGTCAGGAAATTGTCATCAAACAACGCCATGCTCACGCCGATATTCTCGGCCATGGCCGCGCCCGAAACCGAGATGGCACAGGCAGTGGTCAACAGAAATACTTTCATTCTTGTCCTCCCAATCGGTTCCGCAGGCCGCTGGCCCGCGCAATCGCGGGCCGCCCGGCAGGCGCCGGCCTCCGATCCATGAACAGCCCGCATTCCCTCTGCTTGCGAACCGTGATGAAAGGTTTCCTTCAGAAAGCGATTCTGGTCAAACTTTTTGAGAAAGATTTTCCATCATGAATGATAGAAAATGGCGCGCTTATGATGTTTTTCCATCATAATCTTGCCTAAAGACTTTCCGGGGTGACAACCAATGAGGTGACAAAGCGCTGGCCGGGATTTTCGGCCATGCCATGTTCCAACACATGAGCGACTGCACCCAACAGATCATGGGCCAACGGCTGCAACGGTGTCGCAAGCACGACTGAAACCACGCCCTGCATCAGCCCTTGTCGCGATTCCGGGGTCAGCTCGTTCACGATCAGCGCCACCTTGCCGCCAAGACCCAATTCGCGGATTGCGGCAATGGCACCCTCCATCCCGCCGCCGGCGCAATAAATGCCAGCAAGATCAGGGTGACGGGCGGCGATGTCCAGCGTCGTCTCATAAGTCAGCTGCCGCGTCTCAAGGTTGATCATCGTGTCAAGAAAGGCGATCTCCGGCGCATATTCGCGAAAATAGCTGCGAAAACCCGTCTCGCGCAGGTCATGGCCGTGAAACCGGTGGCCGCCGATGAACAGCGCCAGCTTTCCCGGACGACGCATGATGCGATGCATGAGCCAGGCAGCCGTGCGCCCGGTCTTAAGGTTGTTGGTGCCCAGATACGCCTCACGTACACCGGGCGCAAAATCGGACAGCAGCGAAAACACCGGAATTCCCCGTGCGCGCAGCATGGTCACGGCCGAGGTTACGTCATGATGGTCAACGCCGGTCGCGGCGACGGCCTGCACCTTGCCAGCCATCCCGGCGATGGTTTCGGCAAAATCGGCGGGTGACTGACCGGGGGAAAAGCGCACCGTCAGCCGCCAGCGATGCAGAGGGTCCTGACGTGCCGCCTCTTCGATCCGGGCGGCAAAATCCTGATAAAAGGCATGTCGCTCTTTTTGCAGGACGACGCCCAGATGCAGCTCGGGCATATGCGCCAGCGCCCGCGCCCGGATCGCCGGGGCTGCGTGATAGCCGACTGCCTCGGCCGCCTCCGAAACTTTGCGGGCCGTTTCCTCCCGCACCTTTGCACGACCGTTCAGCACCCGATCCACCGTCGCGACACTGACTCCGGCAGCTTTGGCTACATCTTCGATCGTCGGGCGTCCCGTCATACTCACCTCATAGCTATGAGGTGAATCGTGATGGACTTCTGTCAAAAATGCAATGCCCGTCAGACAGCCATCAGACCATCTGCCGTCAGGTTTGGTGCGATCATGCCTGCAAGCAAAGGCCCCTAGCTCAGGCGTTGGATCAGCGCCATCGCCGCCTGCGGGTTGCGCGCCTTGTGACCGCTGATGACGTATAGATAGACGTCGCGCGGGCCCAAGGCTGCACTCGGCCCCACATAGTCCAGCCCCTCGGGCAGGCCGCCGGCGGCCCAGGTTCGGACCCGATCAGCCCAAAGGTCCAGCAATGCCGGATCATAACCCAGCGGCTGATCCTCGGTCGTGCCCATGATGCGGGCATAGACAAAGGGCGCGGTCGGATCGGCGATCTGCGGATAGGGCCCGTCGGCTGCCACCACCGCCGCCACGCCGTATCTGCGCAGCAAGCCGGGAAACTCGGGGGTGCGAAAGCTTTCATGCCGGACCTCGACCACATGCCGCAGTGTCCTGCCGTCGATCGAGCTGGGCAAAAGCTTCAGGAAAGCCTCAAAATCCTCGGGCTCGAATTTCTTGGTCGCCATGAATTGCCAGTTGATCGGGCCCAGTTTGTCGCCAAGCAGCATCACCCCGCTAGAGAAAAAGCGGGATATCGTCTCTTCCGCCCCGGCCAGCACCTTGCGGTTGGTCGCATAGCGCGGCGCCTTCAGGGAAAAGACAAAACCTTCCGGCGTCTCGTCATGCCATTTGCGAAAGCTGTCAGGTTTTTGCGAGCCGTAATAGGTCCCGTTGATTTCGATCGAGGTCAAAGAGCGGCTGGCATGCTCCAGCTCGCGCCGCTGAGGCAGGCTTTCGGGATAGAAACTGCCGCGCCAGGGTTCATAGGTCCAGCCGCCGATGCCAATGCGGATGCTGCCCGCCATATCCTTGTCCATACCATGCCCCTTCATCTGTGCGACTCAGGGGATCATAGCTCAGAGAGGGGCGCTGTCCGAAACTTGCCTTCAATCTGCGGCGCGTTTCCGCGTCAGCGAGAATTTATAGGGCGAAACGCCGTATTGCGTCCGGAACACCTTCGAGAAATACGAAGATGAGCCAAAGCCGCAGGCCACCGCCACTTGCATGACACTAAGATTTGTCTCGGTCAGCAGCGAACGGGCGTGCTGCAAGCGCACCCGGTTGAGATATTGCAGCGGCGTCGTGTCCAGATAGCGCTGGAACAGCCGCTCAAGCTGACGGCGCGAGATGCCAAGATGGCGCGCGCATTCGCCAAGGTCGATCTCATCCTCGACATGGGCCTCGATATAGGCGACAGCGCGGATCAGGTGGTCGTTGCGCGTGCCCAGACGGACCGACAGCGAACTGAGCTGCTCTTCCTCGCCCCGGCGGATCTGGCCCAGCAGGCACATGTTCATCACCGCCTGGCTTAGCTCGGCACCGTAGTAATCTTCGATCAGCTTCAGCGCCAGCTCTGCCGAGGCGACGCCCCCGGCACATGTGACGATGCGGTCGTCGATGCAAAAGATGCGCCGCTCGGGCGAAAGATCGGGGTATTTCTCGGTGAAGTTCGGGATATTTTCCCAATGCAGGGTAAAACGATGGCCGTTCAGGATGCCCGCCCGCGCCAGGGCATAGGCGCCGGTGCACAGCCCCCCGACTGTGCCGCCGTGCCGCCATTGCTTGCGCAGCCAGTCAGTCAGTTCAGCACTGCAGCCCGCGTCAGGCTCGACCCCACCGCAGACAAGGACGTAATCGGATGAGCCTGCCTCGGAAAGCGGTGCATCGGGCAAGACCGGCACCCCGTTGGAACAGGCGATGGGCGCGCCGCTTTCGCTGTGCACGCGCCATTTGAACAGCACCTTTTCGGTCATCTGGTTCGCGGCGCGCAAAGGCTCGATGGCCGAGGTAAAGGCCAGCATGGTAAAGCGGGGCATCAACACGAAAGACACCGTGACCGGCGGGCGCGAGGGGGGCGGAATCTTCACATGGGCAATGCCCCGCGCGATATAGCGTTCGCTTTCCTCGGCAACAGATTGCGGCACGTGATTCACCCGTCTTTCGCCCGGTCCTCCCGACCCGGCGTCACCTTCGCATTGCCACAAGGCACAGGGCCCTGCCAAGCCCCAGACTGCGGACCCGCGTGCATTCGTGCAACGCGTGCCCGATGGTCACGATACGACCGTCGGCAGAAAGCCCCCCTTCAGCGCCAGAATATGGTCATGGACACGCTGACCGGCAGGCGACAGCGCCATATCCTCGCGCCGCAACAGGAACCAGCTGCGCTGGATCGGCAGCCCCACCGCCTTCAGCGCCACCAACCGTCCCGAGCGCAATTCCTCGGTCACGGTGTGCTGCGAGATAAGCGCGATCCCCAAACCAGCGATCACCGCCTGTTTGATCGTCTCATTCGTGCCCATCTCGACCATGCGCCAGGGGGTGCCGTCGCCGATTCGATCCAGAAACCGCGTCATCAGGATACGGGTGCCAGAGCCGGGTTCACGCGCCAGATAAGTCTCGGCCAGCAGGTCCTGCGGCAACGCGGGATCAGCATGGGCCAACGGATGATCCGGGGGTGCGACGATGATATGAGGATGGGGGCCGACCGGTTCTGCCACCACCGCAGGACTGCGCGGCGGACGGCCCATGATCGCCAGATCCAGCGCCCGAGAGGTCAGCCACTGGATCACCGCATCGCGGTTACCGATGCGCAGCGTCACCTCGACATCGGGCAGGATCCGGCGCAGTTCGGCGACCAGCCTTGGGGCAAAGTATTTTCCGGTCGAAACCACCCCCAGAGAGACATTGCCGGTATGGCCGCTTTGCAGCGCCGTGACCCGCCGCGCACAGGTCTCCAGCGCCACGGCGATCTGGGCCTCGGCCTCCAGAACCGCCCTGCCCTCATCGGTGGCAAGAAAGGCGCCGTGCTCTCCTCTTATGACCAAAGGCGCAGACATCAGATCCTCAAGCGCCCGCAGCTGGCTGTGAACGGCGGGTGGGCTTAGCCCCAGATTTCCCGCCGCACCCGTCAGAGAGCCGCTGTCGATGACCGCGCGCAATACGCGCAGCTGCCGCAGGGTGATCGCGTCCACACGTGCCATTCATTTTTTCCGAATTGGATTTCTACATTTTTAAATGTTCCTTAAAATCTGACCGTGTCAACAAGAAGGCGGGACGCGTTCCAGAGGGAGGAGCCGATGACCGCCGAAACCATTCAGACCGACCGGATTCCCCGGCACCTGCAGCAGGCCATGCAAGCCATTGCCGGTGCCGGGGCACAGCTTGCCGCCATCATTCGCCGCGGTGGCGATCTGGCCGCAGCGGTCGGGACCAACTCAGACGGCGACCGGCAAAAGGCGCTGGATGTCATCGCAGATGATCTGTTCCGCGAGGCTCTGGCCAGTGCCGGAGTGCGCTGGCTTGCCTCGGAAGAGCAGGAAGAGACCGTGGCGCTGGACCCTCAGGGCAGCCTTGCCGTGGCGATTGATCCGCTGGACGGATCGTCCAATATCGACACCAATGTCTCGATCGGCACGATCTTTTCGATCTACCCCGCCGCTGAGACGGGCGAGGCCAGCTTTCTGCGCCCGGCCCGCGAACAGATCGGCGCAGGTTACATCATTTATGGCCCGCGCTGCGCGATGATGGTCAGCTTTGGCGAAGGGGTTCAGCAATACGTGCTTGATCCTGACAGCGGTCGCTTTCTGCTGGCCGAGGCGCGGCAGGAATTGCCCGATTGCGCCTTTGAATTCGCGATCAACGCCTCGAACTACCGGCACTGGCCACAGCCGATCCGCGCCTATATCGACGATTGCCTTGCTGGCCGCGATGGCCCGCGTGAGCAGAATTTCAACATGCGCTGGATCGCCTCTTTGGTGGCTGAAACCCACCGCATCCTGATCCGCGGCGGGGTGTTTCTTTATCCCTCGGACACCCGCAAAGGGTATGAGCGCGGCCGGCTGCGCCTGCTTTACGAATGCGCCCCCATCGCCTTCCTGATCGAACAGGCTGGCGGAGGGGCGACGGATGGGCTTGCCCCGATCCTCGACCAGCGCATCAAGGCGCTGCACCAGCGCACGCCCTTTATCTTTGGCTCGACCGACAAGGTCACGCGCATCGCCGTCTATCACGACCTGCCGGAAGCCGAGGTCTCGGCTCTCTTTGGCCAACGCGGCCTGTTCAGGGCCTGACCTGCACTCCGGGGAACGAATATGAGCAAGAAACACCCGATCATCTCTGTCACCGGCTCATCCGGGGCTGGCACCACCACCATCAAAAACACCTTTGACCAGATCTTTCGCCGCGAAAAAATCTCGGCCGTCAGCATCGAGGGTGATGCGTTCCACCGCTATGACCGCGCGGCGATGAAAGCCGAGCTGGCACGGCGGACCGAGACGGGCGACCACACCTTCAGTCATTTCAGCCTGGAGGCCAATGAGCTGAAGCGGCTGGAACAGGTCTTTCGTCAATATGGCGAGACGGGCACCGGCCAGACCCGCCATTACGTCCATGACGAAGCCGAGGCCGAACGTTACGGCGTACCCCCCGGCCATTTCACCGCATGGGAGGATTTCTCGCCGCAATCGGACCTGCTGTTCTACGAAGGGCTGCATGGCGCGGTGCGCAGCGGCGATATCGACATCGCGGGATACGCGGATCTGAAAATCGGTGTCGTGCCGGTCATCAACCTGGAATGGATCCAGAAGATCCACCGCGACAAGGCAAGCCGGGGCTACTCGACCGAAGCCGTCACCGATGTGATCCTGCGCCGGATGCATGCCTATGTGCATGTCATCTGCCCGCAGTTCACCGAAACCGACATCAACTTCCAGCGCGTGCCGGTGGTCGATACCTCGAACCCGTTCATCGCCCGCTGGATCCCGACGGCCGACGAAAGCCTTGTCGTCATCCGCTTCAAGAACCCGCGCGGCATCGACTTCCCCTATCTGACCTCGATGATCCAGGGCTCATGGATGAGCCGGGCGAATTCCATCGTCATTCCGGGGCCGAAGCTCGACCTCGCCATGCAGCTGATCCTGACGCCGATGATCCTGCGTCTGGTCAGTGAATCCAAACGCGCCTGAAGGGAGGGTCCAGGCAATGAACCAGATGGCAAGGATCGACACCAGCATGGAAACGCAGATGGCGAATGCCATTCGCGTACTTGCCATGGATGCTGTCGAGGCGGCCAAATCCGGCCATCCCGGCGCCCCCATGGGTATGGCGGATGTCGCAACGGTGCTGTTCAACCGCTTTATCAGGGTAGACCCTGCGGATGACAAATGGCCCGACCGCGACCGTTTCGTGATGTCGGCGGGCCATGGCTCGATGCTGGTCTATGCGATCAGCCACCTGCTTGGCTATGACGACATGGGCATGGACCAGCTGCGCGCCTTTCGCCAGCTTGGCGCACGTACTGCGGGCCACCCCGAATACGGCCATGCAAAAGGGATCGAGACCACGACCGGCCCGCTTGGGCAGGGTATCTCGACCGCTGCCGGCATGGCGCTGGCCGAGCGGATGATGAACGCGCGCTTTGGCAATGATCTGGTCGATCACTGGACCTATGTGATCTGCGGCGATGGCTGCCTGATGGAGGGCATCAGCCACGAGGCCATCGACTTTGCCGGTCATCAGCAACTGGGCCGGCTGATTGTGCTGTGGGACGACAACGGCATCACCATCGACGGCGATACCGATCTGTCGACCTCGACCGATCAGACAGCACGCTTTGCGGCCTCGGGCTGGCATGTCCAGGCCGTTGACGGCCACGACCGCGAGGCGGTGGCCGAGGCGATCGGCAAGGCACGCGAGGATGCCCGCCCCTCGCTTATCGCCTGCAAGACGGTGATCGGCTTTGGCGCACCGAACAAACAGGGCAGCCATGACGTGCATGGCGCGCCGCTTGGCGCCGAGGAAATCGCCGCCGCCCGTGTCAATCTGGGCTGGCCGCACCCGCCATTTGAGATCCCACAGGATATCCTGACCTCCTGGCGCTCTGTCTCGGCGCGAGGGGCCGAGGCGCGGTCGGCGTGGCTGGAACGGCTGAACGCGTCCCCCGACAAGGCCCGTTTCAACGCCATGCTGGCCGCGCCCGACGCGGTGGCGCTGCGCGATGCCATCCGCAGCCATAGCGCAAAACTGGCCGCCGACCGGCCAAAGGTCGCGACCCGCAAAGCCTCGGAAATGGCACTGGAGGTCGTCAATGCGACGCTGAAAAACACCGTGGGTGGCTCGGCCGATCTGACCGGATCAAACAACACGCGCAGCAAGGGTATGGCGGCGGTGACGCCCACAGACCGGCAAGGCCGCTATATCCATTACGGCATCCGCGAACATGGCATGGCCGCAATCATGAACGGCATCGCCCTGCATGGCGGGTTCCTGCCCTATGGCGGCACCTTCCTTGCCTTCAGCGACTATTCCCGCCCGGCGATCCGGCTGGGGGCGCTGATGGGGGTGCCGGTCGTCCATGTGATGACCCATGACTCGATCGGGCTGGGCGAAGACGGCCCGACCCATCAGCCGGTCGAACATGTCGCGGCGCTACGGGCGATCCCGAACCTGATGGTGTTCCGCCCCGCCGATGCGGTCGAAACCGCCGAAGCGTGGGAAATCGCGCTGACCTCGCCTTCGACCCCTTCGGTCCTGTGCCTGTCGCGCCAGAACCTGCCCGCCGTCCGGCTGGAACCCGGGGATGAGAACCTGACCCGCCAGGGTGCCTATGTCCTGCGCGAAACGACCGGCGCGCGCGATGTGACGCTGATCGCCACCGGGTCCGAGATCGAGATTGCGCTTGGGGCCGCCGATCTGCTGGCCGTGCAGGGGGTCCGCGCCGCCGTAGTCTCGGCCCCGTGTTTCGAACTTTTCGCCGCCCGTCCCGACGCCGAACGCGAAGCGGTCCTTGGCCGCGCCCCGCGCATCGGCATCGAGGCCCAGATCCGTCAGGGCTGGGACGGGCTGATCCTGCGCCCCGGCGACGGGTTTGTCGGCATGACAGGCTTTGGCGCCTCGGCCCCTGCCCCCGCTCTTTACCGGCATTTCGGCATCACCGCCGAACGTGCCGCCGATCTTGCCAACCAGCTTATCCAGGGAGGAAAGTGATGGCTCTCATCACGCTGCGACAGCTTCTGGACCATGCCGCCGAACATGGCTACGGCGTGCCTGCCTTTAACATCAACAACATGGAACAGGGCCTGGCCATCGTCAAAGCCGCGGCCGAGGTCGATGCGCCGGTGATCCTGCAAGCCAGCCGGGGCGCCCGCTCATATGCCGGCGACATCATGCTGCGCCGCATGGTCGAGGCCCTGGCCGAGATGAACCCGACCATTCCGATCTGCCTGCATCAGGATCACGGCAATAACCTTGCCACCTGCATGTCGGCGATCCGTCACGGCTTTACCAGCGTGATGATGGACGGCTCGCTTAAAGAGGACATGAAGACCCCCGCCGATTACGACTATAACGTCGCGGTGACGGCAAAAGTCGCCGAAGCCGCCCATGCCGTCGGCGCCTCGGTCGAGGGGGAGCTGGGTGTCCTGGGCTCGCTTGAAACCGGCGAGGCCGCGGCCGAGGACGGCTCGGGCGCAGAGGGTAAGCTGGATCACAGCCAGCTTCTGACCGATCCCGATCAGGCGGTGGATTTCGTGACCCGCACCCGCTGCGATGCACTGGCCATCGCCTGCGGCACCAGCCACGGAGCCTATAAATTCAGCCGCAAACCTGATGGCGACATCCTTGCCATGCATGTGATCGAGGCGATCCATGAACGCCTGCCCGGCACGCATCTGGTGATGCATGGCTCAAGCTCGGTGCCGCAATATCTGCAGGACCTCATCAACGAGGCCGGTGGCGAGATGCCCCAGACCTACGGCGTCCCGGTCGAAGAGATCGAACGGGGCATCCGCCACGGCGTGCGCAAGGTGAATATCGACACCGATTGCCGCATGGCGATGACGGGTCATTTCCGCAAGATCGCCCGCGAGGCACCGCAGGAATTCGATCCACGCAAGTTCATGATCCCGGCAATGAAAGAGCTGACTGCGCTGTGCCGCGACCGGTTCGAGCGATTTGGCACCGCAGGTCATGCCGGCAGGATCAGGGTCATCCCGATGGACGAGATGGCCAGACGCTACGCGTCGGGGGCGCTGGACCCGGCCATCACCGGCGCACGCGCCGCCTGAAAGGAGGAGTTCCCATGAACGAAATGACCAAGACCGAAATCACCGACAAGAAAAAGCGTTACGCCGCAGGCGTGCTGAAATATGCCCAGATGGGCTATTGGGACGGCGACTACCAGCCCAAGGATACCGATGTGCTGGCGCTGTTTCGCATCACTCCGCAGGAAGGGGTCGACCCGATCGAGGCGGCAGCAGCCGTGGCCGGCGAAAGCTCGACCGCAACCTGGACCGTGGTCTGGACCGACCGGCTGACCGCCTGCGACCAGTATCGCGCCAAGGCCTATAAGGTCGAGCCGGTGCCGGGCACTCCGGGCCAGTATTTCTGCTATGTCGCCTATGACCTGATCCTGTTCGAGGAAGGGTCGATCGCCAACGTGACCGCCTCGATCATCGGCAATGTGTTCAGCTTCAAACCGCTGAAGGCCGCGCGACTGGAGGATATGCGCTTTCCAGTGGCCTATATGAAAACCTTTGCCGGCCCGCCCACCGGCATCGTGGTCGAGCGTGAGCGGCTGGACAAATTTGGCCGCCCCCTCCTTGGCGCGACCACCAAACCCAAGCTGGGGCTTTCGGGCAAGAACTATGGCCGCGTGGTCTATGAGGGTCTCAAGGGCGGGCTGGACTTCATGAAGGATGACGAGAACATCAACTCGCAGCCCTTCATGCATTGGCGCGACCGCTTTCTTTACTGCATGGAGGCGGTGAACAAGGCATCGGCCGCCACCGGCGAGGTCAAGGGGCATTACCTCAACATCACCGCCGGCACGATGGAAGAGATGTACCGCCGCGCCGAACTGGCCAAAGAGCTTGGCTCGGTCATCGTCATGGTCGATCTGATCGTCGGCTGGACGGCCATTCAGTCGATCTCGAACTGGTGCCGGCAGAATGACATGCTGCTGCACATGCACCGCGCCGGCCACGGCACCTATACGCGGCAGAAAAACCACGGCATCAGCTTCCGCGTCATTGCCAAATGGCTGCGCATGGCCGGTGTCGACCACCTGCACGCCGGTACCGCCGTCGGCAAGCTTGAGGGCGATCCCCTGACCGTGCAGGGCTATTACAACGTCTGCCGCGAACTTTATAACGAGGTCGACCTCGCCCGCGGGATCTATTTCGAACAGGACTGGGGCAACCTCAAGAAGGTCATGCCGGTCGCCTCGGGCGGGATACATGCCGGACAGATGCACCAGTTGCTGGATCTGTTCGGCGATGATGTCGTCCTGCAATTCGGCGGCGGCACCATCGGTCACCCGATGGGCATCCAGGCCGGCGCAACGGCAAATCGCGTGGCGCTGGAGGCCATGGTGCTGGCCCGCAACGAAGGCGTGGACCTGAAAAGCGAGGGGCCCGAGGTCCTGCGCCGTGCCGCCAAATGGTGCAAACCGCTGGAGGCCGCCCTGGATACCTGGGGCAACATCACCTTCGACTATACCCCAACCGACAGCTCGGACTTTGTTCCGACCCCGTCCGTCAGCTAAGGGAGACATCCGATGCGTATCACTCAGGGTTGCTTTTCGTTCCTGCCCGATCTGACCGACGAACAGATCAGGGCCCAGGTCGAATATATCCTGTCCCGCGAATGGGCCGTCGGGATCGAATTCACCGACGAACCTCACCCCCGCAATACCTATTGGGAAATGTGGGGCAACCCGATGTTCGACCTGAAGGACGCCAAAGGCGTGATGATGGAGCTGGACGAATGCCGCAAAGCCCATGGTGACAGCTATATCCGCATCAACGCATTTGACAGCACGCGCGGTTGGGAGACGGTGATGATGTCCTTTATCGTCAACCGCCCGGCAAGCGAGCCGAGCTTGCGCACCTGGCGGACCGAAGCCGACGGTCGTCACATCCGCTATACCCATGAGCTGGTCGGCCGTTGACCGCACTGTTGGCCCGGGGGCTGTCTGCCCCCGGACCCCCGAGGATATTTTTCCACGAAAGAAGAGCTGAAAGATGGATGGGGATGCAGGCGACACGCTCGCCACGGTCGATCTGAAGGCCGAATATGAAACCTCTGGCGTGCGCGAGATTCTGGATGAGCTGGAGCGGGAGCTGATCGGGCTTGCGCCGGTCAAGCAGCGCATTCGTGAAACCGCGGCGCTGTTGCTGGTAGACCGGGCACGGCGCGAGCTGGGGCTTGCACATGAGACCCCGACCCTGCACATGAGCTTTACCGGCAATCCCGGCACCGGCAAGACAACCGTGGCCCTGAAAATGGCGGGGCTGCTGCATCGGCTGGGCTATGTGCGCAAGGGCCATCTGGTCAGCGTGACCCGCGATGATCTGGTCGGACAATATATCGGTCACACCGCACCCAAAACCAAGGAAGTCCTGAAAAAGGCCATGGGCGGCGTCCTGTTCATCGACGAAGCCTATTACCTTTATAAGCCGGATAATGAGCGCGATTACGGGCAGGAGGCGATCGAGATCCTTTTGCAGGTGATGGAAAACAACCGCGACGATCTGGTCGTCATCATGGCCGGTTACGCTGATCGTATGGATCGCTTTTTCGCTGCCAATCCGGGGTTTCGCTCGCGCATCGCCCATCACATCGAATTTCCGGATTATACCGATGAGGAGCTGGGCCGTATTTCGGCCTCGATGCTGGAAGGTCAGGGCTATGCGTTTGACGAAGGCGGGCGGCAGGCGATGGAGGAATATATCCGTCTGCGCCGCGAGCAGCCGCATTTTGCCAATGCCCGCTCGATCCGCAATGCGTTGGACCGGGCGCGGTTGCGACAGGCGAACCGGCTGTTTTCCGCAGACGGCCCGGTTGATGCCCGCGCCTTATCGACCATCACCGAGGCTGATATCCGCCCAAGCCGCGTGTTTTCCGGCGGCCTTGACACAGACGGACACAGAGCAGACGCAGACTGAAATTTCCCTTTATCTGCGGCCGTTTGTCGCGCATGGCACGGGGTTGAAAGGCACCGTCCCGGCCCCATCTGTAAAAATGACGGTGACCGCCGTCGGAGGATGTTTTTCCAGAGGGGGAGCAGCGTGAAGCGTTACAGCTGCCATGCCAAAGAAATTCGGGTTGTGACGGCGCTTGGTTTGCCCCGGTCGCAGTATATGCCCTGATCGGGCGGGCGACCGGGGACAGCCAGTCTTTTCCGTTCACCTCGAATTATAAAGGTTCCGACATGCTTCGCTCATTCCTGCCTGCGGTTTGTCCGCAATGCGGGCGGAACGTGCCGCGTGCCGCCGCCGGTCGCTGTCCGTTTTGCCGCACCTCATTCGACGTCCCTCGTCCCGCCTTTCGTCCCCGTTTCGCCCGCCCTGCCGGCGCTGGGCGGGGTGAAGCCGGACAGCGACCGGTGAGGCAGACGCCCTAACCCTTCAGGCCGAGGCGCGGGTGGTGTCATGCGGGGCGATTTCGTCCAGCAGGCGCCGCGCAAGCGCCGGGGCGGCGACGCCCCAGCGCGCAGCCAGCGCCTCGGCCCCGCCCTGCTGCCAGAGTCGCCAGACCTCGGGCGCGGGAACAGAGCCAAACCAGCCGATCCCAGAGGGCGCCCGCACCGTACGCAGCACCTCGCGTTCCGTAAGAAGACCGTTTTCGACCACGATGGCGTTGATGATGGCGGGACATTGGGGAACATCCGAGGCAGGTTCGTCGTCGGGAAAAGCCCGACGAGCAGTCCAGAAGGGTGCATCCTGAAAGCGGGTCTCAGCGCGCAGAAAATCACGGCCGATGCGGGCCTGATGCAGCGCCGTTTCCCGGGCGCGGCTGTCGAGGAAACGACGGCAAAGCTGTCCGGAACCGGGATGCGCGGCAAGGGTCCGGCGTACGGCGGCAACGGCAAGCGCACTTGAAACCGCCCAGAACTGGCCGTGACCTGACAGCGGGTCCATCGCGGCAAGAGCATCACCGACCCGCAGAAGTGACATATCCGCAAGCGGGGCGGGCAGACGTAGTGCAGCCTCGCGCGCCAGAACCTGACCCAGGGGGGCGGCGGCAAGTACCGGCTCGGCCTTGGAAATGATGCCGTGCAGCCGGTCAGCAGGGCTGCCCTTACCCACCGCATCCAGCAGTGCCTGGGCCCATATCCGACCATCGGGCAGCGCCACACGCCAGAGCCAGCCTTGGGCGACCGCAGTCAGCCGAACGCCCGGCGCCACCGCCTTTGCCTTGACCCAGCCGCTAAGCGCGATGGTCGCCGGACCGCTGGTCCCCGCCGCGGGGGCCTTGCGGCCGCGGGCGTCGATCACCATGGGCGCGGCAATATGCGTGCCGTCCGAAAGCTCGACCCCGCCCGGCGCGGGACGACCACTGGCCACGATCAGCCGCACGCCCTCGGTCACGGCCATCCGGCGCAGATGCGCGTCCAGCGCACCGCGCAGCACCACATGTTCAGAATTGCTCTCGCTGATCCCGGCCCAGTCCACCTGACGGCGAAGCGGACCGCGGATGGCCGTAAACCCCTCAAGCAACCCCTGCGTGGCAAGCCAGTGGTGCAGACGCGGGCTTAGCCCCTCGACGCGCGGGGTCTGGCGGTCGGGGTCGATCAGCAGGACGCTTAGCCCGTCCCGCGCCGCAAGCCAGGCCGAGACAGCGCCCGCCGGTCCACCTCCCAGCACGATCAGATCGGTCCGGCAAACCATCCCTGTCCCCTTGCCGCTGCGATAATGGGCAGTCTGGGGCGGTACAGGGCAGCGATACCTGACATTTGCGGCCAAAATCCCCCGCCGCGACGATGCGCCGCGCCTTTGGCCGGGAATGACAAGAATGCTGCCCGCCCTCGCGCTTTTCTCAACGGCAAAGCAATCGGGCCCCGCCCGGCCAGCCAGAGGAAACCGCCAGATGAAGCCATCGACCCGCAGCGCGTTGCTCTCTTGCGCAGCTATGTTTGCCGCCGCACCCGCCCTTGCGGTCACGGGTGAGGAGGTGATGCAGAACGCTTGCGCCGCCTGCCATGTCCAGAATGAGGACGGCCGCTGGGAACGCATCGACGCCGCCCGCAAGACGCCCGAGGGCTGGGACATGACCGTGACCCGCATGATGCGCAATCACGGTGTCGCGCTGACCCCGGAAGAGCGCACGGCGATCGTGCGCCACCTGTCGGACACGCGCGGCCTGTCGCTGACCGAAACCGCTGAGCGCCGCTATATCCTTGAGCGTGAGCCGGTGGCCTGGGACGAAGGCCCGGATACGCAGATGACCCAGACCTGCGGGCGCTGCCATTCCTATGCCCGGGTCGCCCTGCAACGCCGCACGCCCGAGGACTGGAAGCATCTCGTCAACTTCCACCTCGGCCAGTTCCCGACGCTGGAATATCAGGCGTTGGCGCGCGACCGCGACTGGTGGGGCATCGCACAGGCCGAGATCATCCCTTTCCTTGCCGAGCATTATCCGCTGGGCAAGGCTCCTGCCCCGTTCACCGGAGATGCCTCGGGCGATTATGTGCTTGCCGGACGGCAGCCGGGGCGCGGCGACTATACCGGACGGCTGGTGCTGAAAAAGGCAGGCGAGGATTACGAGGTAACCATGACCCTCGACTTTGCCGATAGCAGCCAAAGCTTTACCGGCACCGGTCGCATCCTTGGCGCTGGCGAATGGCGTGCCACGCTGAGCGATGGCAAAACCGCCATCCGTCAGGTCCTTGCCTTCGAGAACGGACATTTCTCGGGTCGCTGGTATCATGCCGACAGTGACGTGATCGGCGGGCGGCTGGAGGCGGTCAGGGCCGACGCCTCGCCGCTGGTTCTGGCGGCAGCACCCGCACGGCTGAAGATCGGTGAAGAAACGCTGGTCCGCGTCGCGGGCACGGGACTTGGCGAGGCGCTGACCCTGCCCGAAGGCGTGACCGGCAGCGTCGAAAGTGCGGCGGATGGCGTCGCGGTGCTGAAGCTGACCGCAAGCGGCGCACCCGGCCCCATCAGCATCAAGCTGGGCGAGCAAAAGGTGGATCTGGTCGCCTATGACCGGCCCGACCGCATCTCGATCACGCCCGAGACGACCATCGCCCGTATCGGCGGCAATGGCGGCCCAATCCCCAAGGTTCCCGCACAATTCGAGGCCTTGGGCTGGCTGAACGGCCCCGATGGTCAGCCTGACACCGGGGATGACATCCCCCTGGGTGCCTTCCCGGCCAGTTGGGCGACCGTCGATTTCGATGCCGAGGCCGAAAAGATGCAGGACGCGAAATTCGCTGGCTCGATCAGCGATACCGGCCTGTTCACACCGGCCGATGCCGGCCCGAACCCCGAGCGGCCGATGCAGACCAACAACGCCGGCAACCTCAAGGTCATCGCCACTGTCGAAACCGAAACCGGCCCGCTAAGCGCCGAGGCGCATCTCTACGCCACGGTCCAGCGTTTCGTTGACGCTCCGATCCGGTGACGCCATGGGAGCGCTGACCCTCATCACTCACAACGCCCATCGGGTCGATGTCGATGGCCATGCCATGCTGATGCATGTGCCGACGACCAGCCTGTTCGAACTCGATGCCGTGGCGCGCGATGTCTATGACCTGTTCCGCCGCGCGCGCGCTGTCGATGCCGAACTGATGCGGGCCGAGCTTGGCCCGCATCACGACCCCGAAACCCTGTCGGAATGCCTGCAAAGCTTTCTCGCGCTGGATATCCTGCGCGATGCCGACGCAGCCGAGACCCCGCGGCCGGTGGTGAAGGTCGAAGAAATTCCACTTTCGACCATCATCCTGAACGTCAACACCGGCTGCAACCTTGCCTGCACATATTGCTACAAAGAGGATCTGACCACCCCGGCCAAGGGCCAGAAAATGGGCTTTGAGACGGCAAGGGCCAGTTTCGAACTGTTGCTGAAACAGGCCCATGCCCGTGACCGGGTGAATGTGGTGTTTTTCGGCGGCGAGCCTTTGTCAAACATGCCGCTGATCCGCGAAGTGGTCGCCTATGCCGAACCTCGCGCGGCCAAGCTTGGCAAGACGGTCGATTTCTCGCTGACCACCAATGCCACCCTGCTGACGCCCGAACTGGTCGACTGGTTCGACGCCCACCGCTTTGCCCTGACGGTCAGCATGGACGGCCCCAAGGCCCTGCATGACGCCAACCGCAAGACGGTGGGTGGCAAGGGCACCTATGACCTGGTGGCACGCAATGTGCGTATGCTTTTGTCACGCTATCGCTCGCGTCCGGTGGGGGTGCGGGTGACGCTGACCCGGGGCGTCACCGATGTGACCGGCATCCATGACCATCTGAAGAACGATCTGGGCTTTCACGAGGTCGGCTTTGGCCCTGCAACATCTGGACCGATCGCGGTCTTCAACCTTGATGCCGAGGCGCTGAAACGTGCTTTCGAGGATATGAAAACTCTTGGCCGCCGCTATGTCGAGGCCGCCTGCAAGGGCGAGAATATCGGCTTTTCCAACATGCATCAGCTGCTGACCGATATCGCGCAGGGCACAAAAAAGGCCGTACCCTGCGGGGCAGGGCTTGGCATGCTTGCCGTGGACAAGGACGGAGAGCTGCATCTTTGCCATCGCTTCGTCGGTTCAAACCAGCCGACCTACGGCAATGTGGAAACCGGCATCGACATCCCCCGGCTGGGCCAGTTCATCGAGACCGCGCAGGATCGCAGCGCCTATGGCTGCAAGACCTGCCGCATCCGCTCGATCTGCGCGGGCGGGTGCTACCATGAAAGCTATGCCCGCCAGGGCGATCCATTTGCCCCGGTCTGGCACTATTGCGACCTGATGCGGGACTGGGTCGATTTCGGCATCGAATCCTATGTCCGCATCATGCAGGCCAACCCGTCATTCTTTCGCAGCCAGCTAGAGCCCCGGATCACCCGGTCCGGCCCAGCAAGGGAGGTTCTTCAATGAAACATCTGACACCTGCCAACGCCAAGGCGAAAGCCTTTGTCGAAGCCGAGGCCGAAGGCCGCGAAGAGGAGGTTGTGGCGATGAACTCGCTTGTCGGCTGTACCACCTCATTCGACCCGGGATGGGAGATCGACGCCTTTGGCGCGGTCTCGAACCTTTGCCAGCCGATGGAGGCCGACCTTTACGGCTGCGCCGACCCCTGCTGGTGGCCCGCACAGGTTGCCGACACGCTGAACACCTATCCGAACTGGAGCGCGGGCGCCGATGACGTGATGCAGGACTGGCGCAAGCTGCAATCGGTGTTCCCGGAAACGAAAGGTTCGTCGTGATGCGCAAAACGCTGCTGTCTCTTGCCTCTGCCGCCGCGCTTATGTCCTGGCCGGCCCTGGCGCATGACTATATCCTGGCCCCGGCGCGACCCGACAAGCTGGTCGTGGTCGATACCGAAAAGATGGCGGTGGAAAAGGTCATCACCATCAAGGACGCCGGCCCGACACCCATGGTGCCAATGGTCGCGCCGGGCGGTCGGATCGCCTATGCGACGATCAACAAGTCTGAAAGTCTGGTCAAGATCGACCTGACGACCGGTGAAACATTGGGCCGCATCGACCTGTCAACGCCGGAAGAGCGGGTGAAAAGCCTTTTTGGTGCGGCGCTTTCCCCTGACGGAAGTACGCTTGCCATTTACGAAAGCCCGGTCCGGCTAGAGCTGACACATTTCGAGGTCCAGCCTACCCGCGTCGCGCTATATGATGCGGAAACGCTGGAGCGGCGCAAGGCTTTTGAGGCCCCGCGCCAGATCACCATGCTGGCCTGGGCCCGCGACGGTTCAAAACTGTACGGTCTTGGCCGCGACATGCATGTCATGGACCCCGAGGCCGGAAAGCTTGTCGAAAGCCTGCCGATCCAGGGGTGGGAGCCGGAAAGCTATACCCAGCCCGACGTGCTTGCCGTCTGGAACCAGCATGAAAGCTCGGGCGTGATGGCGACGCCTTTCTACACCGCGCGCAAGGATATCGACCCCTCCGACCCCAGCGCCTATCGCACCGGCCTTTTGACCATGGACCTTGAAACCGGTGAGATGGCGATGCGCGAGGTGCGTATCATGGACGTGTTCTATTTCTCGACCGCTGTGAATCCGGCCAGGAACCGCGCCTTTGGCACCTATAACGTCCTTGAAAGCTTTGATCTGGAAAAGAACGTCTCGCTACGGCGGGTAGCCCTGCCGCACAGCTATTACTCGGTGAACGTCTCGACCGATGGCAAGACGGTCTGGCTTGGCGGCGCGCTTGGCGATCTGGCGGCCTATGACGCCGACACGCTGGAGAAAAAGGGCCAGATCGACCTGCCCGGCAATGCCTCGATGTCGCTGGCCTCGGTGCGGCTTTTCACGCGGGACGACTGAAATGCTGCGGGTGGGGGTGATCGACAGCGGCCCCGGCCCCAAAGATCGCCTGGGTGATGCCCGCGCCTTTATGGCTGACGGCTCGGCCATCGCGGCCCGGCCTGACCGGCTGGGCCACGGCACCGCCGTCGCCGCAATGATCCGCCGCGCCTGTCCGGGCACGGCGATTATTCATGCACAGGTCTTCGACGACCGCCCCGTGACCAGCGCATTCCGCGTCGCCGCAGCACTGCGCTGGTTTGCCGCCATGGGCGACGCCCGCCCCGAGGTGATCTGCATGAGCCTGGGCCTTGCCGCCGACCGCACCCCGCTGCGTCTGGCCTGCGAGGCACTGGTCACCTCGGGCGGGGTCCTTGTCGCTGCCTACCCGGCCCGGGGCGCACCATGTTATCCCGCCGCCTATCCGGGGGTCATTGCCGCAACCGGGGACGCGCGCTGCGAATGGAGGGATCTGTCGCAACTGGGGCCTGCACTGTTCGGCGCATGGTGCAATTCACCTGAACACGCCCCGCCCGGCATGGGTGGCGCAAGCCTTGGCGCGGCCCGCGTCGCGGGGCATCTGGCGGCAATCATGGCCGAAACCGGACGGCTGGACGGGGCAAAGGCCACCGCCGCGCTGGCCGCACGCGCCATCCATCACGGTCCAGAGCAAAGACGTAATCATGGATAGGCTTGCCGCCCGCCTTGCCCGGATGATCTTTGGCGCCGAGGCGGCTGGCTGGCTCGCCCCCGTCATGGCGCGGGCGCTGCCCTTGGGGATGGTCGTGCTGTTGGCATCACTGCTGGCGGCCGCCCTTGGGCTGGCAATGCCGATGCTGACCCGGCAGGTGATCGACGCCGGAATCATGGCCCGGGACATGCAGGCACTGATTTTCTGGGCCGGTCTTTCCTTTGCGCTGGGTCTGGGTGCGGTGGGCTTTGGGATAGCAAATTCCATGCTGCATCTGCGTGCCTCGGCCCATATGCTGGCCCACCTGCGCGGGCGCATGTTCTCGGCAGCCCTTGCCCGCGATCCCGCCCGTGCCGAGTTGCCCTTGGGCGAGGCGATGGCGCGGCTGGACGGAGATTGCGCAGAAATTCAAAGCTTTGCCTTTGACACCGGATTGGTCGCTGTCGGGGCGCTGTTCCGTCTGGCCGGGGGGCTGGGCCTGATGATCGCGCTGGATTGGCGCATGGCGATGCTGCCGCTGCTCGCCGCACCATTCGAGCTGTGGTTTCTGTCCCGCGCCCGCCCCCGGACCCGCACATTGGCCGAGATGGTGCGCAACCAGCGCGGCGCACTCTCCACACAGATGGCCGAGACGCTGGCGGCACGGGCGACGCTGCGCGGCCTCAATGCGCTGGATCAGCGTGAAAAGAGCTTTGGCATGGCGCAGCAGGAACAGATCGCCGCGCTGACCCGCCAGCGTCTGTGGTCCGAAACCGTGGGTGCCGTCAGCCAGACCATCACCGCGCTTTTGCGCGGTACGATCCTGCTGGCCGGTGGCTGGCAGGTGGTGCGCGGCAACTGGCAGATCGGCACTCTGGTCGCGTTTCTCGCCTATGCCGGGATGATGTCGGGGCCGCTACGCAACCTGCTGGGCCTTTATCACGCGCAAGCCCGCGCAAGGGTCGCAGCCGACCGGTTGAGTGCGGTGATCAGCTCTGCCCGCCCCGACACGGGTGCCGCACCACCACCGGGGCCCCTGACCATCACCTTGCGCGATGCCCGTGCCGAAGGCGCGGCCCATTATCCGGTAACCGCCGAAATCCTGCCCGGTCAGCGCGTGCTGCTGGACGGTCCATCAGGCATCGGTAAATCTCGCCTCATGGCCACGCTGACCCGCGACGCACCGCTGGCCGAGGGCTATGCCCTTCTTTCAGGGGCTACGGTCAGCCATCTGCGCCCCGGAGCCCTTTGCGCCCGCATCACCCATCTGGCGCAGCGTCCGGCGATTTTACGCGGCACACTGGCGCAGAACCTGCGCCTTGCCGTGCCGGATGCCGACGATCAGGCGCTGTGGCGGGCGCTGGCAGATGCGGATCTGACCAGCTGGGCACAGGAAAGGCTGGGGCTGGCCACCCCGATTGCCGAAACCGGGGCCGATCTTTCGGGCGGGTTGCGCCAGCGCATCGCCATCGCCCGCGCCCTTTTGCGGCCGGCCGATATCCTGATCTTTGACGAAGCTTTTTCCGAGATCGACGATGCTGCCTGCAGGCGTATCCTTGCCGCGATCGAGGCGCGGCATAACAAAACCACGCGCATCTTTATCGCCCATAGCGGACCAGCGCGCGAGGGAGAGTTCGATCAGCGGATCACGCTGGTTTCCTCGGCCCCCATCTTTCTGATCTCACGCGGCGAGACGCCATACCAGCGCGAAAATGCCCGTGAAAAGGCGGTCTGATCAGAATAGCCAAGCTGCAAGGCGATCTCGCCAAACAGCCGCTCACTGCGCACCACCAATGCAAAGCCATGGATGCGGCGGCATTCTTCAAGGATCTGGTGGAACGGCTGCCCCTCGGCCGCCAGCGCCCGCCGCAGCGAACGCTCGGACATGCCCAGTTCGGCAGCGACCTGTCGCTGATTGACCATACCGCGATCCATCCGGCCAAGGATCAGCTGATGCACCCTTTGCACAACCGGGGTCTGGCGGCGCAGATCCAGCAAGGCCCCCTCCATGTGGCGGGCCATCACTGCTGCGTCTTCCTGGGGCGGAAAGCGCGGCACGTTGCCCAGCACACGGGCCGAAAAGATGATCCGGTTCTCATCCTCGCCAAAGCGGGGGGTTCGGCCCAGATAGCGGGCAAGCGTACGTGGATCGCGGTCCGGCGCATGTTCAAAGCATAGATCCCGGATCGCCTCGCGGGGGACGCCATAGCGGTCGCAGATGCCGCGGATCAGACCAAGCGTCAGTTCACTGTCGCCGCGGCGCGGCCAGATACGCGGATCAAGAACACGGTAGCAGATCTGCGCCTCATCCCCGTTCACCTCGAACGAGACGTCACTGTTTGATTGCAGCAAGGGAAAGCCCCGGGCAAAGCTGCGCAACGCCTCACCAAGGGTGCGGCGGGCCGCGACCGCACTGCCCAGAATGCCAAGGCTGCCCAGGTCGACCCTTTCGCCCAGACGCCACCAGTAAAGCCCGTCGGGACTGGAGGCGCGATCCTGTTCCAGACGGCTGACAAAGTTTTCCAGCGGCATCTGGGGATCGGGCGCCGCCTGAACGGGCTCGGCCTCGCCCCCCAGCAGCATTGATGCGATGGCTCCGCGAATCCATGACATCTGCATGGCATTTCCCGTGGCTGCGCCGGCTGGTGCTGTTTCGCGCCTTGCCCCGGCTATTTCCCTGTTGCGACAAACTGTAGCACATCAAGCTGGCGATCCCCAACGCGACCGTTAATCAGGCCCATAAGCCCCTAAGTTGCCAGAAAACCGTTAAGAAACTGTCGCTTTCACCGGATTTTCGCGGAAAGGTCGATTTGGCATTTCCGGCCAGATTTCACGCAAACCCGCCTGCGGGGCGCGGATTGGCCGGATATGGCAAGAATCGCCTGGCCCCCCTGTCCCAGAGTATCGCAACGCTTCTGGGAGGAAGACATGACGGAATACCGACTGCTGATCGACGGCAAGCTGGTCAAGGGTGACATGACCATGCCGGTCATCAACCCCGCCAATGAACAGGTTCTGGCCGAGGCGCCGCGTGCCTCGCAGGCACAGCTTGACGCGGCGGTCTCGGCGGCCAAGGCCGCCTTTCCCGGCTGGGCCGCCCGGCCGATCGGGGAACGCCGCGCCCTGATCCTGACCATTGCCGACCGGCTGGAGGCGCAGGCCGATGCCTTTGCCCGGCTGCTGACACAGGAACAGGGCAAGCCCTTGCCCGAGGCGCAGGCCGAGATCCTGTACACCTGCGCCTTCATCCGCCATCTGGCAGGCTATGACCTGCCGGTAAAGGTGATCGAGGATAACGACAGCCGCCTGGTGCGCCAGTTCCGCAAGCCTCTGGGCGTCGTCGGTGCGATCATCCCGTGGAATTTCCCTGTGCTGATCGTGGCCTTCAAGCTGCCGCTGGCGCTGCTGGCTGGCAATACCCTGGTCGTAAAACCTGCCCCGACGACGCCACTGACAACGCTGAAACTGGGCGAGATCATGGCCGAGGTCCTGCCCGCAGGCGTCGTCAATATCATCACCGATCAGAACGACCTTGGCCCGGCGCTGACCACCCACCCCGATGTGGCCAAGATCTCGTTCACCGGCTCGACCGCGACGGGACAAAAGATCATGGCCAGCGCCGCCTCGACCATCAAGCGGCTGACCCTTGAGCTGGGTGGCAATGACGCGGCTATCGTGCTGCCGGGTGCCGACCCTGCCAAGGTCGCACCGGGTCTGTTCGCAGGGGCGTTTATGAATGCCGGTCAGGTCTGTCTGGCGATCAAGCGCGCCTATGTCCACGACTCTGTCTACGAAGAGGTCTGCGCGCGTCTGGCCGAACTGGCCGAGGCCGCCGTGGTCGGAGACGGGCTTGAGCAAGGCACCACCATCGGCCCGCTGCAAAACCGCATGCAATATGAAAAGGTCAAAGGCTTCCTTGACTCGGCGCGCGCTGATGGCCGCATCATCGCCGGGGGTACCCTGCCCGAGGGGCCGGGCTATTTTATCCGCCCGACCATCGTTGCCGACGTCAGGGACGGTGACCAGATCGTCGATGAGGAACAGTTCGGCCCGATCCTGCCGGTGATCCGCTTTGACGATGTGGAATCGGCGGTGGCAAGCGCGAACCGGCTTGAGCTTGGCCTCGGCGGCTCGGTCTGGGGCGAGGATCGCGATCTGGCGCGCAGCATCGCCGAACGCATCGAAAGCGGCACTGTCTGGGTCAACAAACATCTGGATTTCGGGCCAAACATCCCCTTTGGCGGGGCCAAGCAATCAGGCCTCGGTGTCGAATTCGCTGAGGAAGGGCTGGCCGAGTTCACCCAGATCCGCATCCTGAACGAGGCGCGCTGATCGCCCCCGGGGTCCGGTCCCGTCTCAACCGGCGAGATCGGACCCGTTCCGGCGTTGCGGGGTGGCAAAGCTTTTGCGAAACCAGTCCTGTAGCAGCAGCTTGTCATAGACAAAGCGCCTGCTGCTGTTATGGCCGCGCGGGTCCGACAGATAATTCATGTCGGTCAGCCGCTCTTCGCCCGTCCGGATGGTCACACCATCCTGCATCAGCCGATAGCGCAAATGGATGCGTGGCGGGGTCACGTCGCGCAAAAAGCGCACATCACCGAACCCCGTGCGCCAAGGCTCGAACTCACCGGCAAGGTCGATGTCGAGTATCTCGATCACAAGGCTTTGACCGGGCGGCAGGTAGCGGGTGCCAAGCTCGGCGAACCAGCGGTCGAACTCTGCCAAGGCCGAGGTCCGGCTGCGTTCACGGTGAAATTCGCGGTCGCGGAACCGCTCGGGCGTTATGTAGGTGACGGCGACGCGCCCCGGGTCGGGCGCGACCGGTGCGGCAATGACACCCGGCGCCACAAGCGTCAGAGACAGTGACAGGAAGATGGTCCTGAGCATGGTCTTGCCTTTCGCATAACCAACCCCTGTCCAAACATATGGGCGGGTCGCACGAAAAGTCAAAGCTGGCCGTCAGGCCCGTGCATCCTCAAGCATCATCTGCGCCGCCTTTTCCGCGATCATCATCACCGGAGCGTTGGTATTGCCGCTGGTGATCGTCGGCATGATCGAGGCATCGGCGACACGCAACCGTCCAAGCCCCCGCATCCGCAGACGCGGATCAACCACAGCCGCGTCGTCCGGGCCCATGCGGCAGGTGCCGACCGGGTGAAAGATCGTCGTGCCGATATCGCCCGCAGCCTTGATCAGATCCTCATCGCTTTGCAGGGCGGAGCCGGGCAGATATTCCTCGGCCCCGTAGCGGCTGAAGGCTGGTTGCGAGGCAATGTTACGGGTCAGGCGGATGGCACGCATTGCCACCTCGCGGTCGCCCTCGGTCGCCAGATAATTCGGCTGGATTGCTGGATGGGCGCGGAAATCCGGCCCGGTGACATGGACCGATCCCCGGCTTTCGGGCCGCAGGTTGCAGACCGATGCGGTCATGGCCGGGAATGGATGCACCGGGTCCCCGAACTTGTCGAGGCTGACGGGCTGGACGTGGAATTCCAGATCCGGGGTCGCCTTGTCAGGCCCCGAACGGGTAAAGATGCCCAGCTGGCTGGGCGCCATAGACATCGGCCCCGAGCGTTTCAGCAGGTATTCCAGCCCGATCGCCGCCTTGCCCAACAGATGCGAGGCCTTTTCGTTCAGCGTCGGCACGCCTTGCACCTTATAGACCATGCGCAATTGCAGGTGGTCCTGCAGGTTCTCACCCAAAGCCGGAACCTCGATCTGCGTGTCGATCCCGGCGGCTTGCAAGACATCGCCGCGCCCGACACCGGAATGTTCAAGGATCTGGACCGAGCCGATGGCCCCCGCCGCCAGCACCGTTTCACGCGCCGCACGGACCTCGCGCCGCTGGCCCTGATGGTGAAAGAGAACTCCGGAGACCTCTCCCGCCTCGATCACAAGCTTTTCGACCTCGGCCCCGGTCAGGATGCGCAGGTTCGGGCGGTTGCGTACCGGACGCAGGAAGGCCTTGGCCGCACTCCACCGCCAACCTTTGCGCTGGGTCACGTCGAAATAGCCGCCGCCCTCATTATTGCCGCGGTTGAAATCCTCGGTGTGAGGGATGCCTGCCTGTTCGGCCGCCTCCATAAAGGCGTCAAGCACCGCCCAGCGAACCCGTGCCGTCTCGATCCGCAGTTCACCGCCCGCGCCATGCATCTCGTCGCCACCGCGATAATGATCCTCTTGCGCCTTGAACAGCGGCAGGACATCGTCCCAGCCCCAGCCGGCGCAGCCAAGCTGGCGCCAATGGTCGTAATCGGCCGCCTGCCCGCGCATGTAGATCATGCCGTTGATCGACGAACAGCCGCCCAGCACCCGCCCGCGCGGATATAGCAGCGCCCGCCCGTTCAGCCCCGGCTCGGGCTGGGTGCGAAACCCCCAGTCGGTGCGCGGATTGCCGATGCAGTACAGATAGCCCACCGGGATATGGATCCAGTGGTAATTGTCGCGCCCCCCTGCCTCAAGCAGCAGCACCCGGTTACGTGGGTCGGCGCTAAGGCGATTGGCCAGCACGCAACCGGCGCTGCCCGCGCCGATCACGATATAGTCGTAGCTTTCCATCGGATACTCCATGCCTGACCCCCGCATCGGCGCGGGCCTTGCCGTCAATTTTCGGTTCGGAAGCCGAGCATCTTGCCAAGTTTCGTGGCGCAGAACTCGCCCACGATGCCCCTGCGGAACAAAAGCACGCAGACCATAAAGACCAGCCCGGTGATGATGGTGACCGGGAAATCCGACGTGGCGAGCACGTTTTGCAGCGTCACCACCAGCCCCGAGCCGACAATCGGCCCAAACAGCGTGCCGATACCGCCCAAAAGCGTCATCAGGATCACCTCGCCCGACATCTGCCATGTCACATCGGTCAGCGTGGCGAACTGAAAGATCAGCGCCTTGACCCCACCCGCAAGCCCCGCCAGCGCCGCCGACATGACAAAGGCGCCAAGCTTGTAGTGCTGGACCGAATAGCCAAGCGAGATCGCGCGGCTTTCATTCTCGCGGATCGACTTCAGGATCATGCCAAAGGGCGAGTTCACAAAGCGCCAGATGATCAGCAGCCCGATCACAAAGACCGCAAGGACAAAGTAATACATGTTCAGCGGCTGGTTCAGGTCGATGACGCCGAACAGATGGCCGCGCGGCACCGACTGGATCCCGTCCTCGCCATGGGTAAAGGGCGCTTGCAGGCAGAAGAAAAAGAACATCTGCGACAGCGCCAGCGTGATCATGGCGAAATAGATCCCCTGACGGCGGATGGCGATGGCGCCCATCACCAGCCCCAGCGCCGCCGCGCCAAGCACGCCCAGCAGGATGCCCGCCTCGGGCGACCAGCCCCAGACCTTGACCGCATGGGCGGTGAAATAGGCGGCGCCCCCGAAAAAGGCCGCGTGGCCAAAGGACAAAAGCCCGGTATAGCCCAGGAGCAGGTTGAACGCCGAGGCGAACAGCGCAAAGGCCAGCAGCTTCATCAGGAAGATCGGATAAAGAAACAGCGGCGCCGCCAAAAGGGCGGCCAGCGCGATCACCAGCAGCACCAGCCGCACCTGCCCGGCGCGGGGGTGGGCTGCGACCTGTTCGGTCGCGATGGGTTCGGATTTAGCGGCCATTTCAGGCATCCTTTCCGAAAAGGCCCGCAGGCCGCAGGATCAGCACGATAGCCATGATGACAAAGATCACGATATTCGAGGCTTCGGGGTAAAAGACCTTGGTCAGCCCCTCGACCACGCCCAGAAGATAGCCGGTGACGATGGCGCCCAGGATCGAACCCATGCCGCCGACCACCACTACGGCAAAGACGATGATGATGAGGTTTGACCCCATGAGCGGCGAGACCTGATAGACAGGCGCTGCCAGCACCCCGGCAAAGCCCGCAAGCCCCGCGCCAAGCGCATATGTCAGCGTCAAAAGCAGCGGCACGTTCACGCCAAATGCCTGCACCAGCACCGGGTTTTCCGTCGCTGCGCGCAGATAGGCGCCCAGCCGGGTCCGCTCGATCAGCAGCCATACCCCAAGACAGACGGCCAGCGAGGCGATGACCACCCAGCCGCGATAGACGGGCAGGAACATGAAGCCAAGGTTCACCGCTCCGGTCAGTTGCGACGGCGGCGCATAGGGCTTGCCCGAGGCACCAAAGAACCAGCGGAAGGTCCCCTCGATCGCCAGCGCAAGGCCAAAGGTGAAAAGCAGCCCGTACAGCGGATCAAGCCGGTAAAGCCGCGACAGCATGGTCTTTTCCACCAGCGCCGCGAACAGCCCGACGATCAGCGGCGCAAGGATCAGCGCCAGCCAGTAGTTGATACCGCCCACCGTCAACAGCAGCAGCGCGACAAAGGCGCCCAGCATGTATTGCGCGCCATGGGCAAAGTTGATGACCCGCAAAAGGCCAAAGATCACCGCCAGCCCCAGCGAAAGAAGCGCATAGAAGCTGCCGTTGATCAACCCGACCAGCAACTGCCCCATCAGGGCCTGCACGGGCACGCCAAAGATCATGGTCATGTCATACCCCCAGTTCCCGATGCAGCATGTCCATCTGCGCCGGCAGCCCGGCGACCGGGAATTCCGCCGTCATCCGGCCGTGGTCCATCAGATAGAAACGGTCGGCGACCTTGGCGGCAAAGCGAAAGTTCTGCTCGACCAGCACCACGGTCATGCCCCGGCTCTTGAGTTTTTTCAGCACCTCGCCAATGGCGTCGATGATGACCGGGGCAAGGCCCTCGGTCGGCTCGTCCAGCAGCAGGCAGCGCGCGCCGGTGCGCAGGATGCGCGCCATGGCCAGCATCTGTTGCTCACCCCCCGACAGCTTGGTGCCCTGACTGTTGCGCCTTTCGCGCAGGTTCGGGAAAAGCTCGTAGATCTCATCGACCGACATGCCGCCTTCGGCCACTTTGGGGGGCAGCATCAGGTTTTCCTCGACCGAGAGGCTGGCAAAGATGCCGCGTTCTTCGGGGACAAAGCCCAGCCCGGCGCGGGCCGTGTGATGCAGGGGCACCCCCATCATGTCGCGGCCGGCAAATTCGATGCGCCCGGTCCGTTTGCGCAAGATCCCCATGATCGTGCGCAGGGTGGTGGTCTTGCCCATGCCGTTACGGCCAAGAATGCAGACCGTCTCGCCCTCGGCGACGGTCATGTTCACGCCGTGCAGGACATGGCTTTCGCCATACCAGGCCTGCAGGTCGCCAACGTTCAGAAGCGGCGCGCTCATGCTTCGGACCCCATATAGGCGGTGCGCACGCGCGGATCGGCCGAGACGGTGGCGTAATCGCCCGTCGCAATGATCTCGCCCCGTTGCAGCACGGTGACGTGGTGACAGATATCGGCCACGACGCTGAGGTTGTGTTCGACCATCAGCACGGCGCGTTCGCTGGCAACGTCGCGGATGATATCGGCGACCATGGCGACGTCCTCTTGCCCCATGCCGGCCATCGGCTCGTCCAGCAGCAGGACGGCGGGGTCAAGCGCCAGCGTCGTCGCGATTTCAAGCACGCGCTTGCGGCCATAGGACAGATCCGCCGCCCGATAATCGCGCCAGCGCGACAGGCCCAGCTTTTCGATCAGTTCATCGGCGCGCGCATCAAGCCGGTCAAGCGAGGATAGCGGCAGCCAGAACTGCGTCGCCAGCCCTGCCGGGCGTTGCAGCGCAACCTTGACGTTTTCACGCACGGTCAGATGCGGAAAGATTGCCGAGATCTGGAACGAGCGGACCAGCCCCATCCGCGCCACCTTGTCGGGGCGGGTATGGGTGATGTCCTGACCAAGCAATGTGATCTGCCCCCGCGTCGGTTGCAGGAACTTGGTCAGCAGGTTGAAGACTGTCGTCTTGCCTGCCCCGTTCGGCCCGATCAGGGCGTGGATACGGCTGTGATGGACATCAAGATCGACGCCATTCACCGCCGTGAAACCCGAGAAATCCTTGCCAAGGCCACGGGCGGAAAGAACCACCCGCGGCCCGGCCTGCGTTGCCACAGACAATGCCATCACTTGACCAGCGGACAGCCGCTTTCGGCGGGATTAAGGAAAGCCTCGTCCCCCGGGATAGTGGCAAGGACGTTATAGTAATCCCAGTCCTCTTTCACATCGCCCGGCGCCTTGACCTCCATCAGGTAGACGTCCTTGATCAGCCGCCCGTTCGGCCCGACCTTGCCGTTCTGGGCAAAGACGTCGTTCACCGGCATTTCGTGCAGCTTGGCGGCGACCGCCCCGGTTTCGTCGGTACCAGCTTCCTGGATCGCCTTCAGGTACTGGGTCACGGCCGAATAGGTGCCGGCGTGAACCATGTTCGGCATGACGCCGGTACGCTCTTTGAAGCGTTCACCGAATTCGCGCGATTCCGGAGTGCGGTTCCAGTAAAAGCTTTCGGTCAGGGTCAGCCCCTGCGCGGCGTCCAGCCCGATGCCATGAACCTCGGCCAGCGTGAACAGCAGCGCGGCAAGGCGCTGACCGCCCGCAGTGATGCCGAATTCAGCCGCCTGTTTGATGGCGTTCTGGGTGTCCATACCGGCATTCGCAAGGCCGATGACCTTGGCACCCGAGGACTGCGCCTGCAACAGGAAGGACGAGTAATCCGTCGTCGCCAGCGGGTGACGCACCGCACCGACGACCGTGCCGCCCTGCGATTTGACGAAATTGCCGGTCTGCTCTTCCAGCGAATAGCCAAAGGCATAGTCGGCGGTCAGAAAGAACCAGCTGTCCCCGCCCGCCTTCACCAGCGCACCGCCGGTGCCGACGGCCAGCGCATGGGTGTCATAGGCCCAGTGGAAACCATAGGGGGTACATTGCGGGCCAGTCAGCTCGGTCGTGGCTGCGCCGGTGTTGATGGTGATCTTTTTCTTTTCCTGGCTCAGCGCCTGCACCGCCAGACCGACCGAAGAGGTCGTCAGCTCCATGATCGCATCGACCTTTTCGGTATCATACCACTGGCGCGCAATGTTCGAGGCGATGTCGGGCTTGTTCTGGTGGTCGGCGGTGACAACCTCGATCGAGGCATCAAGCACCTTGCCGCCGAAATCCTCGACCGCCATCTTGGCGGCCTCATAGGAATATTTGCCGCCAAAGTCGGCATAGACCCCGGACTGGTCGTTCAGGATCCCGATCTTGACCACGCCGTCCGAAACCTCGGCAACGGCAGGCGCGGCAATAAGGCCGACCGCGGCGGTCGACAGCAAAAACTTACGCATCATTTCCTCCCAAAGGCGCATCCCTTCAACCGGGAATGCTGTCCCATTACAGTCGAGGGCGACTCCATCCCCGCCCTCTTGCACAGAACGATGCCGAGAATTCGGTTTTGACACAAGTGTTCAGAGAGGTTTAATTACTTACAGGACCTGTGCATTTATGAACAAATGGCAAATCTGAGCTGGGATGACCTGCAATTCTTTCTGGCGGTGGTACGCGATGGACAGCTCTCACGCGCCGCACGCTCGCTCGGAACCTCGCATGTTACCGTCTCGCGCCGCATCGACCGGCTGGAACAGGCACTGAATACCCGCCTGTTCGAACGCAATCCGCGCGGCTATGAGCCGACCCCGGCGGGTCAGCGCCTGATCGAGGCGGCCGAGCGCATGGAAGAGGCCGCAGGGCTGATCCCGCTGGACCAGCGCAGCGCGCCCGGTCAGCCCCGTCCGCTGCGGCTGGCCATGCCCGAGGGGTTCAGCAGTCTGTTTTCCACGCACCTTCTGCCCGATTTCATCGCCCGCTTTCCGCTGATCTCGCCCGAATTGATCGCCATGCCTCAGGTGCTGTCGCTATCGCGGCGCGAGGCGGATATCTCGATCACGCTGGACCCGGTGACAAGCGGCCCTTATCGGTCCGAACGGCTGGCCGATTACACGCTGCACCTTTACGCGACTCGCGAACATCTCAAAAGCCTGCCGCCAATCAACAGCCCCGAAGATCTGCGCCAGATGCGCTTTATCGGCTATATCGAAGAGATGATCTTTGCCCCCGGCCTGGACTATCTGGGCGAAGTTCATCCCTCGATCCGGGCAAGCGTTAAAAGTTCCAGCATATTCAACCAACTGTCGGCGGTTCGTAATGGGCTCGGCATCGGAATTCTGCCTTGGTATGTGGCAGCGAAATACCCCGAGCTGCAGATCGTGCTGCCCGATCAGGTGCGGCTGACGCGTACCTATTGGCTGACCTGTCATCGAGATATGCGGGTCACGCAATGGGTGCGCGCGGTGATCGGCTTTCTGTCCCAGAGGCTGGCCGAACGCGGTCACCTGCTGTCGCGCCCGATCGGCCATCCCGGACCGGGCTGACGCTTTAGCCCCGCCCCCAGCCGGAAACGCCCAGTTCAGCCCGGTATTTCGCCACTGTCCGACGCGACAAGGTAACGCCCTGCCCCATAAGTGCCTGCGTCAGCGCCGCGTCCGAGATCCGCTGACCTGCCGGCCATTCCGCGATCAGCCCGCGCAGTGCCGCCAATGCCGCCTCGCGCCCAATGCCCGGGTTTCGCGGGCTGGCAGGTGCCAAAAGCAACCTGCGCAAAGGCACGGTACCGCGCGGACTGCGCATGGCCACCCCGGCGACCGCCCTGCTGATCGTGCTTTTTGCCAGCCCCAGCCGCGCGGCCAGATCAGACAGGGTCAGCGGCCGTAACGCCCCCTCTCCGCGTAGCCATCCCGCCTGAACCTCGGCCATGGCCGAGGCGATGCGTAACAGGCTTGCCCCCCGTGCCTGACACGCTGAAACCAGCGCGCAGGCCAGGGCCGTGTCCCCAGCCCTCCCCTCTGGACGCAGGCCAAGGGCGGGGGCATCAAGCGGTCGGACACCGCCGTCGGGGGTCCACTCCAGCTCGGGCGGCGCAGCGGGGACTGCGCCCTCAGCCAGCGGATAGGGCGACAGGGCGCGCAGATCGGCAAGCATTCCTGCCGCATCCTCACCATCGCATCCGCAATGGGCCTGAATTGCTGCCAGATCGCCTGCGGCGGCAAGGTCCAGCCGCCCAAGCAGCCGCTCGATCATCGGGTCCAGTCGCCCGCGCGCCCGCAGTTGCAACCGCAGACTTTCCGCCAGATCGCGGGCAAAGACGCCGGGCGGCTCAAGCCCCTGCAATACCGGCAAAAGCGCCTCGATCCGCGCATCCGGCACATCCAGCCAGCCTGCAATTTCGGGCAGCGGATCAACCAGCCAGCCGTGATCATCAAGGCAATGGACCAAAGCGCGGGCAAGCCCGGCATCCGCCCCGGAAAGGCGCAACAGGCCGATCTGATCCGTCAGCGCCTGTCGGGGGGACAGTGCATCCGCCGCCTCGATCAGCTCAAGACAAGGGTTGCGCGCCGCCTCCAGCCGCAATCTGCGGCGCAGGCGCGCGCCGTCCATGCGCAACAAATCAAGCGACAGCCGCATCTGTTGGCTTAACGCAAGGCCGCGGATCTGGCGCTGTTCCTGACTTTGCATCCTGCCCTTTCTGCCCCGACCTGTTGCGCCACAGTGTTGCACCGCCTTGCAACACCTGCCCACGGAAATCCCAGCAAAACTGGCCCGCCGAATTTGGCACCGGCGTTGCTTGCATGATGGGCAGGGAGGACGAACATGGTCAAGGTCGGCATCATCGCCAATCCGGTTTCTGCCCGTGACATCCGGCGGGTGATCTCTCATGCAGGGAACCTGCCCATCAACGATCGCGCCAACATCGTGCTGCGCATGATGGCCGGACTGGCTGCAACCGGCGTTGATGAGGTCGTCGCCATGCCCGAACATGGCGGCATCCGCTTTCATCTGGAACGCAGCATCCAGCGCGAACAGCGCCTTGGACAGGGGGTTTTCCCCCGCCTGCGCTATCTCGACATGCCCGTTACCGCCACGCCCGAGGATAGCGCCCGCGCCGCCCGGATGATGGCTGCGGAAGGTGTCGCGGCTATCGTGGTGCTGGGCGGCGACGGCACCAACCGGGTGGTGGTCGGCGCCTGCGGGGATGTGCCTGTGGCGGGGGTCTCGACCGGGACCAACAATGCCTTTCCCGAACTGCGCGAGCCGACGATCACTGGCCTCGCAGTCGGGTTATTCGCCTCGGGACAGGTGCCGGGCGATGTGGCGCTAAGGGCGAACAAATGGCTTGAGGTGACGCTTGGCACCCGGCGAGAGATCGCGCTTGTCGATGTCGCTGTCGTCGAGGACCGCTATACCGGCGCACGCGCGATCTGGAAAACCGCCGGTTTCCGCGATCTCTTCGTGACTTTCGGCCTGCCGCAGGCGATCGGCATGTCAGCCATCGCGGGGCTTTGCGACCCGGTGGACCGCGATGCGCCCGAGGGGCGGCACATCCGCCTGTCGGCCGACGCGCCACGCCAACTGACGGCACCGATTGCGCCGGGGCTGATCGACCGTGTCGGCATTTCCGAGGTCACGCGGATGACCCCGGGTGAGACGCACCGGCCCTCGATCCAAGCCGGCACCCTGGCCTTTGACGGAGAGCGCGAGCTGACCTTTGACGAAGGCGACCGGGTCGGGGTGCGACTGATCCCCGATGCCTTCCGCACAATCAATGTGCCCGCCTGCATGGCCCGTGCCGCGCAGGCCGGACTGTTTATCCGCAATCCAGACTGAACCGGACAAGGGAGGAGTTCATGTCCAATCCGTTTCCCCTACCCAAGGAACGGCTGCTCGAAGCCTATCGCAAGATGCGCACCATCCGCGATTTCGAAGAGCGGCTGCATGTCGATTTCGCCCGTGGCGAGATCCCGGGCTTTGTCCACCTTTACGCCGGCGAAGAGGCGACGGCAGTGGGCATCATGATGCATCTGCACGACCGCGACCGCATCGCTTCGACCCATCGCGGCCATGGCCATTGCATCGCCAAGGGCGTCGATGTGAAGGCGATGATGGCCGAGATCTATGGCAAGGCGACCGGCTGTTGCGCGGGCAAGGGTGGCTCAATGCATATCGCCGATCTGTCGCTGGGCATGATGGGTGCGAACGGCATCCTTGGTGCTGGTGCGCCCCTGGTTTGCGGCGCGGCGCTGGCGGCGCAAAAGCTTGGTCATGACGGGGTCGGGATCACCTTTTTCGGCGACGGCGCCTCGAACCAGGGCACGGTGCTGGAAAGCATGAACCTGGCCGCGATCTGGAACCTGCCCGCGATCTTTGTGGTGGAAAATAACGGCTATGCCGAGTCGACCTCGGTCGATTACGCCACCGCCTCGGACAGCTATGTCGACCGGGCAACGGGCTTTGGCATGCCGGGCATCACCGTCGACGGCATCGACTTTTTCGCGGTCTACGAGGCTGCTGGCGAGATCATCCGCCGCGCCCGCGAAGGCGGCGGGCCGACGCTGCTTGAATGCAAGAACGTGCGCTTTTTTGGGCATTTCGAAGGCGATGCCCAGACCTACAAGGCCCCGGGCGAGAATGAATACAACCGCGAACACAACGATTGCCTCAAGCTGTTTCGCCAGAAGGTCACACAGGCGGGCGTGATCTCGGATGATGAGCTGAACGCCATCGATTCCGAGGTGGCGGCCCTGATTGACGAGGCCGTGGCCGGGGCGATGGCCGCGCCGCTGCCCGGCCCCGGGCAACTGACAACCGACGTTTATGTGACCTATTGAGGGAGGGCTCACCATGGCACGCATCATCAGCATGAAGGACGCGGTGAACGAGGCGCTGGATCAGGAAATGACCCGCGACCCCACCGTGATCATGATGGGCGAGGATATCGTCGGCGGCGCCGGCGCCAAGGGCGAAGACGACGCCTGGGGTGGCGTTCTGGGGGTCAGCAAGGGGCTTTATGCCAGACACCCCAACCAGATGATCGACACACCTTTGTCCGAAAGCGCCTATGTCGGCGCGGCAATCGGGGCGGCGACGGCAGGGCTGCGACCGGTGGCCGAACTGATGTTCGTCGATTTCATCGGGGTCTGCCTTGACCAGATATTCAACCAGGCGGCCAAGTTTCGCTACATGTTCGGCGGCAAGGCCGAAACTCCGGTGGTAATCAGGGCGATGTGCGGGGCGGGCTTTCGCGCCGCTGCCCAGCACAGCCAGATGCTGACCCCGCTTTTCACCCATATCCCGGGGCTCAAGGTCGTCTGCCCCTCGAATGCCTATGACTGCAAGGGGCTGCTTATCCAGTCGATCCGGGACAATGACCCGGTGATCTTTCTTGAGCACAAGAACCTTTACGCCAGCACGGCCGACGTCCCCGAAGAACCCTATACCATCCCCTTTGGCGAGGCGAACATCGTCCGCGAAGGCAGCGACGCCACCATCGTCACCTATGGCCAGATGGTCGGACGCTCGGTTGAGGCTGCCGATCTGCTGAAAAAGGAAGGTATCGGGGTCGAGGTGATCGATCTGCGCACCCTGTCACCCATCGACATGGACACGGTCCTGGAAAGCGTCGAGGCGACCGGACGGCTGATCTGCGTCGATGAGGCGAACCCGCGCTGTTCGATCGCCGCCGACATATCGGCAACCGTGGCGCAAGAGGCCTTTGACGCGCTCAAGGCGGCGGTGCAGATGGTGACGCCGCCCCATGCGCCGGTACCCTTCTCGCCCTCGCTTGAGGACAGCTACGTCCCCTCGGCCACCCGCATCGCCGAGGCCGTCCGCAAGACGATGGAGAACTGACATGGCCGATATCACCCCGATCCTGATGCCGAAATGGGGCCTCTCGATGAAAGAGGGCAAGCTTTCCGCCTGGCATGTCTCGGAAGGCGACACGATCAGCCCCGGCGATGAGATCATGGATGTCGAGACCGACAAGATCGCCAATGTGGTCGAGGCGGCCGACGGCGGCCTGTTACGCCGCCGCATCGGCGCCGAGGGCGAGACCTATCCCGTCCGCGCTTTGCTGGCGGTGATGGCGCCTGAAAACGTCACGGATGCCGAAATCGACGCCTATGTCGCCTCTTATGCCACCCCTGCGGCAGGAAGCGACGATGAGGCGGCCGGTCCAAGCTATCAATATGCCGATCTTTCCATGGGCCGGATCCGCTATGCCGAAAGGCCGGGCCAAGGCACAGCGCTGATCCTGATCCACGGCTTTGGCGGCGATCTGGACAACTGGCTTTTCAACATCGACGCATTGGCCGAGGGTGGCCCCGTCTATGCGCCGGACTTGCCCGGCCATGGCCAGTCGGTGAAATCGGCACGTCCCGCCGGGCTGGATCTGCTGGTCGAGACCGTCACGGCCTTCATGGATCATCTGGGGCTTGAACGTGCCCATCTGGCAGGTCACTCGATGGGCGGGCTTGTCGCCGGCACTCTGGCTGCGCGGCATCCCGAACGCGCGGCCTCGGTCACGCTGATCTGTTCGGCAGGTCTCGGCCCCGAGATCAACAGCGATTACATCGACGGTTTCGTCAATGCCGCCGGGCGCAAAGAGCTTAAGCCGGTGCTGGCGCATCTGTTCAACGACCAGTCTCTTGTCAGTCGTTCAATGATCGAAGATCTTTTGAAATACAAAAGACTGGACGGCGTTTCTGAATTTCTTTCTGAACTTGCAGGAAGCCTTTTTAGTGCTGGCAGGCAAGCGGCAGAGATGGGTGGGGCGCTGGCCGCCTCGGGCGTGCGCACGCAGGTGATCTGGGGTCAGGGCGACGCGATCATTCCCGCCGCTCATGCCGAAAACCTGCCCTCGGCCACGTGTCACGTCATCCCCGACGCCGGCCATATGGTCCAGATGGAGCAAGCAGCCGAGGTAAACCGCCTTATCCGCGACTTTATCGCCTGAACCGCTGGCCGTCCCCAAGGGGGCGGCCCTTTGCAATAAGGGAGGGAAGGACATGAGCAATTCCGTCAAGGGCCGCTCGGTCATCGTCACCGGCGCTGGCCGCGGCATCGGGCGCGCCATAGCCGCAGGTCTGGCACAGGCCGGCGCTCATGTGGTGATCGCCGATATCGCCATAGACAGCGCCGAGGCCACAGCAGCCGAGATCCGCGCCGACGGCGGTCAGGCAATAGGCCTTGCCGTTGATGTGACCGACCGTACCAGCATGCGCGAGCTGATTGCCCGTACCGTCGCCGAATACGGGCGGCTGGACGCGATGTTCAACAATGCAGGTATCGCACAGGTCAAACCATTCAGCGACATCACCGAGGAAGATTGGCATCGCGTCATGGATGTGAACGCCATGGGCGTGCTGATCGGCATTCAGGAGGCCGCGAAACAGTTCATTGCCCAGGGCGGCGGCGGCAAGATAGTCAATACCGCAAGCATCGCCGGCAAACAGGGCTATGAACCGCTGGCCCATTACTCGGCCAGCAAGTTCGCGGTCGTGGCGCTGACCCAGGCCGCGGCGCGGGCCTTTGGCAGCCACGGTATCTGCGTCAACGCGATCTGCCCGGGCGTGGTCGCCACCGATATGTGGAAACTGATCGACAGGGGCTTCAAGGATGAGGGGCTGACCCAGCGCGACAATCAGGCTTTCGATGAATTCTCGGCCGGGATACTGCTTGGCCGCCCCTCGCGCCCCGACGATCTGGCCGGTGTCTCGGTCTTTCTCGTCTCGGACGGATCGAATTACATGACCGGGCAAAGCCTGGTCGTCGATGGAGGCATGGTGCTGATATGACCGCGAAACAGAAACTGACCGAGATGAACGCGCGTGCAGCCACGCTATACAAGGCCGATCCCAAGACCATGTCCGCCTTTCGCGGGCTGATGGTCGCAGCCACCCGCGAAGGCCGGATCAGCGCCGCGATGAAAGAACTGATCGCCCTTGCCGTCGCCATCGGGCGCGGCTGCGAGGACTGCGTCATCTTTCACACCAATGAAGCCAAGGCCCATGGCGCCAGCCGCGACGAGTTGCTGGAGGTGCTGGCCGTAGCCGTCGAAATGTCAGGTGGTCCCGGGACGGTCTATGCCGCAAAAGCCCTTGCAGCATTTGATGAACTTTAAAGGGAAACACCATGAAAGCATTACGTTTCCATGCCGCCCGCGATCTGCGTATCGAGGATATTCCCGAACCACCCCAGCCCGGTCCCGGTCAGGTTCTGATCCGCAACAGCCATGTCGGGATCTGCGGCACTGATCTGCATGAATATGCCTCGGGGCCGATCTTTATCCCGATCGAACCACACCCCTGTTCCGGCGCTCATGGACCGCAGGTTCTGGGCCATGAATTCGGCGGCACGGTCGTCGCGGTGGGCGAAGGCGTGACCAAAGTCGCGACCGGCGACCGCGTTGCGGTTCAGCCGCTGATCATGCCGCGCAGCGATGAATATTTCGCCGATCGCGGCTGGCACAACCTTTCGGGCAGCCTTGCGCTGGTCGGCTTGTCATGGATCTCGGGCGGGATGGCCGAGATGGCGCTGCTGAACGACTATAACGTCGAAAAGATCCCCGACGGGATGACCGACGAAGAGGCCGCGCTGGTCGAGCCGACCGCCGTGTGCGTCTATGCCTGCGACCGCGGGCGGATCACGGCGGGGGACTCGGTTCTGGTCACCGGGGCGGGCCCCATCGGCATTCTTGCGCTGCTGACCGCAAGAGCTTTTGGCGCGACGCGGCTATTTGTGTCGGACGTGAATGACACGCGGCTGAAACTGGCCGCCGAGGTCGTGCAGGGCGTCGTCACCATAAACCCCACCCGCGAGGACGTCGGAGAGCAGGTCCGCAAGGCCACCGGTTCGGGCCTTGGCTGCGACGTGGCGCTGGAATGCGTCGGCAATGAACGGGCGCTGCAATCCTGCCTTGATGCGGTGCGCAAACAGGGTGTCATCGTCCAGACCGGTCTGCATCCGGGCAAGGGAAGCATCGACTTTTTCCAGCTGACCTTCAAAGATGCCGAGATCCGCGGCTCATGGTGTTATCCGACCCATAGCTGGCCACGCACGATCGAGCTGATCGCCTCGGGCGCGATCCCGGCTAGCCGGGTGATCACCAAGCGCATCACTCTGGATCAGGCAGTCAGCGAGGGGTTCGACGCCCTGCTTGATCCAGCTGGCAGCCAGCTGAAAATCCTGATCGACCTGTCGCGTTAAACGGGCCGCGCAAGATTTCTGCACCGTCGCGGCCGGTTCGTGCTATGGTCGCGCCGGGGCTTTGGGAGGAGCCGATGCGGGCGATGCCGGATACGGGGACGCATGTCCTTGAAGTCATTCGCGTGGCCGAAGGCGCGCCGTCGCCGCGCCGCGATGCCGATGTTCTGGCCTCATGGCGACGCTGTGTGAATGAGCATCAGCTGGACCCCAGCCGCCAGATCGGCCCGCGCATCGTCACCGAACAGGAACTGCGTCTGCACAGACAGGAATCCGAGGAACTGTTGTGCATGGCGCGGCACGGGATGGAGGATCTTTATCGCCGCGTGAATGCCATGGGCTATGTGCTGCTTTTGGCCAATGCCCGGGGCGTGACGGTGGATGCAATCGGGGATGCCGAGCTTGACCGCGACCTGCGCCATGCCGGCCTGATCACCGGATCTGAATGGCATGAACGCCATGTCGGGACCAATGGCGTCGGGGCCTGCCTTGCCACGGGTCGCGCGATCACCGTGCATCGCACCGATCATTTCGACCTTGCGCTGACGCCACTGTCCTGCACCGCCGTTCCGGTCCATGACACGCAGGGCAAGCTGATCGGAGTGCTGGATCTGTCCCACCTCAGCGCGCCACAGGACAAGATGAGCCAGGCGCTGACGCTTGAGGTAATGAAATCCTGCGCCCGCCGGATCGAGATGGCCAATCTGGTCCGCCGCCATCGCGGCGACTGGATCTTGCGGCTGAACCCCTCTCCCGAGTTTCTGGATGTGGACCCGATGGCCGCGGTGGCGATCAGCGCCGAAGGGCGCATCAGCGGCATGACCCAGAACGCGCAAGAGCTTTTGGCGCATCAGGGGTCCGACATGCTGATCGGGCGGCGGTTCAGCGACATCTTTGCCCATGACCTGGACGATCTGCCCAAACTGTCGCGCGCCATGGCCCCCGTCGATGGCGCGCTTGAGATGCAATCGGGCGGGCTGATCTTTGCCCGTGCCGTGCCGCCCTCGGCCAGGCCGCAACGTGCGGCCGAACCCCGCCTGCCCGCGCCTTTGGCGGCGGTTCATGGCGGCGATCCGGCCATGCAGCGTCTGGCGGAACGCGCGGCCAAGGTCGTGGATCGTCAGATCAGCATCATCCTGCGCGGTGAGACCGGCACCGGCAAAGAGTTCATCGCCCGGGCCATGCATGCCTCGTCCCGCCGGCGTGGCACCTTTATTGCCATCAACTGTGCCGCCCTGCCCGAGGCTCTGATTGAAAGCGAACTTTTTGGCTATGCCCCGAACGCATTTACCGGCGCCCATGCCCGCGGCAAAAAGGGCCTGATCCGCGAAGCCCACGGCGGCACCCTGTTTCTGGATGAAATCGGAGACATGCCGCTGACCTTGCAAGCGCGGTTGCTGCGGGTGCTGTCGGAACGCGAGGTGATGCCGGTTGGCGCCACCCGGGCCGAGCCCGTGGATATCCGCGTCATCTCGGCCTCGCATCGCGATCTGGCTGCGCTGGTGGCCGAGGGGCGCTTTCGGCAGGACCTGTATTACCGGCTGAACGGGCTGATCCTCGACATTCCTCCGGTGCGGGCGCGCAGTGATCGGGAATGGCTGATCACCCGCATCGCCGAGGCAACCGAGGGCAAGCCGCGCTTTTCGCCCGAGGCCATGGCGCGACTTCTGGCCCATGACTGGCCGGGCAATGTGCGCGAGATCGTCAATCTATGCACCCTTTGCGCGGCGCTATGCGATGGCGCAATCGTCGGCCCCGAGGATCTGCCCGCCGATATCAGCCACCCCGCCATGACCAACCCCGACGCGCGTCCTGTCGAGGGGGCGGCGCTGCACCGGCTGATTGCGGAATGCGACGGCAATATCTCGGCGGCGGCACGGCTGGCGGGGGTGGACCGCAGCACGATCTATCGCCGGATGCGACGGCTTGGCCTGACCAAAGGGGCCTAGCCACCCGCCGTATCAAGGCTGTGACGGTGCCTCTCGGCCAGCAGACCGGTCATCTGCTCGACCAGACCGCCGATCGGCCCGCCCCGTTCCCATGCGTAGATCGAGACGACCATGGCGGGCTCGCCCCCGAACCCGTCGCAGCGGCGCAGGTCCGCGCCCAGCCCAGCCACCGCCGCCACCGGCAAAAGCGTGATGCCAAGCCCGCCTTCGACCCCCAGGACCACGCTGTGCAGGCTGCTGCCGGAAAAGGCGACGTACCAGCGCCTGCCTTCGCGTTCGATCCGCTCAAACATCGCGTCGCGGTAAAGTCCGCCGGGCGGAAAGACCACCAGCGGCACCGGGTCCTGCCAGTCGCGTGGCAGCAGCGTGCTTTCAAACCAGGCCATCGCCTCGGTAAAGCTTGCGCGGCAATCGACGGCGGCGGCGCCCTCTTTGACCACGACGATATCAAGATCGGCAGAGCGATAGCGACGCATCAGTTCGCGACTAAGACCAACGGTCACATCCAACCGGATCTGCGGAAACTGGCGGGCAAAGCTGCGAAATATCCCACACATCCCGGCGTTAAAGATATCCTCTGGCAGACCCAACCGGATCGAGCTGGTGCCGCTTGGGTCACCAAGCGCCAGCTCGGCCTCTTGCTGAAGGGCAAGGATGCGGCGCGCGTAACCCAGCAGCCTCTCACCCTGTGGGGTGGGCAGGACGGGGCGGGCGGTACGTTCGACCAGCGGATGGCCGGTCGCATCCTCAAGCCGCGCCAGCTGCTGGCTGATGGTCGATTGGGTCATGTGCAACCGCTCGGCCGCGCGGGTAAAGCTGCCGCAATCGACGATGGTGACAAAGGCACGCAGCAGACGCGGATCAAGCATCGGCCCCTCCATTCGATTTGCACATGATTATCATCCGGACATTTAATTTCCAGATAATCTTGTCAGAGCTTATTCAGAATGGCGCAGGATGAGATTGGGGAGACGCCGATGCAGAACGAATTCCACCACAGCCGCCGCGCCTTTCTGTGCGGGACCGGAGGGCTGATGACGGCCTCGGCCGTGATCGGCATGGGCAGCACCGCAGCAGCACAGACCACCGCCGACAGCGAACAGGTTACCTCGGTCCCCGATACGCATTACTACCTGACCGACGTCCGTCTTGAGGACGGATTTGAACATGAGGGCGAATATATCGCCGCGACCCTCACCGGGCTTTACACGCTGGAAATCCTCGATGGCGCGATTGCGGCGATCCTTGATCCGGGCGCGGCGCTGACCGCTGGCGTGGCGCGCTATTCGGCCGGGGGGCGGCTGGCGTTGCCCGCTTTTCGCGACATGCATATCCATCTGGACAAGACCTTTTATGGCGGGCCGTGGCGTGCCCCTCTGCCGCGTCAGGGCAAAACGATCATGGACATGATCGCGCGCGAAGAAATACTGCTGCCGCAGCTTTTGCCCTTTTCGCAACAGCGGGCCGAAGCACTGATCGGGCTGTTGTTGTCCCAAGGCACGACCATGGCGCGCAGCCATTGCAATATTGATCCGGTCAGCGGCCTGAAAAGTCTGGAACATCTGAAACTTGCGCTGGAAAATTACAGCGACAGGTTCGATTGTGAAATCGTTGCCTTTCCCCAACATGGTCTTTTGCATTCCAAGGTGGATGGCCTGATGCGCGAGGCGATGGCCATGGGCGTCGAATTCGTTGGCGGGCTTGATCCGACCAATGTTGATGGCGCGATGGAAAAGTCTCTGGATGCGATGTTCCAGATCGCGCTGGACCACGACAAGGGCGTGGATATCCACATCCATGAAACCAGCCCCTCTGGCGTCGCGGCGATCCGCTATATGGTCGATACGGTCGAGCGTACGCCGCAGCTCAGGGATCGGCTGACGCTCAGCCACGCCTTTGCGCTGGCGACGCTGAGCGAGGCCGAACTTGATCCGCTGGCCGAGCGCATGGCGGCCCATGGTGTCACGGTCGCCTCAACCGTGCCTATGGGGGCGCTGACCATGCCACTGCCGCGCTTGCGCGAAAAGGGTGTGACGCTGATCAGCGGGACCGACAGCGTAATCGACCACTGGTCGCCTTTTGGCACCGGCGACATGCTGGAAAAGGCCAACCTTTGCGCCCAGATCTATGGCGGGCGCGACGAATTCGCCCTGACCCGCGCCATGGCCATCGCCACCGGCGATGTCACCCCCCTCAATGACGCGGGTACGCGTGTCTGGCCACAGGCGGGGGACCAGGCGGAATTCACTTTGGCCGAGGCAAGCTGCTCGGCCGAGGCGGTGGCGCGCCGCACCCCCCGCAGCGCCACCTTCCACAAGGGCCGGCTGGTCTTTGGCAACATTGCCAAGGCCTGAGCAGCCGTTGTGAACGGGGCAGGACGGTCACCCGCCCTGCCCCTTACCCATCACGCGCCTGTCAGTCGTAAAGGGCAGCGAACTGGTCGCGCAGCAGGTTCTTTTGCACCTTGCCCATGGTATTGCGCGGCAGTTCATCGACGAAAAGCACGTGCTTGGGTTGTTTGAACTTGGCCAGCCGCCCTTCCAGCGGGGCAAGAACGTCCGCCTCGGTCAGCGCGGGACTGCCCGAGGCGACAACCACCGCCGTCACCGCCTCGCCGAAATCGCGATGCGGCAGGCCGATCACGGCGGATTCGACCACGCCCGGCAAGGCGTCAATCTCGGTCTCGATCTCTTTGGGATAGACGTTATAGCCGCCGCTGATGATCAGGTCCTTGCCACGGCCGACAATGTGCAGATAGCCGCGCTCATCGAATTTCCCAAGATCTCCGGTGATGAAAAACCCGTTCGGGCGCAGCTCGGCAGCGGTCTTTTCGGGCATCTGCCAATAGCCCTTGAAGACGTTCGGACCACGCACCTCGATCATTCCGATTTCCCCCGCGGGCAATTCGTCGCCGGTTTCGGGATCGGTGATGATGATCTCGGTCCCCGGCAGGGGCAGGCCGACCGTCCCGGCAAGGCGCGGCCCGTCATAGGGGTTCGAGGCGTTCATATTCGTCTCGGTCATGCCATAGCGTTCAAGGATCGAATGACCGGTGCGGGTCCGCCATTCGCGATGCGTCTCGGCCAGCAGCGGCGCCGAACCCGAGATGAACAGCCGCATATTCGCGGTCGTCTCGGCGTTCAGCATGTCATCCTGCAGCAGCCGGACATAAAAGGTCGGCACCCCCATGAGCACCGTCGCCCGCGACATGCCCTCAAAGATCTGATCCACATCGAATTTCGGCAAGAAGATCATCGAGGCGCCCGAGAACAGCACCACATTAGTCGCCACAAACAGCCCGTGCGTGTGAAAGATCGGCAGGGCGTGGATCAGCACATCGCGGTCGGAAAAGCGCCATTCCCCGATAAGCACCCGGGCGTTTGAGACCAGATTGCCATGGGTCAGCATCGCACCCTTTGACCGCCCGGTCGTCCCCGAGGTGTAAAGCAGTGCCGCCAGATCATCGCTGCTGCGCGGCACGGTGGCAAAGGGTTCAGGCGCGATCCATGCGGCATCGGTCAGGCTGCCCTGCCCCCTGGCGTCCAGCGTGACGATGCGTGCACCGGCGCCCTCGGCCGCCTCGCGCAGCGCCTCTTGCCGTGCGGGGTCGCAGACAAACAGCCTGGGCCGGGCATCACCCAGGAAATAGGCGATCTCGGCCGGGGTATAGCCGGTGTTCAGCGGCAAGAACACCGCCCCCGCCCGCAAGGTGGCGAGATACAGGATAATCGCCTGCACCGATTTTTCGACCTGTACCGCGACGCGGTCGCCGGGCTGAACGCCCAGCTCGACCAGCGCGTTGGCCATATGGCCGCTGCGGGCAATAAGGTCGCGATAGCGGATATTCTCGCCCGCAGGAATCTCGATCGCCACGGCCTCGGGGTCGCGGATGCCGGCGGCGAAAAGGTCGAACAGATTATCACTCATGAGTTGTCCCCGTCATTCAAGGATTAGAGGCCGGCAGCATCCGCCGGACGCTGTCCGAGGCGGCGATGGCGCTGCGCTCGGCAAATGCTTCGTGGTTCGCCTCGATACGGCCAAGGTCGTACAGATAGTTCACCATCAGCCCATGGGATTGTTTAAGCCCATTGGCCGACACATCGCCCAGAAAATTCAGCCGCTCTAGCCGCGCACCATTCCCAAGGTGGAACCGCGCCACCGGATCGACAGGCCGGCCTTTCTGATCGCGGGCGCGCAGGAAATAGGTCGCAGCGGCAGCCAGCAGAGGCTCGCGCAGGCTTTCGGCGCGCCCGGAGTCCTTGTGCCAGTCGGGATCGTCAAGCAACGCAAAGGCAAGCCGCTGGTCGGCGTCGATCAGGTCCGGGCTTTCATCCTGACGCTGGCGCGCCAGCCAGGCGGCGAAACCCGGCACCGGGGACAAGGTGACAAAGGTGCGGATATTGGGCAGCTCGGCCTTAAGCTCTTCGACCACCTGTTTGATCAGGAAATTGCCAAAGGACACGCCGGCAAGCCCACGCTGAGTGTTCGAGATCGAGTAGAACACTGCCGTTCTGGCGCGCTCGGCCGCGATGGGCTGGCGGTCCAGATCAAGAAGCCCCGCGACATTGTCGGGAATATCCTCGGTCAGCGCGACCTCGACAAAGATCAACGGCTCATCCACCAATTGCGGGTGAAAGAACCCATAGCAGCGCCGGTCGGTCGGTTGCAGGCGGTTGCGCAGATCGTCCCAGTTCTGGATCGCATGCACCGCCTCATAGCGGATGATCTTTTCCAGAATGCCTGCGGGCGTGTTCCAGTCGATATGACGCAGCACCAGAAACCCCCGGTTGAACCATGACGAAAACAGATGGGCGAAATCATGATCAACCCGTCTCAGCGCCGGATTATGGCGCAGGTGGCGCAACAGCTCTTCGCGCATGCGCACCAGCGCCGCCGTGCCGCCGGGCGCAAGGTTCAGCCGGCGGAACAGCTCCTGCCGGCGCGGCTCGGCGGCAGCATGCAGGGCCTCGACGGCGTCGATGTCGTCGGGGTCACGCTCAACCGCCTGCAGGGCGCTACGGACGGCCTCGGTCCCGGGGCCGAAATGATCGGCGAGGTTTTGCAGAAAGGTCAGCCGCGCCGCCTCATCCGCATGTTCAAAGGCCGCAAGCAGACCTTCGGCAAGAACCACGCCCGAGGCCTCGCCCCGCCGCGACAACAGCGCCTCGCCCAGTTCGCACAGGTCGGGCGCCTCGGCTGCGGCTGCGGCATCTCGGCGGCCAAGCAGGCGTCGGCCGCGCGCTGTCAGCACCTCGAACAGCTCGCCCAGAAAGGCCGGGCGGGCGGGGCGCGGGGTCTCAACGGTCTTGATCATTTCGGGCCTCCGGGTTTTGGAGAAGGGCCGCCGGGATCACCCCGGCAGCACGACGAAGATCAGCCACAGCACGACCGGAGCAACCACCGTCACCAGCGCGCCATAGTTCAGCAGTTTGCGGAAAAATACCTGACGGTCTATCCCGCGCGCATTGGCAAGGACCAAAGCGCCATTGGTCGAGAAGGGACTGACATCGACGATGGTCGAGGCAACCGCCATCCCGGCGATGAAGCCGATCGCGCCAACGCCGGTATCGCCCTGCAGGAACGGCACCGCCAGCGGGATCAGCGAACCAAGCACCGCCGTAGACGAGGCAAACGCCGAGACCACCGCCCCGATAAAGAACAAAAGCAGTGCCGCAAGCAGCGGCGAAGCCATGCCAGCTACGCTGTCTCCGACAAAGTCGATGGTGCCCATATGCTCCAGCACCGCGACATAGGTCGAAACGCCGGTGATCAGCATGATCTCGGGCCATGCGACCTGCGCCATCGCGCGTTTCTGCATGGTAGGGTCCCAAAGCGCGAGCCCAAGGCCGATGGTCAGCGACACGAACCCGATATCAAGGTTCAGCGCCAGCACCAGCACCGCCAGCAGGGCCAGCGCAGCAAGGGTTACGATCTGGTAAAGCGTGCCTTCGGCCTGCCCGATCTCGGGCTCTTCGGCAACAAGGCGATGGGATTCGCCGCCGCCTTCTTCGCCGATGCGGCGGCTTAGCGCCTCGGCCTCGCTGTCGCCAAAGATCTGCGGCCCGGTCGCCGGACGGGCGATCTCAAGGTGCGGTACGGTCACCGGCTCGATCTGCTCGGGCTGGGCCTGCATCAGCTTGCGCCCGCCCAGCACCATAAAGAGCAACAGCGCCACCGCCGCGTTGACGAAAAAGCTGGCGGCAAAGGTCGCCATCGGCGACAGCGGCAACCCGGCCTTGGCGACGACACCATTGGTGATACCGCCATAGATGCTGATCGGCGAAAAACCACCCGCCTGCGCACCATGCACGACCATCAAACCCATCAGCAGGGGCGAGATCTGGTAGCGAAAGGCGAAACCCAGTGCGATGGGCGCAACGATGGCGACCGCACCGGGGCTGACCGCCCCGACCGAGGTAAGGATGGCCGAGATCACGAACATGATCCACGGAATCGCCCCGATCCGGCCCCGCACTGCGCGCACGGCCATGCGCACCAGCCAGTCGATGGTGCCGTTGTTCTGCGCCAGCGCGAACAACCAGGTGATGCCGACAAGCGTCAGGAAAAGACCGCTTGGAAAACCGGCGATAATCTCTTTGGCGGCCTGTCCGGCCAGCAGTGTGCCAACCAGAAAGGCACCGACAAACGCCAGCACCCCCATGTTGATCGGCCAGATCGTGGCGACGACGAACATCCCCGCCAGCACATAGATTGATAGCAGATGTGGGGTCATGCGCGGCTCCTCTCCATGCAAACCTCCTTTTGCCGCGTTGCGGCCTGTCAGTTCCCCGCGCCCTCCTCTGACGCGCGAATCCACATCTGTCTGTTATACGTATATTCTTCGCTGTTGTATATAACAAATCAAGACATGGATAAAAGCCGTAAAGCCGCTTATCTTATGGGAAAAAGGCAAAGGAGGCGTTCCATGGCGCGAATCCCCAACACGCTGCGCATCCGCAACGCGCTGGAAAACGCCATTGTAGAGGGCAAATATCCGCCCGGCGCGCGGCTGGATCCCGAGGCGCTTGAGCAAGAGTTCGACGTCTCGCGCACGCCCATCCGCGAGGCGCTGCACCAGCTTGAGGCATCGGGCCTGGTGCGTGTGGTCCCCAAGCGCGGCACCTTTGTCACCGAATGGAGCGCCAGCGAACTGGCCGAGCGGTTCGAAGTCATGGCCGAGATCGAGGCGACTTGTGGCCGCCTTGCCGCCCGTCGCATTACCGAGGCCGAGCTGGCCGCATTTGAACATGTGCACGAGGAATGCC
>NZ_CP045073.1:1007500-1513387 GCF_009301415.1 Paracoccus kondratievae | reverse complement strand
TCTGATCGTCTGCACGTTGGTCCCCTTTGGCGTCGGACCCGAGGGCGGGCAGCTGTCCCGGATCGCCCCGGGGATCCTGTGGGTGGGGGCGCTGCTGTCATGCCTTCTGTCGCTGGACCGTATCTTTGCGCTTGATCACGATGATGGCAGCCTTGATCTGCTTGCCACGGCCCCCCTGCCGATGGAGGGGATGGTCGCGATCAAGGCGCTGGCGCATTGGCTGGTCACCGGCCTGCCGCTTGCGCTGTCGGCACCGGTCTTTGGCCTGCTGTTGCACCTGCCCGGGCCGGCCTATCCCTGGCTGGTCGCGTCCCTGATCCTCGGCACTCCGGCGCTGTCGATGCTGGGCGTCTTTGGCGCAGCGGTGACGGTCGGGCTGCGGCGCGGGGGGCTGCTTCTGTCACTGCTGGTCCTGCCCCTTTATGTACCGACACTGATATTCGGCGCCGAGGCGGTGCGGCGCGGTGTCGCAGGGGCAGACCCGATGACGGCTCTGGTCTTTCTGGCCGCGATTACGCTTTTCGTGCTGGCGCTGGTGCCTTTCGCCGCTGCTGCCGCATTGCGCGTCAACCTGCGGTAAGAGCGGCGTGACTGCGACCTAAGCGCACTTGAGCGAAAACCGAGCACGGGCTAGGGAGAAGCCATGTCGATCTGGGAATATGCCAACCCTGTCAAGTTCATGCGCACTTCGGGCGCAGCCCTGCCATGGGTGGTGGCCGGGGCAGCGATCTGCACCATTGCCGGGCTGATCTGGGGCTTTCTGACGCCGCAGGATTACAAGCAGGGCGCGACGGTCAAAATCATCTTCCTGCACGTGCCGGCAGCACTGATGGCGATCAACATCTGGCTGATGATGCTGGTCACCTCGCTGATCTGGCTGATCCGCCGCCATCATGTCAGTGCGCTTGCCGCCAAGGCGGCCGCACCGGTTGGCGCGGTAATGACATTGATCGCACTGATCACCGGGGCGGTCTGGGGCCAGCCCATGTGGGGAACCTGGTGGGAATGGGACCCGCGCCTGACCTCGTTCCTGATCCTCTTTCTGTTCTATCTGGGCTATATGGCCCTGTGGGAGGCGGTCGAGAATCCCGACAGCGCCGCCGACCTGACCGGAGTTCTGTGCCTTGTCGGTTCGGTCTTTGCGCTGCTTTCACGCTATGCGGTCAACTTCTGGAATCAGGGTCTGCATCAGGGCGCCTCACTGTCCCTCGCGCCGGGCGAACGGATGTCGGCGGTCTATCGCTACCCGCTTTATCTGACCATGGCAGGGTTTTTCCTGCTGTTTCTGGCGCTTTTGCTGATCCGCACCCGGACCGAGATCCGCCGCCGCCGGCTGGCCGCGCTGCTGGCAAGGGAGAACCGTACATGACCGAACTTGGCAAATACGCCTCGACTGTGCTGACCGCCTATGGTGCCAGCCTCGTCCTGCTGGCCGCACTTATCGTCCAGACCGTGCTGGCCAATGCCCGAGCCCGCCGCGCGCTTGAGGAGCATGAACGCCGTGGCTAAGTTTTCTCCGTTGATGCTGGTTCCGGTGGTGGTTTTCGCCGGCTTTGCTGCCTTGGCCGGATGGTCGCTGATGCGCGACAACCCAAATGTGCTGCCCACAGCCCTTGCCGGACGCGAGGCTCCGTCGGTCGGAGAAACGACGCTGCCCGGCAAGACCCGGCTGACTGACGAAATGCTGCGTCAGCCGGGGGTCAAGATTGTGAACTTCTGGGCAAGCTGGTGCCCCCCTTGCCGCGCCGAACACCCGACCCTGACCGAGCTTTCCAAGCGCCTGCCGGTCTATGGCGTCGACCTTAAGGATCCCGAGCGGGCCGCGCTTGGCTTTCTGTCCGAACATGGCGATCCCTATAAGGCGCTTGCCACTGATCCACGTGGGCGGGTGGCAATCGACTGGGGTGTGACCGCACCACCCGAGACCTTTATCATCGACGGCAACGGTCGCATCCTTTACCGCCACGCTGGCCCTCTGGTGCGTGAGGATTACGCCAACCGCTTCCTGCCCGAGCTTGAAAAGGCGCTTGCCGCCGAGTGACGGCAGCCGATTGCACCTTTCCGGGACCGGACCGGGCAAAGCCGCCGCCTTGCATATATTTCCAGGACGTCGTCGCCCGACCGTCGCGGTAAGCCTTTCCAAGCCCTGCGCCGGGCGCTAAGACACCCGGGCTTGCAAGAGGGCCGTCATGTCGCAGAACCAGCCGACCATCGCTCCGCAACCCGGCATCATGGAGATCTCGCTTTACGAAGGCGGGGCCTCAAAGGTGGCGGGGGTCGAGAATGTCGTGAAGCTTTCCTCGAACGAAAACCCCTTTGGCCCGTCCGAAAAGGCGCGCGAGGCGGTGATCCGCGCCGCCCATTCGCTGCACCGTTACCCAAACACCGATCACGCCGGGCTGCGCGCCGCAATCGGCGAGGTTCACGGGCTTGATCCCGACCGCATCATCTGCGGCGTCGGGTCAGACGAGATCATCCATTTCCTTTGCCAGGCATATGCCGGGCCCGGAACCGAGGTTCTGTTCACCGAACATGGGTTCCTGATGTATCGCATTTCGGCCCACGCGGCGGGCGCGGCACCGGTGCAGGTGCGCGAACGCGACCGGGTCACCGATGTCGACGCGCTGATCGCCGGCGCGACCGAGCGCACGCGGCTGATCTTTATCGCAAACCCGAACAACCCCACCGGCACGATGATCGGCCTGCCGGAACTTGAGCGGCTGGCCCGCGCGGTACCACATGCGATCCTGGTGATCGACGCTGCATATGCTGAGTATGTCGAGGGTTATGACGGCGGCGCCGAACTGGCGACCCGCTTGCCCAACGTTTTCATGACCCGGACGTTTTCCAAAATCTACGGTCTGGGCGGACTGCGGGTTGGCTGGGGCTATGGCCCACGCGAAATCATCGACGTGCTCAATCGCATCCGCGGTCCCTTCAACCTTTCGAATGTTGCGCTGGAAGGGGCCGAGGCGGCCGTGCGCGACCGCGAACATATCGCCCGCTGCCAGTCCGAAAACACCCGGCTGCGCGCGTGGCTGGCCGAGGCGCTGGCTGAAAAAGGCGTGCCCTCGGACACCTCCTGTGCGAACTTCCTGCTCGCACGCTTTGCCGATGCCGACACCGCGGGGGCTTGCGACGAATACCTCAAGGCGCAGGGGCTGATCGTGCGCCGCGTGGCGGGCTATGGCCTGCCGCATTGCCTGCGTATCACCATCGGGGACGAGGCCTCATGCCGCCGGGTCGCCCATGTCATCGGCCAGTTCATGTCTGAACGCGCGGAGAGGGGCTGATGGGCACCGTTGTCTACGACCGCGTCGCGCTGATCGGGCTGGGGCTGATCGCCGGGTCGATGTCGCTTGCCATGCGCAAAGCCGGGCTGGCGGGCGAAATCGTCGGCCATGCCCGCAGTGCCGAAACCCGTGACATTGCGCGGGAAATCGGACTGGTTGACCGCATTACCGAAACCGCAGCCGAGGCGGTGCAAGACGCCGATCTGATCGTGCTGGCTGTGCCTGTCGGCGTGATGGGCGCTGTCGCCGCCGAAATCGCACCGCATCTGAAGCCGGGTGCGACCGTAACCGATGTCGGCTCGGTCAAACAGGCGGTGATCGAGGCCGTCTCACCCCATATCCCCGCCGGCGTACATTTCATCCCCGGCCACCCGCTGGCGGGAACCGAACATTCCGGCCCGCGTTCGGGCTTTGCGACCCTGTTTCGCAACCGCTGGTGGCTGCTGACCCCAGTCGGGGGCAGCGAGCCGGCAGCGGTCGAACGGCTTGCGATGCTGATCCGCACCATGGGCGCCAATGTCGAGGAAATGGACGCCGCCCATCACGATCTGGTGCTGGCAGTGACCAGCCACACCCCGCACCTGATAGCCTATACGATGGTTGGTGTCGCCGATCACCTCAAGCGCATCACTGAAAGCGAAGTGATCAAATATTCCGCCGCGGGCTTTCGGGATTTCACCCGCATTGCCGCATCAGACCCGACCATGTGGCGCGATGTGTTTCTGCAAAACAAGGATGCGGTTCTGGACATCCTTGGCCGCTTTACCGAAGAGCTGTTCGTTCTGCAGCGCGCGATCCGCATGGGCGACGGGGCGCATCTGCATGACTACTTTACCCGCACCCGGGCCATTCGCCGCGGCATCATCGAGGCCGGGCAGGACACTGCCGCCCCGGACTTCGGCCGCAGCCTGACCGAGCCCCCCGGAAAATCCTGAAGCGTGCCCTAGCGGCGCGGAAAGACCGGGGCGGGGCCCAACGGCACCGGGCCAAGGCTCATCTTGCCACCAGAAAGGGTCAGGGGCAGGCGCAGTTCACCCTGATTCGCCGGGGGAAACTGAAACCCGTCCTCGTCGGGCAGGGGCAGGGTGGCGATGTTTTTCAATATCGTACCAGCCAGCACGACGGCCTTTGGCGAGATCAGCCCGGCATCTGCGGCCACCTGCAACAGCGGCTCGGCATCTGCTGTGTAAAGCGCGATCTGTCCCGCCGCATAACCCTGATCATCAGCCACGATTCTGCCCATCACCCGCATCCGTAATTTACCCAGCTGAATATCGGCAGAATCCAGCCGCAGCCCGAGTGGCAGAGGTTCAGGACCCGCCGCCAGACTTGCCGGTGCGGGCAGGGCGTCGAGCCAGATCTTGCCCGCTGCGTTCAGGCTTAACCGGCCGGGAAGAGACTGGAGAGCGGCAAATCCGGGCTCCAGCTCTGCAAGGCGCAGGTCCAGATCATAGGTGGCAGCCGTGCCCTGCGGCGCATCCTGCCCGACCTTGGTCAGCCGGGCATCGGCCTGAAGGGACTTGGCTAATTCCGCGCCATCAACTGACACCGGACCAGAGGTCAGCCCGACCGAGCCAACCCCGAACCCCTGCAACGGCTTGACGCTCAGCCGCGCCGATGCGTCAGCAAGCCCCAGTTCCAGCGGCCCGGCGCCGGGGTCAAGCGCCACTTGCGGCGGCAGGGTCAGCCGCATCTCTGTCAGGCGCAGCGGGTTCAGCCACAGATCAGCCCAGGGCAGGTCCACCGTCCCGGATGCCGTGCGGAGTCTCAGATCGGATACCCGCACGCCAATCCGCCCAGCCTCGCGCAGTTCGCGGGTACCGCCCAGCTCGACCGACGGCTGCTCGGCCGCCACCTGTTCAAGCTGACGGGCCAGCAATGTTTCCCCGCCCAGCCAGATTCCGCCCAGGATCAGGGCAGACAGGGCAAGAATGACAAGCAGTCGGCGCATCCTGATCCTCATCGCAAACCGGCATCTTGGAACGCCGGCCAGCCTGTCCTAAGTCTTTTCCTCCAGAACGATCTAGCACATCGGGGGTAAAGAATGGGTGAACGGCCGGAGCATTGGGTCTTTGCCTATGGCTCACTGATGTGGGACCCGGGCTTTCCGGTAGCCGAGATGATGCCGGGCCGGCTTGAGGGCTATGCCCGCAGTTTCTGTCTGCTTTCGGTGGTTTATCGCGGTACGGTCGATGTGCCCGGGCTGGTCCTTGGCCTGGACGCCGAACCGGGCGCCCATTGCCGGGGCCTGGCACTGCGCGTGGCCGAGCCGGACTGGGACGAAACCCTTGCCGGTCTGCGCGCCCGCGAACTGACGACCAATGCCTATGCCGAACTGACCCTGCCGCTTGCACTTGATGATGGCAGGCGGGTCGAGGCTGTCACTTATGTGATCCGCCGCGATCACGACCAATATGCCGGCGCGATTGACCTGCAGGAACAGGCCCGGATCATCGCCCGCGCACATGGCGGGCGCGGGCCGAATGCCGATTACCTGTTCAACACCGCCCGCCATCTTGAGCAGATGGGAATCAAGGACCGCGCGATGGAGGAGCTGGTTCGCAACGTCCGCGATCTGCTTCAGCCGCGCCGGGAATAGTATGGCCCGCCCTTCGTGGCGCTTGGCAGCCGCGATTGCGGATTCTACAGTCGAGCCGAACGCAGCAAGGGGGTCGAACTTGTCCCGCACCGACGCCGAACCGCCCGAAGAGACGCCCGCCGAAACCCGCCGCGCCCGCGCTGCCCGGCTGGCCGCGACGCGGAGGACCGGCGAAGCAACCGGCGGTCCCGCGCAGCCGCATTTCTCGCAGCCGGTGCGACAGATCCTGCTGATGCTGATCGTGCTGGCGCTGGTCGTCGCCGGGGCATGGTTCGCCTATGGCCGGATCGTATCTATCTTTCACTCGAATGAATATCTGAACGGGGTCATCCTTGCCGTCTTTGTCATGGGCGTGCTCGGGTGCTTCTGGCAGGTGGCCGAGCTGGTCAAATCGGTCAGCTGGATCGAACGGTTTGCCGCCCGCCGCCGCAATGCGACCGGCAAGGGGGTCGAGACGCAGGACCCCGAAGGCCCGGATGACGCGCCGCGCCTGCTCGCCCCTTTGGCATCGCTGCTGGGGCAACGCGGGCCGGTTGGCGGGGTGATTTCGACCGAATCGTCACGCTCGATCCTCGAATCGGTGGGCACACGCATCGACGAGGTGCGCGATATCACCCGCTACCTTGCCAACCTGCTGATTTTCCTTGGTCTTCTTGGGACTTTCTACGGGCTTGCCACCACGGTCCCGGCAGTGGTCGATACCATCCGCGCCCTTGCCCCTAAGGAAGGCGAGACGGGGATCGAGGTCTTTAATAAGCTGATGACCGGGCTTGAGTCGCAGCTTGGCGGCATGGGCACAGCCTTTTCCAGCTCGCTTCTGGGGCTGGCGGGTTCTTTGGTCGTCGGGCTGCTTGAGCTGTTTGTCACCCATGGCCAGAACCGCTTTTACCGCGAGCTTGAGGAATGGATGTCGGGCTTTACCCGCATCGGCCTGGGTGGGGCCGAGGGGCAAAGTCTCGGCGAGGCCGCCCTTGTCAGTTTCCTTGAACGGTTCGAGACGCAGCTGACCGGGTTGCAGCAGTTTTATCACCAGCGCGACGAATTGCGCGATCAGGAGGCCTCGGCCGCTGATCGCCGCTCGCTCGCGCTGGCACAAGAGGTCGAGCGACTGACAGGGCTGCTGGGCTCTGACCGCGACCAGCTTAGCGCCACCCTTGCCGCGGAACGCGAGACCGCGGCGCAAGCACTTGCCGGGGTTGAGCGCGCGATAGTGGGGCTAAACGAGGGGCAGGCGAAACTGTTCGAGGCTCCGCGCCACGATCCGGCCCTGTTGCCCGCGCTTGAGCGTCTCGCCGATGGGCAGGCGCGGTTGATCGCCCTTGCCGAGGCGGGTGCCCCCGATGAAACGGCCCTGCAATCGAGCCTTGAACGTCTGATTGGCGAGCAGTCGCGGCTGATCACCCTTATCGAGGGCTCCAACGAAACATCCTCTGCCATGGCTGGGCGTATGGCGACACTGAGCCAGGCGCTGGAACGCCTGGCCGAGGGGCAAAGCCGCCTGCCGGAACAGGCCGATACCGGCCGCGCGCCCCCGAGAACCACCGCCGTCGACGATCCCGAGGCACGGATGCGGTTGCGCTCGATAGACGTGCAACTGGGCCGGCTGGTCGAAGAGGCCGCCAGCGGTCGCGACGGGCTGATAGCGGAGCTGCGTAGCGATCTGGCCGCACTGACCCGCGCCATCCGCAATCTGGAGCGCGGCGATGGGACTTAGCCGGGGCAACGGCAACCGCTTCTCGGCCAACATCTGGCCGGGTTTCGTCGATGCTATGACCGCGCTGCTGATGGTCATGATGTTCGTTCTGACCATCTTTCTGCTGGTGCAATCGGTGTTGCGCGAACAGATCACCACGCAGGACAGCGAACTGGACCAGCTTGGCCGTCAGGTGGCGGAACTGACCGACGCGCTTTCGACCTCACAAGCGCGCGCCGACTCCCTTGACCGTGACCTCAGCGCCGAACGTGCACGGCTGCGACAGTCCGAACAGGCAGTCGCCAGCGCCCGGGCCGAGCTTGACGCCCAGGCCGAGACAGCAAGGCTTGCCGCCGCCCGGCGAGAGGCGCTTGAGGCATTGGTCGCGGATCTGCGCCAAAAAAGCTCAGAGACGCAGGAGAAACTGGACGCGACCGAAGCCGCGCGGCTTGCCGATGCCGCCGCCGTCGCAGCCCTGCGCGAGCGGCTGGCAAAGTCAGAGACCGAGCTTGACGCCGCGACACTGGAACTTGAAGCCGCGCGCAAAAAGGCCGAGGAAACCCTGACGCTGTTTGCCGCCGCCGAGGTCGCGCGCAAAGAGCTTGGCGAACAGGTCGCAACTCAGGCAAGCGAGGCTGAGAAACAGGCGGGGCTGCTGAACCTTGCGCGTCAGAAACTCTCGGAACAAGAGGCGCTGTCGGTCGAGGATCGCCGCCGTATGGAGGCGCTGAACCGGCAGGTGGCCCAGTTGAACGAACAGCTTGGCAGCCTGCGCGCTGTGCTTGAGGCCACGGGCGAAGAGCGCCGCGAAGCCGATCTGCGCGCCGGGGATCTGGGTCGGCAGCTGAATGTGGCGCTGCTGCGCGCTGCCGAAGAGGAACGCAAGCGCCGCGCCCTTGAAGAAGAGGCCCGCACCAAGGCCGAGGAAGAGGCCAAAGATCTGGCACGCTACCGCTCGGAATTCTTTGGCCGGCTGTCACAGATCCTTGCAGGGCGCGAGGGCGTGCAGGTGGTGGGCGACCGTTTTGTCTTTTCCTCAGAGGTGCTGTTTGCGCCGGGCGAGGCCACGCTTTCGCCTGATGGCCGCACACAGGTCACGCGCGTCGCCGAGATGCTGCGCCAGATCGCGAATGAAATCCCGACCGAGATTGACTGGATGATCCGCGTGGACGGCCATACCGACAATGTGCCGCTATCCGGGCTGGGACGCTACCGCGATAACTGGGAACTGAGTCAGGCGCGCGCGCTGGCGGTGGTGCGCTATCTGGTCGATGACCTTGGCTTTCCGGCAAATCGCCTTGCCCCTGCAGGCTTTGCCGATACCCGCCCGGTGGCTCAGGGCGACACGGCCGAGGCCCGTGCCCAGAACCGCCGGATTGAGCTGAAACTGACCGAACGCTAGGGCAGGGCGGTGATGCCCCGCCACAGAAGCGGTTTTTCTGGGGGCTTAGTCTTCTGTGGCAGCAGTTTCGCGCGGCGGCCGGCCGATGATGTCGCGCAGCGCATCCAGTTCGATGAAATTGTCGGCCTGACGGCGCAGTTCATCGGCAATCATCGGGGGTTGGCTGCGCATGGTCGACACAACCGAGACCCGAACACCCTGACGTTGCAACGCCTCGACCAGCGGGCGAAAATCGCCATCGCCTGAAAACAGCACGGCATGATCAAGCCGGGGCGCCAGTTCCATGGCGTTCACGACCAGCTCGACATCCATGTTACCCTTGACCTTGCGGCGACCCAGCCCGTCGATATACTCGCGCGCAGGTTTCGTCACCATGGAATAGCCGTTGTAATGCAGCCAATCAACCAGGGGGCGAATCGGTGAGTAATCATCATTCTCCAGCAGGGCCGTGTAATAATAGGCACGGACAAGCTTACCCCGCCGCTCGAACTCCTGCCGCAGCAGCTTATAATCAATGTCAAAGCCCAGCGACTTTGCCGCAGCATAAAGATTCGACCCGTCGATGAACAACGCCAGCCGGTCATCCTTGTAAAACACGATGCCCCCGAAATGTACCATAACTCTACTAGAAACACGAACTTAGTTCTTGTGGCACTGGGTGCAAACCTTCCCAGCTCGGTAGGGGCGCCCGGTGACAGCTTGAAATTCGCGCTGAATAAGGTCCTGAACTTACCACAAGTTGTGCCGGTGTCCATCAGTCGATTCTGGCAAACGCCCGCTGTGCCGTCAGGTTCTGGTCCCGATTACGTGAACGCAGCGATGGCTTTTCACTGTCCGCTGCCACCCGACGAGCTGCTTGCCCACCTGCACGGGATCGAGGCAGAGCTGGGCCGGACGCGTGATGGCGGGCGCTGGCAGGCGCGGGGAATCGACCTTGATCTGATCGCCGTCGGGGACATGGTTCTGCCTGATGCGGCAGGGCAGGATGAGTGGCGCAGCCTGCCCCCCGCAGAACAACCTTTGCGTGCACCCGACCGGCTGATCCTGCCGCACCCCCGTCTGCAGGATCGCGGCTTTGTGTTGGTGCCTTTGGCCGAGGTGGCCCCCGACTGGATGCACCCGCGCCTGCGCCTTACTGTCGCACAAATGCTTGCTGCCCTGCCTCCCGGGGCGCTGAGGGGGATGGTGCCGGCAAGTTCTTGACATTTCCGTCGTCAAGGCCCAAATATCCGGCTCCGCCCCTGCACCCCGATTCCAGCTGATAAGGTGACCGATGGCCCGCGTTACAGTCGAAGATTGCGTCGACAAGGTTCCGAACCGTTTTGACCTGGTGATGCTGGCAGCCCATCGCGCGCGCGAAATCGCGTCGGGTAGCCCTCTGACCATTGATCGCGACAACGACAAGAACCCCGTCGTCGCCCTGCGCGAGATTGCCGATGAAACCCAGCCCGTGGACGAGCTGCGTGAGCGCATGATCGAAGGTCATCAGACCCAGATCGAGGTCGATGAGCCCGAAGAAGACGCGATGGCGCTGCTGCTGGGTGTTGAAATGGACCGCCCGAAACCCGCCGACGAAGAATCGGAAGAGCGCATGCTGCGCATGATGCTGGAAGCTCAGGGCAGAAACTGACGCAAAGGGTCTTCGGCACATCATGATCGACGTCGAAGACCTCATTGCACTTATCCGCAATTACAACCCGCGAACCAATGCCGAACTGGTCCGTGACGCCTACGAATATGGGCGCCGCATGCACGAGGGCCAGTTCCGCCATTCGGGCGAACCCTATTTTACCCATCCGGTCGCGGTGGCCGCCATTCTGACCGAGATGCGGCTTGATGATGCCACCATCATCACCGCGCTTTTGCATGACACGATCGAGGATACGCGCTCGACCTGGAATGAGGTGGCGCAGATCTTTGGACGCGAAATCGCCGATCTGGTCGATGGCGTCACCAAACTGACCAACCTCGAACTTTCCGGCGCGCATTCCAAACAGGCCGAAAACTTTCGCAAACTTTTCATGGCGATGTCGCGCGATCTTCGCGTGATCCTTATCAAGCTGGCCGACCGCCTGCACAACATGCGCACCATCAAGCATATGCGCGCAGAAAAGCAGTTGCAAAAGGCGCGCGAAACCATGGATATCTTTGCGCCTCTGGCTGGGCGTATGGGTATGCAATGGATGCGCGAAGAGCTTGAGGACCTTGCCTTCAAGGTCATCAATCCCGAAGCCCGCAACTCGATCATCCGTCGCTTTGTCAGCCTGCAGCGCGAAAGCGGCGATATCATCCCCAAGATTACCGCCGATATCCGCGCCGAGCTTGAGCGCGAGGGGATCGAGGCCGATGTCTACGGCCGTGCCAAAAAGCCCTTCAGCATCTGGCGCAAGATGCAGGAAAAGCAGCTCAGCTTTTCGCGCCTGTCAGATATCTATGGGTTCCGCATCATCACACGGACCGAAGCGGACTGCTATCGCACCCTTGGCGTGATCCACCACCGCTGGCGTGCCGTGCCGGGGCGGTTCAAGGATTACATCAGCCAGCCCAAGGCAAACGGCTATCGCTCGATCCACACCACCGTATCGGGGCGCGATGGCAAGCGGGTCGAGGTGCAGATCCGCACCCGCCAGATGCATGAAGTCGCCGAGGCCGGCGTCGCCGCCCATTGGGCCTATCGGGACGGCGTGCGCACCGCAAACCCCTTTGCCGTCGATCCGGGCGAGTGGATTGCCAGCCTGACCGAGCGTTTCGGCGAAGAGGATCACGACGAATTCCTCGAGCATGTTAAGCTCGAAATGTATTCCGATCAGGTTTTCTGCTTCTCGCCCAAGGGGGATGTGATCCCGCTGCCAAAGGGCGCAACGCCGCTGGACTTTGCCTATGCGATCCATACGCGGCTTGGCTCGTCCTGCGTCGGCGCCAAGGTGGATGGCATCCGGGTGCCGCTGTGGACCCGGCTCAAGAACGGGCAATCGGTCGAGATCATCGCCGCCTCGGGTCAACGGCCACAGGCAACCTGGCTGGATATTGTCGTCACCGGCCGCGCCAAGGCCGCAATCCGGCGCAGCCTGCGGCAAGAGGACCGGACGCGCTTTATCCGCCTTGGCTCGGAACTGGTGCGGGTTGCGTTTGAGCATGTCGGCCGCAAAGTCAGCGACAAGGCGCTGCGCACCGCAGCCAAGACCATGGCGCTGCCCGATACTGATGAGTTGCTGGCACGCATTGGCAGCGCCGAGATTTCGGCCCATGACGTACTGACCACGCTTTACCCCGAGCTTGCCGAAAAGCGCAGCGAAATCGACGCCAGGCGCGCCGTTGCCGGGCTGGAGGCCGATCAGGAATTCACCCGCGCGCCGTGCTGCAACCCCCTGCCGGGTGAGCGGATCGTCGGCATCACCTATCGCGGCAAGGGGGTGGTGATCCACGCCATCGACTGTCCGGTGCTGGCGGAATTCGAAGAAAGCCCCGAACGCTGGGTAGATCTGCACTGGCGCGAAGGCCAGCACCCGGCCGCCTATTCGACCATGCTGTCCCTGACCATCCGCCATGACGCCGGGGTTCTGGGGCGTATCTGCACGCTGATCGGGATACAGGGGGCGAATATCTCGGATCTGGAATTCGTCGATCGCAAGCCAGATTTCTATCGCCTGCGCATCGAGGTCGAGCTGCGCGACAGGGAGCACCTGCACGCACTGCTGACTGCGCTTGATGCCGAAAGCGACGTGGCACAGGTCTCGCGCATCCGGGACCCCTTGGCCCATGTCACCTGAAAACGTGACCTGAGGCCCGGCCCACATGTTCAAAAGACGCAAGCCGCTGAGCTATGCTCAGATGTGGACCGAAATGTTCTATCCACGCTCTGGCTGGCGGCGGGCGTCGAAATATGTGCTGCACCGGTTGCGGCGTTTGCCGGACCAGCCGCATCGCGTGGCGCGCGGCTGGGCCTGTGGGATCTTCATTTCGTTCACGCCCTTTTTCGGCTTTCACTTCATGGGCGCGGCGGCGTTGGCCTGGCTGATCCGCGGCAATATTCTTGCCGCTTTGTTGGGGACCTTTGTCGGCAACCCGCTGACCACTCCTTTTATCGCGCTAACCTCGGTCGGACTTGGCCGTTGGATGCTTGGGGTTGAGGGCAAGTTCACCCCGCATCTGATCTTTGACGAATTCACCCGCGCAGGCAGCGAGTTGTGGAACAACCTGCTTGCCCCGCTGAGCGCCGAGCGCACGGCCCATTGGGATCAATTGCAGCAGTTCAACGAACAGATCTTTCTGCCCTATGCGGTCGGGGGGATTCTGCCCGGGCTCGCCGTTTCGGTCGCGGCGCATTACATGACCGTGCCGCTGATCCGCGCCTATCACCGTCACCGCGCGAAACAGATGGCCGAGCGTATCGCCCGGGCTAAAGCCCGGCGCGAGCTTGAACTGGCCACAAAAGCCGCTGCTGAAAAACAGCCGTCTGGGCCGGAAAGCTAAAATCCCAGCCGGTCGCGCAGGGAATACCAACTCATTCCCGCGACAAGCAGCGGCCAGCGCAGCGCAGCCCCACCGGGGAAGGGGGGCGAGGGCAGGGCAGCCATGGTATCGAAACCTTCGCTCTGTCCCTGAACTGCCTTGGCCATCAGCCTGCCAGCAAGCGTCGCCAGTGCCAGCCCGTGCCCGGAATAGCCGCTGGCCGAAAGGCAATTCGGCGCCGGCCGGGCAAAGCAGGGCATACGGTTCATCGTGATCGCCAGCGTGCCGCCCCAGGCATGGGTCAGCTTTACATCAGCAAGGCCGGGATAAATCTCAAGCAACGGCTTGCGCACCTTGGCGGCAATATCCGGGGGGAAACGGTAACTGACATTCTCGCCCCCGCCAAAGATCAGTCGCCCTTCGGTATCTAACCGCCAGTAATTCACCACGAATTTTGTATCATGCACGCCGATGGGGCGGGTCAGGACCCCAGCCTGACGCGCGCCCAAGGGCTCGGTCGCGACGATGAAATTGTTGATCGGCATGACGCGGGCCGCGACATGGTTATCAAGGTTGCCCAGATAGCCATTGGCGGCCAGAATCACATGGTCGCAGATCACGCGGCCCCTGGCGGTCTGAACCACGGTCTTTTCGCCAGCCCGGATCGCATGGCGGATATGGTGGACATGGCTCAGCTCGCGGATTTTTGCCCCTGCGGCATCGGCCAGCCGCGCCATGCCGATGGCAAGGTTAAGCGGGTGCAGATGGCCCGCACCGTGATCAAGCTCGCCCGCGATATAGCGATCCGAAGGCACCAAAGCACGGAATGCCCCGCGTTCCATCAGCTCGATCCGGTCATAGCCATAGTCGCGAGCAAGCCTCTCGATCATCGCGCGGGCATGATCGAATTCCGCTGGTTTGCGAAAGGCATGGGCGATACCATCGGCGACCGGAACCCCGGCGCGCGAGGCCAGGTCGCGGGTCAGGCGTTTGGCCTCTTCGGCCATGTCCCAAAGCCGGCGGGCCGCTTCGCGCCCGGCCATTCTTTCCAGCTCATCAACCTCAAGCCGCTGGCCGGAACCAATCTGGCCACCATTGCGCCCCGAGGCGCCAAAGCCGACGCGATGCGCCTCAAGCACCACGACATCGCGCCCGGCCTCGGCCAAATGCAAGGCCGCCGAAAGGCCGGTATAGCCTGCACCGACCACCACGACATCAGCCCGTTCTTCGCCCAGTTGTGCGGGAAAGGGGGGCAGGGTGTCCCGGGTCTCGGCATAAAGGCTCGGGGGGTATTCCCCGAGACGGTCGTTCGAAAACAAGAGGTTCATGGCCTGCGCCCTTACCGTTCCTTGCCATCCCCGGCCCGGATGATGCGCGGGCCGGGCTCCGGATCACACGTTCAGCAACAGGTGCTCACGCTCCCATGGGCTGATGACCTGCAGGAACTCTTTGTATTCATTGCGTTTAACGGCTTGATAAACGGCTATGAATTCGGCCCCCAGCACCTCGCGCATGGCGGCGCTTTCCTCCATCAGGTCCAGCGCATCGCCAAGGTTATAGGGCAGCTCATCTTCGGACATATAGGCATCGCCCAGGCATTCTGCGCGCGGGTTCTCGGCCTCGATCAGGCCCAGATAGCCGCAGGCAAGGCTGGCCGCGAGGCCAAGATAGGGGTTGCAATCCATGCCTGCCAGCCGGTTTTCGACCCGCCGTGCCTCGGGTTTCGAGATCGGCACCCGCAAGCCGGTGGTACGGTTGTCGCGCCCCCATTCAAGGTTAATTGGCGCAGCAAAATCAGGAACATAGCGGCGATAGCTGTTGACATAGGGCGCCAGCAGCGCAATCGCCGCTGGCAGGTGCTTTTGCATGCCAGCGATGAAATGCATAAAGGCCGGCGTCTCGCGTCCCTGTTCGTCCGAAAAGATATTGCACCCGTCACTGGTCGCGATCACCGAATGGTGAATGTGCATGGCGCTGCCCGGTTCACCTTCGATGGGCTTGGCCATGAAGGTCGCGAAACAGTCATGGCGCAGCGCCGCTTCGCGGATCAGGCGCTTGAAGTAAAAGATCTGGTCGGCGAGGACCACCGGATCGCCGTGGTTAAGATTGATCTCGACCTGACCGGCACCGCCTTCCTGCAGGATGCCGTCGATCTCGAACCCCTGCGCCTCGGCAAAATCATAGATATCGTCGATGACCTTGCCGTATTCGTCCACCGCCGACATGGAATAGGCCTGTTTGGCGGCGGCGCGGCGGCCTGTGCGCCCCATGGGCGGCATGATCGGCTGGTTCGGGTCGATGTTGCGCGCGACCAGAAAAAACTCCATCTCGGGCGCAACGATCGGCTTCCAGCCTTTTTGGCGGTAAAGATCGACCACCCGCTTAAGCACGTTGCGCGGCGCGATCGGCACCGGGTTGCCAGACTGGTCCGAGACGTCATGAATGACCTGCAAGGTCACATCCGCCGTCCATGGCGCTGCGGTTGCGGTCGAGAAATCCGGGGTCAGGATCATGTCCGGCTCGGTAAACGCGCCCGAAGGATTGTCGGCCCAATCGCCGGTAATCGTCTGCAAAAAGATCGAGTTCGGCAGGTAGAAACGCTCTTGATGAGCGAATTTCGAGGCAGGCATTGCCTTGCCCCGCGCCACGCCGGCGATATCGGCGACGATACATTCCACCTCATCAAGCCGCCGCCCGGCAACATAGTCCTGAGCCGCCTGAGGTGTTTCTTCGATCCAATGCGATTTCATGCGGCCCCCTGCCTGACCTGTTCGCGGTAAGCGCGTGGTGCCTTGAAAAATGCCTCGATCCGGTCGGCGATGCTGGCCGATTGCCGGGTGCCGCCCATGCGGGCGCGGGCCTGTTCCAGCAGCGGCTCGGGCACCGTGCCTTTGGCGCGATGCGCAATCAGCCCCTCGACAAAGCTGTCGTCAAACTCGGGATGTGCCTGCACGGTCAACGCGCGGTCATCATAGACAAGCGCGGCGTTTTCACAAAACGGGTTGCTGGCCAGCACCTCGGCACCTTCGGGCCGGTGCACCACCTGATCCTGATGCCAGGCGTTCAACGTGACCTTTTGCCCGTTAAAGTCATAATCCTGTGCGCCGACTGCCCAGCCTTCGGGGTGCTTTACCACCTTTCCGCCAAGCGCCTGCGCGATAATCTGGTGGCCAAAGCAGATGCCGACCATAGGCACATGTTCGCCGTAAGCCTTGCGGATGAACTCTTCGAGCGGGGGGATAAAGGGATGATCCTCATAGACGCCATGGCGCGAGCCGGTCAAAAGCCAGCCTTGCGCAGCATGAACGCTGTCAGGAAATTCCATGTTTTCCACGTGATAGCTGGTAAATTCAAAGCCCCGCCCAGCCAGGAGCCGCTCGAACATGGTGTCATAGTCGCCCTTGTCGCCGCGAAGCTCCTGAGGCGACTGGCCACATTTGAGAATGCCGATACGCATGATAATTGGCCTGTCGATTGTCCTGACCAAAGCTAGTCGGGCGCGGCGCGGCGGGCAAGGGGGCTCACGGAACCGCGTTGCGGGGCGCAGAGGGCGCAATGGTCGCATCCCCCCTTGGCAGGGCTGGTTGTCGGACCGCCGCCGCGCTAGGCTTTGCCACAAAGGATCAGCAGAAAAGGACGCCGCCATGGCCGGACTTCGCCCCGATGTGGACCCCGATGGGTTGCAGGAATTCTCGGTCGTCTTTACCGACCGCTCGCTTAACCACATGTCGCAGAAGTTTCAGGGCGTGATGCGCGACATCTCTGCCACGCTGCGCGAGGTGTATGGCGCCGAGGCCGTGGCGCTGGTTCCCGGCGGCGGCACCTGCGCGATGGAGGCAGTTGCCCGCCAGTTTGGCCGCGACGCCCATGCGCTGATCGTGCGAAACGGCTTTTTCAGCTATCGGTGGAGCCAGATCTTGGAGGCAGGGGGCTTTGCCCGCCAGACCACGGTGATGATGGCACGGCCGCAAGGCAATACGCCCCAGCCGCCCTTTGCACCCGTACCCATCGAAGAAGTGGTGGCCCGCATCCGCGAAGCCCGCCCCGATGCCGTCTTTGCGCCCCATGTCGAGACCGCAGCAGGGATGATCCTGCCCGACGATTACATCAAGGCGCTGGCCCAGGCCGCCCATGAGGCCGGCGCGATCATGGTACTGGACTGCATCGCCTCGGGCGCGATCTGGGTCGATATGAAGGCGACCGGGGTCGATGTGCTGATCTCGGCCCCGCAAAAGGGCTGGTCGGCTTCGCCCTCGGCGGGGATGGTGATGCTGTCGCCTCGCGCAATCGAACGGCTGGAGACGACGGTCAGCGACAGCTTTGCGCTGGATCTCAAGAAATGGCGCGCGATCATGCAGGCCTATGAACAGGGCGGCCATGCCTATCATGCTACGCTGCCGACCGACGCCCTGCTGGGTCTGCGCGATGCGATGAACGAGACGCGCGCGTTCGGCTTTGAAGCCGCGCGCGAGGCCCAGTGGCAGCTTGGCGATGCCGTACGGGCTGAGCTTGCGCGGCGCGGCCTGCGCTCGGTCGCGGGTGAGGGCTTTGCCGCGCCCGGCGTCGTGGTCTGCTATACTGATGATCCCGAGGTTCAAAGCGGCCGCCGCTTTCTTGCCGAGGGCTATCAGATTGCGGCGGGCGTCCCCTTGCAGGTGAACGAAGGCGAGGGGTTCCGCAGCTTTCGTATCGGTTTGTTCGGACTTGATAAACTCAAGGATGTCGAGGGAACGCTGGCCCGGCTGATCCCGGCTTTTGACGCGGTGCTGTGAGACAGACTGACCAAAAGTCGCAGGCGATCCGGGAACAATTCCCGGGCTGAACGGTTGGTTTTGCGAAACCAGTTGCAGCCCTTTGAAAGGACGATGACATGGCCAAACGTGAACTTACCGCCGAAGAACTGAAAGCTCAGGCCCGCGACGCTGCGGACGAAGTGGGCCGCCATGCCCGCCGTGCCGCGGACGAAGCGAGCGAAGCCTATGAAAGCGCAAAAGAGCATGGCGCGGACCTTTATGAAACTGCCCGCGAAAAGGGCGCAGAGTTTGTCGAGACGGCCAGGCGCCGCGGCGCGGAATATGCTGAGGCCGTACGGGAGCAAGGTCACGAATATGCCGGACGCGCACGGGATGAGGCGCGCCGCCTTTATCGTCAGGGTCAGCGCCGCGCTCAGGACGTCGCCGTTCATGCCGAGGAATATTACGACGAATTCTCGGGCATGGTGCGTCGCAATCCCGCGCAAGCTCTCGGGATCGCCGCCGGTGTCGGCTTCCTGCTGGGGCTGATCGTTGCGCGCCGCTGAGGAAGCCGATGTTTGACTATACCAGGAACCTGCAACTTGCCGTCTCTGACAAGTTGCGCCGCGCCGGTCTGAGCGCCGGGGCAGGGGTCGCGCTGCTGATCGGCGCTGGCTTCCTGCTGGCGGCCTTGTGGACCTGGCTTGCATATCATCTGGGCTGGGGCGCGCTTGGCGCCTCGCTCACCCTCGGGATCGCCTTTGTCCTTATCGGGCTGGTGGCGATGCTGATTGCCCGCAAGGAGCGCCACCCGCTGCCCACCACCGACGATCTGAAGGCCGAGGTTGAACAGCGGCTGAGGATGGCCGCCGATGTAGCCGTTGCCAAGGCGACGGGTGCGGCAGATGCGGCCATGGACCGGGCGACGGACAAGGTCGGCCGCCTGATGGAACAGGCCGGGCAACGCGTCCATTCCTTTACCGACAATCTTTCCTATAAGGCCGACCGGCTGGCCGACAGGGCCGAGGCTCGGGTGTATGGCGCTGCACGCAGGGCGGGTGAGACCGCCGCCGACCGCCTTGGCCTGCCGGCCGAGATGCTGCAACAGGCGGCCGAGCGGACCAAGCAGGCCTCGCAATCGCGCATCGGGGCAATCGTGCCACTGATCGGCGCCTTTGCAGTCGGCATGACGCTGGCTTCGCGCCTGCAGGACTGGCGCCATCGCGACGAGGCAGAGAATGGCGAAGAATGGGAGGAAGAGGGTGACTGGCCCGAAGACCCCCGAGGAACCGCCTGAAATCTTGCCCAAAATATACTGATTTGAAAGGAAAAGACCCCGCGGGTGCGGGGTCTTTTCCTTTTGCGGTCCGGTGACCCGTGGTCAGGCGTTCGCCTCGCGGATACGGTTGGCGGCATCCTTGTCATAGACGACGCCGGCCTTGTCAAAGAGCTGATCCAGCTCACCCGACAGGGTCATTTCGGTGACGATGTCGCAGCCGCCGACAAACTCGCCCTTGACGTAAAGCTGGGGAATCGTCGGCCAGTCGGAAAAGTCCTTGATACCCTGACGGATACCTTCGTCAGCAAGGACGTTCACGTCCCGATACTGGACGTTCATATAATTCAACACCCCAGCGACGCGGCTTGAGAAGCCGCATTGCGGCATCTCCTTGGTTCCTTTCATGAACAGGACGACGTCATTTGCGTCGATCGTTTCCTGAATCTGCTGGCGCGCATCGGTCATTCTGCTGGTCCTTCCTGAAGCGTCGCATAGCCGCGACGCCTGCGGTTGCTTCTCAATCAGGGGCTTTCGTGGTCAGGGCAAGCGCATGCAGCGCGCCGTTCGGGCCATCCATATGGCCGCGCAGCGCAGCGTAGACGGCGCGTTGCTGTTGCACGCGGTTCTGGCCGCGGAAGCTTTCGTCGATCACTTCTGCGGCATAGTGATTTCCGTCTCCGGCTAGGTCGGTGATGGTGATCTTGGCGTGCGGAAATGCAGCGCGGATCAGGGCTTCGATATCCTGGGCTTCCATCGCCATGGCTGGTCCTTTCACTGTTCTCCATGATGTAGGGGAAGCCTGCGCGGGCCGCAAGGTCGCCGCGACCCGCATCAGAGAGATGCGGCGCCGTCAAACCGCGGAAGGGCGCGCAGACGTTGCGATGCCTGCCGGCAGCAATTACCTGATAACCAAGATTATGTAAATTAAATCCATTCCTGAAACTCGAAATTGTGTTACATTTCCCGTGTAAATTACTGAGTTTACTTTATCCTGTGCCGTTGTCCAGCAACCTGCGGACCAGTTCGAAACTGTTCCTCACGCCCATCTTGCGGATCATGTTTGCCCGATGCACTTCGACCGTGCGCGGCGAACAGTTCAACGACTTGGCGATCTCTTTGCTGGTAAAGCCGTTGACCAGATAACCGGCGATGCGCTTTTCAGTCGCAGTCAGCAGACTTGCCGCGCCAAGGGCCGAGTCCAAAGACGGGTCCAGCGGCCGGTATGTCCAGATCGCCAGCCGGTGCGGATCGTTTTGATCAAGGGTCCGGCCCCGACCCTCCATCCAGACGATCTGCCCCTCCTTGCGGCGCATGAAACGCTCATCATGATAAAACGGCTGCTCTTGCATCGCGCGCCGCGCCCGCTCGCCCACTAGCTCAAAATCCGTCTCACCGGGATAGAGGCAGCGCATGGATTGCCCCTCAAGCTCTTGCGGGCGCCAGCCAAAGACCTTTTCGACCATCATGCTGGCCCGGACGATCACCCGCTCGGCCAGCACCAGCGTCGCATCGGGTGCATTCTGAAAGCCCAGACTGTCGTAATCGCGGGCCAGGTGCTGCCAGCGGGGTTTCTGCTGCATGGGCGGATACCTATCGATATACGTATTCCTACGGATAGAGCATTAACCGTCCATGCGACAGGTTCTTCTTGACGGGGAGGAAACCATCCGCGCCCGTCGGGAGGATCAACGGATCGAGGCGCACTCATGACAGGATCAAACAAGATTTACCCCAGCGCGGCGGCGGCGCTGGACGGGTTATTGCAGGACGGAATGTTCATCGCGGCCGGCGGTTTCGGGCTTTGCGGCATCCCTGAACTGCTTATCGAAGCGATCTTGCAGGCCGGGACCAAGGACCTGACGATTGCCAGCAACAACTGCGGCGTGGACGGGTTTGGCCTCGGTAAGCTATTGGATTCGCGGCAGATTCGCAAGATGATCTCATCCTATGTCGGCGAGAATGCCGAGTTCATGCGCCAGTATCTTTCCGGCGAGCTGGAGCTTGAGTTCAACCCGCAGGGCACCTTGGCCGAGCGCATGCGCGCCGGTGGCGCTGGCATTCCCGGTTTCTACACCCGCACTGGCGTCGGCACTGTTGTTGCCGAGGGCAAAGAGCATAAGGAATTCGACGGCGAGACCTATATCCTTGAACGCGCAATCGTCGCCGACCTTGCCATCGTCAAGGGCTGGAAAGCGGATGAGTCGGGCAATGTGATCTTTCGCAAGACGGCGCGGAACTTCAACGTGCCGGCGGCGAAATGTGGCCGCATCTGCATCTGCGAGGTCGAGGAAATCGTGCCGACCGGCAGCCTTGACCCCGACCACATCCACCTGCCCGGCATCTATGTGCACCGCCTGATTCAGGGCCAGCACGAAAAACGCATCGAGCAACGCACGACTCGCAAGAAGGAGACCGCGTGATGGCCGGCGAAATCAAGGGCTGGGACCGCAACCAGATGGCTGCCCGCGCGGCAAAAGAGCTGCAGGACGGCTGGTATGTGAACCTTGGGATCGGCATTCCGACACTGGTCGCGAACTTTATTCCCGAAGGCGTACATGTGACGCTGCAATCGGAAAACGGCATGTTGGGGATCGGCCCCTTTCCCTATGAGGGCGAAGAGGACCCCGATCTGATCAACGCCGGCAAGCAGACGGTGACCGAACTGCCGCAAACCGCCTATTTCGACAGCGCCGAGAGCTTTGCGATGATCCGTGGCGGCAAGATCGCCATGGCGATCCTTGGCGCGATGGAAGTGGCCGAGAACGGCGATCTGGCGAACTGGATGATCCCCGGCAAGCTGGTCAAGGGGATGGGCGGCGCGATGGACCTCGTCGCCGGGGTCGGCCGCGTGGTCGTCGTGATGGACCACACCAACAAAGCCGGTGAATCCAAGGTGCTGCGCGAATGCACCCTGCCCCTGACCGGCAAAGGGGTCGTGGACCGGATCATCACCAACCTCGGTGTGCTGGACGTGGTGCCGGGCGGGCTGAAGCTGGTCGAACTGGCCGATGGCGTCAGCGAGGCCGATCTTCGCGCAGCGACCGAGGCGACCATCATCGACTGAACAACAGCCGTGGCGGTCCGGATCACCCGGGCCGTCCCCTGCCCCTGCTTACGGACGCAGGCTCAATCGGCAAGGTGGTTGATAAATCGCTGAAACAGCTCGCCCTGACTGGAGATCCCCAGCCGGCGATAGATGTTTGAACGGTGAATCTTGACCGTGCCCTCGGTGATGCCAAGGTTTTCGGCAATCGACAGGCTGCTGTGGCCGCGCAGGATCAGCTTGGCCACTGCATATTGCGCAGGCGTCAGCTGATCTCCGAAAACCTCATGAAAGACCCGCTCGGCGACCGGACGCGCCGGCAGGCCCGCCATGCCACCCGCCCCGCCAGAGATCAGCGCCCAATGCTGGCGCAGACTGGCGGCAAGAATGGGTAGCATGGCGCGCAACCGCTGAAACTCTGCCGCGTCAAAGGGCTGGCCTCCGCGATTGCGCATCAGCGAATAGGTCGCGCCGAAACCGTCGGGCAGCGGGATGACAAAGCCGATTTCCTCGACCAGCGTGCCCGCCTCATCCGAGATGCAGGGATGGACCTCGCGCGACCAGGCGAAATCGGAATCATAGAACTGGTCCGGGGCCAGCTCGCGCATACGCCATAGCCCCTCGGCCCCGGCCGAAACGCTGGCCTGATAGAACGGGTCCAGCAGATAGGCCCCGCGCAGATAGCTGCGCAGCGCGCGCCGGTCCACCGTTTCGGAATAACCGTCATGGATGACCACCGGCGCATGGCCGGTACTAAAGGCAAAGGCGCAGCTCATGTCGAAACCGGCCGCGCAAGAGGCCAGCCGGTCCAGCGCCGCGCCATAATCCGCAACGCCCGCCTTTTCGATCAGGCCGGCAACGGCACCGGAAAATTGCTCTGCAATCACCGGCCTGCCCCGGCGCGTATAACTTTCGCCATATGGAAAATCATCCCCGGCGTCCTAGGCTCTCCCTATCCGGCCAAGGAGGAGGCCGGACCCATAAGCTTTATTGACGCAGAAACAGGCCGGACAGGCAAGTCCCGGCCAAGGAGGATCATGTGACGCGACGATTGACAGGCAAGGTTGCCCTGATCACCGGAGGAGCCGGAGGCTGCGGGCTGGCCGCATCCGAGCTTTTCGCCGCCGAGGGCGCAAAGGTCGGCATCGTCGATCTGCCGCAAAGTCAGGGTGAGGCCGTGGCACAGCAGCTGCGTGATCAGGGGTATGAGGCGATCTTTGCGCCCGCCGATGTCTCGGACGCGGCGCAGGTGCAGCGCGCGGTTGAAACGGTCGAAGCCGCTTTCGGCGCGATTACCGTCCTGATGAATCACGCCGGCATTCTGGCCGCCCTGCCCTTTCTTGAGACCAGCGAAGAGGAATGGGACCGCATCATGGCGGTGAACGTGAAAAGCATGTTCCTCGTCACCAAGGCGGTGCTGCCCGGCATGATCGCAGCGGGCGGAGGCAGCGTGATCTGTACCTCGTCGATCTCGGCAGTGGTCGGCACGCCGATGGAGGTGCTTTATTGCACCAGCAAGGGCGCCTGCCACATGTTTGCCCGTGCCCTTGCGGTCGAGTTCCGCGACAGAAACATCCGCTCGAACGCCGTCTGCCCGGGCTTTATCGCCACCGCCCATGGCCTGCGCGAGATCGACTTGCTGAAACAACACGGCGTCGATGTCTCGGAAGAGGCGATTGCCGCGGCGCAGGGACGGCTGTGCCGTCCTGATGAGGTCGCCAAGGCGGCACTGTTCCTGGCGAGCGACGACTCAAGCTTTGTGAACGGCGCACATATCTTTGCCGACAATGCCTATACCGCAATATGAACCAAAAAACGACAGGGAAACAACAGGATGACACATACCTCATCGCATGGAATGACCGTCAACGATTTCGGGCTCGACCATGCGCATTGGCGCAACTGGGTTGGCAACCAATCCTGCGTCCGTGCCGCCCGCGCAGCCCCGACAAGCGAGGATGAACTTTGCGCCCTGATCGCCGAGGCCGCAGGCAAGGGTATGAATGTGCGTGTCGCGGGTTCGGGCCATAGCTTTACCCCCGTCGCCCTGACCAGCGGTCTGCATCTGACGCTGGCCAATATGAAGGGCGTCAAACATATCGACCATGACAAGCGCCGCGTCACCGCCGCCGCCGGCACCACGATCAACGAGCTGGTCAAGGTGCTGAAGGCCGAGGGCCTGTCGATGATCAACCAGGGTGATATCGACAGTCAGGCGCTGGCGGGGGCGCTGACCACCGGTACGCATGGCACTGGTGCGCGGCTGCCTGTCCTTGCCGATGCAATCGTCGGGATGAAACTTGTGCAACCGGATGGTTCGATCCTGACGGTTGACGAAAGCACGCCCGACCTGCTGCTTGCCTCACGCGTGTCGCTGGGGGTGCTGGGCGCTATTTCGGAAATGACGCTGCAACTTCGCGACAGCTACAACCTGCGCGAAAGGATCTGGCGCGAAGATTTCGAAGCCGCGATGGATATGCATGACGAGCTGGCCGAAAAGCATCGTCATTTCAGCTTTTTCTGGTGCCCCTATGAGGAAAGCCGGCATTGCTATTGCCTGCCCGACACCTCGGGGACCTCAAAGACCGGTCGCACCACCGATGTCTGCGAGATGAAGGTTATGGACATCTCGGATGATCAGCCCTTTGAGGCCGGATTAGAAAAGGTCGCCTATAGTTCTGACGTGTATCCCATTGAATATATCGCGAATTTTCACGAACTGGAGTATGCGGTGCCGCGTCAGCACGGCAAGGATGCGATGCGGGCAGTGCGCAGGCTGATGCTCGAATCCTTCCCCGAGGCGATCTATCCGGTCGAATACCGCTTTACCGCCGGGGACAAGGCATGGATGAGCCCGTTTTACCAGCAGGACAGCGTGACCGTCTCGGTCTCGGGCGAGCCGGGAAAGGACTACTGGGACTATCTGCGCGCGGTGGACCGCATCCTGCGCGATTACGGCGCCCGGCCGCATTGGGGAAAAATGCATTTCCTGACCGGCGAGGACGTGACCGAAATCTATCCGCGCGCCAATGAGTTTCGCGCACTGCGCCGCAAGCTGGACCCGCAGGGGATCTATCTCAACGACCATCTGAGCCAGCTTTTCCGCTGACAGCACGAACGGGCGGGAGGGGAGACCCGCCCATTCCCAAAGGGAGGGGAAAGGAAACATGGCCCATATCGGGACATTCGTCATCTACATCATCATGGCGTCGGCCGTGATCGGGGCAATCGCCTCGATCATCGACAGCGAAAGCCCGCTTGGACGGGAATTCAGCGCCGGGCTGCACGCCATCGGCCACATCTTTATTCCGGTCGCGGGGATCATGGCCTCGATCCCCTATCTGTCGGCCTTTGTGGATGCGGTGATCGGACCGGTCTTTCAGTCCGTCAACGCTGATCCGGCCATGGCTGCCACCTCGCTTATCGCGGTGGACATGGGCGGCTATCAGCTGGCCAAGGCGCTTGCCCAATCACCCGAGGGCTGGATCATGGCCTCGATCACCGGCTTTATGGCCGGGGCAACGATCATCTTCACGATCCCGGTCGGGCTGGCGATGCTCGACAAAGAGGATCACCAATACATGGCCGTCGGCATCATGTGCGGGCTCTTGTCGATCCCGGTCGGGGTGCTGACCTCATGCCTTGCGCTGGAGCTGATGCAGGTCGCCATCCGCCCCGAGATCGAGGCGACCGGCCCGGCCAGTTATCAGCTTGCGTTGGGGACCGGGCAGGTCTTGGCCAATATTGCGCCGCTTATCGTCTTTTGCGGGGTACTGGCGGCGGGGCTGAAGCTGTTTCCAGCTTTGATGATCCGGCTGTTTCTGGATTTTGGCCGGCTTATGTATGCAGCAATCACAATGGTTCTGGTGTTTTCCATCGTTGAGTATTTCACCAGCGTCTTTACCTGGCTGTTCGGCCATTGGGGCTTTGCCCCGATCATCGCCGATGCCGAGGATCAGTTCCGCGCGCTGGAAATCGCGGGCTATATCGGCATCATGCTAAGCGGCGCATTCCCGATGGTCTGGATGCTGAACCATTTCCTGCAAAAGCCCATGCAATGGGCTGGCGCACGGCTTGGCCTGTCATCGGCGGGAACGGCGGGCCTGCTGGCAGCCTCGGCCAATGTGCTGGCGATGTTCCGGCTGATCAAGGAAATGCCGCCGCGCGACAAGGTGCTGGTCATCTCATTCGCGGTCTGCGGGGCCTTCATGTTCGGTGACCATCTGGCGTTCTCGGCGAATTTCCAGCCGACGATCATCCTGCCCCTGCTTTTGGGCAAACTGGCCGGGGGGATCACCGGCTTTGCCCTGGCACTGTGGATCCTGAATTCGCAGACCCGGCAAAAGACCGTCATGAACGGGGCCAAGCTCTAAGCGGGCCCTTACGAATGCGAGCGAGGATCGACCGTCATCTGGCGGTCGATCCAGCACATCAGCAAGTCAACGATCTGCGCCTGCTCGTCGGGACTAAGAGCCCGGCCGGGGGGAATGAGATGCCATTTCTCGAGACATGAGCGGCAGCAGCAGGCGGTCGCATGTTGGGCGACAAAGACCGGATGACCGCGCATCGGCGTCTGGCGGCCATCATTGCGCGGATGGGCAGGCGCCAGCCTTGCGGCGATGAAATCGCGGGCATGGGCGGCGATGGTGTCGCGGCCCTTGGCCTCGGCATAGGCGCGCTCTTTCTGACCAAGGCGAAAGCGGCTGCGAAACGCCGAACGGCCAAGCCGGTCAAAGATATCCTCTTTCGCCGTCATACCCACAGCCCGCAAGACGCCCGCCTAGGCCAGACGCTTGCCCAGCACCAGAAAGGTCATCATCCCCAGAGGCGGCAGGGTACGGCGCTCTTCCAGGGTCAGGCACTCCTCTCCCAGCACCGTCTCGATACGGAAATCCGAGTGCCAGCCAATCGTATTGGCCAAGGGTGCAAACAGCCGTTCAAGCCGCGCCAGAGTGCCATCTTCGCGGGCAAAGTGATTGGTGATGACGACCTGGCCGCCGGGTTTGCAGACCCGCGCAATCTCGGCCATCACGCGCTCGGGCTCAGGAACAACGGACAGGACATGCATGGCCGTCACGGTGTCGAAATGGTTGTCGGGAAAATCCAGCTTGCGCGCATCCATCTGCCGCAGTTCTTCGACCTGAGTCAGACCCTGCTGCTGCACCTTGGCGATGGCCTTGTCGAGCATGTCCTGACTAAAGTCGATGCCGGTCACCCGCATGTCACGGTTGTAATGCGGCAGGGACAGCCCGGTGCCGACGCCGACCTCAAGCACGGTCCCACCACGGCTGTTGATATATTCGACCGCACGCCGCCGCCCGATATTGGTTACGGCACCAAAGGTACGGTCATAGACCGGGGCCCAGCGGGAATATGAGGTTTGGACGGCTTCGATATCCATAGGCGTTCCTTATCGGTTTGACGGATGTTCGCAGTCGATCCAGGCCCAGATGACAATGGCGATGTAGCCAAGGCAGATCGCGATCAGCGTTTCCCACGCAAAGGTCAGCAGCGCCGCACCGACAAAGGCCACGCCGACAAGAAAAAACTTGACGTTCTCACGCGAAATCCGGGTAGTCTTGAAAGACCATGTGGGGATGCGGCTGATCAGCAAAAGGCCGATCGCAATCATGTAAAGGCAGATCAGCAAAGGTGGCAGCACGGGCCGGTCGGCAAAGGCAAACGACAGATACATGGGCAGCATGACGAGCAGCGCCCCGGCAGGCGAGGGCACGCCCTGAAAATAGGCGCTGCTGCCCTGTGTCTCTTCGGTTTTGGTCGAGACGTTGAACCGTGCCAGCCGGATCACGCAGCAGACGGCAAACAGCAGCACGCAGATCCAGCCCAGGCTGCGGAAATCCTGCAAGGCCCAGAAATACAGCAAGAGCGGCGGCGCAACGCCGAAATTCAGAAAATCGGCCAACGAATCCAGCTCGGCCCCCATCTTGCTGGCGGTGCCCAGCAGCCGGGCGATGCGTCCGTCGATGCCATCAAGAATGCCCGCCGCAAAGATCAGCAGAACGGCCAAGGTGTATTCGCCCTGCACGCCCAATCGGATGGCCGTCAGCCCCGCGCCGACCGCCGCGATGGTCAGCACATTCGGCAAAAGCTGAAACAACGAGAATTCGGCCTGCGGGCCAGAGGGCTGTTCGGTCATGCACCCCCTCCCTCACCAAAGGCGTCGAGCCTGGCGATGACCGTCTCCCCCGCGATCATGGTCTGGCCGATCTGGACCAGCGGCACGACGCCCGGCGGAAGATAGACATCCAGCCGCGAACCAAAGCGGATCAGGCCGAAACGCTCGCCCCGCTGCAACCGGTCCCCGGGCTTGACAAAACAGACGATGCGCCGCGCCACGAGGCCCGCGATCTGCACCACCGCCAGTTCGCGCCCGTCAGTCAGGCGCAGACGCAGGCTGTTTCGTTCATTATCGGCGCTGGCCTTGTCGAGCGAAGCGTTGAAGAACCTGCCCGGACGATAGGCAACAGTCAGCACCTCGCCCTCTGCCGGCGTGCGGTTCACATGGCAGTTAAAAACGCTCATGAACACACTGACACGGGTTAAAGGCGTCGCGGCCATCCCCAGTTCTGGCGGAGGCACCGCAGGTTCGATCAGCGAAACGATGCCGTCTGCCGGGCTGACCACCAGTCCGGGGCGCACGGGCGGCACCCGTTCAGGATCGCGAAAGAAGTAATAGCACCAGATGGTCAACCCGACGCCGACCCAGCCAAGCGGCCTCCACAGCAGAAAGAGCATCAGCGTTGCCACAGCAAAGGTCGCGACAAAACGGATGCCCTCGCGGTGCATCGGCTTGATGACGGTGTCGCGCATCCGCATCCGGCAGCCCTCCCCCGGCTGATCCCCCGCGCCAGTCATAAAGGGATTGGCCCGGCACGCAATAGCGCAGACTGCCATAGATGCAGCCGGGCCAAAGGGCGTTTATCCCTCCAGGATGGTCAGCATCCGGCGGCCGTCGCGGACCAGTTCGACCACCAGCGGCAGGCGACCAGCGCCCAGCACCTCGGTCAGCGCCTCAAGCGTAGGCACCGGGCGGCGGTTGATTGCCAGGATCATATCGCCCGGACGGAAACCGCGTTGTTCAGCCGCACTGCCGGGAGTGACACTTTCGATCTCAAGCGCACCCGGCCCGCCCTCAAGCCGGCGTTCACGCAATTGCAGACCGGCAAGCGGTGTGCCCTCCAGCAAGGCGCTGGCCGCCTCGGCCCCGTCGCGGATGGTTGCGGTCAGCTCAAGCTCTTCGCCGTCGCGCAAAACGGTCAGGGTCATGTTGTCCCCAACCGAGAGCAGCCCGATATGGTTGCGGAAATCCGCGCCGTTGCGCAAAGCCGCGCCATCGACCGCCCGCACCACGTCCCCCGCCTGCAAGCCCGCCGCATCAGCGGCCGAGCCGGGCTCGACGCTGGCGATGACTGCGCCGCTCTGGATCACATCCTCGACCCCAAGGGCCGAGGCCAGATCCGGGGTCAGATCCTGTACGGTGACCCCCAGCAGGCCGCGACGCACCTCTCCATGCTCCAGAAGCTGCTTCATGATCGCCATGGCCATATCGGCGGGAATGGCAAAACCGATGCCGATATTGCCGCCCGCCGGGGCAAGGATCGCGGTATTCACACCGATAAGCCGACCCTTGCTGTCAACCAGCGCCCCGCCCGAGTTGCCGGGGTTGATCGAGGCATCGGTCTGGATGAAATCCTCATATCCGTCGCGGCTGATCCCGGTGCGGCCAAGCGCGCTGACCATGCCCGAGGTCACAGTCTGGCCCAGTCCGAATGGGTTACCGATCGCCATGACATAGTCGCCAACCTTTACCGCATTCGAATCGGCAATCTCGACCGCGGTCAGATCCCCGGCCTTGACCTGCAACAGCGCGATGTCCGTCGCAGGGTCGCTGCCGATCAACTCGGCCTTCAGGGTGCGGCCATCCTTCAATGTGACGGTGATCTCAATTCCGTCCGCGATGACATGGTGGTTGGTCAGCACATAACCCTGGGCTGCATCGACGATGACACCAGAGCCCGCGCTCATGCGCTGGCGGCGCAGCGTCTCGGGCGGCAGGTTGAAAAAGTGGCGAAAGAACGGGTCGTTGTAAAGCGGGTTCACCGCCACAGCGGTTTCCGAGCGAACAGCGATATTGACCACCGCCGGCGTCACCTTCTCAAGCACCGGAGCGGCGGTCAGGACGCCGCGTTCGTCAAGCGTGAAGGCCGAACTGTCGGCCAGGCCCTTCTGCGGCGCCAGGGGGGCGGCGATCAGGGTCAGAAGGCAAAGGGCAGTGCTCAGCGCACGGCGCGTTTGCGGCATCGGACGGAAAGGCATGGTCTGTCCCTCATGGTTGCGCGAATGGGGCAGCCCCGATCCCGAAGCCGACCCGGCCGGAATTTATCGCGACTTACGCCACCAGAGTCGAGCCATCACTGTAAAATCGGTACAGGACCGGTGCCGATGATATTCCCGCAAATTACTAATATGAAACCTCACTGCCATACCGGAAAAATTGTACAAAAGGTGAATTCGATATCCGCTTTCCTTAATTGACAATGAGATAACTGCACGTCAAAACCAATTATGTCGTGTTTCCGGGCAGTTAAAGCCACGTCATATACTAACCACCACAAGCTTGTCACATCAAGGGGGCTGATAATGGCTGATCTCGACCTAAATACCATGTCGTTGAACGAGCTCAGGCAATTGCTTAAGGACGTTGACCGGGCGATTGATCAATATGACTCCCGCCGCAAGGCCGAGGCCCGCACCAGGGTCGAACAGATCGCCAAAGATTTCGGCTTTTCGCTGGGCGAACTGGTGCAGGCAGCGCAGGAAAAGTCTGTCAGCATTCCACGCTATCGTCACCCCGAGAACCCCGAGCTGACCTGGAGCGGTCGCGGCCGCAAACCGCGCTGGATCATTGAGGCTTTGAACTCAGGACAGTCGCTCGACAAATTCACGATCTGAACCGCTCCCGCTTCCGGCCGCAGGACAAGGTATTTGCGAATCAACGCCAGCACCGTCCATGATGCCGCTCATAGCCATTGGATTATGAGGCGCTGATGCCAAAGCAGTTGCATGAACCTGTCGATGCCGCTTTGGTGCCGCGTTTTGCGGGACATGCGACCTTTATGCGTCTGCCGGCCTTGACCAGCGCCGAGGGGTTGGATGTTGCCCTGATCGGCATCCCTTGGGATGGCGGTACCACCAATCGCCCCGGCGCCCGTCATGGCCCGCGCGAGGTGCGCAACCAGTCCAGCCTGATGCGTAAGGTGCATCACGTCACCGGAGTAGCCCCTTATGAGCGGCTGGCGGTGGCAGATCTGGGCGATCTGGTCGTGCAGCCCATCGACCTGATGGCGGCGCTGGAACAGATTGAGGCGGGCATTGCCGGTGTCTGCGCCGCAGGCGCCCTGCCCCTCAGCGTCGGCGGCGATCACCTGACTACATTGCCGATACTGCGCGCGATCCATAAGGCGCAGCCCGAACCCGGACCATTGGGGCTGGTACAGTTCGACGCCCATTCCGACACCAACGACAGCTATTTCGGCGACAATCCCTATACCCACGGCACCCCCTTTCGCCGCGCCATCGAAGAGGGCGTGCTGGACCCCCGGAGGGTCGTGCAAATCGGCATTCGCGGCTCGGTCTATTCGGCGGACGAACACCAATGGGCCAAGGATCAGGGCATCCGCATCATCTATATCGAGGAATGCGACCGCCGCGCCCCCGGGGATGTCATGGCCGAGGTACGTGACCTGATGGGCGATGCGCCGACCTATGTGACCTTTGACATCGACAGCATCGACCCTTCGATGGCCCCCGGCACCGGCACGCCCGAGATCGGCGGCCTGACCACGCGTGAAGCACAGGCCATGGTCCGCGGCCTTGCCGGGCTGAATATCGTTGGCGCCGATGTAGTCGAAGTCTCGCCCCCCTTCGATCAGGGCGGCATCACCGCACTGACAGGTGCGACCATGCTTTTTGAACTGCTTTGCGTCCTGGCCAGCAACCGCTGAGATATGTCACTCAGCCTTGCGGACGAAAGATGCGATGTTCGTTTTCGCGCTGATTGTGCGCAAACGCACATACCCGCACCTGTGCGAATGATACAGATTCGCGCGCTAGTAGGTTAACCAGTTCCCTGTCACCTTTTTTGACTGCGGATTTATATTTCCATAGACATTGATTACAGACTGAATTCTGCCCTGTTCCCACGTGGAACGGGGCCTTTTGCAAAGCAGGACCGTCCCCCGGCACAGGGGCGCGGTTTGCCACGGAACTGTCGGCAAGGCGTTACCTGATCGTCATGCGGCGACCCTAGTTTGCGCATGATCGCGCAACTTCAGGAATCGCCATGACCGCTACCCGTCTGCTTTCTGCTGCCTCGACACTCGCCCTTCTTGCAGGCCCTGCCCTGTCAGACAGCTTCAACCGCGTCGCATCTTTCCCCGTCACCGCCAATATGGCCGAGGGTGAGGATAAGGCTCGCACCTCTTCGGCCGAGATCATCTCGGCCTCTGCCGATGGCATGACGCTGATCTATACCGACAGCCCCTTGGGCGTGGTCGGGCTGATCGACATTACCGACCCACGCCAACCCAAACCCCTGGGCAATGTGACGCTGAACGGAGAGCCTACTACCGCCCATATCATCGGCAGCCGTGCGGTCGTCGGGGTGAACACCTCGGAAAGCCGCGCCAATCCCTCGGGCCGGCTGGCGGTGATCGATCTGAAAAGCGCGACCGAGATCGCCTCTTGCGATCTGGGCGGCCAGCCCGATTCAGTTGCTGTCGCGCCGGATGGCAGCTTTCTTGCCGTCGCCATCGAAAATGAGCGGGACGAGGATCTGGGCGAAGGCGGCCTGCCCCAGATGCCTGCCGGTTATCTGGTGAAACTACCCTTGGCGGACGGCAGCCCCGATTGCGCCAGGCTGCAAAAAATCGACCTGACCGGCCTTGCGGACATCGCCCCCGAGGACCCCGAGCCCGAGTTCGTCGACATCAACGAAGCGGGCGAAATTGTGGTAACGTTGCAGGAAAACAACCACATCGCTGTCATCGGGGCCGATGACACGATTGCGCAGCATTTTTCGGCGGGCGAGGTCGTGCTTGAGAATGTCGATACCAGGACGGACGGGCGGCTGAGCTTTAGCGAAAAGACCGAACCGGTCCGTCGTGAACCCGACGGAGCGAAATGGATCGACGCCGATCATTTCGTCACCGCCAATGAGGGCGACTGGAAAGGCGGCTCGCGCGGCTTCACCATCTGGAACAAGGATGGCACGGTGGTCTATGAATCCGGCGCTGCGCTGGAACATGCCATCGCCGAAATCGGCCACTACCCCGAGAAACGTTCGAAATCCAAAGGCGTCGAAATCGAAAGTGTCGAGTTCGCCCGCTTTGGCGACACGCCCTTGTTGTTCGTATTGTCCGAACGCGCCTCGGTCGTTGCAGTCTATGACCTGACCGACCCCGCCGCACCCAAGCTGACCCAGCTTTTACCCTCGGGCATCTCGCCCGAAGGGGCCGTTGCCATCCCTGCGCGCAACCTGTTTGTAACCGCCAATGAGGCCGATCTGGGCGAAGATGGTGCGGCGCGTGCGCATGTGATGATCTATGAACGCAGCGCCGATGAGCCGGCCTATCCTGTGCTGACCTCGGCCGGGACCGAACCTTTGATCGGCTGGGGGGCGCTTGGGGCACTTGCTGCGGCCCCGGGCCGCGAGGACCGGTTGTTTGCCGCCTCGGACAGCGTCTATGCGGCCATGCCGTCGATCTATGAAATCGACATTACCGCGAAACCGGCGCGGATCGTCGCCCAGACGATCATCACCCGCGGCGGCGCTCCGGCGCAAAAGCTTGATATCGAGGGGCTGACCTCGGATGGTGAGGACGGTTTCTGGCTGGCGAACGAAGGGGATGCGAAAAAACTGGTCCCCCATGCCATCCTGCATGTGAATGCAAAGGGCGAGATCACCGAGGAAATCGCCCTGCCCGAAGAGCTGCTGCCCCATCAGACCCGCTTTGGCGCCGAAGGTATTGCAAAGGTCGGCAATACGCTGTGGCTGGCCATGCAGCGCGAATGGGGCGACGACCCGGAGGGCAAGGTCAAGCTGCTGGCCTATGACCTTGAGACCAGGGAATGGGGTGCGGTGCACTACCCGCTTGAGCCCAAAGGTCAGGGCTGGATGGGCCTGTCCGAAATCGCGGTTCGGGACGAGCACGCCTATGTCATCGAACGTGACAACCTGATCGGCGACAAGGCGGTGGTGAAAAAGATCTTCCGTGTCGCGCTGGCCGATCTGCACCCCGCAGCCCTGGAAGGGACACTGCCCACGGTCGCCAAGGAAGAGGTCCGCGACCTTATCCCCGAGATGTTGGCCCTGACCAATGGCTATGTGCTGGACAAAGTCGAAGGTCTGGCCTTCGACGCCAAGGGCAACGCCTGGGTGGTGACGGATAACGACGGCACCGATGACAGCTCGGGCGAGACGCTGTTTTGGAATCTGGGTCAGCTTTAGACCGCAAAAAAGGGGCCGGTCAGCCGGCCCCTGCCCCCAAAAGGACGGGAATGCGCTGTTCAGCCGCGAATGCCGGTTGCGAACATCGGCCCGCCACGCCAACGCGGAAACCCGTAACCATGGATTTCGACCAGATCTATATCCGCCGGCAATTGCGCAATCCCTTCCGTCAGGATCGCCTGCCCCTCGGCCGCCATTTCGGCAACCAGATGCGCGGCAATCGCATCACGTTCCATCGTTGCGACGGGGGCGATCTGACCGGCCAGCAGCCCGGTCACCGTTGACGAGGGCTGCGGCTTGCGATCGCCCGGTACGTAATCGTACCAACCACCACCGGTCTTTTGCCCTTTGCGCCCGGCGCGCACCAGAATATCGCCCAGCGTCTCGGGCACATCCTGTCCCGCCGCGCGGGCACCCTCGCGCTGCAGATAGGCGATGTCGAGCCCGCCCAGATCCTGCGCCTCGAATGGTCCCATGGCGAAACCATATGCGCGCATGGCGACGTCAATCTCGGCAATGGCGACGCCTTGACGCACCAGCGCCTCGGCCGCCGCGCGATAGCGTTTAAGGATGCGGTTACCGATGAAACCTTCGCAGATCCCGGCCCGGACGGGGATCTTTTTCAACAGCCGGGCAAGGGCAAAGCCGGTGGCAAGCACCTGCTCAGAGGTTTCGGGCACGGGCACGATCTCAAGCAGTTTCATCACATTGGCGGGGCTGAAGAAATGCAGCCCGATGAAACGTTCGGGTCCCGGCACCCCCGCGGCAATCTTGCGCGGGTCAAGGTAAGAGGTATTCGTTGCCAGAACCGCATCCGCCCGGCAGACCCGGCCCAGCTGTTCAAAGACAGCCTGCTTGACGCCGATTTCCTCGAACACCGCCTCGATCACCAGATCGACATCGGCCAATGCAGCATAATCGGTGGTGGCGGTAACGCCAGACACAAGCTCTTCGGCCTGCGCGGTGCCAAGCTTGCCGCGCCGTACCGCACCGTCAAAGATACCGCGAAGATTGGCGATGCCGCGGGCCACCGCATCATCGTCACGCTCGACCAGAACGACCGGCAATCCGGCCTCGCGCAGGGCGGCGGCAATGCCCGCGCCCATGGTACCACCGCCGATCACCGCAGCGCGGCGCAGGGGCAAGGGATCAACCGCACGCAGAGCGGCCGGACGTGGGGCAGTACGTTCGGCGAAAAAGACATGGCGCAGGGCGGCCGCCTGATCTGAACCGCGCAGCTCTAGAAAAGTCGCGCGTTCATACGCCATGGCCTCGGGAAACGGAGCTTCGACAGCTTTGCGCAGACAGTCAAGCGCCCGCAGCGGCGCGGCGGCACCCTTGGCCGCCTTGGTGACCGATTTTTCCTTTTCCGCCCAGAATGCCGCATCAGCCGCGGCAACCGGACGGGCCGAGACCGGTGCAGGCAGGGGGCGCGTCAGGGCCTCGCGCGCAAAGCCAACAGCGCCGTCAAGCAGATCGCCTGTGACCACCGCATCAATCAAACCGGAAACGGCCGCCTTTTGCGCGCGCATCGGGCGGCCCGAAGTGACCAGTTCGACGGCAAGCTCGGCCCCGGCAAGGCGCGGTGTGCGAACCGTGCCCGAGGCCCCGGGCACGATGCCCAGCGTCACCTCAGGCAGACCGACCGAGGCGTCAGGCAGCGCGACCCGGAAACGGCAGCCCATCGCCACCTCGAACCCGCCGCCAAGGGCCGAGCCGTGGATCGCCGCAACCCAAGGCTTGGCGGCTCCCTCGATCCGGTCCACCAGGTCGGGCAGATGCGGCGGCTGCGGTGGTTTGCCGAATTCGGTCACATCCGCGCCGGCGATAAAGGTGCGACCCGCACAGATCAGCACCACCGCCCGCACCTCCGGATCAGCGTCAAGCGTGCCGACCGCGTCCCATAATCCCTGGCGCAAAGCCTGGCTCAACGCATTGACGGGCGGGTTATCCACGGTGACGACGGCGATTTCACCCTGGCGGGCGATGGTTACGGTCATGACTTCAAATCCCCAGATAGGCTTCACGGATGCGCGGATCGGCAATCAGCTCTCCGGCCGGTCCCTGCATGGTGACGCGCCCGGTTTCCATCACATAACCCCGGTCCGCAATCCTAAGCGCACCAAAGGCGTTCTGTTCGACAAGCAGCACGGTCACGCCCAAAGATTTCAGCCCGCGCACCACGTCAAAGATCTGCTGCACGATGATCGGCGCAAGCCCCATCGACGGCTCGTCCAGCAGCAGGCAAGAGGGTCGACCCATCAGCGCCCGCGCCATTGCCAGCATCTGCTGCTGACCGCCCGACAGCCCCCCGGCAGCAAGGTTGCGCTTTTCCTTAAGGATCGGGAACATCTGGAAGGCATCCTCCATATCCCGTTCAACCCGTTCATCGTTGTAAAGGAACGCACCAAGGCGCAGGTTTTCCTCAACCGTCAGATTGGTAAATATCTGCCGCCCCTCGGGCGACTGGGCCAGTCCGCGCGCCAATCGGCGAAAGGCCGGCACTGTGGTCAGCGGCTCTCCCCGAAAGGTGATCGTACCGGCCGAGACCGGCTGTACACCGGACAGGCAGCGCAAAAGCGTGGTTTTGCCAGCACCATTGGCACCAACCACGGTGACGATCTCGCCCGAATCGACATGCAGGTCGATGCCGTGCAGGACCTCGATGCGGCCATAGCGCGAACGCAAACCCTCAACCGTCAGCATCGGCAGCCTCCTCGGTTCCCAGATAGGCGGCGATCACCGCCGGGTTGCGGCTGACCTCGGCGGGCGCGCCCTCGGCGATCTTTTCGCCATGGTCCAGCACGACGATGTGGTTCGAGATGCGCATGACCATCTTCATGTCATGTTCGACCAGCAGGATGGCGACGCCCGAGGCCGCGACCTCGGCGATCAGATGGTCGATCTCTTCGGTCTCGACCGCGTTGCAGCCCGCCGCCGGCTCATCAAGCAGCAGAACCCGTGGCCGCATTGCCAACGCCCGCGCGATCTCAAGCCGCTTGAGCGAACCGTAAGAAAGGCTTGCCGCCTCGCGGTCCGCCGCACGTTCCAGCCCGACACGAGCCAGCAGCTCGCGCGCGCCTGCCTCGGCCTGCCGGGCCCGACGGCGCGATGACGGCAGGTTGAACAGATCGGCCAGCACCGTTCCGCGCTCTTGCAGATGAAAACCCGCAATGGCGTTTTCCAGCACCGTCATGTTCTGAAAGATCTGAAGGTTCTGAAAGGTGCGTGACATGCCCCGCTGGGCAAGGCGAAACGGCGCCATGCCGGTCACATCCTCGCCCTCAAGCAACACGCGGCCAGCGCCGGGCCGATAGACGCCCGAAATCATGTTGAACAGCGTGGTCTTACCCGCGCCATTCGGCCCGATGACCGAGACGATCTCCCCCGGCTCGACCCGAAAGCTGACATCATGGACGGCCTTGATGCCGCCAAAAGCGATGCCGAGCCCTTCGACTGACAGCAGCGTCATTCGCCCCTCCCCCTCAGTCTGCGCAGGATCGAGGGCAAAAGCCCTTCGCGCAGAAAGATCATCACCAGCATCATCACAAGGCCCAGAACAAGCTGTTCATATTCGGCCAGCACCGTCAGCGCCTGCGGCAAAAGCGTCAGGATTCCCGCGCCAAAGACCGCGCCAAGAACTGAACCCGCGCCGCCCAGGACAGCCATGGTCACCATCTCGATCGAATGCATGAAGCCCGCGACATCCGGGGTGATGAACTTGTTTTGCAAAGCGACCAGTGAACCCGCGACCGAGGCATAGACCGCCGAAATGACAAAGGCCTGCAACTTGACCCGCGCGACATCGATACCGACGGTGCCCGATGCAACCTCGGAGCCATGAAGCGCACGCAGCGCACGCCCGGTCGGACTTTGATAAAGGTTCAGCGCGATCCATGCGCCAAGAAGCAGTACTATACCGCAGAAGAAATACCAGAACTGCCCGTTCGAAAGGTTCAGCCCCCAGTCCTTGAGCACGCCCCTTAGCCCCAGCTCGGGGACGGCGATGCCATCGGGGCCGCCGGTCAGGTCGCGTTCATTGTTCAGGACCATGGACACAAGGATGCCAAAGCCCAGGGTGGCAACGGCAAGGTAATACCCCTTGAGCCGCAGAATCGGACGACCGACCAGATAGGCCAGCACAGCCGAGACCGCGGCCCCCAGCACCATGGCAAGCGCGGGGTGCAGGCCCAGATATTCGGGCGCAAGGGCACAGGCATAGCCGCCGATACCGGCAAACCCGGCATGGCCCAGGCTGATCTGTCCGGCATAGCCGGTCAGGATCACGATACCCGTCACCGCAAGCCCGTTGACAAAGATCAGCGCCCCGACCCGGTAGTAATAGCCCGAGGGAAAGAAAAAGGGCGTCACCGCGATCAATACGGCAAGCACCAGCAGCGTGGCGGATTTCACGGTCAGCTTTGGCATCACACCCGCTCCGTAGATCTGCGGCCGAACAGGCCCTGCGGCATAAAGAACAGGACCAGCAGGATGACGACAAAGGCCGCCGCCTCTTTGTAGGTCGAGGACAGATAGCCCGCCGTCAGCGCCTCGATCAGACCGATCAGGAACCCGCCCGCCAGCGCGCCCTTGGGGTTGCCCATCCCGCCCAGCATCGCCCCGGCAAAACCCTTGAGCGCAAAGCCGATACCGACGTTATAGGCGGTCAGCGTGATCGGCGTCGCAAGGACACCGGCCAGCGCCCCGATCCCCGCCGACAGGGCAAAGGACAGGGTCATGACAAAGTTGGTGTTGATCCCGACCAGTTGCGCCGCCAGCCGGTTGTTCGAGGTCGCCAGCACCGCGCGCCCCAGCAAGGTGCGGGTAAAGAACAGCCACAAGCCGACGAATACAACCAGCGCGCCCCCGATCACCCACAGGCTTTGCGGCTGGATCGTCGCGCCGCCAAAGCGCAGCGGCGTATCCCCCGAAAAGGCCGGAAAACTGTGAATCTGCTTGTCAAAGACAAGCTGCGCCGCGCCTTGCAGAAAGACCGAGGCGCCGATGGTGATGATGATCAGCGAAACGACCGGGGCACCCCGGGCCGGCCCGATCGCCAGCTTGTTGATCGCGACCCCCAGCGCGGCGGTGGCAATGATGGCAACCAGCGCCGCCAGCGGCAGGGGCAGCCCGGCGGCATGGGAAAACCATGTAATCATACCGCCCAGCATGACGAATTCGCCTTGCGCGAAATTCACCACATCCGATGCGTTATAGATGATCGTAAAGCCAAGGGCGACCAGCGCGTAGACCGCGCCCACCGTCAGCCCTGAAAACAGGAATTGCAGAAATTCAGACATGCCGTGGCTCTCTCGCTGGCTCTCCCGAGCGGGCGGAAACGGTCCCCGCATAGGCAGGGACCGCGCGGGATCATTCGACCATGGACCAGCTGCCGTCCTTGACCTCAAGCATACGGAAGGCCGACAGGTCGAGGCCAAGGTGATCTTCGGCCGACATGGTATAGATGCCCGTGGTTCCGGCCAGACCCTGGGTCGCCTCAAGCGCGTCACGGATCGCCGCAGGCTCGGACGAACCAGCGCGCGTCACCGCATCAACAAGCAGTGCAAACCCGTCATGGGCATAGCCGCCGAAAGTGCCGACCGGCTCTTTGAACTTGCCTTCATAGGCCGCTTTGTAAGCAGTCACGGCCGGTTTTTGCGGATCGTCATCGGCCAACAGGCCGGCGACCAGCAGCGCCGTACCGGGCAGGCGCACACCCTCGGCGGCCTCCTTGCCGGCCAGTTCGATGAACCCGTCCGAGGCAACACCGTGCGACTGGTAAAGGGGCAGCTCAATACCAAGCTGGCGATAGTTGCGTGTCACAATCGAGGGACCCTGACCAAAGCCCGGGTTCAGCACCGCCTGCACGCCTTCGGTGTTGCGGATCTTGGTCAGCTGCGCCGTCATATCGGCGTCCTTGGGATCGTAGGTTTCGTCCGCGGTGATTTCGATGCCAAATTCGCCTGCCACGTCCTTGCATTGCGCCTGCATCGAGGCTCCGAACCCGTCCGTTCCCGAGATCATGCCGATCTTGCTGAAGCCGTTTTTCTGCATGTCCTCAAAAATCTTCTGACAGGCCATGCGGTCGGTATGCGGGGTCTTGAAGGTCCAGGGCTTGACCGGCTGGATGATGTCGATAGCCCCGGCCAGCGAGATAAAGGGAATCTCGGCATCCTCCGCCACCGACAGGATCGACATGGAAGTGCCGGTCGTTGTGCCGCCGATGATGGCCTGCACCTCGTCATCCTCGATCAGCCGGGTCGCAAAGGTGCGCGCCTTGTTGGCATCGCCGCCGTCATCATAAAGCACCAGCTCGATCTCTTCACCGTTGATGCCGCCTTTGGCATTCAGCTCTTCGACCAGCATTTGCAGGGTCTTGGCCTCGGGGTCACCAAGGAACGCGGCGGGACCGGTCGCCGAGACCGAAGCCCCGATCTTGATTTCGGCACTGGCCACCGAGGCGAGGCCAAGCGCGATCAGCGCGGCCGGAACGGTCGTCGTCAGGGTCTTTTTCATATGATGTCTCCTCCCAGAAACCTGTTGGTGGTTCAGCTTGTCAGCAGTTCAGGCCGCCACGGGCCGCCGCCACATGGCGCGACGGAACCGGCTGGCGACAAAGGCAGTGTCAGTCAGGCTGGCGTTCCCCGCCGGGTTGGCCCCGGTGACGTGAAAATCACTGAAGGCGGCCGATTGATTGACGTAGATATTGCCGGTCAGGTTAACCGACAGATTGACGCCCGCCGCAGCAAAGGCCCTGGCGGCACGTTCGATGCGCGCCTCGTCCCGATCATATAGCGCCGCGGTGATCGCGCCTTTGCACCGCGCCAGATCGGTCGCCCGCTCCAGCGCCGTATCGGCATCCCTGACCGCGATGACAAAGGCGATGGGGCCAAAGCATTCCTGTTCGCAAATCGGATCACCGTCACGCAGCGCCAATAGCAGCGGGGTCGCAGTCCGCCCCTGCCCCAGCGGAGCCGAGGCACGCAGCACCCGGCCCAGCCCCCGCACCTGCTCGACCCGCTCCAGCGTCGCAGGGTTGGCAATGGCGCCGCAGATCCCGGCTCCTCGGGCAGGATCGGACAGCAGGTCGTCGATTGCCGCAGCCAGTGCCCGGCCGACCTCATCAAAGCTCTTGTGACCCTGATCGGTGTCTATGCCCCCTTCGGGCACATAGATGTTTTGCGGCGCGGTGCACATCTGCCCCGAATAAAGCGCCAGCGAGAAAGCCAGATTGGCGCAAAGCCCGACGAAATCATCGGTTCCGGCAATGGTAACGGTGTTGACCCCTGCCTCTTCGGTAAAGATCCGGGCTTGCGTCGCATGGGCGCGCAACCACCCCCCGAAAGCGTTCGAGCCGGTATAGTCGATCAGCCGCACCGCCGGATTCATGGCAAGATCACGCGTGATCTCGGCCCCTGCCTCATCCACGGCCAGCAGGACCGAATCAGCGGGCAGTCCGGCCTCGGCCAGAACGTCACGCAGAACGCGCACTGTCAGAGCAAGGGGCAGGATCGCCCCCGGATGCGGCTTGACGATGACCGGGTTGCCGGTCGCAAGGCTGGCAAAGATGCCAGCATAGCTGTTCCAAGTCGGGAAGGTGTTGCAACCGATCGCCAAAGACAGCCCCGCCGGCACGATCGACCAGTATTTTTCCAGCACGATCGGCGCGGCTTTGCCCTGCGGCTTTTCCCAACGTGCCTGTGGGGCGAAACGGGTCATCTCATCCCAGGCCATGGCGACAGCCTCAAGCCCGCGATCCTGCGCATGGGGGCCGCCCGCCTGAAAGGCCATGGCGAATGCCTGTCCCGTGGTGTGCATGGTCGCATGGCCCATGAGAAAGCTCATGCGGTTAAGCCGCACCAGCGCCTCAAGGCAAACACCGACCCGGGCTTCGGGTCCAGCCTCGGCAAGCGCCCCTTGCGCGCGCCCGGCGGCGGCAATCAACTCTGCTGCATCAGCCGAGGGATAGCGAATCCCCAGCGCACCACCATGGGGCGATATCTCTGCTCCGCGCAGCGCCTGATTCGGATGACCCGGCAGATCAAAGGCTTGCCCGCGCAGGGCCTGAAAGGCGGCCTCGCCCTCTTGCCGGGCGGTTTCGCCATAGAACTTGCCGCTTGGAATTTCGGGAAACGGGCTCCAGAATCCGCGATCACGCAGCGCCTGCAACGCAGCATCCAACAGCGGCCGATGACGGTCGAAAAGCTCTGTCACGGTGGTTCCCCCTCACCTGGTGAGATTATCATTGACCGGCCGGTCGGTTTATGCAACAAAAATTTTCAGGGAACCCCGGGACCGGGGCAAGGGAGTTTATCACATGACGGAAACCGTCCTGGCGGCCTTGGCCGACGGCGTGCTGACGCTGACACTCAATCGTCCCGACAAGCTGAATGCCTTTAACGAAGAAATGCACCTGGCCCTGCGTGCCGGGTTCCAGCGAGCCCATGATGACGCGGGTGTCCGCGCCGTCCTGTTGACGGGTGCGGGGCGTGGCTTTTGCGCCGGGCAGGATCTTGGCGACCGCGACCCGCGCAATGGCGGCCCCGCCCCCGATCTGGGCCACACGCTTGAAACCTTTTACAACCCGACGCTGCGGCTGATCCGGTCCCTGGAAAAGCCGGTAGTCTGCGCGGTAAACGGCGTTGCCGCGGGGGCCGGGGCGAATATCGCCATCGCCTGTGACATCGTTCTGGCGGGGAAATCGGCCCGCTTTATCCAGGCTTTTGCCAGGATCGGTCTGGTGCCCGATGCAGGCGGCTCATGGTCGCTGGCCCGTATCCTGGGTGAACCGCGCGCCAAGGCGCTGGCCCTGACGGCCGAACCTCTGGGTGCCGAAAAGGCTGCCGAATGGGGGCTGATCTGGAAAGCGGTCGAGGATGAGGCGCTGATGGACGAAGCGCTGGCGCTGGCCAGATCGCTGGCTGCCGGGCCGACGCTGGGGTTGGGCCTGACCAAACGGCTGATTCAGGCGGCGGCAGTAAACAGCCTCGATCAGCAGCTTGATCAAGAGCGCGACTGCCAGCGAGAGGCCGGCCGCAGCACTGACTATGCCGAAGGCGTCACCGCCTTTCTTGAAAAGCGCAAACCGGAGTTCAGGGGCCAATGACCGACGCCGCCAAACCCGTCTCGCAGATGACCCCGCAAGAAATCGCCGAGGCCTCGGCCCGTGCGATGTGGAATGACGATTCTGCCAGCCAGCGGCTGGGCATGAGCCTTGACCATATCGCGCCGGGCGAAGCGACGCTTTCGATGACCATCACCGAAGCCATGTCGAACGGCCACGGCAATTGCCACGGCGGCTATATGTTCACGCTGGCCGACAGCGCCTTTGCCTTTGCCTGCAACAGCTACAACCAGCTTGTCGTCGCCCAGCACTGTTCGATCACCTATCTCGAACCGGGACGCATCGGCGACCGGCTGACTGCGGTGGCGCGCGAGGTTTCACGCCGCGGCCGCTCAGGCATCTACGATATCCGCATCACCAATCAGGACGGTGTGCATGTGGCCGAGTTCCGCGGCCATTCCCGCACCGTCAAGGGCACCCACCTGCCGGTCGAGCCCTGACCGCAACCTAATTCCCGAGGGGAGGAACAATGCAACCACTGGCGCCAGAAAAAAAGGAACTGGACCCGATCGAAACCGCCTCGCGCGATGAGATCGAAGCCCTGCAGTTCCACCGCATGAAGCGGTCATTGAAACACGCTTTCGAAAACTCGCCTTTCTATCGCAAGCGGTTCATCGAACATGACGCGCATCCCGAGGATCTGAAATCGCTCGCGGATATCGCCAGGTTCCCCTTTACCACCAAACAGGACCTGCGTGACACCTATCCCTTTGGAATGTTCGCGGTTCCGCAGTCCAGGCTGGTGCGTATCCACGGCTCGTCCGGGACTACGGGCAAGCCGACCGTGGTGGGCTATACCCAGGCCGATATCGACCATTGGGCGAATCTGATCGCGCGCTCGATCCGCGCAGCTGGCGGGCGGCGGGGCGATATCCTGCACAACGCCTATGGCTACGGGCTGTTCACCGGTGGCCTTGGTGCGCATTACGGGGCCGAGCGGCTGGGCTGCACCGTCGTCCCGATCTCGGGCGGCATGACCGAGCGGCAGGTGACGCTGATCAACGACTTCCGTCCGCGCATCATCATGGTGACCCCCAGCTACATGCTGTCGATCCTTGATGAATTCCGCCGGCAGGGCCTTGATCCGCGCGAATCCTCGCTTGAGATCGGGATCTTCGGCGCCGAACCCTGGACCAACTCCATGCGGCAAGAGATCGAAGAAGCCTTCGACATGCATGCCGTCGATATCTACGGCCTTTCCGAAGTCATGGGCCCGGGCGTCGCCATGGAGTGCGTCGAGACCAAGGACGGGCTGCATTTCTGGGAAGACCATTTCTACCCCGAGATCATCGACCCCACGACCGGCGAGGTCCTGCCCGATGGTGAGATGGGTGAACTGGTCATCACCACGCTGACCAAGGAAGGTTTGCCGATGGTGCGCTATCGCACCCGCGACCTGACCCGCCTGCTGCCCGGCACGGCGCGCAGTATGCGCCGGATCGAAAAGATCACAGGGCGCAGTGACGACATGATCATCCTGCGCGGCGTTAACGTTTTTCCGACCCAGATCGAGGAACAGATCCTGAAATGCACCGGCCTTGCCCCGCATTTCCAGATCGAGCTCAGCCGTTCGGGCCGGATGGACAGCATGATCGTCCATGTTGAATGCGCCCCCGGCCGCACCGACGATGCGGCCCGCACCCAGTCGGCCAAAGAGCTTGCCCACCACATCAAAAGCGTGGTCGGCGTCTCGACCAGGATCGAGGTTTGCGATCCGGGCAGCGTTGCCCGTTCGGAAGGCAAGGCCAAGCGGGTGGTTGACAACCGCCCCAGGACATGATGCCGCACCGCGTCATCGACATGACATGCGGTAACAAAGGCGCTAAGGCGTCGGGGGGCTAAGGCTCCCCGGTTTTCCCGCCCCAGAAAGCGGGCGGATGAATGACAAGAGGATGGCATGGCGCGGACACGGGCAGCCGATTTCGAGGAAAAGCAGCGCGTTCTTTTGGACAAGGCCGCCGAGGTCTTTGCCGATCTGGGAATGGAAAAAGCGTCGATGGCGCAGATCGCGGCGCATAGCCAGGTCTCCAAGGCCCTGCTTTACCATTACTACCCCAGCAAGGACGCGCTGATCTTCGCCATCATCATCACCCACCTCGAAGAGCTGGATGCCGCAATCCAGGACGCCGACGACGCCGATCTGCCGCCACGGCAGCGTCTGCGCCAGCTGGTCGGCACTGTCCTTGACCGCTATCGCGGCGCGGATAACCAGCACAAGGTCCAGCTGAACGCGACCTCAGCCCTGCCGGATGAGCAAAAGGCCGAAATCCTCGCGGTTGAACGCCGTATCGTGCGCCGCTTTGCCATGGTCCTGCGCGAAATCAACCCTAGCCTCGACAACCCCGAGCGCCCGTTGCTGACCCCGGTGACCATGTCGCTGTTTGGCATGATGAACTGGGTCTATATGTGGTTCCGCGACGGTGGCCGCATCACGCGCGAGGATTATGCCGACGTCGCCACCACCCTGATCCTTGAAGGCATCAAGGCGGTGAAGTGACAACGGATCGGGTATCCATTTGACCGGATTGGCGCTAGGGTCGCCAGGTCTTCCCGCCGTCCCAAAGCCCAGGCCATGCCTGCATCGACCGCCTCTATCAGCCTTGCCGACAACAGCGATCTGGACTGGCTGATCAGGCAGCACGAGACGATCTATGCCAAGGAATTCGGCTTTGGCCCCAGCTTTCGCGACAGCACCGCGGAAAAAGTCGCAGCTTTTATCAAAAACAGCACCGATTTCAGCCGCATCTGGATTGCCGGGACAGACGGGCAACGTGCTGCCTCGATTGCGATTTCCGAACGCCCCGAACGCTCTGCCTTCCTCAACTTCGTGCTGGTTCTGCCCGCATTCCGCGGCCATGGCCTTGCCCGCAGGATGGTCGCAACCGCCCTTACCCATGCGCGAAATCACGACATGACCGAAGTGCGGCTGGAAACCTATGACTGCCTGCAAGAGGCGCGGCGCCTCTATGCGCGGCTGGGGTTCGAACTGACCGAAGCCACCCCCGGCGTGATAGCCTGTGGTCAGACATTCACGCGCGAATTCTGGGCGCTGAAGCTCTGATATCGGTAAGTGCCGGGCGACCCCAAAGCATCGCCCGGTTCAGTTCTGTTATTCCGCGGCTTCTGGCAGCGGCCATTCCTTGGCCACCATGGTCAGCACGTCATATTGCGCCACGACCTCGTCCTTTTGATTGGTCACGCGGCAATCCCAACGCACCTCGCCATGACCGGCGTTTTCGCGCGGATTGATCTCTTTGCAGGTCAACCGCACCTGCAACGTGTCGCCAAAGTAAACCGGGGTCAGAAAGCGCAGGTTGTCGACGCCGTAATTGGCCAGCACCGGGCCGGGGTTCGGCTCGACAAAAAGACCGGCGGCAAAGCTGGCGATCAGATAGCCATGCGCCACCCGGTCGTCAAAGAACGGGTTCGCCTTGGCCGAGGCCTCGTCCATATGGGCATAGAACGTGTCGCCGGTGAAATGGGCGAAGTGCTCGACATCCTCGCGGGTGATGGTGCGGGTCGCCGTGACCAGCTGGTCACCGATTTGCAGCTCGGCCAGCGATTTGCGGAAAGGATGGACGCCCTGTTGCGCCTCGGCCCCTTCGATCCAGCGCCCGGTCACTGCGGACAAAAGCCGTGGCGTGCCCTGAACGGCGGTGCGCTGCATGTAATGCTTGACGCCGCGAATGCCGCCCATCTCTTCACCGCCGCCAGCGCGGCCCGGGCCGCCATGCACCAGCGGCGCCAGCGGAGAGCCATGCCCGGTCGAGCTTTTGGCCGAAGCGCGGTTGCCGATCAGCACCCGGCCATGGAAGGGAGCGACGCCCAGAACGACCTCTTCGGCGACTTTCGGATCATCGGTAAAGACCGAGGACACCAGCGAGCCGCGGCCCATCTGTGCCAGCACCACCGCCTCGTCCAGATCATCATAGGGCATGACGGTCGAAACCGGGCCGAAAGCCTCGACCTCATGCACCGCTGCGGCCTCAAAGGGTTTCGCGGCATGAAGCAGAACCGGGTTCATAAAGGCCCCCTGCCCCGCGTCCCCCGAGGTCAGGCGTACATCGTCAGGATCGCCCGCGACGATCTCGGCCGCCGCTTGCAGGTCGCGGATGCGGGCGCGGACCTCGTCGCGCTGATCAAGGCTTGCAAGCGCCCCCATACGCGTACCCTCATCGCCCGGCAGGCCGACGGCGGTACCCGCCAGCCGCTCGCCCAGGGCGGCGACAAGCGCGTCGATCTGACCGCGCGGCACGATGACCCGGCGGATGGCGGTGCATTTCTGCCCGGCCTTCACCGTCATCTCACGCGCAACCTCGCGCACGAACAGATCGAACTCGGGCGTACCAGCCACTGCATCAGGGCCAAGGATCGCGGCGTTCAGACTGTCCGCCTCCATGGTAAAGCGGACAGAGTTGGCGATGACCGCCGGATGGGTCCTGAGCTTGCGCCCCGTCGCCGCCGAGCCGGTAAAGGTCACCGCATCCTGTTCGGTGACATGATCCAAAAGATCCCCGACCGAGCCGCAGATAAGTTGCAGCGCCCCTTCGGGCAGGATGCCGGTCCCGACAATGCGGCGCACCATCAACTCGGTCAGATAGGCGGTCTGCGAGGCAGGTTTGACCACGCAGGGCATCCCCGCCAGCAGCGTCGGCGCAATCTTTTCCAGCATCCCCCAGATCGGAAAGTTGAAGGCGTTGATATGAACCGCCACCCCCTGCAGAGGCGTCAGGATATGCTGGGCGCTGAAGCTTGTGTCGCGCGACAGCGGCTCGACCTCGCCATCAGTCAGAACCCGGGCGTTCGGCAATTCCCGCCGCCCTTTCGAGGCATAGGTCAGCATGGTGCCGATCCCGCCCTCGATATCGACCCAACCATCGGCTCGGGTCGCGCCGGTGTGCAGGCTTTCGGCGTAGAATTCCTCTTTCTGCGCCATCAGCGCCAGACCAAGCGCCTTGAGCATGGAGGCGCGCTCATGAAAGGTCATGGCGCGCAGCTTTGGCCCCGCCGCCTCGCGCCCATGGGCAAGTACGGCGGCGAAATCCAGGCCGGCAGAGTCGATCACGGCAACGGGCTCGCCGGTTGCGGCATCGCGCAGGGTCTGGCCCTGGCCGCTGCCCGGGGTCCAGCGTCCGCAGACATAGCTTTCAAGACGGCGCGAGTTGGTCATGGCGTTTCCTTAAGTCATTCGTCAAAGGGCCAGGGCCGCGCAGTCACCTTGTGGCGGACAGGCGGCCCAGGCCGGTTACAGGCCGAAAGCGGCCAGATGTTCAGAGGCCAGCGCCTCCCACCGCGACAGCAGCGCCGCGTTGGGACTGTGGCGCAGGCCAAAGCGCGCCAAAGTGTCATAGCGGTCCGATTGCGTCAGGCCGAATCCTGCAGCCACCCGGGGCCGCCAATAGGCGACGGCGGCACGCGCTTCGGCGCGCCCCTCTTCGGTCGCGGCAATCTGGGCCAGACCCTCCAGCCCCAGTTCGGCATGACGCGCCTCACGCGGGGCGATTCCGCGAAAGACCTCGGCCAGCGGACCATATGAGACCCGGGTCAGTTCGGTCATCTGCACGCCGGTCGCCAGACCCTGCAGCACATTCATCACCACCGCATCGGTCCAGCCAGTGATCGGATAGTGAAAGACTGACAGCCGCATATCGCCCGGGCGGCGGGCCGCGCCCAGATCGGCCTCGCGCGGGACCCGGGCGGACCAGTCATGGCTGGCCTGATAGCGAGCCATATCGGTACCAAAATCGCCCATCACCCGCAGAACCCGTTCGGCATGATCGGCTTTTTCAAGGGTGATGCGGCTGGCGGCGATGCGCTCTTTGATGCCGGGGGCAAAGTTGATCGCATTGGCAAACCCGGCAGAGGCAGCCAGTTCGCTGTCCACAAAAGACGACATCAGCCGCAAAAGCTCGCCGCGATAACGGGGCGGGACGTTGCCCGGTGCGGTCATGATGCCGCCCTGGGCAAGGTAGTCCTCGATATTCATGGTGTCGGACATTGTTTCCTCCCTGCCCTGCGGATCATTCGTCGTAGCTGACGACGACGCGGTCGCTGATCGGGTGGGCCTGACAGCTAAGGACATAGCCGGCGCGGACCTCGTAATCCTCAAGCGCGTGGTTCACCATCATCTCGACCTCGCCCTCAAGCACTTTGCAGCGGCAGGTCGAACAGACGCCGGCCTTGCAGGAATAGGGCGCGTCCATGTCATTGGCGAGCGCGGCGTCCAGGATCGTCTCGCCCTCGCGCGCGATCTGGAAACTGCGCGTCACCCCGTCGAGCGTCACCGTCCCCGCGACACCGTTGCCATCGGCACCCGAGGCCCCGCGCGACACCACCCGCGCCTTGGCCCGGCCCGGCTGGCTGCTGGCAAAAAGCTCGAACCTGATCTGATCGTCCCGCAGACCATGGTCGCGCAGCGAGGCGGCAACGGTCAGCATCATCCCCTCTGGCCCGCAGATGAACGCGGTGTCCAGCGCCTTGGGGTCGATCCAGTGCCTGAACAGCGCCGCCATCTTTTCGGCATCAATACGACCCGAGAACAGCTCGATCTCTTGCGATTCGGCCTTAAGCACATGCAGCACCGACAACCGGCCCAGATAGAGGTTCTTGAGATCCTCCAGCTCCTCGCGGAACATGATCGAGCTGGCCTGACGGTTGGCATAGATCAGCGTGAACTGCGATTTCGGTTCGCGCGCCAGCACCGTCTTGATGATCGACAGGATCGGCGTGATGCCCGAACCCGCAGCGACGGCGAGGTAGCTGCGCTCGGCCACGGGGTTCAGTTCGGTATTGAACTTGCCCATCGGCGGCATCGCCTCGATTTCGACGCCGGGGACCAGATTCTCATTCGCCCAGGTGCTGAAGGCGCCGCCTTCGACGCGCTTGATCCCGACCTTCAGGCAGCCGTCGTCAACGCCGGCACAGATCGAATAACTGCGGCGCAGCTCTTCGCCATCAAAATCGCGGCGAAAGGTCAGGTATTGGCCCTGAACAAAACCGAACAGCGCACGATCCTCATCACGTGGCGCCAGGGTGACGACCACCGCGTCGCGCGTTTCGCGGCGCACGTCGGTGACCTTCAGCGGATGGAAGCGTGCCATGGGGGTATCCTTCCTGAAGCGGGGCGCATTCTCAGATGCATTTGAAATAGTCAAAGGGTTCCAGACAGTCCTTGCAGCGATAGCTCGCCTTGCAGGGGGTCGAGCCGAACTGGCTGATCCCTTCAGTATGGGTCGAGCCGCAGCGCGGGCAGGCGATCTTGAGGTTCGTGCCGGTCATCCGGGCGATACGCCCGGCCAGTACCCCATCCGCCGCCGTCCCGTCCACGGGCGGTGCAATGCCATAGGCGCGCAGCTTTTCCCGGCCCTCGGGGCTGATCCAGTCGGTGGTCCAGGGCGGGGTAAGCTGGCGTTCCAGCCGCAGCTTTTCGATGCCGTGGCGGCGCAGCGCGGTTTCGATATCCAGGTTGATGACACTGGTCGCGGGGCAGCCGGAATAGGTCGGCGTGACCCGGACGACCAGCGTATCGCCCTGCCATTCCACGCCGCGGATAATGCCCAGATCAGTCAGGCTGATCACCGGGATTTCCGGGTCGGGCACCTCCGAGAGCCAGCCCCAGACCTCTTCGACGCCGGGTTGGGTCTGCGCGGCCATGGGCTTACCAGCTTGCACCGGGATAGGCGCGCTGCAGGAACTGCATCTCGGACAGGATATAGCCCAGATGCTCGGTGTGGATGCCCTGTTTGCCACCTTTATGCGCGAAACTGCCTTCGGGGATCTGCAAGGTCGCCTCGGTCAGCACGTGCTGTAGCGTCTGATCCCATGCCGCACGCAGGCTGGAGGGATCGGGCGCAATGCCACGCGCCGCCACTTCGGCATCCTTGGCATCACCGATGAACATCTCGCCCGCATAAGACCACAGATCATCAAGCGCCTCTTGCATGCGGCGGTGGCTTTCCTCGGTCCCATCGCCAAGCCGCACGACCAGATCGGAAGAGCGTTCGAGGTGATAGGCCACCTCCTTGCCCGCCTTGGCCGCGATTTCGGCGACACGCGGATCGGACGATGCCGCAAGTGCCTTGAGCAGTTCATGATGCCAGGCGTCGAACAGGAACTGACGCATCAGCGTATGGCCGAAATCGCCGTTCGGACGCTCGCAGATCAGCAGGTTACGAAAATCCCAGGCGTCCCGCAGATAGGCCAGATCGTCAGCCGAGCGGCCCTTGCCCTCGACCTCGCCGGCAAGGCTCAGCCACAGCTGGGTCTGGCCGATCAGGTCCAGCGCCACGTTCGCCAGCGCGATATCCTCTTCCAGCGCCGGAGAGTGGCCGCACCATTCCGAGATGCGGTGGCCAAGGATCAGCGTGCTGTCGCCAAGGCGTAGCAGCATCTCGGAAAAGGCCTCCTGCCCGGCGTCGGGCTGGGGTACCGCAGGATGGGCCGAGGCAGTCTGCGCCGCCTCTCGCGCCAGATCCGCCACATTGGGCGTGGTCATATCGGGCAGCGACGGCATCACATATGCCCCACTTCTTCGGGGATGTCGAAAAAGGTCGGGTGGCGATAGACCTTGCTGTTCGAGGGCTCGAACAGCGGCCCCTTGTCCGAGGGGCTGGAGGCGGTGATCTCGGACGAACGCACCACCCAGATCGAAACCCCCTCGTTGCGGCGGGTATAGACGTCGCGGGCGTTCATGATCGCCATTTCGGCGTCAGGCGCATGCAGACTGCCGACGTGGCGGTGGTTCAGCCCGTGCTGGCCCCGGATGAAGACCTCCCAGAGCGGCCATTCCTTGGACATTGTTCTCTCCCTAAATCTGGCTTGCGCGCATTGCTGGCCAAAGGGCCGGTTACTCGGCGGCGACGGGCGCGCGGCGCGCGGCCTGTTTCTCGGCATGGGCCATCAGCCCCTCGCGGAACCATGCGCCATCCTCCCAGGCCCTGACCCGGGCGCCCAGCCGGTCCTTGTTGCAGGGGCCGTTGCCGGCGATGACCTCAAAAAACTCGGACCAGTCCGGCTCGCTGAAGTCATAGCCGCCCTTGTCCTCGTTCCACTTCAGATCGGGGTCGGGGACGGTCAGGCCCAGATATTCCGCCTGCGGCACGGTCTGATCGACGAATTTCTGCCGCAGTTCGTCATTGGTGTTGATCTTGATCTTCCACGCCATGGACTGGGCCGAATGCACCGAGTCCTTGTCCGAGGGACCAAACATCATCAGCGCCGGATACCAGAAGCGGTTCAGCGCATCCTGCGCCATCCGCTTTTGTTCGGGCGTACCCTGCGCCATCTTCATCATGATGGCGTAGCCCTGACGCTGGTGAAAGGATTCCTCTTTGCAGATACGGATCATCGCACGGGAATAAGGACCAAAAGAGGTGCGTTGCAGCGGCACCTGGTTCATGATCGCCGCGCCATCAACCAGCCAGCCCACCGCGCCAATATCGGCCCAGGTCAGGGTCGGATAGTTAAAGATCGAGGAGTATTTCATCTTACCGGCGTGCAAAAGCTCCATCAGCTCGTCACGCGACACGCCCAGCGTCTCGGCCGCCGAATAAAGATAAAGCCCGTGCCCGGCCTCGTCCTGCACCTTGGCCAGCAGGATCGCCTTGCGTTCCAGCGTGGGCGCGCGGGTGATCCAGTTCCCTTCGGGCAGCTGGCCGACGATCTCACTATGCGCGTGCTGGCCGATCTGGCGGATCAGGGTCTTGCGATAACCCTCGGGCATCCACTCCTTGGGCTCGATCTTTTCGCCGCGGTCAATGCGTTCCTGAAAGGCGATCTCCTCGGGGGACATCTCCTCGCGGGCTTTCATCCCTTCGGATTTGACAAGCTGGGCATACATGCTGGTTTCTCCCCCTTGGTCACACGCGTTCGATAATGACGGCGATGCCCTGTCCGACACCAATGCACATGGTGCAAAGCGCATAGCGCCCGCCCGTGCGATGCAGATGATACATCGCCGTCGTCACAAGCCGGGCCCCCGACATGCCAAGCGGATGGCCTATCGCGATGGCACCGCCATTCGGGTTCACATGGGCAGCGTCATCGGGCAGACCAAGATCCCGCAGCGTTGCCAGCGCCTGACTGGCGAAGGCCTCGTTCAATTCTATCACATCCATCTGGTCGATGGTCAGTCCCGCGCGCGCCAGCACCTTTTTCGCAGCCGGAGCTGGTCCGATACCCATGATGCGCGGCTCAACACCTGCAGCCGCCATGGTGACGATGCGCGCCCTGGGCGTCAGCCCATGCCGCTCTGCCGCAGCACCCGACAGGATCGCCAGCGCCGCAGCGCCGTCATTCACGCCCGAGGCATTGCCGGCCGTCACTGTCAGATCAGGTCCGTTGACGCCTTTAAGCCTGGCCAGCGTCTCGGCCGTGGTGCCGGGGCGCGGATGTTCGTCAGTGTCAAAGACGACCGGCTCACCCTTTTTCTGCGGGATAGTGACGGGAATAATCTCATCGCGGAAGGCGCCTGCCTTTTGCGCGGCCTCCCAACGGGCCTGGCTGCGCGCGGCAAAGGCGTCCTGATCCTCGCGGCTGATGCCGAAATCGGCCGCGACATTATCGGCAGTCTGCGGCATCGAGTCGGTGCCAAACTGCGCCTTCATCCTGGGGTTCACAAAGCGCCAGCCGATGGTCGTGTCATAGACCGCATTGCTGCGCGAAAAAGCGGTTTCCGCCTTGGGCATCACAAAGGGGGCGCGGGTCATGCTTTCGACGCCGCCAGCGATGACGAAATCGCAATCGCCCGCCTTGATCGCCCGCGCGGCCATCCCGACCGCATCCATCCCCGAGCCGCAAAGCCGGTTTACCGTGGTCGCCGGTACGCCGATGGGCATCCCCGACAGCAGGACCGCCATACGCGCGACGTTGCGGTTATCTTCACCCGCCTGGTTGGCACAGCCAAAGATCAGGTCATCAACCGCCGACCAGTCCACGCCCGGATTGCGCTCCATCAGCGCTTTCAGCGGCAGCGCGGCCAGATCATCAGCCCGAACCGAGGCCAGCGCCCCGCCATAGCGGCCAATCGGCGTGCGCACCGCATCACAGATGAAGGCGTCCTGCATGCTCTCTCCCATTTTCACGAAAGACCGGCGATTCTCCAATTCGCCGACCGATTGGTCAGTTTATACACCCCAAAACATCACAAAGAAAGAGGTTTATTGGAGAATCGTGTAATGTTTCCGGGCAGGAAAAAAGATCATTCCGGATCATACACTTACACCTGACAGGTCGTTAAGACGCGCCTCGGTTTCAGTGGTCTGAGCGGACAGAAAGCCCTCGCTGCCCTCAAAATGGGTGCCGATCCAGCGCTCGGCCGCCGGGGTAAGTTGACGATAAAGGCTGCGAAACAGCGCCCGCGCCTCTTGTCCCTTCCAGTCGGGGGGCAAGGCGGCTTGCGGTAAGCGCGGATCGCGCAACAACACGCCGCGATAGTCATGGACCAACAGCAGTCGCGCGATCAGGGCCATCTCATCCGAAAGCGTTGCGGCAGCCTTGGCCAAGGGCGCGAAACGGGCAAGCAGGTCCCGATAACGCTGATGCAGCGACGAGAGGTCCCAAAAGCGGCCCAGCCCCTCAAGCTCTGACGGATCGGCGGCGCGAAACAGCAGCGCGCCCTCGGGTACCGGCTGGCCGCGGTCGGGACGGACAAACACCGCCCCGCCCATATGACCCATGCGCTGACGGCGGGCCTCATCCTCGCCCAGATCGGGGGCATAGAGGATCTGCCAGCCCTGCGGCGGCACCTCGGGCCGATAAAGCAGCCCGGCAGCCTGATCGAATTCGCGCTGTGCCGAGGCATCCAGCCGGTAATAGCTGCGCCGTCCCATCCGCTCGCCTCGCAACCGATGGGCGGCGACCAGACGTGAAACAGCGGTGCGCACCAATGATTCGCTGATGCCGACCCGGTCGCAAACCTCGATCAGCGTGCCGGTCCACAGCACACCACCGCGCGGCACCACCACATCGCCATAGACGGTGACGATGAACCCCGCCGAGCGCAGGGCCATCCCCTCAAGAATATTGTCAATCAGCCGCCGTTCGGCCGCCCCGTCCTGCCGCATGTTTCCCCGCTGTCTGCCATTGGCGCCATAGAAGCCGGGAAACGGCGCAGGCGCAATGCGGCTTGTCCCTGCCGAACGGCGCCCATGTCAGCTGCCTTTACCGTTTGCAGCGGATTTCAGCGCGGGATATGGATCGGGCGATGCACGAACCTTTGCTTTCCCCGCCCGCTTTCTTGTCCCGCCCGGGCCTGCCGGGTGCATCCTGACATGGCGGATGCAATGTTCGGGCTTAACGCCTTTCATTTCTGGATCGCTGTGGCGATCACGCTGTTTTCCGGCTTTGTCAAAGGGGCGATCGGCTTTGCCATGCCGATGATCATGCTGGCGGCGCTCGGCTCATTTTTACCGGCCCAGCAGGCGGTGGCGGCGGTGATCCTGCCGGTGCTGATCACCAATATACGCCAGGCGCTGCGCCAGGGCTGGGGACCGGCATGGCAGACAACTGTGGCCTGGCGCTGGCATGTCGGCATGGTGGTGCTGTTCATTCCCATCAGTGCGTTTTTCGCCACCCGCATCCCGCAATGGCTGATGTATGCGCTTATCGGTCTGCCGATCACCGCCTTTGCCCTGTGGCAGATCATGGGCCGCAGCCTTGCCCTGCCGGTGCATCATCGCCGCGTGATGGAGATCGTGACCGGCGCAATCGGCGGCCTTATCGGCGGGATTTCGGGCATCTGGGGACCGCCTTTGCTGGTCCTGCTTTTGTCGCTGCATATCCCCAAGGACGAACAGATGCGCGCGCAGGGGGTGGTGTTCTTTATCGGTGCGATCGCGTTGACGGGCGCGCATCTGCAATCTGGGCTTTTGAATGCGCAGACCCTGCCCTTTTCCGCCATTCTGGTCATCCCGGCGCTGATTGGCATGTGGCTGGGCTATCTGGCACATGACCGGCTGGACGTGAATCAGTTCCGCCGCTGGACGCTGATCCTTCTGGTGCTGACCGGGGCAAACCTGCTGCGGCGCGCGCTGGAGCTTGCAGGCCCGGCGATGTAACCACAGTCCAAAAGCGAAAGGCCCCGCCATGACGACGATCCCCGACCCCGCCCGTTTGACCGCCGACCTGATCCGCTGTCCCTCGGTCACGCCTGATGAGGGCGGCGCGCTGACCCTTTTGGCCGGGGTGTTGAGCAAGGCAGGTTTCACCTGCCAGCGGGTGGATCGTGAGGGGGTGCCAAACCTTTTTGCCCGCTGGGGAAAAAAGGGCGCGGCGCGCAGCTTTGGCTTTAACGGTCACACTGATGTGGTGCCTCCGGGCGATCTGGCCAGCTGGACCCACCCGCCGTTTTCCGGACACGAAGAGGATGGCTGGATCTGGGGGCGGGGCGCCACCGACATGAAATCGGGCGTTGCGGCCTTTGCCGCCGCCGCCATCGCCTTTGTGACCCAAACCCCGCCTAAGGACGGGTCGATTATCCTGACGATCACCGGCGATGAAGAAGGACCGGGCAGGCACGGCACCCGTGCGCTGCTCGACTGGATGCAGGCCAATGATGAACGCATGGACGTCTGCATCGTCGGCGAACCCTCGAACCCCGACCGTATGGGCGAGATGATCAAAATCGGCAGACGAGGCTCGATGACCCTGCGGATCGAGGCGCAAGGCGTTCAGGGCCACGCCGCCTATCCCCATCGCGCCCGCAACCCGATCCACGCGCTGGTGCGGCTGCTGCATGGGCTGACTTCGACACCGCTTGATCACGGGACCGAGCATTTCGATCCTTCGGGCCTTCAGGTTACGACGGTCGATTGCGGCAACCCGGCCTCGAACGTGATCCCCGAACGGGCGCAGGCGACGATCAACATCCGCTTCAACGACGCCCATGACTCGGGCAGCCTTGACAGGATGATCCGCGCACGGGCCGAGGCGATTTCGGCCGAGACCGGCATCAGCTTTGCCATCTCGGCCGAGGTGTCGGGCGAAAGCTTCCTGACCCGGCCCGGCCCCTTTGTCGATCTGGTCACGGGTGTCGTGCGCGAGGAAACCGGGATTGATCCGGTGCTGTCCACCTCGGGCGGCACCTCGGATGCACGGTTCATAAAAGATCACTGTCCGGTCCTTGAATTCGGACTGGTCGGACATTTCATGCATCAGGTTGATGAACGTGTCCCCGCCGATCAGGTACGCCAGCTTGCCCGTATCTATCGCCGTGTTCTGGAGAGCTATTTCTCATGATCGAAAAGACCACCGATCTTGACACCTGTCGCGACATCCGCCGCGAAGTCTTTATCCTCGAACAGAACGTGTCCGAGGATGAAGAGTGGGACGGGCGCGACGACGAGGCGCTACACCTGCTTGCCCGCGATGCACAGAACCGCGCAATTGGTACCGCCCGCATCCTGATCGAGGGAAGGACCGGCAAGATCGGCCGCGTCGCGGTGCGGAAATCTGCCCGCGGCACAGGGGTCGGCGCGGCACTGATCCGCGCGGCGCTTGAGGAATTGCGCACACTGCCCGGCATTACTCGCGCCAAGCTGGGCGCCCAGACCCATGCCATCGGCTTTTACGAAAAGCTGGGCTTTGTCGCCTATGGGCCGGAATATGATGACGCCGGCATTCCCCATCGGGACATGGTTCTGGATCTGGAATGATCCGGCCCGAACTAGCCGAAAAACTGCGCCCCTGGGCCGAAACCGGCGCTGCGCTGCTTGCCACCGCCTTTGGTCTCTGGGTCTTTTCGTTGGGCGGGTGGCTCTTTTGGCCCTTGGGCGCGGGATTGGCGGGGGCTTCGGCTCTTTGGGCGCTCGATGCGCGGCGCCGAATGCGTTTTCGTCATGCCACGCTGGGACCCGGCGTGGTCGAGCTTGACGAAGGCGCGATCCGTTACATGTCCCCCAACCCGCTGCTCGGTGGCGAAATAGCACTGCGCGAACTGAACGAGATCCGGCTGACCCGTCTGAGCAGCCGCCTGCACTGGCGGCTGAAAAGCGCGGATGGGCAGGCGCTGCTGATCCCGGTCGATGCAGCCGGGGCCGAAGATCTGGCCGGTGCCTTCTCGACCCTGCCGGGGATCGAGATGGGCCGGCTTGCTGCCGCGCTCGGGCCGGAAAGTCCAACAATCCAGACCGTTTGGACGAGGCCGGCTCGCACCCGCTTGACTTGAGACGCGGCACTTGCCACCTGTGACACGCAAAGGCAAACGAGAGGCCACCGATGTCCATTCCCCAACAGGGCGGCGGCCCGATCGAACACACCGCACAATTGGCCGAATATATCGCCTCGGGTGAAAAGCCGCGCGAGAAATGGCGCATCGGCACCGAGCATGAAAAATTCGGCTACCGCCATTCCGACCATATGCCCCTGCCCTATGAGGCCCCGGCAGGACAGCCCTCTGTCAAAGCCATGCTGGAGGGGTTGCAGGCGCGCTTTGGCTGGACCCCGGTACTTGAGGCGGACAACATCATCGGGCTGGAGCGTAACGGCGCCAATATCAGCCTGGAACCGGGCGGGCAGCTTGAGCTGTCGGGCGCGCCCCTGGAAACCATTCACCAGACCTGTGACGAGGTGAACCAGCACCTGGCCGAGGTCAAAAGCGTCGCCGACGATCTGGGCGCGGGCTTTATTGGTCTGGGCACAGCCCCGATCTGGTCCCAGGAACAGATGCCGATGATGCCCAAGGGCCGCTACCGGCTGATGACCGACTATATGGGACGGGTCGGGACTCTTGGTACGCAGATGATGTATCGCACCTGCACCGTGCAGGTGAACCTCGATTTCGCATCCGAGGCCGATATGGTGCAGAAACTGCGTGTGGCGCTGGCGCTGCAACCGGTCGCCAATGCGCTTTTCGCCAATTCGCCTTTCCTCGACGGCAAGCCGAACGGCTGGAAAAGCTGGCGTGCGCATATCTGGCAAAACCTGGATGATGCCCGCACCGGGCTTTTGCCCTTCGTCTTTGAGGACGGGTTCGGCTATGAACGCTGGGTCGATTACGTTCTGGATGTGCCGATGTATTTCGTCTATCGCGACGGCAAATATATCGACGCGCTGGGGCAGAGCTTCCGCGACTTTTTGCAAGGCCGTCTGCCAGCACTGCCGGGCGAGATCCCGACGCTGTCGGATTGGGCCGACCACCTGACCACCGTCTTTCCCGAAGCCCGGGTCAAGAAGTTCATCGAGATGCGCGGCGCCGATGGCGGTCCGTGGCGGCGGCTTTGCGCCCTGCCCGCACTATGGGTTGGGCTGATCTATGACCAGGCGGCACTGGACGCGGCCTGGGATCTGGTCAAGGGCTGGGATCATGAAACGCGCGAGGCATGGCGGCGCGGCGCGGGCGTTCACGCGCTTGATGCCGAGGTGAACGGCACCCGGATGCGCGATCTTGCCCGCGAGGTGCTGAACATCGCCGAAGCAGGGCTTAAGGCGCGGGCACGGGCCGGCTCGGGCGGGCTGGTGCCGGATGAGACGCATTTCCTTAACACGCTCAAGGAAAGCGTCGAGAACGGCAAGGTCCAGGCCGATGAGCTGCTTGAAAAATATCACGGCGAATGGGCGGGCGATCTGAACCGCATCTACGCCGAATATTCCTACTGAGCCGATCTTTGTAAAAAAGAAGGGGCCGGGGTTTTCCCGGCCCTTTTGCATTGCTTGACCGTCGCCTCAGGCCTGCGGCTCACGCGGCTCGTTGCGGTTTTGCATGAACTGGTCGAACTCGGCCTTGTCCTTGGCCTCGCGCAGCTTCTGCAGAAAGTCCAGAAACTCGCGGTGTTCGTCCTCAAGCCGCTTCAGCGTTTCCTCGCGATAGGCGTCAAAGGCGCTATTGCCGGTCGGCGCAGAGAAACCGTGACGATAGCTGCGGGCAGAGTGGTGGCGATGGCGGCAGGAAAACATCCGTTTGCTCCAGATCATGTAACCCAGGATAGCCAGGCCCAGGGGCCAGCAGGCGACAAAGGCCAGGATCATTGCAGCGATCCAGGCGCCCTTTCCGCGCTCGTCCAGCCAGTCCCGGACGCCGGCGAGCACTGCCCCGATCCTGTCGAAGACAGAAGGGCGCGGGGCTATGTAGGTGTTCATTGCGGTCCCTTTCCAATGTAAATGTTAATTACATTTACATAGATGGCGCGCAACGAGCCCCGGTCAAGACTTTCGGCTAATTTTTTTCACTCAGGGATGACGCCCAGACCGCGCAGATAGATCAGCGCCCCGCTTTCCAGCATATCCGCAGGCGCAACGGGCGAACGTGAGCCGGGCTTGCCCCGGCCAAACAGCTCGACCACGCCGTGGCTCAGCGCCCAGATATGATCGGCGACCATGCCGGGCGGTGGGCGGCGACCCTCGGGCAGCTGACGAAACAAAACCTCGGCACCACGCACCAGCATCCCACGCGCACGCTCGGACGCCTGCGCCAGTCCGGCATTACCCGCAATCGAGATACCGGATTCGAACATGGCGATGTAAAAGCCGCGCCTTTCAGCGGCAAAGCCCAGATAGGCCTGCCCCATGCGCAGAAAGGCGGTCAGCGGAGTCGGCCTGCCATTGTCGAAAGCATCGTCCAGACGTTCCGAGAACTCATCGAACCCTTGCCGCGCAACCTCTTCCAGCAATTCGTCACGGCCAGAGAAATGGCGATAGGGCGCGGCGGCACTGACACCGGCCAGACGCGCAGCTTCGGCCAGAGTAAAGGCCTGCGGGCCCTTCTCTTCGATCAGCTGTACCGTAGCCTCGACAAGGGCCTGACGCAGATTGCCGTGATGGTAGGACGCGCGGGCCATGTCCGGCCCTTACATGCCTTCGCCGAAGTAATCCTCGACAAGGGCGGTCAGCGCATCGGCAAGCTCTTTCGCCTGTGCGCCGGTTGTCGTGACGCGAATGGCACTGCCGCGCGGAGCGGCCAGCATCAAAAGGCCCATGATCGAATCGCCTGCAACCGACATCCCGTCTTTTTCGACGGTCGCCCGTGCATCAAAACGCTCAACCGTCTCGACGAATTTTGCGCTGGCCCTGGCGTGAAGGCCCTTTTCGTTGATGATCGCCAGTTCGCGGGTAATCGCCCCGTTGGTCATATCATTCATGAAAAGGCACGTTTCGGGATGGGCAGCACATCGGCGGGCACGACGTCATAGCTGTTGATATACTTGCGGCCCGCATCCTTGGCCAGCGACACCGCATCGGCGACCGGCAACTTGCGCGACTTGGCCAGCTTGACCAGCATGGGCAGATTGGCCCCATAAAGAATGGCCCGATTGCGCGCCGCACAAGCCATCAGCGACAGGTTCGAAGGCGAGCCGCCGAACAGGTCCGTCACCACGACCACGCCGTCGCCCGCATCCACCGCGTCGGCAGCGGCACATATTTCGGCCTGCTTTTCGCCACGGTCATGGTTTTCCTCGATCGCCACGGCCCTGATTCCGGTCTGGGGCCCCACAACATGTTCGACCGCCGAGAGATATTCCCGGGCCAGGCCCCCATGCGCCACGATGACAATCCCTATCAATTCGCCTCACCACGCACAGCCGTCAACCCTGCGCCCGGGCCGTGCGAGAGGCCAAAACCTGGCCATCATCCCAAGGTGCCGGCGCCTTTTCACGGCGTTCAAGTTCCCGATGTCTAATTGACACCTGCCAGCCTGCTTTCGCAAGCGCATCTGCCATTTTTTCCGCCATTGTGACAGAACGGTGTCGCCCCCCTGTGCAGCCAAAGCCGATTGCCAGGTGGGCTTTACCTTCCTCAAGATGGGCAGGCAGGGTAAAAAGTGCAAGATCACGGACGCGACGGAAGAATTCGTCGAATCGCGGATCGGCCATCACATAGTCCTGAACAGGCGCATCACGCCCGTCCAGAGGTCGCAATTCCGGCTTCCAATGCGGGTTCGACAGAAAGCGACAGTCAAACATCATGTCGACGCCGCGCGGCACGCCCCGCTTGTAAGAAAATGACTGGACCGAGACGGTCAGCCTGCGTCCCGGCTCGGTCTCGAACCAGCGCGACAGCTCGGCCTTGAGATCATGCGGCGACAGCTCTGATGTATCGACCAGCACATCGGCGCGCGCCCGGATCGGGGCAAGCATGTCACGTTCAGCCACAATCGCTTCCAGCGGCGAGCCCTCAAGCCGCAGCGGATGGCGGCGGCGGGTCTCATTAAAGCGGCGCAGAAGCTGTTCGGTCGAACAGTCCAGAAACAGTACTTCGGGCGCATATTCGGGCAGCCGGGTCAGCCGGTCGATCAACTCGATAAGGTTTGAGACCGAAAAGTCGCGGTTGCGCACATCCAGCCCCAGCGCCAGGGGCACAGGCCGCGCCGGGCCATCCAGCAGCCGGGGCACCAGCGACAGCGGCAGGTTGTCGATGGCCTCGTAGCCCAGATCCTCAAGCACGTTGATCGCGGTCGAGCGCCCGGCACCCGACGGGCCGGTGATCAGTACCAGCCGCTGCGCTTCTTCTTCATGAGTCTCGGTGGGGCTGTTGGCCTCCGGCATCGCTTGGCTCTTACCTCCCGTGCATATCCGTATCGGCCCTGCCGGCGATAAGATATTGCAGCAGCATCGGCGCAAGATGGACCTGCCCCGCGCCAAGGACAAGAGGCAAGCGGCAATCCATCAGCTCAATGTGGCGATCGGGCGGCAGGCGGTCGGGCTCGGGCCGCTCAAGATCCACCGCCAGTGCCAGTTCGACCGGGCCATGGGCCTGCGCATTCAGGATACCGACCCCGCGCGCCTCGATCCGGCCACGAATCGAATCGGGGGCATCGGCGATGATCCGGCCCTGCCGGACGTTCAGAATGGTGCGGTCATCGGCAACCAGCGCCGCGCCAAATGCCATCAACTCAAGCGCGAGCGTCGATTTTCCAGACCCCGAGGGGCCAAGGATCAGCAGCCCCCTGCCGGAATGGGCGATGCAGGACGCATGCAGGATCATCGCGGGCACCTCATTCGTCGGGGGCGAATCACCCCGGTTTTCGCGCGTGGACGGCTTGGCTTTGTGACGTTTTCTTATGGACAACTCTACGGCCGGGCAAATGATTGCGCTAACCTTTCCTGATTGCGCTAACCCTGTCCATAACTGCACTTTCGCCGGGGAAATGCCGTGTTATAGGACGCGCAACGGCCGGTTGCCGGCCCGGAATTAAGCAGGAGCACAGGTGCCATGACCGAACCGCGCGTCAATCCGAATTGCCGTCTCGAAGACCAGGGAATCACGGGGCTCGGCAAAGTCCACTACAACCTGCTCGAACCGGCGCTGATCGAAGCTGCGATCCAGCACGGCGAAGGCAGGCTGGGTCTGGGCGGCACGTTCCTTGTCTCGACCGGCGCCCATACAGGCCGCTCGCCCAAGGACAAACATGTCGTGCGCACCCCTTCGGTCGAAAACACCATCTGGTGGGAAAACAACCGCCCGATGGAGCCCGAGGCCTTTGACCGCCTGCACGCCGATATGCTTGAGCATATGAAGGGCAAGGAATACTACGTTCAGGACCTCTACGGCGGCGCGGATCCTGCCCTGCGCCTTGACGTGCGGGTCGTGACCGAACTGGCCTGGCACGGGCTTTTCATCCGCCATCTTCTGCGCCGCCCCGAACTGGCCGAGCTTGCAAGCTTTGTGCCCGAGTTCACCATCATCAACTGCCCCAGCTTCAAGGCGGATCCGGCGAAACACGGCTGCCGCTCGGAAACGGTGATCGCGCTGAACTTCGACAAGAAGCTGATCCTGATCGGCAACACCGCCTATGCCGGCGAAAACAAAAAGTCGGTCTTTACCCTGCTGAACTACATCCTGCCGGAAAAAGGCGTGATGCCGATGCATTGCTCGGCCAACCACGCGATCGGCAATCCCGATGACTCGGCCATCTTCTTCGGCCTGTCGGGCACCGGCAAGACCACGCTGTCGGCCGATCCCTCGCGCACGCTGATCGGCGATGACGAGCACGGCTGGTCCGACCACGGCATCTTTAACTTCGAGGGCGGCTGCTACGCCAAGACGATCAACCTGTCGGCCGAGGCCGAGCCCGAGATCTATGCCACCTGCTCGAAATTCGGCACCGTGATCGAAAACATGGTCTTTGATCCGGACACGCTGGAGTTGGACTTCGAGGATAACTCGATCACCGACAACATGCGCTGCGCCTATCCGCTGGACTATATCTCGAACGCCTCGGCAAGCTCGCTGGGTGGCCAGCCCAGGAACGTGATCATGCTGACCTGCGACGCCTATGGCGTGCTGCCGCCGATCGCGCGGCTGACCCCGGCGCAGGCGATGTATCACTTCCTGTCGGGCTTTACCTCCAAGACCCCGGGCACCGAGGTCGGTGTGACCGAACCGACCCCGACCTTCTCGACCTGCTTCGGCGCGCCCTTCATGCCGCGCCGCCCCGAGGTCTATGGCAAGCTGCTGCAGGAAAAAATCGCCAAGACCGGCGCAACCTGCTGGCTGGTCAACACCGGCTGGACCGGCGGCGCTTTCGGCACCGGCAAGCGCATGCCGATCAAGGCTACCCGTGCCCTGCTGACCGCTGCGCTGGACGGTTCGCTGAACAATGCCGAATTCCGCAAGGACCCGAATTTCGGCTTCGAAGTTCCGGTCTCGGTCCCGGGCGTCGAGGACAAGCTGCTTGATCCGCGCCAGACCTGGACCGATCCTGCGGCCTATGATGCCCAGGCACGCAAACTGGTCAGCATGTTCAGCGACAACTTTGCCCAATACGCCGACAAGATCGACGACGACGTTCGCGCCGCCGCCATCGGCTGAACACTGACGGCGAAAGTCTGACAGGGAAAACAACAAGGGGCGGTCCACCGGGCCGCCCCATTCATTATCAGATCGCTGCGAGGTCTGGCGCGTTTCAGCGCTGGCGGCGGACGCGGCGGCGTTTTTGCGCGCGCTTGATTTCAGCCAGCCGGGCCTGGGTCGCACGCTTGCGCATCGGCCCTTTGCCTGCGCCGCGACGGCCGCTTTGCGGCAGCGGCCGACCCTCGACCTCCAGCAACTCAAGCATCAGACCGCCGGTCACCGGCACCGCCTCGGAAAGCCGGACGGTGACCCGCTGACCAATACCGATCTCCAGCCCCGTCTCTGACCCCATGAGCACCTGCGCATCGGGGTCATAATGGAAATACTCTCGCCCGATCTCGCGGATCGGCAAAAGCCCGTCCGCCCCGGTTTCGTCCAGCCGTACGAAAGCGCCGAACCGCTGCACGCCACTGACCCGACCGGTAAACTCGGCCCCCACCCGATCAGCCAGATAGGCCGCAAGATAGCGGTCAGTTGTGTCCCGCTCGGCCGCCATCGAGCGGCGCTCGGTTTCCGAGATATGTTGCGCTGTCTCGGACAGTCGCTCAATATCCTGCGGCGACAGCCCGTCAGCGCCCCATTTATGGCCGGTGATCAGTGCGCGATGCACGATCAGGTCCGAATAGCGACGGATGGGAGAGGTGAAATGCGCATAGGATCGCAGCGCCAGTCCAAAGTGACCAAAATTCTCGGGGTGGTAATAGGCCTGCTGCATGGAACGCAGCGCGGTCATATTGATCAGCTCATCGAACTCTGATCCCTCGGCCTGTTCCAGCAGCCGGTTCAGATGCCGGGTCTGCAGGACCTGTCCACGTGCAAGGGTAAAGCCCGAAGCCTCGGCCACCTCGCGCAGCGCATCAAGCTTTTCCACCGTCGGCTCTTCGTGCACGCGATAAAGCAGCGGACGGCGCAGACGCTCAAGCTCTTCGGCGGCGGCGACATTGGCCAGCACCATGAATTCCTCGATCAGCCGGTGCGCGTCAAAACGTTCGCGGAAGTTGACCGATTTGACACGCCCGTCAGCAGTCAGCTCGATCCGACGCTCGGGCAGGTCAAGTTCCAGCGGCTGGCGACGCTCACGCGCGGCCTTCAGCAGCGCATAGGCAGCCCAAAGCGGGCGGATCACACTGTCGATCAGCGGGCCGGTCTGCTCATCAGGGTTGCCGTCCGCCGCTGCCTGCGCCTGCTCATAGCTAAGGCTCGCGGCCGAACGGATCATGCCGCGATGAAAACTGTGGCTGACCTTGTTGCCCTGCGCATCCAGCCGCATACGCACGGCGATCACCGGCCGGTCAATGCCTTCATGCAGCGAACAAAGATCCCCTGAAAGGACGTCGGGCAGCATCGGCACCACCCGGTCAGGGAAATAGGTCGAGTTGCCGCGCAGCCGTGCCTCACGATCAAGGGCCGAGCCGGGGCGGACGTAATGCGCCACATCGGCGATGCCGACCCAGATTGTCGCACCGCCGTCCTCATGCGTCTCGGCCATGACGGCATCGTCATGGTCGCGGGCATCAACGGGATCAATGGTGACAAATGGCAAATGGCGCAGATCCTCGCGTGACTTCATGGTCGCGGGGCTGGCGGCATCCGCCTCGGCGATCACGTCGTCGGGGAAATCATCGGGAATGCCGTGCTGATGGATGGCGATCAGGCTGACCGCCCTGGGCGCCGAAGGGTCGCCCAGCCGTTCGACGATGCGTGCCATGGGCAGGCCAAGACGGCCGCGCGGGCCGACCTGTTCGGCCTCGACCAGTTCGCCGCTTTGCGCACCATGGGCGTCGCCGGGGCGCACCTGCCATTCCTTATCCTGCCCCTTGTCGATGGGCAGAATACGCCCCCCCGCCTCGGGACCGCCCGCCGAGGCGCGAAAGATGCCGACGATGCGGTGCTGGACCGTGCCGATGCGGCGGATCAGCCGGGCCTGATAATCATGATCCTCGCCCCGGGTCTCGATCAGCCGGGCAAGGATGCGTTCACCCGGCGCGACCGCCGGGTCGGATTTAAGAGCTGCGTACAGGATGCGCGGCATCGGCCCCTCACCCTGCCACTCCAGCGGCCTGGCAAAGATGTCGCCATCGCGATCAGGCGGCAAAAGCTGCACCACCGTCACCGGAGGCAGACGCTCGGCATCATGGTAATGGCGGCGGCGGCGTTCTAGCAGACCGTCGGCCTCAAGCTCTTTCAGAATACGCTTGAGCTCGATCCGCGCCGCCCCCTTTATCCCAAAAGCCTTGGCGATATCGCGCTTGGCGGTGGCGTCCGGGTGGGCGGACACCCAGTCGAGAATCTCTTGCCGGGAAGGTAGCTGTGCCATGCCGTCACGCTATCACGCCGAAAGCTTGGGCGGCAGAGGCAAAAAGCGCACCTGCACCGATCAGATGCGAATGAGATCCGCCGCCTCGCGCACCACCGGATCGGCCTCGGCACCGGCACGGATCTGTTCGACAAAGTCCTGACGCATGCGGGGCGACCAGGAATCGTTGATATGGGCGGCGACAGCCTCAGGCGCGGGGCGATCAGGCTGGCTGCGAAAGAAATCTGCCATCTGGGTCGCCATGCGGATCAGCTTGTTATGGGTCATGGTCTCGGTCATCTCAAACCTGAACTTCCGGCGATACGCCAGGGGTGGGTGTAAAGATCAAAACTGTCCTGCCGCGAGCGTGCGATCAGCGTGATGCCCGCGCGTTCAGCCCAGTCAAGCGCAAGCGCGGTCGGGGCGCTTGCACCGATTAAAACGGGCGCACCGATACGGGCAGCCTTTTGCACCAGATCGACCGACAGGCGCGAGGACATGACAATCGCACCCTGCCCCGCCGCCTGTCCCGCAACGGCAAGGGCACCGGCCAGCTTGTCCAGCGCATTGTGACGGCCAACATCTTCGCGGGTGATGGCGCGGGCACCATCCCAAAAGGCCGCGCCATGAATCGCCGGGGTCTGGCGGCGCAGGATCTGCCCTTCGGTCAGCGCGGCCATGGCCTCTGCCACCTGTTCGGGCGGCATAGACCAGTCCGAACTGACGGGCACGATCTCGGGCAAAGCTGCCTCGATACTGTCCACGCCGCACAGCCCGCAACCAACCGGGCCAATCATGCTACGCCGACGCTCGGCCAGTCGTGCTGACAGGCCGGGGCGCAGCCACAGCCGTGCCTCGCATGCGGGAAAGCCGCGGGCCGGGGCCTCGGCTTCGTCAAACCCCTCGACATCCTCGGGCGAGGCGATCAGCCCCTCGGTCAGCGCAAACCCCAAAGCAAAGTCGCGCAGGTCATGCGGCGTCGCCATCAGCACCGCCTGACTCATGCCGTCGATGACAATGGCGACGGGGCATTCCTGCGGCGCCGGGGGCGGCGCGGCCTGATGCCAGCCGCCCTGCCAGCGCAAAACCCCGTTCATGTCCCGCATCCGGTCCGGAACCTTGTCATTCCGCTGCGGTGGGCAGGATACGACGCGCGAGTTCGGAATGGTGACGATACTCCTCTTGCCACTCCGACGGGCCGTTCGAGGGACTGACCTGCACGGCGGTCACCTTGAACTCGGGACAGTTGGTGGCCCAGTCGGAATTGTCCGTAGTCACCACATTGGCCTGAGTCGTCGGGTGATGGAAGGTGGTATAAACCACCCCCGGCGCCACCCGATCGGTGATATGGGCCCTTAGCGTCGTCTCGCCCGAGCGTGAGGCCACCCGCACCCAATCGCCTTCGCGAATACCGCGGTTTTCGGCGTCCGAGGGGTGGATCTCCAGCAGATCCTCGGCGTGCCAGACCACGTTTTCGGTACGCCGTGTCTGCGCGCCGACGTTGTACTGCGACAGAATGCGCCCGGTCGTCAGCAACAGCGGGAAACGCGCACCGGTCCGCTCTTCGGTCGCGATATACTCGGTATGGACGAACTTGCCCTTACCGCGCACGAAACCGTCGATATGCATCAGCGGCGTGCCCAGCGGGGCATTTTCGTTGCACGGCCATTGCACCGAACCAACCCGGTCAAGCAGGTCATAGGTCACGCCCGAGAAGCTGGGCGTGGTCAGCGCGATCTCGGCCATGATCTCGCGCGGGTGGGTATAGGACCAGTTCGCGCCCATCCGGTTCGCAAGCAACTGGGTGATTTCCCAGTCCTCGTATCCGTTGCGCGGCGTCATGGCGCGGCGAACCATGTTGATGCGCCGTTCGGCATTGGTGAAGGTGCCGTTCTTTTCAAGGAAGCTCGAACCCGGCAGGAAGACATGGGCGTAGTTCGAGGTCTCGTTCAGGAAAAGATCCTGCACGATGACGATATCCATCGCCTTCAGCGCCGAGGTGACGTGGTGGGTGTCGGGGTCCGATTGGACGATATCCTCGCCCTGGCAGTAAAGACCCCGGAAACGGCCGGCCAGCGCCTCATCAAACATGTTGGGGATGCGCAGGCCCGGTTCAGGCGACAGCTCGACCCCCCAGACACGTTCATAAATCGCCCGCGCCTCGGGGTCCGAGACATGGCGATAGCCCGGATATTCATGCGGGAAGCTGCCCATGTCGCAAGAGCCCTGCACGTTGTTCTGACCGCGCAGCGGGTTCACGCCGGTGCCGGGGCGACCGATGTTACCGGTCAGCATGGCAAGGTTCGCAATCGCCATCACCGTGGTCGAGCCCTGCGAATGCTCGGTCACGCCAAGGCCGTAATAGATACTTGCCCGCGGCGCGGCGGCATAGGCACGGGCCGCCTTGCGGATCAGTTCGGCCGGGACCTTGGCCAGTTTCTCGACCTCTTCGGGCGCGTGGCGCGGGTCCCTGAGGAACTCGGCATAGGCCAGGAATTCATCCCAGTCGCAGCGCGTGCGGATAAAGCCCTCGTCATAAAGCCCCTCGGTCACGATCACATGCGCGATCGCGGTCAGGACGGCGACGTTGGTGCCCGGACGCAGCGGCAGGTGCAGCCCCTCGCCCATATGCGGGGTCTTGAGCAGGTCGATCTGACGCGGGTCAATGACGATCAGCCCCGCGCCCTGCCGCAGCCGCTTGCGCAGGCGCGAGGCAAAGACCGGGTGCCCGTCGGTCGGGTTCGCACCGATGATCAGCGCCAGATCGGTCTCTTCGACCGAGTCGAAATCATGCGTGCCCGCCGATGTGCCAAAGGTCGTCTTCAGCCCGTAGCCGGTCGGAGAATGACAGACCCGCGCGCAGGTATCGGTGTTGTTGTTAAGAAAGACGGCGCGCGCCAGTTTCTGCACCAGATAGGTTTCCTCATTGGTGCAGCGCGACGAGGTGATGACACCGATGGCGTCGCGTCCATGGTCCTGCTGGGCCTGGCGCAATCGGCTGGCGGCGAAATCCAGCGCCTCATCCCAGGTGACGACACGCCAGGGGTCGGTGATCCGTTCACGCACCATCGGCTGTGTCTGGCGTTCACGGTGGGTTGCATAGCCCCAGGCAAAGCGACCCTTGACGCAGCTATGGCCATGGTTGGCCTTGCCGTCCTTGCCTGGCACCATGCGCACGACCTCTTCGCCGCGCATATGGGCATCGAACGAGCAGCCGACCCCGCAATAGGCGCAGGTCGTCTTGACGATATGCTCGGGCGTTCCGATCTGGATGACGCTGTTTTCGATCAGGGTCGCAGTCGGGCAGACCTGCACACAGGCCCCGCAACTGACACAATCCGAAGACAGGAAACTGTCGGACCCCATCCCGGCCGAGACGCGGCTGTCAAAGCCCCGCCCCTCGATGGTCAGCGCAAAAGTACCCTGCACCTCTTCGCAGGCCCGGACGCAACGCGAACAGACGATGCATTTCGCCGGGTCGAAGGTGAAATAGGGGTTCGACTGATCCTTGGGCCGGTATTCGGGGTTCGGCCCCTCGGCATCGCGGCGGGCAAAATGGTTCTTGCCCGGCTCATAACGCACTTCGCGCAGACCGACGGCCCCGGCCATGTCCTGCAATTCGCAATCGCCATTAGCGGCACAGGTCAGACAGTCCAGCGGGTGATCGCTGATGTACAGCTCCATCACGCCTTTGCGGACGCGGGCGACATCATCTGTCTGGGTATGGACGACCATGCCCTCGGCCACCGGGGTGGTGCATGAGGCAGGCAGACCCCGCATCCCGTCGATCTGCACCACGCACAGCCGGCATGAGCCAAAGGCACTGACATGATCCGTCGCGCACAGTTTGGGGACCGAAATCCCAGCCACGGCAGCAGCGCGCATGACACTGGTACCCGCAGGAACGCTGACGGAAATGCCGTCCACGGTCAGGTTGACAGTGACATCGGATTTGACCGCCGGGGTACCCATGTCGCGGTCGGGAATGATAAAGTCCTTCATTCGGCGGCCTCCCTGCGGGGCTCGCGGCGCCCGCTGAAATCCTCGGGGAAATGGGTCAGCGCGGACATGACCGGAAAGGGCGCAAAACCCCCCAGCGCGCAAAGCGATCCCCATTTCATCGTGTTGCAAAGATCGGTCAGGATCGCGATCCCCGTTTCATCGCCCTGGGCAATACGGTCGATCGTCTCGACCCCGCGGATCGAACCGATACGGCAGGGCGTGCACTTGCCACAGCTTTCGACGGCGCAGAACTCCATGGCAAAGCGCGCAAGCTTCAGCATGTCGGCAGTGTCGTCAAAGACGGTGATGCCGGCGTGGCCAAGCAGCCCCTCTTTGCTCGCAAGCTCTTCATAGCCAAAGGGCAGATCGAAATTCCAATGCGGGATATATGAGCCAAGCGGTCCGCCGACCTGCGCCGCCTTGACCGGCCGGCCCGAGGCTGTGCCGCCGCCGATCTCTTCGATGATCTGGCGCAGGCTCATGCCAAAAGCGACCTCGAACAGCCCGCCATATCTGACGTTGCCAGCCAGCTGGACCGGGATCGTACCCTTTGAGCGACCGACGCCCAGCCGGGCATATTCCGCCGCACCATGGGTAAGGATCCACGGCACCGAGGCCAGCGAGATCACGTTGTTCACAACCGTCGGACGGCCAAGGAAACCTTCCAGCGCCGGAATCGGCGGCTTGGCACGGACGATGCCGCGCTTGCCCTCAAGGCTGTTGAGCAGGCTCGTTTCCTCGCCGCAGACATAGGCTCCGGCGCCGACGCGCACCTCCATGTCATAGGCATGGCCCGAGCCAAGGACAGACTGGCCCAGAATTCCCGCCTGCCGCGCCCGAACGATTGCAGCCTGCATCAGCCGGATCGCATCGGGATATTCGCTGCGGATATAGACATAGCCCTGAACCGCACCGACCGCGATGCCCGCGATCGTCATGCCCTCGATCAGGACCAGAGGATCGCCCTCCATCAGCATACGGTCGGCAAAACTGCCCGAATCGCCCTCATCCGCATTGCAGACGATGTATTTGCGAACGGCCTTGGCACCCGCCACAGTCTTCCATTTGATGCCGGTCGGGAAACCTGCACCACCACGGCCGCGCAGGCCGGATTCGGTGACCTCATCAACGATCTTTTCCGGACCGACGCTGATCGCGCGACGCAGACCTGCAAGGCCACCATGGGCCTCATACTCATCGACCGACAGAGGGTCGATGACGCCCACGCGGGCAAAGGTCAGCCGGGTCTGTGCCTTCATCCATGGCAGTTCCTCGACCGGCCCCAAGGCCAGCGGATGCTCGGAACCGGTGCGGATCGCCCCGGCAACCGAGGCGGCATCCTCCGGCATCACCGGACCATAGCCATAGCGCACCCCGTCACGCTCGACCTCGACCAAAGGCTCAAGCCAGACCATCCCGCGGGTACCGTTGCGGGTGACGGTGAATTCGCGCGAAAGCGCCTCGGCGACTTCGTCAGCACCAAGAGCCCTTGCAGCAGCGTCGAGAGGAACCCAGACTCTCATGCCCCTGCCTCCGCCACCAGTTTCTGCACCTTGGCCAGATCGGCGCGGCCAAGCAGCCGGTCGCCCATCTGCGCCGACGGCGCACAGGCGCAAAGCCCAAGGCAGAACACCGGCTCAAGCGTCAGCCGCCCGTCGGGCGTCGTCTCATGCCAGTCAATCCCCAGCGCAGCACGGACCTCATCGGCCAAAGCCTCGGCCCCCATCGACTGGCAAGCCTCGGCCCGGCACAGGCGCAGGACATGCCGGCCATGCGGATGATCCCGGAAATCATGATAAAAGCTGACCACGCCATGCACCTCGGCACGGGTCATGCCCAAGGCCTCGGCGATGACCGGCTGCGCGGCCTCGGGGACATGGCCCCATTCGGCCTGAATGTCGTGCAGAATGGGCAGAAGCGGCCCCTCGCGGCCCTTATGGGCGGCGATGATCTCATCAAGGCGTAACAGGAAATCAGCGTCAATCGCTGGTACAGTCATGGCTGGGTCGTCCGGGCTCATCAATTTTGTCCAGACTAAAGCCCAACGATAGACAAAACAATCGTGATATACCGTCTATTGATCGAATGTATCTATTGATGCGGTAATACGAAGCAACGCCTCGACCAGCGGCGGATGCGGCTCGCGGTTGGCAACCACCAGACCAACCATATGCCCTTCGCCAGTCAGGTCGCGGGCGCGCACGCCCTCGGGCAAGGGCAGGCCCCGTGCCAGCGCCCGGGGCAGGATCGCAGCCCAGTCCCCGGTCGCCACATGCGAAAGAATTGCCAGCATCGAGGTCGATTCGACCCGTGGCAGCGCATCCGCCCCCGCCTCGACCAGATGGCGGGTGACGATGCGACGGTTCTGCATGTCGGGCGTCAAAAGGCACAGCGGCCGCGTCGCCGCCTCGGCCCAGCCGACCGGACTGCCAAGTTCGCTGCGGTCAATCAGGCAGTAGGTCTCGCGATAAAGTGGCAGGCTTTGCACCCGGCCCAAAGGCTCACTGTCGAGGTAGGTCACACCGGCATCAAGTTCCAGCGCCTCGATCTGCTCGCGGATTTCGTCCGAACTGCGCGACAGGATCGAGACCCCGGCATTCGGGTGGCGGCGCAGGAATGGCCCGGTCAGCTCGGCGATACGCGGCATGGCAGTCGGGATGACGCCGATGCGCAGCCGGCCCGAGACGCCCTTGCGACTGGCCTCCATCTCGGCCTGCATGGCGCGGGCGTCGGCGACGATGCGGCGCGCCCAGCCAAGGACCCGTTCGCCTTCGGGCGTCAGACCCTGAAAGCGCGAGCCCCGGCGCACAAGCTGCACGCCCAGCTGTTCTTCAAGCGCGCGGATGGCGGATGACAGGGTCGGCTGGGTGATGCCCAGCGATTCGGCGGCGCGGCCAAAATGCTTTTCCCGCGCCAGCGCCATGAACATGGAGAGCTTGTCGATCACGAAAACCGCCCTCCCGGCTGCTGCCTGAACACCAAAGGCCGGAGCAACGCCCGGCCCGGCAGATCAGACGATTTCGACGGCGTATTTCTCGATCACCGTATTGGCCAACAGACCCTCGCACATGCGCGCGACCTCGGCCTCGGCTGCCTCGGCATCGGTGGCAGCCAGGTCCAGCTCGATCACCTTGCCCTGACGCACGCCCGAGACGCCCTGAAAACCAAGGCCGCCGAGGGCGTGGCGGATGGCCTCGCCCTGCGGATCCAGAACGCCATCCTTAAGCATGATGGTGACACGGGCTTTCATCGGCGGGCCTTTCAGTTGATAAGCGTCGGTTTGGTCAGCGAGGCGGTGTTGGCGGGCATCAGGCCCAGCCGGCGGGCCACCTCGGTATAGGCATCGGTCAGGCTGCCCAGATCGCGGCGGAACACGTCCTTGTCGAGCTTTTGCCCGGTCTTGACGTCCCAGAGACGGCAGGAGTCGGGGCTGATCTCATCGGCGACGACAAGACGCATGAAATCGCCGTCCCAGATGCGGCCGATCTCGATCTTGAAGTCGATCAGTTTGATGCCGACACCAAAGAACACACCCGAGAGGAAGTCATTCACCCGCAGCGCCAGCGACACGATATCGTCCAGGTCCTGCTGGCTCGCCCAGCCAAAGGCGATGATATATTCCTCAGAGACGAAGGGGTCGCCCAGCTCATCATTCTTGAAGCTGTATTCGACGATAGGCCGCGGAAGCTGCGTGCCTTCCTCCATCCCCAGCCGCTTGGCAATCGAACCGGCGGCGAAATTGCGCACGATCACCTCAAGCGGGATGATCTCGACCTGACGCACAAGCTGCTCGCGCATGTTGATGCGGCGGATAAAGTGATTGGGCACGCCGATGCTGGTCAGCCCGGTCATAAAGAACTCGGACAGGCGGTTGTTCAGCACCCCCTTACCCTCGATCGTCGCCTTCTTCTGCGCGTTGAAGGCGGTGGCGTCATCCTTGAAATACTGGATGAGCGTTCCCGGCTCGGTGCCCTCATACAGAATCTTGGCCTTGCCTTCGTAGATTTTCTTGCGCCTTGGTGCCATGCTGCGCGTCCCCCGTCCGCAAGGTGAGAATTCCTACCCGCGCTATAGGCCAGAATGAGGGTCAGGGGCAATACGGGCTTGCGATGGGGCGCGCGCATGGGCATATCCAGCAAAAAGAACCACGGGATCACCCCTAGCCGGAGGCCGCCATGACTACCTTTGACGACCGCGAGCGCGCACATGAGGCGAAATTCGCCCATGATGCCGAACTGAACTTCAAGGCCGAGGCGCGGCGCAATCGCCTGCTTGGCGAATGGGCGGCCGGTTTGCTGGGCAAGACGGGCGACGACGCCCGCGCCTATGCGCTGACCGTGGTCAGCTCGGATTTCGATGAGCCGGGCGATGAGGATGTCTATCGCAAGCTTGCCGCCGATCTGGAAGGCAAGGCAGATGAGACGACCATCCGCACCAAAATGGCCGAACTGCGCGTTACCGCCCGCCAGCAGATCATCAAAGAGCTGTAGGACGAGATATCACCACAGCGCCCCGATTCGCGGGGCGCTGTGCACATTCAGGACAAGGCGGCCTCGACCCGGGGATAAAGCCGCCACATTGTCACCCCGCGCAGCGCATTCAACCCCATCAGCGCCGCCCATAGGCCATGATTGCCGAAAAGCGCGGGCAGCAGCGTCACCAAAGCCGCGTAAACCCCGACCGACACCAGCATGGCATTGCGCATCTCACGCGTGCGGGTCGCACCGATGAACACCCCGTCAAGCATCCACGAAGCAATGCCGATCACCGGCGCGGCGATCAGCCATGGCAGATAATGCCGTGCCTCTGCCCGCACTTCGGGCGAGGTGGTGAGCAGGTCGATGATCGCCGGTCCGAAAAGCAGAAAGGTCAGCGACAGGATCACTGCCCCGGCGACACCCCAGCCCGAGGCGACGCGCACCGACTGGCGCAACCGATCCAGCCGCCGCGCCCCGACCGCCTGCCCGACCAGCGATTCGGCCGCAAAGGCGAAACCGTCCAGCCCATAGGCGACGATTTCCAGAAACTGCAAAAGCACCTGATTGGCAGCAAGCGTCACATCTCCGCGCCCCGCCGCCATGAACATGAAGGTGGTGAACGACCCCTGCAGCAGTACCGAGCGGATCAGGATATCGGCGTTCACGCGCACCAGTTCTTCGATCCGGTCGCGGGCCATAAGCCCGGACCGCCGTACGGCGGCACGGATGGCGTGACGCGCAAACCACAGGCCAAGCGCCAGCCCCGACCATTCGGCAATCAGGGTCGCGCCGGCCACACCGGGCACACCCCAGCCAAGACCCAGCACGAACCACAGATCCAGCAGGATATTCAGCCCGTTCATCACCAGTTGCAGGACCAGCACCGACCGGGTCCGCTCGGTCGCGATCAGCCAGCCGGTGATGGCGTACAGCGCGATGGTGGCCGGGGCCCCCCAGATCCGCAGGCCAAGATATTGCCGCGCCAGGGCTTCGACCTCGGGCGAGGCCGGGGCAAGGCGAAAGGCCCCGGCAAAAAGCAGCCCTTGCAACAGGATAAATACCAGCCCGGCGATGATTCCGATTCCCAGCGCCCGCAGCAGATGCGCGCCGGCCTCGCCCTCATTCCCTGCGCCATGGGCCTGGGCGACAAGGCCCGAGGTCCCCATACGCAGAAAGCCAAAGATCCAGTAGATCGAGGCAAGAATCACCGCCCCCAGCCCCACCGCGCCGATGGGCGCCGCCTCTCCCAGCTGGCCGATAACGCCGGTATCGACGGCGCCAAGGATCGGAACGGTGGCGTTGGAAATCACCACCGGCAGGGCGATCGACAGCACACGGCGATGCGAAACTGGCCTGTCCGCGCCGGTCATGCCGCTGGCTGGCAAGATCTCAACCATGAGGTCAGCCGTTCTGCGGCATCAGAAAATGACCGGTCGCCTGGGCAAAAAGCTTGCTGCGATGATCCTGCCAGGCCTCGACATGCACGCTGGCATAGCGCCGGCCCGAACGCACCACCCGCGCCCGCGCATAGGCGTCACGCGGCAGGCCGGAACGCAGGTAATCCACTGTAAAATCAATGGTCTTTGGCAGGCGCGGCAGGCTTTCCGGCACAGCGGCATCAGGGGCGATGCGGCCCTGTTCCATGTCCTCCCAGATCGCGCTCCAGGTCAGTTCGACGATGGCAGTGACTTCCAGAAAGGCAGCCGTGACGCCGCCGTGGATCGCGGGAAGCATCGGGTTGCCGATCAGCTTTTCGTCAAAGGGCAGCACCGCCGTCAGCTCATCTCCGCGCCGGTCAAAGGTGATCCCCAGCCAGCGGATATAGGGCACGCTGTTGACCAGCGCGTTCAGCGTGCCGTTGCGCCGCGACTTGATCGCGTCGAGGGGTTCGTTCCGGCCCGCCATGTTACCTCTCGATGGTAAAGGCCCCGGTGGCGGCAGCCACAGGGCGCGATTCGTCGTCATCCATCGCCCAGGCACGCACAAAAGCGACCGAGCGGGTGACGTGATAGCATTCAGCGCGGGCGCGGATGGTCTGACCGGGCGTTGCCGCGCGCATATAGTCGATGCGCAGGTCGATGGTCGCGGTCGAGCGCGCGCCTGCGGGATGGGCCATGACCGCCGCGCCGCTGCATGTGTCCATCAGCGCAGAAATCACGCCACCATGAATGACCCCGCTGTCAGGGTCGCCAACCAGATCCTCGCGCCATGGCAACGAGATTTCGGTCCCTTCGGGTGACAGCTTGTCCAGGCTCATGCCAAGCGCGCGGGCGTGCGGGATTATCTCGATGAACTGACGCGCGATCCGCCGGCGTTGTTCAGGATCGTCCTCGGGTGACGCTCCGTTCATGCTTCGTGCCTCCTGATTGGGGTGAGGTGAATGGTAGCAGCACGCCACCGCCAGACAAGCCCGGCCGCGCAATGGTTGAGTTTGGCCAACCCCGGCGCTAGGCTGACCATGATCCGATTACGGGGTTCGACAGATGTCCGATGGCGACCAAAGCGAATACATAGGTTTCAAAGAGATGTGCGCACGTTTCGACGTGACGCCGCGGACGCTGCGCTATTACGAATACATAGAATTGCTCAGCCCGCGCAAAGAAGGCCGCTCGCGATTTTACGGCCCGCGCGAAATCGCACGGATGAAACTGATCCTTCGCGGTCGCCGCTTTGGCTTCTCGCTTGAGGATATCCGCCAGTGGCTGCTCATCTATGGCGAAAAGGGCACCCGCGAACAGTACCGGGTCTGGATCGAACTTGCCGACCGCCAGCTTGAGGTACTGGCCCAGCAGCGCGACGAGCTTGAGACCTCGATGACCGACCTGCGCGCCCTGCGCAACGAAACGCTGGCCATTCTCGAAGGCATGGAGGCCGATGAGAAACCCGCCGGAGAGGCGCAGACCGGCTGAGCACTCTCTGACGCCACGTCGCACCTTACGTGCACGTCAACCTGGCCTATATTCAGATCAGGTGACTGCGAGGGAAAGGACCGGACGTGAGCGAAGCGCCGATGACCATTCGCCAGATGTGCGACGCCTTTGGCGTCACGCCGCGTACGCTGCGCTTTTACGAATCGCGCGAATTGCTGTTCCCCGAGCGGCGCGGCCAGCAGCGGCTTTACAGCCGCGCAGATCGTGCCCGGCTGACCCTGATCCTGCGCGGCCGCCGCTTTGGCTTTTCGCTCGAACAGATCCGGCAGTTGCTGGAACTGTACGACCCGGCCGAGCGCAACATCACCCAGACCGAGGCCGCGCTTGGCGCAGCGCGCGAGCGGCTGGCTGACATGGAGCAGCAGCACCGTGAACTGGGTGAAGCCATGTCCGAATTGCGCCAGCAGATCGCCGATGGTGAGCTGTGGCTGAACAACCTGAAATCCGACGCCTGACGTCGAACCCCTGGGAGGACCGATGACAACCTATTCCGCCCCCGTCCGTGACATGCAGTTCCTGCTGCATGACGTTCTCGAAATCTCCAGGCAAGAGCTTCCGGGCCACGACGAGCTTGACCGCGACTTTACTCAGGCCGTGCTGGAAGCAGCCGGCAAGATTGCCTCCGAGGTGCTGGCCCCCCTGAATGCCACCGGTGACCGCGAAGGCTGTCGGCTGGAAAATGGCGTCGTCCACACGCCGAAAGGCTTTGCCGAGGCGTTCCAGCAGATGCGCGAAGGTGGCTGGACCGCGCTCGACTGCGACCCCGAATATGGCGGTCAGGGCATGCCCTATGTGATCGGCCTTGCGGCGGGCGAGATGTTTTCGGGCTCGAACATGGCCTTTACCATGTATCAGGGCCTGACCCATGGCGCCTATTCCGCCATCCGCGCCCATGGCACGGATGAGCAGAAGGCGACCTATCTGCCCAAGATGGTCAGCTGCGAATGGACCGGCACCATGAACCTGACCGAGCCGCATGCCGGTACGGATCTGGGCCTGCTGCGCACCAAGGCCGAGCCGCAGCCGGACGGCAGCTATCTGATCACCGGGCAAAAGATCTTTATCTCGGCCGGTGACAACGACCTGTCGGAAAACGTCATCCATCTGGTGCTGGCCAAGGCTCCGGGCGGCGGTCCGGGCACCAAGGGCATCTCGCTGTTCATCGTGCCCAAGTTCCTCGTCAATGAGGACGGTTCGCTGGGCGAACGCAACAAGCTGTCGGTCGGCAATCTTGAAGAAAAGATGGGCATTCACGGCAATGCCACCTGCGTCATGAACTATGACGGCGCCAAAGGCTGGCTGCTGGGCGAGCTGCACAAAGGCATGCGCGCCATGTTCACCATGATGAACGAAGCCCGTATCGGCGTCGGCCTGCAGGGTTATGCCGTGGCCGAGGCCGCCTATCAGAACGCCGTCGCCTATGCGCGCGAGCGTCTGCAAGGTCGTGCCGCGACCGGAGAGGCCAATCCAGGGGGCCCGGCCGATCCGCTGATCGCCCACCCCGACATCCGCCGCAACCTGATGGACCAGAAAAGTTTTCTGGAAGGGGCGCGCGCACTGGCCTTTTGGGGCGCGCATCTGATCGACCGCGCCGTGATCGGCAATGACAAAGAGGCGCATGACCTCATCTCGCTGCTGACCCCGGTCATCAAGGGCTTCCTGACTGACAAGGGCTTTGACGTGGCGGTCCAGGCCCAGCAGGTCTTTGGCGGCCACGGCTATATCGAGGAACAGGGCATGTCGCAGTTCGTCCGCGACACCCGCATCACCATGATCTACGAGGGCGCGAACGGCGTGCAGGCGCTTGACCTCGTCGGTCGCAAACTCGCGGCCGAAGGCGGCAAGCCGATCATGGGTTTCTTTGACATGATCCGCCAGACCATCAAGGCGCATGAAGAGGATGAGACGCTTAAGGCCGATTTCCTCGACCCGCTCAAGGCGGCCTCGAAAGATCTGCAGGCGGCGGCGATGTTCTTTATGGAACATGGGCTCAAGAACCCCAATGCCGCGCTGGCCGGGTCCTATGACTTCATGCATCTTTTTGGCCATGTCGCGCTCGGCCTGATGTGGGTGCGCATGGCGGCGGCTGCACGTGCGGCGCTTGCCGCCGGGACCGGCGACGCGACCTTCTATGAGACCAAGCTCGCCACCGGGCGCTATTACATGGCGCGTCACCTGCCGATGACCGCGACGCATCTGGCGCGCATCCGCACGGGTGCTGATCCGGTAATGGCGCTGACGGCTGAGCAGTTCTGAAACAGACGGCCCGGCGCGGGGCAGCAGGGACAAGGGGCCAGCGCCCCGGCCCCGGACCCGGACCCGCGCCAGCCACGCACCTAATGCCTTGTGGGAGGGAAAGGAGACAGGATGCCAGCACTGCTTTACTGTTTTGGGGAATCGGGCCACTCTTACAAAGTGGCGCTGATGATGCAGCTGACCGGCTATCCTTGGCAGCCGGTCTTTGTCGACTTTTTCAACGGCGCATCGCGCAGCCCCGAATACCGCGCCCTGAACGAAATGGCCGAGGCTCCGGTCTTTGCCGAAGACGGGCTGACCCTGACCCAATCAGGTGTGATCTTGCTGCATCTTGCGGAAAAGACCGGCCAGTTCCTCGGCGAGGACCGTAACGAAATCATGCGCTGGCTGTTTTGGGACAATCACAAAGGTTCGTCGCAATTCGGCGCATTGCGCTTTTTGATGAATTTCCTGCCCCCCGACAAACGCCCGGCCGAGGTTATCGCTTGGCTGCAGGGTCGCTGCCGGGCGGCGCTCAGAACGCTGGACGCCCATCTGGCCGGGCGCGAATGGCTGGCGGGGGACGCGCCAAGCATCGCCGACCTCTCGTGCTGCAGCTATCTCTTTTATCCCGAGCCCTTCGGCTTTGACCGCGCCGATTGGCCCCATATCGACGCCTGGCTGACGCGCATTTCGGCGCTGCCGGGCTGGAAACACCCCTATGATCTGATGCCCGGCAACCCCGCGGACCGGGCCGCGAAGGAGGAAGCATGACCGAAGCCTATATCTATGACGCCGCCCGTACCCCGCGCGGCAAGGGCCGCCCCGACGGCAGCCTGCACGAAGTCACCTCGGTCGCGCTTTCGGCCCGGCTGCTGAACGCGATCAGGGAACGCAACGGCTTGACCGGTCATGCGGTCGAGGACGTGATCTGGGGCAATGTCACCCAGGTCAAGGAGCAGGGCGGCTGCCTTGCACGCTCGGCCGTCTTGGCCTCGGATCTGGACGAGTCGATCCCGGGCCTGTCGATCAACCGTTTCTGCGCCTCGGGCATGGAGGCCGTGAACATTGCCGCAAACCAGATCAGGGGCGGCGCAGGCCAGGCCTATATCGCCGGTGGGGTCGAGATGATGGGCCGCGTTGCCATGGGCAGCGACGGCGCCGCCATCGCCGTCGACCCCAGCCTGACCTTCCCGACTTATTTCGTCCCGCAGGGGATCAGCGCCGATATCATCGCCACCGAATACGGCTTTTCGCGCGAACAGGCCGACAGCCTTGCCGTTGAAAGCCAGCGCCGCGCAGCACAGGCCTGGGCCGAGAACCGCTTTGCCAAGTCGATCGTGCCGGTCAGGGACCAGAACGGACTGACCATCCTTGACCGCGACGAATACATGCGGCCCGGCACCACGCTTGAGGATCTGGGCCGGCTCAAGGCCAGCTTCAAGGAAATGGGTGAGATGATGCCCGGCTTCGACAAGGTGGCAACGCTGAAATATCCCCACCTTGACCATATCGAGCACATCCACCACGCCGGCAACAGCTCGGGTATCGTGGACGGCTCGGCTGCTGTGCTGATCGGCAATGCCGAGTTCGGCAAGGCTTACGGGCTAAAGCCCCGCGCCCGCATCCGCGCCACTGCCAAGATCGGCACCGACCCGACGATCATGCTGACCGGCCCTGTGCCAGTGACGGAAAAGATCCTGAAAGACAGCGGCATGGCGATCAGCGACATCGACCTGTTCGAGGTGAACGAGGCGTTTGCCGCGGTCGTGCTGCGCTTCATGCAGGCCTTTGACGTCGACCCCGCCGTCGTCAACGTCAATGGCGGTGCGATTGCTCTTGGCCACCCGCTGGGGGCGACCGGAGCCATCATCATCGGCACGCTGCTTGACGAGCTTGAGCGTCAGGACAAGACGGTGGGCCTTGCCACACTGTGCATCGCGTCCGGCATGGGCGCGGCCACCATCATCGAGCGCGTCTGAGGGAGGTAAGGATGACCGATTTCACCATGCAGAAAGACGCCGACGGCGTCGCCATCGTCACCTGGGACGTGCCCGGTAAGTCGATGAACGTGCTGTCTCTGGACGGCGCGGCTGAACTGAATGCATTGATCGACGACGCGCTGGCCGATGAAGCGGTCAAGGGCATCGTCATCACCAGCGGCAAAAAGGACTTTGCCGCCGGCATGGACCTGAACGTCATCGCAAGCATGAAAGAGGGCGGCGCTCAGTCAGTCTTTGACGGGGTGATGACGCTGCACCACCTGCTGCGCAAGATCGAGCTTGCGGGTATGGACCCCAAGACAAAAAAGGGCGGCAAGCCCATCGCAGCAGCCCTGCCCGGCACGGCCCTGGGGATCGGGCTGGAGCTGCCGCTTGCAACGCATCGCATCTTTGCCGCCGACAATCCCAAGGCCAGGATCGGCCTGCCCGAGATCATGGTCGGCATCTTCCCCGGCGCTGGCGGAACCACCCGGCTGGTGCGCAGGCTTGGCGCGATGGGCGCGGCCCCCTTCCTGCTGGAAGGCAAGCTTAGCGACCCGGCCAAGGCCAAGGGCGCGGGGCTGATCGACGAGGTGGCCGCCGATCCAGTCGCCGCTGCGCGTGAATGGGTGCTGAAGGCCAGCGACACCGATCTGGTCAAACCCTGGGATGCCAAAGGCTACAAGATGCCGGGGGGTGAACCCTATCACCCGGCGGGCTATATGACCTTTGTCGGCGCAAGCGCGATGGTCCATGGCAAGACGCTGGGGGTCTACCCGGCCGCCAAGGCCCTGCTCAGCGCCGTCTACGAAGGGGCGATGGTGCCCTTTGACACGGCGCTGAAGATCGAGGCGCGCTGGTTCACCAATGTGTTGATGAACCCCTCGTCCACCGCGATGATCCGCAGCCTCTTCATCAACAAGGAGGCGCTGGAGAAAGGCGCAAACCGTCCCGATGCCCCCGATCAAAGCGTGAAAAAGGTCGGCATCCTTGGCGCGGGCATGATGGGCGCAGGCATCGCCCATGTCTCGGCCATGGCTGGGATCGAGGTCGTGCTGATCGACTCGGCCCAGGAGGCGGCCGAGCGTGGCAAGGCCCATTCCGCCGGTCTGCTTGACAAGGCAATCAGCCGCCGCAAAGCAACCGAAGAGAAAAAGGCCGAGGTCCTTGCCCGCATTACCCCCACCACCGATTACGCCGCCCTGCAAGGCTGCGACCTGGTGGTCGAAGCGGTGTTCGAGGACCCCTCGGTCAAGGCTGAGGTGACGAAAAAGGCCGAGGCCGTGCTGCCCGCCGAGGCGATCTTTGCCACCAACACCTCAACCCTGCCTATCTCGGAACTGGCCAAGGCCAGCGCGCGGCCTGATCAGTTCATCGGCATCCATTTCTTCAGCCCGGTGGACAAGATGGCTCTGGTCGAGATCATCAAGGGCAAAGAGACCGGCCCGCGCGCCGTCGCCAAAGCGCTGGATTTCGTCCGCCAGATCCGCAAGACGCCGATCGTCGTTAATGACGCGCGCTTCTTCTATGCCAACCGCTGCATCATCCCCTATATCAACGAAGGGATCCGCATGGTGGCCGAGGGCGTTAGCCCGGTGCTGGTCGAAAACGCCGCCAAGATGATGGGTATGCCGCTGGGCCCGCTGCAACTGGTCGATGAGACCTCGATTGATCTTGGCGTCAAGATTGCCAGGGCAACCCGCGCAGCCATGGGCGACGCCTATCCCGACGGTGCCGTGGATGAGGTGATCTTCAAACTGGCCGAGCAGGGTCGGCTGGGCCGCAAGGCCAAGGCGGGCTTTTACGACTATGATGAGGCCGGCAAGCGTCAGGGTTTCTGGTCAGGGCTCGCCTCGGATTGGCCCGAAGCCGATGCGCAGCCCGAACTGACCGAGATCCAGCACCGGCTGATGTTCGTGCAGGCGCTCGAAGCGGTGCGCGCGCTTGAGCAGGGCGTGCTTGAGGACATCCGCGAAGGCGATGTCGGCGCGATCCTTGGCTGGGGTTTTGCACCCTGGTCAGGCGGCCCGTTCAGCTGGCTCGACATGCTGGGCGCGCCGCGTGTGGTCGAAATCGCCGACGCGCTTGAGGCCAAGTTCGGCCCGCGTTTTGCCGCGCCGCAACTGCTGCGCGACATGGCGACGAAAGGCGACAGCTTCTACGGACGCTTTGGCGCTGGCAAGAAGGCCGCCTGAGACTGAAAAAGGGGCAGAGGCGACAACGTCCCTGCCCCTTTCCCTTTACCCCTCTGCGAGGACCGCTTCAGATCAGCCCCTCGGCCCTGAAGGCCGCGCGCAGATCGCTTTCAGGCCGCGCGCCGACATGGCTGATGACCTCGGCCGCAGCGATACAGCCCATGCGTCCCGCCGCCGCCAGATCCGCGCCAATCGCCAGACCATAGATCAGGCCCGCCGCGAACTGGTCGCCCGCTCCGGTCGCATCCACCGGCACGATACGGTGGACCGGCGCGCTTACCCGTTCATCCCCACGGATCAGGATCGCATCCTCGCCCGAGCGGGTACAGATCACGGTGTGGCAATCGGCGCTTGCCTGCCGCAGCGCCTCTTCCAGATCCTCGACCTCATATAGCGACTGCCATTCATGCACGTTGCCGATGACGTAATCCATCGGTCCTGCCACCAGACGACGGAAATCGGCGCGATGCCGATCCACGCAGAACGGATCGGACAGCGCAATTCCCGCCTGCCCACCCGCCTTGTGACAAGCATCGGCAGCCTTCAAGAACGCTGTTTTCCCGGGGTCCTTGTCAAACAGATAGCCCTCAAGAAACAGCCAATCCGCGCCGCTAAAGACTGACGGGCTGACATCATCCGCCCCCAGCTCGGCCGAAATTCCCAGATAAGTGTTCATCGACCGCTCGCCATCCGGGGTGACAAAGATGATCGAACGCGAAGTTGGCAGCACATCCCCCGCAACCGGCGGGTTGACGAAAACCGTGCCCTGCTGCTCGGTCTGTTCGGCATAGCTCAGGCCCAGAGGATCGCTTGCCACCTTGCCGATAAAGGCGGTGCGCAGTCCCAGCATCCCCAGCCCGGCCAGCGTATTCGCAACCGAACCACCTGGCACCAGCCGCGCCTTGCCCGCCTGCGGATCGGCCGATTGCGCCGCCATCAGGAACTCGGACCGCTCGCGGTCGATCAGTTGCATGATGCCCTTTTCCACCCCCAGCCGGGCCAGCGTGTCCTCTGAGGTCGGCGCAATCACATCCATGACGGCATTGCCGATCCCGATTACATAGGGGGTGGTCATCCGGTCTTCTCCTCATAGGGGCAGAGATCTTCGATTGGGCAGATCCGGCAACGCGGACGCCGCGCCTGGCAGATATAACGGCCATGCAGGATCAGCCAGTGATGGGCGTTCTGCTGAAAGGGCACGGGGACGTTATCCTCGATCGCGCGCTCGACCTCGGACACGTCGCGGCCGGGGGCGATATGCGTGCGGTTCCCGACACGAAAGATATGGGTATCGACCGCCTGCGCAGGAAAGTTAAAGACACTGTTCAGCACGACATTGGCGGTCTTGCGCCCGACACCGGGCAGGGTCATCAACGCCGCCCGCGATTGGGGCACCTCACCGCCGTATTCGTCGATCAGGCGCTGCGACAGGGCGATGACGTTCTTGGCCTTTTGCCGATAAAGGCCGATGGTCTTGATTTCTTCGGTCAGCGCCTCAATGCCCAGATCCAGCATCTGCCTGGGCGTGCTGACCTGCTGAAACAGCCGCCTGGTTGCCTTGTTCACGCCGACATCGGTGGCCTGCGCCGACAGCGCGACCGCGACAAGCAGGGTAAAGGCGTTGGTATATTCAAGCTCGGTCACCGGCTGCGGATTGGCCTCGCGCAGTCGCGAAAAGATTGCGACCTGCGTCGTATAGGGCAAAGCCGGGGGAAGACGGGGGGTGGTGCTGCGTGCCATGGCCTTCAGATGCCCTGCCCCGCGCTTATGCGCAAGCATTCGTGCATGGATTTGCGCCACGTCTGCGCTACTCTGCCGCAAAGACAGCAGCGAGGCAGCGATGACGGCAACGCTCTTTCCTCTCACCCCGCCCGAAAACGGGCTGCGAGTGACGATCACGACCCAACCGGCAGAGGATCCGGGCGTGGTTTTGTGCCACGGACGGTTCAAAACGCCGCTTGGCACAGTAATCGCCTATGGCGCGGCCGGCGCCCTTTGGGGGCTCGGCTTTGCCGGTCCCCTGCCCGAGACCGAGGTTGAGGCCGATCTTTCCTCCCGCTGGCCCGGCGCACGGCCGGTTCCCGCCCCCGAGGCGCTTGAGCCCGCAATAGACGCGCTGATTGCAGGTGCAGGAGAGATCACCGTGCGTCTGAGCGGCACCCCTTTTCAGCTGCAGGTCTGGCAGGCGTTGACCCAGGTGCCGGCCGGGCAGGTCATCAGCTACGCCACGCTGGCCGAACGAATTGGCCGTCCCCGGGCCCTGCGCGCAGTCGGCACCGCTGTCGGGCAGAACCCGGTCTCATGGGCGATCCCATGCCACCGCGTGACCCGCACCGGTGGCGCCATCGGAGGATATCATTGGGGCGAGGCGGTAAAACGTGCACTTCTTACGCGCGAGGGTGCGAAAATCGCTCCTCTCGCCATCGCTGTTTTGTGAGTGCAGGCCAGCGATTTTGCACGAGTTTCTCTGGTCTTGGCATGGAACTCATGCCAAGTTTCAATCGTTTGGGCATCAGATGCCGGATCAGTCCGGCCAGGTCGTAAGGACAGGCGGCTGTGGATCGCCCCGAAAAGAAAGGTAATAAAATGAAGACCCGTATTTCGCTGCTTCTCGCCTCGGCCGGCGCGCTTGCCATCAGCGCCTGTACACCGGGCGACCGCTATGGCCAACCTCAGCAGATGAACCGCGCCCAGCAGGGCGCCATCGCCGGCGCCGTGGTCGGCGGCGTTCTGGGCGCTACCCGCGACAAGGATAAGAACAACCAGGGCATGGACGCGATCAAGGGCGCCATCGTCGGTGCCGCGGTCGGCGGCGTGGGTGGGGCGATCCTCGACCAGCAGCAGAAATCCCTGCAACAGCAGCTGAACAACCCCAACATCCGCATCGTCAACAACGGCAGCTATCTGACCGTAGTGATGCCGGAATCGACGCTGTTTGCCACCGACTCGGCAGCAGTTGGCGCGCAGGGTCAGAACGACCTCTACATCATCGCACGCAACCTGAACCAGTATCCGAACAGCCGCATTCAGGTCGTCGGTCATACCGACAGCACCGGTTCGGCCGCCTACAACCAGGACCTGTCCGAGCGCCGGGCGCGTTCGGTCGCTGGCATCCTGACCGCTGGCGGCGTGTCGCAGGGCCGCATCGCAACCTCGGGCCGCGGCGCTACCCAGCCGGTGGCCTCGAACGACACCGCAGCAGGCCGGGCACAAAACCGCCGCGTCGAAATCCTGATCACCCCGACGCGCTGATCCATCGCCAGGGTAAAGATCGGGCCGGCAGCCGCAAGGTTGCCGGCCCATTCATTTTCAAACGACCGTATCCGCCACCAGCCCGGTGCGTGGACAAGGAAAACCCCGAGACGCTAACGCGCCCCGGGGTTCAGTCACTGTCCCTGAGGATGCTCGAAGGCACCCTTCTCGTTCAATTCCGTGGCCTCAGTTCAGCCGCCGGGCAACCTCTTCGATGGCCTTGTCGATACCAGCGCTGCGCTCAGCCGGGCTGACCTGCTGACCAAGGATCTCGGCCGCAGCGGTCACCGCAGTCTGGATCGCGCGATCACGCACAGCACGCACAGCATCGGCTTCGGCGCTGGCGATCTGATCTTCGGCAGCTTTCAGGCGGCGCTCGATGGATTGTTGCAGCGCTTTCTTGGCCTTGTCGGCCTCGCTCACCGCCTCGCGGCGTGCATTGGCGACAATCTCTTCGGCCTGGCCCTTAACTTCGCGCTGGCGGCGCTCGTAGCTTGCATAGATCTCCTGCGCTTCTTCACGCAGGCGCCGGGCTTCGGCCAGATCGTTGCGAATGCCTTCGGCGCGCTTGTCCAGCAGGCCGCCGACAGTCTGCGGCACACGGAACCAGAGCAGGATGCCGACAAAGACCAGGAAGGCCAGAGTAACGACGAAATCGGTATTGCGCAGCGAGAAGAACGGACCCGAAGCCGCAAGCGCCGGGGTTCCCATCAGCGCAAAGAGCACGCTCAGACGTTTCATTGCAGCGCCCCTTTCAACCGCTGATCGACAGCCGTGTCGACCAGGTTTTGATCGACCTTGCCGCCAAGATGCTCCACCAGCGCTGCCGTCACCTCGCGGGCAACAGAGCGCGCATCCTCAACCGCCGAAGCGCGGATCTCAGAGATGCGCTTTTCGGATTCTGCCGCGCGGGCAGCAATTTCCGCATCGGCATGGGCGATGGCAGCATCCAGCTCTTTCTGGATCTCGGCCTTGTTGGCAGCGATGATCTTCTGCGCCTCGGCCCGGGCATCGGCCAGAGCCTTGTCATAGGCAGCCTCGGCCTCTTTGGCCTTTTGCTTGAATTCCTCGGCAGCCATCAGGTCGCCGGTGATGGCGCCTTGACGATCCGAAAGAACGCCGCCGATGCGCGGCAGCGCGATCCGCGACAGCACCCAGTAAATCACGGCCAGAATGACCAGCAGCCAGAAAATCTGGTTGCCAAAGGTCGTGATATCCAGTTGCGGCATGCCGGGGGCGCTGGCGGCATGGCCAGCCGCAGCATCCGCGGCATTGGCAACGGCATGGGCTGCTTCGGCGCCATGACCCGCCGCCTCGGCGGATTCGGTGATTACCACCGTTTCAGTTTCTTCGACCACGACAGGCGCGGTCTGTTGCAACAGGCTGAACATATCCTACCCCATGCCGGTCGTTTCACAATCGGGTGGGCGCCTGTAGCCCCCACCCAACCGCAAGGATGGCAAAAGGATCAGACTGCGAACAGCAGCAGCAGAGCGACCAGGAACGAGAAGATGCCCAGGGCTTCCGCAAAGGCCATGCCGATGAACAGGGTGGCGGTCTGCGAGGCAGCGGCCGACGGGTTGCGCAGGGCGCCCGCCAGATAGTTGCCGGCGACATTGCCCACCCCCATGGCGGCGCCCGCCATGCCGACGCAAGCCAGACCGGCGCCGAGGTACTGTCCCAGTTGACCCAGATTTTCCATGTTCATGCTCCTTGAGGCTTTGGAAAGGGTTTCGATTCAGACCCGAGGCTGACCCGGCGCTTAGTGCGCCGGATGCAGCGCGTCCTTCAGATAGACGCAGGTCAGGATGGTGAAGACATAGGCCTGGATCAGCGCAACCAGCACCTCAAGCCCATAGACAGCGGTGATGGCCAGCACCGAAAGCGGCGCAATGGCAGAGATGGCGGCAAAGGCGGCAAAGACCTTGATCACCGCGTGGCCGGCCATGATGTTACCAGCAAGACGGATCGAATGGCTGACGGGGCGCACAAAGTACGAGATCAGCTCGATCACCGCCAGCACCGGGCGCAGCGCCAAAGGCGCAGAGCTGACCCAGAACAGGCCCAGGAAATGCGCGCCGTTCTTGACAAAGCCCAGAATGGTGACGCCCAAAAAGACCAGAACCGCCAGAACCGCCGTCACAGCGATATGCGAAGTCGGCGAAAAGCTTTTCGGCAGCAGGCCCAGGAAGTTCGTGAACAGGATGAAGCAGAACAGCGTCATCACATAGGGGAAGTACTTCAGCCCGTCCTTGCCGGTTACGTCCTCGACCATTTTATGGACCATGCCGTACAGCAGCTCGGCGATGGACTGGACGCGGTTCGGCACGATGGCGCGCCCACGGGTGCCAAAGACCAGAAGGGCGGTGATAGCGACAGCCGCCAGCGCCATCCACAGGGTCGCATTGGTCGGCGTGTACCAGTTTACCGAACCTTCGCCAAACAGCGGTTTGATGACGAACTGATCCATCGGATGGAAAACCAGACCACCTGCTTCTTCTTCTGCCATCGTCATTCACCCTTGTCGTCGCCGGGAGGCCCCGGTGGCTTGCCTATGTCTTTCGCGGTCCGCATCATGGTCTTGATACCGGCTGCCAGGCCCAGCAGCACAAAGACCACCATGAAGACCGGTCGCAGGCCGGTCAGATAATCCAGCCCGTATCCGATCATGAAGCCGATGCCCAACCCTGCCACCAGCTCCGTCACCATGCGCCAGGCCAGATTGGCCTGACTGAAATGTTCTTCCCCGCGCGAGGGCAGCTTTGCTCCGGCTTTCTTGCCCAACCGGGCCTCCAGCTCGCGCAGCCGCTCTGCGTCCCGGGCTCGCGCAGCGTCATGGTCGTGTTCGGCCACGGCTCACACCCCCGTTATCGGTTGGCGCGGTGATAGGGACTTGCGCCCCATGAGTCAAGCAAGCGAGGCACATTTATAACACATTGAAAATACTGCATTTGATTAGCCTGCCATCCGGCAAACATCCGACAAAAACATGATCTTGCCGTTGCCAGTCGATCCGCCGCATATTCAACCGGCAAGTTGAACAAGGCCCATGTCCGCAGCACAGCCCAGCCTCGACGCGATCTTTGCCGCCCTCGCCGATCCGACGCGCAGGGCAATTCTTTCGATGCTGCTCGAAGATGACATGGCCGTCACCGATGTCGCGGCGCCCTTTCAGGTCAGCCTTGCGGCGATTTCAAAGCACCTCTCGGTACTGGCTGCTGCCGGTCTGATCCGACAGGAGCGGCGCGGACGGATCATCTGGTGCAAGCTCGAACCCGACGGGCTGCGCAGCGCCTCGGTCTGGATGCAGGGCTTTGGCCAGTTCGAACCGGTGGATCTGGATGATTTCGAACGGTTCCTGCACCAGACGCTTTCGCAAACTGGTGAAGGCAACCCGGAATAGCCCTCGCACATCAAGACGGATGGCCAGGCGGCAACCGCCCGTTGCCGCGGACAAATAAGGCTTTCAATTTCCTTATTTTTAAGTTGTATTTACCAAGTTTGTACAACTTTAGATTGTGAATTGGTTAATGGAATACCGCATCATCACGGCAACCTTCGAGGTTCCGGTTTACACCAACCCCAACGTGACCGGTGCGGAAAAGAACCTGCCCTTCCTGAACCGCAGCAACATCAGCTTCGCATCGGCCGAGATGGGGGAACTGAGGATCGAGGATGACGATCCAGAGTTTGGTTATCTCTCGCGCGGTGGCTCCGGGCTATATTACAACGATCCGGGCGATGGTCAGACGCTCATCGAAACCACGACCTTTGGTCAAGGCGACAAGCAACAGACACTGGACGCAGGCACCCGCATATCCTTGCAAGAGACATCAATCCTGCGCGATGCCGATGGAAACGAGTTTTATGTTTTCTTCCCGAGCTATGTCGGAGAAGGACCGGACGGAAAGCCTCTGAACGCGGGCTACCCGATCGAGGCCGGTGGCCGTCATACCGTGATGATCCTTCCCCGGATGCGTCAAACCACCGGGGGAGAGGACTACTGGCCAAAGTTCCGCCCTGATGGGACCTATAGATATGTCGGCAAAAGGGTCATGGGCGCTACAACTTCGGCGCTGCCTTATGACCCCACCATGCAAGGTGCGCCCTGTTTCACCCCCGGCACACTGATCGAAACCCTGTCCGGCCCGCGCACGGTCGAGACTCTGGCCCCAGGTGATCTGATCCTGACACGCGACCACGGCTTTCAACCCCTGCGCTGGATTGGCCGTGTGCGGCTGGATGGCAAAAGGTTGGACCTGTGCCCAAACCTGCGCCCGATCCTGATTTCCCAAGACGCGCTCGGCCCCGACCTGCCCCAGCGTGACCTGATCGTTTCGCCTCAGCATCGCGCCCTGCTGCGCTCGGCCATCGCGCGGCGGATGTTTGATGCCGAAGAAATCCTTGTTGCGGCTACCCATCTGACCGCGCTCGACGGCATCCGCCCGCTTTGTCCAAAAGATGGCGTATCCTATCTGCACCTGCTCTTTGACCGGCATGAGCTGGTGCTGTCAAATGGGTGCTGGACAGAATCATTGCTGACCGGACCGCAGGCGCTGCGCGCGTTTTCATCCGCCGCGCGGCGCGAGATTTTCGCACTGTTTCCCGAACTTGCGGTGGGCCATTTCCCCCCCGCTGCCCGCCCCGTCGCGCCGGGACGTAAAGGCCGCCAGCTTGTCCAGCGACATATGAAGAACCGCCGCGCCTTCTTGCCAACCTAGGCCGCCAGGATGGAAAAAGGCCGGGTGCGATCCCCGGCCTTTGCAGTGTCATTTCACGGTGATGCGGCCATCAAGCCTTGGCGCGAAATCCGGCCCCTGCCTGGCCAGATATTCTGCCAGCACATCGGCAAGATCAGGCCCAAAATCATAGGCATTCATAGCGTTATCGGCAAAGACCTTATAGCCGTCACCGCCAGCGCGCATATAGTTCTGGGACACGACACCATATACCGCCTCCGGGTTGATCGGCACCCAATCCGAGCCTTCGCGCACCAGCACATTGCTGATCCGGCTTCCGACCGGGGCCGAGGGGTCCAGCGTGTATTTCAGCCCCGAGACCTGAGCAAAGCGCCCCGCCGCCTCTTCGATCTGGCTCGCGCCATTTTCCAGCGCCGCAACCACATCAGAACCTTTCAGCTGAAAGGTCGAAAGCGTATTCTGGAACGGCAGTACCGACAGCACATCGCCCATGGTCACCGCCCCCGCCGGGATCGAGGCGCGCAACCCGCCGCCGTTCTGGATCGCAATGGTGATGCCCTGATCCTTGACACGCGCCAGCATCGCATCCGCGACCACATTGCCCATTTCGCATTCACGGACACGACAGGATTCGCGGCTGCCGTCGATGGGTGCCTTGATCTCGGCCACGTGCTTTTGCTTGAGCTGTTCGATGGGCGCAGCCATTTCCTTGACGCGAGCGGCAAGCTTTTCGTCGGGCACGACCGAGTTATCCAGCAGGACCGGCTGGCCCTCGGCCTTGATCAGCTTGCCGTTGTCGTCCCAGGTCAGAACCAGATGACCCAGATACTTGCCATAGGCATAGGCGGTCGCGACCGGCACCTCAGCCCCATCAGCGCCCTTCACCATTGTCGGATAGGGACCCTCGGCCCCTTCGACCTGACCAAGCAACGTGTGGCTGTGCCCGCCGATCACCGCATCGATTCCCGCCACTTCGGCAGCGAACTCCTGATCACGCTTAAAGCCCGTATGGGTCAGGGCGATGATCTTGTTGACGCCCTGATCGGTCAGTTCCTGCACATCGGCCTTCAGGCTATCCATGTCATCCATGAAAATGACCTTATCGCCGGGCGAAGCGGTCTCTGGGGTGTCCATCGCCAGGGCCGAAACGATGCCGATCTTTTCGCCCCCGATCTCTAGCGTCAGCATATCGTCAACCTTGTCCTTCAGCTCGGGCGATTGGGACAGATCAAGGTTGCCCGAGATCACGGGAAACTTCGTTCCCTCGGCCAGAATCGCCAGCCCAGCCGGTCCGTCGTCAAACTCATGATTGCCGACTGCCATGGAGTCAAAGCCGATCGCGTTCATGAACTCGACCGTGTCCTTACCCTTATAGGTGGTATAGAACAGGCTGCCCTGATACTGATCGCCCGCATCCAGCACGATGACATTCTGCCCCTCGGCCTTCAGCTCATCGCGAAGCTCGCGGATCTTGGATGCCAGCCGCGCCACGCCGCCGAAACACTCGCCCTTGGCCTCGGTCTCAGCATCGCAGGTACTGTCATAAGCGTTGATCGGCTCGATTCGGCTGTGAAAATCGTTAATATGCAGCACGTGCAGCGTATAATCCGCCTGCGCCGCGCCCGAAGACAGCGCAACGGCCGCTGCCGAAACCAAAAGCCAGCGTTTCATCTCGTTCCCTCTCACCCCGAATGTCCGAATGAAACGCAGATTGGGGGATGGCCGCGGCTCCGTCAATTGACGATCATGTTGGCTGACAAGCCGCAGGCTCAATGGCGCTTGACGGGCCGCACGGTGCAACGCATGAACCCACCATGCTGGTTTACAAGATCTTTCACGCGGCCGAGTTTCAGGCCTTCACGCATCAGGGCCATAGCCTTGGCGCACCCGTGGATCTGGCCGATGGTTATATCCACCTGTCAACTGCAACACAGCTTCCCGGCACGCTGTCGCGTCACTTTGCAGGCAAAGACGGGCTGCATCTGCTGGCTCTCGATTCCAGGGCGCTGGACGAGCTGCGTTGGGAACCATCGCGCGGTGGTGATCTGTTCCCGCATCTCTACCGCGAACTCAGGGCCAATGACGTGCTGTGGAGCCGCCCCCTGCCTCTCGGCCCCGGCGGCCACGATATCGGAGATATCACATGAACCTCATCGAGCGGATGGGCCTTGCCGCATTGCATCGCCTCGACCCCGAGCGTGCGCATGATCTCTCGATCCTGGCTCTGCGAAAGGGGCTGGTGCCGCTGCCGGACCAACCCGTCACCTCTGGTCGGCTGCGACTGCGCCTTGCCGGGCTCGATCTGCCGAATCCGGTTGGGCTGGCGGCGGGCTATGACAAGAACGCCCGCGCTCTGCCAGCGCTGATGCGGGCGGGCTTTGGCTTTATCGAGGTCGGCGCCGCCACTCCGCGCGCCCAGCCCGGCAACCCCCGGCCACGGCTCTTTCGGCTAAGCGAAGACCGCGCCATCATCAACCGCTTTGGCTTCAATAACCAAGGCGCTTCGGCAATTGCCCAACGACTTGCCGCGCGCCCGTCGGGCATTCCGGTCGGGCTGAACATCGGGGCTAACAAGGACAGCATCGACCGCAGCGCCGATTTTGCTGAGGTCGTGCGCATCAGTGGCGCCCATGCCGATTTCCTGACCGTCAACGTCTCATCGCCGAACACTGAGAAACTGCGCGATCTGCAAGGGGCCGAGGCTCTTGCGGCGCTGTTGCAGGGCGTGTTGCAGGCACGTGACAGCCTGAAAAACCGCCCGCCTGTATTCATCAAGATCGCCCCCGATCTGGACAACGCCGCGATTGCCGATATCGCGGCCGTGGCGCTGGCCGCGCCCGTCGATGCGATCATCGCCACAAATACCACACTGACCCGCGATGGCCTTAGCTCACCCCACGCGCCCCAAGCGGGCGGCCTGTCAGGCGCGCCGCTGTTCGAACGCTCGACCCGCGTCCTCGCCCGCCTCTACCGCGAGACACAGGGACGGGTGCCGCTGATCGGCGTGGGCGGAATCGGCTCGACCGAACAGGCATGGCAAAAGCTGTGCGCCGGAGCATCGGCCGTACAGATCTACTCGGCGCTGATCTATCAGGGCTTTTCCCTGGCCAGCCGCATTGCGCGCGAACTGGATCAGCGGCTCGCACGCGAACACATCACCCTGTCCGAGCTGACCGGCAGCGGCAACGCCGACTGGCTTTAGAACAGGTCTTCCTGACCCAAAAGCTGGTTCATGGAATTCGAAGGCTCCGGGCAGCCGGCGTCGCCGACGATCCGTGCCGGCACGCCCGCCACAGTCTTGCAAGGCGGCACTTCGCTCAGCACGACCGAACCGGCGGCGATGCGCGAGTGATGGCCGACGCGGATATTACCCAGCACCTTGGCCCCGGCCCCGATCATCACACCATTGCCGATCTTTGGATGCCGGTCGCCATCCTCCTTGCCGGTGCCGCCCAGCGTCACCGAATGCAGCATCGAGACATCATTGCCAACCTCGGCCGTCTCGCCGATGACGATGGAATGGGCGTGGTCGATCATGACGCCCGTCCCGATGCGTGCTGCCGGGTGAATATCGACGCCAAAAACCTCCGAGCAACGCATCTGCACGAAATAGGCCATGTCGCTCCGGCCCTGCTGCCACAGCCAATGCCCGATGCGATAGGCTTGCAGCGCCTGATAACCTTTAAAGAACAGGATCGGCTGCATCAGCCGGTGGGTAGCCGGATCACGGTCATAGACCGCCAACAGATCGGCCTGCGCCGCCGAGGAAAGCTCGGGCGCACGGGAAAAAGCGTCGTCCGCAATCTCGCGCAAGATCTGCTCACTCATCTCGCGCGAGGCAAGTTTCAGCGAAAAACGATAGGCCAAAGCCGCCTCAAAGGTGGCGTGATGCAACAGCCCGGCATGGATCAGCGCCCCCAGCAGGGGTTCGTCGCGCACGGCGATCCGCGCTTCGCGCTGGATACGGCCCCAGACCGAATCGCGCGGGGCGTCCCGCGCGTCCGATAGCGGCTCGATCATATCTTTCTGCAGGTTCATTCAGGCGCGCCCGTCAGTTTCATTCACCGAGTCTAGCGGAAACCGACGGGCGCGAAAAGTCTGCTCAATCCGGCAGCCGCAATTCCCACCAATGCAGGACGACACGCACCTTGCCACCAGCGAACTGGCCGCCCTTTGCAGTCAGCCTCAGTGGCACAGGCTCCCAGAACACCATGGGTGGCGACAAAAGCCCCCGCGCCCATGAGCCCTGCGCCTTGCCAAGCCCCTGGCCAAACCGGACAAGACTGTCTGCATTGCCCGGCGTGCCCAGCGACCATGAGGTCGCGCCACCCGTGATCCCCTCGATCACCCGCGCCGTCGCGCCGAAGACCAGCGCCCCCGCGGGAATGAATATCGCCGTATCGAATGAGGGGCCCTGCCCCAGCGCAACATCCTCGGACAGCTGCCGCGCAAGCAGCCCCGAACCATGGCGGCCCAGCGTCACCGCACCCGGCACCCAGTGTGAACCGTCATGGATCGCCGTCACCCCTTCATCGGCAATGATCGCGCGGCGGCCAAAGCCCGGCTGAACAAAGATCCAGCCTCCGTTTGCGCCAATGGCGATCTTGCCGCCCTGCCCCTCCCAGGCGTTGACCGCACCTTGCGGCACACCCCAACACAGCCCTTCGGCCACCGTATCGGGCGGATTGATACGCGTCACGCTTTGCATGACCAGATCGACCTGACCGTCCAGGCGCATCAGCGCCTCGTTGACGGTGACATGTTTTTGCGCCTGCGCCGGCATCAGCAGCGGCAGGTCGCAGTTGGCGGTCGTATTCTCAGACATGGATCATCCTTTTTGCATAGGGACCCGCTCCGAACAGGTCGGAAAGCTGGGCAACCTCAAGGGCAAGGCCGCCTCCTGTTGCGGCCTCGGCCCAAACATCCGCGGGTACCGTCCAGCGCGGCTCATCGACCACGGCACGTGCCAGTACATGCCCGTCGTCCCGAACCAGCCGGACCAAGTAACGCTCCTGCGTCTCGCCCAAGGGGACGTCAGCCCCCTCCCAGCCGTCGCCCTGTATCCGCGTGCGGCGGATCCAGGTCGCAACCCGGCCGCGCATCTCCAGATGACAGGGCGACAGCGGCCGCAGCCCAGCGCCTCGGAACGCCATGGCGATATGGCGATAGCTCGGATCATCGGGAGCACGCACCGCCGGACCGACACGCCAGTGACGCAGCTGATTGCGGGCCGAGGGCGGCAGATCCACCTGCTGCGCCGCACCATCCAGTAAGACAACAATGCTGCCCACAGGCCAGACCAAGGGCATAAAGGCATCTGTACCCGCCTGCCCGCGCAGCCGGGTCGATATCTCCCACAAACCGGCCGAGATCAGGCGCGCCTCGGCAAACTGCAAAAGCTCCCACCCCTCGGGCGAACCGTCGCCGATGGCCAGCAGGTTCGCCCCCGCCATCAGCGCCTCCTCTGAGGCCGAGCGCAGATTACCCCCCTTGACCCTCAGACGCAGTGCGGGGCCACGGTCCCAAACCCCGGGCCGGGCCGCAGCAAGCGGGTTTTCAGTACGCCCCATAATCGAAGGCTCAGCAAGCGTCAGGTTCAACCGATACCCGCCGGTTTTCTGCGCCGAGTCCCAGACCGCTGCCGCCCCCGGCCATGGCGTCGCCGTCACCGCAAGATGCGGCGCATGGGGCGCCTCGTCCCCGCGCAGCAACGGCAGATCCAGAAACACCGGCCAGACCGGGATCGGCGGGACAAAGGGACGCAGGACCGTCTCTCCTCCGGCGACCCGGGCGGGACGATAGACCCCCGGTTCGACCCGCACCGCATCGACGGTGATCGCACCCGCCCGCTCGACACGGTCGATGCGCCAGCGTTTCGTCTCGGCCCGGGGTTCGGCCAGCCGCACCACATCACCCGGCCCCAGATGCCCCAGCGAGGGCGGCAGGGCAAAGCGCACCCCGTCCCGCGCAACCGCTGCCTCTGCCAGCCAGCGCTCGGCCAGCGCCCGACCTTCGCCGCGTGTCAGCGACATGGCCAGCTCACTGTCCGAGACCGGCAGGAATTCTGCCCCCGGCATCATCGTCTCAGCCGTGCGCACGGCATAATCACCCCCGGCCTCGACATGGGACAGACGGATACGACCAACCATCTCGGCATCGGCGGCACGCCGGACCTCGACAGACTGGATCTCCTCGGCCAGCGCCATGTCATCGGGACCAAGCTCGGCATCGACGCGCGCGCCGCGCATGACAAAGCGCAGGACACCGTCACGTTCGACGGCATCGAACCCATGCGCCAGCATCAGGGGCTGCAATGCCGCGCGACCGCTTTCAGAACCAGAAAGCACATATCCCCGCACCAACCCCCGCAAGCCCTCGACGTCAAAGGCCCGCACGCCTGCCTCATGGCAGATCTCGGCCACGACATCGGCCAGAGGCACGGCACCAGCACGACCGTTCAGCCAGTGACCCCGCTCCCATGCCGGGCCATCCGACCACAGGTCGGTACGGGCGGGAAAGGCCGGATAGGGCCGCGCGTCCCAGCACCAGACATGCGCGCGATCCATGTCGATCATCCGGCCTGCACCCGTCCGGCCATAGGCGGCACGGGCAGGGTTGTTGGCCGGGTCGGACCAGTACTCGGTCATCGCCCGTATATAGGCCGCCTGAATCACGTCATCCCGCCGCCCGTCCGAGAAGTGGGGCAACATCGATTCCGAACTCATCGCATCAAGGAACTTGTTGGGCTGGTTGGTGCCCTTATCCAGCGCGGCACAGCCCATCTCGGTAAACCAGACCGGCTTGCTGCGCGGCACCCATGCGGTGGGCCTGGCCTGCCGCACGCCTCTGATGCGATCGTGATGGCGGTTCTGCCACCAGCCATGGATATCCTTGTAGCGCCAGATCCAGTGCTCGTGATGCGCCCCGTCCTCGATCAAGGTGCGACGCTGCGCCTGCCGGTCGGCATCACTGGCGTAATACCAGTCGTAACCCTCTCCCCCCGCAACATTGCCGCGCAGATAGGCGGGATTGTCGATGCGGCCGAAATGGACGTCCAGATGGTCCTCACCCTCGCGCCAATCCGACAGCGGCATGTAATTGTCGATACCGATGAAATCGATGTTCCTGTCCGCCCACAGCGGGTCCAGATGGAAATGTACATCGCCGTTGCCGGGGTGATGGCCGAAATATTCCGACCAGTCAGCGGCATAGCCGATCTTGACCCCCTGTCCCAGAATGGCACGCACATCGGCCGCCAGCCGGCGCAGCTCATCGACCGCAGGGAATGAGTGGCCCGACCCCATGATCGTCGTCAGACCTACCATCTCCGAGCCGATCAGAAAGGCGTCGATCCCCCCTGCAGCCGCGCATAGATGGGCGTAGTGCAGGATGAACCGGCGATAAGACCACTCCTGCGGCCCACTGTAGGAAATGACCGTGCCATCGCGCGAGAAATGCCGCACCTCGGCAGAGCCGAAAAATCGCCTCACCTCGGCTTCAGCCGTCTCCGTGCCCGCGGGACTGCCATCGCGGCCCGCGGCGATACTGGTGGTGATCCGGCCCCGCCATGGCATGACCGGCTGATGCACAGCGCCGCTCCACGGGTCGGGGCGACGGTTGCCGGCCAGCTGCTCCATCAGGATGAACGGATAGAACACCCCCTTCCGGCCACTTGCAGCAATCGCCCGCAGCGCCTCGATCACCGAGGCATCGGCCGGAGTGCCCCCATAGATCGGCCGGTCGTTCACGCGCGCGACCTCACCCGCCTCACCCCGCCCGATGCCGCCAGCGCGCCAGGCCATCTCACGTCCGTCACGGCTGCGATCTTCAACTTTTGGCTGCACAAGGCATTCACCCGCGCGCAGGTCATCGCCAAACCATGACACCACCAGCGAGACCGAACCGACATTCGGCAACTCGCGCCCCAGCGTCCGCATCGAGGCGCGGAAATCGCTCGCAGCCAAAGGTGTGTTGTGATTGATGACCTGCGTCTCGCCTAGGCCCAGATCCAGGCTGACCGCCGTGGTAGCCAAAGAGTACTCTCCGGTACCGGGGATCATTGCCACTGCCTGCACCTCACGCGACAGGCCGCGACCGTCCTTTGCTGCCCGGGTCACCTCGAACGAAAGCTGCGGAACGCGGTTGCCCCATTTCTCAAGTGCCAGCTCCTCGAAGACGACATAGGCAATGCCGCGATAGGCAGGGGCATCATCCCCCTCCTGCGCGGCAATGGCCGGATCGGGCAGCTGATCTTCGTCCCCCGGATAGACCCGCATGTTCAGATCATCGGCCGAGACCTCCTCTCCATCCGCCCAGACCCGCCCGACACCAAGGATCGGCCCCTCGCACAGTGCAAGGGCAAAGCTCAGCCGATAGCCGATCTCGGTCACACTGGGACCCGAGCCCTTGCCACCGCCATGCTCACGCCGGGTCTCGACCACGGGACCGGCCCAGATCGCGTGCCCGGGCAGCCGCATCTGGCCCCACAGCCTCGGGATCGAGGTTCCCTCGCCCGCAGTCTGAATGCGCAGCCGGTCCACGCGCCCCGTCTCAACCGCCTTCGAGCCACCGCCCAAAAGACGCTGATCAATCACCCGCCCCAGCGTCGCCCCGACCGCCCGGCCAATTACCGCGCCCGAAAGCCCCAGAACCGTGCCGCCAAAGCCCGAACCCAGCGATGCCCCGACCGCCGCCAGCAGAATCGTCGCCATTGCGCCCTAACCTTTCCCTCAAAGAGGCGGAAACCGGAAACGTCCCGCAATCCGCGCCCGCCACGGCGCCGACAGCGGACTGTCCACCACCCCATGCCGGTCATAGGCATGGATGAAACGCGCCTCTGCACCAATTTCCGCCAATATTCCCAGATGCTTGGCGATAGCCCCGGCCCTCATGCGAAAGACCAGCACATCGCCCGGCTGCTCATCTTGGGCGGGCAGCAGATAGCGCCCCGCACCACCCAGGATAAGCTCGGTCCCGCCGACCTCACCCCAGTCGGGGGTATAGGCCGGCATAGGCTCGGGGTCGGTCCCGTAAAGTTCGCGCCAGATACCGCGCACCAGCCCCAGACAATCCGCCCCCGCCCCCCGAACCGATCCTTGATGAACATAGGGCGTGCCGATCCACGCCCGCGCGGCCGCCACTGCCGCCAGTCCCGCAGCCACGCTCATCGGTTCACCTTGGGCGCGATCAGCCAATCCTCAGGAGGCAAATGAGGAAAGCCGCGAAAGTTCAGGTAATTGAGGAACTTCATCCGGCAAGTCTCGCCGCGCTTGTCGCAGCCGGCCACCAGCCGCACGCGGTCCCCGGCGACGGGTTGAATGCCCAGCGCCGTCCACAATCCAACCGCACGCCGGTTGCCCGGCTGGGCAACATCCGCCTTGACCATGGCCGACAGCCCCTCGGCAGCACCGGACAGCATGATCAGCCGGCCGTGCTCGAACCAACCCGGATCATGGCCCGCAATACCCGAAAGCGTCAGCCGTCCGCCCTCGTCGGCCAGTACCACGCCTTCGGCCGAATAGCCGGGCTTAGACAGATCAAATCGGCATTTGCCGTCGCCCAGCACCGCCGAGCAGCGCGGGTGATAGACCCGGCCCTGCGCCTTGTTCAAAGGTTCGGAAAGTCCGCGCAACTCGGCACTAAAAGCCGCGCCACTGCGCACTACCTCGCCCAGATGGCCACGAAAGATCAGCTGCCGGTTAGCAGCGTTGGACCAGTCCACCTCCCACAGGCGAACCTCGGCACTGTCCCAGCGCCCGGCCATCAGGTCCTGCTCGGTGATCGCGGCATCCGACAGCGCGCCCATGGCTTCGCTGTTGTCAACCGACAGGCCAAGGCCCTGCACCAATGCCCGCGCACTCAGCCCTGAATCAGGCCGGAAGGTGATATCCTCAAAGCCCAGTTCCCGGTCATGATCGGTAAAGCCAAGCTCCAGCCCGTCGCGCCGCCGTACCGCCCATGCGCGCGCAATTGTCCCGCTCATGGCCGCACCTCCACCACCGGGACCTGAGGCAGCTCGCCCGCCTGAAACGAAGCGACCGACACCGCGATACGGTCGGCGTCAAAGCGCACCGGTACGTCGAACTCGAACCCCGCGGTCACTACGGCATCCGCCTCGGGCGGCGCGGCAAAGGTAATGATCCCCGTGGCCGTATCGACCTCGAAATCGACGCCCTCGCGCTTTTCGACATGCCCCACGCCGGCACGCACCGTGCCCTCGACAGGCTTGATCACCGGGCGCCGATAGCGACCGACCCCCGAGGCATATGCTTTGCACAGCGCAAATTCACGCTGCATCCCATCGCCGATCCCGATCTCCTGATCCTGAAAGGTGACCTCGGCACTTGGGATGCATGACTTGTAATCGGCCCAGTCCTTCCAGCGGAAACCATGCATCTGGCCCGCCCGCGCCTCGAAAAAGGCAATCAGCGCCGCGACATCGTCAAGCGAGCGCAGGCCAAGCCCCGCATCATAGCGCCGCCGCGAATGCGCCCATGGGGTGCGGCGCTCTTCGTAACCGTTGGTCAGCGCGACGATCTCGGTGCGCCGCTCAGGCCCCCCGACCGAGCCAAAGGAAAGGCTCGCCGGAAATCTGATCTCATGAAATGCCATTGCTCACCCGTTCCTTTCCCCGCGCGCCAGAATGCGGCCAAGCTGCGCGGCAATCTGGCTTTGACTACGCTGGAACCCCGCGACATCGGGGGTCGAGACATTGAAGGTCACATTCACCGGCCGCCCGCCGCCCGCCGCCGCGACACCCAGCCGACCATCAGCACTGCGGCGCAGGGGCATGATCGCCTCGGGTCCGGCCTCGCCCATCAGCCCGGTCGCGCCGCGCATTGGGAAAAAGGTCGGCTGACTGACCACGCCACCCCGGGCAAAGGGCATGACCCGACCCTGCACAAAGGCCGCGCCATCCCGAAAAGGCAGCACCGCCGAGACCATCCCGTTCACACCCTGCGCGATGGCTCCGGCCAGCGCCTGTTCGACCGGCTTCATCGCCAGGGAAAAGGCGGTATCCGCCATGCTGCGCGCGATGCCTTTCAGAGCCTCGCTCAGCTTCATGCCGTCAAAAACCAGTCCCGAGAACGCACGGCGCAGCCCGGCACCGATGCCAAAGGCCAGCGTGCTGGCCTCGCGGTTGGTGTAAAGCATGGTCTCGCGCAGGCGGGCCAGTTCAGCGTCAAAGGCTGCCGTCAGCCGGGCATTCTCGTCCAGCCCCTTGATCAGCGCCTCTTGTTCGTCCTCGTCGAGCGGGCCAAGCCCGTCCCTGTTCGTCACCACCGCCGCCTCCTTTTTTCTCATGCTGACCGACAGGCCGGTCAGGATAGCGCGCGGCCAGTTCGGCCAGCCGCGCACGCGTCATCGCGCCACCGCCGTGCGCCGGGTCGACGCCCAGCATCAGCGCCAGCTCGGCCGGGGTCAGCGTCCAGAACTGCCCGGGGGTAAGGCCCAGACCGCCCAGACGTGCGGGGCTCAGCCCGGCACGCAAAAGCCCGGGCCAGTCCAGCCCGCCACTCATGTCCCCTCGATCCGAAAGGCGCGCGACAACAGCGCCGCAGCCGCATGAGCAGCCGCGACCGGCCCGCCGCGCAGATCGGCCAAGGCCAGATCATCCATGCCGCCCGTCCAGCCGCCGCCGCGCAGACCCGCAACCAGAACCGCCATCACGTCACGACTGGAAAAGCGGCCACCCTCGAACCGCTCGACCAGCGCGATCATGCTTTCGGCGCCCAGCTCGGCCTCAAGCGCAGCCAGCGCGCCCAGGGTCAGCCTTGCGACATGGCGCTGACTGCCCAGCCAGATCTCGACCTCACCCGCAAGCGGGTTGATGCCGTCAAAGCGCGACAAAGCTGATCGGGCCCGCGCTTGCCAGGGAAATCTCATAGGTTGCCTCGCCATTGTAACTACCCGCATATTCCAAAGCCGTGATCTGGAACGCCCCCTCGACCGTGCCGAAATCCGGGATCACCACCTGAAAGCGCGGCACCTCGCCATCAAAAAAGGCCTGCCGCGCACGCTCATCCGTCGTGCCATCACGGAACACACCCGAGCCCGAGATGCTGGCCGAGCGCACCCCCGCACCCGCCAGCAGTTCGCGCCAGCGACCCTCGCTTTCCAGGCTCGTCACATCCACAGTCTCGGCATTGAAACCCAGCCGGGTCGCCCGCAGGCCGGCTATGGTTTCGAAATGACCGTCGCCGGTCATATCCATCTTGATCAGCAGGTCGCGTCCGTTCTGAACCGCCATCACCGTTTCTCCTCATCCAAGGTCGATGCGCGCGCGAAAGGTCAGATCGACCCGCCGCCCCGCGCCTTTTTCCGTCCGTCGTGCCCGGGCACGCAGGAACCACAGCCCCGCCAGATGGCCACACCCGATGGTCATGCCCGCACTTTCCAGTGCGTCGCAGACCGCAGCAGCCGCCGCCTTGACCGTCGCGAAACCGCCGGTCTCATCAGCCCCCGACAAGACCGAGACGGTCAGGTCATGCACTGCCCCCGCCCCGGTCATGTCGCCCGCATCGCGCGCTTCTTCGGGACCCAGCGCGACATGAACCCCTGCCGGGGCCGAAACCGGCATCGCGTCATAGATCGCGTCCCCGACCAGTTCGCGCAGCGCCGCATCATCGCGCAGCACCTGATAAACCGCCGCCTGCAAGGCAGCCGTTGCCCGGTAGCTCATGCCGGAATCTCCTCTTGCGCGATACAGACCAGCCAGCGCCCCCCGGGGTCGCTTTCGGCGACTGCGTCGATGCGAAAGCGCCGCGCCTGCGCGCCCTCACCCAGCCGCAACCTCTGCCCGGGGCGCGGGCGGCGCGTATCGCCCGCAGGCGCTGCCCTGACGGTGATCCGCCAGGTCACGACGCTCTGCGTCCCCAATGCGGCGACACGTTCACCACCCGCGCCCGAGCGCATCTCGGCCCAGATCCGCCCGACCTCCTGCCAGGACTGGCGAAAGCCGCCCATCCCGTCGGGCAACCGGGCCGAGGATTCCACGACCAGCGGCACTGTCATGCGTGGCGTGCTCATGCACCGCCACGCGAATTGCCGCGCCCTCCCAGCACCCGGACAGAGCGCCAGCGTTCAATCAGCACACTGACATCGAAAGGCAGCGCACTCTGGATGCCCTCAAAACTGCGGTCCTCGTGATAATGCGCAGCCAGCATCAGCGCCGCCTGCGCCAGATCAGCCGGAACCCGGGACCAGTCAGCCCCGAAACCAGCCAGAAAGCTGATCGTCACGCATCCCCCGTGCGGGACAGATGGCAGAAAAACGCCCACCGGCTTCAGCACCGGTCGTTGCATATCCCGCACCAGACGATAGCGCGCAGGATCAAGCACCGTCCCTGCCCCCGTGGCGTCAAGGATCTCAACCCCCTCGACCGCCTCGACCGGGGCCAGCGGCAGCGGCTGGCCCTGCGTATCTCGCCACCGCTCCAGCTGCAGCCGAAACCGCCGCGTCAGCAGCACCTTGCCGGTACGCGCCTCGATTGCGGCAATGGCAGCGCGCAGATAGCCCGCCAAAGCCGCGGTCTCGGCCACATCCTCAGCACCAGGCCCGCCAAAACCACAGCCCAGCCGCAAGTGATTGCGCAACACCGCGACGGGCAGCGCCTCGGCTACAGGCGCTGTCACTTCCTCAAGCATCATCTTCTATTCTCCCATTCGCTGGGGTGCCGCATCCTCGGGTCACGAAAGGGGCCGCGCCGCTGCCCGCCCTCGCGCGCGCGGACAGTTGCACTTGCCGGTAAGGCGGGCATGAAATCCGCGCGGCCCCGCTTCGGCCCTGGATCAGCCGAAGATCATCAGCTTGATGGCGCGGGCATCAGTGACGCCGCCGCCAACGCGCTTGGTGGCATAAAACAGAACATGCGGCTTGGCCGAGAACGGGTCGCGCAGGACGCGCAGATCGGGACGCTCGACGATGGTATAGCCGGCGCGAAAATCACCAAAGGCGATCGCAGCAGCGCCACGGGCGATATCAGGCATCTCTTCGCAGATCAGCACCGGATAGCCCAGCAACTGCGCCGGCTGCCCCAAAGCCAGCGAGTCCGTCCACAAAAACCGGCCATCGGCATCGCGCATCTTGCGCACCGCCGCAGCGGTCTTCGAGTTCATGACAAAGCTTGCATTGGCCCGATATTGCGCGCCCAGCGAATAAACCAGGTCGATCAAAGCATCTGCCGGATTCCCTTCGGCAAAATCTCCATCACCACCTGACAGCAAGGTTCCGATCCTGGAATCACCAGCCTCATGATGGGGCGCCGTAGCATGGGTCAGGAATCCCTTGGGCTTGTTGATACCGTCGCCTTTGACAAAGGCTGCTGCCTCCGCTCGGGAAAATTTGTCGGCAATCCGACCGGCAAGCCAGCTTTCGACGTCAAAGGCACTGTCGTCCAGCAGGCGCTGGCTCGCCTTGGGCATGGCAGAAAGCTCGTGCACCGGAATCACGACCCGCTGAACGGTCGGCGTACCCGTCTCAGCCTGAGCGGTATCCTCGCTCGCCCAACCATGGGCGATATCGCCCATATCGACCAGCACCTCATAGCTCGCCGATTCCACTGTCACGACATTGGCAATCCGTCGCAACGAGGCGGTGCCGGTCAGAACGTCCTGCACCTGCATCGCCACGGTCGGAGCAACAAGGAACCCGCCATCCGAGGTCGAGGTCATTGCCTTACCTTCCAACGGCAACCCGCGCAGCGCCGCATCGTCCCCATGGCGGACATAGGCGTCAAACGCCTTTTGATAGGGCGCGCCCTGATCGGCCTCAGCCGACAAAGGGGCACGCGCCCGGGAAATGCTCTTGCGGTCCATGATGGTCATGCGATCTTCCTGTACTTTCAGTTGTTTCTGAATGTCTGAGCGAAACTGCTTGAGTTCATTTACGAATCCCAGCATTTCAGCCCCCAGTTCTCCGGGCAGTTCTGTCCCGGCCGCGGCTTTCACCTCGGTCATGCTCCCCTCCATTTGGATGAAATCATTCGGCGCGCAGCGCCTGCGTTGCGGCCCGAAAAGCCGCTGCCAGTTCGTCGATCCCGCCTGATTTTCGGCCCACCTTTGCCTCGGCAAGCATGGGAAAGGTGACCAAGGACACCTCCCACAGCTCGACCTCGGTCAGCCGCCGCCGGCCCTTGGCATCACGCTCGGCCGAAATTGTGCGATAGCCGATCGACAACCCGTCGATGGCACCAGCAGCGATCAGCGCCGCCGCCTCGCGGGCCTGGGCAATGTCGGGCAAAAGCCTACCCGCGACCCACAGACCCCGCTCGTCCTCTCGTATCTCGTCCCAAACGCCGATCGGCCGGGTCGGGTCATGCTGCCACAGCATCCGCACACGGTCGCCGCGCGCGGCAAGCCGCCTCAGGCTTTCGGCATAGGCCCCGCGCAAGACGACATCGCCGCCCTGATCCGTAACGCCGAACAGGCTGGCATAGCCCTCGATCCGCGTACCGTCCAAGATCAGGGACGATCCCGCCGCAAACTTCAACTCCAGCCCGTAATCCTTTGAATTCACGCTATCCCCCTTTTGGCGTAAAGGTCATGATCGATTGCACGGCCTGGGTCAGGATCACCGCGACAACGCCATAAACCGTCATCCATAAGCGCCGCTCCAGCCCTTCGATCAGCGCCTCGATCCGCTCCAGCCGGCGCTCGACCTGACCAAACTGCAGCGCCATGATCCGCTCTTGGGTGTTGAGGCGCTGGTCATGCCAGTCAAAGGGCTCCTTGACGAAACGCGAGCCCTCCATCCTAGTCCTCCTGCGCAGGCGGCAGGCCCAGAACCGCGCGCTTTTCCGCCTCGCTCAGAAAGGCCGCCTCGCCGACACGCCGCCATTGGGCGTCGCGTTCCTCAGCAAGCGCAGGCACCTGATCCGGATCGGCACGCAAGTCGATCTCATTGCCCAGATGCTCGGACAGCCACCACGCCACGGCACTCGCCACGCGCGAGACCAGAGGCAGAACCGTCAGCCGATAAAACGCCCGATGCGCCTCGGCGTAGTTGGCATAGGTCGCCTCGCCCGGAATACCGATCAGCATGGGTGGCACGCCAAAAGCCTGTGCAATCTCGCGTGCAGCGGCCAGCTTGGTCTGATGAAACTCCATGTCCGAGGGGGAAAACCCCATCGGCTTCCAGTCCAACCCGCCCTCCAACAGCATCGGTCGACCGGCATTACGGGCGCCCTGATGATGCATCTCCATCTCGGCAACCAACCGTTCATACTGGTCGGGCGACAGGTTCCCCTGCCCATCTGCACCGCGATAGACGATAGCGCCGGAAGGCCGCGCAGCATTATCCAGCAAAGCCTTCGACCAGCTCGAAGCGCTGTTGTGGACATCGACAGCCACCGCAGCCGCCTGCATCGGCGACAGCCCATAATGATCGTCCAAAGGATGAAAGCTGCGGATATGGCAAATCGGATCGGGACTGCCCGCCATATCGAACCGAACCTTGCGGCCACCCACACCATATTCATAGGCGATGGGCCAACCATCCGGCCCCGGCACCACCGCCATCCGATCAGCGCGCAAGACATGCAGCTCCGCAGGCAGGCCTTTGGGCCCCATACCGACCGCCTCCAGATAACCGTTACCGCTTAACAGGATCTGGCCATAAAGCGCCTCGAATATCTCGGCACGGCCCTGCGCCGGATTGGGCCTGCGCAGCAGATCCAGCACCGGATGCACGTCATAACGCCGCTCTCGGTCCTGACAGATCAGCGGCACCGCAGCCGCCGCTTCGGCAATCAGCCGTACGGCTCGGAAACCGACCGGATTGCCGATGAACCCGGCATTGGTCAGGCTGACCGTATCACGCGGGGACCAGACAACCCGACCTGACCCCGCTGCCAACGCCACTACCTTACCGGCGGCGCTGGCCTTTTTCTCGACTGCGGTGGTTGGCCGCGCCGATACCCCATTCCGCCCGAACCAGGGAAATGCCATAGGCTCCTCCTGAAAATCCCAAGAAAAAAGGGCCGCTGACCGCGACCCTCACGAGCCCCATGACCCGTTCTTCCGTGTCCAAATATCCATGCGACAGCCCCGCAAAAGCGGCGCCGAAGCCGCTAGAGCGCGCGTACCGCAGGACGCGTATAATGCGCCGCCGGCTCAATCATCAGCTCGTGAATAGCCCAGACCAGAGCATCCAGACGATCCGGTGAGCCCTTGCCACCATAGCCCGCGACGGTCATGCGGCACATCTGATCTTCAAGGATCCCCAGGCCGCGCAGGTGGTGAACCCGACCCTGCTCATAAAGCGCCGCGACCGGCTCGGCCCGCAACCCCTTGCCCCGCCCGGCACGCAAGGCGCGAAAGGGCACCAGCGGGTCGATCTGGCGCAAAACACTTTCCACCAGATCGCCGCCCTGATTGACCTCGGCCACCAGCCGCTCGCCGCCATGCCGCTCCATCGCCTGAATTGCCGCCCGCGCCCAATCAGACGGCCCGCCCCGGACCGAGGCATCCTCAAGCACATAGGCCCGCCAGTCGGTCACCGGACCCTCGGCCACCACCCCGGCGACGACGATGCCGCATTCATCAGCGCCAGCCCCGCCCGTCACCGCGGGATCGACCGCAACCACCATACGCGATAGCGTCGGGGCCGCATCGACCCTGCACCGTTCAAGCATCGAAGTCGTCCAAAGCGCGCCGTCGACATCTTCAAGAAGCAGCCCCTCAAGCTCCTGCCGCCCAAGCCGTGTGCCCGCATAGCGCGCCTCGACCTCGGCAAGAAAGCTCTCGGCCAGATAGGCACGGTTGGCATCGGTCGGCGCATGGGTGGTCACGGTCGAGGCATTACCCAGAATCCGCTTCAACACCGGGACATTCTTTGGCGTCGTCGTCACCACCTGCTGAGGGTGTTCCCCCAGACGCAGGGCAAATTGCAGCATGTCCCAGGTCTCCTCGGCCTTCTTCCACTTGGCCAGTTCATCGACCCAGGCGGCATCGAATTGCGGACCACGCAGCGCCTCGGGCTCATGCGCCGAATAAACCTGTGCGGTGGCGCCATTTGCCCAGACCAACCGCCTCCGTCCCGCCTCCCACACCGGACGGCGATCCGGAGGCGAGCAGGCCAAAATCCCCGACTCGCCAAAGACCATGACGTCACGCGCCTGATCAAAGGTCTCGCTAACCAGCGCAAGGCGACGGGCACGGCCCGGCGCATCTGGGGTAGCTCCTTCAACCTGCATGCGCACCCATTCGGCACCGGCGCGGGTCTTGCCCGCGCCGCGTCCCCCCATGATCACCCAGGATTTCCAGTCGCCCTCGGGCGGCAACTGATGCGGCAGCGCCCAGAACTCGAACAGCCAGGGCAGTGCCGCAAGGGCATTGTCGCCAAGGCTGCCCAGGAATTCGTCAACCTCCTCCTGCGCGGCGCAGGCAAGCCAGGCGGCGCCCGATCTCATCGCGTGCCGCGACAAGGTCAAGCGTTCCCGCGCCGACCTGTCCGGCAGCTTCCTTGCGAAGCTTGTCAACCTTGCTCCTTTCCTCCAGCACCAGTTGGGTCGCGGCCCTCAGGTCGCGCACCATCCGGACGGATTCCTTCAACTCGTCCATCTCGCCGGCCTGAATCTTGGCCCGCAATCGGGCAAGATCCGCCGCATAAGACCGGAACAGCCCATCCGCGATCGCAAGCACATCCATGTCAGGCGCCGCGGCGGCGCCGGGCACGAAAGGCCCTTCCGGTGCCTCCGGCCCCGGATCGAAATTCATCGTCATTCCTGATCGTCCTGCCCTCGTGTGTCTGTCCGCACGAGCAAGAAATGAAAAAAGCGGCCTCGGGTCATCCGACCCGGCCGCTTGCCCACCTCTCCCAGCATGGGTAATTTCTACTTTAGGGCGTTCGCAAAGTCAATAAGAACCCATTGGTTGAGTTCGGCATCTCAAAATAAATCACTGAAAACAACAGGATGGGCCGCGCAACACCTCAGCGCACGCAATATGCAACGGGGGCGAAAACGCCCCCGTCAACTGCCGAATCTAGTCACCCTGAACCGGGGAAAGCGGCTGTCCGCGCTGACGCTCGATCTCACGCCACCGGGCAACATTGCTGTTGTGCTCTTCCAGCGTCCGGGCAAAGGCGTGACCACCCGAACCGTCCGCGACAAAGAAGACGTAGTCCGTATCCTCGGGGTTCAGCGCTGCCTCGATGGCAGCCCGGCCCGGATTGGCGATCGGCGTCGGAGGCAGCCCGTCCACCTGATAGGTGTTATAAGGCGTGCGCCGCCGCAGCTCAGAGCCGCGAATGCCGCGATCAAGAACCCCTTTGCCGCCAGTGATGCCGTAGATCACGGTCGGGTCGGTCTCCAGTCGCATTCCCTGGCGCAACCGGTTCACAAAGACACTGGCGACCACGCGACGCTCTTCCGGGATCCCGGTTTCTTTTTCGATAATCGAGGCCATGATCAGCGCCTCTTCGGGCGAAGCATAGGGCAGATCCGGCGCCCGCGCCTCCCACGCCGAGGCCAGGATCGACGATTGCCGCCGCGCCATTTCGGCCAGCAGGGTGGCGCGATCCGCACCCTTTTCGACATCATAGGTGTCGGGCGCGAGGCTGCCCTCGGCAGGAAGCCTGCCGACCTCGCCGCCCAGGAAACCTGCTTGCTTCAGACCCTCGGCCACCTGCCAACTGGTCACGCCCTCCGCGACCGAAATACGCAGCCGCGCGTCCGGCTTTTGCTCGGCGGCGGCAATGACCTCAGGTGCAGGCTCGGTGGCGGGGTTGTATTTCGCCTGTTCGGCAAAAACGCCAGTTTCGGAATCCATGTCCCGCAGGATCACCGAGTTTTCGCGCACACCTATGCGGAACACGACCTCGGTGCCACAGGTGCTGGGGCCGCCTGCGGTAATGACGCGAGAGATTTCGGCCATGCTGGCCTGCGGAGGGACCAGATACGAGCCGAATTTCAGATTGCGCGACTTGCCTTCATAATCAGCGCCGACCCGAAAGACATAGGCGTTCGAGATCACGCCCTGTTCGGCCAACTGCTGACTGATCGCGTTCAGGCTGGCGCCAGGCGCGACACGCACACAAGCAGCCACGGCGCTTGGGCCAGGCCGGTCGTATTCATGCTTGCCCCAGGCGACCGCGGCCGCAACCGCAATCAGCACCACAATCAGCAGTGTCAGGAAGTTCGACGCGATATGGCGCCAGATCATTCCTTGACCCGTCCCATCACCAGGCTGGCGTTGGTGCCGCCAAAGCCAAAGCTGTTCGACAGCACGTAATCCACCTTGCGGCGCACAGCAGCATTGGCGGCCAGATCGACGGGCGTTTCACGCGCCGGATTGTCAAGGTTGATGGTCGGCGGACAGATCTGGTCACGCAAGGCGAGAATACAGAAGATCGCCTCGACCGCGCCTGCCGCGCCCAAAAGATGGCCGGTGCTCGACTTGGTCGAGGACATCACCACATTGCCAGCCGCATCGCCAAGCAGCCGCTCGACCGCGCCAAGCTCGATCACGTCGGCCATGGTCGAGGTGCCATGCGCGTTGATATAATCCAGATCGCCCGGCTTGATACTGGCACGAGCCAAGGCATTGGACATGCTGCGGAAACCGCCTTCGCCATCCTCGCTTGGCGCGGTGATGTGATAGGCGTCGCCCGACAGACCATAGCCCAGAATCTCGGCATAGATATGCGCGCCACGGGCCTTGGCGTGCTCGTATTCCTCAAGCACCAGAACGCCCGCGCCTTCGCCCATGACAAAGCCGTCGCGATCCACGTCCCAGGGCCGCGAAGCCGCCTTCGGATCAGCCTCGCGCTTGGTGGACAGTGCCTTGCAGGCGTTGAAGCCGGCGATGCCGATCTCGCAGATCGGGCTTTCGGTGCCGCCAGCGATCATAACGTCAGCGTCGCCCAGGGCAATCAGCCGCGCCGCATCACCGATAGCATGGGCGCCGGTCGAACAGGCGGTCACTACTGCATGGTTCGGCCCCTTGAAACCAAAGCGGATCGAGACCTGCCCTGAAACAAGGTTGATCAGCGCCCCGGGAATAAAGAAGGGCGACACCCGTTTCGGTCCGCGCTCTTTGATCAGAACCGCAGTTTCGGCGATCGACTGCAACCCGCCGATGCCCGAACCGATCAGCACGCCGGTACGCTCGCGGTCAGTCTCGTTTTCGGGCACCCAGCCGGAATCGCGGACGGCCTGCTCGGCAGCGGCCATGCCATAGACGATAAAATCGTCCACCTTGCGGCGGTCCTTGGCCTCCATCCAGTCATCGGGATTGAATGTGCCGTTCGAACCATCCCCGAACGGAATTTCGCAGGCGTATTTCGTCGCCACATCCTTGGTGTCGAAACGAGTGATCAGGCCGGCACCGGATTCTCCGGCCAGCAGTCTCGACCAGGTCTCTTCGACCCCCGAGGCCAGCGGTGTGACCATCCCCAGTCCGGTGACGACAACTCTGCGCATGCACGGGCTCCTTCGCAACGCTCGATCGGGCAGGTTCTACACGCCCCCCGCTGCCCGTGCAACGCAAAGCGACCCCCGCCGGCAAGCGCCCGCCCCATCATGGCCCGTCCCACCCCGGCAGGATGGCAACACCACCAAAAACAAAGGGAACTGATGGGCAGGGCGCTCGTTGAACTCGACGGGAAAGGGCCTATTCTGCTGCCGGGCCCTTGCGACACATGAAAGGACTACACCGGATGACCACGCAGACACAGGCCAGCGCCCAGGCAGCCCTGGACGAAATCCAGACCGTGACCGCGGTCGTCCTGCCCGAACCACCTGCAGCAGCCCCAACCCTCAGCGAGGCCAACCCTGAGCTTGCCGAGGAAATCCGCAAGCGCATGGCCGAGGTGAATATCCGCGACTCTGGCTCGATCGTGCATTTCGGTGCCCGCGCCCAGAATGAGCTGCAGGAAATCAGCCAGGCAATGCTTGAAGGGGTCAGGAACAAGGACGTTGGCCCCGCCGGCGAATCGCTGCGCGAGATCGTGACCACGATCCGCGGCTTTTCGGTCAGCGAACTCGACGTAAGGCGCAAGCGCAGCTGGTGGGAAAAACTGCTGGGCCGTGCCGCTCCATTCGCGAAATTCGTCGCCAATTACGAAGAGGTTCAGGGCCAGATTGATCGCATCACCGCCGATCTGGACCATCACCAGCACCTGTTGTTGAAAGACATCAAATCGCTGGACCTGCTTTATGATCGCACGCTGAACTTCTACGACGAGCTCGCGCTCTATATCGCAGCAGGCGAAGAAAAACTGGCGCAGATCGACCGTGACGAGATCCCCGCAAAGGAAGCCGCCGTCGAGGCTGCGGCAGAAAACGACAAGGTCATGGCCGCGCAAGAACTGCGCGACCTGCGCTCGGCGCGCGACGATCTTGAGCGTCGGGTCCATGACCTGAAGCTGACGCGACAGGTGACGATGCAGTCTCTGCCTTCGATCCGGCTGGTGCAGGAAAACGACAAATCGCTGATCACCAAGATCAATTCGACACTGGTGAACACCGTGCCCCTGTGGGAAACGCAGCTGGCTCAGGCAGTCACCATCCAGCGCAGCGCCGAGGCCGCCCGCGCGGTCAAAGAGGCAAACGACCTGACCAACGACCTGCTGACCGCAAACGCCAAGAATCTGCGCGAAGCCAATGCCCAGATACGCACTCAGGTCGAGCGGGGCGTCTTTGACATCGAGGCGGTGCGCACCGCTAATGCCGAGCTGATTTCGACCATCGAGGACAGCTTGCGCATCGCTGACGAAGGTCGCGTCCGCCGCGCCGCCGCCGAGGAAGACCTCAGGACGATGGAAGCGGAACTGCGCAAGACCCTCGCCTCGGCCCGAGCCGGCTCCACCTCCCCAGCCTCGACACCATCGTGACCCTGACCACCCGCCCCCGACTTTTGGCACAGCCGTTCGCTCTGCCTTTTGCGCTGGCTCTGCTGGCGCTGCTTTCCGCCTGTGCGCCCGAAACCCAGACCGAGGCGCCGCCGCCCGTGATCAAGGCACCGCCACCCCCGGACCGGCCCGAACCACCCGAGGTCGATCAGGCAGCCCTGCGGCGCGAACGCGCTGAAACCGCACGCGCCGCAACCGCGCGGGCCGAGGCGGCGGCCGCCTCTCCGGCCAGCCGCAGTATGCGCGAATATCTTGCCAATGTTGAGGAAACGCTGATCAGCCGCGGGCGTCTGCGCACCGATGGGGGGACCGAGATCACCCTGACCCCCGAAAAGCTGGCCGAGGATTTCATCGAGGTCGCCCTTCACGACGAATATATACGCGAAGGGGGCAAGCTGATCCCCCGCGCCACCCCAGCACCCCTGCGGCGCTGGCAACAGCCGGTGCTGGTGCGGGTCGAATTCGGGGACTCGGTCGCTCCGGCGCTGCGGGCCCGTGACCGGGCCGACATCGCGGGCCTTGCCGCACGGCTGCAAAGCGTCAGCGGCCATCCGGTCGGGCTGACCGGCGGTACGGGCAATTTCAACGTCCTGATCGTGAACGAGGATGAGCGGCGCCAGATCGCCCCGCGCCTCGCCTCGCTCGTACCGGGCATCCCGGCAAGCGATATAGACGCGCTGCGCGATCTGGCGCCGCAGAATTACTGCACGGTCTTTGCCTATTCCAACGGCAACTCGCCGACCTACACCCAGGCCGTGGCGCTGATCCGGGCCGAGCTGCCTTCGCGGCTGCGCCGTTCGTGCATTCACGAAGAATTGGCACAGGGCATGGGCCTTGCCAATGACAGCCCGCGGGTGCGGCCCTCGATCTTCAACGATGACGAAGAATTCGCCTATCTGACCCCGCATGATGAGCTGTTGCTCAAGATCCTTTACGATCCTCGGCTGCAGCCCGGCATGACCGCGGCCGAGGCGCGTCCGATCATCCTGCAGATCGCCCGCGAACTTCTGGGAACCGAAGCCTAGCCCCGGCAGTCGGGGCTTGACGCGGGACAGGCGCGGGGATCATCCTCGCCACGCGTCCCGGCAAGCGCGAAAGGCAAGCCTCATGAGCATTTTCGACATCCTCGGCGGCGAGTTCATTGATGTCATCGAATGGACCGACGACAGCCGCGACACCATGGTCTGGCGCTATCCGACGGTAGGCAAAGCGATCAAATACGGCGCCAAGCTGACCGTGCGCGAGGGGCAGGCGGCCGTCTTTATCCATGAGGGCCAGCTTGCCGATGTGTTCCAGCCCGGTCTTTATATGCTGGAAACCAACAACCTGCCGATCCTGACCCGGCTGCAACATTGGGACCACGGCTTTCGCAGCCCCTTCAAGTCCGAGATCTATTTCGTCAACACCACCCGTTTCAACGACCTGAAATGGGGCACGCGCAACCCGGTCATCGCCCGCGATCCGGAATTCGGCCCGGTGCGCATCCGCGCCTTTGGCACCTTCTCCATGCGGGTGACCGACCCCGGCCGCTTCATGACCGAGATCGTCGGCACCGATGGCGAATTCACCGCCGATGAGATCAGCTTTCAGCTGCGCAATATCATCGTGCAGGAATTCTCGCGCATGATCGCAGGTTCGGGCATCCCGGTTCTGGACATGGCGGCAAATACCGGCGATCTGGGCCAGATGGTCGCCAAAGCGATCAGCCCCACGATTGCAGCGTATGGACTGACCATTCCAGAATTTTATATTGAAAACATTAGCCTGCCTGACGAAGTTGAGAAAATGCTTGATAAGCGGACCTCGATGGGCATCGTGGGCGATCTGAACCGCTTTGGCCAGTACGCGGCATCCGAGGCAATGCTGAACGCGTCAAACCAGCCCGGGGGCATGGGGGCAGGCATCGGCGCCGGACTGGGCGCGGGCCTTGGCGCCGCCATGGCGCAACGCGGTCCGTGGGGTGCCGTGCCCCAGCCACAGGTCGCGCCGCAGAGCCCGCCGCCGCTGCAACCCGAAACGGTCTGGCATATCGCCATCAATGGCGAGGCCGACGGCCCCTATGGCCGCGCCCACCTGGGCCGGCTGGCACGCGAGGGGCAGTTTGCCCGTGACACCCTGGTCTGGACCCCCGGTCAGGACGGTTGGAAACGGGCCGAGGACGTGGCCGAGCTGGCCCAGCTGTTCACCGTCGCGCCGCCTCCCCCTCCGCCGCCGCTGCCCAAGGCAGAGTGACGGACAGGAATGCCGACCCCGCCTTCGGAATACCGCTACCCGTGCGAGAATTGCGGCGCGAGCCTTGAATTCTCGCCCGGGCAGCAAAGCTTGCTCTGCCCTTTTTGCGGACACCAGCAGGATATCGGCCCCGGCCCCGCGCGTGCTCCGGCCCGCCAGCCGCAGCAGGGCCCCTGGGGCGAAAGCGCCATTCTGCGCGACCCTGCGACTGGCCGGGCGCTGCAATGGGACGGGGGGCACAAATCACCCGGCCTGCGGGAACTGCCGCTTGAGGATGGCCTGTCGCTTGACCGCAACAGCGAGCTGGCCGAAACGGTCCGCACCCTCTCTTGCCCTAATTGTGGCGCAAAGGTCGAAATCACCAGCGACCGCCACGCCTCGGCCTGCCCGTTCTGCGCCACCGCCGTGGTTACGGACACCGGCACAACCCGGCTGATCAAACCACAGGGCGTGCTGCCCTTTGTCATCAGCGAGGCTCAGGCAAAAGCGGCTCTTGAGGATTGGCTGCGCGGCCTGTGGTTCGCCCCGTCGGGCCTGACCGCCTATGCCCGCCGCGGCAAAAAGATGAGCGGGGTCTATTCGCCCTTCTGGACCTTCGACGCCGATACAGCCTCACGTTACAGCGGCGCGCGCGGGGATTGGTATTATGAAACGGTCTATGTCACCCAGATGGTGGACGGCCGCCAGCAGCGGGTCGCCCAACAGGTGCGCAAGACGCGCTGGACAACGGTATCGGGTCAGGTGGCGCGGAATTTCGACGATGTGCTGGTGCTTGCCTCCAGCTCTCTGCCACGCCGGATCACCGATGCGCTGACCCCATGGGATCTGTCGCATCTGGTGCCATATCAGCCCGAATATCTGGCCGGCTTTCTGGCCGAGGGTTATACAATCCCGCTCAGCGCCGGCCATGACATTGCGCGACAGGAAATGGCAGGTGTCATCGCCATGGACGTGCGCCGCGACATCGGCGGCAATGAACAGCGCATCCACGGAATCGAGACCCGCTACACGGATGAAACCTTCAAGCATATCCTGCTGCCGGTCTGGACAGCGGCTTATCGCTATAACGGTAAAAGCTACCGCTTCGTCGTCAACGGTCAGTCGGGCCGGGTGCAGGGCGAACGGCCCTGGTCGGTGTGGAAGATCACTTTCGCGGTGCTTCTGGCACTTGTCCTGCTGCTCGCACTGATCTGGATGAATGAGCGCGGCGGTTTCGTGCGGATTGGTGAGGCGGACTTCACACCGGATATTTTCATCGCCGACAGTTACCGCTATCAGAAGGCCGGAACGGGCGGCCTTGCCGCCCCAAGCGGTTAGGAACGGGAAGGGAGGGGTAACCATGATCCTGTGCGTCGGAGAATCGCTGATCGACATGGTGCCCGAAGGGGCGAACTATCGCCCTCTGCCCGGTGGCGCAGTCTATAACACCGCGATTGCGCTTGGCCGTATGGGCGTACCGACGGGCTATCTGTGGCCGCTATCGCGTGACCGCTTTGGCGAGACGCTGATGCGCCCACTGGCCGAAGCCGGGGTCGACACCGCACTTTGCCCGCGCAGCGACCGGCTGACCACGCTGGCTTTTGTCTCGTTAGAAGGGGGCGAGGCACGCTATTTCTTTTATGACGAGGGCTCGGCCGGGCGCATGTTCTCGCCCGAGGACCTGCCCGAGATCCCGGAAACCGTCTCGGCACTGTTCATCGGCGGGATCAGCCTTGTCCCTGATCCCTGCGGCGCTGCGGTCGAGGAACTGGTCAGGCGTGTCCGCCACCGCATGCCGATCATGCTGGACCCGAATATTCGTCCCTTCTTTATCTCGGATTCCAACGCCTATCGCGCGCGGCTTGAGCGGCTGTTTGCCATGGCCGATCTGGTCAAGCTTTCGGGCGACGACATGGATTGGCTGATGCCCGGCAAAAGCTACGAAGAAGCCGCGGCGGCGATCCTTGCCCGCGGCCCTCGCGTCGTGTTCCAGACCGGAGGTTCAGCCGGGGCGCGGGCTTTCTGGGCGGGCGAGACCCAGATCGCCCAAGCGGTGCGGGTCGAGGTTGCCGACACCATCGGCGCAGGCGATACGTTCAACGCGGGCGTCATGGCCGCACTTGATCACGCAGGGGCACTTAGCCGTGACGCCCTCGACAGGCTTGATGCCCAGACGATCGCCAAGGCGCTGACGCTTGGCACCCGCGCGGCCGCCATCACCGTCTCGCGCCCCGGGGCAAACCCGCCCTGGGCGCATGAGCTTGAAGGGCAACCGGCCTGACGGGACGACTTCGCCCGCAAAACGGGCGAAGATTCAGCTTTAACATTTGGAAATAACTGCCTGAGAAAGCGGGTTAAAGAGCCTCGAACGCTGCCTTTTGCCGGTCGGTCCAAAGCAGGCGCAGGCGCACACCGTCCTCGGTCATCTCTTCAGAGGTAACCACACCCTGACCATGCAACCAGGCGCGGCGGCGACCGTCAGAGTGGGACAGAAGCCGCTCTGCCTCGCGGCGTGGTTCGTCCAGCGCCTCGGCCAGTTTGGCCTCGATGGCAGACAGCAGCGCGGGGATACCCTCTCCGGTCAGGGCCGAGATCGCCTGCACATCCTGCTTGCGTGCATCGGTATTCTGCAAAGCCTGCCGGATGTCGGGCGACAGCGCGTCAATCTTGTTCCAGACCTCGATCAGCGGCACGTCATCCTCAACCCCAAGCGAATCAAGGATTTCGCCGACATCGGCTGCCTGTTCCTCGGTCTCGGAATGACTGATGTCGCGAACATGCAGAATCAGGTCAGCCGCCAACACCTCTTCCAGCGTAGCGCGGAAGGCGGCGACCAGCTCATGTGGCAGGTCCGAAATGAAACCCACCGTATCGGACAGAATCACCCTTCGCTCGCCCGGCAGTGTCAGTTGACGCATGGTCGGGTCGAGCGTGGCAAAAAGCTGGTCCCTGGCCACAACCTCGGCCCCGGTCAGGCGATTGAAAAGCGTGGATTTACCGGCGTTTGTGTACCCAACCAGCGCCACGATTGGATAGGGCACCTTGGCGCGGGCCTTGCGATGCAGCTCGCGCGTTTTGACCACGCGCGACAATTGCCGACGCAGGCGGACCACCTGCTCGTCAATGGCGCGACGGTCAGCCTCGATCTGCGTTTCACCCGGCCCGCCGACAAAACCCAATCCGCCGCGTTGACGTTCAAGGTGGGTCCATGCACGGACAAGCCGGGTGCGCTGATAGGCCAGCGCCGCCAGTTCGACCTGCAAGACCCCCTCGCGCGTACGGGCGCGGTCGGCAAAGATTTCAAGAATCAGCCCGGTGCGGTCAAGAATCTTGACCCCCCATTCCTTTTCCAGGTTGCGCTGCTGAACCGGGGTCACCGGTCCGTCAATCAGCACAAGCTCGGCCCCTTCGCCATCGGCTACGGCCTGCAGATGCGCGCCGATCTCTTCGCGCTTCCCCTTGGAAAACAGCATCCCCGGATCAGGTTTGCGCAGCCGCGCCACCTCGGCCCCCGTCACCTCAATGGCGGGCAGCGCATGGGCAAGGGCGACCGCCTCCTCCAGCGCCAGTTCGGGGGCGCGGCGGGTGCGGGCATTGCCCAGATCAGGATGGATGACATAGGCCCGGGTGGGCCGCTCACGGGTTTCCGATGGCTCGGCCAATCAGTCCTCGCCCTCATAGAGGCTGATCGGCTGCCCCGGCATGATGGTCGAGATGGCGTGCTTGTAAACCAGTTGCGATTGTCCATCGCGGCGCAAAAGTACGCAGAAATTGTCAAACCAGGTGATCACGCCCTGAAGTTTGACCCCATTGATGAGAAAGATCGTGACCGGAACCTTGCCCTTGCGCACATGGTTCAGGAAAGCGTCCTGGAGGTTCTGTTTGTCGCCGGCCATTCGGGGCACCTTGTTCTTATCGCTGGTTTTCAAGACTTAGGGGAGCAGGCGGCGGCTTGCAAGCATGTGATCTGCGTTAACGCCGCCAGTAATCAGGCGAGAAGAGCGCAAGGATGGCCAAAGTCTCGACCCGTCCGACGACCATCGCACCGGCAAGCACCGCTTTGGTAAAACCGGGCAGACCAGCCCAGCCTGCCCATGGCGCGCCTGCCATGCCGGCTGATCCCTGAAATGTCGGCGTCAGCGGAATCGCACCGGCAAGCTGTCCGGTATTGGTCAGCGACGCGATGGAAAGAATCGTCGCGCTGTCAAACTCGATGCGCTGCAACGAAATCAGCATGATCGTGACCGCAATCGAACTGGCAAACAGCATGAAGAAAATGAAAGCGAGATAGGCCCCCTCGCGCCGCAGCCGCCGCGCCATCAGCCCGCCGCCCCCGACAGAACTGGGGTGGATGATGCGGTCAAGCTCGCGCTCGCTGTGACGGGCCAGCGCATAGACCCGCAGCAGCTTGACCCCGCCCGCGGCGGTGGCCACGCCTCCGCCCATCATCGCAAGGCCCGCCAGCATCAACCCCGGAGAGCTGAGACCTGACCAGCTGCGCGCGCCCTCCCACTCGACCGAGTTCCAGCCGGTGGTGGTCAGATAGCTGAGACCATTGAACACCCCGCCCCAGGCCGCCGAAATCGCACTATCGAGCGTATCGACGATTCCCTTCGCGCCGGTCGGCGAGACGCCGACAGCCCCGGCGAAATGGCGCACGAACAGCGCAAGCGACACCAAAAGCACCACACCTGCCGCCATGCGCAATTCGGGGTCGTCGTTCCAGCTTTCACTGGCCTTAAGCTCTCCTCCGCCGGGCCAGAACCGCCGCGACAGCGCCGGAATCAGGAAAAGAAAGATCACGACCTCGCCGGTGATACCGCTGCCCTGTCCAGCAGGACCCGAGACCGGGCTGATGCCGCTGGTCGACAGCGTCCCCATCGCCCGGGTCAGCGCCACCAGCCCCGGCTCACCCAGCATCAGAAGCAGCATCCACATCAGCAGCGTCAGCCCAGCATAGACCGGCAGCACTGCCCGCCCCGCCCGCATCGCCCGCTGCACCGGATCGGAAAGTTCGGTCTGATAGGCTGGATGCGACAACGGCGTAAGAATCAGCGGCTCATTGCCCGAGCGCGGCAGATGTTCGAACCGTTCGCTGCGCCCGTAGGGAGAGGTCATGATCTCAAACCCGCCGACCCGCAGGGGGGCAAGCAGCGCAATCGCCGCGACCAGCATGAACAGCCCACCCAGCCAGCCAACCAATGACCGCCACAGATGCAGCGGCGCCGGCAGCAGGTCGGGCGCGTAAAGCGAAGCGCCCGTCGTGGTAATGCAGGAGACCATCTCCCACCAGGCGTTGAAAAAGCCGGTGTCGGGCAATGACAGGGCAAAGGGCACAGCCAGCATCGCGGGCAGGCCCGCCATCGTCCCCAGCATGACCAAAAGCACGCTGCTGGCGCGTGTCCCCTGGGCACGATCAGCGGTTGCCAGCCCCAGCATGGCGGCCAACAACAGAAACAGCCCCGCCGCGCCAAGGAAGATCGAGCCGATCTTGTGCTGGTCCAGCGCATGGGCGTAAAGTCCGGGCAGGACCATGGCCAGCGCCCCGATACCCCCCAGGATCACGATCAGCGGCAGGCGCAGCAGCAGCGTCATCGCCCCGCCTCAGAAATAATCAATCGAGACCTGCAACAGGCGCTCGACTTCGGGAATGTCAGAGGCAAGGGCAAAGATCACCACGATATCGCCCTCTTCGATGCGCAGATCCCCGGTCGGCTTGATCACGCGTTCACCCTTGCGGACAGCGCCAAGCAGCGCGCCGCCAGGAAAGTCGATATCGCGCAGGGCCCGCCCGGCGATGGGCGAGGTCGAAAGTACCTGAGCTTCAATCACCTCGGCCTCGGCATCGCCGATCGAGTAGATATCGCGCACCCGTCCGTGCCGCACATGGCGCAGAATGGTCGAAACCGTGCTGGCCCGCGGGTTGATGAAGGCGTCGATGTCCAGAGGCTCCATCAGCGGCATCAGCGTCGGGTCGTTGACAAGCGAGATCGCCAGCTTTGCCCCCGCCTGCTTGGCACGCACCGCGGCAAGGATGTTGGTCTTATCGTCATCCGTGATGGCAAGAACCGCATCGGCGCGTGGTACCGCCGCCTCTTCCAGCAGTTCGGCCGACAGCCCGTCGCCGTTCAGAACGATGGTACGGTTCAGCGCGTCCGCCGCATCCTCGGCCCGGGCGCGGCTGCGCTCGATCAGCTTGACACGGATACGTTCGGGCCGCGCCTCCAGCGCCTGGGCCACGGCAAGGCCCACGTTGCCCGCCCCGATGATGACCACGCTTTCCTGTTTGGCCATCGGCTTGCCAAAGATTTCCAGCGTACGCGGCACATCGACGGCATGGGTAAAGACATATACCTGATCGCCCTCGAACAGCTGATCGCCCGGCTCGGGGGCAAACAGCTTGCCGCCCCGCCGTACCCCGGCCACGATGTCGCTAAGGCTGGTGAACATGTCGTTCAACTGGCGCAGAGGCGTGTTCAGCACCGGACTGTCCGCCTCCAGCAAAATGCCAAGCAGGTGCAGCTGCCCGTCCAGAAAGGTCTCGGCATCAAAGGTCGAAGGGGCGGAAAGGCGCTGGATCGCCGCCCGCGCCACCTCGCGCTCGGGGCTGATCACCACGTCGATCGGCAGGTGATCGGTGCGGTAGAGATCCGAGTAAATCGCGTCGAGATAGGCCGAGCTGCGCAGCCGCGCGATCTTGCGCGGCACCTGAAAGACGGAATGCGCGACCTGACAGGTGACCATGTTCACCTCGTCCGAATGGGTCGCGGCAATGATCAGATCGGCATCGCGCGCACCGGCGCGGTCCAGCACATCGGGATGGCTGGCAAAGCCTGTCACACCCTGCACATCCAGCGCATCGGTGGCGCGCCGGATCAGTTCGGCATTGGTGTCGATGACGGTGACATCGTTCCGCTCGCCCGAAAGGTGGCGGGCGATATGCCAACCGACCTGACCTGCCCCGCAGATGATGATCTTCATACCGGCTCCAATTCAACCCTTGGTAAGGCGCGATCCTAACGCGCCGGAATGGTAACGGATACAGGGAAACGCCCCGCAGAGCCACGGCATCCGACAGACATGGCTAATCGCGCGGCAGCCGGGCCACAAGCCCGCGCCGCAACGCGCCCAGGCGATCACCTCGGGGGTGTTACTTGCCGACCAGCTCTTCTTCGACGCGCACGCCACCGACAACGCCCAGCGACTTGAGCTTGCGATGCAGGGCCGAACGCTCCATGCCCACAAACTGCGCCGTCCGGCTGATATTGCCGCCAAAACGGTTGATCTGGGCCAGCAGATACTCCCGCTCGAACAGCTCGCGTGCTTCGCGCAGGGCAAGGCTGGTAATCTGCGGCCCCAGAGCCAGCACCTCGGCGCCGCTTGCGCTGCCGGTCTGGCCTTCCAGCTCGGACGGCTGGATTGGCCCGGTGCCGTCGCCAAGGATCAGCACCCGCTCGATCACATTGCGCAACTGGCGAATGTTGCCCGGCCAGTTCATTGCCTGCAAAGCGGCGGCGGTCTCTTCGGGCAGTTCGCGCTGGGGCAGACCCTGACTGGCGTGGAACTGCTCAATGAACGACTCGGCCAGCAGCGGGATATCATCGCGCCGCTCGGCTAGCGATGGAACCGCAACCGGCACGACGTTCAGCCGGTCATAAAGCTCTTGCCGGAACCGGCCGGCAGCGATTTCGGCCGCAAGGTCGCGGTTGGTCGACGAGATCACCCGCAGATCCACCCGCACCTTGTCCGTGCCGCCAGCACGCTGAAACTGCTGCTCGGTCAGCACGCGCAGGATCTTGGGTTGGGTGCCAAGGGGCATATCCGCCACCTCGTCGAAATAGATCACCCCGCCATGGGCCTGTTCCAGAAGCCCCGGTTCGATCCCCCGTTCGGGGGTCTCGCGGCCAAAGAGCACTTCTTCCATATGCTCGGGCTCAATGGTGGCGCAGGGCACGGTGATAAAAGGCTCACGCGCCCGCGGGCTTTGGGCGTGAACATAGCGCGCGGCGGTTTCCTTGCCGACGCCCGGCTCACCGGTCAGCATGACCCGGCCGTTCGACTTCGCGACCTTGTCCAACTGTTCGCGCAGCCGCCGGAAGGGGGCAGAGTTGCCCAGCATCTCGGCGCCCCGTGCCTCACCCCGCCGCAGTGTCGCATTCTCGCGGCGCAGGCGCGCCGTCTCCATCGCGCGGCGGATCACCACCAGAAGCTGGTCGATGTTGAAGGGCTTTTCGATAAAGTCATAGGCGCCCTGTTTGATCGCCGCGACCGCGATCTCGATATTGCCATGGCCCGAGATGATGACGACCGGCACGTCAGGGTTGTTGCGCTTGACCTGCTTGAGAATGTCGATCCCGTCCATCTTGCTGTCCTTCAGCCAGATGTCGAGGATCATCAGCGCCGGTTCAGCCGTGTTCAGTTCGGCCACCGCCTGATCAGAATTGGCGGCGAGACGGGTCGAAAAGCCCTCGTCGCGCAGGATATCGGAAATCAGTTCACGGATGTCCCGTTCGTCATCGACAATCAGAATATCGCTCATTTCATTGCTTCCTGCTCGTGTTTCTGGCGGCGCGCGGACAGGCGCACTGGCTGGCGTTCGCGCGGCAATCGTATTTCGGCCATGGCTCCCCGCCCTTCGGGCGCGTCGGTCAGCACAAGGCGGCCGCCGTGCTCTTCGACAATCTTTTTAACGATGGGCAGGCCAAGGCCTGTGCCGCCAGGTTTCATGGTGACATAAGGTTCAAAAAGCCGGGTCCGATCCTCGGGCAGGCCGGGGCCGTTGTCGATGATGCGGATGGTTACGGCATCGGGGGCAGCGGTCATAGTGACCTGAACCTGCGGCTCCCATCCTTCGGGCGGAGAGGCGCGCAATTCGTCCAGCGCCTCGCCCGCATTCTTTAACAGGTTGGTAAAGACCTGCCGCATCATCCCGGCATCGGCATCGACAATCACCGGCTCATCAGGAATATCCGAGATCAGCGCGCCTTGCAGCGCATCGCGCTGCATCAGTTCGGTGTCGCGCAACAGCTTGGTGATATCGGTTTCCTTACGGTCGGGTTCCGGCATGCGGGCAAAGCGGCTGAACTCGTCCACGATCCGGCGCAGGTCGTTGGTCTGGCGGATGATGACTTCGGTATATTGCTCCAGCGCCTCGCGCTCATCCCCGGCAATCGGGCCGAACTTGCGCTTCAGCCGCTCGGCCGAAAGCTGAATCGGCGTCAGCGGGTTCTTGATTTCATGCGCGACGCGACGGGCAACATCGCCCCAGGCTGCCATGCGCTGCGCCGAGACAAGATCGGTCACATCATCCAGCGCGACCACGTAACCTTCCAGTCCGCCCGCTGCACCGCGCCGGATCGCCATGCGCACCAGCAGGCTTTCCACCCGCCCCTCACGGGACAGGCGAATCTCGTCCTGCACCGATTCATTGACCGAATGCTCCAGCCGATCAAACAGCGGCGAAAATTCAGGCACCGCTTCGGACAACAGCCGGTCATGCGCTGTTACCGGATCCAGCCCCAGCAACCTCGTGGCCGAGCGGTTGAGAAAGTCGATCTCACCCGCAGCATCCAGCCCGATCACCCCGGCGGTAACCGAAGACAGCACGGAATCAAACAGCCGGCGCTGATCATCCACCGCGCGATAGCTTTCGACCAGCTCTTCATGCTGCAACTTAAGCTGGCGCGTCATGTGGTTGAAACTTTCGCCAAGGGTCTGGATCTCGTCCCCGGTGTCGGGGGTGGGGATCTGCAGGTCCAGATTGCCCTTACCCACCTGTTCTGAAGCCTCGGCCAGCCGGCCGATGGGGCGCGACAGGCGATCTGCAAACCACAGGCCCAGCCACATAGCTGCCGCCACCAGCAGCAGCGCAAAGCCCAGATAAAGCAGCGAAAATTCAAGCAGGACCCGACCCCGCTCCTGCTCAAGCCGCTGGTAATCGCCGACGGTCTGGCGCGTATCGTCCAGCAGCCCCAGCAGGCTGCCATCAACATCGCGGGTGACATAAAGATAGCGGTCCGGCAGCGGGGTCAGCGGCACAAGGGCACGGAATTCGTTGTTTTGCCAATCCTCGATCAGCACCAGCCCCCGAGTCGCCGCCTCGTCGAACTGGGCAGGGCTCGGCTGTTCGTACCAGAACTGATAGCTGCGGTCGCCGCGCGCACGGATCGTGCCGCGGCCATCGACGATATAAGCCTCGCGCAAGCCGCGCTGGATCTGGCTTTGGTAATCGGTCAGCAACAGGCGCAGGTCGCCTTCCTCAAGCATCGGGTTCTGCCGCGCCGCCTGCGTCAGTGCACCGGCAAGCAGCCGCGCGTCATTGGTCAGGTCGCGGCGATGCTCTTCCTGATAGGCCTCGGCGGCGGCAAGCGAGCTTGAGACCACCTGCTGAACGCGATTCGAAAACCAGCCCTCAAGGCCGATGTTCACCGTCAGGCCGGCGAAAAGCGCGACCAGAACGGTCGGCACCAGCGCGATGGTGGCAAAAACGCCGACCAGCCGCATGTGCAGGCGCGACCCGGCGGCCGATTTGCGCCGCGCCGCCACGATCTGCACCATACGCGCCACAACAAGGCCGATGAGCACGATCAGGTAAAGAAGGTCGGCAAGCAGCACCAGCCGCAACGCCGCCCCGCCCGAGCTGGCATTGTCAAAGGGGCCCATCACCGCAAAGGTCAGACCAGCCAGCACCGGCCCCAGCAGGACAAGCCCAAGCGTCGCCGCATTGCGATACCAGCGCAGACGTCGCAAACGCGCGACTCGTTCCCATGTACCCCTGGACAGCGTTCCCGCCACCTTGCCTGCCCTCACGGTTCCGCCGCCGTGCCGCGGCTGTTCTGTGGCCGTTCAGCGACTCTCGCAAGGCCATCTGTGGCTGTTTTACATCAGTTTGCGCCGCCGTGTCACCTCAATATTCAGGTCGGTCAATTTCTTGCGCAGAGTATTGCGATTGATGCCCAAAAGATCGGCACAACGCAGCTGATTTCCGCCAGTCGCATCCAAGGCAATCTCAAGCAAAGGCTTTTCGATCTCGCGCAGGATCCGGTCATAAAGGCCGGGCGGCGGCAGTTGATCGCCATGCAGATCAAAGTAGCGCTGCAAGTGCATTTCGACCGATTGGGCCAGCCGCATGTTCGCAGGCTCACCCAGCGGAACGGCAGCGGCGGCCGGGGCCGCGACCGGGGCGGGTGCTCCGTTACGGACAGCGGGTGCACCTGCCGGGGCGGGGGGGACGATTGGGCTGGATTCCGCCAATGCGGTATGGGCCTCAGCCTCGGATATCTCGGATCCGGCGGCAGTCAGCGCCAGCCGACGGGTCAGGTTTTCCAGCTCGCGCACGTTGCCGGGAAAGGGATAGGCGCGGATCAGGGCCGTCGCCCCTTCGGACAGGGTGCGATGTGGCAGACCCTGCGCCGCGGCGCGGGCAAGCAGGTGGCGCGCAAGTGGCGGGATGTCATCCACACGGGCGCGCAGCGGCGGCACGGTGATCGTGACCCCGGCAAGGCGGTAATACAGATCCGCCCGCAACCGCGCGGCTGCCACGTCCGCCTGCGGATCAGCGCCGGTGGTCGATACAAGGCGCGGCATGAGGTTGCGGCGCGGTCCGACCTCCCATGCCTCGATCATGCCGATCAGCCGGGCCTGAGCGGCGGTGTCGAACCCGGCCGGATCCTCGATCAACAGCGTACCGCCCTGGGCGCGGTCGGCGGCATTATGGATCGCCTCTTCGGACAGATCGGCCGAGGTCAGCACGACAAACCCCGCCTCGCGCCGGTCCGAAAGGTCATGGAATGAGCGCGCGACCACGGTCTTGCCCACCCCGGCCTCGCCCGCGATCATCACCGGCAGATCGGCGTTCAGAACCCGGGCTACCATGCGGAACAGGTTCTGCATGGCCGGAGCATGACCAATCAGCGGCAGGGCCGGATCGGCAACCGCCTCGGGCACAGGCGCGGCCGAGGGCGCTGGATCGGTTTTGCGCACCCGCCGCGACAGCGCCTGATTGGCCCGCGTCATCAGCTCGGGCAGGTCAAAGGGCTTTGGCAGGTAGTCAAAGGCGGCCGCCTCGGTCACACGAATGGCGGTGACGATGGTATTCTGGGCCGAGATCACGATCACCGGCAGGTCAGGCCGTGCCTTGTGGATCGCCGGGATCATGTCGATGCCATTGCCATCGGGCATCATCACATCGGTAATGACCAGATCTCCGCGGCCCTCCTCGACCCAGCGCAAAAGTTGCGACAGTGAGCCGGTGGCGTGGACCCGGCAGCCAGCACGGGTCAGGGCCTGGGTCAGGACCGTGCGGATGGTGCGGTCGTCGTCAGCGATCAGAACGGTGCCGTCCATGAAGAAACCTCAGGCTTTGGGCAATGAAATGCGAAAAACGGTGCGACCAGGCCGGGATTCCAGCGCAATCCACGCGCCATGGTCAGTAATGATCTTGGAAACAAGCGCGAGACCCAGCCCGGTGCCGTTCTCTCGCCCCGAAACAAAGGGCTCGAACACCGCGCCGATCAGCGACTCGGGGATGCCGGGACCGTCATCCTCGATCTCGATCTGCAGAGGCAGGCTGCGGCCCTGCGGCTCGGCCTCGGTCGGGGCGAGGCGCAGGGTGCCGTCGTAAAAGCTGCGCAGGCGGATGGTGGTGCCCTGCCCCGCCCTGCCAATCGCCTCGGCGGCATTCTTGACGAGGTTCAGGCAGACTTGCACCAGTTGATCGGAATCGACCAGCGCCGGCGGCAATGAGGGGTCGTAATCGGGTACGATCCGCAGCCCTCTGCCAAAGCCGACAGCAGCCGAGCGGCGCACACGTTCAAGCACGTCATGGATATTCACCGCCGCCAGGCGGGGGGCCGAGGTGTCGCCAAACCGCTCGACCTGATCCAGCAGTTCGACGATGCGGCGCGATTCCGCGACGATCAGATCGGCAAGGTCGCGATCCTCGGCCTCAAGGTTCATGCCGATGAGCTGCGCCGCGCCGCGAATACCTGCCAGCGGGTTCTTGATCTCATGGGCCAGCATCTCGGCCATGCCGATGGCCGAGCGGGCGGCAGACCGCGCCGCCTGCCCCTGCCCCAGCCGGCCACCCCCGTCGCTGGGGGCAAGCAGGATGACGGTTCCCCCTTCGGGGCTGGGGGCCTGCCCGGCGTGAACGGTGGCGACACGATCGGAATGCCCGCCCGAGCGGTCGCCGATCTCAAAGCGCACACCGGCGTGGTTCAGCGCCTCATGCCCTTCGCGCATTCGCTCAAGGATCGAGCCAAGCGAGGGCACGATGCGCAATCGTTTGAGCATCTCGGGCCCTTCCAGCGCATGGCCCAGGGATGAGCGGCACGAGATGTTCAGAAAGGCCTCGGCCAGGTCGTTCATCGCCGCGATCCGGCCCTGCGCATCCAGAATGATCGCTGGCAGGGGAAGCGCCGACCAGTTCGGCCCTACCTCTGCCGGAATGAAGCCGCCTGCGGTTTCCACCTCAAGGTCGGGCAGCATTTCGGACCGGACGCGGCTGGTCATGAGGGCACCTCGGTCGCCTGAGCGTTGGCATGGACCGCATCAACCAGCGCCACATCGGCATCGCCGAACCCGGCGCGGATTGCGGACATCGCCGCCTCGGGGGTCGGGGCGCGCAAAAGCTCGGCGCGGTTCGGGGCACCGTTCGCCTCGGCATACCAGCCCAGATGTTTGCGCGCGACGCGCAAGCCCAGCTCACGACCATAAAGCGACAGGATGTCATCGTAATGCTCGGCCACCGCCCCGGCCAGGGCAGCGCCTTTGGGAATGACCGGGGCGGGCGTACCCCACAGCTCATGCGCGATCTGCGCCAGCCGCCAGGGCGCCCCTTGTGCGCCACGACCGACCATGACCGCATTGGCCCCCGATTGGCGCAACGCCGCGCGGGCACTGGCCGCATCGACCACATCGCCATTGGCGACCAACGGCGGGCGATCAGGCAGGTTCGCCACGGCCCGGATCGCCGCCCAGTCGGCACTGCCGGTATAAAACTGCGCCCGGGTGCGGCCATGGACTGTCAGCATCCGGACCCCGGCCCCGCTGGCGCGGCGCGCCAGTTCCGGCGCGTTCAAACAGTCGCCATCCCAGCCCAGCCGCATCTTTAGCGTCACCGGCAGATCGGGCACGGCCGAGATCACCGCCTCGATCAGTCCCAGTGCATGATCAAGGTCGCGCATCAGCGCAGCACCCGACAGCCCGCCCGTGACCTTTTTCGCCGGGCAGCCCATGTTGATATCAATAATGCGTGCGCCCATGCCCGCGACTATGCGCGCCGTTTCGGCCATAGCGCCCGCCTCGCGCCCGGCAATCTGGACACTGACGGGCAACGCCCCCTCGGTCAGGGCCCTGGCGCGTACCGCCGCGCGGGTCGAGGGGCGCGGGGTCACCATCTCGGTCGAGGCGACCATTTCGCTGACCATCAGCCCCGCCCCGCCATGACGCGCCACCGCGCGACGAAAGGGCAGATCGGTGATGCCGGCCATCGGCGCAAGAAAGACCGGAGGGCCAAGCCGCACAGAGCCAAGGGTGATGGGTTCGGGCAATGTCATGGGAAAACTCGTATGCCACACTGCGGGAATGCGAAAGAATGCGGCGTCTGCCTGATTGGCAGGCGATGCCGCGATTAGGAATTTTGCCTGTTTTTGGTGCTTGATGCCTAAATACAGGGCAGAGCCGGTTTCGTCAAATGTCGCGGAGCTTCAGGCCCGCTGTCGCAACGGCTCTGGCTTCCTGGGGGCAAGGGCGGCTAGGCTTGCCCTGCCAGCCAGGGAGTGCGCGATGTTTCTTTCCGTCTTCGACATATTCAAGATCGGAGTCGGCCCGTCCTCCTCTCACACCATGGGACCCATGGTGGCGGGGGGCCGTTTTCTTGACGCTCTGCGCCAGCAGCCCTTTCGCGCCCATGGGCTGCGCGCCAGTCTGCATGGCAGCCTGGCGTTCACCGGGAAAGGCCATGCCACCGACCGCGCCACCATCCTTGGCCTTGCCGGTTTCCTGCCCGAAACCATGGATGCCGAGGCAGCCGAGGACACGCTGGCCCGCAACCGCGAAACAAGGGTGCTGTCGCCTGCGGGATTGGGCGATCTGGTCTTTGACCCGGTGCACGACCTGATCTTTGACTATGACCGTCCGCTGCCCGGCCACGCCAATGGCATGATCCTGATGGCAACCGACGCGCAGGGCGACGTGATCTTTCAAGAGATCTATTATTCGATCGGCGGCGGTTTCGTGATGACCGAGGCCGAACTGGCCGCGCGTGGCGACGATACCCGGACCGATGCCGCCCCCAAGGTGCCCTATCCCTTTGCCTCGGCCGCCGAGATGCTGGAGATGGCGCAAAAATCGGGCAAATCCATCGCCCGGATGAAGCGCGAGAATGAGCGCGTCTATCGCACGGATGCTGAAATTTCGGCCGGACTTAACCGAATCTGGCAAGTGATGCGGGACTGTATGGACCGCGGCCTTGCAACCCGCGGCATCCTGCCCGGAGGGTTGTCGATCCGCCGCCGCGCCGCCGCCATCCATGAGGCGCTGAAGGCCGAGGCGGGCATGAACCTGACCGCGCCCCATGTCATCAATGACTGGATGTCGATGTATGCCATGGCCGTGAACGAAGAAAACGCGGCCGGCGGTCAGGTTGTCACCGCGCCGACCAATGGCGCGGCGGGCGTGGTACCGGCGGTGATCCGCTACTGGCTCGACCATGTCCCGGGAGCCTCGGAGCGGCAGCTGGACGATTTTCTGCTGACCGCCGCAGCGATTGGCGGGCTTATCAAACATAATGCCTCGATCTCGGGGGCGGAATGCGGCTGTCAGGCCGAGGTCGGCTCGGCCAGCGCCATGGCGGCGGCAGGGATCTGTGCGGTCATGGGCGGCACCCCCGAGCAGGTCGAGAACGCGGCCGAAATCGCGCTTGAGCACCACCTGGGCATGACCTGCGACCCGGTCAAAGGTCTGGTGCAGGTGCCGTGTATCGAGCGTAACGGGCTTGGCGCGATCAAAGCCGTTTCGGCGGCCAGTCTGGCCCTGCGCGGCGATGGCCAGCATTTCGTTCCGCTGGACGCCGCCATCGAGACCATGCGCCAGACCGGTCGCGACATGAGCGACAAGTATAAGGAAACTTCGCTCGGCGGGCTTGCGGTCAACGTCCCGAACTGCTGACTGCGTGCAAATTATCGCGCACCGGCGGTCCTGACCCCTTGCGGGCCCTGTCTGTGCTTGCTCAAGCCCTGCCCTTCCTGTAGCCAATCGGCATAAGCAATACCCATGGGAACCGGGACAGAGCAGATGAAATTCCGTTCGGCATGCGCCGTGCTTGCGATGACAGTGGCCCTTGCCGCCTGCGGCGAGTTGCCCTTCCAGAAATCGGCCGAGCCCGAGGCGGCCCCCGGCCATTCCGGCCCGCCCGCCGTCTCGCCGCTGGAACAGCCGATCGAGACCGGGGGCGAGGCGAAACCTATCGCTACTGCCGAGGCACGCACCCTCAACACCGCGATCTTCCGCGCCGCTGGCGCAGGCTGGGCGGTGACCGCCAACGACAAGACCGCCGTCTATGAACGGTCGGGCGCGAAATCCGTCGGCGTTACCGTGCGCCGCATGGTCTATGGCCGCGGGGTCGAATTCATCGGAACGATGAACGGTTCGGTCTTTGCGCTGAATATTCAGGCGGCCGAATGTGAGGTCGGCGATCAGAAATCGCCCTTTACTGCGCGGTTGCGCGTCGGCAGCCAGCGCCTGACCGGCTGTGCGGCCCCGACCGACACCATGCCCAAGGCTCAGGTTCGCGCATCGTCCGCCGCGCCAAAGCCGAAAGCTCAGCCTAAACCTGCCGCTCCGGCGACGAAACCGGCCGCCCCCGCCAGCGACACGACGGCACCCGCCGCGGAAAACGCGACCGGGACCAGCAAGCCGGAAACCTCGACCGACAACAGCCCGGCGACGACCCCGGCAACCACGACGCCCGCAACCACGACCCCGGCAACGACTGCGCCTGAGACCACGGCCCCCGCCACCGGCTCGGCCAGCACCGCACCGGCCAGCACCACTCCGGAAAGCGCGGCGCCCACGACCGCACCGGCGGCACCGGCCAGCGAACCCGCCCCGGCGGCAAGCGGCAGCCCGGCACCGGCCAGCGGTGTGCCTGCGCCCGAACTGGTCCTGCCGCCCGCCACCAGCGAGTAAGTCACAAAAACCCAGACGCCGCGCGGAAGGGTTCGCGCGGTGTCGGCCCACCCGCCGCCCTTGCTGCGGGCCAAGACCTGAAAGGACCCGCCGATGCGCGCCCATTCGCTTCTTACCCGCCGCCTGCTGGCCTCGACCGTGCCGGTGGCGCTTTTGCTGGGTCTCGGTGCCCAGCCAGCCCATACCGATCCGCTGATCGGCAATGTGCTGAACAGTTACGGCTTGCCGGGCGGGGTCGATACCCCGACCGCCGAGATGCTGCCCGATGGCACATTGGGCGGGACGGTGTCATATACCGACCGGGCGCGCCGTCATAACGTGGTATTCCAATTGCATCCCCGGCTGACCACCGCCCTGCGCTATTCGCGGGTCGAGGGGATTAATGACCACAACAATCTTGGCCATATCTGGGACCGCTCATTCGACCTGCGCTTCCAGTTCATAGACGAACAGGGCTGGCGCCCCGCAGTCTCGGTCGGGCTGCAGGATTTTCTGGGCACCGGGGTCTATTCGGGCGAATATATCGTCGCGACCAAGACCATCACCCCCAACATTCGCGCCAGCATCGGTATCGGCTGGGGCACGCTGGCAGGCAAGCCCCGGACCATCGACACCGAGGACAACGGCGGCAAACCGAATGTCGACGAGTGGTTCTCGGGCAGCGCCAGACCCTTTGGCTCGATCACCTGGCAAGTCAATGACAAGCTGAGCCTGGTCGCCGAATACTCACATGACCGCTATCTGGCCCGCTATCTGCGCCCCAATGGCACCATTGATGATGTGCGCCAGGGTGACGACGAACCCGACAGCAAATTCAATTTCGGAGCTTATTATACCTTCAACCCCAGCTATCAGGTCGGGCTTTACACACTGGGGGGCGATACTTTCGGGGCTCAGTTCAGCTTTGCGCTGAACCCGCGTAATGCGCCCTTCCCCTCGGGGCTGGAAAAAGGCCCGGCGCCGGTGCGGCCGCGCCCCGCGCCTTCGGCCGATCCCGATGGCTGGTCCGGCGCCTGGTCGGCCGATCCGACCGCGCAACCCGCGATCCAGACCGCACTGGGCAAGGCGCTGAAGGATGAAGGGCAGATCCTTGAATCCATGGCGCTGTCCTCGAACCGCGCCGAGGTGCGCATCCGCAACACCCGCTATATCCAGCAGGCCGAGGCTGTTGGCCGCACAGCGCGGCTGATGACCCGCGCGCTGCCGCCTTCGGTCGAGACGCTGGTCATCACTTCGAATTCCGAAGGTATGGCGACCTCGTCCGTGGTGCTGCGCCGCTCGGATGTCGAGCGGCTTGAGAATACTGAGGCGAGCCGCATCGCCGAGGCGGCACAGCTGGTCGATGCCGAACCGCGCCCCGACGGTCTGGTGACCACGCCGGATCTGTTCCCGCGCTTCCGCTGGAAGCTGGCACCTTATCTTGAGCTGGGGGTTTTCGACCCGCAGGATCCGCTGCGCTATGAACTTGGAGCCGAACTGAAGGCCAGCTACGAGATCATGCCGGGCCTGATCCTGTCGGGTACGGTGCGCCAGCGCGCGCTTGGCACCATGAAGCAGCGCGGCCCGGGTATCCCCGGCCAGCGCGGCGAACATTACACGCCCGAAGAATATGTCTCGAACCCGGATTACGAGTATTTCAACGGTGTCCCGCGCGTGCGTTCGGATACCCGGATGTACACAGGCAGCGACAGCCCGACGATCCCCGAGCTGACACTGGCCTGGTATGCTCAGCCGACCCGCGCCGTCTATACCCGCGTGACCGTCGGCCTGCTTGAGCGTGCCTATGGCGGCGTCTCGGGCGAGGTGCTGTGGAAACCGGCGAATTCGCCGCTGGCCTTTGGTGCAGAGGTCAACCGGGTGAGAAAGCGTGATTTCGAGGATGTCTTTGGCTTCCGCGATTATGAGGTCACCACGGGTCATGTCTCGGCCTATTACGAATTCGCAGAAGGGTTCACCGCGCAACTGGATGTCGGCAAGTATCTGGCAGGCGACAAGGGCGCGACCTTTACCCTGACGCGCGAATTCGCCAATGGCTGGCGCGTCGGTGCCTATGCCACCAAGACCGACCTCAGCGATGAGGAATTCGGCGAGGGCTCGTTCGACAAGGGGATCACGATCTCGATCCCGGTGTCCTGGGCAACGGGCACGCCGTCGCGTGATCGCGCCGGAACCACGCTGCGTTCGCTGTCGCGCGATGGCGGGGCCAAGGTTCACGTGAACGGGCGCCTTTACGACAAGGTCCGCGACGCGCAATCGGTCAAACTCTATCAAGGCTGGGGGAGCTTCTGGCGATGATCACGAGCCGCATCCACCACGCAGCGCTGTCCGCGCTGCTGATCGCGGGCCTCGCCGCCTGTGGCAACGACGACACCGGCAATGCCACCAACCCGCTGCTGATCGCCGCCAAGGCGGCCGGAGGCACGGTTGCCCAGATGCGCAACGAGAAGGCCGAACCGGCCGCCCCCAAGCGTACGCCCGAGCAGATGGCCGCCGAGGCGCTGCGCGTCAACCCGGCACCGCTTGTCATGGTTGGCTTTGAGTCGCTTGGCCGCACTCAGGTCATGGCCATGACCGGGCAGAACGGCGCAATGCGGACCTTTATGGCCCCGTCAGAAGAGGCGCTGATTCTGCGCGACGGTATGGTCGTCGGCACCCGCGGTCTTGGCAACGACCTTTCAGTCGCTGAGCCGGGGACCGAGGCGCTGATCCGCGCCGGGCGCCCGGGCTCGGCCAAACGCGTCATGCGCTATTACAGCGGCGACGGGCTGGAACGGCCGCTGAGCTTTGACTGTACCGTCGGGCCGGGTCCAAAAGCGGGTGTTGTCGTCGAAAGCTGCGAAGGCCACGGTACGAGCTTCCAGAACAGCTATATGGCACAGGGCGGGCATCTGCCGGTCTCGCGTCAGTGGCTGGGGCCGAAGCTGGGTTATGTGACCATCCAGACGCTGCGGCCCTGAAGCAAACCACGACAGCATGGAAAACAGCAAGCCGGTCCTCACGCGAGGGCCGGCTTTCTTCTTAGCTGATGAGCTGCGCAGAAAGCCCATGATGAAACGCGGCCAAGGGCCTGTTTGCGCAAAAGAAAAGGGGCCGACCCGAAGGTCAGCCCCTGATCCTGACGGAACCGTAAGGTTCCGCTGTAAGATCAGCTGTCGTCGTCGTCCGAAGCGACGGCGGCGATGACGCCCAGCAGCAGCAGAGCCGGGACGACAAGGCCGGCGTTGCTCGAAGCGGGCTTCTCGTCAACGACGACCGGCTCGACGTCGACGACCGGGGCGACGTAGCCACCAGCGAGAGCGGTCGAGGCCGACAGGCCCAGGGCCAGGGCGAAAGTAGCGAATTTGGTCATGATCATGCTCCGTTCAGTACTTTGACGGCTGCCGTTTCCGGCAACATCGGTGCGACAGTCGCATAAACCCAAGGACTTGGAAAGCGGTCTTGAATGAGAAGCCCCGCTCGACCTGGGCAACTGTTGCATAATAGCCAAACCCGGAAACAGTGGGCAGGATACCGCCAGCCGACCGGCCGAAATTTGCCGGCCCCAGACGGCTGCACGAAACCGGTCATTTCCGCCAAATGCCTAAAGTTACGACATAAATAAGTGCGGAAATGGCCACGATTGATGGCCCTGCGGGCGTATCGAGCCTGAGACTGGCCCAAAGTCCGCCAAGGACTGCGATCGCGCCGATCAATGTTGCGGAACCGGCCATGCGTTCGGGCGTTGCCGAGAATCCCCGGGCTGCCGCAGCCGGCACAATAAGCATAGCCGAGATCAGCAGCGCGCCAACGATGCGAATCGCGATCGCCACCACCACGGCCAGTGCCAGCGACAGGATCAGCCGTTCACGCGCGGGATCGATTCCTGCTGCCATCGCCAGTTCCTCGTTGACCGAGGCAGTGACCAGCCGCTGCCAGCGCCAGATCAGCAGGCCAAGGACCAGCGCCGACCCGCCCCAGATCCAGACAATGTCGGTCCGGCTGACCGCAAGGATATCGCCAAACAGGAATGCGTCGAGCCCGACCCGCAATGAGGGCACAAAGCTTGCCCCAACCAGACCCAGCGCCAGTGCGCTATGGGCCAGCACCCCCAGAACCGTATCCATGGACTGGCCGCGCCCGGTCAGATGAGCCACCACCAACGCCATGGCGACGGCGACGGCAAGCGTCCCAAGATAGATCGGCGCCGACAGGGCAAAGCTTAGCGCCACGCCTAAAATCGCCGCATGGGCGGTCGAATCGCCGAAATAGGCCATGCGTCTCCAGATCACGAATGAGCCCAGAGGGCCGGTCGCCAGCACCAGACCAAGCCCAGCCAGTGCGGCGCGGGTCAGAAAATCGTCAAGCATGGGACCTCAATGCGGATGGGTGCAGCCCGGGCCATGGTGGTGGCCCCCGGCGATATGATCGTGGTCGTGGTCGTGTTGATGGCGGTAAAGGGCCAGCGTCCCTTGCGATTCGGCACCAAACAGCGCGCGATAGGCCGGGGCGGCGCTGACCGCCTGAGGCGTCCCCTCGCAGCAGACATGGCCATTGAGGCACACCACCCGGTCCGAGGCGCGCATGACCACCAAAAGGTCGTGACTGACCATCAGAACGGCTGCACCAGTTTCGGCCCGGACCTCTTCGATCAGCTTGTAAAAGGCAACGATCCCCGGCTGGTCCAGGCCCTGAGTAGGCTCATCAAGGACAAGCAGCTGCGGGTCGTTCAGCAATGCTCGGGCCAGCAGGACGCGCTGGAACTGCCCACCCGACAAGGCGGTAATCTGGCGCTGCTCAAGCCCCGGCACCCCGGTCCGCGCCAGGGCTGCCGCGGCCAGATCGTCACGGACCCGGTGCGGCAACGACAGAAAGCGGCGCACGGTCATGGGCATCGCGCGTTCGATATGCACGCGCTGGGGAACATAGCCTATCCGCAGTCCCGGCGCGCGCTCGACCCGGCCCGAATCCAGCGCCACATGACCCAGAAGCGCGCGTATCAGCGTCGATTTGCCCGAACCGTTTGGCCCGACCACGGTAACGATCTCGGCCGGGCGGATCAGAAAATCGACATGGCTCAGCACCGGGGCCCCCAACCCGCCATGGCTGACCGTCAGATCGGTGGCCTCAATAAGCGAGGTCACGCGCCAGCCTCACGGCAACGGTCGCAAAGACCCAAAAGCTCAACCGTCGACCGCTCAATAAGAAAGCCCGAGCTGCCGGCGAGATGCTGAAGGGCAGTGCGCAGCTTTGTCGAATCGGCCTCGGCCACCTGCTCACACCCGCGGCAGATCAGGAAAGCGGGTGAGTGGTTACGCTCGTCCGAGAGGCAAGCGGCGTAGGCGTTCAGCCGCTGGACGCGATGGGCAAGGCCCTGCTCGACCAGAAAATCCAGCGCCCGGTATGCGACAGGGGGCTGTTTGCCAAAGCCTTCGGCCGACAAACGTTCAAGCACCTCATAGGCCCCCATCGCGCGATGCGATTCGAGCAAGATTTCAAGCGCGCGACGGCGCACCGGGGTCAGGCGCACGCCCTCGGCCCGGGCCTGCTCTTCGGCACGCGCCAGCACCGCCGAGGCGCAACGGGCATGATCGTGGTCGTGGAATGGATCTTCCGGCTCGGCCGGGGCAGCAGGATCAGACATGATGTTACACTGTTACATTTTTACTTGACGAGTTACAATATAACATAAATAGATTGGGAGTTTCTGCAAGTGAGTTCGCCATGACCCGACCCTCCCTTTCGTTTTTCAGCCTTGCGTTTGGGGCTTTCGCCCTGCCTGTCCATGCCGAGGTGCCGCGCGTCGTGACCGATGTTCCGATCGTGGGTGCATTGGTCCAGCAGGTGATGGGCGATCTGGGCCGGCCGGACATCCTGCTGGAAGCCGGCGGTGATCCGCATAGCTATTCGCTGCGCCCCAGTCAGGCGCGCAGTCTGCAAAACGCCGATCTGCTGATCTGGGTCGGCCCCGAACTGACCCCATGGCTCGCCCGCCCCGCCGAAAACCTGGCCGCCGGCAGTCACAGCATGACGCTGCTGGACCTGCCCGCCACCAGGCGCCACGAATACGCCGACGCACATGAGCATGAGCATGAGCATGAGCATGAGCATGAGCATGATGACCACGGACACGACCACGTCCACAGCGGCACTGACCCTCATGCCTGGCTTGACCCGGCCAACGGCCAAGCATGGCTAGAGGCCATTGCCGAGGCGCTGGCAGCACGCGACCCTGACCATGCCGCAGTTTATACCGACAACGCAGCCAAGGCCGCCGCCGAGATATCGGCGCTGGATGCTGAGCTGGGTGCCCTGCTTGCCCCCGCCAAGGGCAAGCGATTCGTGGTCTTTCACGACGCATACGGTTATTTCACCGCCCATTACGGGCTTGAGCCGGCAATTGCGGTCAGCCTTGGCGATGCCTCGACCCCGTCAGCAGGCAGGCTTGAGGCGATCCGCAACGAGATCTCGTCCCAAGGCGCGGTCTGTGCTTTTCCAGAGGCGAATCACGACCCCCGCCTGATTGCCGCCGCGACCGAGGGAACCGAGGTCCGGCAGGGCGAAGCGCTGGACCCCGAAGGCAGCGGCGCGCCAGCTGATCCCAACCTGTATCCGGCCGTTCTGCGCGGGCTGGGCAAGGCGCTGGCGGACTGTCTGAACCAAGGCTAGAATCAGCCGAATCCATAACCATCACAAAAGCCGGGCACCCAACCAGTGCCCGGCTTTTTTAATTACATAACAAATAATTAACGGGATGGAAAATTCCCGACTATTTTCCTTTGACATCTCTTATAAATTTTGTCAGGTTACCCTCACCGCGACAGAAACGAGGAACTGGACATGACCGCGACCCGCCCTGCCGAATTCACGCGTCCCGGCGTGACCGCATTGCAGCGTCTTCCCGAATATGATGCAGAATTGCTGACTGCCGGCGGCAATCAGGCACTGATCGTTCTGGGTGATCAGGTGTACAACCTGCGCATCACCCGGGCCGGTAAACTGATCCTGACGAAATAACCCGATCAAGGGCGGCGCGTGTTACCCGCGCCGCGGACCCTTTCCCTCTGGTCGCGCTCCCTTGCCGGGGGCGCGATTGGTTTTTGCAAACCCCGGTTTTCCCCCCGACTTCGGTCCTGCCTTTGGGCCAGGTTTGCCAAAGGGCTTGCCAGCGCCCTTCCCGCCGTCGCGACCGGTTTTGAGTTCCTTGAAATCACGGGCCGGTTTGGCGTCGCGGGCAGGTTTACCCTGAGCGCGCGGATTCGCACCCCTCTCGCCCTCGGCCGCACGGGGCTTGAAGCCGGATTTGCCACCGGGCGCAGAGCGTTCGCCATCGCGCGGGCCTTTGGCAAAAGGTTTGCGGGCCTCTCCATCACGGGCAGGTTTGCCAAAGGGTTTACGCCCCTCGCCGTCGCGTGCAGCCTGACCAAAGGGCTTGCGACCTTCACCGCGTGGCGCGGATTTGCGGTCATCCCCCTCGGCGCGCTTGCCAAAGGGCTTGCGCCCGGCGTCATCACGGCGGGCGGTAAAGCGACGCTCTCCGTCCTCACGGCGGGTCGGGCGCGATTCGCCATCCTCGCGCTTGCCCATCGGACGGCGCGGCCCGTCAGAACGGGCCCGCCCCTCGCCCGGCTTGCCATCCGCCCTGGCCGCACCCCGATCCCGGAACGAGCGCGGTTTTTCCTCGGTCTCCCCGGTCAAAAGCCCGCCAAGCTGGTCGCGCAGGACCTTGCGCTTGACCTCGCGGACCTCGTTTTCCTCCATCCCCGTCAGCTTGAAGGGGCCATAGCCGATCCGAATCAGCCGGTTCACGATCAGCCCGACATGCGCCATGGCGCGACGAATTTCGCGGTTGCGGCCTTCGCGGATCCCGACGGTCAGCCAGGCGTTCGCACCCTGCTGGCTGTCCAGATTGATCTCCATCGGCGCGAATTCCTCGCCGTCGATGGTCACACCCCGGCGCAGCGGCGCAAAGGTCAGGTCGGTCGGCTGGCCGTTCACCCGCACGCGATAACGGCGCAGCCAGCCGGTGCTGGGCAGTTCCAGCCGACGCTTAAGCTCACCATCGTTGGTCAGCAGCAGCAGCCCTTCTGAATTCAGGTCCAGCCGCCCCACGGTCATCACCCGCGGCATGTCGCGCGGCAGGGCATCAAACACCGTCTGCCGCCCCTTTTCGTCCGAAGCCGAGGTCACCAGCCCAACCGGTTTGTAGTAAAGCCACAGCCGCGTCTCTTGCGGCGCGTCCATGGGCTTGCCATCAACCGTGATCCGGTCTGATGGCAGGACATCCAGCGCAGGGCTGTCGATCTTGCGCCCGTTCACCGACACCCGGCCTTCGACGATCATGCGCTCGGCCTCGCGGCGGCTTGCGACGCCGGCACGGGCCATCACCTTGGCGATACGTTCGCCAGCGGCAGGTTTCGGGGTGTCGTCCGGGGTGGTTTCGGGGGTGTCGGTCATGGCGATCTCCTGCGCATCTCTGCGGTGGCAAAGCGGGCTCTCTACGCCCAATGACTGAAGATGGAAAGCAGTTCTTGCAAGCAATGCAAGCCCGCGCGAAAAGCGCGCATGGTCTTTGCCTCGCATATGCCCGCCGCTCTGGCTGAGGCCCGCGCCGCCGCCCGGCGCGGCGAGGTGCCGGTGGGCGCTGTTCTGGTCGGTGCGGATGGCACGGTTCTGGCCCGTGCCGGCAACCGCACGCGCGAACTAAGCGACCCGACAGCCCATGCCGAAATCCTGGCCATTCGCATCGCTTGCGCGACTGTCGGTTCGGAGCGGCTGCCGGGGGCGCGGCTTTGGGTAACACTGGAACCATGCCCGATGTGCGCTGCCGCCATCTCAGCCGCGCGCATTGAAACCCTTTATTACGGGGCTGATGACCCGCGCATGGGGGGCGTGCGCCACGGCGCGCGCGTCTTTGACCACCCCCAATGTCACCACCGGCCAGAGATCATCGACGGCATTTCCGCAGAAGAATCGCGGCGGCTGTTGCAGGAGTTCTTTCGCAACCGCCGCTAACATGACAAATCCACGTCACGAATCCGTCGCAATGGGTGCTTGCGCTGCACCGCAGCATGAATAGGATGCCTGGCGAGCGAACATGGGGGGACTGATGTTCCGGAAGATTCTTGTAGCGAACCGAGGTGAGATTGCGATCCGCGTGATGCGGGCGGCAAACGAGCTTGGGAAGAAGACGGTCGCAGTCTATGCCGAGGAGGACAAGCTGAGCCTGCACCGCTTCAAGGCGGACGAAGCTTACCGCATCGGCGCGGGGCTGGGGCCGGTCGCGGCCTATCTGTCGATCCCCGAGATCATCCGGGTGGCGAAGGAATCCGGCGCCGATGCCATCCACCCGGGCTATGGGCTGCTTTCGGAAAACCCCGATTTCGTCGATGCCTGCGCCGAGGCGGGGATCGCCTTCATCGGTCCTTCGGCGGATACGATGCGGGCGCTTGGCGACAAGGCCAGCGCACGGCGCGTCGCCATCAAGGCTGGCGTCCCGGTCATTCCGGCGACCGAGGTGCTGGGCGACGATATGGAGGCGATCAGGGCCGAGGCGGACACGATCGGCTATCCCTTGATGCTGAAAGCCAGCTGGGGCGGCGGCGGACGCGGCATGCGCCCGATCATGGGCGCCGATGAACTGCCCGAAAAGATCCGCGAGGGCCGCCGCGAGGCCGAGGCCGCCTTTGGCAACGGCGAAGGTTATCTGGAAAAGATGATCCTGCGCGCGCGCCACGTCGAGGTGCAGCTCTTGGGCGACAGCCATGGTGGCCTTTATCACCTCTATGAGCGCGACTGTACCGTGCAGCGCCGCAACCAGAAGGTCGTCGAGCGCGCGCCCGCCCCCTATCTGACCCCCGGGCAACGCGCCGAGGTCTGCGAGCTGGCTCTGAAAATCGGCCGCGCTGTCGGCTATCAGAACGCCGGCACCGTAGAATTCCTGATGGATATGGATACGGGCCACTTCTACTTCATCGAAGTGAACCCGCGCGTGCAGGTCGAGCATACCGTGACCGAAGAGGTCACCGGCATCGACATCGTGCAGTCCCAGATCCTGATTGCCGAGGGGGCGACCCTGGCCGAGGCAACCGGTGTGACCCGGCAGGAGGACGTGCATCTGAACGGTCACGCCCTGCAATGCCGGGTGACGACCGAGGACCCGCTGAACAACTTCATCCCCGACTATGGTCGCATCACTGCCTATCGCAGCGCCACCGGCAACGGCATCCGGCTGGACGGCGGCACCGCCTATTCCGGGGGGGTCATCACCCGCTATTACGACTCGCTGCTGGTCAAGGTGACGGCCCATGCCCAGACCCCTGAAAAAGCGATCTCGCGGATGGACCGGGCGCTGCGCGAATTCCGCGTCCGCGGCGTGGCGACGAATATCGAGTTCGTCATCAACCTGCTGAAACATCCGGTCTTTCTGGACAACAGCTACACGACCAAATTCATCGACACGACGCCGGATCTGTTCGCTTTCCACAAACGCCGCGACCGTGCGACAAAGCTCCTGGTCTATATCGCCGACATCTCGGTCAACGGTCACCCCGAGACCGCGGGCCGTCCTCTGCCCCCGGCCGAGGTGCGCGTCCCGGTCGTCCCGGCCCTCAAGGCCGACCCCGCCCCCGGCACGCGCCAGTTGCTTGAGGAAAAGGGCGCCAAGGCCGTCGCCGACTGGATGCTTGAACAAAAGCGGCTGCTGATCACCGACACTTCGATGCGCGACGGGCATCAGTCGCTGCTGGCCACGCGGATGCGCTCGATCGACATGATCCGGGTGGCCCCGGCCTATGCCGCGAACCTGCCCGGCCTGTTCAGCGTCGAATGCTGGGGCGGCGCGACCTTTGACGTGGCCTATCGTTTCTTGCAGGAATGCCCCTGGCAGCGGCTGCGCGATATTCGCGCCCGCATGCCCAACCTGATGACGCAGATGCTGCTGCGGGCCAGCAATGGGGTCGGCTACACCAATTACCCCGACAATGTGGTGCAAAGCTTTGTGCGGCAGGCGGCCAGGACCGGCGTCGATGTATTCCGGGTCTTTGACAGCCTGAACTGGGTCGAAAACATGCGTGTCGCCATGGATGCGGTGATCGAATCGGGCAAGATCTGCGAAGGCACGATCTGCTATACCGGCGATCTGCTGGACCCGGCGCGGTCGAAATACGATCTGAAATACTATCTCAGCATGGCGCGCGAACTGCGCGATGCCGGGGCGCATGTCCTGGGCCTTAAGGATATGGCGGGGCTTTTGAAGCCAGCTTCGGCCAGCATCCTTGTCCGCGCCCTGAAGGAAGAGATCGGCTTGCCGGTGCATTTCCACACCCATGACACCGGTGGCATTGCCGGTGCCTCGATCCTTGCTGCGGCTGAGGCAGGCGTGGATGCGGTCGATTGCGCCATGGACGCACTGTCGGGCAATACTTCGCAGCCCTGCCTTGGCTCAATCGTCGAGGCCCTGCGCCATACCGGGCGCGACACCGGGCTGGACATCGACGCGATCCGCCGCATCTCGAACTACTGGGAGGCAGTGCGCGAACATTACACCGCCTTTGAAAGCGGGCTGCAGGCCCCGGCCTCTGAGGTCTGGCTGCATGAGATGCCCGGAGGCCAGTTCACCAACCTCAAGGCGCAGGCACGCTCGCTTGGCCTTGAGGATCGCTGGCACGAGGTCGCACAGGCCTATGCCGAGGTGAACCGGATGTTCGGCGATATCGTCAAGGTCACGCCCTCGTCCAAGGTGGTGGGCGACATGGCGCTGATGATGGTGGCGCAGGGGCTGACCCGCGAACAGGTCGAGGACCCGAACGTCGAGGTGGCCTTCCCCGATTCGGTCGTCGACATGATGCGCGGCAACCTTGGCCAACCCCCGGGCGGCTGGCCTGCGGCGCTGCAGAAAAAGGTTCTGAAGGGCGAGGCCCCGCTGACCGCCCGCCCGGGCGCGGCGATGCCGCCCGTGGATCTGGAGGCGACGCGCGCCGATCTGAGCCGTCAGCTAGAGGGCAAGCATGTCGATGATGAGGACCTGAACGGTTACCTGATGTATCCCAAGGTCTTTCTCGACTACATGGGCCGTCACCGGCAATACGGTCCGGTGCGGGCCCTGCCGACGCGGACCTTCTTCTATGGGATGGAACCCGGCGAAGAGATCGAGGCCGAGATCGATCCCGGCAAGACGCTGGAAATCCGCCTGCAAGCCATTGGCGAGACTGACGAACAGGGCGAAGTCAAAGTCTTTTTCGAACTGAACGGCCAGCCCCGGGTAATCCGGGTGCCGAACCGTCTGGTCAAATCGCAGACCACCTCGCGACCCAAGGCCGACCCGGCGAACGAGGGCCATCTCGGCGCCCCGATGCCCGGCGTCGTCGCCTCGGTCGCGGTCACCCAGGGGCAAAAGGTCAATCCCGGAGACCTGCTGCTGACCATCGAGGCCATGAAGATGGAAACCGCCATCCACGCCGACCGCGCCGGAGTGGTGAAAGCCCTTCACGTCCGGCCAGGCGAACAGATCGACGCAAAAGATCTCATGGTCGAGATCGAGTAGCGGCCTGCCAACCCCGCCCCCGCCCGGATCGCAACCGGGCGGGGGTTTCCATTCCGGGCTATGACTGGTTTAGCACGGGTCAGGCTGCGGCCGGGACCATGCATACCGCGCATCACTTTGCGCATGGCCCATGATCATTACGCCGCCCGCTCGCGACCAAAGCGATGCCCACGCAAAAAAAGTGCTGCCCCCGGGTGGGTCAGATACCCGCGGCACGCAGGCGCGCCAGATGGTCAGCCGGAGTGATCAGCGGTCGATACTCCAGCCCTGCCGCCGTACAACCCGTATCGGCAAAGCGGTGCAGGACCTCAGGCTCGGGCTCATTGCGACCGGGGCATGACGCCGCCTGCACATGGCCTATCAAGGCCGTGTGGCGGGCCAGCGCCTCGGCGGCGTTCTGGGGACCCAGTTCGGTCGCGGCATGGAACCAGTCGAACATGACCCGGACGCGTGACCCGAACAGGTCGGCAAGCTCCAGTCCGTGATCCAGCCGTGACAGGTGATAGCCGGGGACCGCCTCGGCGCAGATCGGCTCGATCAGGATCAGCCGGTCGGTGGCATCAAGGGCACGGCGCAGGTTGGCGCGAAAGACCGCTTCGTCACCCGCGCCGCGCCCGGCAAGAACGTGTATCGCCCCCGCCCCGACCGCCACGGCCGCAGCATGGGCAGCCGTCAGATCGGCAATAAAGTCAGCCTCATGCCCCGGCAAAGCAGCACAGCCGAAACTGTCACCCATGCGGATATTCAGCCCGCCGACCGTAAGCCCCAGTTCATCCAGCGCAGCAGCGATTCCAGAGGCATCGTGACGCTGGACCTCGTCATGGAACTCGACCCCGTCGAAACCTGCGGCCGAGGCGGCTGCAAGACGTTCGGGAAATGGCAGGGCGGCGAACAGAAAGCCGGTATTGGCAAGCAATCGCATCGGTATCCCCTTGTCACGGGCATCGTTGAACAAGGCTGAAAACCGCTCTGGCAGTAAAAGGCAAGACCGGGCGGCGACTTGACCCGCACCGGCGCTTCCGACAGGTTGCGCCCGCATCACCCATGACAAGGGCAGGACGGGAATGGTTCAGGACTTCGGCTCTCTTATGCGACGCCGGCGCTCGATCCGGGCCTATCTCGACAAGCCGGTCCCGCGCGCCGAGATTGAAGAGATCTGCCGCCTTGCGCGCACGGCCCCCAGCGGGGCCAACCTGCAACCCGGTCGCTTTCACGTCCTGACCGGCACCCCTTTGCGTAATCTGATCTCCGGGATCGACGCGGCGATCGGGGCTGGCGTGACCGAGGCCACGGAATATTCATGGTTCCCCGAACCGATGCCGCCCGAGTTGCGCGAACGCCAGCGCGCGGCAGGTTATGCGCTGTATCAGGCGCTGGGTATCGCGCGACGCGACCTTGAGGGACGACGGCAGCAATTCCGCCGCAACTATGCCTTTTTCGGCGCTCCGGTCGGGGTGGTCGTCACCATTGACCGCCGGATGGGTGCGGGCTGTTTCATGGATTTGGGCATGTGCCTGATGGGATTTCTGCTCGCGGCTGAGGCGCGCGGACTGGGCGCAACCGGCATCGGTGCATTGGCAAATTACGGCCCGACCGTGCATCAGCTGCTGGATTTGGCAGCCGAGGAAATGGTCGTCTGCGGCATCGCGCTGGGTTTTCCCGATCACGAGGCACCCGAAAACCAGGTGCGCACTGCGCGCGAGGACCTGCCTGCCTATACCAGCTTTCGCGGCTTTCCCGATAGCTGAGGCCCGCGGCAGGTCCGCCCCGCCGCGGGCATGCACCTAGATATTCATCTGGGCACCGATCTCGACCACCCGCCCGGCGGGGATACGGAAATAGTCCGAGGCCCCGGCAGCGTTGCGCGACAGCGTGATGAACAGCCGCCCCTGCCAGCCCGGCATGCGGCTGCGGGTGGCAATGCGCAAGCGCTTGCGCGACAGGATGAAAGAGGTTGCCATAATGTCGAACTTCCACCCCTGACGGCGACATTGCAGCAGGGCGCGCGGGACATCCGGCTCCTCGGCATAGCCATAGATCAGCTCGACGCGGCGGAAACGCTCATCAATTTCCTCAATACGCACGCGCTCTGTCTGGGCCACCCGGGGGACCTCGGCCGTTGTGATCGTCAGGATCACGTTCTGCTCGTGCAGCGATTTGAAATGCTTCAGGCTATGAAGCAGCGCCGAAGGTGCCAGATCGGGGGTCGAAGTCAGAAACACCGCCGTCCCCGGCACCGTGGCAATCGAGCCTGACCTGTTCACCTGCTCAAGCAGGCTGGCCATCGGCAGCTCGGCCTCACGATCCTTGGCCAGCACAATGGCGGTGCCGCGCATCCAGCTTGTCATCAGGATCAGCATGGTCGCGGCAATGCCAAGCGACACATAGCCACCGTCGCTGATCTTGATCAGGTTCGCACCCAGAAAGGTCAGGTCCAGCACCAGAAAGGGCAGCATCATGCCGATGGACGCCCAGAGCGGCAGGCCCCAGTGCTTGCGCGCCACGACCATGGCCAGGATCGCCGTGACCACCATGGCCCCGGTCACGCTGATACCATAGGCCGAGGCAAGGCCCGACGAATTGCCAAAGGTCATCACCAGCGCCAGCACGGCAATCATCAGCCACAGATTGACGCCCGGCACAAAGATCTGGCCCTCATGTTCGTCCGAGGTGTGGCGGATTTTCATGCGCGGCAGCATACGCAGCTGCACCGCCTGACGGGTCAGCGAATAGGCGCCGGTAATAACTGCCTGACTGGCGATGATCGTAGCCATCGTGGCCAGGATCACCACCGGCAACAGCGCCCAGCCGGGAAAGAGGTGAAAAAACGGGTTCACCATCGCGGCGGGGTTGCTGAGCACCAGCGCACCCTGCCCGAAATAGGTCAGCGCCAGCGCCGGAAAAGCCACGAACAACCAAGCAAGCTGAATGGGTTTGCGGCCAAAATGGCCCATGTCGGCATAAAGCGCCTCGGCCCCGGTCACGGCCAGAAAGGCCGCGCCCAGAACGATCAGGCCAAGACGGCCGTTACCAAGAACGAAATTCAGCGCATGTATGGGGTTCAGCGCGGCAAGCACATCCGGATTACGGATGGTCCAGTTCAGCCCCGCTGCCGCCATGACCATGAACCAGATCAGCATGATCGGCCCGAACCAGCGCGCCACCGCCTGTGTGCCGTGGCTTTGCACCAGAAACAGACCGATGATGATGGCGATGGCCATGGGCTGGATGTAAGGATCAACGCCCGGCGTGACGAGCTTAAGCCCCTCGATCGCCGACAGAACCGAGATCGCGGGCGTAATCGTTGCATCGCCGTAAAACAGCGCCGCTCCGATCAGGCCAAGGACCAGAATCAGCCGGTTCGGCCGCCCCATGGCGCGCTGTGCCAGCGCCAGCAGCGACAGTGTGCCGCCCTCGCCCTCGTTATCAGCGCGCAGCAGGATCAGCACATATTTCGCCGTCACGATCAGCAGAAGTGTCCAGAGGATCAGCGACAAAAGACCCAGTACATCTTCACGCGCAACGCCCCCATGGGTGGCGCCTGCCGCTGCCATTGCCTCGCGAAAGGCATAAAGGGGCGACGTCCCGATATCGCCGTAAACAACGCCAAGAGCCGCCAGAGACAGCGACATCATCCCCGCTCGACGCGGCTGGGTGTCAGCGATTTGGGTATCCACACTTGCCATGGTTTCGCCTTATTGCACCGGAAGTCGTCCGGCCCGAGCGCGCAAGGTGGCGCAAAGCGGCGTAAGGGATCGACAGGGAAGATTGCCCGGCGCGTAAGGATTCCATAAAGACCATGGACAAGCGCCCGGCCCTCGCGCCAGATCCTGCCATGGAAAGTTTTGAGCCGCCCCGCCTGCCCCCCGACGACCGTCGCTGGATGACCACGCCGCGCCCCGGCGGAGTGCTGGGGGCGGCGCTTTTGTTGGCGCTGGTGGCCTTGGCGGCGGGGCAGCTGCGCGAGTTTCTGCCCGAGAATGTCTCGATCCTGCTGTTTCTGACCGCGGTTCTGATCAATGCCGCCGCCTTTGGCTTCTGGGTCGGAATTGCCAGTGCCCTTGGCGCCATCGCCGCTTTTAACTTTCTGTTCGTCGAGCCGCATTTCACGCTGCACATCTCTCGCCCGCATGATCTGGTGACCGTGGCTGTGTTCCTGCTGGCGGCCAGCCTGACCGGGCTGCTGGCGGGACGGCTGCGCGAACAGGTCGAGGCCGCCAAGACCCGTGCCGCAGCACTGGAGATGCTGTCACAGGCAAGCGCCGAGCTTGCCGCCGTGACCGGGCCCGCCGAGGTGACGCGGATCGTGCTGCGCCATCTCAACCGTCTGTCCGAAGGACCGGCGGTCGCTCTTGCTCCGCAGGGCAATGGACTGCATCTGATCGCCGCGTTGCCAGAAGGCTATGCCCCCGAACCGCGCGAACTTGATGCCGCGGACATTGCCTTTCGCCATGGCCGTGCCGAGCTGGCCCCCGCTCAGGGCTGGAATGGGCAGCGCCTCAGCTTTTATCCTTTACAGGTGGAAGGCAGCCCCGGCCCGGTGTTGGGCCACGCCCGGCTGGCACCCGACCGCCGTGACCGCGACCTGCGCGAACGCACGATCGAAGTCATGCTGCGTCAGGCCGAACAGGCCCTGCACCGCCTTTCCCTGGCCCAGGCCGCCGAGGCCGAGCGCCGCCGCGCGGCCGCCGAAGAAACGCGGGCAGCCTTGCTTGCCTCGCTGTCTCATGACCTGCGTACGCCCTTGGCAACGATCCTTGGCGCGGTCACGACCCTGCGCGAATTGGGCGTGACCTTGCCGCCCGACTCGCAGGCCGATCTGTTGGCAGCAATCGAGGAAGAGGCCGAACGGCTGGCCCGCTATGTCGAAAAGCTGCTGCAGCTTACCCGGCTTAACGCCGGGATTGCAGCGCAGATGACCTGGGTCGATGCGGGCGATGCTGCGCAGGCGGCGGTGGCCCGCGCCCGCCGTGCATGGCCCGATGCCCAGATCCTTGCCGAGACCGGCGATCTGCCCATGATAAGGGCCGAGGCGGGTTTGCTTGAGCAATCAGTCTTTAACCTTGTTGAAAACGCGGTGAAATATGCCCCCGGCCCGATCCGCGTCACCGGCACGGTCGATGGAGATGAGCTGGTCCTTGCCGTTCTGGACCATGGCCCCGGCCTGCCGCCTGCGGTCGCAAACTGGCTGGGTCAGGACGGGCTGACCGGCGCCCCTGCGGGGGCCGGGTTGGGGCTGCCGATCTGCAAGGGCATTGCCCGGACGCTGGGGGGGCGGCTGACTGCGTCCCGCGATGGCGCGGGCGCAAAACTTGCGCTGCGCCTGCCAATCCCGGAGGCCGCCGCATGAGGGAACGTCAGCTTATCCTCGTCGTCGATGATGAGCCGCAGATTCAGCGCTTTCTTGGCCATGCGCTGGTTGCAGCGGGCTATGACATCTGCCTTGCCGGTTCGGGGGCCGAGGCGCTGGCCCAGGCCATGGCGCAAGAGCCCGATCTGATGATCCTTGACCTAGGCCTGCCCGACATGAACGGCAAAGAGGTGATCGAGCGGCTGCGGCTGCGCCTGGACCTGCCGGTTATCGTGCTGTCGGCCCATGATCAGGAAATGGAAAAGATCATGGCGCTGGATCTAGGTGCGGATGATTTCGTGCCCAAGCCCTTTGGCATCGGCGAACTGCTGGCGCGGATGCGCGCCTGCCTGCGTCCGCGCCGCACCGCCCGCACCGAGGTGATCAGTCAGGACGGGCTGCTGATCGACCTTACCGCCCATCAGGTCAGCCGCGATGGCGAGCTGCTGCGACTGACGCCCAAAGAGTTCGACCTGCTTGCGGCGCTGGCCGGTAATGCCGGGCGGGTGATGACCCATCGCAAGCTTTTGCAACTGGTATGGGGGCCGGCCCATGTCGATGACGTGCCCTATCTGCGCGTCTTTATCGGCCAGTTGCGTCAAAAGCTTGAACGCGACCCGGCCCGGCCGGAACTGATCCTGACCGAGCCGGGCGTCGGCTATCGCTGGGCACGATCCGAACGCGGAACCGCGTGATCGCCTTCTAGCGGTTGCGGGTATCAACCGGATAGGCGGTGCTGAAGCGGATACGCTCCATCGCGAAATGCGAGGTGACGTTCTTGATCGGTACCGCATCCGTCAGCCGTTTGTAGAACTGATCAAAGGCCGCCATGTCCGGCACCGCCACGCGCAGCATGTAATCCATGCGCCCGGCCATACGATAAACCTCCATGATCTCGGGCAGGCTTGACGTGGCACGGGTGAATTCCTCGCGCCATTCCATCGAGTGGTTGGGGGCCTCGATCTCGACAAAGACCAGTATGCCGAAGCCAAGCTTGGCCGGATCGGCCAGCGCCACCCGCCCGGTCAGGACGCCCTGCGCCTCAAGCTTCTGGATCCGCTTCCAGCAGGGCGTCTGGGACAGACCCACCTTTTCGGCGATCTGCGATATCGGCAGGGTCGCATCATGCATCAGTTCCGCAACAATCTTGCGGTCGATCAGGTCCAGATCCGGCATTTCTGTTTTCGCCCTTTTCGCGTCCGGGGAATCGGCTTCTTCGACAGGCGCTAGAATAACTATATTGCCGATCTGTTCAATCGTGTATTATACTTCCCTGCAGCAATGACACCCTGAACGAATCTGCGAACGGGAGAACATGCACATGAACCAGTTCATCGCCACCGACGGAGCCGAAACCAGGGCCGAAGGGGAGCAGCTGTTTTCTGTGCGCCTCATCGACCGCAGGACGGGTGAGGTGCCTAGTGTGAACGGCATCCCGCTGAGCATCCTGACCCATTCGCCGCGTTCGACGGTGGCGGATTTCATGCGGGGCCGGAACCGGCAGCTGTGGCGCGCCGAGGTCGAACCGGTCAATTCGCCCAGCGGAGGCGCCCGCCATGGTGCAACCCCCTGATACCCTGATCGACCGCCTTTTCTTTCTGACAACCAGCCGCTCCGGGCCGGTAATGTCCGACGCTCTTCTTTTACCGGAGCCGGACTGGAACATTCGCCGCGCCGGGCCACGCTGGTATGCGATCTGGTCGAACGACCGCGCGCGCCTGCAACGGCTGCGGGTCCTGCTTTTGCCGCAGGATTGGTCAGGACTGAGCTCCCGGCAGCAGATGGCGCTGATCGCTGAACAATTGCGACCTGGCACGATCCCCTCTGCCCTGTGCCTGCCCCTGCGCGAAGGCAAGAGCCTGCTGCGCAGCGCCCTGTCCCGGCGGCTGTAGCCTGTGCCAGAATGGCGATGCCCTGCCGCACCCAAGGGTCAGCGGCAGGGCTCTGGGCTTTTGTCCTTTGCTTGGCAATGGCAGGCATCATGGCCCTGCGTGCTTTAGCCCACGGTCTCGGGCAGCCGGTCAAACAGATCCGCCAGCCGCGCGCATTGCACCCGAATGTCGGGGATCGCCGTGATTTCCCACAGCGCAGCGCGGGCACAGGGGCCGATGGCGAAAACCCGCTGCGACACGGTGCCGTCACGCGCGATCAGCCGCGCATCACGCGTCGTGTCCAGCCCGAGTCGAAGCGCATCAAGCCGCCCCCGTCCGCTGGTGATCAGCTCTTGCACAACCGGGGCACTGTCAGTCTCGGGGTCGCGGCGGATGCCACGGCAGTCGATGGCATGACCCGCAGGCAGCAGACGCGGCCCCCCGGCAGTCAGGACCTCGACCCCCTCGGGCGTCATCTGACGGAAGCGCGCTTTCAGGACCTGCAACTGGCCGCGCTCTCGCGCTGCTCCGATCAGCGCCGCGGACTGGGGCGGCATGCGGTGGCGATGAACCTCCCACCACGAGGCGCCATGACGCAGAAAGCGGCGGCGGCTATCTTCGTCCCAGCTTTGCCAGATTGCACTGACATGGGCGCGCAGCCCGTCCAGCACATCACGCCAGCCAAGGCCCTCGGCCCCGATCGCGCGAATGCGCGCGCGCAGCCAGCGCAGTACCTGGCTGACCGGGGCGCCCAGCGGGATCTCATCCGTCGCGATGGGCGCGGCGTGACTTGTGGCATGAGCGCGCGGCAAAAGCCCGCGGCGCGACAGGCAGGTGATGCGCCCGCGATGCCCGCGCCCCAGCAGAGATACGACATGATCGACCATCGACAGCCCGGTGCCGACGATTACGACATCGGTGTCCGCACTGGCCGGAGGGGTAAAGTCCCAGCCACCGCGCATCCCTTGTGGCGGGTGCTGGGGCACGGCATGGCCGGTGGCCAGAATGGCGAGGTGGCCGGTAATGGTGCTGCCATCGTCCAGCACGGCACGCACGCTGCCCGGCCCCTCTTCCAGGCGCAGGCATTCCTGACGGCGGCAGGTCAGCCGGTCCCGGCCCCATGTCGCCAAAAGGCTTTCGAGGTAGCGCCCGTAAGTCGAGCGGCCAACGAAACAATCCGGCGTAGCCTCAGGTGCGGCGCCTGCGTCATGCAGCCAGCGCAGAAAATGCTCGGGATCGTCGGGAAAGGCGCTCATGTTATGAACGCGCGTGTTCAGCAGGTGATTGGGATTGTCGGTCGAATAGGCGATGCCGCAACCCAGAGTGCGGGATTTTTCGATCATGCTGATGCGCAGCGCGGGATTGTTGCGCAACAGATGGGCGGCGGCCAGCACACCGCTGGCGCCGCCGCCGATGATAAGAATATGACGGCTGCCGTCCTGCAAGAATTGACCGTCCATCACATCACCATCAGACAAAGAAAGACCAAAGCCCAGAACACGGCGAGCGCCTGGCCCAGCCGGCTTTCTTCGCGGTCGGACAGCACTTCACCTTCCTGGGAAAGAAAGGCGATGAACCCCGGGTCGTAAGCGGTGCCATACATCGGTCGGTCCTTTCGATCTGCTTTGGGGGGCGTCAAACCTGCAGCGCCGGCTGTTTCAGCCAGCCTTGCGGCACCGGCACGGGCCGGGGCGGCATCTGTTTCGCAATCGTCTCGGTCGCGACCTCGGGCAAAAGCGCGCGCAGCAGGCGACCCTGAGGCCAGGGCCCATAACCCGAGGCGACGTTGATATGCCCCGCCGCGCCCAGATCGACAAAAGACGCCCTCCACACCCGCGCCAGATCGCGCGCGCGGTCGAACTCCATCCAGCTGTCGTTGCGGCTGGCAACCACGATGGTCGGCACCGGTAGCGGTGCTTCGGGGATCTTGCCAAAGACCGCAGTGCGCGGATCGCGGCCGGGCTCGGCCGGGGCGACAAGCAGCGCCCCGCCAACCTTGAGCTGCGGCCATTGCAACAGCAGCTTGACCGCCGCGATCGCCCCCAGCGAATGGCCGACAAGAACCGCGCCGGGATGCGCCAGCAAAGCGCCGGCGATCTCGGTCAGCCATTGGTCGGGCGAGGGTCGTGACCACGAGGCCTGCTCGACCATCACCGAATTCGGATCGGTTTGTGCCCACCAGTGTTGCCAATGCGGCGCAGGCGAACCGTCAAGACCGGGGAGAAGTAATGTGCGAATCATGGGCTTTCTCCTTCCAGTAAATATCTATCATGTTAGTCGAGTTTTTGGGTTCCAAATCTCGTGCTGGATGAAGAAAATAATTCTATGCCCGGTTGCGGGCTGCAAAACGTGACAAGCCCCACCATGCGACTGCATGGCAGGGGCTGTAATGCGCAAGATGGCGGTCAGAGGATCAGAGGTCGGCGTCCTGCAAGCTGCGCTCAGCGCGGGCAAGACTTGCGGCCAGACGCGCGGCAACCAGCTCGGCATGGGCGGTCACTTCGGGCACGCCCATCAACTCGCCCACATGGCTGCGTGCAAGCGGACCAGCCACAAGGATGCCGGGCGTCGGCTGGCCGTTGCTGCCGACCGCAAGGCACCCCTCAGTCACGTCAAGCCCCAACCGCAGGGCATCCGGCCTGACCAGCCCGGCATCTGCCAGCGAGGCAAGGACAGGCGAGCTATGCAAGATGCTGTCATGTGCCGGGCCGGTAGCAAGGATCACCCTGTCGAAACGCTCGCGCCCGGTCTTGCCGCCCCGGGTACGCCATTCGACCCAAAGGCCGGTATCATCCTGCTGCGCCGACAGCAGCCGGGCAGCAAGGACGCGCAACCGCGAATGGTCGATCAGCCGGTCCAGAACCCCGGCGACCTGCGGCGCTATGCGAAACCGATGAACGTCCCACCAGACCCGCAGCTTTTTCAGCAGCCGCGCGCGTTGGGCAAGATCCAGCGCCGCCCAGATCGCGGGTCCGTCCCGGCGCACATTGTCAAGCGTCGCCTGCCAGGGCAGCCCGGCCCCGATATCAAGACGCACGGCGGCGCGGATATTGCGCAGCAGTTCAAGCGCGCTGCGGGCAGGCCGGGTTGCGAAGTCCGAGGGCGACTCGGGGTAGCCGAAAACATGACCGCGCGAACGCAACCCACGCCGCGATAGCGCCGTGATGCGACCCTGAAAGCCCTGCCGGTCAAGACTTGCGATCACGTCGGCGGCGGTCAGTCCGGTGCCGACCACCAGCACCTCGCCATCCTCTGCTGCGACTTGTGATATCCGCCCCGCCTGCGCGCTGTCGGCGATCAGCCGGGGCGAGCCCTCCAGATCGCGAAACGCCTGAGGGATGCCGGGCGGCGGATGACCCGATGCGATCACCAGCAGATCGGCCTCAAGCTCGGTGCCGTCCTGGCAAAAGATGCAAAAACGCTCGCCGCGATGGACCCAGGTCGCGACGCTTTGCACATGCCGCACCTGCCCAGAAGCCAGCAGCGGCGCAAGGTTGTCGCTGACATAGTCGGCCACCAGTCCGCGCTGCGGGAAAAGCCCGCCGCCCTCGGCCTCGGTGCCCGGCGAAAGATCGGGGCGCGCTGCCTCGATCCATTTCTGCAAACCGCCCTCATCCGCGCAATCCATGGTCATGAGCGCGGCGGGAACGTTGATGCGATGGCTGGGATCGGCGGTCGAATAGGCCAGCCCCTGCCCCAGTTTCGGACGCGGCTCAATCACCACGATCTGTGCCGGGGCCGTCACGGCACGGGCCAGATGCCAGGCGACACTGGCCCCGGTAAAGCCGCCGCCGATAATGGCAACGACCGGAGTTTCGGCGGGGTTATTGGCAGGCGCGCTCATGCCACCTCGGCGATCCGCGGGGCCTCGGCCGCCAGGGCACGACGCCATGCGACAAGTTCGGTGATCGCAAGAATGGGTAGATTATGGCGCTGTGCGAACTCTTCAAGTGCCCGGCCGCGCATCATGCTGCCGTCATCATTGACCAGTTCGGCCAGAACGCCAACACCGGGCAGGCCGGCATGGGTCACCAGCTCCCACGCGGCTTCGGTATGGCCGGGTCGGGCCAGAACGCCTTCGGGGCGGGCGCGCAGGGGGAACATATGGCCGGGGCGGCGCAAGGCCGCCGGATCGGGATGACCGGCAAGGGTGCGCAGGGTCAGCAGGCGGTCCTCGGCCGAAACACCGGTGCCGCAGGCCGCCGCATCGCAACTGACAGTATAGGCGGTGCCGTTCGGGTCCTGATTGCCCTGTACCATCGGCGGCAGATCAAACGCCGCACAACGCGCCGGGTCCATGGCCGCGCAAAGAATGCCGGTCGTGTGGCGGACCATAAAGGCCACTTCGCGCACCCCGATGGCCGAGGCCGCACCGATCAGGTCGCCCTCATTCTCGCGGTCCTCATCATCGGTGACGATGACCAGCCGACCGGCGGCGATTTCGGCAATCGCCGCGCGGATACGGGCATCAAGTCGATCGAAAGATGTCGCAGTCATCTGGGCTCCTTCGCGTCAGGCCGGGCCGAGGCCAAGCAACCTTACGGCATTATCGTGGAAAAAGCGCGGCAGGACATCCTCGCGCAGTCCCAGCCGGACAGCGTCCTGAATGCTCTGACGGATCGGCCGGAAGGGATAGGACGAGCCGAACAGCAGCTGATCGCCCAGAAAGCCGTTCGCCGCCTCGACATAGGCACCGCCGCCCGCCTGAAACAGATACATGTCAGGGATGACATGGATGTTCTCATAGCGGAATGCGAGGCCAAGGATGTCCTGCATATTCGGCCAATAGCCGTGAAAGACACCGATTCTCAGCTTGGGAAAATTGCGCGCCACCGCCGCAAGCCCGGCCGGATCGTTAAAGCGCGGGTCGGGCGTGGTCGGCCCGCTCATCACAAAGATCGGGACGCCCTCGGCTTCGGCCCATTCATAGACGGGCAGATAGGCGGGGTCGTCGGGATGGCGGGGCGGGGTGCCAAAGCCGGGCTCGACATCTATACCGCGCAGGCCAAGCGTCTGGATGGCGCGACGCGCCTCGGCAATGGCCACATCCGTGCCCTGAATGACCGGATCGACCGAGCCAATGCCAGTCAAGCGCGCGGGATCAAGGTCGACGATACGCGCAATCTCATCATTCGGAAGATGCTGACTGGGCGTGTGGCGGCCAACGACAACTGCACGGGTCAGATCAGCGTCGCGGACCTCATCCAGAAACCCCCCGGGCGTGGATGAGCGGGTAAAATGCTCATCATCGCCAAGAGTGCCGACACGGCGGTTAAGCCAGCGCACGGTATCGTAATCCGCCGTTCCCGGGGTCCTGCCGAAAAAATCGTGCAGGAATGCCGGGCGGCAGCGCATGTCAATGACGGGAAAGGTCATGGTTTTCTCACAAGATCGTCACGAAGCGGCACGGGCGCGAATGTCAAACGCACCGCCGGTCTGGCTGCTGCGCTGCAAAGTCACGGCATCCTTGCCAAGCAGGGGAAAGACCAGTTCGGCAAAGCGGATCGCCTCTTCCAGATGGGGATAGCCGGACATGACAAAGGTCTCGATGCCCAGATCCTGATATTCCTGCATCCGTGCTGCCACGGTGCCGGGGTCGCCGACCAGAGCCGTGCCTGCACCACCACGCACCAGTCCGACCCCGGCCCAGAGATTTGGCGCAATCTCCAGCTTGTCGCGGCGACCCCCGTGCAACGCCGCCATGCGACGCTGCCCGACTGAATCCATTTTCGCATAGTTCGCCTGTGCCCGGGCGATGTCCTCATCTGTCAGACGACTGATCAGGCGATCGGCTGCGGCCCATGCCTCGGCCTCGGTCTCGCGCACGATGGCGTGCAGACGGATGCCAAAGCGAACCTTGCGGCCATGCTTTGCCGCCCGCGCCCGCACATCGGCGATCTTTTCCGCGACCGCCGCCGGGGGTTCGCCCCAAGTCAGATAGGCATCGACATGCTTGCCGGCAAGCTCATGCGCGGCCTCGGACGAGCCGCCGAAATATAGCGGAGGCCAGGGCTTTTGCGGGCCGGGATGAAAGTTCCTGGCGCCCTCGACCCGGACATGGCGGCCATGGAAATCGACCGTCTCGCCCTCCATCAGCCGTTTCCAGACGGTCAGGAACTCATCCGCGTTCTCATACCGGCCGTCATGGCTGAAAAAGGCGCCGTCAGCCGCAAGCTCACGCGGGTCACCGCCCGGCACGACGTTCAAAAGCAGCCGTCCCCCCAGCGCCTCGTCCAAAGCAGCCGCCTGCCGCGCCGCGACGGTCGGACCGCTGATCGAGGTACGCAATGCGACCAGCAGTTTGACCCGCTGCGTCACCGGCGCAAGCGCCGCCGCGACAACCCAGGGGTCAAGACAGCTTGCCCCGGTCGGGATCAGCATGCCGTCATAGCCCAGCCTGTCAACGGTGGTGCCGATATCGCGCAGATAGGCGCTGGTCGGCGGGCGACCGAAATCCGAAGTGCCAAGATAGCGCGTGTCGCCCGAGGTCGGCAGGAACCAGAAAATCTCGGGGGTCGTCATTCCGCAGCCTCCGTGCGATGCAGCTCTTTTCCATCAAATGCGGTGGGCCGGCTGGCATCGGCGACGCTTTCACGGCCGATGTAATACTGGCGCCAATGCGCGGCGGGGTGGCTGTCACGCACCCGGCCATCCTGATCGCCAAGCAGCTTTTCACGCAGCGTGCCCGGCGCATATCGGGTCTGTACCCGGCCACGCTTGCGCAGTTCCGGCACCACGAAGTCAATGAAATCGGTGGTCGAGGCCGGGGTTACCGCATAAGCAAGGTTGAACCCGTCCACGCCACCTTCATCGACCCATTTTTCAAGCTCATCCGCGATGGTCTGCGGACCCCCGACCAGCACCGGCCCCAGCCCGCCAATCGCGCGGCGGTGGACCACATCGCGCACCGTCCAGGCCTCGCCATCTGCGGCGAGAGATTCCAGCGTCGTGCGCAGACTGTCGTTTTCGACCGCCGTCAGCGGGGTATCAGGGTCAAGGGACGAAAAATCGAGCCCGGTCCAGCCACCGTAAAGCGCCAGCATACCGTCGGCACTGGCATAGCTGAGATATTCCTCATACTTGCGCTGCGCCGCCTCGTCGGTCGGGCCGGTGATGACGGTCAGAAGCGTAAAGATCTTCAGCGCGTCCGGCTCACGCCCTGCTTCTGCCACCTCGGCGCGGATCGCATCGGTCAGCCTGCGCGCCGTCTCGGGCGAGGTTGCCAGCACGAACATCGCCTCGGCATGGCGCGCCGCGAACTGCCGCCCGCGCGAGCTTGCACCTGCCTGAAAGATGACAGGGGTACGCTGCGGCGAAGGTTCTGACAGGTGAAAGCCAGGCACCTTGAAATATTCGCCCTCATGCCGGATCGGATGAACCTTGCTTGCGTCCGTGAAAACGCCGGTTTCCTTGTCGCGCAGGACAGCCCCGTCTTCCCAGCTGCCTTCCCACAGCTTGTAGGTGACCTCCATATATTCCTCGGCCAGATCATAGCGGGCGTCATGGGCAATCTGCCGGTCCAGTCCGATATTGCGCGCCGCACTGTCGAGATACGAGGAAACCACGTTCCATGCCACGCGCCCCTTGGTCAGGTGGTCCAGCGTCGAAAGACGGCGCGCCAGCAGATAGGGATGCTCGAACGTCACCGCCGCGGTGATGCCAAAGCCAAGGTTCCTGGTCACCGCCGCCATGGCCGAAATCGCACCAAAGGGATCGTTTACCGGCACCTGTGCCGCGTCATGCAACGCCGCTTCGGCCGAGCCGCGATAGACGTCATAGACACCCACGACATCGGCAATAAAGAGCGCGTCGAAATGGCCGCGCTCAAGCTCGATGGCCAGATTGGTCCAGTATTCCAGATCGTTATAGCGCAACGCCTGGCTGGAAGGATGCCGCCATGTCCCCGCCGCCTGATGGCTGACGCAGGTCATGTCAAAGGCATTGAGGATGATACGTTTTTTCTTGGCATTGCTCATGACGGACCACTCGGACAGGGATTAACCGACAGCGCGCAGGGGCGCGCTTTGAAAGCGGGGCAGATGCGGGGTAAACTGGCTGACCGCACGATCAAGACGGGCAATGGCCGCCTCTGAGGTCAGCCCGTCGCTGCCAAAATCCGACGAAGAGGCATAAAGCCCCGTCGCCAGCGTATGGGCCTCAAAAAAGCCGAAAACCGGGCGCAGCTGATGCTCGATCACCAGGGCATGGCGGTCGCCGCCGCCGGTCGCCGCCAGCAGCACCGGCTTGCCGGCCAGCGCAGCGGGATCAATCAGGTCAATGAAATGTTTGAAAAGGCCGGTATAGCTGCCCTTGTAGACCGGGCTTGCGACGATCAGCGCGTCAGCGGCCAGAAATTCGTCGATATGGTGCTGATGGGGGCCATCCTGCGGCTGGCGCAGTGATCCGAAATCCGGTCCAAGGTCTGAAATGTCGAAAACATGCGCACTACCACCGAAACGCGCAATGGCGCGGCTGGCCGCCTCTTCGATCAGGATGCGGGTTTTCGAGGGTTGGCTCCACGAGCCGGCAAAGGCGGCGAAACGGGGTCCGGACATGAGTTCTCCACGAAAAGACGACTCGATTGCTAGTGATAGACATAGGGGGTGGGTCCACGCCCGGCCATTCCAAAGCCGGGCCGCCCAATAGGTGAAAATCACCGTCTTCACCCCAGATCAGAGAAAAGACTATCTCTGTCGTCCCGGATGACTTACAGCCAAAACCTCCCGCGATCTCCCGCTATCGCCCCGTTTTCCCTGCTTATTCCACAAGTCCCGGCACCCGTTTTTCAGTGCTGCAACGCATCAGGGTCTGGGCCGCCGCCACCCCCAAAAGGTCGGATCTCTGCCCCGGAACAACCGATATAGCGGCCTTAACGACCCTCTCAGGGGCAGATGGATTTTCTCGCGCGGCCTCTCTGGGGAAACTTGTTCTCTTGCGGCCCGGATCTTTGGAATGGCGGCGGCCAGAAATCACGTTAACCTTAGTCGTGAATTTGGCCTGCCCACCCCAAGCGCCAGAACGCCGGTCACCCCCGCGCCACAATCGGCAGGACGGGGGCGGTTGTCTGATGCCGGAACCGCGGGCCTGCCAGACTGCAAGGACAGGATATCCGCCATGACCATCCAACCTCCGCAAGCACGACCCGGGGCGGCAAGCCCCGTCCCCGTCGTGCCCGCATGGATCGAGACCCGCGAACAGGCGCTGGAGGCTGCGCACCGTCTTGCCGCCGACTGGGCCCCCAAGGCGGCCGAGCGGGACGCCCAGCGTATCCTGCCCTTTGACGAAATCGCGGCCTTTACGGCCTCGGGCCTTGGCAGCCTGACCGTCCCGCGCGCCTATGGCGGGCCGGGACTGGATTATCTGACCCTGGCCGAGGTGTTCGAGATTCTGTGCGCGGCTGACAGTTCGGTGGGCCAGATCCCGCAGAACCATTTCGGCGTCATCCAGCTGTTGACCGAGGCCGGCAGCCCCGAGCAAAAGGCGCGCTGGTTCGCCGACGTGCTTGCCGGCGCCCGCATCGGCAATGCCGGACCCGAGAAAAGCCGCGCTGTGGTCACCCATAACACCACCGGCCTTAGCCGTGGCCCGCAGGGGCTGCGCCTGAACGGACACCGCTATTATTCGACCGGGGCGATTTTTGCCCATTGGATCCCCACCCGGGCCAATGACGAACAGGGCCGCCCCGTGCAGATCTGGGTTCCCCATGACGCGCCGGGCGTGCGTGTGATTGACGACTGGTCAAGCTTTGGCCAGCGCTCCACCGCCTCGGGCAGCGTGATCTTTGAAGATGTGCCGATCAGCGAGGATCAGATCATTCCCGTCTGGCAGCGGGCCGAGACGCCGGGTCTGGCCGGGCCGGTCTCGCAGCTGATCCAGGCGGCAATCGACAGCGGCATCGCCATCGGAGCCCTGGACGAGGCAATCCGCTTTGTGCGCGAGAAATCCCGCCCCTGGGTCGATTCCGGGGTCGAGCGTGCCCAGGACGACCCCTATATCATTGGCGATGTCGGGCGGTTGCAGATCGACCTGTGGGCTGCACGCGCGGTTTTGCATGACGCCGCGCGCCTGCTTGACGAAATCGCCGCCAACGAGGTGACCGCCGAGGCCAGCGCCCGCGCCTCGGTCGCGGTGGCCGAAGCCAAGATCCTGACGACCGAAATCGCGCTTAACGCCGCCGAAAAGCTTTTCGAGCTTGCCGGATCGGCCGCGACCCGTGCCGCGCCGAACCTTGGCCGCATCTGGCGCAATGCCCGCGTTCATACGCTGCACGACCCGGTGCGCTGGAAATATCACCTGCTGGGCAACTGGCACCTGAACGGTGCACTGCCTGCCCGCCATCAATGGAACTGAGATGATTAGAACCGCTCCTCCGCCCCGCGACGTGCATGTGATCACCGACGACGCCGAAGCGATCGAGGCCGCCCACCGCCTTGCCGCTGGTTTTGCACCCGGCGCCTCGGACCGCGACCGCAACCGCGTCCTGCCCTGGGATGAGCTCGAGGCGTTTTCGGCCTCGGGCCTGTGGGGCATCACCATACCGGCCGAACACGGCGGTGCAGGTGTATCCGCGGTGACACTGGCGCGCGTCATCGCCATCATCGGTGCCGCCGACGGCTCGCTGGCGCAGATCCCGCAGAACCATTTCTATGCGCTTGAGGTCCTGCGCAGCGGTGGCAGCCCAGAGCAGCGCGCCTATTTCGACAGGCTGGCGCTCAGCGGGCACCGCTTTGGCAATGCGCTGGCAGAGATCGGCGCGCGTGACTTCAAACGCCGCACCCGGCTTTTTCACGATAACGGCCGCCTGCTGGTCGAGGGGCGCAAGTTCTACTGCACCGGTGCGATCTATGCCCATTGGATCCCGACGCTGGTCGTCGACGAGGATGAGCGTCAGCAGCTCGTCTTTATCCCGCGCGACGCGCCCGGCGTCAGCATCACCGATGACTGGGACGGGTTTGGACAGCGGGGCACCGGATCGGGCTCGGTCGCCTTCGACCGTGTCGAGGTGCGTCCCGAATGGGTCATTCCGTTTCAGGCAAGCTTTGAACGCCCAACGCCCATCGGCCCGCTCGCGCAGCTTTTGCATGCGGCGATCGACCTTGGCATCGGCAAAGGCGCCTTTGCGGCCACCCTGCCCTTTATCCGCGACCGCGCGCGGCCCTGGATCGACGCCAAAGTCCAGCGCGCCGCCGATGATCCGCTGCTGGTCGCAGGTGTGGGTGAGGTCTCGGTCCGACTGCGCGCTGCCGAAGCGCTGGTCGACCGCGCCGGCCGCGCTGTCGATGAGGCCATCGCCGATCCGACCGAGTTCACCGTTGCGCAAGCCTCGCTGTCCGTCGCCGCCGCCCGGGCGCTGACAACCACAGCTGGCCTTCTCGCCACGTCGAAACTGTTCGAACTGACCGGCACCTCTGCCACGCTGACCGAGGACAACCTCGACCGCCACTGGCGCAACGTGCGTACCCATACGCTGCATGATCCGGTGCGCTGGAAATACCACGCCGTCGGCAATCACAGCCTGAACGGTATCAACCCGCCGCGACACGGAGCGATCTGAATGGCCCGCCTTGGCAAGCATATTATCGTCAATGCCTTCAACATGAACTGCGTGGGCCATATCAACCACGGCCAATGGACCCATCCCCACGACCGCTCGGCAGATTATACCCGGCTCGACTACTGGACCGACCTCGCCCGAACGCTTGAGCGCGGCTTGTTCGACGGGCTGTTTCTGGCCGATATCATCGGCACCTATGACGTCTATGGTGGTGGGATAGATGTGACCTTGCGCGAATCCGTGCAACTGCCGGTCAATGACCCGATCCTGCTGATCTCGGCCATGGCGGCCGTGACGCAGAACCTGGGCTTCGGCGTCACGGTCAATGTCAACCAAGAGGCCCCATATACCTTTGCCCGCCGCATCTCGACGCTTGACCACCTGACACAAGGGCGGATCGGCTGGAACATCGTCACCGGCTACCTCGACAGCGCCGCACGCGCAGTGGGCCAGAACGGGCAGACCAATCACGACCTGCGCTATGATCAGGCCGACGAATATCTCGAGGTGCTCTACAAGCTCTGGGAATGGTCCTGGGACGACGATGCCGTGATCCGGGACCGTGCGGCGCGCGTCTATGCCGACCCGGCCAAAGTGCGCAAGGTCGTCCACCACGGACGTTTCTACGATGTCGAGGGCTGGCACCTCTCGGAACCTTCGCCGCAAAGAACACCGGTGCTCTTTCAGGCCGGAACCTCGGGCCGCGGCCAGCTTTTTGCGGCACGACACGCGGAATGCGTCTTCATCTCGGCCCCGGAAAAACAGCTGGCTCGCAAGGCCGCGCAAAGCATCCGCGCCGCCGTCGCCGCTGCCGGGCGCCGCCCCGAGGATGTCAAGATCATCATCGGCATCAACGTCATCACCGACCGCAGCGCGGCGGCAGCATTGGAAAAGCTGGCTGAGTATCGGGCCCATTCCAGCCCCGAGGCCGGTCTTGCCCATTTCGCCGCTTCGACAGGCATCGACTTCTCGCGCTATGATCTGGACGACCCGATCCCTTACGGGCCGACAAACTCGATCCAGTCGGCAACAAAACTGGCCGAAAGCCGAGGCTGGACCAAACGCGATCTGCTCAACCAGCTCGCGCTCGGCGGGCGCTACCCCCTTGCTGTCGGAACGCCGACCGAGGTGGCGGACGAACTCGAATCCTGGGTGCGCGAGGGCGACATTGACGGCTTCAACCTCACCCGCCTCGCCACGCCCGAAACTTACGAAGACTTCGCCGATCTGATCGTGCCGGAACTGCAAACCCGCGACAGCTTCAAGACTGAATACGCACCGGGCACGCTGCGCCACAAGATCTTCGGCCAGGGCGACCGCCTGCCCGACCGCCACACAGTTGCAAACTTCCGCCCCGGCCCGGCGGTGGCGGCGCAATAGTCCTTCTTTCGTGTCAAAATATCCACGGGGGTGTGGGGGCAGTCAGCCCCCACATTCATTTCAGCGCGCCTTCAGCCGCCTGACTGCATGATCCCCCGAAAACTGCACAGCCGAAACCAGCAGGATCAGGATCGCGATCACCACCAGCATGACAGTGGTGTCAAACCGCTGATAACCATAGCGAATCGCCACATCACCCAGACCACCCGCGCCGACAGCGCCCGCCATGGCCGAGGCGCCGATCATTGAAACAACGGTAATGGTGAACCCGCCGGCAATTCCCGGCAGTGCCTCGGGCAGCAGCACATGGCGTACGATGTCCCAACGCCGGCAGCCGATGGACTGTGCGGCCTCAACCAGCCCCGGATCAACCTCGCGCAAGGAGACCTCGGCAATCCGCGCGAAAAAGGGGGTCGCTGACACCGACAGCGGCACGATCGCCGCCCAGACACCGATCGTCGTGCCCGCGACCAGCCGCGTAAAGGGGATCAGCGCCACCAGCAGCACGATGAAAGGCACGGCTCGGAATCCGTTCACCACAGTGCCGATAATGCGGTTCAGCCTCGGTGCCGGAAAGATCCCGTCAGACCCCGAGGTCACCAGAAACACTGCCAGAGGTATCCCCGCAAGCACAGCGATCCCGGCCGAGACCGAGACCATCAGCACCGTATCCCAAAGCGCCTGTTGCAGGCGGTCAACCATCTGTGTCGTCAACATATCCGATGATCCTTGTCCTGTCGGCGAGATGCGCCGGAAACTCTGCATCGCCCCCCGGCCCCAGCGCGAGCAGCAGCTTGCCGATGGCGCGACCCTGAATGCGGTCGATTTGCGAAGATAAAAGCCGCAGCCCCCTGCCTCCGGCCAGTTCAGTCAGCTGCGCCAGATCCGGCACGGCTGATCCTGCAAAGGTCAGCTCGACCACCGCCTGATCCTCGGGACCGCGCCGGGTCTCATGCAACCGGTCGGCCAGATCCTCGGGCAGGCCGTGCTGCAAAGGTTGCAGCAGCGCCTGCGTGGCCGGATGGCGGGGCGCGCCAAAGACCTGCCACACCTCGCCCTGTTCGGCGATCTCTCCGCGCTCCAGCACCACCACCCGGTCGCAGATTTCACGGATCACGCTCATCTCATGGGTGATAAGGACGATGGTCAGTCCCAGCCGCTGGTTGATATCCCGCAAAAGCCGCAGGATCGAAACCGTTGTTTCTGGGTCCAGCGCCGAGGTCGCCTCGTCGCACAGCAGGATCTCGGGACGGCTGACCAGCGCGCGGGCGATACCGACGCGCTGTTTTTGCCCACCCGACAGGCGCGACGGGTAGGTTCCACCCTTGCCGGCAAGACCGACCAGATCCAGCGCCTGATCAACGCGGCGTGTGATCTCGTCCCGTGCCACGCCCGCGACCCGCAAGGGCAGTGCGACGTTTTCATAAACCGTCTTGGCGGACAGCAGGTTGAAATGCTGAAAAATCATGCCGACGCGGCGGCGCAGGGCGACCAGTCCCGCCTCATCGAGCAGGGCGATATCCTCGCCATCGACCAGAACCCGGCCGGTTGTCGGACGCTCAAGCCGGTTGATGGTGCGCAGCAGGCTGGACTTGCCCGCGCCCGAGCGGCCGATGATGCCAAAGATCTCACCCGCCCGGATGTCAAGGTCGATGCTGCTGAGCGCCTGCACCTCTCCGGCCGATGACCGGTAGGTCTTACCCAGCCCCTCGAACCGTACCGTGCCTGCCTTGCGAATGGCCGCAGCGGCGGCGGGAATTTCCGTCACCGCGCTGCGCGCAAGGGTTGCTGCCGCACCCGTCATCAGCTTTGCCACGCAAGGATGTAAAGCTTGTCACTGCTGGCGAACGAGGCATGGACCTGATCCTTGACCGCCTGCGACTGCTGGAACAGTTCGATGAACTGCTTGATGCGCGGGTCATCCTTGTTGTCGCTGCGCGACACAAAGGAAACCGAGAACTGTTTGTCCTCGATGCCCGAATAGATCAGCCCCGAAGTCGGGTCAAAAGCGCCCGAGGCGACGATGAAATGCGGATAGCCCTGCGCCAGATCGACATCGCCGGTGATACGGACCAGCTGCGGCCCCTCGACCTCGGTGAATTTCAGATTGCGCGGGTTCTCGACAATATCGTCAAGCGTGCCAAGGAAACCCACGTCCTCTTTCAGCTTGATCAAGCCGGCCTTTTCCAGCAGCAGCAGGCCGCGCCCCTGGTTCACCGGATCATTGGCGATAGCGACGCTGCCACCTTCGGGGATTTCGTCAAAGCTTTTATGCTTGAGCGAATATAGCCCAAGGTTTGCCAGAATGCCCTGGCCCACTACCTCAAAATCATAGCCGCGCTCTTTCTCGGCATTTTCCAGGAAAGGACGGTGCTGAAAAAAGTTCAGGTCGATATCCCCCGCCGCCAGCGCGACATTCGGCGTGGTCCAGTCGCTGAACTCGACCACTTCGACCTCAAGGCCCTTTTCTTTGGCTTCCTCGGCGGCGACGTTCACGGCATCACCATAGGCACCGGGAACGACACCGATCTTAAGCGCCTCGGCCGAGGCGGACAGGCCGACCAGCGACAGCGCGGCGGCAAATGCAAAAGTGACAAGTTTCATGGCTGTCTCCGTCAGTTGGCTGCCGTCTGGCTAAGCCAGGGCAGCGAATAGAGTGCGGGGTTATGGGCATTCGAGGCGTCGATCCGGTCGCGTACCGCCTGCGAGCTTTGATAGATCCTGATGAATTCCGCGATTTCGGGATCGTCAGCGTTATCCACCCGGGTGACGAAGCGGATGGCGAAATGGATGTCGTCAAGCCCGGAGTAAAGCAGCGCCCTGCCAGCGAAATCGTCGCGCCCGGCATTGACGTAATGGGCCGGGTAGCCCTGTGCCAGATCAACGTCCGAGACGGCGCGGACCAGCTGCGGCCCCTCGATCTCGACGAATTGCAGGTTGCGGGGGTTGGCGGTGATATCGTCAAGCGTCGCTTTCCAGCCGACATCGGGCCGCAATGCGATCAGCCCGGCAGCCTGCAACAGCACCAGCCCCCGGCCCTGATTGACCGGGTCGTTGGCAACCGCCACCCGCGCCCCGTCCGGCAGCGCCTCAAGCGAGACATGCTTTTCCGAGTAAAGCCCGATATTCGGCAAGATCCCCAGAGCCACGGACTTTAGCTCATAACCAGTCTCTTTCACCGCATTGTCGAGAAAGGCCTGATGCTGAAAGTAATTGGCGTCCAGATCGCCATTTGCCAGTGCGAGATTCGGGGTGGTCCAGTCACTGAATTCGACCACCTCGACCTCAAGGCCCTTTTCCCTGGCCTCGCGGGCGGCGACCTCGATCGAATCCGCCAGCGCCCCGGGAGTCACACCGATCTTGACAGCGCCAAAAGCAGATGTGGCGACCAGTGCAAGCACCGCCGCCAGCGCGGGGATTGCCGTCTTGTTCTTCATTCTTGCCTCGATCTTGCCGTATGCCGGCGACCGGTTTGGCCGCCAAATGACGATTTAGTTCATCGTCATTTGCTACGCTGCGTCGAGGTTCCTGGCCATTCCAAAGCCCGTGCAGGAAAGAGAGAACTATTCTCTGGCTGCGCCCGACAGGGGAACGTCAATGCTTGCGTGCTAAATGCAGCGGCTGGAATGATACGCCAACCTCATGGCCTGAGCCCCAGGTGCATTCCACGGGCTATCTGACCAATATGCACCAATCTGCCAGGCACGCCGTTGGTCCTGATCCTGATGGCCGCCGACAACACGGCATCCGGATAATACCTTTGTGGTCGCCCGCTTTGCCATCACGGTTCACGATGAAAATGGCAATCCGAGCGCATCCCAGCAGGACGGCAGGCTCATGCAGATAACCTGTTCTTTGGCCCCTGGGCACCACCCCCGCATGACTGAAGGGATATCACTCAGATATCACGGGTCGAGATTATCGGTATGCAGCCCACGACAGACAAACCCCGTCGCCCCGATAGGTTTCTATACCGGGATATTCGAAACGAGTATTGTCTGCTTTACCTGCGGCACGTTCATCGAATGTGCTGGCAGCCAGGAGAGGGTATGGCCCGGACCGCCGACAACGGTTTGCAACCCCTTCACTGGGTCGGCTTGGTCAAGCTTGGCCCGGCCGAGTTGGCCGCCAGCCCCAAACTGCACCCCCTCCGCATCCGCGCCGGGGCTTTGGCGAATGGCACACCAGGTCCGGACCTGATGGTCTCGCCTCAGCCCCCGGGCGCACAAGCTGGCCAACCGCCATATTCAGCACCACTGTCCTGTGATGTGCTGATTGCAACGGTAAGAAACGCGAACAGGGTCACGGCAACAACCGTGACCCTGCTTTTCAGCTGTCTTTCGTCTGTCAGGCTTCGCAGGTCACCGCATTGGCGGCGCTACGCTGACGACCCAGCCAGACCAGCACCAACCCGGCCGCAGCGGTCAGACCACCTGCAACGGGAACGGCGGCATAGCCCAGCCCCGCGCTGATCACCGCACCACCAAGCGCCGCGCCAATCGCATTGCCAAGGTTGAAGGCCCCGATATTGATCGACGAGGCAAGGCCCGGCGCATCATGGGCGGCTTGCATGACCCGCATCTGAACCGGAGGCACGATCGCGAAGGCCGCCGCACCCCAGATCAGCAAGGTGACCGCCGCACCGACAGGGGTGCTGATAAGCAAGGGCGAAATCAGCATGATCCCCGCCAGCGCGGCAAGAAAGATCGCCGTCGCACCGTCAAGCGACCAGTCGGCAACTTTGCCGCCCAACCAGTTGCCGATGGTAAAGCCCAGCCCGATCAGCACCAGCGCCAGCGTGACGAAACCGTCCGACACTCCGGTCACTTTCGTCAGGATCGGCGCGACATAGGTGTAAAGGGCAAACATCGCGCTTGCGCCCATCACCGTGGTCAGCATCGCGATGACCACCTCGGGCCGGGCCAGCACACGCAACTCGCGCCGCAGTTCAGGCCGCACGCCGGGTGCGCCTTTGGGCAGGGCCATCCACAGCGCCGCAATGGTCAGCAGCCCCAAAACAGCGGTACCGGCAAAGGCCGCGCGCCAGCCGATCTGTTGCCCGATCCAGGTCGCCACCGGCACGCCGCCGATATTGGCAATGGTCAGGCCCATGAACATGGACGCAACCGCGCTTGCCCGTTTTTCAGGGGCAACGACGCTGGCCGCCACCACCGCGCCCAGTCCAAAGAATGCGCCGTGGTTAAGGCTGGTCACCACGCGTGAGATCAGCAGGGTCCAGTAATCCGGCGACAAGGCAGACAGGATATTGCCCAGGGTGAAAATCCCCATCAGGGCCATCAATGCCGTCCGCTTGCCAAAGCGACTGAAAAGCAAGGTCATCACCGGCGCGCCAACCATCACCCCGATGGCATAGGCGCTGACCAGAAGCCCCGCCGAAGGAATCGAGACCCCGACCCCTTCGGCAATTACCGGCAACATCCCCATGGGCGAGAATTCGGTCACCCCGATCCCAAAAGCACCCACTGCCAGCGCCAGCAGCGGCCAGTTGAATTTCTGCGTTGTCATGGCGGTTTCCTTATGCAGCCCAGTCAGGGGCAAGACCTTCGGGGCTGACCAGACGGCCATCGGCACGGGCAAGACCGCCAATCGCCTTTATTTCGTCATCGCTGAGGGTAAAGTCGAAGATGTCGAAATTCTCGGCCACCCGGGCAGGTTTGGCGGTTTTCGACAGAACGATGATCCCCTGCTGGATCTGCCAGCGCAGGCCGACTTGTGCAGCGGTTTTGCCATGTTTCGCACCGATCTGCGAGATCAGCTCATCACCCGGAACCGCGCCGTCGGCCATGCCGAAATAACCCGTCAGGGCGGTACCGGTCTCAGCGGCAAGGCCCAGCATAGCCGACTGATCGAGATATGGGTGAATCTCAATCTGGTTCGTCACAACCGGTGCCTCGCTGACCGAGATCGCCTCACGCAACTGGCTGCGGTTATAATTGCTGACGCCGATGAACCGGGTTTTGCCAGCAGCCTGCACCTCATTCAGCCATTCAATCTGCTGGGCCACCGGGACCGTATTGCCCGGCCAATGTGCCAGCAGCAAATCGACCTGATCAACGCCCAGCTTGTCCAGGCTTTCATCAACCGAAGCGGCAAAGCGATCGGCGCTGTAATTATCGACCCAGACCTTGGTGGTCAGAAACAGTTCGTCGCGTTTTGCACCGGCACTGACCAGCGCCCGGCCAAGCGCGGCCTCGTTCTGGTAGATCTGGGCAGTGTCGAAATGACGGAAGCCAGCTTCAAGCGCGGCGGGGATCACGGCCTCAACCTCGGTGTCCGACATGCGGAACACCCCAAAGCCAAGCGCTGGAATCTCGGCGCCATGGGCTTTCACATATTGCATCGTTCTTCTCCTGTTCATGCTGTCTGGCAACCGAGTGCCTGTCAGACGCCGACCTTCGCACGGCGGGGCGGCTGGATGGTTCTGTTTGATGAACCTGCAGATAGATGCAAAGGCGGTGCTTGATAATCCGCCAGCTTGGCACATTATCTGTGAAGTGATTTCATCAATGGGGACCGGATGGACAACCGCGTGGGCGAGATGCAGGTCTTTCTGCGCGTCGTCGATACTGGCAGCTTTTCCGAGGCGGCACGGCAGATGCTGATGACGCCCTCGACCGTGTCAAAGCTGGTCGCCCGGATTGAGGCGCGACTGGGGGTAAGGTTGCTCGAACGCTCGACCCGCAGACTGTCCGTGACCGACGAAGGCCGCATCTATTATGAGCGCAGCCAATCCCTGCTGGCCGAACTTGATGCCGTCGAGCAAGACCTTTCCCATGGCATGGCGCGCATTTCCGGCACAATACGGGTCACCGCGTCGGTCGGCTTTGGCATGGTCGCGGTCGAGCCTTTGCTTCCCGCCTTTTGGCAAGAATTTCCCGATATTGTCGTGGACCTGTCGCTGTCCGATGAGATCGTGGATCTGTACATGGACCGCACCGATGTGGCCTTTCGCGTAGGGACGCTGGCGAATTCCAGCCTGACGGCGCGCAAACTTGGCACCGCACCGCGCAAAATCGTCGCTTCGCCCGACTATCTGCGCCGCCACGGCACGCCCGGTACAATCTACGACCTGGCCCATCATTCCTGTCTGGGCTTCAACTTTCGCCGCTCGACCCCGGTCTGGCCGTTGCGCGACAGCGGGCGAATCCTCGACCGTGGTGTCAGCGGGCCTTTGCTTGCCAATAACGGCGAAACAGTGCGGCGGATGGCGCTTGCCGGTATGGGGCTTGCACATATGGGCGAGTTTCACGTGCGCGAAGACCTGCGTTCCGGCGCGCTTGTCGAAGTGCTGTCAGAGGCCGTCGAAGGCGATACCGAGGATGTGCACGCGCTGTTTCTTGGCAGTGAACGGATGCCGCACCGGGTCCGGGCCTTTCTTGACTTCATGACACCAAGGTTGCGGTCATTTCTGGAAATCAAGGCAGCGAATTGAAGCCGCCGCTGTGCCGGTGGCTGTGCAAGGCACCAGGCCCGCTTAAAACCGCGCCCTCATGCAGCGGCCCGGGATGCGAACACCCCCAGCCAATTTGCACCCCACTGCTGGCGGAAAAATACTTGACGCCGCTTGGAAAGTCAGAAAATGACGCAGCGTCAAGATACCCCTGAATTGCGAAGTCGCAGCCGAGAGAAAGAAATTATGTTGATAAGTTACAATTGGTTGCTTAAAATTTCTTCGACTTGGAAATATGCCCCGCCATGGGTTGACATATATGTGATTTGAAGGCCGTTCGGACATTAGATATATATGCCGGCTTCTTGTTCACCCGGCCTCCGCCAGAATGAGTAATTAAATACCGCGGTCACATGAAATTATGTAGCCCGCACTGACGATCATCCTGTCAGCTGAGTCCTGAAACTACCTCTGTCTGAACTTGCACCAATCGATCAGAAGGTTCCCTGCCGCCATGCCTTACACGCTCACGCTGACCTCTTCGCAAAATATTTCCGGCGGGCCGACCACCGAACATCCGGACAGTGATTTCGTCCTGTCCCAGACCTACGACCCCTCGCTGGACACCACCCGGATCACCTTTTCCGACTACAACCAAACTCTGGATGATATGGCGACCGGAGGGAATAATCCGCCCGGCTCAAGCCCGGATCAGAAGTACGAAAACTCGCAAGGTCAGGAAATCGGTCTTGATCAGGTGCAGACAGCCAAGGTCGTTCACGGCGGGGTTGACTATGGCGAAGTCAAAATCATGCTTGGATATAAATCCGAGCTGGATTGGCAGGGCGGCGAAAACGGCAGCTCATCTACACTGATCGTCGGCAATTTTACCATGTTCGCCATCTGGGCCGAACTCACGCCGGGTGATTGGCAGATTATTGGCTATACCGCGACGGGTATATCAATCAGGGAGGCTACCGATCTTGCGCCGGGTTCCGGTGCCACAGGCTCTCCGGACGCGCCGGATAACCTTACGGCAAGCAAGTTGGAAGGAACGCTGGACGGCAAGGTCCAAGGCACGGATGGCGACGATTTAATTGACGCAAATTACACCGGCGACCCCGATGGAGATGTGATCGACGGAGGGGACAATACTGGTCGCTTTGGTGAATCCGGATCAGACGACGATTACATCGAGGCCGGGGCAGGCAACGATACCGTTTACGCAGGGTTGGGAAACGATACTGTTTATGCCGGAGCAGGCGACGACCTTGTATATGGCGGCGAGGGCGATGACACCATATATGGCGGCGACGGGAACGATACCCTGTATGGCGGACCAGGAAACGATCTGTTTTACGGAGGATACGGCAATGACTGGATGGAAGGTGGAGATGGCGACGATATCATAACCGCCGAGTACGGTCAGGACACCGTTTATGGCGGGGCCGGAAACGATTTTCTATTTGCGCAGTACGGAGACCACTATCTGGACGGTGGTGAGGGAAATGATACTCTTTCTTTTCACGGAGGAAACAGCACCTTAACTGGCGGCGAAGGTTTCGACCATTTTTACGTGTATAATGGCCTGGATCCTGCTAATGACTACGTCCTGATCACGGATTTTAATACTGGCACTGGTCAGGACATCCATGACGGCGACCAATCGAACAACGACTTCATCGCCTTGCACCAAGCGGGCTATTCTTACTACAATCTCGATCTCTACAATAAACTGCACGGCACGAATTATAAAAACCCGTTGCAATGGATGCGGGCCGATCAGGCCGATGACGGCACGCTGAACATGCTGGACGGCCAGAACGGCCTGCCCTATCTGAACGTCAGACTTGAAAACAACGGCAGCCCCGTTGCACCCGAAGACCTGACCTTCGACAACACCGGCGTACCCTGCTTTGCTGGCAGCACGTTGATCGAAACCGATCACGGCCAATGCTGCATCGAGGATCTGCGGCCCGGCAACCTTATCCGGACTGCCGATAACGGCATGCAGCCCATCCGCTGGATCGGCTCGATCAAGCTGGATGCCCGCGCACTGGCGGCCAACCCCAAGCTGCGCCCCATCCGCATCCGGGCCGGGGCGCTGGGGAACGGGACGCCGTCCTCGGACCTTGTGCTTTCGCCGCAGCATCGGGTGCTGGTCCGCTCGCGCATCGCACAAAAGATGTTCGGCGCCACAGAAGTGCTGGTCGCCGCCAGGCAATTGCTGCTGCTTGACGGTATCGACATCGCTACCGACCTGACCGAGGTTGAATATTTCCACATGCTCTTTGACCGGCATGAGGTCGTGATCTCGAACGGTGCGCTGACCGAGTCGCTTTATACAGGTGCACAGGCCCTGCAAGCGGTCGGCAAGGCGGCTAGGGACGAGATCTTTACGCTTTTCCCGCAACTGGGTGAGCAAGGGTTTGAACCAGCCCCAGCCCGCCCCCTGCCTTCGGGCCGCCGCGCGCGCAAGCTTGCAAACCGCCATCTGCAAAACCATCGCCCGATGATGTGTTGACCGTAGCCGCACGCCAAATGGGTCACGGCATCCGCCCTGGCCCATTTGGACGGCACGCGATCAACGCTTTAGCAATCAGGCAGGCACGGTTTCGCCACGCAACAGCGGCAGCAGGATGCGGCCCTGATACCCGGTCTGTTGCAGATAGGGCGTGTCGGACAGGATGAACCTGGTTATCCCCTGCCTGGCTTATTCCCGCGGCGAATTGGCAACCTCTTCGGCAGAGCCAACCAGCCAGGTGGTTGCGGCACCGCCTGCTCTGAACTTGCCGGGCGTGGTGTAAAAGCACCTCGCCCCGCTGTCGCAGATCCCCGCTGTTGCAGATCCAGCAACCGCTACTGGCCATGCGCCACAACCCGGCGATGGTCATGCCCGCCAGCCCCCTCGCTCGCAGCCATCCGGGCGACCTTTGCCTCGGCATCGCGCCATGCCTCGGCACTGGAGTCGCGGATCAGTGGGTACATAGCTCTTGCCATCTGACTATGCACCGCAGCCACGATCCCGTCCCGGTCCACGCCGACATTCCGGCGACATGGCTGCTGAAGATTGGAGAGCAGGAATTCAAGTTAAACCATTCGTTCGCAGGCAACAGCATGAAGCCGGAAATTCTCTGGCCTGTCCTTATGCCATTGCCACAGGTCCTGCCCCAAGGCCAAGGAATTGAAGCCAGTCAGCGTGATTGTTACCGTTCCCGTCCCGCCGATCATCGACCGCAAAACCTTCGAGGCGGTTCAGAAGCTGCTCAAAGCCCGCAATCCCAAGGTCATACCCGCCCGCGTCATCAGTGGCCCAACCATGCTGACCGGCCTGATCCATTGCGCCAAATGCGGCGAGGCCATGACTATCCGCACCGGCTAAGGCGGGCGCTATCGCTATTATGCCTGCTTGATGAAGGCGCGGCGGGGTCCGACCGCCTGCGAGGGCATGGCCGTGCCGATGGAAAGCTGGACGATCTTGTCGTCAATCACCTTGAGAAACAGCTATTTCAGCCTGAGCGGCTGGAAACCGTTCTTGCCGCTGTACTCAACCGCAGGTAGGAACATGCAGGGCGCCGCCGCGAGCATATCGCCGAGTTGAGCAAGCGCGCCACAGAACGGAACTGCGCCTCAAGCGACTCTATGGCGCTATCGAGGCGGGCATTGCCGATCTGGACGACCCGGCGCTGAAAGACCGCATCGACGGCCTCAAGGCCACCCGCCTATCGCGTCCTTCACGGGGTCGAAGATGGCCCGGAGGTCGGCGCGGGCTGGAAGGATGTCGGCGAAAAGGCCGGCGACTACACTTCGCTGGTGATCGAGGATCCCGCCTTGCCGCAGCCGATCCGCGTCAACTTTTTCCGGGACGGCAACACAAGACGGCCTGGTCGCTGCATTGGAGCCGCTCCGCGTGGCGGGCGGGACTGAAAGCCATGCGCTATCGCGTCATCCCCGCGTTCAAAACTCTCATCCCGTTGTTCGCAGAAAGGCCGTCTCATCCCGTCGTCCCGCTCCGGCGCGCGCAGCGAAGCCTCTGGCCGACGTCGCGCCTTGCCCTTGACCGCAGCGAGCACGCTGGAGGGCGAGCAGAGACAGGGAGATTGTGCAATATGCCGGTCTCCTGCTGGCTGGCGTACTCGTGATCACAGCCTGTCCGGTCGCCGTATCGGCGCAGACCGCACCAGTGGCGGGCGTGAATTCCGTCGATCCCTATGCCGGCTTCATCACCGAAGCCTCCCAGCGTTTCGGCGCTCCCGAACGCTGGATTCGCGCCGTGCTGCGCGCCGAGAGCGCGGGTGGCGTGCGCACAATCCCGTCGGCCGGAGCGATGGGATTGATGCAGGTCAAGCCCGATACCTGGGTGGGCCTGCGCGTTCGTCATGGCCTTGGCCGCGATCCCTACGATCCGCGCGACAACATCATGGAGGGCGTGGCTTATCTGCACGAGATGTGGGACCGTTACGGCAATGTCGCTGCAATGCTCGCGGCCTGCAATGCCGGTCCCGGCCGCTACGACGAACATCGCACGACCGGCCGCGCCTTGCCCGCCGAGACGCGCGCCTATGTCACCGCGCTTGCGCCGGTTCCGGGCAGCGCGGTCACACCCGAAACATCCGCGCCACCACCACCGCCGCCCGACTGGCGCGATGCGCCGCTCTTCGTCATGCGTCCGAGCGACAGGCGAAGCGCCGATCCGGTGCAGACCATCGGCACATCAGGCGACGCTCGTCCGACCGTTCCGGTGCGCGAGCGCCTCGATGCGGAGCCGCGTTACGGCGGCATGCTCATCACGCGGGCCGACGACGGAAGAGCGCCGTGACGATGGCGCTCCCGCGTCTGTTCGCGCTGGTTCCGGTGTACAGTCAGGCAGGGTCGCGCCTGGCTGCATTTCCAGTTGGAAGGGCGGAAAGGTCAGAAAGGGCGAACGGCCGCCCGTAATTTGCCAGGCGCCCCATCTGCGGGCGCAGTGGTGGTGAGTGGCGCTAAAGTATCGTCCCCGAAACCACGCAGGAGGCGGACGATGGAATTCTTTTGTGGGCTGGATGTCGCGACCGAGGAGACGGCGGTATGCGTTGTCGATAATCATGGCGAAGTGCATCTGACGGTCAAGGTCGCGACCGAGCCGGAGGCGCTGTTTGCGGTGCTGAAACCCTTCGTCGCACGGCTCAGGCGCGTCGGTCTTGAGGCGGGATCGTTGTCACCCTGGCTGCATCCGGAGTTGCTGAAGCTCGGCCTGCCAGCGACCTGCCTGGAGACGCAGCATGTACGTACGGCGATGTCGGCGCAGCGCAACAAGACCGACGAGAAGGACGCCCTCGGCATTGCCCATATCATGCGCACCGGCGGGTTCCGGGCCGCGCATGTGAAAACGGAGAGTTGCTACCGGATGCGCCTGCTTCTGACGCACCGGCGCAACCTGAAACGCAGGTTTCTCGACCTGGAGAACGCCGTCCGCCATTCGCTCAAGAGTTTTGGGATCAAGCTCGGCGGCATCTCGCGCAGCAAGTTCGACCAGGCGGTGCGCGAGGCCGCGGCGGATGATCCGTTCATTGCCGAGTTGACGGACGCCATGCTGACGGTGCGGGCGATCTCCTGAATCTGGAACTTGCGGTTTTCCAGAAACTGCGCGTCCGTCGAGTTGAAGGTGAACGGGGTGAAATCCATCCCGTCGAAAAGAATCGCCGTGCGGCCATGATCCTCGCCCTCATGCGCCGTGCGCCACGCATCCCGCGCCGCCTTCACCGCTTCCTGCCCATACCTTTCGGGATCTTCAGCGCCCCCGAGGGACGGGCACCGCGCGTGAACAGTTTGGCCGCGTGACGATCCAGAGCAACCGCGATCCCGATGGCCTCTCGCGCCAGCGACAGCGGGCAGCGCTCAAGCGGCGGCAGAAGGTGGATCACATCGCGGGCCGGGATCGGGCGATTGTTGAGCCGATAGCGGCGTTCGCCGGTCTCAAGGTCGAGGTCGAATTGCAGGAAGCTCGGGCGATAGCGGATGATCTCCCGCACCTCGCCATTGACCCGGTTGACCCATGCCAGCCCGCCAGCATCGCTCATCGGGGCATCGCGGACGATCTGGCGGATCAGCTCAAAGCCGGTCATCCAGTCGTTTGCTTCATCACGCAGCAGCGCCAGCACCGGATGCTCAGGCACGTCGATTTCGGTCTGGCCCTCGATCCGCTTCACCGTCACGTCGAGCGAGGCAACGGCTTCCGAAATCAGCTGGATCGCATTGGCAACCGCAGGAACGCGCAGCGCAGCCGAGGTGCTGACGACGATCCCGGTCGTGGTCGCCTCCGCGCCGAATACCTCAACCAGCGCCGCGTCAGGCGATGCCAGCGATTTCCTATCGGGCGCGAAGGTCTTGCGCAGGGTGGTCCAGATGCTCATGGACCAGTTTATGCGACCGGCAACGGCGGTGACGGAAGCTGGCAAAACCATGCAAAGTGCAGAAATGTGTCGCAAACTTATGCATCAGCGACCACGCCGCCATGCCAGCAACTGGCCCCTTTCAGCAAACCACCGGCCCATGGGCCTGCGCACGGGCATGCCACTGTCCGGATCTGCGGCCCAACGGCGGGCAGTATCGACTGAAACGTCCAGGCATGCTGCGATGGCTCGCATACCCCATAACGGCCGGTTCAGCTTCAAAACTGAATCTATGCGCTACCGATCCAGTGGTGGTTGATCGTTTTTTGCCTGTTTCGCCAGCATGTTTTTCTGCCTTCCCGTCATCTGCCCTCTCCATCTCATTGACCTGAAATGAGAAAGCCTACTTCCCGCAAATGTAGCGCCCGGCCCCCCCCCCGCCGGTCCCCGCTAAAGGCCCAAAGCCCAGACCACCCCCCGGACAAGAACCGGCACCCGCCAGTCACCCGCGCAACGTTCCGCCTCAAGGATCGCTTGGATATAGCTGGCACCGTCCCAAAGCACCGTCTGGCCGCCATCATCCTCAATCAGCAGGACCATGAACCGAGCCGGACAGGCAGTAGGCGCTCCGAGTGGGATCAGCGCATCACGGCAAGCGCGGCCCGCTTGCCGACAGGCCAACAAACTCGATCCGGTCAGGGCCGCAAAGCGCAGCATGTGTCATACTCTCACACCCCGCACCCCGCACCTGCGCCACGGTCAGCCAACGCCAGCAGAACCAGCTTGGCCGATGGCTTCAAACCTCGCTGCTGGAACGCCCGGTTCATCGCTACATGGCTCATGCCAGGCACCGGATTTCTGGTTTACAGTAAAGCGCATCGTTCCCGCTATGCCCTCTTTCTGTCCCCCGCTCCTGAAAGACGCTTTCTTCGCAGGGTCAATGCGCTTAGCGTTTTCGCGCATATCCCTGCACTTTTCCTTTCTCTCTGGTTTTTCGGCCCGGCGACGCCTATTTCATGCGTCATGCAAGGAAAGACCGCTGCGATGAAAGACCTGACCAACTCCGAAGCCGATGCTCTGATCGCGGATATGGGCCGCAAAGCGCGCGAAGCCGCCTCGGTGCTGGCCGAAGCCACGGCCGAGCGTAAGCACGCCGCCCTGATCAGTGCCGCCGATGCAATCCTGAAGGCCGGGGATGCGATCCTCGACGCCAATATTCTGGACATGCACCACGCCGGGGAAAAAGGTCTGTCGCCAGCCATGCTGGACCGGCTGAAGCTTGATCCCGACCGCATCCGCGCCATGGCCGATGGCCTGCGCTCAGTCGCGGAACAGTCCGACCCGGTCGGACGGGTTCTTGCAGAATGGGACCGGCCGAACGGGCTGCATATCCAGCGCGTGGCGACCCCTTTGGGTGTCATCGGCGTGATCTATGAAAGCCGGCCGAACGTCACCGCGGATGCGGCGGCGCTGGCGCTAAAGGCTGGCAATGCCGTGATCCTGCGCGGCGGATCCGAAAGCCTGAACAGCGCGACTGCGATCCATCAGGCGCTGGTTACCGGCCTGCGCCAGGCCGGTCTGCCCGAGACAGCGGTCCAGATGGTGCCGACCCGCGACCGCGAAGCGGTGGCCGCAATGCTGCGGGCGCAAGAGTTCATCGACGTAATCGTGCCGCGCGGCGGCAAGGGACTGGTCGGACTGGTCCAGCGCGAGGCCCGCGTGCCGGTTTTCGCCCATCTCGAAGGTATCTGCCATGTTTATGCCGACCGCGACGCCGATCTTGAAAAAGCTCGCCGCGTGGTTCTGAACGCCAAAACCCGGCGCACCGGCATTTGCGGCGCAGCTGAATGCCTGCTGATCGACTGGCAGTTCTACACCAAACACGGCACAGTCCTGGTCCAGGATCTGCTGGACGCCGGGGTCGAGGTGCGGGCCGAAGGTGAACTGGCAAAGATCCCGGGTACGATCCCCGCCGAGCCTTCGGATTTCGGGCAAGAATTCCTCGACAAGATCATCGCTGTCAGACTGGTCGATGGTGTGGAAGAGGCGATCGCCCATATCCGTCGCTTTGGCTCGGGCCATACCGAGTCGGTCCTGACCGAAAATGACGCGACCGCCGAACGCTTCTTCAAAGGGCTCGACAGCGCCATTCTGATGCGCAACGCCTCGACCCAGTTCGCCGACGGCGGCGAATTCGGTATGGGTGCTGAAATCGGCATCGCCACCGGCAAGATGCATGCGCGCGGGCCTGTGGGGGCAGAACAGCTGACCAGCTTTAAATATCTGGTCATCGGTGACGGCACCGTCCGCACCTAAAGAAAACACAAGGGATGCGCTGACTTATGGCGCATCCCTCAGGTATTTTCCAGCATAAGCCCGTACGGCTCAGCCGGTCAGAACGAGATCTCACCCCCGATATCGTCCAACTCCCACTTGAGGGGACGGGCGGCGGCGCGCGCGCAGGCCGAGAGCAGCATGAAATGCACCTCTGACGCGGCTGGTTCGGGTCGTTCCCGGCCGGTTGTCAGGTCAAGCCACGACCACAGCGCCGGGTCCTGACGCACGCGGCTGGCCTCGGCCATCAGTCGCCAGCCCTGCGCGCCCCGGCAGACAAGCACACTGCCGCCCCAGGGCAAGGCAGTCTCAAAGCACATCAGCCCCAGCAGGATCATACGCGCCTCCATCCGGGGCAGGTCGCCCTCGGCCTCAAGGCGGATGCGCAACCGGCCACCTTTTTCGTCCGCGGCCAGCAGTGACGCCAGTTCGGGCACGCCCACGCGCTGGTTCGGCTTGGCATGACCAAAGGCCATGCGGAACCAATGCAGCCTCGCCCGTGCGGCATCGACGCTATCGGCGATAAGTTGCATCTCTGCGCTGGCCCCGATGCCCGGATAAGCGCCCGAAAGCTGCAACAACTCCAGCCCGTTCCCGATCGCGCCAAAGGGCGAGACGATGTCATGGCACATCCGGGCAGCGACCAGTGTCGCCAGATATTCGGGTGATAGCGCCTCGGATGGGTCGGGCACGTGGCGGATTGTCAGATCATCCATGGGGAATTAGCCTGCATCATGGTTGTAAAAAGGGCGCGAGATGAACGAAATCCTTGAGCCGGGCATGATCGTACGCCACCCGGGGGCGCCCGAATGGGGGACCGGACAAGTCCAGTCGCGGATCGGAGATCGCATCACCATCAATTTTGCTAATGCCGGCAAACAGGTAGTCAACGGCAAACATATCCATCTTGAACTCGTCACCACTGACCCATTCGACCAATAAGGCTAGACTAATTCAACTTTAGCGCGAGTCAATCGCCACAACCGGTTATCCTGTGATTAGCCGCGCTAAGCGGTTGCAATGTCTCGTGCTCCCGCCTAGACACGGGCCCTGATACAAAAGGCGGGGTTCCAAGCCGTAACCATGACGCCAGAAACGTCTTATTTCTCAACCCGTCTCGCCACGGACGAAGCTGATCTGCTGGCAGCGCAGCGCCTGCGCTATCGCGTCTTTGTCGAAGAGCTGGGCGGAGACGGTGCTCTGGTCGATCATCAGGGCCGATTCGAACGTGACGAGTTCGACCCCGTCGTCGATCATCTGGTGCTGGTCGATGCTCGCCGTTCGCGCGATGATCTGGACCATGTGGTCGGAGCATATCGCCTGCTGTCGGGCGAGCGGGCAGAAAGCTTTGGCCGCTTTTACTGTGATAGCGAATACGACCTGGCACCGCTGCGTACCTCGGGCCGGTCGCTGCTGGAACTGGGCCGCTCATGCGTTGATCCCGCATATCGCGGCGGATCTGGCATGTTCCTGATCTGGAACGCGCTGGCCGAATACGTGCTGGCGCGCGAGATCGAGATCCTGTTCGGCGTTGCCTCATTCCACGGCACCGATATCGGGGCGCTGGCCCAGTCGCTGAGCTGGCTGTATCATCACCATCTGGCGCCTGAAACGATCCGCCCCCATGCCCGTGCCGATGGCTATCATGCCATGGACCTGATCCCGGCCGACCAGCTTGACCGCCGCACCGCGATGAAGGCGATGCCGGCGTTGATCAAGGCTTATCTGCGGCTTGGCGGCATGGTCGGCGAAGGCGCATGGCTTGATCACGCCTTTAATACAACTGATGTCTTTCTGATGGTGGACACCAAGGCCATGTCGGAAAAGCACCGTAAATTCTACGAGACCCGCCCACGGCCATGAGCGAGGGCAACCGTGCCACATGGCGGGACACGGTGCCGCCGCCTGCCCTGCCGCGCCCCGGCGCCATGGGTTGGCTGCGCGTTGCATTGCGCGGCGGCGGGATCATCCTTGTCCTATTGATCGGTGTCCTGCTGATCGTACCCCTGCGAACAGCCGAGCGGCTGTTCACCGGCCCGCGCCGCCCCCTGACCGGGCCATGGGTTCAGGGCGTCTGCCGCATCTGCCTGTGGATCCTGGGGCTGAAATGGCGCTGCATCGGCCAGCCCTTGCGCGGCCCGGGCGCGGTGGTGGCCAACCACTCAAGCTGGCTTGATATCTTTGTCCTGAACGCGGCCATGCCCGTGTTCTTTGTCTCAAAGGCCGAGGTCGCAGGCTGGCCGGGCATCAATATCCTGACCCGGGTCACGAATACGCATTTCGTCACCCGCGACCCCAAGCTGGCACGCGAACAGGCCGAGGAATTTGCCGCCCGCACCCGCGCCGGCCACCGCCTGCTGTTTTTCCCCGAAGGGACCAGCAGCGACGGGCAGCGTGTGCTGCCCTTTAAACCGACGCTGTTTCAGGGCTTTCTGGACCCTTCGCTACCCGAGGATCTGGCGATCCAGCCGATGAGCGCGACCTATCACGCGCCGCAAGGCCGCGATCCGCGCTTTTATGGGTGGTGGGGCGACATGGATCTGGGGCCGCATCTGCTGGCGGTGCTGGCGCAGTCTCCGCAAGGCTCGGTCACCGTACGGCTGCACGATCCGATCCCAGTCGGGGGTGAGACCCGCAAGACATTGGCCGCCAAGGCCGGGACTGCCGTCCGCGAGGGTTTCTCGCAGGGCTGATCCCGGCCTGGCAGGTGGCAAACTTACAGCGGCCAGAACAGCGGGATGGTCAGGCAGGCGACAATGCCGCAGATGATGTCCAGAGGCACGCCGACCTTGACGAAATCGCTGAAGCGATAGCCGCCGGGGCCATAGACCATCAGATGGGTCTGATAGCCGATGGGCGTGGCAAAAGCGACGGTGGCCGAGAACATGACCGCCACCACATAGGCACGTGGATCATGGCCAAGCGACTTTGCCAGGGCAATCGCCACCGGGGTCAAAAGCACGGCGACCGCATTGTTCGACAGCACCTCGGTCATCACAAGCCCAAGGAAATAGACCGCGATAAGCGTCGCAAAGGGCGGCAGGCCCTGCAACAGGGGCGAAATAACCTCGACCACCAGGTTGACAGTGCCGGTATGCTCCATCGCCGCTCCGACCGCCAGCATGGCAAAGATCATCGCCATCAGCCGCGCATCGACAAAAGAGAACGCCTCTTCGGCATCGACGCAGCGGGTGATCAGGATCAGCGCCGCGGCGACAAAGGCCAGCGCCATGATCGGTGCCGTATCCACCGCCGCCAGCGTCACGACCGCAAGCAGGCACAGAATGGCAATCGGAGCCTTTGAGCGCCGGAACGGCCGCGCCGAGGGGCGCGAGACGTCGACCAGCTCCATATCTGCGGCGAGGCGGGCGATATCTTCGGGCGCCCCCTCCAGCAGCAGCGTATCGCCAACCTGCACCACCAGATCATCAAGCTGGCGACCGATGTTCTGGCTGCGGCGATGCGCAGCAAGCACATAGACGCCATAGCGACGGCGCAAACGCATGTCGCCCAGACGCCGCCCGACCAGCCGCGCACCGGGCGAGATCAGCACCTCGACCGTTTCAGTCGCAACCGAGCTGAGCTTATCGACCATCTGGAAGTTCTTGTTGGCCTGCATCTCAAGCAGTTCAGCCATTTCCGAGCGCAGCACGACGCGGTCGCCCGGCTCAAGCACCACCTCTTCCAGATTGCGGCGCAGCGAGGCATCGCCCCGCAGCACGTCGATCACCCGCACCGAATCACGCTTGAAGATCGGCGCGGTCAGGACCGGCTGGCCGACAAGGCTGGAATCCTCGGGGACGGCGACTTCGGTGAAATATTTCATCTCACGCCTGGTACCCAGAAATCCGGCAAGCGAGGTACGCTCGGGCAAAATTTTCCAGCCGATCAGCACGAAATAGGCAATCCCGGCAAGGGTGATGGCGATGCCGACCGGTGCGATCTCGAAGATGGTAAAGGGGGTCATCCCCGCTTCGCGCGCAACACCATCGACCAGCAGGTTGGTCGAGGTCCCGATCAGCGTGATCATCCCGCCCAGAATGGTGAAATAGCTGAGCGGCATCAGGAATTTCGACGGCGAGGTGCCAAGCTGCACCGCCAGCTGGATAAAAATCGGGATCATCACCGCCACGACGGGTGTGTTGTTCATGATCGCAGAGGCGACAATGACGAAGCCAAACAGCCCGCACAGGGTCAGCCGGGGATGCTTGTCAGCCCGCGCCGTGACCAGCCGCGACATGATCTCAAGCGCACCGGTCCTGAGAAGCCCCCCCATGATCAGGAACATAAAGGCGATCGTCCAGGGCGCCGAGTTCGACAGCACCGAAGCTGCGTCCTTGACCGGCAACAGACCCAAAATCATCAGCACCGCCGCAGTGCCGATGGCAATGACTTCTGGCGGGCGGCGTTCGCGGATAAACTCGATAAACATGACCGTCACGATAATCAGCATCGTGACAGCCGCAGTGGAGCCGGTCAGTTCAAAACCCAACATGCCAACCTGTTTCCATAGCGCCGCGAAATCACGGCCCTTTCGATGGGAGATAGAATTATTTTCCCCGCCGCGGCAAGTTAAAGCGCCGGAAACAGACGCGGATCAGACAGAGGGTTGCGTAACTGCCAGCCTGCCACCCTGACGCACCGGCTCGACCGCCACGGCTTTACCCGTGCGGTCGTCGGTGGTGACCAGAACGCCCGACAGCGTCGCCTCGCCCTCGGCGGGGGCGAAACGCTCGGACACCATTCCGGTCAGAAAGCGGCGCAGCGGCTCGGCCTTATCCATGCCGATCACGCTGTCATAATCGCCGCACATCCCGGCATCGGTCTGATAAGCCGTGCCGCGATTGAGGATCATCGTATCGGCAGTCGGCACATGGGTATGGGTGCCGACGACCAGACTGGCGCGGCCATCGCACCAGTGACCCATCGCCATCTTTTCGCTGGTAGCCTCGGCATGGATGTCGACCACGCTGGCCTGTACGAGCCCGCCCAGCGGATGCGCCTTGAGCACCGCTTCGATGGCCGAGAACGGATCATCAAAGGGCCGCTTCATGAAAACCTGCCCCAGCACCTGCGCCACCAGAACCTTGCGGCCCCGCGTCGCCTCAAAGACCCGGGCACCCCGGCCAGGGGCGGCCTTTGAGTAGTTCAGCGGCCGGATGATGCGCGGCTCTGCCTCGATAAAGGACAGCATCTCTTTCTGGTCGAAAGCATGGTCGCCCAGAGTGATGCAATCGGCACCGGCATCAAGGATCAGCTTGGCATGACCTCCGGTCAGTCCCATGCCGCCTGATGCGTTCTCACCATTGACGATGGTGAAATCGACACCCAAACGTTCCTTGAGCGGGCCAAGCCCCTCAGCAACCGCGCGCCGGCCCGCGCGCCCCATTACATCGCCAAGATAGAGAATACGCATGGCTGAATGGGTTAGGCGAAAGCCGAGGTGGGCTCAAGCCCCGTCGGCCGCATGATGGCGGGAACTATAGCAGCCATGCGCCCAACACCGCCCCTGCAAGGGCAACGACCGCGCCCAGCACGACGCCACCCCAAAAGCCGCGCCCCTTGCCCGGCTGCGCAGGCGCTGGGGTTTCGCGCAGCAGTTCGGGCATCCGACGCTCAAGAAACTCGGGCAAAAGCGGGGCAAAGCGGCCCAGCACCTGCACGGCGCGGGTCAGATCGCGCGCAGCCGCCCGAGGGCCGAGATTGTCGCGGATATAGCTTTCAACCACTGGCCGCGCGACCTCCCACATGTTGATCTGCGGATCAAGCGAGCGCGCGACCCCTTCGACCACCACCATCGTACGCTGCAGCAGCAGCAGTTCGGTCCGGGTGGCCATGCCGAAACGTTCGGTGACCTCGAACAGATAGGCCAGCAGATTGGCCATCGAGATGCGGCTGGCATCGGCGCCAAAAATCGGCTCGCCCACCGCACGCAGGGCACGGGCGAACTCTCGGATGTCGCGGTCGCGCGGGACATAGCCCGCCTCGAAATGCACGCGCGCCACCCGCTCATAATCGCGGCGGATAAAGCCCATCAGGATCTCGGCATAGACCCGCCGGGTATACTCGTCGATCTCACCCATGATGCCGAAATCATAGATGACGATATCGCCATTGCTTGCCACCTTCAGGTTGCCCTGATGCATGTCGGCATGAAAATAACCGTCGCGCAGCGCGTGGCGCAGAAACAGCTGCAACACTCGCCCGCCCAAGGCTGGCAAGTCATGGCCGGCCTCTTTGAGCGCAGCGATATCGCCCATCGGAATGCCCTCGGCCCAGTCGGTCGTCAGCACACGCCGGGCGCTGAGATGCCAGTAAGGGACAGGTACGGCCATGCCCTCATCGCCCGAGGTATTCTCGGCGAACTCCGAGGCGGATGCGGCCTCCAGCCGCAGGTCCAGCTCTCCGGCGACAACCGATTCGAAATGGCTGATAACGTCGCGCGGGCGCAGACGACGGGTCGCGGGCGACAGCGCCTCGATCATCGCAGCGGCGAAATGGAACGCGTCGATGTCACGGCGGAAGGCCGCCTCGATGCCCGGACGCAGCACCTTGACCGCGACCTCGCGTCCGTTGTCGATGCGCCGCGCGCGATGAACCTGCGCGATCGAGGCCGCAGCCACAGGTTCAGAGAATTCACTGAACAGCGTCCCGACCGGACGGCCAAGATCGGCAGCGACGGTGCGCAGCGCCTGATCCTGTGAAAATGGCGACAGCCGGTCCTGCAGCATGGAAAGCTGATTGGCCAGTTCGATCCCCACCACATCGGGGCGGGTCGAGAGGATCTGGCCGAATTTCACATAGGCCGGCCCCAGCGCGGTAATCGCGCGGGTAACAGGTGGCAGGTTCGGATCGCCCTTGTAGCCAAGCCAGGCGAAGGGCCAGCCAAGGATACGCGCCGCGACCCGGATATGGGCGGGTGCATTCATCGCATCCAGCGCAACCTTCATCGCGCCGGTACGCTCGAACGTGGCGCCGGTACGGATCAGGCGCCAGATGTTATGCGGCCCGCGCATTCAGAGCTTCCAGCCGGAATGCAGTGCGGCGATTCCCATGGACAGGTTGCGCCATTGCACACGGCCGAAGCCCGCCTCACGGATCATCGCGGCAAAGCTTTCCTGATCCGGAAAGCGGCGGATCGATTCGACCAGATACTGATAGCTGTCGCGGTCGCCTGCGACGACCTGGCCCATCACCGGGATCACGTTGAAGGAATAGCGGTCATAGAGCCATTGCAGCATCGGCACCGGCATCTGGCTGAATTCCAGCACCATCAGCCGCCCGCCGGGCTTGAGCACGCGCCGCGCCTCGGCCAGCGCATCGGGAATGCGGGTGACGTTACGAATGCCGAAGCTGATCGTGTAGCGGTCAAAGCTGTTATCGGCAAAGGGCAGCTGCATCGCATCGCCCGTGACCCAGGCAAGACGCTCGGCAAGCTTGCCGGCCTCGGCGCGCTTGCGCCCCTCGACCAGCATCGATTCGGTCATGTCACAGACAGTGACGCGTGCCCCCGGCGCACGTTCGAGAAAGCGAAAGGCGATATCCCCGGTGCCGCCCGCCACATCCAGCAGGTGCTGACCGTCGCGCGGCGCCAGCCAGTCCATCATCGCCGTCTTCCACAGGCGATGAACGCCGGCGCTCATCAGGTCATTCATGACATCATAGCGCGAGGCGACGCGCGAGAAGACGCCATGGACCAGCCCGGCCTTGTCCTTTTCAGCCACGGTGCGAAAGCCGAAATGGGTATTCTTTGGCTCCTCAGGGATCATGTCGCTTGTCCATCCGTCGTTTCGCGCCCAGATAGTCCTAAAGTGCGCCGCGCGCCATAGCAGGGGACGCGGCCGCACCATGCGACGAACAGGAAGAAAATGCCAGAACTGCCAGAGGTCGAAACCGTCCGGCGCGGCCTTGAGCCGCATCTGACAAACCGCATCATCACCCGCGCCGAGGCCCGCCGCCCCGATCTGCGCCGTCCCCTGCCCCCCGATCTGGTGCAGGTGCTGACCGGTGCGCGGGTGACGGGTCTGCGCCGACGCTCAAAGTATATCCTTGCCGATCTTGAGGATCGCGGCAGCCTACTTTTGCATCTGGGCATGTCGGGGCGGATGCTGATCGAGGGGGAAAGTCAGGGCGACTTTCATCGCGACCCGGCGATTCTGCCGCGCCACGACCATGTCGTGCTGTGGACCGAGGAGGGCACGCGCATCACCTTTAACGATGCGCGGCGATTCGGCCTGATTGATCTGGTCGCCCCGGGAGAGAGCCACCCGCTACTAGCCCATCTGGGGCCCGAACCGCTGTCGGACACCTTTACGCCAGAAAAGCTGGTACAGGCCCTTGCCGGGCGGCGCATGCCGATCAAAGCAGCGCTGCTTGATCAGCGAATCGTGGCTGGGCTTGGCAATATCTATGTCTCGGAGGCGCTTTACCGTGCCGGTATCGACCCGCGCCGCCTGGCAGGCGCAGTCGCTGAGGCCGAGATAGCGGCGCTGGTCAATCATGTCCGGGCGGTACTTGAGGAAGCAATCGCCGCAGGCGGCTCATCGCTTCGCGATCACCGGCAGGCGACGGGAGAGCTTGGCTATTTCCAGCATTCCTTTCGCGTCTATGACCGCGAGGGGGCTCCTTGCCCGACCCCTGGCTGTACCGGCGCCATCGCCCGGATCGTGCAATCGGGACGGTCGAGCTATTTTTGCCCGGTCTGTCAAAGGTAAAGCCGCCTGCGGCGGCTGCCTCCGGCGGGGATATTTGCAGCACGGAAGAGCAATGCTGGTCTTGCCACTGTGCTTTTGTTAGAACTCGCGGTCAGCTTGTTTGCAAAAGGCGAAGAGTCGATGGCTTACCAGACCCTCACCGTTGAGATCGACGACTATGTGGCGCTGATCCGATTGAACCGGCCAGAGGCATTGAATGCGCTGAACTCACAGCTGCTGGACGAGCTGGGCGATGCCCTGGCCGAGGCCGACCGGAATGAAAAAGTGCGCTGCATCGTATTGACCGGCAGCGAAAAGGCTTTTGCCGCAGGGGCCGACATCAAAGAGATGGCCAGCAAGAGCTTTGTCGATGTTTATACGGGCGATCTTTTCGGCGCGCAGGTTGATCGTATCACCGCGACGCGCAAGCCGATCATCGCGGCCGTCGCAGGTTATGCCCTAGGGGGTGGCTGTGAACTTGCCATGGCCTGCGACTTTATCATCTGTGCCGATAACGCGAAATTCGGTCAGCCCGAGATCAATCTGGGCGTGATCGCCGGTATCGGTGGCACCCAGCGACTGACCCGTTTTGTCGGCAAGTCGAAGGCCATGGAAATGCACCTGACCGGCCGGTTCATGGATGCGGCCGAGGCTGAGCGATCGGGCCTGGTGAGCCGGGTGGTTCCAGCAGCAAAGCTGATCCCTGAGGCCCTGACCGCCGCCAAGAAGATCGCCGAGAAGTCACAAATTGCCATCATGGCCGCGAAAGAGGCTGTGAATCGCGCTTATGAAACCACTTTGCGCGAGGGTATCCTTTTTGAGCGGCGTTGCTTTTTGTCGCTCTTTGCAACCGAGGACCAGAAGGAAGGTATGGCCGCTTTTCTGGAAAAGCGTGAGCCGCAGTTCCGCGACAAGTGATTCCCGCTTGGCATTTGCACCGGTCCGCTGTATAGGCCCGGGCTTACATGCGCGTGGGCCCGCTTAAGGCAAGAATCATGTCCGCCTGATCAGGCGGTGCCGTGGGCTTTTGCGTAACCGAGATACGAGATTTGGAGACACAGAACCCATGGCAAATACGCCTCAGTCGAAAAAGCGCGCGCGTCAGCTTGAGCGCCGGACCGCCATCAACAAGGCACGCCGCTCGCGGATCCGCACCTTCCTGCGCAAGGTCGAAGAGGCCATCGCCAGCGGCGATATCGAAGCAGCTCGCGAAGCCCTGCGCGTCGCTCAGCCTGAGCTGATGCGTGGCGTGACCAAAGGCATCGTCCACAAGAACACCGCGGCGCGCAAAATCTCGCGTCTGGCCGGCCGCGTGAACGCCCTCGCTTCGGCCTAAGCCGCTGCGGCATTTTGGCAACTCTTGATAGAGATACCCATAGGCGCGTCCAGCCCGGATGCGCCTTTCTTTATGGCCGAACACCAGTTTCCGTTTGAATTTTCAGTAACTTGACGGTCCGTCACGGCGCTGTCGCGGTTCTGTGAGATTCGATCGGCCAAAGTGGCTGTCAAGCGAGAAGATCGGTTGCTGGCCTGCTGTGGTTCTTGCTAGCTTGTTCCCTGCGATTCACGTCGCACCTGGGGGACATGCTCTGAAGTGTCGGTCTGCCACCGACATTCAGAGGGCAGCGAGATCAAATTGAGATCCGCTACCGACAATGCGCAAGCCGGCTGCCACCGGTATGCGTTGCGTGTCTGGAAGTTCCGGCCGCCTGACGGCCCATACGTCGCCTTGGCGGCGGGGGTCTTTTGTTGCCGGATTTCATGCGTTCAGGTGCGGCTTTGAATCGTCTCACGCCGGAAAATGCCGGCGGCATGTGGGGACAAGAGACGGAACTGGGCGAGATGGACAGACTTTGGGGGCAGGCGCGTGAAGAACTTCAGAAGATCGTCGGAGCCGACTGTTTCTCGACCTGGATCGAGCCTCTGCGTCTGACCGGCGTCGAGGACGGCACCGCCACCATCGCCAGCCCGACCCGTTTCCTGTCCGACTGGGTTTCGCGTCACTACAGCGACGACATCCTCAAGGTGCTCGACCGTATGGGTGGCCCGGTGCAGCGGCTGCAGTTCGAGACGCGCAGCCAGACCGCGCGGCAAGCCGCTGCCCCTGCGGTCAAGCGCCCGTCACAGCCCCGCACCCAAAGCGACGAAGAGCTGACCGCACCGCTCGACAGCCGCTTTACCTTTGAAAATTTCGTCGTCGGCAAGCCGAACGAGCTGGCCCATGCCGCCGCGCGCCGCGTGGCCGAAGGCGGACCGGTGACCTTTAACCCGCTGTTTCTTTATGGCGGCGTCGGGCTGGGCAAGACCCACCTGATGCACGCCATCGCGCGTGAAATTCAGGTCCGCCGCCCCGAAGCGCGGGTACTTTATCTCTCGGCTGAACAGTTCATGTACCGCTTTGTGCAGGCGCTGCGCGACCGCACCGTGATGGACTTTAAGGAGCTGTTTCGCACCGTCTCGGTTCTGATGGTCGATGATGTGCAGTTTATCGCCGGCAAGGATTCCACGCAGGAAGAATTCTTCCACACTTTCAATACCCTGGTCGATCAGGGCAAGCAAATCGTCATCTCGGCCGACCGCGCCCCGGGCGAGATCAAGGACATGGAAGAACGTATCAAGTCGCGCCTGCAATGCGGTCTGGTCGTGGACCTGCACCCGACCGATTACGAGCTGCGGCTGGGCATCCTGCAAAGCAAGACCGAATCGTTCCGCAACCAATATCCGGGCCTGCAGATCGCGCCGGGCGTGCTGGAGTTTCTGGCCCATCGTATCACCTCGAATGTCCGCGTGCTTGAAGGCGCGCTGCAGCGGCTATTCGCCTTTGCCAGCCTGATGGGGCGCGAGATCAACCTGGACATGGCGCAGGAATGCCTTGCCGACATCCTGCGCGCCAATGATCGCAAGGTCTCGATTGAGGAAATCCAGCGCAAGGTGGCCGAGCATTACAACATCCGCCTTGCGGATATGATCGGCCCCAAGCGGGTGCGTACAGTCGCCCGGCCACGGCAGATCGCCATGTATCTGGCCAAACAGATGACCTCGCGCAGCCTGCCGGAAATCGGGCGCCGCTTTGGCGGGCGCGATCATACCACCATCATGCATGGCGTGAAAAAAATCGAGGAATTGCGCAGCGCGGACCGCAGCCTTGCCGAGGACATCGACCTGCTGCGCCGTTTGCTAGAGGCCTGAACGCATCTGCTTGACCCGACGCGGAATTGTGCCACATTGGCGCCCCGCGACGAAAGATGCGGAAAATGGCCTGAAGATATTAAGGGTGGACCATGAAATTCTCGATCGAACGTGCCGATCTGGTGAAGGCCGTATCCCAGGCCCAGTCCGTCGTCGAAAGGCGCAATACCATTCCGATCCTCGCCAACGTGCTGATCGAGGCAACGCCCGAGGGTGTGAGCTTTCGCGCCACCGATCTGGATACCGAGATTGTGGACCGCGCCGCCGCGCAGGTCGAGCGGCCGGGCGCGACCACCGTCTCGGCCGGGATGCTGAACGACATTGCCCGGAAACTGCCCGACGGATCGCTGGTTCAGGTCAGCCTTGACTCGACCTCGGCGCGGCTCTCGGTGCAGGCGGGACGGTCGAACTTCAGCCTCGCCACCCTCCCGCGCGAGGATTTTCCGGTCATGTCCTCGTCGGAATACAGCGCCAATTTCTCGGCCCCTGCGGCCGTGCTGCGCCGCCTGTTCGACAAGTCGAAATTCGCGATCTCGAACGAGGAAACCCGCTATTATCTCAACGGCGTCTTCATGCATGTCGCCCAGACCGAGGATGGTCCCAGCCTCCGCTGCGTGGCGACCGATGGTCACCGGCTGGCCCGGATCGACGCTCCGCTGCCCTCCGGTGCCGATGAGATGCCCGGCGTGATCGTGCCGCGCAAGACCGTGGCCGAGCTGCGCAAGCTGCTTGAGGATGACGAAGCTGATATCGCCGTCTCGGTCAGCGAGACCAAGGTGCGCTTTGCGACTCCGACCATCACGCTGACCTCAAAGGTCATCGACGGCACGTTCCCCGACTATAGCCGGGTGATTCCCGCCTCGAACGCCCGCAAGCTTGAGGTTGATGCCAGTGACTTTGCACGCGCGGTGGACCGCGTGGCAACGGTCAGCAGCGAACGTTCGCGCGCGGTCAAGCTGTCGCTGGACGAGGACCGGCTGATCCTGTCGGTCAATGCGCCTGACGCCGGTGCCGCCGAAGAAGAGCTGCCGGTTGCCTATGGCGACGAACCGCTGGAAATCGGGTTTAACGCCAAATACCTGCACGAGATCGCCAGCCAGATCGAACGTGAGAACGCCGTCTTTCTGTTCAACGGCTCGGGCGACGCGGCGCTGATCCGCGAAGGCGGGGATACCTCAGCCGTTTATGTCGTCATGCCGATGCGCGTGTGACGCTGGCCCGCCTGCACCTGTCCCAGTTTCGCAGCTGGGCCAGGCTGGAAATCGAGGCCGACCACCGCCCCGTCGCCATCCACGGACCCAACGGGGCGGGCAAGACCAATATCCTTGAAGCAATCTCGATGCTCTCGCCCGGTCGGGGTATGCGTGGCGTGGCACCCGGTGATCAGGCCCGTAAAGGGCCGGAAATCGGCTGGCAGATCCGTGCCGGAATCGGGGATCATCAGGTCCTGACCCGCGCCCTGCCCGGCCAACCCCGCGAGGTGGTGATCAACGACAAGCCCGCGACCCAGCTTGCGCTTGGCCGTCTGATGCGGGTGATCTGGCTGACCCCTGCCATGGACCGGCTGTGGACCGAGGCACCCGAACAGCGGCGCCGGTTTCTTGATCGGGTGACGCTTAGCTTTACACCCTCGCATGCCGAAGATGCGCTTGGCTATGAAAAGGCTATGCGCGAACGTAATCGCCTGCTGCGTGAAGGGATACGCGATGCCGCCTGGTATCGCGCGCTTGAGACACAGATGGCAGAGACCGGTGCAACAGTAACCCGCAACCGGCTGGATGCGATCGACCGGATCATGGCCGCGCAAAAGGGGGCCGAGACCGCCTTTCCCGCGGCCCGCCTGACCCTGCTTGCGGGTGAGGGGCATGGCTGCGACACCGATCCCGACGCCATTGCCGCCCGACTTGCGGAAGGGCGCAGCCGCGACATGGCCGCAGGCCGCACGCTGACCGGCCCGCATCGCGCCGATCTTGGCGCATATTGGGGACCACAGGAGATGCCCGCCGCCCTGTCCTCGACCGGCGAGCAAAAGGCGCTGCTGTTGTCACTGATCCTCGCCAATGCCCGGGCACTGACCGGGGAAAGTCCGGTCCTGCTGCTGGATGAGGTCGCGGCCCATCTCGACGCTGACCGCCGCGCCGCGCTTTATGATGAGATTTGCGCATTGCGCGCCCAGGCCTGGCTGACCGGCACCGGCCCGGAATTGTTCGAGGCCCTGTGCAGCCGGGCACAATTCCTTGCAGTCACGCGCGAGGGTGACACCTCGCATCTGACCGAAAGCTGACGCGCTAAAGTGCGGCCTTCACCTCGTCCGCCAGCCGCTGGGCCAGATCGTGCGCGATGTCATAATGTCCGCGCCAGTCGTCCGCAGCCTCGCCCAGATAAGCCCGTCTGGCATGATCGAGCATTTCGGCATCAGCAGAGGCAAGCTGTCTGATCGCCCAAACCGCCGCGCGGTCTTTTGAAAGAAAATCCCCCGTTCGGGCCGTTCGCCACATCCGCGCCAATGTCAAAAGCACATTCCGGGTATCGTCCTGCAGAGCCGAAAGCAGCCCCGGCAGCAAGTCACGCATCGCCGCCCGGATGGCATCTGCTTTAACCTCGGGCAGCAGCGCGTTGGCTTCGGGGCCGATCAGCGGCAGGGCCTCTTGCCGCGCCTGCGCAAGGATCAGCGTATATTCCGCGTCCCTTTCAGGAGTGGGCAGCCTGCCCGCACGGAACCCATCGCGCAACCACTCGCCATAGACAAAGTCAGCCTGCGCGTGAAACCTCAGACCGGCAAGGTCAGGCTTGGCGAAAAAGATCACCTCAAGACAACGCGGCCCACCCGGTGGGGCCGGATAGCTGGCCGAAAGATCCAGCAGGGATGACAGCAATGCCCTGCGCTGCTTTTCGGTCAGGCTGCGCTTCAGGACGCCAAGCAGGTCGACGTCACTATTGGGTCTAAGCCCCTGAGCAACCGCCGAGCCATGCAGGTAAAGCGCCAGCAGATCCGGACCCAAAGCCTCTCCCAGCCGCGACATCAGGGTCAGGACCTGCTGGCGCGACCGGGCATCAAGGCTTGTCAGCACAGTCTGCATCCGCCCAGGCGCTGGCCTCTGCATCGCCGACCACCAGATCGACCAGCTCAAAACGGGTGACATCCACAATCCCAAGGTCCGAGATCCGCAGCTCGGGGATCACCACCAGCGCCAGCAGCGAATGCTGCATATAGGCGTTGTTCAGCGTGCAGCCGCAATCCTGCATGGCCTTGACGATCCCTTGCGCGGCATCGGCCATTTCGGGCGCTGGACGGTCGGACATGAGGCCGGCGATGGGCAAGGCCACGCTTGCCAGCTCGGCACCGTCGCGGAACACCGTGACGCCGCCGCCGATGCTGGCCAGATGATTGGCCGCCGCCGCCATGTTCTCGCGGCATGTGCCGACGACGATCATGTGATGGCTGTCATGCGCCACGGTCGAGGCCACCGCCATCCGTCCCTGATAGCCAAAGCCCGAGACAAACCCGTTCACCACCCCGCCGGTGCCGCGATGACGCTCGACCAGCGCGATGTGACAGGTCCCGCCCTCTGGCTCGATCACCCCTTCGCGGATCGGCAGTTCGGCGGTCAACGCGCGGGTCGGGGCCTGATTTTCGACCACGCCGATCACGCGGACAAGGGCGCTGTCGCCCTGGGCGCGGGCCTCAAAATCTGCAGCCGCGATGGTCTTGCCCAGATGCACCGATTGGCGCGCTGTCTCGGGCCAGTCGATGCGCGGGCAGTCAACCAGCAGGCGGCCGTCTTCGGCGACCAGCTGCCCTTGCGCAATCACCGCCTCGACCGGCAGGCTGTGCAGGTCCGAGGTCAGGATCACATCCGCCCGACGTCCGGGGGTGATACTGCCCAGTTCACGCTCCAGACCGAAGTGGCTGGCGCTGTTGATGGTCGCCATCTGGATGGCGATCAGGGGGTCGCAGCCGCAATCAATCGCATGGCGCACAACCCGGTTCATATGCCCGTCGTTTACCAGCGTGCCGGAATGGCTGTCATCGGTGCACAGGATGAAAAAGCGTGGATCCAGTCCCTTTTCAGTGATCGCGGTGATCTGGCTTTCCACATCATACCAGGCCGAGCCAAGCCGCATCATGCATCCCATACCCTGACGCACGCGGGCGATCCCCTGCGCCTCGGTCGTCGTCTCGTGATCGTCATTGGCGCCGCCCGCGACATAGGCATGAAAGGGCCGGCCCAGATCGGGGCTGGCGTAATGGCCGCCAACCGTCTTGCCGGCGGCGCGGGTGGCGGCGATCTCGGCCAGCATCTGCCGGTCGCCCGAGGCGACACCGGGAAAATTCATCATCTCGCCCAGACCGATGATGCCTTCCCATCCCATCGCCTGCGCGACCTCACCTTCGGTAATCGGCTGGCCCGTCGTCTCAAGCCCCGGAGCCGAGGGCGCGCAGCTTGGCATCTGGGTGAACATGCTGATCGGCTGCAACAGCGATTCGTCGCGCATCAGCCGCACACCTTCCAGACCCAGCACATTGGCGATCTCGTGCGGGTCGTGGAAAATCGTTGTCGTACCATGCGGGATCACTGCTGCGGCAAAGCCCGCAGGCGTCAGCATCCCCGATTCGACATGCATATGGGCGTCGATAAGCCCCGGCACCATGAATCGCCCACCGGCCCCGATCACCTGTGTTCCGGGCCCGATCGAGGGGCTTGCGTCGGGGCCGACATAGGCCACCCGCCCATCGGCCACGGCAATATCAGTATCGGGGATCACCTCGCGCGTGTGGACGTTGACCCATTTTCCGCCCCGGATCACCAGATCCGCGGGCGCACGCCCCGCCGCCACCTCGACCAGCCGGGCCTGAGCCTCGATCCACGGTTTCAACATGCCTGTCTCCTTGTTAGTCGCCCCCAGATTGCGGCAGGGTAGCGCAGAAGGAAAGGCGGCATGATGGAATGGAGCGGCGAAGCCAGCGTGATGACACAGCAAAGGCACGGCGAAAATGCCGTGATCCTGACCGTGCTGACGCGTGAGGCAGGGCTGATCCGGGGCCTTGTGCCGGGCGGGGCGAGTGCACGCCGCGCCGCAATGCTGCAACCGGGCAACCGCATCAGCCTGCGCTGGCGCGCCCGGCTAGAGGATCAGCTGGGCACTTTCAGCGTCGAACCCGCGCGGGCGAGGCCGGGCCTGCTGAGCGGAGCCGATGCACTGGCCGGGGTGAATGCGGTCACCGCCCTGCTTGCCTATGCCCTGCCCGAACGCGACCCTCATCCCCGGCTTGCCGATGCGACCGAGGCTTTGCTTGACCTGATCGACGCGGGCAGTGACTGGGCCGAGGTCTATCTGCATTGGGAAATGCGCCTGCTCGACGAGCTGGGGTTTGGCCTTGACCTGACAAGCTGCGCGGTGACGGGCGCACGTCAGGGACTGGCCTATGTCAGCCCGCGTTCGGGTCGCGCAGTTTCGGCGCAGGCTGCGGGGGAATGGGCGCCGCGCCTTTTACCGCTGCCCGCGATGCTGGGCGGGCAAGGAAATGGCGGGCTGGCCGATGCGCTGGCAGTGACCGGGCATTTCCTCGCCACCCGGCTGGCCGAAGTTCACGCGGGCAAGCCATTGCCGCCTGCCCGCGCCCGTCTGGTTGCGCGTCTTACTGCGTCGCCACCCGCCAACGGATGGTGACATCGGGGCCGGTCATCACCAGCTCATCCCCGTCGCGCCGGGCCTCGCGTACCGCGCCAAGCGCCTTGAAAAAGGCACCCTCGCCTCCTTCCTGCAGGCAAGCGCGACGGGTGGTCGCCAGTGCCCCAAGATCCAGCCCCGGTAGTTCAGCGCGGTTCTGGCCGGTAAACATGTTGCACGGGCCCTGACCCGAAACCGCCCCGTCCTCGCCGATATTCAGGCTGGGCGTACCCGAGACCTCGACCCCCTCGATGGCGACCAGAGTATATTCGCCGGGGATCTTGGCCTTATCCGAATCGCCGCTACAGGCCGCCAGCACCAGCAGGAGGGCGGGGATCAGTTTACGCATCATGCTTGCTTTCGGCGGGACCGTCATTCCTTGCGGTAGCCGGGCTCAAAGGTCAGATAGGTCGGCCCTTTGATCGTCAGCACGCCGCCTTCATAGGTGATGCCATTCGCAGCCGAAAGCGCCTGCAGATAGCGCGACTCAAGCCGGCCGGCATTGCCCGAACAGGCCATCCGGGTGGTGGTCAGCGGCCCAACGGCAAAGGCCGGCGGTTCGGCCGTCTGGCTGGCCGAGTAGTGGTTGCAAGGCGCCCGCCCCGAGATCGAGCCATCCGCTGCAATGGTCAGGTCGACGTTACGCTGCGGCACGGTATCTGCACCGATCCCGACCAGCACATAGGGACCGGCGGGGATATTCGCGCCGGGGGTCGGAGGGGTCGTCGGCTCACAAGCAGCCAGGCCAAAGAGGGCGGCGGTCGCCACAGCAATCATCGGGATACGGGTCATATAGGCAGCTCCATCAGGTCACGTTGGCGCCATAATGCCTTAACGGCCCCGTCTGTCCAGCCGCAGGGGGAAATTCATCCTAGTCGAGTAACCTGCGTGCAATAACCTGTGCCTGAATCTCGGCCGCTCCTTCAAAGATATTCAGGATACGTGCGTCGCACAGCACCCGGCTGATCGCATATTCCAGCGCAAAGCCGTTCCCGCCGTGGATTTGCAGCGCATTATCCGCCGCTGCCCAGGCAACGCGCGCGCCAAGCAGCTTGGCCATGCCCGCCTCAAGGTCGCAGCGCCGCCCATGATCCTTTTCCCATGCACTGAAATAGGTCAGCTGCCGGGCGATCATGATTTCGACCGCCATCATCGCCAGCTTGTCGGAAACACGGGGAAACTCGATCAGCGATTTGCCGAACTGCTTGCGATCAAGGGCATATTGCATGCCAATCTCGCAGGCCGATTGCGCAACGCCGACCGCACGGGCGGCGGTCTGGATGCGCGCGGATTCAAAGGTCTCCATTAACTGCTTGAAGCCGCGCCCGGGCACGCCGCCCAGCAGGTTCTCGCCCTTCACGCGGAAACCGTCAAAGCCCAGTTCGTATTCCTTCATGCCGCGATAGCCGAGCACCTCGATCTCGCCTCCGGTCATGCCGGGGGTCGGGAATGGATCGTCGTCAGTGCCCGGCACTTTCTCGGCCAAGAACATCGACAGGCCGCGCCAATCGCTTGTGTCGGGCTCGGTCCGGGCCAGCAGCGTCATGACATGGGTGCGCTGCGCATGGGTGATCCAGGTTTTGTTGCCGGTGATCACCCAGTCATCGCCGTCCCTGACCGCCCGGGTGCGCAGGCTGCCAAGGTCGCTGCCGGTGTTCGGTTCGGTAAAGACCGCAGTGGACAGCACCTCGCCCGAGGCAAGCTTAGGCAGCCATTTCGCCTTTTGCTCATCCGTGCCACCGCAAAGGATCAGTTCGGCAGCGATCTCGCTGCGGGTGCCAAGGCTGCCCACGCCGATATAGCCGCGCGACAGTTCCTCGGTCACCACCACCATCGAGGCTTTCGACAGGCCAAGCCCGCCGAATTCTTCGGGAATGGTCAGGCCAAAGACGCCAAGCTCGGCCAGTTCCTGAATGATCTCCATCGGGATCAGCTGGTCCTTGAGGTGCCAGTCATGGGCGTTCGGGATCACCCGGTCTTCGGCATAGCGACGGAACTGATCGCGGATCATTTCCAGATCCTCATCAAGTCCGGTGGCCCCAAAGGTGGCGCGGCCGTGATTGTCCTGCATCAGCCGCGCAAGCTCGGCCCGTGCCGGGGCGGTATTGCCACCCATCAGCGTGCGCAACGCCTCGCCCGGCTGCCAGTCCAGCCCAAGGTCCGACAGACGGGCAAATTCGGTCTGGCTCATCGGGATGCCACCGGCGATCTGGGTCAGGTATTCGCCCATGCCGATTTGCAGAATCAGCGCCTCGACGCGACCGAACCCGCCTGCCTGCGCCAGACGGCCCGCCCAGCCGGTAAGCTGCCGCAGCGATTCGATATAGGTCGCAAGCCATGAGGCCGCATGGGCCGCATGCTGGTGCCGCTCAAGCAGGGCGGGATCAAGCTTGCCCGAAGGCGCGACCAGCGCCCGCAGCGCCTCGATGGCGTGGGATTGCAGCGATTCGAGTTCGGGCAGCGCCCCCTCGGCAAGGGCAAGCAGGGCAGAAGGCGTATCAGCTGGCATCGCGGGCAGGTCCTTCATGGCAGACTCCATCATGCGGCGTTGCGGCATGACTAGCGCCTTTGCAGTCGCAGCGCAACTATCATGCGCCCATACAGCCAAATACGAACTAAAATGACCCTTATAATTTCAGCCTGCACATCAGAAGAGCTTGACGATTCCACCCCATGCCAAGCCTTGCCCGGGACCAATACGCTTTATCTGGCAGATAAACGGTCGAACTCGCTGCTCAGAACCATGCCGGGTCTATTGACCCACGAATGGGACCGGGGCCGTGTTGGCGGGCAGAGGCGTGCCCCAGATGTGGGGCGCGTCCTTCATCAACATCCGCGCCTCGATCTGATCAAGGCGACGGCGCGCGGCTTCGACATCGCCTGCGGTTTCGGACAGGATCTTTTGCCACAGGCGCAGGGCTGACACCGGACTCCATGGCAGCGCCGCCTGCGCCAGCCAGCGGCGCAATTCCGGCGGCAGGCGGTCGTATTGCGCAATCGGGCAGGACCTGCGACGGCGGCGCAGCGAGGTAGCAAGATTGGCGCGCATCAGTGCAGTCGCCGCCTGTCATCAGGGTCTATCGCCGGATCAAGTGCCAGAAACAGCCGCGCCTGTCCGGTGCCCTTGATCGGCGGAGAGCGGTGCAAAAGCCGTGTCACCTCCTCTCCCGGCCAAAGAGTGCCGCGCATGATCGCCACCTCTCCGCTTTTCATCCTGGTGACAGGGATGATATTGCCCTCGGCGTCCTCACGCGCGAACTGCGTCCCCGGCCCGCGATAGCTACAGACCAGCCGCGACGGAATCCGGTCGATGTGATAGCGGCGGCAGGCGTCCGTCGTCACCGCCTCAAGCCGCAGATGCAGCACCGGGCTAGCCGCCACCTGGGCAAAGACCAGTGCCAGCGCCGCGATGTCGCTGGCGAACAGATCGCGCATCTCACCCCGCGGCAGGCCAGAAATGTCACAGGCGGTATGAACAGCACTTTCCACCGAACGCAGCTCAACCACCGACCGCAGGGCGGGCAGTTGCTCCAAAGGGATCTCATCAACCCAGCGGGCAAAGCCGGGCGACAGGCTGCGCCGCCAGATTGCCGCCCCGATCCCCGCATCGGCGACCCGCGGCAAGATCAGCCCATTCGGAGATTCGGCGATCATACGGGCCTCGACCAGCGCGGAGGTGCGCAGCGAATGCAGCGTGGATTCCGTCATGCTCGAGCCCTGTTTTCAAGCGACACGGCGCTGGCCCCATTGCGGAAAGGGATCAGGCAGATCGGCCCATGCTTCGGGAATAAAGCCCTCATCCTCGACCAGTGCACCGTCGAGCGCACGGGTGATTGCCGCCGGGTCCATGCCCGCACCGATAAAGACCAGCTCTTGTCGACGGTCGCCCCAAGGGTCCTGCCAGTTCCGCGTCAGTTCGGACAGGCTGTCGGGATGCACGGGCCAGCGCTCCCGCGGAACCGAGGCCCACCATGCCCCAAGCGGCGTCACACTGGACATCGCGCCGGCAAGGCTGAATTCAGCCGCCCAATCGGGGCGCGAAGCGATCCAGAAATGCCCTTTTGCCCGGATCACCCCCGGCAAATCACCGTTGAGCACCCGATAGATACGTTGCGGATCGAATGGCCGCCGCGCGCGATAGACAAAGGATGAGATGCCGTATTCCTCGGTTTCGGGCACATGATCGGCAAAGCCGTAAAGCTCTTTGGCCCACATCGGATGCATATGCGCCCGGTCGAAATCGAACAGGCCGGTGTCAAAGATCGCGTCCGCAGCCACGCGGCTGAAATCCGTCTCGATCAGCCTTGCGTCAGGGTTCAGCGCCCGCACGATCTTGCGCGCCTGATCCAGCCGTACCGGCCCCGCATCGCTGACCTTGTTCAGCACCACCACATCGGCAAATTCGATCTGGTCGGTCAGCAAGTCGACCAAGGTTCGATTGTCCTGATCGCCCAGCGTCTCGCCCCGGTCAGCAAGAAAATCATGGCTGGAGAAGTCTTTGGTCAAGTTCACGGCATCAACCACGGTCACCATGGTATCCAGCCGCGCCACGTCCGACAGACTGTCGCCGTTCTCGTCGCGGAAATCAAAGGTGGCGGCAACGGGCAGCGGTTCGGCAATGCCGGTCCCCTCGATCAGCAGGTAGTCAAAACGGCCTTCACTGGCCAGTCGGCGGACCTCGACCAGCAGGTCATCGCGCAGGGTGCAGCAGATGCAGCCGTTGGTCATCTCGACCAGCCGTTCTTCGGCGCGGTTCAGTTCGGCGCCGTCGCGGACCAGATCGGCGTCAATGTTCACCTCGGACATGTCATTGACGATGACAGCGACGCGGCGGCCCTCACGATTGTTCAGGACATGGTTCAGAAGCGTGGTCTTGCCCGTCCCCAGAAAGCCGGACAGGACGGTGACAGGCAGGCGGGCATCGCCAGAATGCTGGCTGGTCGGCATGGCGTCCTCTTTATGTAATGTTATTACATTTCTTATTAGAGGCAAACGCCACCGACCGCAATCCCCTTGCAGCGATCACATGATGCAAAAATCCCTGAGCCCGGCCGCAGAACGCCGACCGGTCACCGGGTCAGAATCTGAGGAAAGGCCCGCCTTGGGCGGTCAGCGCCCCTCGTCGATCTTTGGCAGGAACCAGGCCAGCAGCCCGGCCAGGGGCAGGAACGAACACAGCTGATAGACTGTCCCGACCCCATAGCTGTCGGCAAGCGTACCCAGAATCGCCGCCGCGATCCCGCCAAGGCCAAAGTTCAGCCCATAAAACAGCCCGCCGATCAGACCGATCCGACCCGGCATCAGCTCCATCGCATAGATCAGGATCGAGGCGAAAGCGCTTGCCATGATCAGGTTGATCGCGACCGTCAGCACTCCGGTCCAGAAAAGATCAGCATAAGGCAGGATCAGGGTCAGTGGCAGGGGTCCCAGCACCGAAATCCAGATGATGCGATAGCGGCCGATACGGTCGCCGATGATGCCACCAACCAGCGCCCCCACCGCCGAGGCCAGCAGAAAGATGAAAAGCATCATCTGCGACGACCGGATCGACAGGCCAAAGCGATCCATCAGGTAGAAGGTATAGAACGAACGGAAGCTTTCGTTATAGGCGTTCTTGGAAAACATCAGCAGCGTCAGCACCACAAGCCCGATCCCGATGGTCAGGGGGGCGTAATGGGCCTGGGGGGTGGCACCCTTTTTCGTCGCCGCCCTGTTGGCGACGAATTCGGCGCTGATCTCGCGCTGGCGGCTGCCGATCCAGACCAGCATCATCATCGCGATCAGGGCAGCAACCGCGAAGATCGCAAGGCTCGGCTGCCCCCAGGGTACGATGATCAGCGCGGCAAAGACCGGGCCCAGGGCCCCGCCCGCCTGTCCGCCAACCTGAAAGATGCCCTGCGCAAAGCCCTGCCGCCCGCCTGCGGCGTAACGGGCCATGCGCGTCGCCTCGGGGTGAAAGATCGACGAGCCGATGCCGATCAGCGCCACTGAAATCAGGATGATCTGATAGCTATGGGCATAGGCAAGACTAACCAGTCCCGACAGGGTGAACATCATCCCTGCCACCGGCGAATAGGGGGCCGGGTGGCGGTCGGTCACCATCCCGATCACCGGCTGCAACAATGAGCCCGCGATCTGAAAGGTCATGGTGATCATGCCGATCTGCGTAAGCGACAACCCGTGCTCGGCCTTCAGGATCGGATAGGCGGCAGGGATCAGCGATTGCATCAGGTCGTTCAGCAAATGCGCCAGACCCAGAACCAGCAGCACGGTCACATGGGTTCTGGCCCGGGGGGCGGCGGTCAGCGTAGCGCTAGTCATTACGACGATCCTGGGCTTTTTCCAGAGAGAATACGGCGATGGTCAGGCCGATTCTGCGCCTATCTGATGCCACAATCGCCCCGCTTCGCAAGAGCCCAAAGGCTTATGCGCCCTTTCTTTGCCGATCCAGCGCCCCGCGCGACAACCGGTCAAGCAGGACCGCCACCGCGACGATTGCAAGGCCGGCGCGCAGGCCCAGCCCCATCTCCATCCGCGTCAGGCCGCGCGTCACCTCGGCGCCCAGACCGCCCGCTCCGACCAGCCCGGCCAGCACGACCATGGCAAGGGACAGAAGGATGCATTGGTTCAGACCGACAAGCAAAGTAGGCCGAGCCGCGGGAAATTCGATCTTCCACAGGATCGCGCGGGGTTTGGCGCCGATCGCCTGACCAAGTTCTTTCAGATCGTTTGGCACAGTGCGGAACGCCAGAGTGGTCAGACGCAGCATCGGCGGAATGCCGTAAACGATGGTGGCGATGATCGCAGGCACCCGCCCAAGGCTGAAGATCATCACGGCCGGGATCAGATAGACCCATGGCGGCACGGTCTGCATGACATCAAGGATCGGACGCAGTGCCGCCTCGACCCCCGGCCGGCGCGCCGCAATGATGCCCAGAGGAAAGGCGATGGCGACCGCGATCAGCACCGCTACAAGGACCAGCGCGATGGTCTGCATCGAGGCCTGCCACAGCCCGGTCAGCCAGCAAAAGCCAAGGCAGCACCCTGCAAGGACTGCTACCCGCAGCCCGGCGGCCATAGCGGCCAGCACCACAACCGCTGCAACAAGCCCCGCAGGCGGCAAGGCCAGAAAGGCCGCCTCGATGGTGCTTAGCACCGCCTCGATCACCTGGGTTATCAGCGCGAAAAACGGGTGAAAGCTGGCGTTCAGCCAATCGACAGCGGGTGCCAGAAAGGCTCCGGGATTGAAACTCATTTCGTCCTCGCTGCAGCCTGGGTCACACGGTCCAGCACCATCGTCAGCACCACGATGGCAATCGATGCGTTGATCGAGGTGGCAATATCCAGCGTGCGGATGGCGCCATAGATGGTTTCGCCAAGCCCGCCCGAACCGACGATTCCCGCGATGACCACCATGCCAAAGGCCATCATCAGGCTTTGGTTAACTCCGGCCATGATCGAGGGTACGGCAAAGGGCAACCGGATTTTCAAGAACATCTGCAAGGGCGTCACGCCTGTTGCATGGCCAAGCTCGATGAACTCGCGCGGGGTCTGGCGGATGCCCAGTGCCGTCAGGCGGATCGCCGGAGGCATGGCCACGATCACCGTGGCAATAAGCGCTGTTGCCGGCCCATAGCCCAAAAGCGCAATCGAGGGCAGCAGGTAGATATAGGGCGGCAGGGTCTGAACTAGATCCAGTGCCGGGGTCAGCAGCTTTTCCAGCCGCGGCAGCAGTCCGGCCAGCACGCCCAACGGCAGGCCAGTCGCCAGCGCGATAACGGTGGCCGCAATGACCAGCGCAAGCGTGCTCATGGTTTCGGGCCATAGCATCATCGCTGCGCAAAGCGCGAGTGCTGCGGCCGTGACCACTCCGGGAACCAGTCCCAGCACCCGCCAGGCCAGCAACCCGGCAAGGGCAGCGATGACATAAAAGGGCGGCAGCATCAAAAGCCCAAGCACACCGGCATATAGCCCTTCGAGCACGAGCCGGCAAAAATCAAAGACAAAGCTTGCATGATCGGCAAGCCAGAACAGCGCATTATCAACCTGCGCATCAAAGGCCGAGACGAGTTCTTCCATGGCCAATCCCTCTTTTATGGCCAACCGCTCAGGCCGCGCGAGCCTCGGTTTCGCCCCTGACCCCCAGCAGCAGATCGCGGATGGTGACGATGCCCAGCAGGCGGCCGCCCTCTTCTACCGCGACGGCATCGCTGCCCGAGCTGGTAATCAGACCGATCAGCGCGTCGATATCGGCATCAGGCGAACAGCGTGGCAGACCGTCCGTCACGCCCTGCCAGCGGACCAAGGGCTGCATGACCGAATGCGCGCGGATCAGGTGCAACCGCGAGATACCGGCAACGAAATCCGCGACATATTGGTCGGCGGGGTTCACCACAATCTCTTCTGCGGTGCCGGTCTGGATGATGATCCCGTCCTTCATGATCGCGATACGGTCGCCGATGCGGATCGCCTCATCTAGATCATGGGTGATAAAGACCGCCGATTTGCCAAGATCCTTGGTCAGCTGCCGGAATTCATCCTGCAGCTGGCGCCGGATCAGCGGGTCAAGCGCGCTGAAAGGTTCGTCCATCAGGATGATTTCGGGGTCCGAGGTCAGCGCGCGCGCCAGCCCGACGCGCTGCTGCATCCCGCCCGACAATTCAGCCGGAAAGCGCGCTTTCCAATCCGACAGCCCGACCTTGGCCAGCGCAGCCTCGGCAGCGCGGTTGCGCTGATCTCGCGGGACGCCCTGCACCTCAAGCCCAAAGGCAGCGTTTTCCAGCACAGTGCGCTGAGGCAACAAGGCGACCGACTGAAAGACCATGCCGATATGGCGCGCACGCATCTGGCGCAGCTCGGCAGCGTCCAGCGCGGCGATGTCACGCCCTTTGACCATGATCCGGCCAAGACTTGGCTCGATCAGCCGATTCAGCAGCCGGATCAGCGTCGACTTACCCGAGCCTGACAGGCCCATGATGCAGAAAATCTCGCCCCGGCGGACCTGTAATGAGGCGTTCGAGACACCAACCACACAGTTATATTGCCGCAGGATATCCTGTTTGGTCAGATCGCGTTCGGCGATGGCGCGAATAGCCTCGTCACTGCGGTCGCCAAACACTTTCCAGACCGACTGGCAGTCGATCAGAGCCTCGGTGCTTTCCATGTTTTCCCTGTCGCTTTTTCCTGATGCCGCAGCGGCCCGGCCAAAGGGCCGCCGGGCAGGGATCAGTAGGACTTGATGCTTTCCCAGCGCTTCAGCCGGTCCTCATGCGAGGCGGTCCACTCTGCAACCGCCTGATCCATGGTCTGGCCATCGTTCACCGCCGCATTTATCCGGGCGATCTCTTCGATGGGGATGTAAACGCTACCGATGATCTCGCGCGCTTCGGGATTGGCTTCGGCAAAGCCCTTTTGCGCGATCCAGTAATAGGATTGCGGCGGCGCGAAAATGCCTTTGGGATCGGCAAGGAACCTGGTGTCGAACTTCAGCGCCATCCAGGTCGGTTCCCACAGGGTGACGGCGATCCACTCCTTGCGGTCCACCGCCGATTTCAGGGCGGCGGTCATGCCCGCGGTGCTGCCCTCAACCAGTTGCAGTTTCAGCCCATAGGCGTCGATCGCATCGGATGCCTCACGCATCAGGCCCGCTCCCGGCTCGATCCCGATAAGGCGGCCGCCGAACTTGTCGGCGTTCTCATTCAGCTCTTCGATGGAATCTATGGTGACGTATTTCGGCACCGCGATGCCCTGATAAAGCCCGTGCGAAACCGGAGACAGTTTCTCAAGCCGGTTCTTGTTGCGGTTCCAGTAGTCATGGGCGACATAGTCGATCTGCGAGGCCATGATCTGTACGTCGCCCTTGGTCAGCGCCGCATAGGCGATGCCCCACTCGGAAAACTCGGTCACCTTGACGGTGTAACCTTTGTCCTCAAGCACCTTTTTGGTGATGCCGGTGATCGGGGTCAGGTCCTCCCATGACAGGGTCCCCATGCGAATCACCTTTTCCTGAGCGATGACTTCGGACGCCAGCCCCAGGGCCAACGCGCCGGCAAGGACTGCTTTGAATAACCTGCGCATTTTCGTTCCTCCACTGATTGGATCGTTGTCGGTCCAGGTCGCGGACATGAGGCGTCCCTTGCCACGACGCACGCCGCAGCAGTCTTTGCCCGGACTCATGTGTTTCGAGACGGGTTGCGATTTCCGGTGGGTTCAGAAGTGGCCTTACGTCAGGACGCCCCCATCCTGAATAAACTCATTTATCCATTCGCACCGGCACTTGAGCAAACGAGATTTTGCTTTGGTCGGGCATTAGAAAATCTACGGCGGGCCGCCTGCGGCATCAGCCTGCCTGTTCCTTCAGCACGGTCAGCACATGTTCCACAAACCCTGCCACATCCGGCCGTTTCAGAGATTTCTTTTTGCAATTCAGAAAGTTGCCGCGACCCGCCGTGATCGGCGCAGGGTGGGCGAATGTCAGCCGCCCCTCATCGATCAGCGCCCTGACCATATGATGCCAGCCCAGCATCACCCCCTCGCCCCGCAGCGTGGCGTTCATCAGCAGACTGACCTTGTTCGTCGACAGGCTGGAAGGGGCCTTGGCCCATTCAGCGCCCTGCGCGCGGAACCATTCTGCCCAGCCAAGCGGCTGCCAGCCGATGGCATCCGCACTCCAATGTCGGTCATGCAGATGCAACAGGTTGACGCGGTTCAGTGCATCGGGGTCCTCAAATGGTCCGTGTTCGGCCAGAAATGCCGGGGTACAGACCGGCTGGGCAATTTCCTGAAACAGGAAATGCAGCTCTTCGCCGACCTCGCAACGCTCGTTGCCGCATAAGAACGAGATATCCACCTCAGAGTAATTGCGCAGCGTGTCATCGGAATCCGAGGCCAGCACCACAAATCCGATCTCGGGGTGGCGGGCGCGGAAACTGTCGATCAGCGGCTGCAACCAGAACAAGGCCATGGCGTCGGTGGCCGAAATGGTCACCGTTCGCGGTCCCTCATCGCCGGTCAGAACCGAAACTGCGGCGCTGATCGTATCAAGTCCGGCTGTAACTGCCGCATAAAGGCTGGCGCCTTCGGGCGTCAGTTCCAACGCATTGTGCCTGCGGATGAACAGCGCAGTATCAAGCGCCCGCTCAAGCAGCCGGATTTGCTGGCTGACCGCGCCTTGGGTCACGTTCAGCTCGCGTGCAGCAAGGGTAAAGCTCAGATGCTTGGCCGCCACCTCGAACGTGGCGAATGAGCCAAGCGAAGGCAGGTAGCGGCGCTTGATCGGCGGCATGGCAGCGACATGTCCAGTTGAACGGGACGTCATTCTAGCCGCGCGCGCCATTCTTTCCAGCGCATATAAGCGTTCGCGCCGACCGTGTCGAAAGGATGGGGCGGCAGCCTGTCCGGCTGGGCCTCGGCGGTGAAAAAGCGGGTCACGGCGCTTGTCAGGCCGCATAGCATTTCGGCCGCGCCGATCCCGGTCAGGGTACTGCGCGTGGTGCCCAGCCCGTTATCCACACAGGCCGCGTACAGCCCCGGCTCAAGCTCACGCATGACCGAAACGCCATTTCGGGACAGGCACAGATGGCCCGACCAGCAATATTCAAAGCGCACACCCCTTAGCATCGGGAAACGCGCCTCGAATTTCTGCCGCATATGGCGGACAAGGCGGGCAAGGTCGCAGGTGCTGGTCTGCATCCGGGGCCGGTAATAGCCACCTTGCCGGATAACGATACGATGGCCGCCCTGTGCCGGACCAATGCGCCGCACTGTCGTCCCCATAGGATCCGAGGGCGTCGCCCCCCAGCATTCATGTCCGCCAAGCGCGCGCAGATGATCCGCCGACAGCTCTTCGGTCATGCAGGCGTTCAGCATGATGTGCATCAGCCGTCCGCGCTGAAAGCCAAAGCTTTCCAGATGGCCGTTATTCGCCATGATCACCCGCTCGGCGCGGACCTCGCCCCGTGCGGTCAGCAGCCGCCAGCCCTGCGCCCCATTCTCGATGCAAAGAACCGGCGATTGCTCAAAAATGCGAACGCCCGTACGTTCAAGCCCCAGGGCAAACCCGCGTACATAACCTGCCGGCTGGATCATCGCAGCGCCGGGGGTGTAAAGCCCGCCGCGATAATAATCGGTGCCCGTGATTTCGCGCATGGCGCTGGCGTCCAGCATCTCATGCGCCTCGCCCAGATCGCGCAGGTGGCGGGCGTAGCTTTCATTCGCAGCCATCCCCACCGCCGAGGCAGCGGCGTTGATCTTGCCGCTGCGCTGAAACCAGCCGTCAGGGATGGCGTATTCCGCCACCGCCTGCGCGGCAAAGTCGATCGCATGCCGGTTCAGCTGGGTTAATTGCCGATCCCGGCTTTCACCCGAGCCCGCATAATCTGACGAGGTCAGCTCATGCGGCAGGTCGATCATAAAGCCCGAGTTGCGCCCGGTTCCCCCTTCCGCGATCCGGGCCGCCTCAAGGATTACCACGTCCAGTCCCGGATCAATCTGATGCAGGCGGCGGGCGGCGGATAGCCCCGCGAACCCACCGCCGACAATGGCGATATCGCAGCCAGTCGCCCCCTCAAGCCGTGCACGCGGCGCGGCCCGAGACAGGATGGCATTCCACCCGGCCGGACCGTTAAAGACCGGGGTGCGAAGGGCCTCGTGCCTTGCCATCCTAGTCAAGGGCCGTATCGGCGTGATCGGTCAGGTCCAGCCAGATCGTCTTAAGCTGGGTGTACTGGTCATGGGCGTGGATCGAGTTGTCACGTCCACCAAAACCCGACTGCTTGTAGCCGCCAAAGGGGGTCGCGATGTCGCCCTCGCCAAAGCTGTTCACCGTCACGGTACCCGCGCGCAGCATCCGCGCCCCACGCAGCGCCCGCTTGCCATTGGCAGTAAAGATCGAGGCGGCGAGCCCGTAATCCGTGTCGTTCGCGACGGCTATGGCTTCCTCAAAACTGTCCACGGTTATAACCGTCAGGATCGGGCCAAAGATCTCTTCTGCCGCCAGTCTGGAATCACGCGGAGCCTCGACGATGGTCGGTTCGATGAAGCCATCAGCCACGATCTTGCCGCCCATCAGAATGGTTTCCTGCCCGGCTGCCTCCAGATAGGCGCTGACCTTGCCAAAATGCGCCGGGCTGACCAGCGCACCCACCCGTACCTGCGGATCAAGGGGATCGCCCACGATCCATTCACGGGCATGGGCGCGCACCCGCTCAAGCAGCCGGTCACGGATGCCGCGCTGAACGATCAGACGCGAGGCGGCCGAGCAGTTCTGGCCCATGTTCCAGAAAGCCCCGTTGACGACATGGGCAGCAACCGCATCCAGATCTTCGGCATCATCCAGCACGATACAGGGGTTCTTGCCACCCAGCTCAAGCACCACCTCTTTCAGGTTGCTATCGGCCGAATAGTGCAGGAACCGTCGCCCGGTCACAGTCGAGCCGGTAAAGCTGACCATATCCACATCCGGGTGGCGGCCCAACGGCTCGCCCACATCGGCACCACTGCCGGTCACAACGTTCAGCACGCCACGCGGCAACCCGGCCTCGACCGCCAGTTCCGCAACACGCAGCGCGGTCAGCGTGGTCTCGGCAGCAGGTTTGACCACGACCGAACAACCGGCAGCCAGCGCCGGGCCGATCTTCCACGCCAGCATCAGCAGCGGAAAGTTCCAGGGCAGAACCAATCCGACCACACCCACCGGCTCACGCACGATCATGGCGATATGATCGTCAGAAGCCGGCGCGACCTGATCATAAATCTTATCGATCAGCTCGGCATGCCAGCGGATGACATGGATCGTTTCGGGCACGTCCACCGTTTCGCAGTCATAGATTGTCTTGCCGCTGTCGATGCTTTCCATCACCGCCAGTTCGCGCGCGTTACGCCCGATCAGGCGGGCAAGACGCAGCAGAACCTCTTTGCGCGCGCCGGGATGCAGGCGTGACCAGCGGCCATCCTCGAAAGCCTCGCGGGCCTTTTGCACCGCCAGATCAACATCCTCGGCACCACAGGCGGCAACCTCGGTCAAGGTCTCGCCGGTCGCGGGGTTCACGGTGGCAAAGGTCCGGCCCGAGATGGCCGGCCGGAAAGTGCCGTCGATAAAGGCGTTCTGCGGCAGGCTCAGCGCCCCGGCGATAGCCTTATATTCCTGATTGGTCAGCAGACCGGTCATCTCAGTTTCCCTCCGTGATCGCCTTGACGGCGGTTTTCAGTGAGCGGATCACCTGTTCCAGAGCGCGCTTTTCATCCTTGTTCAGCCCCTTCAGCGGCGGGCGCATCGTGCCAGCACGCAGGCCGGTCGTCTCGACCCCATGTTTGACGCATTGGATGAACTTGCCGCCCTGTTCGAGCACGCGCATGAGCGGCAGCATCGCCGACATGATCTGGCGGCCACGGGTGAAATCCCCCCGGACGACGCATGCTTCGTACAGCGCGACATGCTCTTCGGGCAGGAAGTTCGAGCCGGCGCAGATCCAGCTGCGCGCACCCCATGCAAAGAATTCCAGCGCCTGATCATCCATGCCGCAGGACAGCTGGATATGCGGATAATCGCGCGCCAGCAGATGCAGCCGGTTGATATCGCCAGAACTTTCCTTGATGCCAATGACGTTGCGCGAACGCCCGACACGATCAAGAAACTCGCGCCCCATCTCGACGCCCATGCGGCCGGGATAGTTGTAAAGCACGATCGGCAGATCCGCCGCCCGGTCAATGGCAAGCGCATTCAGCGCATTCTCACGCTCGGTCGGGACCGAATAAGGCGGCGTGCCCAGCAGCAGCCCGTCCGCCCCCATCTGACGCGCGCCCTGCGCCAGCGCAATCGAGTCGGGCGTGCGCATGGCACCGGTGCCGACAAGGACCGGCAGGCGACCCGCCGCGCGCTCAAGGATAAAGCGCGCAAGATCCAGTCGCTCTTCGACGGTCTCGGCATAGTTCTCGCCGGTAGAGCCGCCCGAGATCAGGCCGTGTACCCCCGCCGCAACCAGCCGCTCGACCAGATCAGCCAGCGCGTCATAGTCGATCGAGCCATCGGCGTGAAACGGGGTGATCAGCGGCGTGTAGATACCTTCCAGCACCATCCGGGGCGTCATGTCGCGGCCTCCATTTTTCCTGTAGGATGGCTGCTTGATAAGGCCCCGCCGGACAGCCCGGCAAAGGAGAATATTCAGGCCCCTGGCATTAGAAAAAATAGGGCCAGCAGGCGCCCGGCCATGGCGTTGCAGGGGCGACATGTTGATGAAACACCCCCTATGCTGCTAATAATCATGGCTGCAATGACAACAAAACTCTGCAGGCAGCAGAAGGGGCAGTACATGAAATTTCCGCGCAGGACATTGCGGCTTGGCGTCGCCGTGGCCTCGGCGCTGCTCGTATTGAGCGGCTGTTCGGGGTTCCGTCGCCACAGCGAACTGGAGTGCATGGAGCGCGCCATGTATTTCGAATCCAACCGCTCAAGCCGGGACGGCATGATCGCGGTTGGCAGCGTGGTGATGAACCGGGTGCGGTCGGACAAATTCCCGAACTCGGTCTGCGGCGTCGTCGGGCAAAAGGGTCAGTTCGCCCGTGGCATCATGACCCGCAAGATGAACCCACGAGAGATGCCCAAGATCAAAGAGGCCGCCCGCTCGGTCATGCGCGGCGAACGCCATCCGCTGATCGGGGACGCCACGTTCTTTCACACGGCCGGGCACCGCTTTTCCTATGACAACATGCATTACGTGCTGGTGACAGGGGGCAACGCCTTTTACGAAAAGCGCAAAAGTGCCTTTGTAACCCGTCCCGTACCCCCGCCGCCGATCGAAGGTATCACCGGCCGGTAAAAAATAAAGAACCGGCCCCGGTCCAATGCCGGGGCCGGTCAGGTGCCGCCCCGGCGAACCGGGACAGCTGGCGGGGACTTCAACGCGAGCGCTCTTTGAGGCCACCGGTATGCGGGTCGATTTCCTCGAAATGGCCGTGGACCTCGATATCGTCCAGCAGCCCCTTCCACAGCGAGGCGCATAGCCCGACCATCACGACAAGGAAGGGCGCAGCGGCAATGATCGAGGCGGTTTGCAACCCGTCAAGCCCGCCCATCACCAGCAGAACCGAGGCCGAGGCGCCCGCAAGCACGCCCCACAGCACGACGATGCCGGCGCGCGGATGGGTGGTGCCGTAACTGGACAGCATCCCCATCACGACCGAGGCCGCATCCGCCCCCGAGACGAAAAAGATCGCGACCAGGAACATCGCCACGACCGAGGTAAGCCCGGCCATCGGGTATTGCTCCAGCATCGCAAACAGCGACACGGCCTCGCCCTTTTCGGCAATCGCCCCGACCAGCCCGCCGGGGCCGCTGATCTCAGAGAACAGCGCGCTGCCCCCCATGACGGTGAACCAGACAAAGGTCACCGCACTGGGGATCAACAGAACGCCTACGACGAATTCACGGATCGTGCGCCCACGCGAAATGCGGGCAATGAACACGCCGACAAAGGGGGCCCATGAAATCCACCATGCCCAGTAAAAGATCGTCCAGCTTGCCAGCCATTTGCTGTCGCTAAAGGCCGAGGTGCGGAACGACATCGAGATCAGATCGCTGAAATAATAGCCCAGCGACTCGATCAGCGTGTCGAGGATAAAGACCGTCGGACCCAGCAGCGCCAGAAACAGCAACAGCACCACGGCGATGACCATGTTCATGTTGCTGAGAAACTGGATGCCCTTGCCGACGCCCGAGACGGCCGAGAGGATGAACAGCACCGACAGCACCGCGATGATCGCCAGTGCGATGGCCGGGGATTCTCCGGTCTGCCACAGATAATTCATGCCACTGTTGATCTGCTGCGCGCCAAGCCCCAGCGAGGTGGCGGTACCAAACAGCGTGGCGATGATCGCCAGCACGTCGATCATGCGCCCGACCGGCCCATGGATGCGGTCACCAAGCAGCGGGTGAAAGACGCTCGACACCAGCGTGGGCAGGTCGCGGCGATAGCTGAAATAGGCCATGGCAAGGCCCGCCATCGCATAGATTGCCCAAGGGTGCAGCGCCCAATGGAAATAGGCATATTGCATGGCGACCAGAGCCGCCTCTTTGGTCTGCGGTGCGGCAAGGCCATGGGGCGGGTTGGCGTAATGGCTGATCGGCTCGGCCACGCCCCAGAACATCAGCCCGATGCCCATGCCGACGCTGAACATCATGCAAACCCATGAACGCGTCGAGAATTCGGGCTGTTCGTCATCATGGCCAAGCTTGATGCGGCCAAAGCGGCTGAAGGCCAGAAACAGCGAGAAGGCCAGAAAGAAGGCCGTCGAGATAACAAAACTCCACCCAAAGACCCGGATGATCCAGTTCAGGGTGGCCCTGGCGACTACGGCCAGGCTGTCGGGGCCTAGAACGCCCCACATCACAAAGCCTCCTGCGACCGCAATGGCCGGCCAGAAGACGCCAATGTTAATTCCCCTTTCGGGTTTCGTCTGCATTTACGATCTCCTCCGCAGTCTCCTCCAAGACTCGTTAAGGCGTCCGGCGCTGGGGATGCCCCGGGGCCGTCAGGCTCTCGCACAAAATGGAGGTCCGCATGACCCGGTCGTGGACAAGGCGGCACGCGTTTCACGCAGCCAGATCATGGCTTTGTTCCGATACGGCTTTTGCTCTGTGGCAGCGAACAATTCGTTGGCTTGGGCGAGTATCCTACGCTGGGTAAGATGTGACATGAGGCCCGCCGCAAAGAGCACTCAACCGACATGTTGAGAGGCAAAAACGTCCAGATCGCGACAATTGCATTTAAGCTTGATCAACAAAAAACCACACTCGAAGCCTTTGGCATTGCTGATTTTCCGCCCCAAGAGCAGGCCCGGCGGGGGCTGCAACAGAGGCGGCCGGGCGATTCTGCCTGAGGTTGATGCGGCATTGCAGGGTCTGACCCTGCTGGCGCTTCATCTCATAAAAAAACGCCTGCCCCGCAAGGGGGGCAGGCGTAAGGATACAAAAGGGACGTCAGACTCTTTCCAGCGCGATGGCGATGCCCTGACCCACACCGATGCACATGGTCGAAAGCGAGCGTTTGCCACCGTTCAGCGCTAGCTCAAGCGCAGCGGTGCCGGTGATCCGCGCACCCGACATGCCCAGCGGGTGACCCAAGGCAATGGCGCCGCCATTGGGGTTCACGCGCGGGTCATCCCCGGCGATGCCAAGCTCGCGCAGCGTGGCGATGCCCTGGGCGGCAAACGCTTCGTTCAGTTCGATGACGTCGAAATCGGCAGGGGTCAGGCCCAGCCGCTGCATCAGCTTGCGGCTTGCCGGGACCGGGCCGATGCCCATGATCCGGGGCGGGACGCCCGCCGTTGCCCCACCCATCACCCGGGCGATGGGCGTCAGGCCATGGGCCTTGACCGCCGCCTCAGATGCCAGGATCAGGGCGGCCGCCCCATCGTTCACGCCCGAGGCATTGCCTGCCGTGACCGAACCATTGGGAAACAGCGGGCGCAGCTTGGCCAGCGTCTCGGCCGTGGTGGCGCGGGGGTGTTCGTCGGTATCGACGACCACAGGCTCGCCCCGGCGCTGAGGGATCGTAACAGCAGCAATCTCGCGCGCCAGACGGCCATTGGCGATGGCGGCCGCCGCCTTTTGCTGCGAGCCCAGCGCCATGGCGTCCTGCGCCTCGCGGCTGATGCCGAATTCATCGGCGACGTTCTGGCCGGTCTGAGGCATGGAATCGGTACCGTAAGCCACATCCATCTCCGGGTTCACGAAGCGCCAGCCGATGGTGGTATCGTGAATCTCGGCATGGCGGGAAAAGGCGCTTTCGGCCTTGGGCAGCACAAAGGGCGCGCGCGACATGGACTCGACCCCGCCCGCGATCATCAGGCTGGCCTCTCCCGCCGCGATCTGGCGCGCAGCGACCAGCACCGCGTCCATGCCCGAACCGCAGAGCCGGTTGATGGTGGTGCCTGGCACCTCGATGGGCAGACCGGCAAGCAGCGCTGACATACGCGCGACGTTGCGGTTATCCTCGCCCGCCTGATTGGCGCAGCCATAGATCACGTCATCCACCGTCTGCCAGTCCACATTGGCGTTCCGCTGGATCAATGCGCGCAGGGGAACCGCGCCAAGATCGTCCGCACGCACCGAGGACAAAGCCCCGCCGAAACGGCCGATCGGCGTGCGGATATAGTCGCAGATAAAAACAGCATTCATATTCAAAGCTCCGGTACGATCAGATCGGCGATTTCGCCATCTACATGCAAGCGCGCGCCGGTCACAGCCTGCAATTCGTCCAGCGAGATCGCAGGCAGCTTTTCACGCAGCACGAAATGGTCATTTTCGATATCAACCACAGCAAGCGAGGTATAGACGCGCGTCACGCAGCGAACCCCGGTCAGCGGCAGGGTGCAGCTTTCGACAAGTTTTGGCATGCCATCCTTGGTGACGTGATCGGTCAGGACGGCGACACGTTTCGCGCCATGGACCAGATCCATCGCGCCGCCAACAGCCGGCACGCCACGCGGTCCGGTGGACCAGTTCGCCAGATCACCGTTCTGCGCCACCTGATAGGCGCCAAGGATCGCGACATCCAGATGCCCGCCCCGCACCATGGCGAAACTGTCGGCATGGTGGAAAAACGCCGCCCCGGGATTAAGGGTAATGGCCTTTTTGCCAGCATTGATCAGGTCCCAATCCTCTTGTCCGGCGGGCGGGGCCTCGCCAAAGCCAAGGACGCCGTTTTCGGTATGGAACACCGCCTGACGGCCGGGGGGCTGGAACCTGGCCACCATCTCGGGAAAGCCGATGCCCAGGTTCACATAGGCACCGTCAGCGATGTCCTGCGCCGCGCGCCAGGCGATCTGGGCGTTGGAAAGCCTGGTCGTCATGCCTGCACCTCGGGATAGACCGCATTGGCGCGGTTCAGCGCCTCTTCCTGCGCGGGGTTTGCGACTTCGACGACGCCATCGACAAATATGCCCGGCGTCACCACATGTTCAGGATCAATGCAGCCCGGCGCGACCACCTGTGTCACCTGCACGATGGTTCGTGCCGCCGCCATCGCCATCAGGGGCGAGAAATTGCGCGCCGCCATGCGATAGGTCAGGTTGCCGTGATGGTCGCCAAGTTCGGCCTTGATCAACGCCACATCGGCCTTGAGCCAGCGTTCCTGGACATACTGCCTGCCCTCGAACTCTGCGACCGGCTTGCCCTGCGCCAGATCGGTGCCATAGGCGGTCAGAGTGTAAAAAGCCGGAATGCCCGCGCCACCGGCCCGGATCCGTTCGGCCAGCGTGCCCTGCGGGACGAGTTCCAGCCCGATCTCTCCGGCAAGGTATTTCTCGGTAAAGACACGCGGATCAGCCGAGCGCGGGAAAGAACAGACCATCTTGCGCACCATTCCCTGCTCGATCAGCGCAGCAATACCGACATGGCCGTTGCCAGAGTTGTTGTTGATGACCGTCAGGTCACGGGGGCTGCCGGTCGCCAGACAGCGGTCAATCAGCGCATGGATCAGCTCGATCGGCGCGCCCGAGCCGCCGAAACCGCCGATCATCACTGTTGCGCCGTCCGGGATGTCGGCAACCGCCTCGGCCAGACTGGGGATGCGTTTGTCCATGTGTCCTCTTCTGCAGGTACGGACAGGTTGTTGCCCATAGAGCCACCAGCAGGCCAGAGACTCCGTGCGGATGTTGACATTTGTTCAAATTGTGGAAAATCCTGTGCGCATGGTGAACAAAACTGACTTTATCGCCTCGCTTGCCAAAGGGCTGAAGGTGATCGAAGCCTTTCGGGCCGAGCAACCGCGCCTTTCAATCACTGAGGTCGCCGAGGCGACCGGCCTTGACCGGGCGACCGCGCGGCGCTGTCTTTTGACCCTGCACGAGCTTGGCTACGCCGATTACGACGGCAAGTTCTTTACCCTGACCCCGCGTGTCCTGCGTCTTGGCATGGGGGCAATGGCGGCAATTCCACTGGCGCAACTGGTGCAGCCCTGGCTTGACCAATTGTCCGAACAGATCGGCCAAAGCACCTCGGTCTCGATCCTCGACGATACCGAGATCGTCTATCTTGCCCGTGCAGCACAGCGACGGGTCATGTCGATCGGGCTGATGCCGGGCTCGCGCCTGCCGGCGCATTGCACCTCAATGGGGCGGGTGCTGTTGGCCGCCCTGCCCGAGCCCGAGGCCCGCGCCATTATCGAACGTTCTGACCTGACCCCGCGCACACCCTTTAGCCTGACCGCGCCGGCTGAGATTATGGCCCGTCTTGGTCAGGTCCGGGCCGAGGGCCATTCGCTTAACGATCAGGAGGTCGAGCTGGGTCTGCGCTCGCTTGCCGTGCCGCTGTACAATATTCATGGCCGGGTGGTCGCGGCACTGAACACCGGCGTGGCTGCGGTCCATGCCCCGGCGCAGGAAATGGCCGCGCTGTACCTGCCGCCCCTGCTGAAGGTGCAAGAGGGGCTGCGCCGCGTCCTGCGCTGACCGATTATTCCACATCATGGAATGATAGACGCGCGGAACCTTGCTTTTACAAATCCGGGTGCAGAATTTTCCTTGCGTTCCGGCAAGAATCGTTCAGAAATCTGCATCAGACAAGGCGGCTACCGCGTCCATATGGTGGATCGGTGTCAGGGGAGGGGAGGCCCCCGCCGCCATGGGAGGGACAAGATGCAATTGACCGACACCCAGCCCGAGGGAGAGCTGGCCCTAGGCGGTATCGAGGCGCTGGCCGAGCCAAAGCGCGCCGAGCGTTGGATGCGCCCTGTTGAAATCATCGCTGCCGGCCTTTTGGTGGTGATGATGGTCACCGTGCTGGCCAATGTCTTTTTTCGCTATGTGCTGACAAAGCCGCTGATCTGGGGGGATGAGGTCGCCTCGATCAGTTTCATCTGGATGGCGATGCTGGGCGCGGCTCTGGCGGTGGACCGGCACGAGCATATGCGGCTGACCGTATTCCTGCCGCTGCTGCCCGGACGGGTGGCACGCGTGGCCGAGATCGTGGGGCAGGTTCTGGTCTGCATCCTGCTGCTGCGGCTTTTGCCGGTAGCGGTGGAATATGCCTATGAGGAAAGCTTTGTCCGCTCTCCCGCGCTGGGGCTGCCGATGTCATGGCGCGCCTCGGCCCTGCCTGCCGGGATCGGGCTGATGACATTTCTGTCGCTGCTTGCGGTGCTGCGCACCCGCGAATGGCGGATAATCGGGGCCACGCTGATCGTAACGGCGGCGGCAGTCGCGGTGCTGTGGTATGCACGCCCTGCCCTTTTGTCGCTGGGCAACTGGAACCTGCCGATCTGGCTGGGGCTGCTGGTCGCGGTGCTGCTGTGCATAGGGGTGCCCATTGCGTTCTGCTTTGCGCTGGGAACGCTTGCCTATCTGACCTTTGCCAGCCACGCGCCGATCTTTGTGATGATGGGCCGCATCGACGAAGGCATGTCCTCGCTGATCCTGCTGTCGGTCCCGGTCTTTGTTCTGTTGGGCTGCATTCTTGATGCAACCGGCATGGGCAAGGCCATCGTGAACTTTCTTGCCTCGCTGCTTGGCCATGTGAAGGCGGGGATGAGCTATGTGCTGCTCGGCTCGATGTTTCTTGTATCGGGGATCTCGGGTTCAAAGGTCTCGGACATGGCGACGGTTGCCCCGGCGCTGTTTCCCGAAATGCGCCGCCGCGGCCATTCCGCGCCCGAGATGACGGCGCTGCTGGCGACTGGCGCGGCCATGGCCGACACGGTCCCGCCTTCGATCGTGCTGATCGTGCTTGGCTCGGTCGCGGGGGTGTCGATTGCGGGGCTGTTCACCTCGGGCTTTGTCATCGCCATGGTGCTGCTGGTGGTGCTTGCCGTGCTTGCGCGCTGGAAAGCCCGGGGCGAGGATATGTCGGGCGTCAAACGCGCAACCCCGGTGCTGATCGGCAGGGCGCTGCTGATTGCTGCACCGGCTTTGGTCCTGCCCTTCATGATCCGCAGTCTTGTTGCCAGCGGCGTTGCGACAGCGACCGAGGTATCGGCCATCGCAGTCGTCTATGCCTTTATCATCGGGGTCGTGCTTTACGGCGGCATCCCGCTGCGCCGCGTGGGCGCGATGCTGGTCGAGACTGCCGCCATGTCGGGTGCAATCCTGCTGATCCTTGGTGCAGCCTCGGCCATGGCCTGGGCGCTGACACAATCGGGCTTTGCCCGCGACCTGATGACCGTGGTTACCGGCCTGCCGGGCGGCTGGGTCGTGTTCATGCTGGCCTCGATCGCGATCTTTCTGATCCTTGGCTGCGTGCTGGAAGGGCTGCCGGCCATCGTGCTGCTGGCGCCGATCATGTTCCCCATCGCCCGAGGGCTTGGCATTCACGACATCCATTACGCCATGGTCATCGTCACGGCCATGAACATCGGCCTGATGGCACCGCCCATCGGCATCGGCTTTTACATCGCCTGCAAGATCGCCAATGTGCCCGCCGATCAGGTCATGCGCCGGATCTGGCCCTATCTTGCGGCGCTGATGATCGGCCTTCTGGCCATCGCTGCCGTGCCCTGGTTCTCGACCGCATTGCTATGATCCAAACAACCTCGGGGAGGAGGAAACCATGAAAATCAACCGTCGCAGCGTCCTGATGGGGGCCGCCGCCGGGGCGCTGGCCGCGCCCTTTATCCGCACCGGCGCAGCCCGCGCCGCCGAATTCAGCTACAAGATCGCCAATAACCAACCGCTAGAACACCCAAGCAACGTCCGGCTGATCGAGGCGGTCAAGGCGATCCTTGAGGAAACCTCGGGCGCTGTGGACATCCAGATCTTTCCGTCCAACCAGCTTGGCGCCGATACCGATGTGCTGGGTCAGCTGCGCTCGGGCGGGGTCGAGTTCTTCCAGCTGTCGCCGATCATCCTTTCGACGCTGGTGCCGAACGCCTCGATCAACGGTGTGGGCTTTGCCTTCCCGGATTACGACACGGTCTGGAAGGCGATGGACGGCGAGCTGGGTGCCTATGAGCGCGGACAGATCGAGGCCGCGGGCCTCGTCGTGATGGACAAGATCTGGGACAACGGCTTCCGCCAGACCACCTCCTCGACCAAGCCGATCACCTCGCCCGAGGATCTTCAGGGCTTCAAGATCCGCGTGCCGGTCAGCCCGCTGTGGACCTCGCTTTTTTCGGCCTTTGGGGCGGCTCCGGCCTCGATCAACTTTGCCGAGGTCTATACTGCGCTGCAAACCGGCATCGTCGATGGTCAGGAAAACCCGCTGGCGATCATGAAGGTCGCCAAGCTGTGGGAGGTGCAGAAATACCTGTCCATGACCAACCATATGTGGGACGGGTTCTGGCTGCTTGGCAACCGCCGTGCCTGGGCCGCCCTGCCCGAGGAAGCCCAACAGATCGTCGCCAAGAACTTCAACGCCGCCGCCGAACGGCAACGCGCCGACGTGATGGAGCTGAACGCTTCACTGCGTGGCGAGCTTGAGGGACAGGGCTTTGTCTTTAACGACGTCGATCCCAAACCGTTTGAGGACAAGCTGCGCGAGGCGGGCTTCTATACCGAATGGAAAAAGACCTACGGCGACGAGGCGTGGGAGATCCTTGAGACCGCCATCGGTCGCAAGCTCGCCTGACATGACCGGACAGCCCGCCCCATCCCCCGCACCCCCTGCGCCTGAGCCCGCCGGCGGCGGCGCGCAGGCGGTGGCGCGGGCGCTGTCGCTGCTGTCGCTGGTCGGCAGGGGTGGCAGCGCGGGATCGGGGCTGGCGCAGCTTGCCGTTGCAACCGGGCTTGCACGACCGACAGCACGGCGGCTGCTGCTGGCGCTGACCGAGGCGCGCATGGTCGAGCAGGACCGCCACACCCGCCGCTATCATCTTGGTCCCGAAGCGTATCTGCTGGCCTCATTCGCGGCCGAGCGGCACGGCATCCTGCATCACGCGCGCGACTCCATGCTGCGGCTGGCGCGCGACACTGGCGATACGGTGCTGCTGACCGTGCCACAGGGCGACCACACGCTTTGCCTTGAGCGGATCGAGGGCGATTTCCCGGTCCGGACCCATGCTCTGATGCGCGGCGACCGCAAACCAGCGGGCGTCGGCGCAGGGGCGCTGGCGATCCTTGCCGCCCTGCCGGTGGCCGAGGCGGATGCGCTGCTACAGCGGACGGCCCCGCTGACCGAGGCGATGGCCCCCGGCCTTGCCCCGGCACTTATCGAGGATCTGGCGCGCGCGCGGGCCAGCGGCCATGCGCTGAACCCCGGTCGGGTCGTGCCGGGATCGTGGGGCCTGGGCGTTGCAATCCTGTGGCCCGATGGCCGCCCGGCGGGTGCGCTGTCCATCGCTGCAATCGACAGCCGCATGGGCGAGGCCCGTCAGGCCGAACTGACAGCCATGCTGCACCACGAAGCGCGGCTGACCGAAACCCGTCTCGCCGCGCTTGAGACGCAACCCGAAAGGAACATCGCATGACGGATCCGCTGATCGTCGGCTGGGCGCATACGAAATTCGGCAAGGCCGAAGCGCCCGACACCATGGCCCTGATGGCCGAAGTTGCGCGCCCGGCGCTGGACCACGCCGGGCTTGGCCCCGAGGCCGTCGATGGCATTTTCGTCGGGGTCTATAACAACGGCTTCTCGCGGCAGGATTTTCAGGGCGCTCTGGTCGCCATGGGTACCCCCGAACTGGCGGGCGTACCCTTTATGCGCACCGAAAACGCCTGTGCCACCGGCTCGGCCGCGCTTTACTCGGCTGCGGATTTCATCGCCTCGGGGCGTGGCAAGGTCGCGCTGGTGATCGGCGCCGAAAAAATGAGCGCGACCCCCGGAGATCAGGTCGGCGACATCCTTTTGTCAGCAAGCTACGTCCCGGAAGAGGGCGACATCCCCGGCGGATTTGCAGGCGTTTTTGGCCGCATCACCGACACCTATTTCCAACGCCACGGCGACCGCTCGGAAGAGCTGGCGATGATCGCCGCAAAGAACCACGAAAACGGTATGCGCAACCCTTATGCGCATATGCAAAAGCCCTTTGACGTCGCTTTCTGCAACACTGTCTCGGACAAGAACCCGCGGGTGGCGGGACCGCTGCGGCGCACGGATTGTTCACTCGTCTCGGACGGGGCTGCGGCGCTGGTGCTGGCCGCGCCCGATGTGGCGGCCGATCTGCAACGCGCCATCCGCTTTCGCGCCCGGGCGCAGGCGGGCGATCTGCTGGCGCTGTCGCGGCGCGACCCCATCGCCTTTGACGGCCCGCGCCGGGCATGGGCAGCGGCGCTTGAACAAGCCGGGCTTGGTATCATGGATCTGGCGCTGGTCGAGACCCATGACTGTTTCACCACCGCCGAGATGATCGAATACGAGGCCATGGGCCTGGCCGAACCCGGTCAGGGCTGGCGCGCCATCCGCGACGGCGTGACCCGCCTTGACGGTGCGTTGCCGGTGAACCCCTCGGGCGGGCTCAAGTCGCGCGGCCATCCGATCGGCGCAACCGGCGTCTCGCAACATGTCATGGTCGCGATGCAGCTTTGCGGTGATGCTGGCGAAATGCAGGTGCCGGGCGCCACACTCGGCGGGGTATTCAACATGGGCGGCGCAGCAGTCGCCAGCTATTGCTCGATTCTGGAGCGGATGAAATGACCGAACCCATCGGCGGCCTGAACCCGGTCTCGACCCGGGTGATGAACCTTGCCACTTTTCTGACCCAGGCAGCACGGCGGGACCCTGACGGCGTCGCGCTGGTCATGGGCAATGCGCGCTGGAGCTGGCGCGAGTTCGAAGCCCGCGCCGACGCCCTTGCCCACGCGCTGCAAACCCGCTTTGGCCTGCAAAAGGGCGACCGGGTCATGTGCCAGTCGCAGAACTGCATGGAGATGATGCAGGCCATGTTCGCGGTCTGGCGCGCCGGTGGCGTCTGGGTGCCCGCGAACTTTCGCCAGACGCCCGAAGAGGTGGCCTATCTGACACAATCCTCGGGCGCGGCACTGATGTTCTGCAACGCGGGCTTTCCCGATCACGCCGCCGCCTGCGGGGTAACGACGCTGGTCTTTGGTCAGGCGGACTTTGGCCCCTCGGTGCAGGATATCACCGAGGCGCATCTGGGCCAGCGCCCCGAAGTCGCGGTGGTGGATCGCGACGACCCGTGCTGGTTCTTCTTTACCTCGGGAACGACGGGACGGCCCAAAGCCTCGGTCCTGACCCACGGGCAAATGGCCTTTGTCGTTACAAACCATCTTGCTGACCTGATGCCCGGGCTGACGGGCGACGATGCCTCACTGGTCGTCGCGCCGCTGTCCCATGGCGCGGGGGTCCATCAGCTGACGCAGGTGGCACGGGGGGTCAAGACCGTGCTTTTGCCGTCCGAACGTTTCGATGTTGCGCAGGTCTGGGATCTGGTGCGGGAATGGCGTGTCTCGACCATGTTTACGGTACCGACGATCCTTAAACTGCTGGTCGAACATCCGGCGACAGCCGGGGCCGATACCTCATCGCTGCGCTATGTGATCTATGCTGGCGCGCCGATGTACCGGGTCGATCAGCAAAAAGCGCTGGACACGCTTGGCAAGGTGCTGGTGCAATATTACGGGCTGGGCGAATGTACCGGCGCAATCACCGTCCTGCCCGCCCATCTGCACGAAACCGGGGAAGGTCCAAACGTCCGCATCGGTACCTGTGGCCATGCACGCACCGGGATCGAGATCCAGATACAGGACGATCAGGGCCGCGAACTGCCGCCCGGCCAGACCGGAGAGATTTGCGTGATCGGCCCCGCCGTCTTTGCCGGCTATTACCAGAACCCACAGGCCAATGCGAAATCCTTTCGCAACGGCTGGTTCCGCACCGGGGACCTTGGCCATATGGACGAGGCGGGCTTTGTCTATATCACCGGACGCGAATCCGACATGTTCATCTCGGGCGGCTCAAACGTTTACCCGCGCGAGATCGAGGAAAAGATCCTGACCCACCCCGCCATCTCTGAGGTCGCGGTGCTTGGCATCCCCGACCCGCTGTGGGGTGAGGTCGGCTGGGCGGTCTGCGTTGCCCACGCCCCGGTCAGCGAAGCAGAGCTGACCGAATATCTTGGGCCCAGGGTCTCGCGCTACAAACTTCCCAAACGCTTTCTGTTCTGGGACGCGCTGCCGAAATCGGCCTATGGCAAGATCACCAAAAAGATGATCCGCGAAGAGCTTGAGGCCCGCGGCCTGCTGGAGAAAGCACCGGCATGAGCCCCGACACGCGGATGGTCCATCCCGGCCCGCGCGCCACAAGCCGCGCCGAGGTGCGGCGCGCCGTGTTGCGCCCTGTCAGGGGGCGGCTGCGCGCGGGTCAGACGGTCATGCAGGCGGTGGGCGATCTGTTCGCCTCTTGCGGCTGCAAGGGCGGGGTGTTGTCGCTTGCCGGGCTTTGCTGCGGGCCGATGCGTTATGTGCTGCCCGACCTGTCCACCGACGGGCTGCATGCGGCGTGGTATTCCGAGACGCACGCCCCGCCGGGCCTCTGGACAATCCACAGCGCCACCGCCACCGTCGGCTGGAAAGAGGGCGCGCCCTTTCTGCATTGCCACGGCATCTGGTCGGATGGGCGCGAAACGGCCATGGGGCACCTTTTGCCCTTTGACTCGGTCATTGCCGAGGACGTCACGGTCGAAGGGCTTGGCGCCCCCGGCACATGGTTCGAGGCCCTGCCTGACCCCGAGACCGCCTTTACCCTGTTCACGCCTGAGGGGGGCGAGGATGGCGCCGCCCTTTTCGCCCGCATCCGCCCGGGCGAGGACGTAGTCACCGCCATCGAAACCCTCGCCGCCAGGCATGGCATCAGCTCGGCAAGGCTGCATGCCGTCGGCAGTATCGACCACATCCGCTTTTCGGACGGGCAGCGTATGGACTGCCTTGCCACCGAACTGCGTTTTGACGACGCCCGGCTGATCCGGGGCACCGCGCATATCCCGATTGAGGTCGTGGATATCCACGGCCATATCGCCCGAGGCGTGCTGGAACGTGGCCCGAACCCTGTGGGCGTCACGCTGGAACTCATCATCGAACCGACAGAGGACCCATCATGAAAACCGCTATCGTCACCGGGGGTTGCCGGGGCATCGGCCTTGCCGCCACCGAGATCTTTCTTGAACAGGGCTGGCGCGTGGCCATGGTCGATCGTGACACCGAAGAGCTGCACCGGGTCGCGGATGGTATGGAAAACGTGCTGGCGGTCGAGGCCGATGTCTCGATTCCCAAGGATGTCGAGCGCATGGTGGCCGAGACAACCGCCGCATTCGGCCGCATTGATGCGCTGGTGAACAATGCCGGGGTCGCGCTGTTTTCGCGCGTCGGCCGCACCAGTTTCGAGGAATGGCGCGAGGTGATGTCGACAAACCTTGACGGCGTCTTTCTGTGCACCCAGGCGGCAGTGCCGGAACTGGCCAAGACGCGTGGGGCAATCGTCAATATCGCCTCGATCTCGGGCCTGCGCGCCTCGACCCTGCGGGTAGCATACGGCACCTCCAAGGCGGCGGTGATCCACCTGACCAAGCAATTCGCCGCCGAGCTGGGCGAACAGGGCATCCGCGTCAATTGTGTGGCGCCCGGCCCGGTCAAGACCAAGCTGGCTGCCGCCGTCCATGCGCCCGAAATCATCTCGGCCTATTACGACGCCATCCCGCTGAACCGCTATGGCGAGGCGCGTGAGATCGCAGAAGCCATCGTCTTTCTATGCTCGGACAAGGCGAGTTTCGTGTCAGGACAGACCCTGGCCGTCGATGGTGGCTTTGACGCAACCGGCGTCGGCCTGCCCGCGCTCAGGCGCGAGAACGAACCGGCCTGACCGCGGGCCGGTGCCGCATCCAACCCGCTGACCAATGCCGGGCCGTGTCACGACATCACGGCCCGGCCGAAAATTGTCTGCAGATATAATCATAACAATATTGCCAATTGCCTGGATTGGATTAATTTCAATCCATGACAATATGGACCCCAGATCCCGGCACCCTGCATCGCCCGGCCTATCTTTCGCTGGCCGAGCAATATGCCCGCGCCATTCGCGACGGGCGGCTGCCCGCTGGCACCCGCCTGCCGCCCCAGCGCAAGCTGGCCGACGATCTGGGATTGTCGGTCCAAACCGTCTCGCGCGCCTATGAAGAACTGATCCGCCGCGGCCTGGTGGTCGGAGAGGTCGGGCGCGGCTCTTTCGTGTTGCCCCCGGGGGGCGAAAACTCACCACCCTATCTGGCAGAGCGGCAGCGCGAACTGATCGACCTGTCGATCCTCAAACCCGTGACCGAGCATATGCATGTCGAGACCTTCCGTCAGGGCCTGCATTGGGTGGCCGAAAATCTGACGGCTTCGGCCGCGCTGTCCTTCCGTCCGAACTCGGTCCTGCCGAAACACCAGCAGGTCGCCGCAGACTGGCTGCGCCGTCATGGCGTCGACACCGCACCGCAAAATATCACCATCACCGACGGCGCCACCTCGGCCATCACCACGGCGGTGATGAGCGCGGTCCCGGCGGGCGGCACTTTGGCGGCCGCCACGCTGACCCATCATCTGTTGATCCCGCTGTGCCGCTATCTGGGCCTGCATCTTGAGGGACTGCCCGTCGATGAGGACGGCATCATCCCCGAGGCGCTGGATCATCTGGCCCGCAAGGGCTGTTTGCGGGCGCTGTATATGCAACCGGCGGCAATCAATCCCATGGCAATCATGACCAGCACCCAACGTCGCGCCGAACTTGCCGATATTGCCCGTCGGCATGATCTGCTGATCATCGAAAACGACATGCTGAACGCGATGATTCCCGACCGGCCGACGCCCATGGCGGCACTCGCGCCCGAGCGGGTGCTGCATATCAACGGCTTTACCAAGACCACGCTGCCGGGCCTGCGGGTTGCCTGGCTGGTGTCTCCGCCCCAGATCGCCTCGACCGCCGCTAACCGGCATCTGGTGACAAACTGGATGGCCACACCCGCCATGGTCGAATTGCTGAGCCATTGGATCAGTGACGGCACGGTGGACCGGCTGATCGGCTGGCAACGCGAGGCGTTGGAACAGCGCCACCGCATCGCCCGTGAGGTGCTGGGCGCAACCCCGTTTCGCGCACATCCCCAAAGCCTGCACATCTGGCTGGAACTGCCCGAAGGTCGCGACGAAGAGGAGTTTGTCGCCCAGGGCCGCCAGCGCGGCGTCGCCATCGCTTCGGGCCGGGCCTTCCGGCTGAGTGAACGTGGACGCCGCGACGCGGTGCGAATCGCCCTTGGCTCGACCAGCACAGATGAGCTGCACCGGGGCCTAGCACTGGTCGCCGATGTACTGAACGGCACCTCGGAGCCGTTGCTTCCGCTGATCTGATGAGCAGATCAAAGCTAAAAATTGTTATGATATTATTTTAATATTGACCTGATTTGATCTCGCTGCAAAGCTCTCCTCAGCAACAAAGGGGGACGCCTTTGGACCAGCCGATCATCCGCATCCAGAATTTGCAGAAATCCTTCGGGACGCTGACAGTTATCGACGGGCTGAACTTTGATGTGGCCAAGGGTGAAAAGCTGGCGCTGATCGGCCCCTCGGGCTCGGGCAAGACCACGATCCTGCGCATCCTGATGACGCTGGAAGGGATCTCGGGCGGACGGATCGAAATCTGTGGCGAACCGCTGTACCACATGCAACGCAATGGCGCCGAGGTCCCCGCGGATGAGGCGCATCTGCACCGGATGCGTCGCTACATCGGCATGGTATTTCAGCATTTCAACCTGTTCCCGCATAAATCGGTGCTGCAAAACATCACGCTCGCCCCCATGCTGACCAAGGGCGAGACGCGGGCAGCGGCCGACAAGCGGGCGCGCGAATTGCTTGATATGGTCGGCCTGGCCGATAAGGCCGGCTACATGCCAAGCCAGCTTTCGGGCGGCCAGAAACAACGCGTCGCCATCGCCCGCGCGCTGGCCCTTCAGCCCCAGATCATGCTCTTTGACGAGGTGACCTCGGCTCTTGACCCTGAACTGGTCGAAGAGGTGCTCGAAGTGATGAAGCGCCTGGCTGCCGAAACCGACATGACCATGCTGCTCGTCACTCACGAGATGGGATTTGCCCATGACTTCGCTGATCGCGTCCTGTTCTTTGACCGGGGCCGCATCGTCGAACAGGGTCCGCCCAAGCAGATCTTTACCGCGCCGGCAGAGGACCGGACGAAGTCCTTCCTGCGCAAGATCATCGCCGCCGGACAGCGCGTGTGATGCAACCCAACAGGAGAGAATGATGAAAAAATGCCTGATCGCCTTGGTTTTGGTGGCCGCGCCGCTGCCGGCCCTTGCCGACAAGCTAGATGACCTCAAGGAACAGGGCTATGTCCGCATCGCCATCGGCAACGAACCGCCCTATACGGCTGTCGCCTCGGACGGCAAGGTCTCGGGGGCGGCACCGGATGTGGCACGCGCGGTCTTTGAGCGGCTGGGGATCAAGGATCTTGAGGCCTCGATTGCCGAATATGGCGCGATGATCCCCAGCCTTCAGGCCGGGCGGGTCGATGCGATCACCGCAGGTCTGTTCATGAAACCCGAGCGGTGTCAGGCCGTCGCCTATTCCGAACCGATCCTTTGCGATGCCGAGGCACTGCTGCTGCCCAAGGGCAACCCAAAGGGCTTTAAATCCTATGCTGACATCGCCAACGACCCTGCGGCAAAGCTTGGCGCGCCGGGCGGAGGCACCGAGGAAAAGCTGGCGCTTGATGCGGGCGTGCCGCGCGACCGGCTGATCGTGGTTCCTGATCCGCAATCGGGGCTGAAGATGGTGCAGGACGGCCGTATCGACGCCTATTCGCTGCCGGTCCTGTCACTCAACGATCTGCTTAAGAAATCGGGAGACGCGAACCTTGAGGTCTTTGCCCCGGTCGAAGGCGCCCCGGTTTATTGCGACGGCGCGGCCTTTAACAAAAAGGACACCGCCCTGCGCGACGCCTTTGACGTCGAGCTGGCCAAGCTGAAAGAATCGGGCGAGTTCGCCAGCATCGTCGAGCCTTACGGCTTTTCGGCACAGGCGGCGATGTCGACGACGCGCGATCAGCTCTGCGCGGCGCAGTAACCTCTGGGCGGGGGGTTACCTCGCCTTTTCATCAGCGAAAAAAGGCAGGCTTCGGCGCATGGGCGACTGGGCAGGATATCTGACACTCATCCTTCAGGGGGCATGGGTCACGGTCAAGCTGACCCTGATGGGCTCGGCTTTGGCGCTGGTCGTGGCCTTTCTTGCCGGGCTCGGCCGCATCTCGCACCACGCGCCGATCCGCTGGCTTTCAACCGCGTATATCGAATTCTTTCGCGGCACTTCGATCTTTGTCCAGCTGTTCTGGATCTATTTCGTGCTGCCGATGACAGGGGCCGAGCTGACGCCCATGCAGGCGGGGGTAATGGCGCTGGGGTTGAATGTCGGCGCATATGGGGCCGAGGTGGTGCGCGGCGCGATCCTTGCCGTGCCGCGCGGCCAGCACGAGGCCTGCATCGCCGTCAACCTGACGCGCTGGCAGCGGCTGCGCCATGTCATCCTGCCGCAAGCCCTGCCGCTGATGCTGCCGACCTTTTGCAACAATGCCATCGAGCTGCTCAAGGCGACTTCGGTCGTCTCGCTGATATCGCTGTCGGACATGACCTTTCAGGCGCAGGTGGTCCGTTCACAGACCGGCAGCACGCTGATGCCCTTTGTCACCATCCTGGTGCTGTATTTCGCGATGTCCTCGGCCATCTCATTCGGCATGCGCCGGATCGAGCGCCGGGTGACGCGCGGTCTCGACGGAGTGCGCTGACATGGAATGGGATTGGGATTTCGCCTGGTCGATCATGCCCACCCTGCTTGCAGGGTTCCGCATCACGCTGATCGCGACCTTTCTCGGCGCTATTGTGGCCGCAGTGCTGGGGCTGGTCTTTGCGATCCTGCGCCGCTCATCCAACCGCTGGCTTTCACGCGGGACCAGTTTTGTGGTCGAATTCATCCGCGGCACGCCGCTGCTCGTGCAGCTGTATTTCATCTTTTACGTGCTGCCCGATCTGGGGCTGCGATTGCCGGCGCTGATGGCGGGGGTGATCGGCATGGGCCTGCACTATGCGACCTATGCTGCCGAGGTCTATCGCGGCGGCATCGAATCCGTCCCGCGGGGCCAGTGGGAGGCCGCGCGCGCCACCAACCTGACCACCCGGCAGACCTGGCTGCATGTCATTCTGCCGCAGGCGGTGCCACCGATGATCCCGGCGATGGCGAATTACCTGCTGGCCATGTTCAAGGAAACGCCGCTGCTATCCGCCATCACCGTACTTGAGCTGATGAATCAGGCGAAATCGGTCGCCAACAGCTCATACCGCTATGTCGAGCCGATGACGCTGGTCGGGGTGATGTTCCTGATCGTCAGCCTGCTGTCGGTCATCGCGCTGCGCTGGCTGGAACGCCGTTATGGAAGGGTCTCGCAATGAACACCCTGCCGCTGTCCGTCACCTTTGACAACCGGCCCCTGCCCCGTCGCGTCGGGCTGGTGACACTGGCCACAGATCACACGACCGAGGTCGATTTCTCGGTCCTGCCGGCGCATGGCGTTGGCGTCTATGCCACCCGCATCCCCTTTGCCAATCCCGTCACGCCCGAGACATTGGCCGCGATGGCCCGCGACGTGACCTCGGCAGCAGCGCTGATCCTGCCTGATGAGGATCTGGACGCGGTGGTCTATAGCTGCACCTCGGCCTCGGTCGTGATCGGCGACGAAGCGGTGCGCGAGGCGATCCGGCTTGGCAAGCCGCGCGCTGAGCCGATCACACCGATTTCAGCCGGATTTGCCGCTTTGCGGGCGCTTAAGGCAGAGCGGATCACGCTTCTGACCCCCTACACCCCGCGCACCACCCAGCCGATGGCCGATTGCTTCCGGGGTGCGGGCTTTGCCCTGCAAGGGGTGTCCTGCCTGAACCTGACCGACGATCGCGAAATGGCACGAATTTCGCATGCGACGATCATCGAGGCGGCGCGTGCCGCCATCGCCCCGGACAGCCAGGCATTGTTTATCGCCTGCACTGCCGTCCGCGCCGCCACCATCGTCGACCGGATCGAACAGACGGTCGGGGTCCCGGTGGTCTCGGCCAATTCCGCAACGCTGTGGGCGGCTGCGCGGGCCTGCGGCGTGACCGGCCCGATCGCGCCCTGCCAACTGATGAGGACGGCATGAGCGTCACCCTTAACGACATCCACGCCGCCGCCAAGCGCATCCGCGCCCATGTGGTCGAAACGCCGCTGTTGCCGGACGAGGTCCTGTCAGCCCGGCTGGGCCAGCCCATCTGGCTGAAATGCGAATACCGCCAGACCACTGGCGCCTTCAAGCTGCGCGGCGCGACCAATGCGCTTTTGTCCCTGCAACCCAGGGCGCTGGCGCGCGGCGTTGTCACAGCTTCGACCGGAAATCATGGCCGGGCGCTGGCCCATGCGGCCCGCGCGCTTGGCGTGCCGGCGACTGTCTGCCTGTCGCGTCTGGTACCCGAAAACAAGGTACGTGCCATCCGCGACCTCGGGGCCGAGGTGCGCATCGTCGGCGCCAGCCAGGATGAGGCGATGGCCGAAGTTGCCCGCGCAGTCGAACGCGAAGGGATGACCGAAATCCCGCCCTTTGACCATGAAGCGGTGGTTGCCGGTCAGGGAACGTTGGGTCTGGAAATCGCGCCCATGGACCCTGCGACGGTGCTGGTACCGCTTTCCGGCGGCGGGCTCGCAGCTGGGATTGCGGTGGCGCTCAGGTCGCTTGCCCCCCAGACACGGATCATCGGCCTGACGATGGAGAGTGGTGCCGCCATGGCCGCGAGCCTTGCCGCCGGTCACCCGGTCGAGGTCGGGGAAAGCCCCAGCCTTGCCGACAGCCTTGGCGGCGGCATCGGGGTCGCAAACCGCGTGACCTTTCCGCTGTGCCGCGACCTGCTCGACGATGTGGTCCTGCTGACCGAAACCGAGATCGCGGCCGGTATCCGCCACCTTGGCCGCGCGGGCCATGTCGTCGAAGGTGCGGCCAGCGTCGGCACCGCCGCGCTTCTTGCGGGTAAGGTCGCGCCGACCGGCCCGACCATCTGCATCCTTTCCGGCGCGAATATCGACCCCGCGCTGCATTCCCGCATCATGGCAGAGGCCGCATGAGACCGCCCGTCACCATCCTGACCGAAACCGACCTGCGCGCGCTTGTGCCGCCGGATACCAAAGCTGTTGCCTGCATCCGCGATGCCTTCGTGGCGCTGGCGACCCGACCTGTGGCAATGCCGCCGATCCTGCGCCTGGATATCCCCGAACACCGGGGCGAGGTCGATGTAAAGACCGCCTATATTCCCGGCCTTTCGCATTTCGCGATCAAGATCTCACCCGGATTTTTTGGCAATCCCGCGCTTGGCCTGCCCTCGACCAATGGGATGATGGTGGTGCTGTCCTCGCGTACCGGACTGGTCGAGGCTCTGTTGCTCGACAACGGCTATCTGACCGATATTCGCACCGCGGCAGCCGGGGCAGTGGCCGCCGACGCGCTTGCGCGCCCGGATGCAGGCAAGGCAGCGATCCTTGGGGCGGGGATGCAGGCGCGGATGCAGCTGCGCGCGCTTACACTTGTGCGCAAACTTACCGGGGTGCGGGTCTGGGCGCGGGATGCGGCCAAGGCACAGGCTTTTGCGGCCGAGATGACCAAAGCGTTGGGCATCCCCGTCACCCCCGCCGCCAGCGTCGCCGGGGCGACGCACGACGCTGATCTGGTCGTGACCACCACCCCCGCCGAACAGCCGATCCTAGGTCCCGACGACATTGCCCCCGGAACCCATGTCACCGCCATGGGCTCGGACGCGCAGCATAAGAATGAGATCGCGCCCGAGCTGATCGCCCGCGCACTCTATGTTGCCGACCGCCTCTCGCAAACGCGAGAGCTGGGCGAACTGCGCCACTCGCCCCTTGCCGGGCAGGAATTTCCCGAACTGGGCCAGATCCTTGCCGGACAGGCCGCGGGCCGGACCAGTGCCAGCCAGATCACCCTGGCCGACCTGACCGGCACCGGGATTCAGGACACCGCCATCGCCACCCTGGCACTTGCCCGTGCGGGCAAAACCGGGGCCGGCCGTACCTTCACCCTGTGAGAGCAACCGCCATGACAGAAGTCGCATTGAAATTCACCCGCGAGGAATATGCCGGACGCCTCGCCAGGACCCGCCGGGCGATGGAGGCGAAAGGCGTCGATCTGCTGATCGTCACCGATCCGTCGAACATGAACTGGCTGACAGGCTATGACGGCTGGTCATTTTACGTCCATCAATGTGTCGTCATCCCGCCCGAGGGCGAACCGATCTGGTACGGGCGCGGACAGGACGCCAATGGCGCAAAACTGACCGCCTATCTGCGGCATGAAAATATCATCGGCTATCCCGACCATTACGTGCAGAACCCCGAAATGCACCCGATGGACCACCTGTCCGCCATCCTGCGCGACCGTGGCTGGGGCGCAAAGCGCATCGGCGTCGAAATGGACAATTACTGGTTCACCGCCGCAGCCTTTGCCAGCCTGACACAGCACCTGCCGGATGCGCGGTTTTCAGATTGCACCGCCCTTGTGAACTGGCAACGCGCGGTGAAAAGCCCGCAAGAGATCGCCTATATGCGCAATGCCGCGCGGATCGTCGAGGCGATGCACGCCCGCATCCTCGACAAGGTCGAGGTCGGCATGCGCAAATGCGATCTTGTGGCCGAGATCTATGATGCAGGCGTGCGCGGCATCGACGGAATCGGCGGCGATTATCCCGCAATCGTGCCGCTGTTGCCCTCGGGGCGCGATGCCTCGGCCCCGCATCTGACATGGGACGACAAGCCGATGCAGCGCGGCGAGGGCACTTTCTTTGAAATCGCCGGATGTTATCACCGCTATCACGTCCCCCTGTCGCGCACGGTATTTCTGGGCAAACCGACACAGGCGTTCCTAGACGCGGAAAAAGCGACGCTCGAAGGGATGGAGGCAGGGCTTGCCGCCGCGAAACCCGGCAATACCTGCGAAGATATCGCCAGGGGCTTTTTCGACGTTCTGGCAAAGTACAACATCATCAAGGACAACCGCACCGGCTATGGAATCGGCGTCAGCTACCCCCCGGATTGGGGTGAACGCACGATGTCCCTGCGCCCCGGCGACCGCACTGTGCTGCAACCCGGGATGACCTTTCACTTCATGACCGGCCTCTGGCTTGAGGACATGGGGCTGGAGATCACCGAGTCGATCCTGATCACCGACACCGGCGTCGAGTGCCTTGCCAATGTCCCGCGCCAGCTTTTCGTAAAGGATTAGGGCCATGTTGCAGATGCAGCCCCCGCCTTCGCTGGTGCCTTCGCCCGTCACGGCGACGGTGGATTTTGCCGCGCCCGGGGTACAGCACGGCTTTCTGCGCCTGCCCTACTCGCGCGATGACGCGGCCTGGGGTTCGGTGATGATCCCGGTCACCGTGGTCAATCACGGCGAGGGGCCGACGGCGCTGCTGACCGGCGCAAACCACGGTGACGAATACGAAGGGCCGATCGCGCTTTTCGATCTTGCCGCAACCGTCCGGCCCGAGGAAGTCACCGGCCGGCTGATCATCATTCCGGCGATGAACTACCCGGCCTTTGCAGCAGGCACCCGTACCTCTCCGATCGACCGGGGCAACCTGAACCGCAGCTTTCCGGGTCGGCCCGACGGCACGGTGACCCAAAAGATCGCCGATTATTTCCAGCGCGTGCTGCTGCCCATGGCCGATGTGGTGCTGGATTTCCACTCGGGCGGAAAAACGCTGGATTTCCTGCCCTATTGCGCCGCCCATGTGCTGCCCGACAAGCGGCAAGAGGCGGCCGCCTTTGACCTTGTACGCGCCTTTGGCGCCCCATGGTCGTGCAGGATGCTCGAAATCGACGCGGTCGGCATGTATGACACCGCCGCCGAAGATATGGGCAAAATCTTTGTCACCACCGAACTGGGCGGAGGCGGGACAGCATCGGCCCGCACAGCCGGAATCGCCCGGCGAGGCCTGAGAAGCCTGCTGATTGCCGCCGGGGCGATGCGGGGCGAGGTCACGGCCCAGCCGACACGCTGGCTTGATATGCCCGACGCTGATTGCTTTGCCTTTGCCGAGGACGGCGGGTTGATCGAATTCCTGATTGATCTGGGCGGGCCGGTCAGTGCCGACCAGCCTGTCGCGCGCATCTTTCCCATCGGGCGGACCGGGCTTGCCCCGATTGCCGTCCATGCCCGCCGCGCCGGGCTGCTGATGGCGCGGCATTTCCCCGGCATCGTGAAACCCGGCGATTGCGTCGCCGTCATCGGCGAGGAGGTCGAAGGATGATCTCGGACAAGACCCTGCTTTGCGAAGACGCCTTTATCAACGGCGGCTGGGTCGGCGGCCCGCGCTTTGACGTCACCGACCCCGCGACCGGCACGGTTATCGCCCGGGTGGCACGGCTTGATGCGGCGCAGGCCCGCGCAGCCGTCGATGCGGCTCAGGCCGCCTTTGCCCCCTGGGCCGCCCTGCTGCCGCAGGAACGCGCGGCAGTGCTGTTGCGCTGGTACCAGCTTATCCGCGAAAACCGCGAGGATCTGGCCCGGCTCATGACCGCCGAACAGGGCAAACCCCTGTCCGAGGCCCGGGGCGAAATCGACTACGCGGCCAGCTTTGTCGAATTCTACGCCGAAGAGGCAAAGCGACCGAATATCGAAAGCGTGACCTCGCATCTTTCGACCGCCGAGATGGAACTGTGGCGCGAACCTTTGGGCGTCGCGGCGCTGGTGACCCCGTGGAACTTTCCCTGTGCCATGATCACCCGCAAGGCCGCGGCAGCACTGGCGGCGGGTTGTACCACGGTCGTGCATCCTTCGGCGGAAACGCCACTTTCGGCGACCGCCCTGGCGGAGCTTGCGCAGCGCGCAGGCTTTCCGGCAGGCACCTTTAACGTCGTGACCGGGGACGCGGCCGAAATCGTCGGCGCATGGTGCGCCGACCCCCGGGTTCGGGCGCTCAGCTTTACCGGCTCGACCCGTATCGGCAAGCAGCTGTATCGCCAAAGCGCCGATACGGTAAAGCGGCTGGTTCTTGAGCTTGGCGGTCACGCGCCCTTTATCGCCTTTGCCGATTGCGACCTTGATCTGGCCGTTGATGAGGCGATCAAGGCCAAATTCGCAACCTCGGGACAGGATTGCCTTGGCGCAAACCGCTTTCTGATCGAACGCGGGATCTATGATGAGTTCTGCCGCCGCTTTGCCGCCGCCACCGCCGCGCTGACACTGGGTCCGGGGGTCGAGGACCGCGACCTTGGTCCGCTGATGAATGAAGTCGCCGTCCGCAAGCAAGAGGAACATGTCGCCGACGCATTGGCCCGCGGCGCACGGCTGCTGACCGGGGGGACACGGGATGCGCAGGGGCCGCTGTTCTATCAGCCGACCGTTCTGGCCAATGTCCCGCCCGAGGCGCTGATCTTTCACGAAGAAACTTTCGGCCCTGTCGCCGCCATCGCCCCTTTTGAAACCGAGGACGATGCGGTGGGTATCGCCAATGGCACCGAATACGGGCTGGTCGCCTATGTCCATAGCCGCGACCCGCGCCGCATCTACCGCCTGTCGCGGGCGCTGGAATTCGGCATGGTCGCCGTCAACCGCACCAAGGTCACCGGCGCACCGATCCCCTTTGGCGGCATGAAACAGTCCGGGCTGGGCCGCGAAGGCAGCCGCCACGGGCTCGAAGCATTCACCGAGATCAAATACGTCTGCCGCGACTGGGCAGAGACAAGGAGAGCATGATGCTGACCAATGACGAACTGTCCAAATGGGACCGCGAGAGCCTGTTCCACCCCTCGACCAATCTTGGCCAGTTCGCGCGGGGCGAGGGCGCGCAGCGCATCGTCGCAGGCGCCGAGGGTGTCCATATTCTGGACCGCGACGGCAACCGGCTGCTGGACGGCTTTGCGGGCCTGTACTGCGTGAACGTGGGTTATGGCCGCACCGAAATCGCCGATGCAATCGCCCGGCAGGCGCGCGAGCTGGCCTATTACCACGCCTATGCCGGTCATGGCTCAGAAGCGTCGATCACGCTGGCAAAGATGGTCATGGACCGCGCGCCCAAGCATATGGCGCGGGTCTATTTCGGGCTTGGCGGCTCGGACGCGAATGAAACGAACATCAAGCTGGTCTGGTACTACAACAACATCCGCGGGCTGCCGCAAAAGAAAAAGATCATCTCGCGCTGGCGCGGCTATCACGGCAGCGGCCTGATGACCGGCTCGCTGACCGGGCTTGAGCTTTTTCACCGCAAGTTCGACCTGCCGCTGGCGCAGGTGATCCATACCGAGGCGCCCTATTACTATCGCCGCAAGGATGCCGGCATGACCGAAGAGCAATTCAGCGCCCATTGCGCCGAAGAGCTTGAGCGCCTGATCGCCGCCGAAGGCGCGGACACCATCGCCGCCTTTATCGGCGAGCCGGTTCTGGGCACCGGCGGGATCGTCCCGCCGCCCAAAGGTTATTGGCAGGCGATCCAGAAAGTTCTGGCGCGTCACGATATCCTGCTGATCGCTGATGAGGTGGTGACAGGCTTTGGCCGGCTGGGCAGCATGTTCGGCTCGGACCATTATGGCATGACGCCCGATATCATCACCTGCGCCAAGGGCCTGACCTCGGCCTATGCGCCGCTGTCGGGCAGCATCGTCGGGCAAAAGGTCTGGGATGTGCTGATGCAGGGCACGGACGAAAACGGCGTCCTTGGTCATGGCTGGACCTATTCCGCCCATCCCATCGGCGCAGCGGCCGGTATCGCCAATCTGCGGCTGATCGACGAGCTGGGACTGGTCGGGAACGCCGGTCGCACCGGCCGCTATCTGAACGACCGAATGCGCGCCGCCCTTGGCGATCATCCCAATGTCGGTGAAATCCGCGGTGAGGGCATGCTTTGCGCGGTCGAGCTGGTCCGGGATCGGGACCAGCGCACCTTCTTTGACGCTGACGAGGGGGTCGGGGCCAAGGTCGTTGGCGCAATGCTCAGACGCGGTGTGATCGCCCGCGCCATGCCGCAGGGCGATATCATCGGACTTGCCCCGCCCCTGTGCCTGACCGAGGCCGAGGCCGATGTCATCGTCGATGCCGCCGCCGGATCCGTGCGCGAAATCCTGGGCTAAGGCGGAATAACTCGTGACGGCCGCTATCCCCGAAACGATGTGCGCCATGGTCCTGACCGGCCATGGCGGCCCCGACAGGCTGGAATGGCATGACGACTGGCCCGTTCCCCGCCCCGGCCCGGGTGAGGTTCTGGTCCGCATCACCGCCTGTGCCAAGAACAACACCGACCGCAAGGTGCGTGAGGGGCTGTATTCCGACGATGGCGCGGTCGCCTCATTCGCCATGGCGGGCGAGACGCTGACCTTTCCGCGCATTCAGGGCGCCGATGTAGTCGGCCATGTCGTCGCCGTGGGTCCGGGCGTATCACCCGACCGGATCGGCGAAAGGGGGCTGCTCGATTTCAACATCTACCCCGATCAACGCGACGATCTGAACCTTGCGCCGGATTATTTCGGCCATGGCGCAGACGGGGGCTATGCGGAATATGGCTGCTTTCCCTCGGACCAGTTCCACGCCATCTCCAACCCCGCGCTCAGCGATGCCGAGCTTGCGACACTGGGCATGTGCTCGTGGCAGACGGGCTATCACATGTTGACCTCGGCCAATGTTTCGGCAGGTGAGCATGTGCTGGTCACCGGGGCCTCGGGCGGGGTCGGAACCGCGCTTTTGCAAATGTGCCGGGTCATCGGCGCGATCCCCCATGCCATCGCCAGCGCCGGCAAGGCCGAGGCACTGCGCGCGCTTGGCGCCGAAAGCGTGATCGCACGCGAGACCGTCACCGACTGGCCCGTGGCGATTGCGCAGGCAACAGGCGGTGTCACGATCGACGCGGTGATGGATCTGGTCGGGGGCGAGATGACCGTGCCACTGATCCGCACCATGTGCCGTGACCTGCGCGGACGGCGGACACCACCGCGCCTGTCCATTGCCGGGGCAAGCGCGGGCAATGTCACTGCCCTGCCCTGGACGCTGATCTATCTTAATCAGGTCCAGATCTTTGGCGTCTCGCACGGCACCCCGGCCGAAGCGCGGCAACTGATCAGCTGGATCCGCGAGAACCGGTTCAGGCCCGTGCTGTCAGGGATCATGCCCCTGTCCCGCCTGCGCGAGGCCGAGCAGCTGTTTGTCGAGCGTAGCCGCGATTTTCTTGGCAAGCTGGTGATCGTCCCGGATCGGGTGATCGCGGAACAAGGGCTGACACCAATGGCCTGAACCACCCGCCCGGCAGGGCAGATGTGCAAGGGGCGACCCACACCGGCCGCCCCTTGTCTGATGAACTGTCTTTGGCGATGGGCCGCAGGTCAGGCGCGCTCGGGCACCGGCAGACCCAGCCAGTCCTTGTAAAAGGTCTCGATATCCGGCTCAAAGTCATGGATGACCGGATACCATGGGGTCGGCGCCTCGACCTCCAGCAAATCGCCCGACAGCGGACAGAAATATTCGCGGATGACCTGCCAGTCGGGCGAGGGGGCCATCAGGCGCGGATAAATCTCTTCCATCTGCTGGGGGGTGCTACGCACCCGGACCCGGGCATAAAGTTTCCAGTTCTGGTCCCAGTCGCAGAAATCATGGCCCGCCTGACTGCGGATCACCCATTTCTTGTCCGACTTGCGCTGCACGATATACAGTTTAGGTCCCAGCGGCAGAATGATCGGATCGTCCCATTCCACCTGCTCTTGCAGGATCTCCAGATAAATCTGGAAACGCTCGCGGTCCTTTGGCGTGGACAGCATGTTATGCAGCGTGTCACGGTCGATCTTGCCGTCCACCAGATCCTTGATCTTGGCTTTGGTATAGGCCATCGGTTCCTCCCTTGGATTGGCCTTGAGGGGATATTGGCTGCGCCCGGGGGGAACGGACGCAGCCGGGGGCGTCATTCCTCGACGAATTGCACGGTCCTGACGTCCGGCAGTTCCGAGATATCCATCGAGTATTCCCGCCCGTAAGAAGGGATGGGCAGATCCGCCTCGCACAGTTTCCAGTCGGCGGGCAGGTTCCAGAAGGCGCGGAACTGCTCTTCAAATCGCGGCCCAAGCTTGAACGAGGCGGCATACATCTGCTGAACATGCACACCCGCATCCTTGTTCAGGATCCGCTGGCGTTCCTCGGCCATCCATTCGCTGGTCGGGACCGATTCCGCGAGCCGCTGTTTGCGGATGGCCTGACGGCGGACCTCGGTCGCGGCCAGATCCACGCCCTTCATGCCGTCGCCCGCCTCCTTCAGCACCACGCCATAGACGCTGTCGGCAAACCGTTCGAGCAGATAGCCGCCGTTCACGTCATCGGCGACCTTCTGCGGCTCGCGGTCCAGAGGATCGCCAAAGCCCGGCCCACCCCGCATGTAGTTGAGGTAAAGGTCATAGTCCCTGAACATCGCCTCGGTGGTGATGGCCTGCTTGTCACGCTTGATGCGCGCGTCAGGCAACTGGCCATCCCAGACCGGATTTTGCGGGTCGGTATCGCCGCCATGGGGGATCGGGCCACCCTCGGCGATGAGCTCTTTCAGGCGGGTGTCATGGGCCTCGAACCGATAGCCCGAGGCAGCGGGGTAGCCACCCATCAGCCCCCAGTCCGAGCTGATATGCCCGTTACCCATAAAGAACATGGTCCAGTCTTTGGCGTTCCAGACCATGCGCAGCGATTCAAAGCCGCAGCCGCCGCGATACTTGCCCGCGCCGCCTGACGAGGCCTTGATCTGCCGACCCAGATAGATCAGCGGTTCGGCCAGTTCCCAGATCTCCATGTCACCCATGTCGCCTTCGGGGTTCCAGACCGCAGCGGCATGGCTGATCCCATCGCTGAAGGCGCTGGCCCCGACTCCGTTCGCGGCGCATTCGAACGAGTTCACGGCATGGATTTCATCATACTGGTTAAAGCCGCCGCCCTGTAGCCAGTTCGAGGTATTGGCGTTACCCGAGTTCACTTCTTCCAGATAGCCGCGCCCGAAATAGGCCCGGCTCAGCCCGCGCCACAGCGCAGTCCACGAACTGACGAGGAAATGCCATGAATAGCTGAATGCCACCCGCCTGTCGTCGGGGTTCATCCATGTGCCCTTGGGCAGACGGAACTCGGTCCCGTAGGCGGCGCCGTCGTTGATCATCTCGGTCGGGATCAGCGACTGGGTCATCATCACCCAGATACCGCTGGTAAAGCTGACCTGATGGGCGTTGTAGGTGTGCCAGCCCCAGCGCGAGGCGCCCTCGAAATCCAGCCGCCATGTACCATCCCCGCGAATGGTGATTTCGGACGGGGTGTGCATGATCGTGTCGACCTTGGCAAAGTCCGAGGGGACCCGCACATCCTCATGCGCATAAGGCACGTCCACAAAACCGACCTGCCGATACTTGCCGGGAATGGTCATCGCCCTGATACGGGCCTGAAGACCCAGCCGGCCGTGCTCGACCGCCTCATAGGCGAATTTCCAATAGGCCTCGATACCCTCTTCGGCGATCACCTCCTGCACCAGATCGCGGATCATGTGGCAGCCCGCGACGCGGGTACGCTCGTCCAGCATCCAGTAGCGCGTAGTGCGCACCATGCGCTGGCTTTCGTGCAGCCAGTCGCGGAACAGCGTGTCATTTTCGCCAATCTTGCGGCAGGTGATCGAATAGCCGTCGCCGAAACGCTGCACCTGCCCGGTAGACATCGAGCCCGGCCCGACCGAGCCGGTGTCGATCACGTGGGTGACGCCACCGACCCAGCCGATCAGTTCCCCCTCGTGAAAGATCGGCACGATGGTGTGGATGTCGCAGGGGTGGACGTTCCCGATCAGGCTGTCGTTGTTGCAGAAAATGTCCTTGTCCCTGATGCCGGGGTTATGTTCCCAGCCGTTCTCGATCATATATTTGATCGCCGCGCCCATGGTCCCGACGTGGATGATGATCCCGGTCGAAGTCAGGATCGAGTCGCCAGCCGCGTTATAGAGGGTAAAGCACAGCTCGCCCTCTTGCTCGACGATGGGCGATGCCGCGATCTTTTTGGCGGTTTCGCGCGCATCCACCACCCCGGCCCGCAGCCGCGAGAAAAGCTTGTTGTACTTGATCGGATCGCTGTCGCGCATCTCAAGCCGCTCAAGCCCGGCGTAATGTTTGGTCCGCCTGGTGGCCTCCATCAGCCGGTCGCGGTGTTGCTTCAGGGTCTCGCCGCCGCGGACGATGCCGCGCGTGTCGACCTTTGCTTGAATGTTCATGTCGATCTCCTCCCTCGGAGCTTCAGAGTTCTTTCAGGTGGAACAGGCGATGACCGTCGAGCCAGGTCTCGAAACCTCCGGGCACCACAAAGGTCGTGGCGTCGGATTCGATGATCGCCGGGCCGGTGACGCGGTTGCCCGGTTTCAGCTTTTCCATCTGGTAAAGCTGCGCATCGACCCATTGCTTGTGGCGATAGAACTTGCGGGTGCCAAGCCTGGCCTCTTCGGGCGGGGTCGGACCGGCCTCGGGTTCCTTGGGGATCCGGGGTTTGGGGATTGGCACCGTGCCGCGCATGATCGCGCCAGTCACCGAATAGCCAAGCTCGGGCGAGCGGGCAGCGGCGGCATAAACGCGTCCATAGGTGTCGTTGAAGGCCTCGACCAGCTTATCCCAGTCCTCGGCCGAGTTGGCCTCAAGGATCGGGCTTTCGATTTCCAGATCGTTCAGCTGGCCGCGATACTGCATGCGGAAACCGGGTTGCAGTGTCACGCGATCAGCGGAATAGCCGTTGATCTCGAACTCTTCGAGGACCCGCTCTTTGAGCTCTTCCCAAGCTGCCTGCAGGGTCTGGGCCTGACGGACCTTGAGATCATCCCCGGCCTCGCTTGCGATGTTGATATCGAGCGATTTATCATAGCGATACTCGAAATCCGCCGCCGCGCAGCCAAAGGCGGAAAAACCTGCCGCCCAGGCGGGAACGATCACATCCTCAAAGCCCAGACCCTCGGTATAGCCATAGGTGTGGACAGGACCTGCGCCACCATAGCTGAAGCAGACGAAGCTGGACGGGCTGTAACCCTTGCCCGAGATCATCGAGCGCAGATAGTCACGCAGATCGCTGTCCAAAAGCTCGATCACCCCAGCCGCGGCATCCTCGACCGACAGGCCAAGCGGATCGGCGATCTGCTCCTTCATCGCGTTCCAGGCCCGCTCGCGGTCCAGCTTGACCTGACCGCCAAGGAAGTTGTCGGGGTTCAGATAGCCAAGGATGACATGACAATCCGAGATGGTGACGGTCTCGATCCCCGATTCAGCCCAGCAGACACCGACGCGATAGCCCGCCGAATCCGGGCCAAGCTTGATCGCCCTGGTATAGGGGTCAAGCCGGATAAAGCTGCCCGCCCCGGCGCCGACCGAATCCATGGCGACCAAAGGCAGGGACAGGACAAGCCGCGCCATATCCGGGTCGTTGCGGATCGTCAGTTCGTTCTGGGTGATCAGCGCCACGTCGAACGAGGTGCCGCCAATGTCAGAGCAGGCGATATTGGAATAACCCAGCACTTCGCCAAGATATTTCGCACCGATCACGCCCCCGATCGGACCCGAGACGATGGTGCGCGCCAGCTCCTTGGCCTTCCAGCTGATGGTGCCGCCATGCGTCGCCATCACGCGAAAGTCGAATTTCGAGCCGTTATCCTTGAACGCGGATGAGATCTTGTTCAGCGTCTGGCGCGACGGCTCGGCGGCATAAGCCTCAAGGATGGTAGTATTGGTGCGGTGGGTTTCCTTGCGCACCGGATAATAGTCGGTCGAGGCAAAAACCGGGATGGACTTGCCCGAGGCCGCGATTTCCTCTTGCACGATATCGCGCACCCGCCGTTCATGCGCGGGGTTGCGGTAGCTGTGCAAAAGCGAGATCACGATACCTTCGACATCCTGCGCGATCAGTTCGCGCGCAGCCTGACGGGCGGTTTCCTCGCGCAGCGGAATGACCACGGTACCCGACATGTCGATGCGTTCCATGACGCCGCGCGTCAGGTGACGCGGCACCAAAGGCTCGTCATAGTAATGGGTGTTCAGGTGGATCCGGTCTTCATAGGCAAAGCCCAGATAGGCCTGGATCGCACGGCCCATGCGGTGGAAATCCTCCATCCCCGCATTGACGATCAGGCCGCAGCGCAACCCCTTGCGCTGAACCACTCGGTTCAGCATGGCGGTGCCTGAATAGACACCGGTCTGGATTTCGGACAGCGCCTCTTCCAGCGTTAGTCCCCAATGCTCCAACCCCTCGCGAGAGCTGGCGATCAGGCCAAGCGCCTCGTTCTGTGGCGTCGATTGGGCCTTGCCGACGACGAATTCGCCTTCGCTGTCCACAAAGAACGTATCTGTCATGGTGCCGCCAGCGTCGATGCCCAGCACCTGCACCTTGCGTCTGTTGGGTTTGTCCAATGGCACGGTTTTCTCCTCCCATTGCGCCACCTCCCTGTGGCGTAGCGGCAGGATGGAATCGTGCCACCTGTCCGTGTTGTCCGGTTTTCGGACAGGGCGTCGGACAATGGCGGACAGAACGGCACTTATTCGCGGCGGGGCCGCCTGATGCCGTATTGGTCAAGCTTGAGATAAAGCGTCGAGCGCGCGATCCCCAGCCTGCGCGCGACCTCGGTGATGTTGCTGCCCGCCTCGGCCATGGCCGCCATGATCTCGGCCCGCTCTCGGTCGCGCAGGGTTTCCTCGCGCCGCGGACCGGGTGCGCGCGTCAGGTGGCGGGGCAGGTCCGACGCATCAACCAGCCCGCTTAGCGAGGTCACACCCAGAGATTCCACCAGATTGCGCAATTCCCGCAGATTGCCCGGCCAGTCATGGGCCTGCAACTGCTGCATTGCCGCCGGGGTAAAGCGCAGCACCCTGCCCTGACGGTGCTGCGGCGCATAGGTCTGGGCAAAGCGGCGGATCAGCGCCGGCAGGTCCTCACGCCGCTCGGCCAGCGCAGGCAGGCGCAAGACCGCCGCAGCCAGCCGGAAATGCAGCGCCGAGCCAAGCCCGCCCACGCCAAGGCTGTCGGACAGCGGCACCGAGCACAAGGTTATCAACTGGACCGCCGTCCCCGCCCGTTCGATCTGCGCCAGCGCCTGTGTCAGAAGCGGCTGCACCTCGGCCGGGGTTTCGGCCGGCTCGTCAAGGCACAGCGTGCCGCCGCTTTGCGCCAGACGCAGCAATGCCTCGCTGCCACCCGATCCCGGCTTCAGCGTCGCCGCGTCAAGAAGGCTGCAATCGAGCATCTCGAACGGCAACCCGGCCAGGGGGCCACCTGCATGCAGCGCACGGGCAAAGGTCTCTTTGCCGCTGCCGACCGGCCCCTCAAGAACCAGAGGCAGGCCGTTTCCGACGATCCGTTCAGCGGCATTGCAAAGATCCTGCATCACCGCCCCTGTTTCAGCGATCTGGCGCAGATCTGGGGGCGCGGCCGGCTCACGCCGTGCAGGACGGGTGCGGCGGGGAAAGGTCACGACAACGCCCAGCGCCTCGCCACGTTCGGACAGGACATCGACCTCGGCATCGGCCAGAACCTCGCGCACCCGCCCGGCCAGATCATGGCAGTCGCCGTCGTTGTCCTTCATCAGGCTTTGCAGGACCGCACCTTTCGCTTCGACCTGCGCGGCAGCTTCGCGGCTGGGGGTGCGGGACCAGACCTTGCGCCCGTAGCGGTCAAGCAGCAACAGATCCTCGGCTCCCCCGCCATTGTGCCGTGCCAGCAGCGCATCAATCAGGACCGCATGTTCATGCAGACCGGCGCTGCGCAAGCTTTCCTCGATCTGCAAAGCCAGCGTCACCGACAGCGCGGCGCCCCGGCGCATGCTGTCCTGAGCAGGACCCGAGATATCGACAGCGCCAAGCAGCCGCCCGCTCAGCGGGTCATGGATCGGGGCTGCAGCACAGGACCAGCGCTGAATCGCCTCGCAGAAATGCTCCACCCCGGTGATGACGACGGGCTGGGCCAGATGCAGCGCGGTGCCGATGGCGTTGGTGCCAATCGCGCCTTCGTCCCAGCGCCCGCCCGGTTGCAGATGGTTTTCCGCACCGCGCGACAGGATGCGGGAATCGCCCGTCGCATCCATGACGACGCCTCTGCGGTCGCAAAGCAGAAGCATCGCCCCGGCGTCCTCAAGCATGTATCCGGTGCGGCGGATCGCGTTCTGCGCCGCCTTGCGCAGCCTCGCGTTGCGGTGGCGAATGCCATGCAATTCGTCCTGCGCAACCGTCGGCGCACGGTTGAGCGAGCCGATTTCCCCCCGCTCCCGTGATCTGACCCAGGACCTGAACACGATCTCCCGGATGCTGGGGGGCACGCTCCCCAACGCACGGAACCGCTCCCAGTCCTCCTTCTGGATGCTTTCCGTCATCATCGCGCCTTTCTGCAGGCTTGCCGCAGAGTAATGTGACTGGCGCAGCTTGTGTCAAGAAAAGAACGCCGCGCCCCGCCTCTGGTATGGGATCGGGGGACGGCGGGTCACCTAGCGGTCAGAGGTGCGAAAATCCAGCTTGCCCGACATGAGAATGGCGATGACCGAACAGACGGCGCCCGAAAGCAGGTATAGCCCCGCAGCCGACAGCCCCAGCCAGGTCGACAGCAGCAGTGCCGTCAGCGGCGCGAAACCCGCCCCGAACATCCAGGCCAGATCCGAGACGATGGCCGAGCCGGTATAGCGGTTGCGCGCCCCAAAGAGCGAGGCCACCGCACCCGAACTTTGCCCGAAGCTAAGGCCAAGGATAAAAAAACCGGCGATCATGTAAATGAGCTCTCCGGTCTCGCCGCCGGACAAAAGCAGGGGGGCGAGTGCCGCAAAACAACCGATAAGCAGCGCCCCGATCAGCAAGAGGTTACGCCGTCCAAAGCGGTCGGCAAGCCAGCCCGACAGCAGAATGGCAACGATTCCAGCAACGGCGGCCACGGCCTCGATAATCAGAAAGCTTAGCAGCGTCTCGTCGGTATAAAGATAGATCCAGGACAGCGGATAGACCGTGACCATGTGGAACATGGCAAAGCTTGCCAGCGGAACGAAGATCCCGACAAGCACCGCACCGCCATCCTCGCCGAGGGTCTTGCCGATGCGGGTCGGCTGCAGCTCACGCGATTCGAAAAGCTGGGAAAACTCATCGGTCGCGACGATGCGCAGCCGGGCAAACAGCGCCACCACGTTGACCGAGAAGGCGACAAAGAACGGGTAGCGCCAGCCCCAGTCCAGAAAATCCTGCGCCGTCAGATTGGCGGCAAGATAAGCAAACAGCAGGCTTGCCACGATCAGCCCGATCGGCGCGCCAAGCTGCGGCACCATGGCGTAAAGGCCGCGCCGGTTCGGTGGGGCCGTCAGCGCCAAAAGCGAGGGCATACCGTCCCATGCCCCGCCAAGTGCCAGCCCCTGTGCGATGCGCAGGATAGCAAGGATGACCACCGCCCAGCCGCCGACATTTTCATAGCTGGGGATCAGGCCCATCGCGACGGTGGCGGTTCCCATCAAAAACAGGGCTGCCGTCAGCTTGGTCACGCGTCCATGGCGTCTGTCGATGCCCATGAACAGGACGCTGCCAAGCGGCCGGGCGACAAAGGCCAGTGCCAGCAGCGCAAATGACAGCAGCGTGCCGGTCAGCGGATCGACAAAGGGAAAGATCCGCTGAGGAAAGACGATCACCGAGGCAATCGCGAAAACGAAGAAGTCAAAGAACTCCGAGGTGCGTCCGATGATCACCCCGACGGCAATGTCCGAGGGTGAAACGCTGTGATGGCCGTGCGATGACGGGGCTGCCGTCCCGGCGGCGGGCATGGAAGAAGTTGTGCTCATGTTCCCGAGGAATCCGATGTGATCCAGATTCGCGCCCGGCTTGACCAAAGTCCACCGCGGCGTTTCCTACCTTATTGCTGCCGCAATGAGGGGCCAGGCAGTATAGGACAAAACGCCGCATGGCGGATTTGATCCAGATCAAGGTAAGCCAATTACCGCATAGGTCGCAGCCTTTCGCGACTCAGCCATCCGCACCTGTCGTTCACGGACACTCGGACAGTCCAATGACCCAAAAACGAAAATTCGCCGGCCTGCCGTGGCTTGCGCTGGCGTTCCCGCTGGCCGCCTGCAAGGCCGAAGTTCTGGCCCCCGCCGGGGATGTGGCGGCGCGACAGCGCGACCTGCTGGTGACCTCGACGCTGCTCATGCTGCTGATCATCGTCCCGGTCATGATCCTGACGGTGATCTTTGCGCTGCGTTACCGCGCCAGGAATCGCCGCGCCGACTATCAGCCCGACTGGGACCATTCGACCAAGCTTGAGTTCGTGATCTGGGCCGCGCCGCTTTTGATCATCATCACGCTTGGGGCGCTGACCTGGGTCGGTACGCATCTGCTGGACCCCTATCGCCCGCTTGACCGCATCACGAGCGGCCAGCCGGTGGCCAGCGACACCAGGCCGCTGCAGGTGCAGGTGGTGGCGATGGACTGGAAATGGCTCTTTATCTATCCCGAACAGGGCATTGCCTCGATCAACGAGATGGCGGTGCCGGTCGATCGTCCGGTCGAGTTCACGCTGACCTCGACCTCGGTCATGAACGCATTCTACATCCCGGCGATGGCTGGCATGATCTACGCCATGCCGGGGATGGAAACCAAGCTGAACGGCGTCTTTAACCGCCCGGGCGAATACAAGGGCATCGCCTCGCATTACTCGGGCCAGGGCTTTTCGGGGATGCATTTCAAGGCACTGGCCAGCGACGAGGCAGGCTTTGACGCCTGGGTCGCCAGGGCCCGGGCTGGCGGCGGCACGCTGGACCGCCCCCGCTACCTTGAGCTTGAGGCACCCAGCGAAAACGTGCCGCCGATGTCCTTTGCCGATGTCGATCCCCAGCTTTTCCAGCGCGTCGTGAACATGTGCGTTGAGCCCGGCAAGATCTGCATGGCAGAGATGATGGCCCTGGACGCCCAGGGCGGCACCGGGCTTGCCGGTACGATGAATGTGCAGCGGCTGACCTATGACAAGGACCAGCGACGCGGCACCCGCGCCCCGGTACTGGGGTGGGAGCCCTTTCAGATCGCCTCGTTCTGCACGCCCGAGGATTCGGCGCGGATGTTCGGAAAATCGCCCGAGCTGACCCGCACGACAGTGAACATGACGCCTCTGCGCGGCCATGCGCTGACCCCGCCGAAAGGGCTGTTCACCCCCTCACAGGACAATGCCGTGACGCTGTTGGACCCAACCAGGGGTCAGGCGCAGAAATTCTGATCGGACGCAAGCATGGCAACGTTTTCCAACGAAACCACCTTTCTTCTGGGCCGGCTGAACTGGGATGCGATCCCGAAAGAGCCGATCGTCCTGGGCACCTTTGTAGTCGTAGCGATGGGCGGGGTCGCATTGCTTGCAGCCCTGACCCGCTACCGTCTGTGGGGCTGGCTGTGGCGAGAGTGGTTTACCTCGGTCGATCATAAAAAGATCGGCATCATGTATATCATCCTTGCGCTGGTCATGTTCCTGCGCGGCTTTGCCGATGCGATCATGATGCGGTTGCAGCAGGTCTGGGCCTTTGGCGGATCCGAGGGCTATCTGAACTCGCATCACTACGACCAGATCTTTACCGCCCATGGCGTCATCATGATCTTTTTCGTGGCGATGCCCTTTGTCACAGGGCTGATGAACTATATCGTGCCGCTGCAGATCGGCGCGCGTGACGTTTCATTCCCCTTTCTGAACAACTTCTCGTTCTGGATGACGGTCGGGGGCGCGATCATCACCATGGCCTCGCTGTTTGTGGGTGAATTCGCACAGACCGGCTGGCTGGCCTTTCCGCCGCTGTCGGGCATCGGCTACAGCCCATGGGTCGGGGTGGATTATTACATCTGGGGCCTGCAGGTCGCGGGGGTCGGCACCACGCTTTCAGGCATCAACCTGCTGGTGACGATCCTCAAGATGCGCGCGCCGGGCATGACGATGATGCGGATGCCGGTGTTTACCTGGACGGCCTTCTGCACCAACATCCTGATCGTCGCCTCGTTCCCGGTCCTGACCATGACGCTGATCCTGCTGACGCTGGATCGCTATGTCGGCACCAACTTCTTTACCAATGACCTTGGCGGCAATCCGATGATGTATATCAACCTCATCTGGATCTGGGGCCACCCCGAGGTCTATATCCTCATCCTGCCGCTGTTCGGGGTGTTTTCCGAAATCACCGCGACCTTTTCGGGCAAGCGGCTGTTTGGCTACAGCTCGATGGTCTATGCCACCGTCTGTATCACGGTGCTGAGCTATCTGGTCTGGCTGCATCACTTCTTTACCATGGGCTCGGGCGCCTCGGTGAACTCGTTCTTCGGGATCACCACGATGATCATCTCGATCCCGACGGGGGCCAAGCTCTTTAACTGGCTGTTCACCATCTATCGCGGCCGCGTCCGGTTCGAACTGCCGATGATGTGGACACTGGCCTTTATGCTGACCTTTGTGATCGGCGGCATGACCGGGGTGCTGCTTGCGGTGCCGCCCGCCGATTTCGTGCTGCACAACTCGCTGTTCCTCGTTGCGCATTTCCACAACGTCATCATCGGCGGCGTGCTGTTTGGCTGTTTCGCGGCGGTGAATTACTGGTGGCCCAAGGCCTTTGGTTTCAAACTGGATGTGTTCTGGGGCAAGGTCTCATTCTGGTTCTGGGTCATCGGCTTCTGGTTTGCCTTCATGCCGCTGTACATCCTTGGCCTGATGGGCGTGACGCGAAGGCTGCGTGTCTTTGATGACCCGGACCTGCGCATCTGGTTTGCCATCGCCGCCCTTGGCGCGGTGCTGATCGCCGTCGGCATCTTGGCCATGTTCGTGCAGTTCGGCGTCTCGATCATGCGCCGCAACCGCCCCGGATACCGCGACCCGACCGGGGACCCGTGGGACGGGCGCACGCTGGAATGGGCGACCTCGTCGCCACCGCCCGCCTATAACTTTGCGTTCAACCCGATCTCGCACGGGCTGGATACCTGGTGGGAGATGAAGCAGCAGGGCGCCACCCGGCCGACGTCAGGCTTCATGCCGATCCATATGCCGAAAAGCACCGGCACCGGCGTGATCCTTGCCGCTTTGGCGACGGTCTGCGGGCTGGCGATGGTCTGGTATATCTGGTGGCTGGCGGGCCTGAGCTTTCTTGGCATCATCGCTGTCTCGATCGCCCATACCTTCAACTATGATCGCGACTATTACATCCCGGTCCCGGAAATCGAGGCGACCGAGGATGCCCGGACGCGCCAGCTTGCGCAGGGGGTCTGAACCATGAGCCACGTTGTAACCGACACCACCACAGACAACCTTGGCCGTTATTGGGAGCTTAAACCCCATCACCACCCCGAGGGCGCCTCGACCAGCCTGGGTTTCTGGGTCTATCTGATGAGCGACTGCCTGATGTTTGCAGTGCTCTTTGCGGTCTATGGCGTGCTTGGCACCAGCTTTGCCGCCGGACCAGGGCCTAAGGACCTGTTCGATCTTGGGCTTGTGGCGGTCAATACTGGGATGCTCCTGCTGTCCTCGATCACCTTTGGCTTTGCCATGCTGGCGATGTTTGCGGGCAGGCAGGGGGCGACCCTGCGCTGGCTGGGGGTGACACTGGTCTTTGGTCTGTGCTTTCTGGGGATCGAGCTTTACGAATTCCAGCACATGATCCACCTGGGGGCCGGACCGCAGCGTTCGGGCTTTCTGTCGGCTTTCTTTACGCTGGTCGGCACGCACGGGCTGCATGTGACCTTTGGTTCGATCTGGCTCATAACGCTGATGGTGCAGATCGCGCGCCGGGGGCTTGGGCCAGAAAACCAGCGCCGGATGATCTGTCTGTCGATGTTCTGGCATTTCCTCGACGTGATCTGGATCGGCGTTTTTACCTTCGTCTATCTTCTGGGGATGATCTGATGTCCGCTGAACACGCACATACCGCGCATCATCAGGATCACGGCCACGACCACGGCAGCCATGCCGCCTATATCAAGGGTTTTCTGCTGTCGGTGATCCTGACCGCGATCCCCTTTGGTCTGGTCATGGCCGGAGGGTTTGAAAGCCGCTCGCTGACCGCCGTCACGGTGATGGGTTTTGCCGTGGCCCAGATCCTCGTCCACATGGTCTGTTTCCTGCATATGAACGGTAAGCAGGAAGAGGGCTGGACCATGCTTTCGACCATCTTCACCATCGTCGTGGTGGTGATCCTGCTCGCCGGTTCGCTATGGGTCATGTATCACATGAACACCAACATGATGCCGCAGATGGATCATGAGCTGATGCAGGGCTTTGGCTCGTGAATTTCCGCCGGCTGCTGGCGGCTGCCGGGGCGCTGGCAGTCCTTCTGGCGCTGATCGCGCTTGGGGTCTGGCAGGTCCAGCGGCTGGCGTGGAAAACCGATCTCATCGCCCGGGTTGAGGCACGGCTGGCAGCCGATCCCGTCCCCGCCCCCGGACCAGCGGATTGGGCTGGGCTTGATCCGCGCGATGCCGAATACCGCCGGGTGACGGTCAGCGGCAATTATCGCGCCGACAGCGACACTTTGGTCAAGGCAGTGACTGCCCGGGGGCCGGGCTTTTGGGTCATGACGCCGATGCGCACCACCGAGGGCTGGGATCTGTTGATCAACCGCGGCTTTGTCCCCGAGACCGCCCGCAACGACCGCCCCTTACCCAGGGATCAGGTGACGGTCAGCGGGCTTTTGCGGATGAGCCAGAACAATGGCGGGTTCCTGCGCCGCAATGATCCCGTCGGCGGACGCTGGTATTCCCGCGACACCTCTGCCATCGCCGCCGCACAGGGCATCGGCCCGGTCGCACCCTATTTCATCGACGCCGACGATCGCGGGGACGAGGCGCAACCGATCGGCGGGCTGACCGAGGTCAGGTTCCGCAACAGCCATCTTGGCTATGCGCTGACCTGGTTCTCATTAGCGGCGCTATGGGCGGGCGGGCTGATCTGGCTGCGCAGACGCGGCCGGGCCTGATCCCCCGACATCAGGGTCGTATTGCAGGCTTAGCGGCCAATCAGCTTAACCATAAGCCACCGGAACCGGTGGAACGGCTCGGGCGATACCAAGCCCATCACAACCCATGAAAAACGGGCCGGGAATATCCCGGCCCGCCAAAGGTATCCGGCGCGATCAATGCGCCGCTGCCGCCGGGTCGGTCCCACGTGCCGGAATGCCATTGAACAGAAGGTTCAGCAGCAGGGCCGAAAAGGTCCCGACCAGAATGCCGCTGTGAAAGATCCGCTCGACCAGATGGGGCATCTTGTCAAACATCGTCGGCGCGACAACCGGGATCATCGACAGCGCAAGGCTGACCGCCACGATATAGACATTGCGCCGGTTCCCGACAAAATCGACCCGCGCCAGGATCTTGACCCCTGTGGCTGAAACCATTCCGAACATGACCAGCGCCGCGCCACCGATCACATAGCTGGGGATCGAGGCGCTGATGAAAGCGATCTTGGGCAGGCAGCCCAGCAGGATCAGGATTGCACCGCCTGCCGCGACCACATAGCGGCTAAGCACGCCCGTGATCTGCAGCAGCCCGACGTTCTGCGCATAGGTCGTGTAGGTGAAGGTATTGAAGATGCCGCCGATGATATTACCGATACCATCGGTACGCAGTCCGCGCGCCAGACGCTCTTCGCTGATCTTTTGCCCGGCCATGTCACCCACGGCAAGAAACTGACCGGTGGCCTCGATCATCATCACGATCATCACGGCGCTTAACCCAATCGTGCCCCAAAGGTTAAAGGTCGGCAGACCAAAGGCAAAAGGGGTGACCAAGTTGACCCAGTGCGCCTCGGCCAGACCTTGAAAGCTGACCTTGCCCGCCGCAATCGAGATCAGAAAGCCCAGTCCGATTCCGATCAGCACGCCAAGATTAGCGTAAAATCCGCGAAAGAACCGGGTCACCAGCAGGATGGTCAAAAGCACGATCCCGGCGACGGCTATGGCAAAGGGTTCGCCATAGGCTGGGTTCGGAACAACGCCTTCGGCAGTGCGGATGGTCGGATTGCCGCCAGCAGCCCAGTTCACCCCCACCCGCATCAATGAAACACCGATCACCAGCATAACCGTGCCAGTCACGACCGAGGGGAAAAAGCGCACCCATTTGCTGAAAAACCAGGCAGCAAAGACTGTAAATACCCCCGAGGCAATCACCGCACCGAAAACGCCGCGGATGCCCACATCGGGATCGCTGCCGGTGGCGATGATCACCGGGACGGCGGTAAAGCTGATCCCCATCATGATCGGCAGCCGGGCACCAAATTTCCACAGGCCCAGACACTGGATCATCGTCACGACGCCGCAGCAGAACAGATCGGCGCTGATCAGCAGCGCCACCTGTTCCTTGCTCAGCCCCAGCGAATTGCCGATCAGCAACGGCACCGCCACCGCACCCGCATACATCACCAGAACATGCTGCAGCCCCAGCGCCACAAGCTTGGGAACGGGCATTTTTTCTTCAATCGGATCAAAGGCCACTGCCCCTTCCCGGGACACAGCAACTGGCGCGGCCGCCTCCTCCCCGTCCCATGCAGAGTTTCTCATATCGAGTGTGCCACTCATGGTTTCGTCTCCCTGTCTGCTGGCTTGGTCGGCATGTCTTTTGCGCATGCACTTCATCTTGGGCCGACGACAATTCATTTATCAATCGGCACAATTGACTTTGTTCATATGATCTTTCTATGAATTGAGATGGAGGGATCGCATGGAACCCACGCTCAAGCAGTTCCGGGCCTTTGTCGCCGTCGCGGAAAGCGGACAGTTCACGCGGGCAGCGGAACGGCTGGGGCTGTCGCAATCCGCGGTCAGCACCCTGATCAGCCAGCTTGAGCAAAACCTTGGCCTGCGGCTGTTTGATCGCCACACACGATTGCTGCGGCTGACCCAGGCTGGTGCCGAGGCACTGGCCGTGGCGCGTCAGGCCGTCGGAGATCTGGATCGTCTGGTTGAAAATGCCCGTGATCTGAACAATTTCAGCCGGGGCCGGGTCAGCATCGCCGCTGGCACCTTGCAGGCAGCGCTGATGCTGCCGCGCCTTATCCGCAGCTTTCGCGACAGATACCCGAATATCGACGTGACCATGCACGATGTGTCGGAACGGGCAGTGGTCGATATGGTCAAATCCGGCCAGGTCGATCTGGGTCTTGGCACCGTTCCGGATCGGGACAGCGAGGTTCTTGGGCTGGAGCTGACCACCGATTCCTTTCTGGTTGTCATGCCGCCGGAGCACCCTCTGGCCCAACGGCGCGGGCTGCGCTGGAAAGATCTTGAAGCCGAAACACTGATCGGCCCGCAGCGGGGCAACCCCATCCGCGAACGGCTGCGGGCCGAGCTGGCGCGTGTCCAGGTGAACCTGACGCTGCACCGTTCGTTTCAGGATGTCTCGTTGCCGCTGACAATCATCGGCATGGTCGAGGCGGGGCTTGGCATCGCGGTGATGACCTCGGCCGTCAATCCTCTGGCGAAATCCATGGGACTGGTCACGGTGATGCCGGTCGAGCCGATCATCACCCGCAAGATCTCGCTTATTCAACGGGCCGATCATTCGCTGTCGCCTGCCTGCCGACTGTTTCGCGACTTTCTGCACCGATCGACGCAATCGAGCCTGCGCAACGGGTTTCGCCGGACCGGATCGGGTCAGTGACCCCCGCCGCCAATCGGGCGGGGGGCAGTAGCCTGGCCGTGCGCCTTAGTCCCGTGCGGAACTTTCAGCGGCCTTGCGACGCAGGCCATTCAGCACATCCTCGGGCGTGATCGGATAGTGGTGAAAGCGCACGCCGATGGCGTCGTAAACGGCATTGGCAATGGCCGGGCCAATGGCAATGATCGGGTCCTCGCCTACCCCTTTGGCGCCCCATGGCCCCCCAGGATCGGGCGCGGCCTCAAGGATTACAGTTTCGATATCCGGCATATCCATCGACAGCGGCATCTTGTAATCGACCAGACCGGCATTCAGTGACCGGCCGGTCGTCCGGTCGATCACATAATCCTCGGTCAGGGTGTGGCCGATGCCTTGCTGGATACCGCCCTCGATCTGCCCCTGCGCTGCGACGGGATGGATGACGCGGCCTACGTCATGGACGGGCATCACCTTGCGGCATTCGATGATTCCGGTTTCGGTATCTACCGCAACCTCAACGAAATGCGCCGCAAACGAGTAGGACTTGGTCGGCATATAGCTGCCCGAGGCAACCAGATGCTCGGCCGGAATCCCGCGCGACGGGCCCATTGCCTCAGCCACGGTGATGCTGCGGTCAGGCTGCCCCTGGACCAAGATCACCCCCTCGACCATCTCCAGATGCCCGGGCTTTTCCTGCAGCTTTTCGGCCGCGCGTGCCAGTACACGCTGACGCAGCTCGGCCGCAGCCATTTTTGCCGCCGAGCCGACCAGATAGGTGGTGTGGCTGGCAAATGCACCGATATCCCAGGGCACCACATCCGTATCGCCATGCACGACCGAGACCGTCTCAAAGGGCACGCCCAGCTCTTCGGCAACGATCTGGGCCAGCGCGGTATGGGCACCGGTCCCCAGCCCCGCCGCCCCGGTCAGCAGGGTAACGCTGCCGTCCTCATTCATACGGACAATGGCGTTGCCCTGCTCTTTAATGCCCGGATAGGCAGATGAGCCGTGCATCTCGCAGCCGATGCCCCAGCCCTTGCGGATCGCGGGGTTGGCGGGATCGTGACGGTCAGCCGCGCGCTTGCCCGCCCAGTCAAAGGCACGGATGCCGTGCCGGATACAGGCCTCCAGCCCATATCCGACGACAGGATGGCCAGAGGGGGCGATATCACCTTCCCGTACAGCATTGCGCAAACGGATCCCGGCCGGGTCGATACCCAGCTTTTCGGCCGCCTCATCCATCTGGATGTCGATGGCGAAATAGGTCTGTACCACGCCATAGCCGCGATACGCCCCGGCAATCGGCGTGTTGGTATAGACCGCGCGCCCATCCAGCCGCACATTTTCGCAGCGGTAAAGCGAGGTGGCCGAGGCAGTGCCGACATTGGTGACGCCGGGACTGTGCGATCCATAGGCACCGGATTCATAGACGATCTTCATCTCACGCGCGGTCAGCGTACCATCTTTGCGAAAACCCTGCCTGAGCCACAGCCGGAAGGGATGGCGCGACCGCCCGGCAAGAAAGGTCTCACGCCGGGTAAACTCCATCTTGACCGGGCGACGGCATTTCTTTGCCAGCAGCGCACATAGGAATTCATGCTGGAACAGGTCCTGTTTGGCCCCAAAGCCGCCGCCCATATGATCAACGAGCACCCGTACCTTGTTCAGCGGCAGGCCAAGCACCTCGGCCAACGCCCCCCGCACCATGAATGAGGTCTGGGTCGAGGTCCAGAAGGTCAGCTTGTTGCTGCCATCCCAGTCTGCGATGCAGACATTCGGCTCCATATAGGTTGGCACGGGACGACCGCCCGAGAACTCTCCCTCAAGGATCAGGTCGGCCTCGGCAAAGCCCTTTTCGACATCGCCCCGTTCGATATGGACAGGCGGGATCACCAGATTGCCGCCGGGGCCGACGTCATGGATCAGCGGTGCATCGGGGGCCTGCGCGGCGTCTATATCCAGAACGGCGGGCAGCGGCTCGTATTCCACCTCGATCAGATCCAGCGCCTCATCGGCGATTTCCTCGCTGACCGCGGCGACAGCGGCGATCCCCTCGCCCCAGAACCGCACGCGGTCATCAAGGATATACTGGTCCATCGTACAGGACGCCGAACGTGGATGCGGCGAGCCGTAATGCAGCACGCGTGGTACGTCGTGATGGGTCAGCACCGCCTTGACACCGGGATAGGCCAGCGCCCGTGACACGTCGATCCGACGGATCCGGGCATGTGCGATCTCGGCGCGCTTGATCTTGCCAGACAGCAGGCCCGGCAGGTGATAGTCGCCGGTGTATCGGCCCTCGCCGGTGATCTTTTCAATGACGTCCTGACGTTTGACGCTTTTGCCGACAATGCGGAATTCATGCTTCGTCATCTCAGGCCTCCACCGACTGGGCCCTGGCGGCGGCCATGCGGCGGCCCGCCGTGCGAATGGCATCAAATATCTTGGTATAGCCGGTACACCGGCAGATATTGCCCGAGAGGCCAAAGCGGATTTCTTCGTCGCTGGGCAGGGGATTACGATCCAGCAGGCATTTTGCCATGATCAGAATGCCCGGAGAGCAAAAGCCGCATTGCGACGCCCCGTGCTCCATGAACGCCTCTTGCAGGGGGTGCAGCGTATCGGGATCGGGCTGCAACCCCTCGATGGTCAGGATTTCTGCACCCTGCGCCTCGACTGCCAGCATCAGGCAGGCATTAACGGGCCGCCCATCGACGATGACCGTGCAGGCACCGCAGTCGCCGACATCGCAACCCTTCTTGGTGCCGGTCAGCCCAGCCTCTTCGCGCAGCGCATCCAGAAGCGAGCGATGACCTTCGACCATCATGCTGCGCGCTTCGCCATTTACGGTAATTTCCAGATGAATCTTGTTCATGCCGCTTCCTCCAAGGCAAGCATCACCGCGCGGCGGGTCAGGACCCCCACCATCTCGCGCCGATATTCGGCCGAAGCGCGGACATTGCTGATTGGCGTGCATTCCTGCATCGCCTGTTCTGCCGCTGCGTTCAGAACGGCGGCATCCAGACGCGAGCCGACAAGTATTGCCTCGGTTTGTGGGGCACGCAGCACCACCGGACCAACCGCACCAAGCGCGACACGTGCGCCTGTACAAAGCCCGTCTTCGACCTCAAGGCTGACCGCCACCCCGACGGTGGCAAGCTCCATAGCCTTGCGGCGACCATGTTTAAGATAGGCTCGATGGCTGCCCTGCGCGGGCGGCGGCACGGTCACGGCGATTACGATTTCGCCCGGTTCCAGCACCGTACGACCGGGGCCTGCAAAGAATTCGGCCAGCGGAATATGCCGACCGCCCCCGGGACGATAAGTCTCGATCACGGCACCATCGGCGATCAACGGCGGGATCGTATCGGCCGAGGGCGAGGCCCGGCAGACATTGCCGACCACCGTCGCCCGGTTTCTGACCTGAATCGAGGCCAGGGCCTTAAGCGCGGCCCGCAGGTTGGGATAGCGGCCGTTCAGATAGCCCGAGGCCTCCAGCTGCCCGGCCGTCACCTGCGCGCCAAAGCGCAACCCGGTTTGGTCGGACCATTCGATCTGGTCCAGCCCCGGCACCCGTTTGATGTTCACAAGATGGCGCACCTGGCGCAGCCGCTCGCGGATCTCGACGAACAAATCGGTGCCTCCTGCCAGAAAATACGCCCCCTCCCCCAGGGACGTCAGCAGTTGCGAGGCTTCCTTCAGTGATGTTGGCTCGTGGTACTCGAATCTGCGCAATTCACCCTCCTCTGGCTATTCAAGCGACGATTCTTTTGCCTGGCCGCTTACCGATCGGGGCTACGCCGGGACGTTTCTATTGCGTGCCGCGGGCCCTCCCTCCGACATCGCGTTCTGCCGATTCGCGCAGAAACTCACGTTCCAGCGCGCATAGCAGTTCGGTGTTGGCGGCCTCGGCCTCGGCTCCGTCGCCGCGCTGCAAGGCTGCCAGCGTCTTGGTATGGGCGATCACGCCCGAAAAACTGGACGGCCGGTCCCGGTCCCAGGCCGCAAGCAGCGGCTGGCAAGCGATCAATTCACGCATGAAACGGGCGATCATTTCGTTACCGGCCATTTCGGTAAAGGCGATGTGGAACTGGCGCGAAAAGTGGCGCGCCTCGCTAATGCGCCCCTCGTCATAAGCCGAGGCTTCATTACGCAGGATCTGCTGCAACCGCCCTGATCCTGCCTCATCAAGCCGGGGGGCAAGCATCCGCAGGGCGGCACCCTCGTTAATGATCCGGGCCTGCATGATCTGTCGGGTCATGTCAGGTGTGCATTGCATGACAGTCGCCCCGCGATTGGGAGTCAGCTGCACCAGACCGGCCTGAGACAGGCGCAGCAGCGCATTGCGCACCGCCTGACGATTGGCATGTGCACCCTCGGTCAATTCACGTTCGACAAGCCTGTGTCCGGGCGGGATGCGATGCTGGCCGATGCCCTCCATGACCAGCCGGACCACGCGCTCTTCGGCATCAAGGCCGCTTTTGCTCAGACCGGGATCAGTGTCGGGCAAGGTCTGGGTTGGGGTCTGACTCATGACGATTCCAGATTGTTGACAATTTTTAGCTTGCGGCGATGCCGATAAATTGTCAACAATCTATTAAATCCCGCTCTTCACGGCCCAGGCAGTCGAGCGAAGCTTTAAGACAACCCGTTGGGAGGCTTCGTGATTCAGGATTTCCACATTTCCATTCCGGTGCGCGACCAGCACCCTGCCCTGCTGGACCCCTGGCTTGCAGCACTGGAGTTCGGCCCCGGAACCGTCATGGCCGTTCTGACCCAAACCATCGGCCCGGCTTACAAGACCCGCGGCGCAGCCATGGCAATCGCAGCGGATGGACGAACCGCTGGTGCCCTGAGTTCGGGCTGTATCGAGGCCGACCTGGTGCTGCACGCGCAAAAGGTGCGCCAAATCGGGATCGCACGGCGGCTGCGCTATGGGCAGGGCTCACCCTTCATGGATCTGCGGCTGCCCTGTGGCGGGGGAATCGAGGTTATGCTGTTTCCCCTGCATGATCTCGCGCCGCTGGAAACCCTGGCCCGGCGCATGGCGGCGCGACAGGTCACCACCCTGACGGTGACCAAGGTGGGAACGCTGGAGCTTGGCGCAAATGCGGGGTTTCGCCTGACCTTTCGCCCGCCGCTGCGCTTTGTCATCTTTGGTGCCGGCGCCGAAGCAGCGGTCTTTGCTGATCTGGTCCGCTCGCTTGGGTTCCGGCATGTGTTGCTGTCGCATGAGGATCGCAGCCTCGACATGGCGCAGGCCATGGGGTGCATGACCCGGCGGCTTGGCCCTTTGCCTGACATGGCAGAGCTATTGCCTGACGATCGTTGCGCAGCCCTGCTATTCTATCATGACCATGACTACGAACCCGAGATTCTGCGCGCGCTTCTGTCCGGTCCGGCTTTTTACATCGGCGCCCAAGGCAGCCGCCGGACGCAGGCGGACCGGCTGGAAAGGCTGACCTCCATGGGAATACCGATCAAGCAACGCCAGCGTGTGCGCGGCCCTATCGGGCTGATCCCTTCATCCCGTGATCCCCGCCAGCTTGCGGTCTCGGTACTTGCCGAAGTGCTGATGGTCGCGGGCACGCAGGATGTTACCGCCGGAGCCCCGGCATGACCCGGGTTGGCAGCCTGCTCGCGGCCGGTCAATCGCAGCGCTTTGGCAGCGAGGACAAGTTACTGGCGCTTTGGCGCGGCCGCCCCTTGGTGGACTGGGCGGCAGAGGCCCTGAGGGCAGCCGGATGCGACCAGCTGATCGCGGTTGTGTCCTCGCCACAGGTGGCCGACCGGCTGACGGGTTTTCATTTGCTGCCTGTGCCGCCCGGCCTGCCCATGTCGCATTCCTTTGGCAGGGCACTTGGATACGCAAGCGAGGCTGGTGCCGAGGGGCTACTGATTTGTCTGGGCGACATGCCGAACGTAGATGCCGCCCTTTTGCATCAGCTTTCCGGGCATACCCACAGTGCGGCCTGCATTTCCGCAGGCCGTCCGATGCCGCCCGCCTATGTCGCGGCATCGGATTTCGCGGCAGCCCGGGCCGCCCCGACAGGCGATCATGGCGCGCGGCATATTATCGCGACAATTCCGCCAGAGCGGCTTATTGCGATAGACGCCGCAACCGCGCATGACATTGACCGCCCCAAGGATTTGCGCGGCCCGCAGCCTTGCTAGCAGGGTGCGGGGTCAGGCATTCCATGCCATAGGCTCAAGGCGCCGGGTGCTTTCCGAAACCAGTCTGCCAGCAGCCAGAACCTGCATTTCGGTCGCACCACCGGCAACCAGCGAGGCAATATCCGCGCTGCGTGCGATCACCAGATCGGCGCGCGCCCCAATGCGCAGACCATGATCATCTAGCCCCATCAGCCGCGCCGGAATCCCGGTAATCATGCGATAGGCGAGCTCCAGCTCATCCCCTTTGAGATGCCCGGCCAGCAGCGTCCAGCGCGCTATCTCAAGCATGTCGCCCGATCCGGTCGGAACGAAGGGGTCCTGAATATTGTCCGAAGCGGTCGCGATGGGAATGCCCGCCCGCGCCAGCTCTGCCACACGGGTCAGACCACGCGGCGGCAAGATGTCGCTGTCCCGGCCCTGAAGGTAAAGGTTCGCAGCAGGCAAAGTGATGACACCAATGCCAAGGTCGCGGATTTCGGCCATCACCGCCTCGAACCCGGCCCGGGGCATGGCGCTTAGCACCGAGCAGTGGCTCAGCACCGTCCTGCCCTGCATGCCAAAGCGCCGCACCCGTTCAAACACTTTGGGGAACAGCTGGCGCGAGGCGTTCAGATGCTCATCCATATGCAGATCGACCGGGCGACCATGCTGCGCTGCGGCCTGAAAAATGATGTCCAGATAGGTATCGGGATCCTCGGCCACCGCTGGCGTCCCGCCGACGGCGTCGCCCTGCTCGACAGCGCGGTCGATATTGGCGCGCAGCCAGTCCAGATCCTGCCCCGGATGCGGGGTCATGAAGGCGACAAGCTGCAGACGCACCCGGTCGGCCCAGTCCCGCCGCAACTGCGCCAGCGCCTCCATCCCGTTGAAACCGGCATCCTTGTCGACGTTCACATGGCTGCGGATTGCGGTCGTGCCATGCGACAGGCATTGCGCGATCGTCAGGGACGCGCGGTTCAGAATATCCTCGGGCGGGGCATTGCGGGCATATAGCGCAAAGGCATCCCGCGCGCCCTGAAGCGTTCCCGAAGGATTAGGCGCAAACCGCAGCACCCCGGTCTTGTCGAGATGCTGATGCGCATCGACAAAGCCGGGCAGGATCAGGCAGCCATCGGCCTTGATGATCTGACAGCCCTCGGGTGGGTCAATCCGGTCCCCAATTGCGGCGATGCGACCGTCAGAACCGATCAGCACATCGGCCGGGCTTGCAGACGCGGTCTTCGTCATGGGGATGCCTCCCCCGATCAGCACCGCAGAGCGGGCGGGTTCCTTTTGCATCTGGTTCATCGTCATCCTCAGCTCTGGCGAAAAGGGGCGTGCCCCTGTCGGGTTGCATGGTCAGTCGCGAAACCGCAAGGCCGGGCCCCGCGGCCAAAGTTCGGAACGTTCTCAGGCCTCGGCCTGAATCGGAGTGATCGGGGCCGGACCAGCCGGCAGATGAACATCATCGCCCTGATCATCACCCGCCCCGTTCAGGACCAGATTCAGCGTCACAGACACAAGACAGGCGATGACCACGCTGCTGTGCAGGACCGTCCTCATCCAATCAGGCAGCTGGCTGAACAGGTTCGGCGCCATGATCGGGATCAGCGCAATCGACAGCGTCAGCGCCACGATCATCAGGTTATAGCGGTTGTTCGCATAGTCGACCTTGGCAAGCGCCTGAATCCCCGCCGCAGCAACGATGCCAAACATCGCCATGGCCGCCCCGCCAAGTGCCGGGGCCGGAACCGCGGCAAGCAAAGCGCCGAACTTTGGAAAAAAGGAAAAGACGCAAAGCATCAGCCCACAAAGCGCCACGACCCAACGGCTGCGCACGCCGCTGAGGATGACCAGCCCGATATTTTCCATATGCGTGATGACGGGGAACCCGGCGAATATACCTCCGACCGCACTGGACAGGCCATTGGCGCGCACTCCGTCCGAAACCTGCCGCGGCGTCACCTGCCGGTCGACCATATCGCCAATCGAAATGAACAGGCCCATGGATTCGACCGCCTGCACGATCATGACGATGGTGATGGTAAGAAAGGGCAGCAGCCCGAATTGCGGCAGGCCGAACTGAAACGGCATCGGCAAGACCACCCATGGCGCTTCGCGGACCGGGTCCATGTTACCCAACCCCAAAAGCCACGCGACCGCCGCGCCGACCCCCATGCCCACAAGCACCGCCAGATTGCGCATCAAAGGTGAGCCCAGCCGGTTCAGCATCAGGATCACCGTCAGCACAAGCAGCGCGATGCACAGAAACACCGGGTCGCCAAAGTTCTCGTGATTTTTCCCGCCGCCAGCCCATTGATAGGCGACTGGCAGCAACTGCATGCCAATGGCCGTGACGATGCAGCCCGTCACCACCGGCGGGAAAAAGCGCCGCAATCGGCCAGCCAAAGGCGCGATCAGGACGATAAACAACCCGCCAAGGATCACCGCGCCGCAGATACCCGAGATACCAACGCCCGGCATGGTCCCGATCGCGATGATTGCCGAGACGCTGCTGAAGGCCACCCCGGTCATGATCGGTAACCGCACCCCAAAGCGCCAAAACCCCACCGTCTGCACCAGCGTCGCCAGACCCGAGCAGAAAAAGGTCGTGCTGATCAGCAGGATCGTATCTTCCCGGGTAAAGCCAAGAGCATTGGCGATAATCAACGGGACCGCGACCGAACCGACATAGGCCACGGCGACATGCTGAAGCGCCAGGGCAAACATCTTCTTTGCCGGCAGGATTTCATCCGCCGGATGTACTGTGGTTGTCATTTCTCCCCCCTGTTTTGGGTTTTCCCCCTTTATCCGGCACTCTGCCGGACAACCCCGGTCAGGCGACCCTTATCTCCTCCCCGGGTCGCTGCCGGTGCTGCTCGTGCCTCCTCAGGCAGCGCGGCATTGCGCAAGACGCGCCTGAAGCGCGGCGCGGTCAAGATTGCGACCGATAAAGACCATCTTGTTGCAGCGTGGCTCATCCGCCCAGGGATGGTTCGGGCGGAATTCGATCTGGTCATGAACCCCGTGCAGAACATAGCAGTAGTCGTCGCCCTGGATCGAAAAGATGCCCTTCATGCGAAACAGGTCGCTGTTGTCCTGCTGCCTGATCTCATGCACCCAGCGGGCCATGGCAGCCGGATCCATGTGACCGGGCAGTTCAATCCCGACCGAGGTGACCGAGGCATCATGTTCGTGATCGCCGTCCTTATCCCAGGGCGCCGCATGATGATGGGCATGGTCGTGATGGATATCCGCGGCCAGTCTGCGGGTACGATCAAAGGCGCCAAGTCCCAGGATCTTGTCCAGCTCGATCCGGGCATGGCTGGACCGCACGATCTCGGCCGTCTCATTAAGGCGGCTGACACGCGCCTCGACCTCGGCGATCTCGCCCTCAGCGGCAAGATCGATCTTGTTCAGCACGATACGGTCCGCGCAGACGATCTGATCCACCGCCTGATTGTCATGCGCCTCGACAAGGGTATCGTCCAGATGGCGCAGGATATGTTTGACATCGACCAGCGCGATCACCCCGTCCAGATTGGTCTCTGCCCTGATCGGATCATCAAGGAAAAAAGTCTGCGCCACCGGATAGGGATCGGCCAGACCGCTGGTTTCGATGATGATCCGGTCCAGCCGTTGGGGCCGCGCCAAAAGCTGACGGATGACACGCAAAAGGTCATCACGCGCCTCGGCCACGCAGCAGACGCAGCCGTTGGTCATCTCAAAGATCTCTTCGGTGCTGCCGATCACCAGCCCGCCATCAATGCCGATCTCGCCGAACTCATTCTCGATCACGGCAATCTTCATCCCGTGATTTTCGCGCAGGATATGGTTCAGCAAGGTGGTCTTGCCCGAGCCCAGAAACCCCGTCAGCACCGTGACCGGGATCTTGTCCTTGACCGTCTTTTGCATCGTTCCTCTCCCAAGTGAAATTCAGGGGGTCTTGACCCAGCGCCGGACCTTGCCGCTATCAAGGTCGAACATGTCCAGCACCCTGCCCAGCGTGTGATCAACCATGTCGTCCAGGCTGGCAGGCCGTGCGTAAAAAGCCGGGACCGGAGGGGCGATGATCCCCCCCATCTCGGTCACGGCAAGCATGTTTTGCAGATGGCTGCGGGTCAGCGGCGTCTCGCGTGTCATCAGCACAAGCCGACGACGCTCTTTCAGCGTGACCTCGGCGGCGCGGCTGATCAGCCCCGAGGTTACCCCCTGCGCGATCTCGGCCAGCGTCTTCATCGAACAGGGCGCGACAATCATGCCCATGGTCCGGAATGAGCCGCTGGAAATGCTCGCCGCGACATCGTCTGAACGGTACAGGAAATCTGCGCGCGCTTCGACATCCGACAGCTTGCAGCCGGTTTCATGAACCATTGTCAAAAGGGCGGCGCGGCTGACAACGACATGGGTCTCGATCCCCAGATCACGCAGGATTTCAAGCAGGCGCACCCCGTAGACAAAGCCCGATGCGCCACTGATCCCCACCGCCATACGCCCAGGCGTCTCACCGTGGGGGACGGCATGGGCGTTCATGGCTGCCCCCCCGCGATCAGGGCCCGGGCACGTTCTTGCGCTGCGGGGCTGATCGTGGCGCGGATGCCGTGAAAATCTGGTCCGCGCGTGGCATCCAGCGCCAGACGCGATGTGGTGCCGTCAGAGGTCGAGGATGGGTCCAGCGGGCTGCCCGGCAGGCCAGCGATGGTGAACATGTCGCGATGCGGCTGGAAATGCGTCGCCAGCGCCCAAAGCACCTGGCTGTCCTGGGTGACGTCGATATCCTCATCGACCGCGACCACCGTTTTCAGATAGGGGTCCCAGCCCAGCAGACCCAGCATGACCTGTCGCGCCTCGCCGGGGCGGCTTTGGCGCAGCGCCACATAGGCGTGAAAATGCGTGCCCGAGGTCGGATAATGCAACCGCGTCACCGCCGGGAAGCGGGCCTTCAGCTTTTCAAACATCTCGGCCTCGCGCGGCAGGCGTGCAAGGTTAAGGTGTTCGTCCGTCGCTCCGCCCACCACATCAACCAGCCAGGGCGCGCGTTTGCGCATTATGGCCGTAACGTGGAACAAGGTGTTGGTGGAACGGTCGGAACTGTAGCCCGAAAACTCTCCGAACGGGCCCTCGGCTACATGGGCTTCGGGGTCCAGATGGCCCTCAAGCACGAACTCGGCAGCTGCTGGCACGCCGATCCCGTGCCGGGGTGTGCGCAGCAGTTTCAGCGGCTCTTGCATCAAGGCGCCTGCAATCGCCCGCTCATCGACCCCATAGGCCACCCGGGCCGAGGCGGCGAGCATGAACAGCGGATGCGCCCCTATCACCATGGCAACCGGCAAGGGCCGCCCGGCGCTGCGCGCTGTTTCATACATGCGCCACAGATGGCCGCGCGAATGCAGGCTGGTTGCCAGCGCATTGCGCGCATGGCGCATCGAGCGATGATAGCTAAGGTTCGCCACCCCGGTTTCGGGATCACAGGCAACGATGATCGCATTGGTCGCGTAAGGACCGCGGTCGCTGTCGAAATGCCGGATCATTGGCACGTTTCCCAGATCGACGGCATCGCCTTCGGCAACCTCTTCCGCCACCGGACCGCTTTCCACATATTCGGGTTCGATCGGAGAATTGGCGCGGCGCTGATATTCGGCGTGCAGGTTGTCGGGATCGGTTCCAAGAATGCGCGCAATGCGGTTGCGCGAGGCAAAGGCGTTGGTGACCAGGGGCCAGTCACTGCCCGGCACCCGATCGCAGAACAGCATCGGTGAACGGCCTTGCCGTGCCAATGCCTCGACCAGCGCGGTCACGTCCTGCCCGTCTGTAAGGGCAGAAGGCACATGCAGCACATCCTGCGGAAAACGCGCCCGATACTCGCGGGCAAAGCTTTGGAAATCCTGATTCTGGCTCATGTTCGCTTTCCCTGCGGGCCGGATGAAAGGGGTGCGGGGTCGGGGGCCCCGCACCCATGCCTCAGACGTAGGTCGCCTTAAGGCGCTTCTCGGCCTCGGCCAGGTCCTTGGGAGGCTTGGTCGGCTCGAGACCGATCAGACGGGCAATGTTGTTGCCCAGATAATCTTCCAGAATGTCCTCGCTCAGGTTCATCCCCTGCGGCTCGGGCGAGCAGAGAACCTCCAGTTCCCGCAACCACATGCCGGGGTTGTTCGGCGGCGAGTCGGTGCCAAACACGATCTTGTGCGGCGGCAGCTGCTTGGCGAACTCAACGATCCGCGACTGGAAGCACCAGCCGGATTCGCAATAGACGTTGGGTGTGTCCATCGCCATCCAGAAGGCCTCGAAACTATAGTTCCCGCCAGTCTGGATACCGAAATGGCCAATGATAAAGTTGACCATCGGGAATTCGCGGATGATCGGATAAAACTGGGTCGGGATGGAATAGGGACCATCCCCGGTGTGAATCAGCACCACCACGCCCAGTTCTGCGCATTTCCGCATTGCCGGACGCAACCATTCCAATGCGCGATCAGGACGATAGCCATGCATGTTGGAATGCAGCTTCAGCATCCTGAAGCCGTATTCCTTGACATGAAACTCCAGTTCGGCGGCACCGTTTTCCGGCCCCCAGCGCGGGTTGAAGGTAAAGTTGCCGATAAAGCGGTCAGGATATTTCTGGCAAAGCTCGGCAACGTAGGACATGTAGTCGCGGATGCCCTCGCGGCCGCGGCGGTTCCCATCCCGATAGCCGGTATTTCCGGGCGGCGGCTGGATAAAGCCCATGTCGATCCGGCGCGGCTTGCCGTTGATCATATAGGGGCCGTCCATGAGTTTCAGCATACGCTCGCCGGTAAAGGGCTCGCCCGTGTGCCGCCATGCCTCATCCACCAGATTGGTAGGATGCAGGTGCGTGTCGATGATCATTGTCGCTCTCCGAAGATCTCAGACGAGGGTGGCGAGGTAGTGCCGGTTCTCAATGCCGTGGCGTTCGAGTTCGGCTACCGCGTCCTCATAGGTCGCAGGATGGGGGGTCGGCTCGATGCCGATCATCCGCGCCAGGTTGTTGCCCAGGTAATCCTCAAGCGTGGCCTCATCGAGGTTCATGCCCTGCGGCGGTTCATGGCAAAGAACCTCAAGCAGGTTCAGCCACATGCCGGGTTCATTCGGCGGCGTATCCGAACCGTAAAGGATCTTGTGCGTTGGCAATTCCTTGGCGAATTCTACGATCCGCGACTGCAGGCACCAGGCGGTTTCGCAATAGACGTTGGGCAGTTCCATCGCCCACTGGAAGGGCTCGAAACAATAGACCCCGCCGGTCTGCACACCGAAATGCGCCATGATGAAATTGATCTGCGGGTATTCCTTGATCAGCGGAATCCATTCGGTCGGGATCGAGTAGGGACCGTCCCCGGTGTGAACCTTGACCAGCACGCCCAGCTCGGCACATTTGTCAAGCGCGGGGCGCAACCAGTCCTTGGCCCGGTCAGGCCGATAGGCGTGCATGTTCGCCTGGAACTGCACCATCTTAAAACCATGTTCGGTGACATAGCGCCCGATCGCCTCGACACCGTTCTGCACGCCGCAGCGCGGGTTATAGACGAAGCAGCCGATGAAGCGATCCGGGTATTTCTGAACCATCTTCAGCGTATAGGCCATGTATCTGTCGATGGACTCGCGCCCTGAAAGTTCGCCGTCGGTCCAGGTGTAGATGGTGTTGCCTTGCGGCGGCTGGATAAAGGCCTTGTCGATGCGGCGCGGCTTTCCGTTGATCGTATAGGGGCCGTCCATCATCTGGATCAGGCGTTCACCGCTGAACGGCTCGCCATCGTGCTGCCATGCCAGATCAACCAGATCGGTCGGATAGCAGCTAGTGTCGATGATCATGCTTGGTCTCCTTCTGCTCGGCTCCGCTGTGGGGCCGATGGACAAGAAAACCGCCGTGCCCATCCCATGACGGACCGCTTGCAGCGCCCGCGCCTGACTTGCGCCGAACAACTTTTCCCGACAGTGGCGATTTCCTTCAGGCCAAGGTTGGCATCACATCACCCATTCGTATAATATCGCTTTCATGTGATGGTGAGATGTTTTGAATATGGACCTTGCCGATCTGCGTCCCTTCAACCTGCGCACACTGCGCTACTTTCTCGTGCTGGCCGAGGAACTGCATTTCGGCCGTGCTGCCGCACGTCTGAACATGTCCCAACCACCGCTAAGCCAGCAGATTCGCCAGCTGGAGGCCGACCTGGGCGCCGCGCTGTTTTTGCGCAGCCATCACCATGTCGAGCTGACCCCCGCCGGACATGCGTTTCTTGAACAGGCGCCGCTGGTCTTTCAGCAGCTGGAAAAGGCAGTTACGACCGCCCGCCGTACTGCAAGCGGCCAGATCGGACGGCTGGAGATTGGTGTCATCAGTTCATCCCTGGTCGGCGTGGTGCCTGCCGCACTGGAAACCTTTCGTGAGCGCCATCCGGAGGTTGAGTGGCGCCTGCACGAACTGACACCGGCACGCCAGATCGAGGGCTTGCTTGAACGGCGGATCGATATCTGCCTGTTCCGCATGCCCCCCGCCCGCGAAGGTCTGCATCGCGAGTTGATTCAGCAGGAAAAGCTGATGATCGCCCTGCCCCGAACCCACCCGTTGACCGAACGCGAGGCGATGGCGTTGACCGAACTGAAAGAGCAACCCTTTGTCATGTTCGGTCTGCGACAGTCGCATTTTGCCGACTATCTTTACCAATGCTGCGTCAAGGCAGGGTTTGCACCGCAGATCCGCCAGCAGGTGCTTGAGGTGCAGTCGCTGCTCAGCCTTGTCGCCGCGAACATGGGGGTGGCCCTGTTACCGGCCAGCATGGCATCGCTTGCCCCTCAGAACGTGGTATTCCGCGACATTATCTCGGCGCCCCGAATTCCGCTTTACGCCATCTATCGTCAGGACGACCCCTCACCAACGCTGGAAGGTTTCCTGTCGGTCATCCGCGAGCTGGTCAGCAAAGAGCAGGCGGCGCAGGACAGCGACCGCCACCCCTAGCACTTGCCTCATCTCCGGGCGGCAAGCCGCGATCACTACAGGTTCAGCAAGCCCTTTTGCCGCAGGATAAAGACCAGCTCAGGATACCGACGACGATCTTGGTCCACCAGCTCGACAGCGTGCCGTCAAAGACGATGCAAGTCTGGATCAGCCCCATGGTCAGCACACCGACCAGCGTGCCAAAGACATGGCCCGCTCCGCCTGTCAGCAGGGCTCCTCCGATCACCACAGCGGTGATGGCGGTCAGTTCCGTCGACATGTTGTGCCTGAACGCGGTCTATCCGCTGGTCGAAGGCCAGATCCTCGATTTTTGCGAAGGCAAAGATGCCGTTCTGATCGTCGAGGAAGGCCAGCCCAATTTCATCGAACAGGCTATCGGTCACATGCTCTACAAGGCCGGCGCCCGGGTCACCTTGCAGGGCAAGGGGATGCTGCCGATGGGGGGTGAATATAACGGTCAGGTGCTGGTCGATGCGCTGGGGCTGTTTCTTGAGACCCATGCCCCCGAGCTGCTGCCTGTCGCCAAACAGGCGGTGAATGAGCCGGCAACACCGATCCCGGATATCTCGGCCAAGCTGCCCTCACGGCCACCCGGCTTCTGCACCGGCTGTCCCGAGCGCCCGATCTTTGCCGCCACCAAGCTCGTGCAAGAAGAGTTGGGGCCGCACCATATCTCGTCCGATATCGGCTGCCACCTGTTCTCGATCATGCCGCCCTTTGACATCGGGGCCACGACCATGGGTTATGGCCTTGGCCCGGCCTCGGCGGCAGCCCTGCGCAACAAGGACCCAAAGGGCAAACGCTCAATCTCTTTCGTGGGCGACGGCGGTTTCTGGCACAACGGCCTGACCTCTTCGATCGGAAACGCGGTCTTTAACAAGAATGACGGCGTGATCGTCATCGTGGACAATTTCTACTCATCGGCCACGGGCGGGCAGGATATCCTGTCCTCGCGCGCTGACAACCCGACCAAAACGACGCAAAACCCCATCATCGACGCCGTAAAGGGCATGGGTGTCAACTGGGTGCGCCAGATCGACCGCACCTATGACGTGACCCTGATGCGCGACACGATGAAAGAGGCGCTCGCCTCGGATGCCGAAGGGCCAAAGGTCATCATCGCCTCGTCGGAATGCATGTTGAACAAGCAGCGCCGCGAAAAGCCCTTGCTGGCCCGGGCAGCAAAGGACGGCAAGCGTGTGGTAAAGCCCCGCTTTGGCGTGGATGAGGACATTTGCACCGGTGATCACGCCTGCATGCGGTTGTCGGGCTGTCCGTCGCTGTCAGTCAAGGACACGGGCGATCCCCTGCGCGATGACCCCGTAGCCAGCATCGACCAAAGCTGTGTCGGCTGCGGCAACTGCGGCGAGGTCGCTGATGCAGCCGTGCTTTGCCCAAGCTTCTGGCAGGCCGAGCTGGTCTCGAACCCCACGCGCGGCGAATCGCGGCTGGCACGTTTCGCGCAGCGCATCATCACCCGGCTGCAAGCGCGCCGCGAAGCCCGCCGCATCGTCTTTCAATGAGGCCCGCCATGAATATCCAAACCGGCAAGCCAGCTCCGCGCATCGCCCGCCGTTCGCCCGGTCCCGACGGAGAGGGGATCATTACCCTGGCCGCTCTGGCGGTTGGGGGTCAGGGCGGCGGCGTGCTGACCAACTGGATCGTGGAAGTAGCCGAAGAGAACGGCTGGCTTGCACAATCCACCTCGGTGGCAGGCGTGGCGCAACGCACCGGCGCGACCATCTATTATGTCGAGATGTGCCGCGATACGGGCCGCCAACCGGTCTTTGCGCTGTCCCCGGCGCCAGGCGATGTGGATATCCTGATGGCCTCGGAACTGGTCGAAGCCGGGCGGGCCGTGATGCGCGGCTTTGTAACGCCGGGCCGAACCACGCTGATCGCCTCGACCCACCGCATTCCGGCAGTGTCGGAAAAGATTGCACCGGGCGATGGTCGAACCGACAGCAGCGCCGTGATCAAGGCCATGGGCATTGCTGCCGATCATGTCGTCGCCTTCGACCTTGAGGCCTTGGCCAAGGAAAGCGGGACCGTGATTTCAGCCACGCTGCTGGGAGCGTTGGCAGGCTCGAACGCATTGCCTTTCCCGCGTGAAAGCTACGAAGAGGTGATCCGTCGTTCGGGCAAGACGGCCGAGGCGTCGCTACGCGGGTTCCGCCGGGCCTATGACTGCGCGACAGGCGCAGCGCCGCCGCCTCAGCCGCTGGCCGAGGACAAGGCAAAACCGGCGCTGGCGGTGCCTGCAAAGCTGAAAAAGCCCTGGCAGGCACTTGAAGCCCGTCTGCACACCTTGCCGACCGAGGTGCAAGAGATGGCCAGGCTCGGCCTGCAAAAGGTCGTCGATTATCAGGACATCGCCTATGGTGCCGAGTATCTCGACATGATCAAGCAGATCCACACACTTGATCACGCCCCTTTTGACATTACAATCGCTGCGGCTAAATACTGCGCGCGGGCGTTATGCTATGATGACATCTTGCGGGTCGCTGATCTGAAAACCCGTTCTTCACGCTTTCGCCGCATCCGGGCCGAGATTGGCACCACAGACGCCCAGCTTTTGCGACTGACAGAGTATTTTCACCCGCGTTTCGAAGAGTTCACCACCACCCTGCCACGCCGTCTGGGCCGCTGGTTACAAAACAAACCCGGAACCGCGGCCTTTTATACCCGCCATTTCGATAAGGGCCGCCGCATCCGCTCAAGCAGCCTTGGCGGATTTCTGGCGCTTTGGGTGGTGTCCACCCTTCGCCCGTGGCGGCGCTCGCTGCTACGCCATGAGACCGAGATGGCACATGTCCGCGACTGGTTCACGACCGTTCTAAGGCTGGCCAGGACCGACCGCGCTTTGGCAGCCGAGGTGCTGGCCAATTACCGCCTGATCAAGGGTTATTCCGATACGCATATGCGCGGGCTGTCGAAATTCGCCCGCGTGATGGGCAGCCTTTCGATGCTTGAGGGGCGAGCAGACGCGGCCGACTGGATGCGCCGCCTGCGTACTGCCGCCCTGGCGGATGAAAAAGGTAAGGCGTTGGACGGCGCGCTGACGACCGTTGCCTCTTTTGCCAAACCGGGTTGAGTGGCGCGCAGGTAAGGGTCTGGGCCGCCACATATTTTAAATCTGAAATATCTAAACATTAAACAAATATGCGACAGGGAAGCTGATGAAACCTCAGGGATCACCACCCGAAATTTCGATCGCAAAAAGCCATATCGTGGTCTTTCTATGCTGGCTTGCAATCTTTGCCGAAGGATATGACGTCGGAGTTCTGGGCGCGATATTGCCTTCGCTCGCCTCTGATCCCGTCTGGCAGCTGACGCCACTGCAACTGGGCGCAATGGGCAGCTATACCGTACTGGGCATGTTGGTTGGCGGAATTCTGGCCGGTACGCTAAGCGAACTTTACGGACGCAAGCCGCTGTTCATTGCCTGTCTGGCACTGTTTGCCGGTTGCATGGTGGCCAGCGCCCGTGCGCCTGATCCGACGACTTTCGGCATCAGTCGTTTCATCGCCGGGCTTGGGCTGGGCGGGATCATCCCCTGCGCCGCCGCACTGACCACCGAGTATTCGCCCAAACGCCGGAAAAGCTTTAACTACGGGCTGATGTATTCGGGCTATTCGGCCGGCATCCTCGCAGCCGCACTGGTCAGCCGGGCAAATGTCGAGGAACACGGCTGGCGGATGATGCTGATGATCGGTGCCTTTCCACTGATACTTCTGCCCATCTTTGCTATTTTTTTGCCGGAATCGCTGGAGTGGCTGGTCTCGCAAGGCCGCAAGGCACGGGCCGCAGAAACCGCGCGGCGCTGGAACATGCCGCTGCCCGCAGCGCCGGCAACGCGCGAGGCCGCGCCCGGCGTAATTCAGGTGATCTCGCGGATATTCGCCCGGGATCGCGCATTCGAGACCGCTTGTTTCTGGACAGCGCTTTTTGCCGGATTGCTGCTGGTCTACGGGCTAGGGCAATGGTTGCCGCAGATCATGCGTAAAAGCGGGTACGACCTGGGCAATAGCTTGCTTTTCCTGGCGGTCTTCAGCCTTAGTTCGGCCATTGGTGGAATTTTCCTGGGTAAGCTTGCCGACCGCTTCGGTGTACGGCGGGTGGTGGCGCTGTCCTATGGCGCGGGGGCGCTTGGCATCCTCGCCCTGAGCTTTCAGAATTCGTTGGTGGTGAACTATATCTTCGTCGCCCTCGCTGGGTTCGGCACCGTTGCGGCCTCGCTGATTTTGACCGGATTCCTCGCACAGCGTCTGGACCCGGACATCCGTGCGGCTGGGACGGGTTGGGCGCTAAGCTTTTCGCGGATCGGAGCACTTTGCGGACCGATGCTGGGGGGCGCAATCGCTGCTTATGACATGCCACCAGCCGCACGGATGTCCGATCCCTCCCGCCGTTCTCCCCGCACGGTTTTTCCGATGCTGTTGAACAGCAGCGACAGGGGTTTTGGCGCGCGACGTGTCGATATCCACACCTTCAGGCCGTGTTGATGAAAGGGGCTCCGCTGTTCTGCGACCTGTGATTCAGGCGCATCTCCACGAGGGAGACGAGCTTGGCACGCAACCTGATATCCCACAATGAATGAACTTTCTGCGAGGGGGTCACTCGCGCTGTCCGGCATCCGGACAGGCATAAGCCTGCAGCTCATCATCTTGTTATTGATTCAATTTTCCGGATCACGCTGATGAGCGCGCCAGGTCCTGTTCCATGCGAGCATCGGCCTGGGCCGCCGGAAACACCGATGCCCCGCCCGACGGTGATTGAGGTTGCGGATCTCTTACCTGCTCTTCAAGAGAAGGTGCCAGCCGCGCCGCACAGAAGCCTGGCATTGCCGGATGAGATCCCGGCGCCGTCATCATCCGGCATGGGTATCCTACCCCCCTCATCAGGCCAATCTTCCGGGGCGACAAACGGGGCATACGGCCCGTAGCCGCACCGCAGCAGTGCCCGTGAAGCGTCAGATAGCGGAGGTGCAGACCTCCTGTTGCCGGGCCTTTTCAGGCATGGCGACCTGAAACGCCTCCAATGCCGAACATGCCGCCAAAACCGCATCAACGCGCGAGAGATGCTGAAACTCTACCCCCCAGCGGCTGGCGTTATATAGCTGCGGGATCAGCACACAATCGGCCATCCCCGGTTGATCGCCATAGCAGAAACGCCCGGTAAAACCCGGATGGTCCAGCAAGCGCTCAATCGTTTCAAGGCCGCGGGCAATGTTATCACGGTTCCATGCGGCACGTGCCCCGGGTCCGGCCAGATCCCCGACGCGCGCCAGAACTCCAAGGTTCGAAATGGGGTGAATCTCGCAGGCCACGGCAAGCGCCAATGCCCGAACATGTGCCCGCGCCTTGGCGTCTTGGGGCAGCAAGGGCGGCTCAGGCCGGGTTTCCTCAAGATATTCAAGGATCGCCAGTGATTGCGTCAGGCGCAGCCCATCTGTTTCAAGCACCGGCACCAACCCTTGCGGGTTCCGCGCCAGATGTTCAGCGTCCCGCTGCGCACCGGAAAGCAGATCGACCGGCACCCGCTGATAGGCGATGCCCTTCAGCGCCAGCGCAATCCGCACCCTGCAGGATGCGGATGAGCGCCAGTAATCATAGAGTACGACGCTCATGGTTTCGCAGGCAGGATCTTGCCTGTGCACGGGCCAAAGCCGATGCAATAGCCGTCGCCCCGGGCATGGGCAAAGAGGTCAATCTCATCCCCGTCCTCAATGAAAGTGCGCGGCGCACCGTTGACCATGACCGGAGTCTTGCCACCCTCGGTCATCTCAAGAAGCGCCCCGGTTGCGTCCCGGGTTGGCCCCGAGATCGTACCCGAGCCAAGAAGGTCCCCCACCCGCAGCGGACAGCCCGAGCTGCTGTGATGGGCAAGCTGTTGGGCGCTGGAATAATACATGACGTTGTAATTCGTCCGCCCCATCACCTGCCCGTTCATGGTCCAGCCGACCTGCAGGTCATAAAACCCCGGCCGGGCCTCTTGCAGATAGGGCAGCAGCGGGTTCACCCGCTCGGCCCCGGGACTGCGGAACGGCTCCAGCGCTGCCTGCGTCACCACCCATGCCCCGATGGTCGTACCAAGCGCCTTGGCCTGAAACGGACCAAGCGGCTGGTATTCCCAAGCTTGAATATCCCGCGCCGACCAGTCGTTTAGCAGGACATAGCCAAAGATCATCGCTTCTGCTTTTTCGACGCTGACCCGTTCGCCCATGGTGCTGTCCGCACCGACGATGGCGCCCAGTTCAAGCTCAAGGTCCAGCCGCCTGCACGGCGCCCAATCCGGGCCCGCCTCTCCGCGAATCTGTCCCATCGGCCGCCGGATCGGCGTTCCCGAGACCACGACCGAAGAGGCCCGGCCGTTATAGCCGATGGGCATATGCGTCCATTGCGGCGGCAAGGCATTTTCAGGACCGCGAAACAGCACCCCGACATTGAAGGCATGGTTTTTCGAGGCGTAGAAATCGGTGAACCCGGTCACACGGATCGGCAGATGCATCTGTGCCTTGGCCATTGGGACCAAGGGCAGCTGAGTGCCCGAGTTTTCGGCCAGAAGTTCGGTCAGACGCGCCCGCACCCTGTCCCATTCGGCCCGCCCCAGCGCCATGAACCCGTTAAGCTGCGGCTGCGAGAATGTTCCCCCCGCATCCAGCAGCCCCAGCGCCTCGCAGGCAGCCAGATCGACGATCATATCGCCAATAGCCGCCCCGCAGCGCGGCGCAGTGCCGGTGGTTGAAAATACGCCATAAGGCAGGTTGTTTAGAGGAAAGGGGCAATCCGCCCCGTTGGCGCTTTCCACCCAGGACCGCAGCAAAGCCAAATCCGGCCTCCTTCTATGATTTTCCGATTGCCGCGACGGCGTCACTTGATGCCGGGCGTACCGTCGAATTTCTTTTCAAGCTGTTGCCAGACCTCGATATATTCCTGTTGCAGCGGCGCTTCGTTCGCGGCGAATGCGGTCAGATGCTGCGGAAAGCGGGTCTCGAACATAAAGGACATGGTGTTGTCCAGCTTTTCGGGTTTCAGTTCGGCATTGCTGGCCCCCTCGAACGCGTCGCGGTCAGGGCCATGGGGCAACATGCAGTTATGCAGGCTGATCCCGCCCGGGGCAAAGCCCTGAGGCTTGGCGTCATAGATGCCGTAGATATTGCCCATCAGCTCGGACATGATGTTGCGGTGGTACCACGGCGGGCGGAAGCTGTGTTCGGCCACCATCCAACGTTCGCGGAACAACACGAAGTCGATGTTGGCCACCCCCTCTTGCCCCGAAGGCGCGGTCAGCACGGTGAAAATCGACGGGTCAGGATGGTCGAACAGGATAGCACCGACCGGGGAATAGCTGCGCAGGTCGTATTTGTAAGGGCAGTAATTGCCATGCCAGGCGACAACGTCCAGCGGGCTGTGGTCAATCCAGGTTTCATGGAAGCGGCCACACCATTTGACCACCAGTCGCGAACGGGTTTCCCGATCCTCGAAAGCCGCGACAGGGCATTTAAAGTCGCGCGGATTGGCAAGGCAGTTCGCACCGATTGGCCCGCGGTTCGGCAGGGTAAAGGTCTGGCCGTAGTTTTCGCAGACAAACCCGCGGCATGGCCCCTCCAGCACCTCGACCCGGAAGATCAGACCGCGCGGGATGATGGCGATCTCTTTCGGCTCGACGTCGATCACGCCCAGTTCGGTGCAAAAGCGCAGCCGTCCTTCTTGCGGCACGACCAGCAACTCACCATCGGCGGAAAAGAAATATTCGTCCTGCATCGAGCGCGTGACCAGATAGACATGGCTTGCCATGCCAACCTGCAGGTTGACATCCCCCGCCGTCGTCATGGTCCGCATGCCGGTCAGCCAGGTCAGATCCTGATCCGAACCCGGCAGCGGAATCGGGTCCCAGCGATACTGGCCGAGGCTGGCAATATCGGGCAGCACGTTCGGCGCGGTCTGCCAATAGGGCAGCTCGATCGGGTCGAAACGCCCGGTATGGCGAACCGAGGGGCGGATACGATAGCACCAGGTCCGCTCGGGATGCGGGCGGGTAAAGGCCGTGCCGGAAAGCTGTTCGGCATAAAGTCCATAGGCGCATTTCTGCGGGCTGTTCTGACCCTGCGGCAATGCGCCCGGCAACGCCTCGGTTTCGAAATCATTGCCAAAGCCCGGCATGTAACCGTCATGGGTGCCAGTGACGACAGTAGCGCGGGTCATGCCCTGAGGCAGTGGATGCCGGGTCATATTCTCCTCCCTGTCAGATCATTGCTATTGCAACAAATATGCCGTTGCATCAGCAACGATGTCAACTGATATCTGCGCCTTCATTGTTCCTTGTTGCGAACGCAACGGCTTTCTGCTGTCCTGCCCATCAAGGAGAAGCAGCACATATGGCATTCAATCTTGATCAATTCCTGCCCTATCGCCTTAGCGTTGCCGCTGCTCAGGTCAGCCGCCGCTTTGCCGGCCGCTATGCAGCCGAGGCGGGACTGACTGTCCCCGAATGGCGGGTGCTGGCGCATCTGTACCACTCGGGCGCGGTCAGTGTGCGCGACATCAACGTCCGGGTGAACCTCGACAAGTCGATGGTCAGCCGTGCCGCCTCCCGCCTGCAAGAGGCGGGCTGGGTGCGCAAATCGGAAAACGACACCGACCGCAGACTGGTGGTGCTGGAACTGACCGCCGAAGGTCGGGCCCTGATGACCCGCCTGACCCGCGTCGCCGAGGATTTTCAAGCCGAGCTGCTGAAAGAGCTGGGTTCAGATGCCGAGGGAATAGACCGGGCTTTGACCAAAATCATCGCGAAAGGTGGCGCTGACTAGCCCGTCTGCTGCATCTGGCCCAGGCGCGAAGATGGGCTGGCCGCCCCGGATCCGGACCGATCCACCTCAGCGATGCCCTGCGCCAGCGCGCCCCGATCCGCAGCAGACATCGCGTTGAGTATCTGGTTCGCCCGCGTCTCGACAGCACCAAAGGCGCGGCTGAACAGATCGCGCCCCGCATCAGTGATGGCATGATTGCGCGAGCGGCGCTCCGAGCCGAGAACCGAGTGCGTGATCAGACCCTTTTCCTCTGGCCGCGATGCCGCACGGCTGACCTGCACCTTGTCAGGCAAAGTACGCTGAGACAGTCGCAGCGAATCCAGCGAACCGGCATCTTTCAGCAGAAACGGCAACCGCCATTCCTCGCGCGGGAAAACGTGCTTGTGTCCATAAACGGCAACAAGCTGGCGCGAAAAGCCCCGGCCACCACAGCTGGCTGATAAGGGAAAAAGGTCCCGATACGCATGACACACCCGCAAAATGTTTTCTTGGAAAGTTCGTCCGTCGCATGCGGACTGATCTTTTCATGCCCCGGCGAGCCGCCGGGCTCCCGCCGCTGGTCAACTTGTCGCAAGCGCGGACAAATCCGGGCAAGGCCACCGCTTATGAAACCAGCCGATTGCGACGGCTCGGTGACAGGCCTGCAACATCACTCGCAAGCCCCGGCATGAGACCTGCGAGTGATGACAGTTTAGGCCTGCCGCCCTTTACACAGCCGCTGATTGCCCGACGACATATCCAAAGGTCAGCCCCGGACCCAAGGTGCTGCCCGGGCCGGGATAAGCACCGGACATGATCGAGTTGATACCGTTCCCGCAAGCATAAAGGCCGGGTATGACTTTGCCTTGCCTGTCCCTGACCTCACCCTTTGCCGTGATGTCGGGCTCCATCGAGGTGCCGATGTCGCCGGGGTAGATCTCGACGGCATAGAACGGCCCCTCAAGCGGGCGCAGACAGGGGTTTGGCCGATGTTCGGCATCGCCCAGATAGCGCTGATAGCTGGTCGATCCCTTGCCGAATTCGGGACCTTCGCCACGGGCTGCAGCCTCATTGAATCGGGTCAGAGTTTCGATCAGCGCCGGGGCAGCGATACCACATTGCCGGGCCAGCCCCTCGGGCATCTGGCGGTATGGGGGCCAAAACGCGCCGGAAACGCATGCGCCGCGCCCAGCCCATGACGCCGGATCGCCCGATGATCGGCAATCAACCGGGCGGATTTCTGCCCCTCGGCTAAAAGCTTGGCTATCAGGCGCTGTACGAAATCATGCTAGCTTGACGCCTCATTGACAAAGCGTCGACCATCATGGCCAACAGCGATCACGCCGGTCTTGGCGCGATCCAGAAACAGATGCGGGAACGGCCGCATTGATCCATCAGCATTGCGCAGCAGCAAAACCGGGGGCCAGAAACCGCCGTTAGGGTTCGTATCCACAAAATTCGCACCGAAGGCCGCGGCCGCGGCGATCCCGCCGCCCGTGCCGGAAACCGGCGACATCGAGTAATGCAGCAGGCCGCGTCTGACATGGTCAAAGCTTTGCGCCCGGCGCGCCACATCATGCGGATAGCCGTCCTCAGCCAGACGATGCGCAATCGCCCGCCCTATGCCTGAGCCTGCGCCGGCTCCGATTGCGGTCGGAAGTGTTTGAGAAGTCGTGATTTGCCAGTTGGTATGCAGTGGATAGGCTAAGGCAAAAGGGCTGGATCAGTTCACGCCAAAGATGGTGTCATCAACCTTGGCATAGATCTTTATGCACGAGGCGTGCGATGGCCTCGATATCGTTGCGATCAACCCCTTCCAGCAGTTCGGATCATTTGCGGGCCAGTGCCGGATATTCGTCGATGACCGGGGTCGGATCGTCGATGCCGCGCTGTTTCATCGTACGTTTGGTCAGTCCCGCCAACATCCCGTCCTGGAACTCTTTCAGCCTGGCCTCAATTGCGGGCGACGCGTCCGAGACGATCACCCCGCGACCCCCGCCCCCCTTCGGCGCCGAAGCCACGCCTTGCTGGTAAGCCACCTGAGACCGGGCAAGCGCAAGCCCCGTCCGATCCAGAATGGCGCGCCAGTCCTGCGGTGAAAGGCTGGCCCAGAAATCACGATCAAGCACAGGACACGCCGGGATCAACGCCCTATGGCGCAAAATCTGTGCAGAATTGCGCGGAAGTTCTCGCGCCTGAATACTGGCGGACAGCAAAAATTCTGGGCCTTGAAAGCCCCGCGTTCATGACCGACCCGCCGCCGATCTGCCAAACCCTCTGCCATTCCGGCCGCTTGCAGGTCACCTGCGAAATGGCCTTTGGGTTAGTCCCTTAGTGCTACTTCGCGGGGAGGAGGCTCGTCCGGCATAGCCGTTTATGTGAAGCTCGTGGCGGGGGAGAGATGATGAACCAACTGGACAGGCCTGCCGGAAATCCCGTTGCCACGCTGGTGAGCGAGGTTTCAGCAGGGCTGATCGGCCATCACCAGATGGTCGAACGGCTGGTGATCGCCTTGCTTGCCGGGGGGCATGTGCTGCTGGAGGGGCCGCCCGGCATTGCCAAAACCCGTGCGGTCAAGCAGCTTGCCTCGCATTTGCCCGGCAAACACGCACGCATTCAGTGTACGCCTGACCTGCTGCCTTCGGACTTGACCGGCACGCAGGTTTTCCGCGCCGATACGGGCGGCTTTGATTTCGTGCCCGGCCCGCTGTTTCATTCGCTGGTGCTGGTCGATGAGATCAATCGCGCGCCGCCAAAAGTACAGTCAGCCTTGCTAGAGGCGATGGCTGAACATCAGGTGACCACTGGCGGCACGACAAGGCCCTTACCTGATCCATTCATGGTGGTGGCAACGCAAAACCCCATCGAGCATGAAGGCACATTTCCGCTGCCCGAGGCGCAGATGGACCGTTTTCTGCTGCACCTGTTTCTGGACATGCCGGGGGCTGAGGCCGAGCGGGCAATCCTTGATCTGGTCGAGGCCGAGACACTGACGCCCGTGTCAGCCATTCAGCCGGTGATTGCCGATGCTGACATCCATGCCGCGCGGCAGGCAGTTGCCGGGATCCATCTGGCCCCGGCACTCAAGGACTTTATCGTCCGGCTGGTGATGGCAACCCGCGCAGGGGGTGAGGTTGCAGACCGGATCGAACATCCCGTCTCGCCCCGTGGCACGCTTGCCCTGGCTGCCGCCGGGCGTGCCCGTGCCTGGCTGCATGGGCGCGATCATGTGCTGCCCGAAGACGTCGAGGATCTGGCCGAGGATGCCCTGGCCCATCGCCTGATCCCGAACTGGCAGGCCGCCAGCGAAGGGTGGAATGGCCGCAGCTTGATTGCCGAGATCCTGTGCAAGGTGCGGCCATGGTAGCAGCCGCATTGGACCATCCGGGGCTGCGTCTTACCGCTGCAGAACTGATTGCGCTGCGTCCTGCGTTCAGGCCCGCCCGACACCGTCCTGCGGGTGCGCGCCCCGGAGCAATTCCGGCGCGGGTCGCAGGTCAGGGCATGGACCTGCGCGAGATCAGGGCCTTTGCCGAGGGGGACGACCAGCGCCGCATAGATCCCGGAGCAACCGCCCGGACGGGTCAGCTTCATGTCCGCAGCTTTCATGAGGATCGCGATGACACGAGGCTGCTGATCGTCGATTTTCGTCATCAGATGCTATGGGGCACGGGGTCGGCGCTACGCTCGGTCCGGGCGGCGCGGTGGCTGGCCCGGATCGGCTGGCAGGCGGTGGCACAAGGGGCGTCGGTCGCGCTGATGGCGGTCAAGGAGGGGGCACCGGCGTTGCTGTCCGCAGGGACGGGCACGCCCCAAATGCTTGCGCTGTCTCAGGCCATGGCGCAGGCCCATGATGCGGCGCTGGCCCTTGGATCGGGTCAGTCCAGCCTTGCGACGGCGCTGGTTCAGGCACGGCGCATGGTCCCGCCGGGCGGGCAGGTGCATCTGGCGACCGGCCCCGACGGGTTGGCCGGGGCTGACGCAGCCTTGTCGCAACTGGCGCGGGGGCGGGTGATACGCGTGCACGTGATCCTTGATCCTGCCGAGACCTCTCCGCCCCGAACGGCGCTGTCGGTGCGCCACGGACATGCCGCACGCCATGGACGGCTGTCCCCGCTGGACTGCGGGGCCTTGCTTGCCCATCTGCACAGCCTTGGCGCCAAAGCCCGGGCGGTTTCACCCGATGACACGGGCTGAACTGATCGCTGCACTGTCGCCAAGCCGCCTGCCGCCCTCGACATTGGTGCTGGGCTGGCGCGAGGCGGTGGCACTGTTCGGTCTGGGGCTTCTGGCCGGGGCTTTGCTGATCTGGTTGCTTTCACCGATCCTGACGCATCGCCGCTCAGTCCGCACCCGCATTCGCGCGACGCGCGGGCTAGAGCCCGAAGAGCGGCTGCTTGTCATCGCCCGCATTCTTGGCCGCCTGCCACGGGCACTGCGCCCCGCGGCTTATGGTGCGGCGCCCATGCCCCCAGCGGATGAGATCGAGCGACTGGCAAGGAGCCGCGAATGAGCTTTGCCTGGCCGCTGGCCTTTCTGCTTTTGCCCGTACCGCTGTTGATCCGTTTGCTGCCGCCAGCGTCCGTGCAGACCGGGTTGCGGGTGCCCGAGCATATTTTCGCAGGCGTCACCGCTGAAAGACGGGCGGGACGCAGCTGGTTGCCAGCCGGGCTGGCCTGGGTGTTGCTGGTGATTGCGATTGCAGGGCCTCAGGTCAGCCGAACCAGCGATATGCTGCCTGCTTCGGGACGCGATATCGTGCTGGCCATTGATCTGTCGGGCAGTATGCGGAAAGAGGATTTCCACCTCGACGGTCAGCCGATTTCCCGGCTGGATGCGGTTAAACGCAGTGCCTCGCGTTTTGTCGCAGCGCGGCGGGGGGACCGGATCGGGCTGGCGATCTTTGGCGACCGTGCCTATTTCGCCCAGCCGCTGACCTTTGACGTCGACGCTGTCGCACGTGCCGTCGATGAGGCCCAGATCGGGATCTCGGGGCGCGGAACGGCAATATCGGACGGGCTGGGCCTGGCGATCAAGCGGCTTGCCGCCAGCGAGGCGCCGACACGGGTTATCGTTCTGCTGTCGGACGGTGTCGATACCACGGGCAAGGTGCGCGCGGCCGATGCGGCCCGGTTGGCGGCAAGCCACGGTATCCGCATTCATACCATCGCGCTTGGTCCCGAAGATCTGGAAAACCAGCCTAACTCCCGCGACGCGGTAGATACGAAAGCCTTGCGCGAAGTGGCCAGTCTTGGCGGCGGCACCGCCTTTCGTGTGCGTGACATGAACGATCTTGAGGCGATGGCCGCCAGTCTGGATCAGCTTGAGCCGAACCCGGCCGAGCGTCCGCCAATGCGTTACTGGCATTCGCTGTGGTTCTGGCCGGGCGCGGTGGCGCTGATCCTGATGATGCTGATCTGCTGGAGGCGCGAATGATCCTGCTGCGCCCCCTGTGGCTTCTGGCCCTTGCTGCGCTGGTCCTGCTTGCGCTGGCGATCTGGCGGCGCGGACCAGATGCGGGCGGCTGGCAAGCTGTGCTGCCACCCCATATGCGACGGGGCATGGCGGCACTGGGTCAGCTTGGCGCGGGTACGGACCGCGCGCGATACCTGCCTTTGGCCGGGGCTGCCGCGCTGATGCTGGGGCTTGCCGGGCCTGCAGTGCAGCGGGCCAAGGCGCCGGTCTTTGCCCAAAGCGATGCGGTCGTGATTGCGCTGGACATGTCTTCTTCGGTCGCTGATGGGCCGGGGCTTAAGGACGCGCAGGCGGCCGCAGCAGGGTTGCTGGCGCAGCTTGCGGGCCGTCCAGTCGGGCTGATCCTTTATGCGGGCGAGGCCTACCTGATCGCCGCCCCGACCCAAGACCCCGCGACGCTTGAGACCCAGATCGCGGTGCTGGACGCGGAAACCATGCCCGACGAAGGTTCGCATCCCGCTGCCGCTCTGGCCATGGCAGGGCAATTGCTGCGCGGGTTGCGGCGGGCGGATCTGGTGCTGATTTCGGATGGCGGCGGCATTGATCAGGCAGCGCAGGCCGAGGCCGCGCGGCTGCAATCCGGCGGGGTGCGGATTTCGGCGCTGACAGTCGCGGGCAATCCGCCCTCGGATCCCGAGGCGCTGCGGACGATCGCCAACGGCCCTGTCGCCCGCTTTGACGACCCCTATCGGGTGGCTCGCTCGCTGGCCTCTTCGGGGTTGGATCGTGACCCGGCGCTTCGCTCGCAGCAGTATTACGATCTGGGACCGTGGCTTGCGCTGTTGGCGCTGCTGTCTTTGCTGCTTCGTTTCCGGAGGCTGGCATGAGAATACCTGTCCTGTTGACCGCCGGCATCATCTGCCTTGCCCTGGCCGGACCCCAGGCGCTGGGTCGGCTGGCCCTGCTGGGCGGAATGCCGGGGCTTGCCGTGCCATTGCTGTCAGATCCCGTCGAAAAGGGCGTCGCGCTGTATCGCGCGGGACAATATGACCGTGCAGATAAGGCGTTTGCCGCTTCGGGGCGCAGCCAGACCTATAATCGCGGGCTTAGCCTTGCTGCCATTGGGAACTATCCGCTGTCTGTGGCCTATTTCGATGCGGTTCTGTTCTCTAACCCCGCTGACGCCGAGGCGCGCCACAACCGCGACCTGGTCAGCGCGATGTATCCGCCAGCCCGCGGTGAAAGCGTGGTCCCGGGGCGCATCCGTGGCTATGGGGGCCTTGGACCTGGGGAAGAGATGCAGCAGTCCTCGGGGGATATTCAGGACCCCGAAACACGGCGCAAGGTTGATGCGGGCGGGATCGTTGCAAGTGACGACTGGCTGGCCACCATCAGGGATGATCCGGGAGAGTTCCTTAAGCTGCGTCTGAAATCGGAATATGATCGCCGCCTTGGCCAAGGCCTTATCCGGCCGCGGGAGGCTGAGCCATGGTGATCCGCGCGCTGCTGTTGTTGCTTTTGACGACGCTGCCAGCAATGTCGGACAGTCTGCGCCTGCTCATACCCGAGATGCGTCCTGTGGTCGGCGAGATGATCCCCGTGACCATCCGCGGCGAATACACCGGCTCTGTCACGCTGGAAAAGATGGTTTTCCCGGACTCCCCCGCCTATGACTGGGTGCAAACCGCCCGTGACCGGTGGGTGGATGAACGGGTGGACGGCACCCTTTATCGCGTCTTTGAGCGGAGGGTCGCCGTCTTTCCACGTCATGCCGGCACTTTGACCATTGGACCGGTTACACATCATCTGACCAAGGCCGAAGGTACGTCCCGGATCGCAGTCAATGTTGAGGCGCAGCCTGTGACGCGCGCTGTGACACCCTATCCCGGCTCGGGCCGGGCGTTGGCGGCCCGCAATGTGACGGTCAGGGATGAGTTTTCGGCCAATCCCTCGCAGCTTGGCCCGTCCGAATCCTTTACCCGGCGGATCACGCTGATTGCTGAGGGCAGCATGGCCCATCTGTTACCTGCACGCCCGACAATCCGCGAACCATGGCTGATCAGCTTTGCCGCCCCCGAGCTGCGAGAGACGCGGCTGACGGCGCAAGGTCCGGTCGCGGTCGCCGTGTGGGAGTGGACGCTGCGCCCGCATACCGGCGAAACCGGTTCGCTGACCCCGCTGCGCTTTCCCTGGTTCAACACCCAGATCCGCGAAATGCGCGGTGCTGTTACCCTGCCGGTCGAGATCGGGATCGCGGGCTTTGGCAACAATATTGGCGGGCAGGCGTTCTCATCACGGACAATGGCCGTTCAGATGGGTGCCTTTGCCTTGGCGGGGCTGGTTGTTGGGATGGTCGCAGCACTGGTCGGGCGCGCGCCCGCACCCGGACGTCTGGTGGCTCAGATACGCCGCCTGCTGCCCAACCCCAAGGGGCGCGCCCTGCGAAAGGCCGCGCGGACTGGCGATCTGATGGCTTTGCGCGCCGCAGCCGAAGCATTCGTCATGGCCGAGGTCCGGTTGGGCCGGACGGTCAACCCCAGGCCGCTGCGCGATCTGGACGAAGAACTGTTCTCCGGCAGGCAAGCCGGTACATTCGACCGGCGCGATTTCCTGAGGAGGATCGGCGCGTAGGTTGGCGACAGTTTGGTAATCCTCTCGGTTGGGTCCAAACCACGGTCAGCGCCTGCGGCCGATCTTTCAGGGTTTCTGACCACCGGGTCGCAAAACGTCCGGTGGCCGATACACAAACGATCAGGCGGATCAGGCCCTCAGATACTCAGATGCTTTAGCACCGTTTCTCTCGACTCGGCGTTGCAGGCACCTTCGTCGACGATTTGACCCAACTTCATGACCGCCCAGCGATCCGCCACGCTGAGTGCGAAATCAAGATTCTGCTCGACCACCAGAATACTGATCCCGCGTCGTTCGCGCTCGGTCTTCAGGGCGGTTGCAATGCGCTGAACCACGCTGGGCTGTATCCCCTCAGAGATTTCGTCGATCAGTAAAAGATCGGGTTCGTTCATCAGGGCGCGCGCCAGGATGAGCATCTTTTGCTCACCCCCAGACAAGGTGCCTGCCAACTGTTCCAACCGTTCAAGCAGAAAGGGAAAGCTGCGCCCAACATTCTGCAAGGCCTTGGCCAGATCGCGATCATGACGCAAAGCAAGTCGCAGATTGTCACGGATCGAGAGGTCCTGAAACAAGGGCAGCTCTTGCGGCGCATATCCCACCCCATGCGCCAAAAGCCAGGCGGGCGGCTTGCCGTCGACCGGGCTGCCATCAAGCATGATGCGGCCCGCGCGCGTCTGGATCAGGCCCATCACGGTCTTTAGCAGCGTGGTTTTGCCCATGCCATTGCGCCCCATCAGGGCAAGAATCTCGCCCCGGCACAAAGTCAGCGCAACCCCTTGCAGGATATCGGTCTCGCCATAGCCAGATGTCAGGGCCTCGATCGTCAGCCTGTTGTCAGTCATGGGCCATCCCCGAATAGATCGAGCGTACAAGCTCTGAGTTCACGACCTCTTCGACAGAGCCATCCATCACCAGTCGACCCTGGTGAAGCACGACGAGCCGCTGCGAGATTTCCTTTACGAAATCAATATCATGCTCGATAAGGATCGCGGCGTAGCCCAGGTTTTGCGTCAGTCGCTTCAACACCTCGCCGATCAACGTCCGCTCGGCCTTGGTCAGACCTGCGGTAGGCTCGTCCAACAGGATCAGCCGGGGCTGCATGGCGACGACCATCGCCAGCTCCAGGCTTTGCCGCATCCCGTGAGAAAGTCCGCTGACCGGTTCGCCCAGTTTCTTGTTCAGGCCCGTCAGCGCAAGGATCTCCAGCGCGGCTGACGGCAGTTCGATCGTCGAGGCGCGATGCCACAGGCTGGGCCGTTCATGGGTCGTGCGTGCAAGGCGCAGACATTCAGCGACGGTCATGCTTTCAAAGACACTTGCGACCTGAAATTTGCGACCGATGCCCAGTGCGACGATATCTTCGGGCGGGCGGCCGGCAATGTCCTTATCGACCACGGTGATATTGCCCTCGATAGTCTCTGTCCCGTCCGAAAGGCAGCGCAGCAGAGTGGTCTTGCCGGCACCGTTTGGTCCGACCACCGAGATCAGCTCACCGGGTCTGACCTTCAAATCAATGCCATCAAGCACGACAAAATTGCCATAAGCCTTGCGCAGCCCCGAAACCGTAAGCAGCGCATCGCGGCCGCTTTCCTGCCTTTGATCCGGCAGGGCGACCAGTGCCGGTGCTGCCCCGCTGTGCTTGCGCCGGGGAAGAAGCCCCACAAGACCGCGCGGGACAAACAGGATCATCGCCACGAAAAGGACGCCGATGATCAGTTGCCAGACATAGGGCATGCTGCCCGACAGTTGGGCGCCCAGATAGTCGATGCCGATTGCGCCAAGGGCTGGCCCAAAGATCGAGGCCCTGCCGCCCAGTGCGGTCCAGACGATCATTTGTGTACCAAAACCAAAGCCCGCAATCTCGGGTGCGACGATGCGCCCGGCATTGGCGTAAAGAAAACCGCACAGCCCGGCGATTCCACCCAGCACGGTCATCAGCAGGATCTGCACCTTTTGGGTGCGGATACCCAGGTAAGCCGCGCGCAGGGGATTGTCCCGAATGGCGACGAGAACCCGCCCCGCATCCGAACGAACGATGATCCAGGACAGAGCAGCAAACAGGATCAGTGCCACCCCAGCAAGGCGGAAGTAATTGGCCGCGCCAAGCTTCATCACCGGATACCCGACCAGCCCACTGGAAGAGCCGGTAAAACTGCCTCCGGCAAAGATGGCCTGCGTCAGCACGATCGGCACCACCAGCGAAATGACGGATGCGTAAAGCGGCGTCGACTTGTGGTAAAAGGACAGCCAGCCAACCAGTGCGGCCAGCACCATTGGCAGGATTACCGACAGGGCCAGGGCGAGCGCAAAGTTCTGCATGCCTCCGCCGATATGGGTCAGGATCAGGGCGGTTGCGTAAGCCCCGGCACCGAAAAAGGCGGACTGTCCGAATGTCAGGATGCCGGTATAGCCCCACAGCAGATCCACCGTGATCGCCATCATCGCGTAGATCATCGAGCGGGTCAGGACATTCTGCGTAAAGCGGTCCAGAAACAGCGGTCCCAGCAGCACCAGCGCCAAAGCCAGAGCGCCCAGCAGGAACAGCCCCGTCCCATGACGGGTAAACATACGGTCGGAAACGGCAAGGGAATGTGCGCGATCAGCCACGGGCAAAACCTTTCGGATGAAGTCGCAGTACGACGGCGCAAAGCACAGCTACGGTCACGCTGCCAAGGATGGGGCTGATCCATGTCGACACCAGCACCTGCGCTGCGCCAAAGCACAGACAGGCCAGTGCAAGTGCTGCGACCGAGGTGCCAGATACCATGACCAGCATGAACGCTCCGATCAGCCAGGAAATGCCCATGGTGGGATCAACACTGGAAAGGGGCGTCAGCAGGACCCCGGCCAGGGCTGCGATGGCCGAACCCAGCATAAAGGTGACCAGTCGCACTTGCGAAGTATTGATGCCCAATGCGCGTGCCAGCGTCTCATTCATGATGACTGCTTGCGCATTCAGGCCAAGGCGCGTGCGCTCAAGAACAAGGACGAAGGCCAGGCCCATGATGACCGCAGCGACCAGCAAAAACAGCCGGTAGCTGGAATATGGCATACCCAGCACGTCAACAGTTCCGGTGATAAGCGCGGGCGGCATCTGCATGTCCCGGCCAAACGTCAGGGTGATGATCTGGACGATCACCACGCCCAACCCCCATGTCGCAAGAATGGCGTCCAGGGAACGGCGATAAAGCGGGCGCACAATGGCGATCTCTGTGGCCGCGCCCAGCAGCCCGCCAACGAAAACGGCCAGCGGCAGCGACAGCCAGGGGCTGAACCCCATCCTGGTCGCGACCACGGTTGTGTAGGCGCCGATGGTCAGCCATGCGGCATGGGCGAAATTGATGATCTTGAGTACGCCGAATATGACGAACAGACCGGCAGAGACGATGAACAGCAGCGCTGCGGTCGTTGTTATGTCAAGTAATAGGGCCATGCGGTTCCCTCGTTGAAGGACAGGCGTGCCCGCGACCGCGTATGACGGTCGCGGTACGGGACGGCTCAGAGATCAGGGCACTGGTCGCCCGGGTCCACGTTCGGGAATTCGGCCACAACCTTGACCGAACCGTCAGCCTGTACTTCCCCCAGATACATGGTGAGGGGAGCATGATGCTGTTTCGACATTGAAATCTCGCCGCGCGGCCCCTTGAACGAGACTTCGGGGAAGGCTGCCAGGACGGCTTCGGTTTCCGTCGATCCGGCCTTTTCGACAGCGGCCTTGTAAAGATAGACCGCCTCATATTGCGGGGTGGACAGATCGTTCGGGGTCCGCATCTCACCCCCGAATTTCTTTTCCAGAGCCGCGATGAAATCCTTGTTCTCGGGCGTGTCGATTGCGGTCAGGTATGATGCCGAAATAAGAATGCCCACACCATCCGCCCCCATCGCTTTCGCGGTGCCTTCGTCAACCGCCAGATTGGCGTAGGGGATCGAGATACCCGAGGCGCGCAGCTGTTTTGTCAGTGTCACGTTCGGTGTTCCGCCCGCCGTCGAGGTGATGACCGCATCCGCGCCCGCGCTACGCAGATTCGAAAGGATCGCGGTCCAGTCCGACCCCTCCATCGGCAGGTATTCCTCGCCCACGATCTTGCCGCCCTTATCCTCGATATACTTGCGCGAGAACTCGAGCATGCCCCGCCCGAAGGCATAATCCGAACCGATCAGGAAAAAATTCCTGGCACCATCCGCCATCAGCTTTTCCACAACCGGAGGCACCTGCTGTTCAGGCACCCAGCCGTTGACGAACATATTGGGTGAGCAAGAGCGGCCTTCATAGAATGATGAATAAATGAAGGGCTTTTCCCCCTCTTCCACGATGGGAAGGCCCGCGTTGCGCGCGGCCGAGGTTTCCATCGCAATCAGCACGTCAACGTCGTTCTGGAAGACCAGCGTATTATAGGCGGTTTGCGCCCCTGCCGCGCCCGAGGCGTCATCTGCGACGACAACCTTGACGGGGCGGCCCAGGATCCCGCCGCTGGCATTGATCTGCTCAACGGCAAGCTGGGTGGCCTGAACCACGGCGGGGGCAATAACGCTGTTTGCCCCGGACAGGCCGACCGGTACGCCAATGGTGATCGGCTCGCCTTCCTGGGCAAGGGCGGGGCCGCTGACAAGCGCGGTGGCAAGCAGCAGGCAAAGGCAGGTGGGTTTAGCGTTTTTCATCTTACATTTCCCTGTTGTATCAATTGGTTATGCGCAAGCGATCAGTTATAAAGATCGGTGCGCCGGTCTTCCCAGACGTTATTGCGTTCACTGACGCGTCGCTGGTTTTCCAGGTCTCCGAACATGACATCGGCGATCAGGATCTCGGGGTTGGTAGGGGATGCAGGACCGGCAAGAGGCCAGCCGCGTGGCCCGACGATCAGGCTGCATCCCAGAAAGGGCTGGCCACGTTCAATGCCCACGCGATCGGCACAGGCGATGGCGACACCGTTCGAATGGGCGGCCGCTTTGTGAAGGATATTGGCCATCGGTTCGGCACCGGCGGGTTGGTCTGGAATGGGAACCCAGTTGGTCGGCACGCAGATCAGTTCGGCACCCGCAGCGACCAATCCCCGGAAGGTTTCCGGGAACCAGCCATCATAACAGATCGCCACGCCAACCTTGCCATAGACCGTGTCGAATACAGGCAGCCCCAGATCGCCGGACCGGAAAAACAGCTTTTCCTTGTTCCACAGATGCAATTTGCGGAATGTGCCCAGATACCCCTCTGGCCCGCAGAATATCGCCGAGTTGTAGAAGGTATCCCCGGCTTTTTCGCATAGCCCGGCCGCTATGTAGACGCCCAGCTCAGCCGCCAGTGCGATCAGCGCCTGTGATGGGCGTCCTTGGGGAATGGGTGCGGCCAGTTGCTGCAATTCATCGGCTGCCTCAAACACATAGCCGGTGTCCGCCAGTTCGGGCAGGACAAGGATCTTGGCCCCCTTTGCCGCAGCCTCTCTGGCCAGCCGGTCGATGGCGGCCAGATTGGCCTCGACCTCGCCAAAGCGGGGTTCGAATTGCAGGCAAGCGACGGCAACCGTTTGCTTCTCTTGGACCTTGTGCGTCAAGGCGCCCTCCAGAAATGAAAAAAGCCCATGGACGCGGGAAAGATCCGCATGCCATGGGCTACCTAGCCTCGATTTCAGTTCGGCAATCCTGCCGACAGAGCAACCTTGCTCGCGGACAACTCTGCCAAGCTCAGTTCAAATGTCAACGAGAAATGGCAATCGACCCAGGTTCGCAAAAGGCAGGGCTATTTTTCGGCAATCGTCAGGCCGATGCTGCGCAGCGTTGCTTCGGCGGCAAGCAAACCTTCGGCGATCGAGGTCAGCGAGGTCCGCCTGGCCGTCGCCTGATCACGTAAAAGACGATAGGCCTCATCATCCGGAATACCGCGCAGCTCGGCCATCAGTTTGACCGCGCGATCAACGAGGCGGCGGCTTTTCATCGTCTCTTCCAGCTTCTGGATCTTGCCTGTCAGCCGCCCCTCATAGCCCCGGCGATAGCGGGCCAGCACGAACTGGGCGAGAATGCCGAACGGCCGCAGCGGCTTTGAAATCACGCCATGGGCGTTCAGATCGGTGATGGCTTGCAGCGCGGTCGGCGTCTCATAGGTCATGATAGCGATGATGGCTGGCGTGCGATCCTGCAGCAGCGCGGGCAGTGCCTCTCCGGGCAGATCGTCGACCTGCACGAATATCGTGTCGGTTTCAGGCGGCAGCGCGGCGGGCAGAGGCCACAGGGCCGTTACCGCGCAGCCAAGTCGCTTGAGATGTTCGGTCAGGACCGCCCTGTCTTCGTCGTGTGGATGCAGGACCAGCACCCTGGCCTGACGCAGATCGTCCAGGAGGCGGCGCGCGGCAGGGCGCCGGCTGCGATCAACTGGTGCGCCCGTCAAACCCAGACCTCATCAAAGCGAGCAGTTGCCAGATAGGGGTCGGGACGGACCGGGCTGTCAGCCTGCCACGCGACGTCGAACAGCCCGTCCCGGCGCATGATGCCGATGCGCGGTGTCAGCCACAGATGCCGGTTTTCCTGATCGACACAAACCGGGCCTTCGGGTGCCAGCAGGTTTTGCCCCAGCAGGTGGGGGGCAAGCGCCGACGGCTCGAGACTGCCTGCACGTTCAAGTGCATGCGCCAGCAGGTATACCTGCAGATATGCCGTCTGGGACCAAACGCTGGTTGTCGCTTCGGCCCCGAACCTGTCTTTGTAGGCCGCAACGAACAGCTGGTTCTGGTCAGAGGGCAGCGTCTGGAAATAGCTGGCCGACAGCACATGGCCGTGACAGTATTCGGGCCCGATCTCGTTGATTTCGGTTTCGGCCATGGTCAGGCTGGCGATGGGGCGCTGTTGCGTGTCAAAGCCCGCCTCGGCATACATGCGGTACAGTTGACGGGCCGGGCCACCGATCACGGTACTGAACACCGCATCGGCCTGCCAACTGCGGATATGGCCCATCAGTTCTGCGACCTCGGAGGATGAGGCTTCAAGCGGTGCATAAACCTCGCCCGCGACCTTGGCCCCCTTGCTTTCAAGGATGTCGCGCATGGTGCGGTTTGATTCGCGCGGGAAAATATAGTCCGCCCCGACAAAACCGATGCGCTTGCCGTAACGGCGGATCAGGAAGTCGGCCAGAGCAAAGGCGCATTGGTTCAGCGTGGCGCCCGCATAGATCACGTTTTCCGAATACTCGAACCCCTCATAGACCGAGGGGTAGAACAACAATGCATCATGCCGCTCGACCAGCGGAAGCACCGCCTTGCGCGAGGCCGAATGCGAGCAGCCAAAGATGATCGTGACCCCTTCATCCACGATCAGCTGCCGTGCCATCTGGCGATAGGTCGTCGGGCTTGATTGTGGGTCGCGCAGAACGGGGACAAGGGGCAGGCCGCGCACGCCGCCGCCCTTGTTGATCTCTTCGATGGCCAGGGTCGTGCCGCGCAGATGCTCGCTTTCGGTCAGCGCGCTAAGCCCGCTGCGCGAAAACAGCACACCTATACGCCAGCCCTCAGAGGCGGTGGGAATATGGCTCATGCAGATGGACCTGAATGTCAGATTCCCGGACTTTGCATGCATCAATGCGTAAAAACAATGCCTGAGCGAGAACGACAGCATCGAAGAGCTTCCCGATCAGAAATGGCGGCCCGGCTTTGGGGTCAATACAGGCGCAATGTTTTATTCGCCCGAGGTGACGGATATGCCAAAGGACGGGACGATCATCATCGTGGCTTCGATAACCGCCCGGGACGCAAGCTTTACTTTCCGGCCACCGACGCCGGGCCGCAGGCGGTCGTATTGGAAATCAGACCTTCCCCGATGCCTTGTCACGCAACGCCAGCGATGCGCGCCAGCCGCGTGCCTGGTCATGGATGAAACGGGTCAGGCTTTGCACTTTGGAACTGCGGTGCAGGTCCACATGCGTCACCACCCAGATCTGCGTCCGCCATTCCGGTGGGCAGATGCCGGGGAACAGCTCAACCAGCTCGGGCGAGGCGGTCAGCGGGCTGAGAAAGCCGATGCCCAGCCCCTGTTCGACCGCGCGATAGGCCACAGAGCTTTGCGGGGTGCGCAGGACAAACGCCTCATCCGGGACGCGGCTGAACAGCCATTGATAAAATGGCGCGCGGGCGAAACGATCCTCGCCCACGATCAGATGATGCGCGGCCAGATCTGCCAGCGTTTCCGGGCGACCATGCCGGGCGATATAGGACGGCGCCGCGTAAAGCGCATGTGGGTAGTCAAACAGCGGCGTGACCACGCTGTCCTGTGCTGAAGGACGCGGACCGGCCCGCAGCGCCACATGCGCCTCGCCCCGCGACAGCTCAAAGGTGCGCTCATCCGAATCATAGGTGACCTGCACCAGCGGGTGGTCGCACAGGAATCGGCCCAGCATCGGTACGATCAGCGGGTCAAGGCTGGGCACCGCCGTCAGCACCAGCCGTCCTGAGACCTGATTTCGCGCGGTTTCGATCCGCCCCAGCATCTGGGTGAATTGCTCGTCCACCGCGCTGGCGGTTTGCAGCAGCTCCTCGCCCGCTTCGGTCGGTGTATAGCCGCGCGAATGGCGCTGGAACAGCTTGACGCCCAGCTCGGCCTCAAGCGTGTCGATATGCCTGATGACAGAGGAATGATGCATCCCCAGCACCTCGGCTGCGGCACTGACCCGGCCCAAACGCGCCACCTGAGCAGCGGTGCGGATTTCACTCCAGAGGTTCAGGCGCATAGTTCCACTCAGTTTTGCACATCAGTTGTCATTTTTGGCCAGTTTAACGCGGAAATGCAATGTTCATATTGGCTTCATACCGGGGCGAAACACAGCCGCCGCCGGATCCAAGGAGAAGTTGAAATGCTGAATAAACTTGTTATCGCCGCCGTTGCAGCAAGCTTTGCCGTGCCCGCCCTGGCGTCGGAAATCAATCCGGGCCGCCAGATGCAGGCGGACCTGCTGGGACTGGACGCAAGCCAGTTCACCACCAACGAGCTGGCGCAGATTGCCAGCGAAAAACTGGGTGAAGAACGCGCCAGCCGCGCCGCCTTCATCACCGCACAGAAAGGCACGGGCGTCCTTAATCTGGTGTCCGGCAACAATGTGGCGGGGCTCTATACCGTAAGCCGCGCCGGCGACAAATAACGACACCTGTTCCGTTTGTACGCAAAGCGGCCATGCCTTTGGGCATGGCCGTTTCCATTTGTCACAAAGTAGCAGACGCGCGACCTGCCTTTCGCATCGAAGGACCGACCCGCCCGGAACACCAAGACAGGCATTCTTGCAGAAGGCGGGCTCGATCATATTCGCCCCCAAGGGAATCAATGAGTGAGAGTCCAAGCTGTGGGGTTCTGTCAGCGCGGGTGCCGATAGTATCGCAGCAGGCCGAAGCTCCCGGACGACCCGGAAATACCACCCACCAGCCTCAGGCAAAGGCTGCCAACCGTGCAGCCGCAACGTCAGCCAGCACCGAAATTGCAAGCGAGGACGCGTCCCTTGTCGGGCCGAACATGCCGATGGGGGCCTTGACCCGGGCAATATCGGTCTCAGGGATCCCCATACCCCGTAAACGTTCGACGCGCGCGCGATGGGTCCTCATGCTGCCCAGCGCCCCGATGTAAAAGGCGGGTGACTGCAATGCCCTGTGCAGCACGGGCAGTTCGGCGTCCAGATCATGGTACAGAACGGCAAAGGCCGTATAGGCATCGGCCAGTTCCCCGATGTCATCCGCCACAAGTGAGGGACCCAGCGCCAGAGTGTCATACCCCGCGCAGGCGGCAAGCTGCGCCAGCTTCTGCGCCTCGATCGAGCGACCCGAGATCACCATCCTCGTCACCGGATGATAGACCGAAAGAAAGCCGCCGTTGTCCCATCCCGGCCGTTCTGGCACCGGCGCACAGCGCAACGCCTGCTGTTGCGGATCATAGCACAATGCCGCAGGCCGACGCGCAGCGAGGTTATGAAGGGTATGCTCGATGGCACCGACATCGCGCAGCACATGGATGGCGATGGTAATTCCACCGCCGCAGGGCAGGACAATGTCGAAAAACGGAGACCCCTCGCCAAAGACGGCTGTCCGGTCATGCCCCTCTGCCATGGCAAGCAAAGCCTCGGCCGCGACTGCGGCCTCGACACAGCCGCCCGAGACAAACCCCGCATAGCCACCATCCGCCGCGATGACGACATGCGACCCCAGCCTTCGCGCCGCACTGCCGCGAATGCCGGTCAGGGTCGCAACCGCAACCGGACCCCGGGCAAAGCTGGTCACTGCGAAACGCAACAGCTCTGCCGGATCATCGCTTTCAAGCACCCGGACAGGTGTTGGCAATACGCTAAGAATCTCCGTCCCGTTCAACTCATGCCCCGCGCGAAACTCGGTTGCCTGATCGGGCGACTAACGGCAGGTACCGATGCCCTGCCGTTACGCCACAGCCAGCTTCAGGTTGCGCCGCCCTCCTCCAGACTGAACTTCGACAGTGGCAGGCTGCGCACACGACGCCCGGTCAGGGTCGACACCGCGTTCGCCACAGCTGGCGGCACGCCCGGCACCCCGGGTTCGCCGATACCGCCCATGGGGGCGCCGCTTTCCACGATGCGGACATGGACGCGCGGCATCTGATCCGGCGTCAGGATCGGATAGCCGTCGTAATTGCGCGCCTGTGGAACACCGTCAACATAGACCACCTCTTCCAGCAAGGCAGAGGACAGCCCCAGCGCAACCGCCGAATTCACCTGAGCTTCGATGATTGCCGGGTTGACGATGCTGCCCGGATCAATGGCCACCCAGATGTCATGCACAACGATCTGGCCCTGCTGGATCGACACTTCGGCGATAGTCGCCACCTCACTGCCGAAAGGCGAGGCCATGGCGACACCCCGGGCGCGGCGGCTGCCATCCTCGGCCTCAAAGGGTCCGCGCTTCCAGCCGCCTGCCAGTTCGGCAACCGCTTCAAGCAGGTTTCTGTGACGCGGACTGTCGGCCAGCAGACGGTGGCGCAACTCATAGGGATCATGCCCCCCGACATCGGCCATTTCGTCGAAGAAGGTTTCATAAAAGAAATCATTCATGGAATGCCCGACCGAGCGCCAGAAGCCGATGATCGCCGGATCATCTACATGGATATGCCCGACGCGACGGTTCTTGATCGCATAGACCTTGCCGGCAATCCCCTCGACAGCGGTACTGTCGACCTTGTCCGGATCACGCCCGAACCAGCGGCCAGCCGGTCCCTCGCCCGCGGACACCGCATGTAGCGCAACAGGAAGCCCGTCAGCATCCAGCCCGGCACGAAAGCGGACAGCGGACATGGGACGAAGGGCGTCACGCAAGAACTCTTCCTCGCGGCTCCAGATCAGCTTGATTGGCCGGCCAACAGCTTTCGACAGCAGTATCGCCTGCGGAAAGGGGTTGGCGGTTTCATAAAGAAAATGGCGTCCGAAAAAGCCGCCAAGCAGGGGCGAATGAACAATGACCTGCCCGGGCTCGATGTCAGCCACCTTTGCAGCATGAGCCTGGAACATCTCGGGCGCCTGATTCGGGGCCCAAAGCTCCAGCGTGCCATCTTCGTTCCAGCGCACCAGCGCCGAGGGCGGTTCCAGCTGACCATGCGCCAGATAGGGCGCGTCATAGCTGGCCTCGACCACCTTCGCAGCACCGGCAAGTGCGGCGGAAACGTCCCCTTCCTCTTCAAAAGCGATGCCGTCGCCGGGCGCGGCCTTCAGCGCAGCCAGATGTGCCTCGGTCGAGAAATCGGCCGGCATGGCACGGGAAACATCGGGTGCCGGCTCGGTCCAGGTCACCTGCAACGCCTCGACCGCCATCCGGGCCCGCCACCAGCTGTTGGCAACCACCGCGACCGCGCCGGGCAGCCGGTGAACCGAATGGACGCCCGGCATACCGGCTACCTCGGCTTCGTTTTGTAAGCTGTCCGGCTCGCCCCCCAGATGCGGGCTGTGCTGCACGGCGGCATACAGCATCCCATCGACCTTAAGGTCGATGGAATATTGCGCCTTGCCTGTCGATTTGTCATGCGCATCCAGCCGCCCGACCGGTTTTCCGATCCAGCGAAAGTCGGCGCTGTCACGCAAAGCGACCTCTTCGGGCACCGGCAACCCGGCAGCCGCGTCCACCAGTTCACCATATGGAATGCTGCGCCCGGACTTTGCATGCAGCACACGCCCCGGCTCTGTCGACAGTTCGGCAACCGGCACATCAAGCTGCGTCGCCGCGGCCTGCATCAGCATCATGCGGGCCGAGGCACCCAGCTTGCGCATGGCATCATAGCTCATACGGACCGACATGCTGCCGCCGGTAAAGCGTGCACCGCCGATCAGCAGATAGTCAGGACCCGGAGGCGCACCCTCAACGGTAAAGTTGGCCGGATCAACGTCCAGTTCCTCGCCCACGATCTGCGCCATGGCGGTAAAGATCCCCTGCCCGCCTTCGATGAAGGCGCTGCGGAACAGCACGGTGCTGTCAGGACGAATTTCGATAAAGGCGGATACGCGTGTACCCGGCACAACAGCCTGCGCCGCCTGCGCACGGGCACGCCCCGCCGGCACGACCACCCCCAGTGCCAGCGCCCCTAATGAAGCGCCGATGAAACCACGACGCGACAGTTTGAACGGTTTGCCGATCTCGCGGGACTTGATGAACATGTCATTCATTTTTCTGCCCCATTACGCCTGAGCCGCATCACGCACAGCGGCGATTATGGCGTTATAGGTGCCACAACGGCACAGGTTGACCATTGCCGACGCAATGTCCTCATCTCCGGGCTGGGGTGTTTCCTTAAGCAGCGCCGTCGCAGCCATCACCTGTCCCGACTGACAATAACCACATTGCGGGACCTGATGGGCGACCCAGGCTTGCACCACCTTCTGGCCGATCGGGTCCTCTTCGATGGCTTCGATCGTCGTGATCTGCGCCCCCACCACGCTGTCCACCGTGGTCACACAGGACCGGGTGGCGACTCCGTCAACCAAGACAGTGCAGGCTCCGCATTGCGCAACTCCGCAGCCGTATTTGGTTCCGGTCATACCCAGTTCATCGCGCAGCACCCAAAGCAGCGGGGTTTCGGGTTCGATATCAATTTGGTGCTTGGTGCCGTTGATTGTCAGATCCATGGGTAGCTCCTCAGCCTGAAAGTGGTACGGGGGGATGCCCGTCGCTGCCATCAGTTTCACTCCGGCCCGGCTTCCAGAGGTCAGGCCGCCCGGCTACGGGCTACTGGAATACGGTCAGCCTATCACGGATAAGGACAGCACAACAGGCCGCCCCGGTCTATAGGGGGCATCTCACATTCTCATGAATGATCGGGATACATCTTCGTCCAGCGTGATGGTGGGACAGAGTTGTCCTCCGGTCCCATTGGATCATTCCACACAACTAATTGATTTTAAAATAATTCATAGCCTCTCCGCATGAAAATGAAGCGATGGCGGGTGCGATGTTCCTGGCACACCGACGAGCAGATGGCGCATCTGAAGCCCAGCTTTCCCAAGTCCCATGGCAAACCCCGCGTCGATGACCTGTGTGTTCCGAGCGGAAAATCGCATGGTTTCTGGCCTCTGCGGTGATAACGAAATCATCGCGCGCCACGCTTTCGGGGAACTTGTCGAACGGCGGGTTGGTCAGGATCAGATCGGCCGGATCGAATTTCTTGGCGTCAGAGGTCAGCACATCAATTGGGTCGATCGGCTGGTCAATGCCATGCAGCAGCAAATTCATCGTATTCAGCCGATGCGTGCCGGTAATCAGTTCCGCGCCCTGGTACTTTCCATTTCGCTGGGCAAAGGTGACGTCCTTGGGAACGGTCGTTAGGTCGTCGGTGTCGCGCATGATGGCGCGGTGGGCGGCAATCAGAAAGCCTCCGGTGCCCGCCGCAGGGTCTTGGATGACCTCGCCAACCTTGGGCTTCATCAAGTGGATGATGGCTTCGATCAACGGACGCGGGGTGAAATACTGACCCGCCTTAGACTTTCGCTCAGACGTGGTGCGTTCCAGTAAGCCCTCGTAGAGATCGCCCAAACCGTCTTCTTCGGCTGCATACAGTCGAACGTGTCGATGGTGGTGATTAGGCTGGTCATGGCGAGAGCCTCTGGCAATCGAAGTCTTGTATGACGCTCACGGGCCCGGTAGTGAATGCCGCTTTCGGCAGCCTGTAATTTGGCACTCACCTGATGGTGCACCGGACCGCATTGCATGAAGATGATCGGGTGATGCCCGTCTTTTCGGGCGATGCTTGCCGATGAGAACGGGCACGGCACTGTCGACGTAGTCTACGACCAATACGTCCTTCAGGGCCGCTTCCAACGCCCTCGACCTGGCCTCATGTTCTTCCAGCAGACGCAGACCGGCGGGCACCACTTCGCAGGCCGAGCTATGCGGCCGGCCTGCGGCTGATCGCTGATAAATTTGGCGATAACGTGACTGCCCTCGGCGCGGACCTGTGCGGCGTGGGTGATCGGCTCGCTGATGCCGCCGACGGTGCCGGACTTGATACCCTTGCCCACGCCCGGCTCATCGCCGTGGACGTGGCTGGTGTGTGACCGCATCACCCACCCGACCGGCAGGCCTGCCGTTGATGAACACCGAGCCGGAACCGCCCGACAAGACGTGCGGATGCGCCGGGGCCGGACAGCTCGGGCAGCCATGCGGGCCGTAGGCATCGCCCTGACGCAAAGCCGCAATCCCGTCGATGTTCACATCCGGCGAAGCCTCGATGCCCGGTGTTGGCGGGAAATGGCAGCCATGGCCGGAACCGATATCGCCAAGGCGCGTGGAGGGTTTACCGGTCATCATCTGAAACCACTCTGAACAGTTTGGGCGCTAAATATATGATTAACCATAATATGGCCAACCCACTGATTATATGCAGAAGTGATAGATATCCGAAAATCACAGCCGAAACGGAAAATCCAATCCCACCACATACGGCACCCAAAAATATAAAATCCGTGCGTGATACATATATCGGAAAGCGCACCCTCAAAGCTCCCAGTATTTTTTTCATCAAGGCAAGATCAATGCGATCCCCAAAGATGTCGCGGAGTTGGTCATCAGTCACCTTACCATAAGAAAAAAGAAGAGTCAGTGTGGATGTTGGATGCCAAACGCCTGAAATCAATGGACCCTGAGCCTAATCAGCCCCGTTTTTTGAGATAGATTTCGATTTTTCCCCAATCATCGATACGGTTGGTTTTGAACCGCGCACATTTAGTCTTTCTTGCCCACAATGACAACATGACGCCTGATGATGTAGCGAAGACCGATGAAGATGATTAGGGTAGAAACCAGACCCCATACCGAGAAGAAGTGAAAGAAGCGCGATGCAAGGAACATGAGCACTACGCATGCGATCATGAATACCCACATCGCCTGAACTGTCGTCATTCTCATTGCTACATCTCCCAATATTTTTTCACATCTTCCGGGCGGAGGTCTTGACCGAAGACCTCGCGGAATTGTGCGTCCGTCATGTCGCCAGAGTGGAAGCGATCAATCAGGATTTCCTTGATTTCCTCCATTCGGTCCAGCCCCGCATAATATGTGATCGACCCACCGACGATGCCGCTCACCACCCGGCGATCATCCACTCTCGGCATGCCATGCGAAAGCGGAAAGAACGGCGATATTCGCACCATCTGGCGCTCGCTCAGCAGAACCAAATCCCTCATCACGGCCTCTTTCAGCAAAGACCTCGAATCACATCTCAAGCCAAATTAATAGGTCCTGATTCTAGTCATCTGGAACTGTAGTTCATATCATTGACCCCTCCGATTTCGGAGGGATGATATGGTTGGTCGAGTAGCGGACGAGGTGGTTCTGAGTGCCGATGAACGCGACTTTCTCGAGGCGCATGTCCGGCGTCACCAGGCCACGCGGTCGCTGTCGGCCCGGTGCCGGATGGTTCTGCTCTGCGCGGAAGGGCTGCAAAGCAAGGAGGTCGGCGCGCGGCCCGGAGTGCATGAGCATACCGTCGGCAAGTGGCGCAGACGGTTCGTCAGGGACCGGATCGAGGGATTGACCGACGAATATCGTCCCGGCCGGCCCCGCACAGTATCGGACGACCAGGTGGCCGAGGTCATCGAACGGACGCTGAACACCACGCCGAAGGACGCCACCCATTGGTCGATCCGCTCGATGGCCGCGGTGACGGGCCTGTCGCACACCACGATCCGCCGGATCTGGGCCGCCTTCGGCCTGCAGCCACATTGCAGTGAGACCTTCAAGCTTTCCACCGATCCGCTGTTCGTCGACAAGGTGCAGGATATCGTCGGCCTTTACATGGCCCCGCCGAACCGGGCCATCGTGCTGTGCGTGGACGAAAAATCCCAGATTCAGGCGCTGGATCGGGAACAGCCGGTGTTGCCGATGGCGCCGGGTGTCGCCGAGCGGAGAACCCATAGCTATCTATATCCGCCACGGCACGACCTCGCTGCTTGCAGCACTCGATATCGCCACAGGGGCGGTGATCGGCAAATGCTACAAGCGGCACCGGGCGACCGAGTTCCTAGACTTCCTGAAGCGGATCGATGCAACCTTGCCGCAAGGACGGGATGTGTATCTGGTGATGGACAACTACGCCACCCACAAGACATCCAAAATCAAGGCCTGGCTCGCCCGGCGCCCGCATTGGCATGTGCATTTCACACCCACCTCGGCGAGTTGGATCAACCAGGTGGAGCGCTGGTTCGCGGAACTGACGCGCAAGCAACTGCAACGGGGTGTCCACCGCTCCACCGCAGACCTGGAGGCCGATATCGCCGCCTTCATAGACGCGCACAACGAAAACCCCAAGCCCTATCGATGGGTCAAATCTGCCGACGAAATCCTCGCATCCGTCAAACGCTTCTCCCAGAAAACACAGAAAAATCTATGTGCCGAACTCTAGATTCAGGTGATTAGAATCAGGACCTATTGATTTCAGACGTTTGGCGTGATTCAGGCTCTGCAAGGAGACCTGTAACCTTTACTGGCTGACCGACGCCCAGATGGAACGTCTGGGGCCTTTCTTTCCCAAGAGCCATGGCAAGCCACGCGTCGATGACCGTCGCGTCCTCAGCGGCATAATCTCCATCAATCGCAATGCTTGCGATGGTGCGACGCGCCAAAGGAATACAGCCCGGCAAAGACCCTCTACAACCGGTGGAAGCGTTGGAGCGACAATGAGGTCTTCGCCCGGATCATGGTGGGTCTGGCCACCGAACGCGCCGAACACAAGACGATCATGATCGACGCAACCTGTCTCAAGGCCCACCGCACGGCATCGAGCCTGTGCGTCAAAAAGGGGGCGCGGGCGCCAAATCGGGCGCACCAAGGGTGGGATGAATACCAAACTGCACGCCGTTGCCGATGCCAAGGGGCGGCCGATCGGGTTCTTCATGTCGGCGGGCCAAGTCAGCGACTACACGGGCGCGGTGGCGCTGCTGGGCAGCCTGCCGAAGGCGGGGTGGCTACTGGCCGACAGAGGCTCTATGACGCCGATTGGTTCAGAGATGCCTTGAAAGACAAGGGGATAAAGGTCTGCATTCCCGGCCGGAAGTCCCGCAAGAAGGCGGTAAAATACGACAAGCGGCGCTACAAACAGTGCAACCGCATCGAGACCATGTTCGGCAGGCTCAAGGACTGGCGGCGCGTCGCCACCCGATACGACCGGTGCCCCGAAACCTTCTTCTCTGCGATCGTGCTCGCCGCGATCGTCTTGTTCTGGCTATGAGCCAGAACGAGTCCTGAGCCTGGCCTGGTTTATGTTGCTGATTTTATTATTGATTTACTTGATAAATAAATATCCAAAAACCATGGCCACCAAGAAAAATGCCAGTGCCGAGTACCAGGTTCCGAATATCAGTAAAAAAAGTGCCGAGGACAGCAACATCGTCATGACAACATGTATCAAAAAATCCCTCAAAAACCCCAAGAAGCCTTTCCAGTTCATCGCAAAGCTCCCGTTCCACCGTCCCTCATTCCTTCAAGTAGAGCCCTAAAGGTCACCAACTCGACAAGGTCATCGAAATAACAAAGGCCAGCTGCATTCATCAACTCGAACAGTTTCTCACTATCCGAAAATATACCATCAACGCCTTCCGATGTGTCTGTGATCGCCGTAATCAACATCTGGACAATAGTAGGGTGTTCAACTGACTTAATACGGACCTGATAGTCATCTCTAAGATAAAGTCGATCCACAAGAATCGTCTTTTCCCAAACGCATCGAATAGCTGCGCCTAGCGAGGCCATAATAATATTGTAGAATATATTTACTGTCGCCTCTGTCAACCTGTAAGATCGCGACTTCCCTTCAAGAATCTGTTTCCCGTATCTCCCGCCGTGCACAACGTAACTGACCAAGAAGCCGCCAAGCATCCTCTGACCGGTTTCCAGCACAGCCGAAGGGGCTTCATCTTGAAGCTGCTCTCTAAGCTCCAAAACGCTCTCTTTTACTCCCTCCATAAGCTGGGGTTGCCTAGATAAACACTCGCGCAAATTTGTTTCGAATTCATCACTTCCAAAGGCGAGGTTAAACACCATTTTCAGAAGTGCGTAGGCCGGCGGAACACTGTTGAGAACTAAAGATATCTCATCCAGAGCATGTTCCAAGGCAAATGAAAAATTCTCTTTCGCGATAGGACCTGGTAAGCCTGACGCTGCGGGAAATGCCAACTGACCATACAGCCAATCCTTACCATAATTTCCGAAAAGAAATTCGTCTATATCCATCCATTCGTAGAAAGGGGGTTCAATGTTTGTGAAAATAGGTTCAGCCGATAGAATGCAGTTAAAAAAACTCCGGATCGGCATCAGGAATTACAATCTCGCCGCGGCCATCTTCACTCTCTTCGCCATTGAAAATTACAGTCCCGTCAGCACACATCCCTCCCATTCTTTTGGCCCTCAGTTCAGATTTATGCGACTGGCAATGGCATCAATCACTTGCCTCGCCTTGACCATGAAATTACCAGAAAAAATTCGAAACATCAAACTAGGGACGAAAGATGTGGCAATAGACGCAAGGCCGAACACGAGCGTTGAGGGGACAAGAACGGCGAGCCGCCCATATCGGCCGGAAATGCCGCCAAGGATCGGGGCCATGATCGCCAGTGGCAGACTATAGGCCGTGATGAATAGCGCGATGCGCTCGGGCGGGACCGAAAGATCAGCGCCTATCGGCGAGAGGATCGGCCCCAAGAGAAATTCGTCCGCCCCCACGAGGAAGGCGATCAGAAAGAGAAATGTCAGTCGAAGCATGGTGCGGGTCTTTCCTTTCGTGATGGATCGAAAGGGACTCCCGGAACATGGCAAGGCGGCCGAGGACCGCTTCCCGCCGTGCGTCAAGATCGGCTCGGAGCCGGTCGATATGCTCCAGCTTCTCCAGCAATTGCGGAATACCTCCCTCGCACGGTCCTGCGCCCTCGTCGGAGAGGCAGGCCGCCATGGCGCGGACCTCGCGTGTGGCAAAGCCCGTCGCAATGAGATCGCGGATGCGTCCCGCCCGGCGCAGGTCGGCTTTGCTGTAGCTGCGATAGCCATTCTCCGAGCGACGAGCATCCATGAGGCCCGCCTTTTCGTAATGGCGCAACATGCGCTCCGTGATCCGAGCCTTTCAGCAGCCTCTTTGATCTTTATTTCGACCCCTTTCCACGTTGCCGCAGCACCTTAACATTAGTGTCAATGTCAAGTGATTTAGGGTGAATAAGTTTGCATTAACGCTTGAACCCCACCTTTGGTTTGGGCGCTAAGCCGTTGCTGCGGGAGCGAACGGCTTGAGCCAATCTGCAAACGACTTGACCGTCCGCTCAGGGCTCGGAATATCCTACAGCCACTCAGCGATCGTGGCCACCCCGACGGTTGCCGAACGACCGGTTTGACGTTGCGCCGCGATTTGCAAGTTGGGCTGCGGCCGACGGCAATCCGTCCTTTCTACCGCCCCCATCAAGCTCTGACTTCACGGACACGGCGAGCGATTACCGATGCTGCGACAGCAAGAATTATGCCGCTGGCCAGGAAAACACTTCTGGGTCCGGTCGCTTCCAGCAGAGCTCCGCCCAAACCAGCTCCTGTCGCAATGGCGAAGTTGATTGCGGCGACGATCAGGCTGCCACCGGCTTCCGCATCGTCGGGCAGTGAGCGCGTGATCCATGTCGACGATGCCACAGGAACGCCGGCAAAAAGAAGTCCCCAGATAGCGACCAGCACGGCATCGAAAGAGGCCAAGCCTCCGAAGCTGGTCAGGATGAGGGCAAGGATGGCCATCGACAACGGAAGCACGATCATAGTCAGGCGAAGCGAGCGTTCGATCAGATATGCGACAAGATAGGTTCCGGCAAAATTGGCAAGGCCAAAGCCAAAGAGAACCGCAGTAACACCGTCGACGCCGAGCCCCGTGATGCTCTCTAGAAAGGGGCGAAGATAGGTGAAAAAGGTAAAGTGTCCTCCGAAAACCAGCAGCACGGAAAACATTCCGATCGCGATCCCGGGGCGTCGTAGCACGTCGAGAAGCGAGGCCGTCCTTGCGGCGCTTTGCACGGGCAGCGAGGGAAGCGTCAACGTCTGGACGAGGAGGGACAGGGCCGCGAGACCGGTTGCTGCAAAAAAGACCCCGCGCCAGCCGATCATCCCGCCAAGATAACTGCCGACCGGGACTGCGAAGACAGTTGCGGCGGACACGCCCATAAACATGATTGCCAGCGCGCGGGGAATAGCTGCTTCCGGCACCAGTCGCATCACCACCCCCACAGAAAGGCTCCAGAAGCCACCAAGTGCGATGCCCATCAGGATACGGCCAAGCAGCAGCATACCAAGGCCGGGGGCAGTCGCGACGACAAGGTTCGACAGGATCAGCAGCACGGAGAGACCAATCAGCACCCAACGTCGGTTGATGTCACGGATGATAAGCGAGATCAGAAGACTGGTGATCAACCCGACCAATGCGGTCGCTGTCACCGCCTGACCGGCCGCACCCTTGCTGATTTGCAACCCTGCCGCCAATGGGGTTAGCAGACTGGCAGGCAGGAATTCGGCTGTCACCAAGGCAAAAACGCCAAGCGACATGGACAAGACCGCGCCCCATGCGGGTCGGTCAGATATTTCACTTTCTATCGGCAGTGCAATGAGATCCAGATCGCTCTGCATCGTATCGGTGGCCATAGGACGGCTCCTTGTGTTCCCAGCGTTGAGAGAAGGAATATGGCTCGACAGGCCAGTCAAACTATGCCAGTTTATCCTTCATGCTTGATCGAAACGCCGAAGCGACGAAAATTGGTGACGCTGTTAGCGAGGTCCTGCTTGGCATGCGCCTGCGTGGTGCACGTTACTGGAGACTTCGTCTGTCGCCACCTTTCGGCGTGAACTTCCGGGTGGACGATGGCCCGAGATTTCACTTTATCGGCCAAGGCGAAGCCCTTTTGATGCTGCCCGACAGTGCCCCTCGCGTAATGAAGGTGGGCGATGCGGTGCTGATCCCTCGCGGTCATCCGCATCAACTGTTATCGGCACCAAGGATCGCCGCGCGAGATTTTGGCAGGTTCACGCCGGAAACCCTTTGTCGCGCCTTTTACGAGATTCAGGCCTGCGATGCGGCCAGCTGCCGGACCAAGGATACGACTATCCTGACTGGCGCAATGGAGCTTGATCTGGTGACCATGCATCCGTTGGTCGCGCAGATGCCACATGCGATGTCGGTCGGGTCGCTGCTGGAAAGTCAATCCGGTATGCACGGCATTCTGGCGGCTATGGAAACCGAGATGGCGCAGGATCGTCCGGGTTCTGCCGGCGTCCTTGCGCGGCTTGCGGATGTGGTCGCCGCCCTGATCGTCCGGGGCTGGATTGAGTGCGGTTGCGATCAGGCATCCGGCGTGATTACGGCGCTTCGCGATCCGCGACTCGCCAGGGTTCTGGTCGAGCTTCACAAGGAACCCGGTCGAAATTGGGATGTGCCGATGATGGCGGACCTGATGGGCGTGTCGCGTTCAGTCTTTTCCGAGCGGTTTGCGGAGATCGTGGGGGTTAGTCCGCTTCGCTATCTGACCGACCTTAGAATGCGGATCGCGGCGCAGTGGTTAGGACAAGAGGGCAGTTCGGTGGCGGATGTCGCCTTTCGGCTTGGTTATGGGTCACAAGCCGCTTTTACCCGCGCCTTCAAACGCGTGATAGGCGTTTCGCCGGGCGCCCGACGGCGTGAGCTGACGGCAGAGACCAAATCCTAGACTGGGCCCGTTCTGTCGTGTTGGTGGATGCCGGACATCAAAAAGCAGTATCCCGGTTGGGCGACCGGCCACACTCTTCATATCGCGCCTTCCAGAAGCACGGGGCCGACGCGATCTACTCCGAGTCTGTCGTATGGGTTGCGTAAGAGGCAATCGCGAGTCGAGAGACAACCACAGCCAATGCAGGTGGTCATTTGATCGCGTAACCGGGTCAGACAGGAAGCTGCCGTTCAGGCTAGGGTCAGGACCCATTGATTTCAGGTCTGTTGCGTGATTCACGGCTCGAAAACGAGCGGTGAACATGTCTGATCTCTTCTGGCTGACCGACGCGCAGATGGCGCGGTTGGAGCCCTATTTCCCGAAGCCCCACGGCAAGCCTCGTGTCGATGATAGGCGCGTCTTGAGTGGGATTATCTTCATCAATCGCAATGGCTTACGGTGGCGCGATGCGCCGAAAGAGTATGGTCCGCACAAGACGCTTTATAATCGTTGGAAGCGGTGGAGCGACAAGGGCATCTTTGCGCAGATGATGGCTGGCCTGGCCGCTCAGCACGGCGAGAAAAAGACAGTGATGATCGACGCCACCTATCTGAAAGCCCATCGCACCGCGTCCAGCCTGGGCGCGAAAAAAGGGGGCGTGGCCGCCTGATTGGCCGCACCAAGGGCGGCATGAATACCAAGTTACATGCCATCTGCGACAGCAAGGGCCGCCCGATCAACTTCTTTGTCTCTGCCGGTCAGATCAGCGATTACATCGGAGCGCGGGCACTGCTCAGCAGCCTGCCGGATGTCGACTGGCTGCTCGGGGACCGTGGCTACGACGCCGATTGGTTCCGGGAAGCGTTGCAAGACAAGGGCATACGCGCCTGCATCCCCGGCCGGAAACAGCGGAAAACTCCGGCAAAATATGACAAGCGCCGCTACAAACGCCGCAACCGCATCGAGATCATGTTCGGCCGGCTCAAGGATTGGCGACGTGTCGCAACCAGATACGACCGGTGCCCCAAGGCCTTCTTCTCCGCCATCGCTCTCGCCGCCATCGTCATCTTTTGGCTATGAGTCCGGAGCCTAGGGCTTCTCGCTCGCGCGGTAGAACCGAATATCGTCCATATCTTCATCCTTGCAAATATACATTAATTTTGTCGTGCTAATTTGCATGAAGTTATCTGACAAGCAACTTGATGCGATTCGAGCCAAAATCGCCAAGGCATACACGAAAAAGCGCATAACGAACGCCGCGATTGGACGGGTCGCCGGCGTCCACCCAAGTCAGGTCAGCCGGATTTGCGCCGGTAGCTTCAAAACCCTGAGCCACAATGTCGTGCAAGTTTGCATGGCACTGGACGTCAAGCTCCCAAGGTCAGAGGCCAGGGCGGAGAGGTCTGATCCTTCTTGGGCGCAGGTTCAGTCGAGCATTCGAAGGATATGGGATGAAACGCCAGAAGGTGCGAAAGCGATAGCTCGCATGCTCGAAGCAATCGCAGATCTGAAAGTTAAATCGTAACCTCAGAGCCATTTTTGAGCCCTGCGTTATCGGCCAACCAACCCACGACATGCTGCGGCGCGCACCAGCGTCCGGTTCGGATGCGCTGCGCTAAGGCGCGCACTCGGGTTTGACTGGCGGCTCTGGGCCGACCATGTTGCTGTCAGCGATGCGCCAGATAGTCCGCCGAAACGTAACCCGAGATACCGGGCCTGTCGGCGAGCGAGACCCTGCACCAGACCTTGCCGTTGTTCGTGACGCAGTTCTGGCGGGTGAGGCGCGTTCCGTCAGGCAGGCCGATGATGATGTTGTGGTTGAGGCCAGGGCCTTCGCGCAGCTTCAGGAGATCACCTGGCCCGACGCCCTTTACCACTGCACCAGAACCGACCGCGCATCCGGTGACGATCATGAGAGCGAGAAGAGCAGAAAAATGAGTTCGCATTGCCTGACCTGAATCGTTTTGCCATCACTACGACACCATCACGCTGAATGACAGCAGGCAGGTGCCGGGCGCGGATGAAAGGCTTGCAAAAGACCAGCCATCGAAGGCCCGTTCCGTCCCTTGGAGCAGCGATTCTGGTCGGGATTTCGCCGTGGCGCCAGTCGAGCGGCAGCATTCGGAGAATGCGGCCATGCAGCATGGGGGGGCGTCCGACGAGCGGTTCTGGGCCGTGACCGACGATCGCCTCTAGGGTTACACGGCAAAGTGCATGCAAGCGGTCCGGCCCGGCGAACTCAGCCGCGAAGCTCTTGACCTCACCAGAGGGTCGCCTTTTGGCACAAAAGGCAAGACTCTCTGAAACGCCACAATCAAGGATGTGAAATTTCACGAAGTCTTGCTTCGTTCTCGGTGGGAATCTTGAACGAATCCTGCGCTGTTGACCAGCCTATTTCCTGGCGACTTCCCTTCATTCCAGCAGCAGCCGGCCGGCTTGAATTGCACGATCAGCGGGGATGAGGCTTCCCTGAACCACAGGAGACAGATGCAAGCGCGGCCCGTTCTGCAGAAAGCTCAACCGAACCCGTCAAAAGGCTGCACCCAGGCCGGGAAAGCGAAGCCGCCAGCGCGACTCCCAGTCCCGCCGCACCTGTGCTGCCGAAAACCAATGGCAGGTGCAGGGTTTCGAAATCCCTTTCGAAGCGCCCCGCCAGTCTGAGTTGCGCATAGGACAGCTCGGCCGCGCCATAGCGGGAATTGTTCCAATCCGTGAGCCAACACGACGGCAATTGATCTGCCGGAAGTACCGAGAGACAGGCCTTGGACATTGCTGAAAAGTCTGTCGCGCCTGTCTCGCCCTCGCGAAGAGTTTCCACCTCTATGGCCGCTCCGGTGATGCGAGCAATCGCCTTTTCCGGCGCGCGAGGGGTGAATAGCGCCGCGACAGCCGCCTCGCCGGGGATCTGGCCATAGCGATGCTTTCGGCTGAAAAGCCGGCCCTGCGCCAAAAGCGCATTCATCCGCACGCGGCAGTGATAGCTGTCTCCGGACAATATGATTAGGGCGTCCTCGGGGACCGCCGCGGCGGCGAAATCCCGGAGCGCCCATGCAAAACCGGCGGCGCCTTTTGCGTAGAGGCGCAAGGCAGCCAAATCGCCAGCCAGATGTCCAAGGATCGTCTCGGAAAGCCGATCTCCCAACTCTTGCAAATCCGACGGCCTCAGCCCCTGCTGTGGGCAAGAAACAGGCAGAGCGATCGCGATGTACAATCGCGGCCCGGCAAGGGGAGCATGGGAAAGGCTATCAGATCGGCAATCGCCTCTGCCCCCAGCTCCATGAAGCGCGAAAGGGCGGATTGCTCGCCAATATCGCCGGGGGACACCGTCAGCTGCGGTTTGAAATCGCTGCCCAGAAACGTCCTCTGCCGGCGAAAGCGGTGGTCTCGCGCTGCAATCTTCCGATGATGCTCCCACAGACCCTGCCCAAGGCAGGAACTGATGCCCATTGCGACGAGGTGTTGCTGCATATCAGTCCGCACGCCGCACAGGCGCGATCTCACCTTGTGCCACGGTCCAAAGCAATTCGGCCAACCAGACGGGGTCTTCGGTCCAGCCTTCCGCCACCAGGATGGAGGAAGCGGCATCTTCTTCCAGGAAAATCTCCAGCACGCCGGTCCAGATCCGAGGAAAAAACCCGAGCGTTCTGCAGCGACAGGAAGCCGTTTTCCTGGTCCTCGTCCAGAACGGCAGCCGCTGGCAGCAAGAAGCCTTGTCGTTCCCCGTCCGCGAATATTTGTTCGACGATTCCGGCCAGTTCCGACCGCAGGAGGGCGGGGGTGAGCGTGAAGTCCTGCTGTCCGGCGCCCTGCGCCTCGAAGCGCAGCGTGGCGACGTCGGTTGCGAAACCCAGCGGCGCGAAGGCGTCTTGCGCCGCCGCTTCGTCCCCATCAAGCGCCGCCAGAAGACGCTGCCAGGCATCGGGAGGCGTCTGGTTCTCAGCGATGAGCAGGCGAAACAGGATTTGCGCCAGCAAAGGGGTATGTGCCGCATCGGCAATTTCGATCGCATAGCCATCCTGACTCGGCAGGACATTCAGCGAGAGTTCCCTGCCCGATCTAGGCGCCACCGCCGCGAAACCCGCCCGCAGCAGCGGCGGGGCATCGCGCAGTCGTTCCTCGACCGCTTCGGCGATCCGGGCGGGGATGCCGCGCGAGACGGCATCGGGGCTGTGCCTGACCAGGATCGTCGCCTGCCGGATCTCGGCGGGCAAGATCGCCGGCAAGCGGGGCAAATGCGGTTTCAGCAGATCGTCAAAGGTCATGTGCCCTCACGCAAGGCGGTCGAGATATTGCGCGGCCGTCTCGACAGAGGCCAGGTCGGCGGGATCGCTGCCCAGCGTCAGCGCTCCCAGCAGGTTGCGGCTGCAAAAGGCGGGGCGGAGAAAGGTTTGGGCCTCGCGCCAGGCGGAAATATCTTCGCCCTGGTTGAGGTCGCCCCAGATCGGCTTGTCGCCGACGGTCACCATGACCATTCCCCCCCCTGCTCATCGACCTTGATCCGGGGGTCTTCGGGAACTCCCGAAAGGCGCCCGGCAAAGGCCGGACCGACATAGGTCAGCCAGCCCATGTCGGGAATGCCGGGCTGATAGTCATAGGGCGGACCTCCGGCGCCCTTGCGCTGCTGGTCGAGCCTGCGCATGGCGACGAAGGACTTGCTGTAGAACAGGCAGGTTTCCTTGCCCAGCACACCGCCCATCAGCGCGGTGCGATAGCGCAGGAACGCCGCAGGCAGCATCCGTTCGGAAAAGCCCGCAACCGGGCTGCCCGCGAAACCGTAGCCCTGAAAGCCGAACCTGACCGGTGCGGCGCGGGCGATCCGGTCGATGCGCGCCGAGAACCCAAGCAGGTCCTGGGCGTCCCACGGGATGCAGATCTCGATCCGCGTCAGGGGGTGGCGGTCGTGGTCGAGGGACAAGAAGGGCGCAAAGGGCACGGTAAGCGGGTTGTCGTCGGCGCCGTAAAGCCGCAGGCTGCGGTTCCTGAGCAGGCCCTCGACGATACGCTCGCGCCATTGGGCCAGCTTTCCGGTGTCGAAGGCGATCAGCTTGCCGGGCTTTCCGCCGGCGCCGGCCAGCATCATATAGGCGAGCTGCGCGCCATATTCCGCGGTGAAGACATCCAGCATGGCCAGAACCGCCGTGCGGCAGCCCGGCTGGTCCAGCATCCCGTCCAGCACGAAGCCGATGCGAAAGACCGGCAGCGCGATAGGCTCGTCATAGTTGCGGACGGTGGCGTGAAGGATTTGCGGCATGATCTGACCCGTCAACTGACCCCGCGGGCGTCGCAGTTGCAGGTCGCGTTGTTTACCTCGACCGGCGGCTTGCCCGTGACGTTCTGATAAAGCCGTTTCTGGCTGTCGGAAAAGCTGTCCTGATCCGGATCGGCGTCGAACTTGAAGTCATAGATCTCGGCCACGCCTCCGTCCTTGTCCAGCACCGAGAAATCGGGCTGGATGCGGACGGCATCGTCCATGAAGCTGTCGGCCATCTTGATGATGTCGTAGATGTCCTGCGCGGTCATATAGACGTCGAGCGCGGTCGAGAGGATGTTCAGGCCTGGGACCATCTTCATCCAGAACCGCTTGCCCATCGCCTTGGCACGATTGATCCCGGCCTCGGTGACCGCCTTGCGCACGGCGCGGCGCGGAGCGTCCTTGAGGCCGGATTGCGTGTAGAACTTGCGCCCGGCATCCAGCGCCCGGTCTTCGGCTGCGCTCGGCCGCGCCCACGGCGCCCGGAAAGCGGCGGCCCATCGCCTTGCGCAGCTCGGATCCGGGTTGGTCAAGCGCCGTCTGCGCCTTTCGCTGCGCGATCTTCGACGGTCTTTTGCAGCCGCCCGCCGGCGGCTTGGCCCGGCAGCGGTGCCATTCGTCGCGCGATTCGCAAAAGATCACGCAAAGCGCATCCAGGATCGCGTCGCCGGTGGACAAGCTGGTCTCGACCTGCCCGCCAGCACCCGAAATGGTATTGCGGTCGTTCATGAACAGCTTGTCGGTCAGGCGGCAGATGTTTTCGCCTTCGGCATGGACGGACATTCGGCGAATAGGTGATCCAATGGTTGCGCTTGAGAAAGGTGCCCGAAATGATGCCGCCCATCGAGCCGGCCTCGTCGCCGGAGCAACGCGTGAAGATCGACGGCCGGATGGCGATCATGTTGCCACCGTCGGCGTGCACGGTCGTGGTGCCCGGTCGATGTCGGGATTGACGGCGGTGATCGCATAGGGAACCGGCACGCCGCCGCCCGGCGTCTTGCAGACATCGGGGGCCGAGTTGCTGTGCCGGCCGGCCCGAACCGCGATGGGTGATGGTCAGGCCGTTGACGCGGATGGTGACGGTCATGCTGCACTCTCGGGCTGGAAGGGTAGGCCGGACGGGCTGGCATCGAACAGGGCCGCGTCTTCGGGAAGGGCGCGGAAGCTGTCGGTCGCGCCTGCGGCAGGCCGCGTGGTGCCGATGGTCACGTCGTCTTCGGGTCTCGCCAGCCGCCAGGACGCCAGCCAGGTCATGTGGACTTGAAGCCTGTCGAAATCGACACGGATCGTCTACAACTCCGGCGCGGCGCGGTGCCAGCGGATAGCGCGACGGCGCATCCGCCGTGCCGGTGCCGACAAGCCCTCCTGCCTCCAGCACGGGGTGGGCGGGCAGAGGCCGGGGCAGGCGCTGTTCGACAGGCGCGGCCTGCCACCAGGCAGGGTCGAGATCCCGCGGCAGGAGCGGCGCGCGGGTTTCCTGCCATGCCTTGTCATAGGTTCCCGCCAACCGCACGCCTCCCGGCCAGTGCGGAGCGAGCGCCCCGATTGTCACAGGAACCAAAGCCCGACCGGGCCGCGCACCCTGATCCTCGGGCGAGATCAGCACCGGGAGCGGCGCATCGGCGCCGTCAGAGTTGTCGCAGCCCAGCGGGTTGTCGGGGTGATCCGGGCCACCATGGGATGCCCGACCGTTCAGCGAAACGCATCGCGGCAGCGCGTCGCGGTCATACGTAGGCAGACCGCGCCAGTTGCGCCGCCGGGGCGGCATCAGCAGCAAATCACGTCGCCAGTCGCCCAGGCGAAACAGGATCGGCTTCGGATCTGCCGTGGCGGGCTGCATGGCGCGGGCCGTCAGAAGCAGATCGACCGCCGCTTTCGGTGGCTGCAGGTCGCTGTCCTCCAAGGGCATTTCCGGGTCGTCCGGTGCCTTCAGGGGGCCGTCGTGCAAGACCGCTCCGTTTCGTAAGAACAGCGGCGGACGGTCCGCTCACAGCATGAAGGCGGCCTTTATCCACAGCCCCCAGAAGATCGCATCCCGGTGATCGCGATAAAACCCGGTCCGTGCCGCATGAGGTGTATGGTTCTGAAGTTGCCACATCAGTTGAGGTCGATCCGTCCGGCCAGCACGGTGAAGCCCTGCTCGGCATCGATACCAATGTCGAGCCCCGTCATTCGGATGCGTCCGCCGGGATACAAGGCCAGCGAAGCCTGACCGTTGCGGATGATGACGACCCCGTCATTCTGGGGCTTTCGCTCATCGTCCAGCACCCAGCACCCAGCACCACCGTCAGACTTTCATCTACCTCGGCAATGTCCTGACAGACCGCCATTCTCCCGATGTCGGATACCTGTGCCCGGCCGGCACACAGGATGCGGGCATTGGGCCCCTCCAGAACCGGCCGGCCGTTTTCGGCTATGGAAAGGATGCGGCACAGCCGAAGACTGCCCAGCCTTTCATGCGTCGTCATGCGCTTTCCTTGATCACTTCCACTAAAGCCCGATCAGCCAGAACCCGGCCAACACCACGGCGATCCCCAACACCGCCAGCAGCCACCAACCCATCTGCACGCCCACACCGATCGCCAGCCCGCCAAGCGCGAAAAGGGCGTAGCCCAGACCGGCCTCGGCCAAGACCCTCAGGATTGCGGCAATGCGCCTAAACATGCGAACTTCTGCCTTCCACTGGTCAAGGGCCGGGTCAGCCGGGGTCGAAAGCGGAAACCGCCCGCTCACCCATCTCGCGTAATCGCTCTTGCGCCTCTTCGGAAAAGATCTTCTGCGGCATGAAATAGTCGCGCACCACCTCATTCGAGCCTACTCGGACGCTGACGCTGTAACCCGCCTCACCCCGGGTCAGCAGCTTGAAGCCGCGCGTGAAGAACCAGCCAGACCGCTTGAACGCCTCGCGCAGCGCATGGTTCGCGGCGGTGCGAGCCGCGCCGCGGCCGGGAATTTCGCCGGACTTGAGGACGATGTAGTAAAGTGAGCCCCATTCCGGCCGGGTCGGGGTTCCGCCGCCACCAGCTTGCATCCGAAAATCCAGGGAAGAGGTGGGAGGTCCGACATAAAAGGTCGTGACCTTCTTTCGCCAAGACGCATCGGGATGGTAAACGTAAAGAATGCCAGGCGGTAAAGCCAGTCCGGTACCTAGGGTCCTGACCTGGAAATGCACGCGCGCCGGCTCGCCGATGGTGTTCACGAAAGCCGTGCCGACGGCATAGTTCTTGACATCGCGTAGCTGAACCCCATCGGCATCGCGGCCGGTGCCGCCCAGGGACCGCTCGGCCAAGAACTCCTCCCACCCGGAAGGCGTGCTAAAGTCGAAATCGGTCTTTGACATGAACGCTTCGAATTGTTCGTGGGTCAGTTCGACCATCAGTCCTTGTCTCCCTGCTTGTTCATGGCCTGCAGATAGTCGGCCAGTTCCGGCCATTGGCTGGCAATGTAATCCAGGCTGCCTGCCGGGATCGGTGCCAAGGGGGAATGCGTCAGATGCTGGCGCAGGTAGCGCACCGCATCAGCCGAGGTTGCAGCCGGCAAATCCATCAGGGACAGGTCGGGCGGATAGCACGCCGCATCCAGCAATGCGGGATCGGCCATCGTCCGGTTGATCTGCATGGTCGAGGTGCAAGACGTATCGACAAGCCCGGCCTGACGAAGCGCCCGCAGCCATTCAAAGGACGGCGGGCACAGTGCCTGGGCCTGCTGCAGCGTCATGCTGCCGCTGGCCACGGCCAGCTTGTCCGCCAGACCGATGCGGTCGGGGCAGTGCGTTTCAGTCGGTTGACAGTCGTGTCCGGCGCAATAGCCGGTCAGCAGCGGCCCATTTTCCGGCTGGCCCCACAGCGGCACGGCCATCAGGAAATCTGCGCTGGCCTCACCCATCCGCAGAGTCTCGGCCGGAGCCAGTGAGGCGGTGACGAAGTCGGCCGCCGGTCCCGGCAGCGCACCGACATGGTCCAAGATGCTGCGGTCGGCGACAAAGAAGCCGCGGTCCCCTTCTTGCGCGGCCATCGCGACCAGTTCCACCGCCTCGGCCTCGGGCAGCAGCCCGAACAACCGCGAGGGAAAACCGTAGTCCATCGCCGACCGGGCATCCGCTCCGACTTGCAGCGCGTCGTCGAAGCAATCAGGCGACAACATGGCGACCAGTTTGGCGGGCGGATGACCGGGCAGGGTGCAGCCAGCGGCGAATGCGACGCAAGGCGCAATCAGCAGGCCGCCAGCAGTCACGATATCAAGCGCACGCATCATTCGTTCAGATCTATGTTGTCGGCGCTCAGCTTGATGTGCACCCCGGTCAATTCGATCTCGCCGTTGCTTTTCAGAAGCAGGCGCGATGCACCACAACGCAGGTCGATCTCTTTCGTGACGTGGAAATACCGGCCGCCGCCCACAGTTTCAAAAGAATCCGTGCCTGTCGTGACAGACATCCTGGACCCGACATTCACGGCGTAGGACGTTCCAACGGCCAAAGTGCCACTGTCCCCGACACGGGTGGTGGACTGCGTTCCGATCGCCTCGGTGCGGGATTGCGCCACGATCAGCTTGTAATGCCCGCGCGACGGGTCGGGGCCGCCCGGCAAGGTCGCCTCATACGCCAGTCGCAAGGGCCCGTCATCGAATGCGGCCAGCGCCCTGGTCGCGCCCAGCTGCACATCCGCCGCGCCCACCTCGGTCGTGGCATTGCCGCCGATCTGAAAGCTGAAGTCCATGCCTATCTCGGAATACTTGCTGTTTCCGATGCTTTCGACCTCGCTGACATCGACCCGCTTTGCGTGGTTGTTCTGGACATGCACTTCATGATCGTGCTGGGCATGAAGATAGATGCGTTCCCGTCCGGCCTGATCCTCGAAACTGATCTCATTGAACCCTTGCCCCTGATGCGTATCTGACCTAAACACGGATTTGGTCTTATGCTTGGGCAGATCATACGGCACTTTGTTCTTGCCGTTATAGACACAGCCCGTGACGAGCGGCTTGTCTGGATCGCCTTCAAGGAACTCGACGACGACCTCCATGCCGATGCGGGGGATGACCATGCCGCCCCAGCCTGCTCCGGCCCAGTTCTGCGACACCCGGCAGCGCATCGAATGCGCGGCATCAAGGTCCCAGTGAAACCGCACCAGGATGCGGCCGTATTCGTCGCAGTCGATCTCGCCCTCGCCCACCACCATCGCCGTCTGCGGGCCATGCACCACGGGGACCTGCGTGCGCCGCGGGGGCGCCATCGGCGCGGTGTCGGGCATCAGCACGTAGCTGCCCGTAAAGGCATAGCCGTCGCTGCCCTGACCACCCGAGCCATAGGCCTCAGACACGAAGTGGTGCGATGCTGACAGGCACAGGTAGCTCTCGTCCGTGCCGGGGATCCGGTCGCCCGACAGCGTCACCCGCTTGCCAGACCGCAGGCTCAGGCAATCGCCCACCGCCCGGTTGCGACGGTCCGCTCCACGTTCCTGCGACGTGCGCAGGCCCGCCACGATCTTGCCCACGTCCTGCGCCAGGTAATCGCCCGGATAATCGAAGCTCTCGATCTGGCCCTGCGCATGGGCGGCATCGCCCAGCCGGTCGACCTCCATCGCCTGATTAGGATGCTTGAAGTTATAGTCGGTCAGCCGGATCGCCCCGGTGGTGATGTTGCGCTCGGGCGTCCAGTCCCAGAAATGCTCACCCTCGGCCTGGTGGTGGCCGTCGTAGCTTTTATAGGGCCGCGCGCCGATCGTCTCATGCGCCAGAACGTCATCGGTCAGCACCAGCGTGTGGCTGCCCATGGCGTGGCGGAAATGAAAGCTGATCCCGTGCCGCTCCATCTGGCGGCGGGCGAAGTCGAGGTCGCTCTCGCGGTACTGCACCGTGTATTCCAGCACCGGATAGTCCTGCGACAGCTGCACATCCAGCGCCGGATCGCCGAGCTGGGCATAGTCCGACAGCAGCTCGCGCAGGATCTGCACCACGGTCCTGTTGTGAAAGATCCGCTGGTTGCGCCGCCGCCCCGCCAGCCAGAACCACGGGCGCAGCACCAGATCATAGCGGTGACCGTTCTCGCCCACCCCGGCCCATCGCGCCTGCGTGACGATGCCGTCAAAGGGCTGGGTGCCCTCACGGCCCTCGATCTCGACCGTGGCATGGGTACCGATGAGCGCGTCGAAGTCGAGATCATCGCGGGTGGCCAGCGCCTCGACGCGGTATTCGAACAGGTCGTTGAGATGGTCCGTGCCGTCAAAGCGCAGAAGCGCCAGCATGTCAGCGCCAAGCGCGGTGGTCAGACGGCCGAGACGCTCGGTCTGGCGAAGGGGGGCGTTCATGAACAAGCCTCGTCGGGAGGAAACAGGTCAAACTAAGCTGCTGAAAGTGTGCATGATCAAAGCGGAAATGCCAAGCCGATAAGCCAATCTGCCCATCCGGCGGCAGAGATCCGGCAATTGCGGCTGATACTATTTCTTCGCAATATCCAGTATCGACGCGCAGGAGGCCCGCATGTCCCACAACACTTCGGTTTCGCCCGGCGATCACTTCGTCAGCTTCATCGACGCGCAGGTGAAGGGCGGCCGCTATGGCTCGGCCAGCGACGTCATGCGGGCGGGGCTGCGGCTTCTGGAGGAGCACGAGGCCAGGGTGAAGGCGTTGCAGGCCGCCCTGATCGCCGGAGAGGCATCCGGCCGGGCGGAAGGCTTCGACCTCGACCAGTTCATTGCCCGCAAGATGGCCGGCCGCAACGCATGAAGGCATTGGCCTTTACCGTCGCGGCAACGGTCGATCTGGGGGATATCCGGGACTACACGGAAGGCGAATGGAGCCTCGCGCAAGCCCGGCGCTATGTGCAGGAGTTGCGCACTGGCGCCGGGCGCTGGCATCGGGTGAAAGGCGCAGCAGAAAAGTGGACGTTCGGCCAGGCTATCTGAAGTGCCGCAGCGGATCGCATGTCATCTTCTTCCGGGATCTGGGCGATACGCTGGGAATCGTCCGCATCCCGCACGGCGCGCAGGACACCGGGCGGCATCTGTAGCGGCGCAGGTGCAAATATTGCAATCCGCTCATTTGCCTACGCCCAACTGCTTGTTAGGTGCTGGACGATCGGCGGGCTGCGGGAGGACATCCTGGATGCCTTGAACCACGCGAAGCTCGCGCCGGACAAGCTGCAGATGGTCGACAGCACCGTGATCCGCGCCCGTCATCATGCAGCGGGCGCAAAAGGGGGACTCCGAAAGAGGCTCCTGGCCGTTCGAGAGGTGGGTTCCCGACCAGGATCCATCTCCGCGTCAACGGCGCGGGCCTCCCGATGAGGACCGGGATCACGCCGGGGCAGGATTCCGACTACACCGGCTATGATCTGGTGATGGCTGACAACCTGCCGCAGTCAGCCGTCCTGGTCGCAGACGGGGGCTATGACTCTGATAAAATTCGGGAAGATATCTAGAGCCGCAACGCCCTGCCAATGATCCCGATGCGAAAGAACCCAAAGGTGCGCAAGGCTGTCGACATGACATCTACACACTGCGCAATATGGTCGAGCGTTGTTTCAACAAACTGAAGAACAGCCGCCGGCTGGCGACCCGTTACGACAAAACCGCAGACAGTTTCCTCGGCTTCATTGACATCGCCTGCATCAGGCTATGGCTCCGCCATTTGGCAACATGACCTGGTTATGTCCGGGGTTTTGCGTATCCTGGATATGACAGCTTCGCGTTTTCAATCAACAACTTGCAGTCACATCCAGGTTAGCGCATCAGAAACTGCAGGCCAACCGCAACCCGAGGAGAGAAATTAGGGGCCAACAGATCAAAGCGGCAGCCGCGAAAAACTACTGCCGTGCTTATGTGCAATCTGCGTCCTGCGATGTTCAAATTGGACTTTTGCAGTAGTATTGATCGGTTGCTGTCTGAAACATCTCGTGCAAGCGGTACAATCCCATACATTATTCCGTGACCGGAGCCGGCGGCTGATTTACGCCTTACAGTACGGGTTGAGCGATCACCCGGCGCGTGGAACATGGTCACGTCCAAGAACGCGGTGTTAGGTAGCAAACACACCATGATGTTGACGTGGTGGACTTTGAGCACATTATGTGAACTTTATGGCTCTGGAAGCCCTCCATGGCGAAGCACTTTCTTCTCTCCGCGGCGGCACGAACACTTTCGCTCAAGGCGATTATATCCGATGGCGGGCAAGGCCCCTATCGCCGGCTCTGCCGGCTGGCGCTGGCCTGAGACAGACGGCGCGCCGGTCTGTCCGGCCTGCAGATACACCGATGTCTACGACCTGACAGGCCCGTAAGGGCTTCAAATGTGTGGCCTGTCATCGCCAGTTCGGCGCGACCTCCGGCACCATCTTTGCGTAGCGGAAGCTGCCCTTCGTCGAACAGCTCAGCGCGATTTGCCTGTTCGTGAACGCGGCCAAGCGAACTGGTCATACACGAAGCCGAGCGACCAGCGCGCATTGGCCCACGCCCTCGTCAGGATCGAGGCCCTTGTTCCAATGGCCTTGCGGCACGCTTTGCGTTTACGCACCGTTGACCCTTCCCTGCGGTAGATCTCGGACGGCTCGCCTTCGCAGCGCAGCAGCATGAACACCGTCGCGCTTATTGCAGCGCCTTGTCGGTGACCTGCAGCGTATAGGCCCCCTCGGGTTCTTTCGAGATTACCGGATCCGATCCACCGCCCAGCAGCACCTTTACCGTCCGGTCATAGTCCGCCGGGTCCAGCGCCCCGTTCGAGCCGGCCGTCAGCTTGGCGATCTCACCCATCATCCGGGCCTGCACCTCCAGCGTCTGTGCGCCGGTCTCGTCATTGTCGATGACGATCTGGGCGGCCTCGTCAGGGTGCTCTTCGGCGTATTTCCAGCCCTTCATCGAGGCACGGACGAACTTCGCCATCTTCTCGACAAAAGCCGGGTCCGTCAGTTTGTCCTCCATGACGTAAAGCCCGTCTTCAAGCGTGGCGACACCCTCATCCTCATATTTGAAAGTCACCAGATCTTCGGGCTTCAGCCCCGCATCGATCAGTTGCCAGTATTCGTTATAGGTCATGGTCGAGATGCAGGCCGCCTGCTTTTGCAAAAGCGGGTCAACGTTAAAGCCCTGCTTCAGTACCGTCACCCCCTGGGGTGAGCCATCGGTCGGAATCTTCAACGTCGCCATCCAGCTGAGGAATGGATATTCGTTGCCGCCGAACCAGACACCCAGCGTCTTGCCACGGAAATCCTCGGGCCCGGCGACACCACTTTCCTTAAGACAGGTCAGCATCATCCCCGAGCTTTTGAACGGTTGGGCTATATTGACCAGCGCCAGTCCCTTTTCCCGCGCCGCAAGGGCCGAGGGCATCCAGTCCACCGTTACATCGGCCCCGCCACCGGCCATGACCTGCGTGGGCGAGATATCGGGACCACCGGGCATGACCTCGACCTCAAGCCCCTCTTCTTCGTAAAACCCCTTGTCCCTGGCGACGTAGTAGCCAGCGAACTGGGCTTGCGTCACCCATTTCAGCTGCAACTTTACCTCTTCGGCCTGTGCTGCCCCCACCGCGAGGGCCGCCAGAGCGGCTCCGATCAGCAATCTGTTCATTCCCGTCTCCACTGTTGGTTGCCGGATTTGCCCGGGCTGGTTGAAATCATCGCCCCCGCTGCGAGGGATGCCAGAAGGTGACTGCCTTTTCGGCAAGCGTCATCAGGCCGAAAATCCCGCTGCCGGCCAGCGCCGCCACGGCGATTTCGGCCCAGACCAGCGGCAGATCCAGCTGCCCCACAGCGGTCGAGATACGAAAGCCCATGCCCCGCGTTGGTGAGCCAAAGAATTCGGCCACGATGGCACCGATCAGGGCAAGCGTGGTCGCGATCTTTAACCCGTTGAAGAGAAAGGGCATCGCCGCAGGCAGGCGCAGCTTTAACAGCGCGTCACGATAGCTTGCGGAATAGGTCCGCATCAGGTCGCGTTGCAGCGCATCGGTTGCAGCAAGCCCCGCGACCATGTTCACAAGCACCGGAAAGAATACCATGACCACGACCACGGCCGCCTTTGACTGCCAGTCGAAACCGAACCACATCACCAGAATAGGCGCGATACCGACGATTGGCAGGGCGGCGACAAAATTCCCGACCGGCAACAGCCCCCGCTGCAGGAAGGGAAAGCGGTCCACCGCGATGGCCGTCAGAACCGCTGTCGTGCAGCCGATGACATAGCCCGACAGCGCCCCTTTCAGGATCGTCTGAGTGAAGTCCCCCCATAGCAATGGCAGGCTTTGCACAAAGCGCGCCGCGATATCGCTTGGCGCGGGCAGGATCACGGGGCTGACCGCCAGCCCGCGCACCAGACCTTGCCACAGTACCAGCAGCGTGATGCCAAACAGGGTCGGCACAAATACCCGCGCCCACCGCGCATTGCCGTACCGGTTTGCGATCTGCACGTTCAGCGCAAGGGCAAGCGCCCAGAAAAGGATTGCGGCCCAGCCCTGCCAGCTCATCGCACAAACCCCATGCGTTTCAGGGTAGCCCGCTCAGCCGCGCCGATCAGCATCACCAGGACCGCGGCGAGGATGGCGGCGGCAAACAGTGCTGCCCATATCTGAATCGTCTGGCCGTAATAGCTGCCCGACAGTAACCGCGCCCCAAGCCCCGCCGTCGCGCCCGCCGGCAGCTCGGCCACGATGGTGCCGACTAGTGCCGCCGCAATCCCGACCTTCAGCGACGCAAAGAGATAGGGGACCGAGGACGGTAATCGCAGCATCCGCAAGGTCTGGCCCTGCGAGGCACTGTAGGTCCGCAGCAGGTCAAGCTGCATCCCGTCCGGTGCCCGCAAGCCTTTGACCATGCCGACAAGCACCGGGAAAAAGCTCAGATAGGCGGCAATCAGCGCCTTGGGCAGCAGCCCCTTGATCCCCAGCGAGGCCAGAACCACGATCACCATCGGCGCGATCGCCAGGATGGGAATGGTCTGCGAGGCAATGGCCCATGGCATCACGCTCATATCCATCGCGCGGTTGTGGACGATGCCGATGGCGAGCAGCAGGCCCGCGGCAGTCCCCAGAGCAAACCCGGCCAGCGTCGCCGACAGTGTTACCCCGGCATGCCAGACAAGGCTGCGTTTCGAGGTGATCTTTTGCCCGGCGATACCGTCCCACAGCCCCTTTGCCACCTGATGGGGCGCAGGCAGCACCGGCCGTTCCTGCGTCATCGTCTCGTGCAGCATCTGGCCGAAACCCACCTCGGTCCCCGAGCGCGCCGCCTGATCCAGCACCCACGCCCGGTTCAGGATAACCGCCGCGCCGTACCAGATCACAAGGATCGCAAACAGCACGGTCAGGACCGGCAGGACGCGGTTCATGTCGCATCCTTTCCGGCCATGTCATGCATAAGGACCGCAACCTTAGTCATGGCGCCCCCCTTCATGCAGGCTTTCGCGCACCTCATGGGCAATGCGGATGAATTCAGGCGTGTCGCGGATATCCAGGGGCCGGACCCGGGGCAGCGGGCTTTCGATCACCTTTGCGATACGCCCCGGACGCGGCGACATGACGACAATCTTGGTGGACAGATAGACCGCCTCGGGGATCGAATGGGTGACAAAGACGATGGTCTTGCCGGTACGCTGCCACAGCCGCAACAGCTCTTCGTTCAGGCGGTCGCGCACGATCTCGTCAAGCGCGCCGAAAGGCTCATCCATCAGCAGAATCCCGGCGTCAAAAGCCAGGGCGCGGGCGATGCTTGCCCGCTGTTGCATGCCCCCGGACAACTGCCAGGGAAATTTGCGACCGAACTGACCCAGTTCGACCAGATCCAGCACTGCCTGAACCCGCTCGGCCTGTTCGGCCTTGGGATAACCCATGATCTCAAGCGGCAGGCGGATGTTTCCGGCGATGGTACGCCAGGGATATAGCCCCGCCGCCTGAAAGACATAGCCATAGCTTCGCGCCTGCCGTGCCGCATCGGCCGTCATGCCGCGCACGGTCAGGCTGCCCCCGGTTGGCGTCTCCAGCGCGGCAATACAGCGTAAAAGCGTCGTCTTGCCACAACCCGACGGGCCGATGAAGCTGACAAAATCGCCAGCCTCAACGATCAGGTCCACGTCCTTTAGCGCATGGACCGGGCCGTCGTCTGTGGGAAAGGTGAGGTTCAGGTGCCGGGCCTCGATGACCACAGGTGCCGCCTCCACCTTACACCCCGCTGGCCGGAATACCGGCGCGCGGCACCGGCCTGGGTTCAGTCAGCGCCTTCCATGTGGAAAGAGCCTGACCGACTGCGCCCCTGGGCTGACGCGCGACAAAGCGGCCATGGCCTTCATGCGTATCAACCTTGCCCTCGGTCACGGCCACGACCCCGCGCGTCAGCGTAAATCGGGGCAGGCCGACCACTTCGCGCCCCTCAAAGACGTTGTAGTCAATGGCGGATTGCTGGGCCGAGGCCGTGATGACCTTGCGCGCCTCGGGGTCCCAGACCACCAGATCGGCATCCGCGCCGACCAGCACTGCGCCTTTTTGCGGATAGATGTTCAGGATCTTGGCGATATTGGTCGAGGTTACCGCCACAAATTCGTTCGGCGTCAACCGCCCGGTCCTGACACCCGTGGTCCAGAGCATGGGCATCCGCTCTTCAAGACCACCAGTGCCGTTCGGGATCTTGGTGAAATCGCCGATGCCAAAGCGCTTTTGCTCGGTCGTAAAGGCGCAATGGTCGGTTGCAACGCAGCTTAGACTGCCTGAGGCAAGCCCGGCCCACAGGCTGTCCTGATGGCGCTTGTCGCGGAAAGGCGGCGACATCACCCGCCGCGCGGCATGGTCCCAATCGGGGTTGGCATATTCGCTTTCATCCAGGACCAGGTGCTGAATCAAAGGCTCACCCCAGACCCGCTTGCCCAGCATCCGCGCCCGACGGATCGCCTCATGGCTTTCCTCGCAAGAGGTATGGACGACATATAGAGGCACGCCTGCCATATCGGCGATCATGATCGCGCGGTTCGTCGCCTCGCCCTCGACCTGGCTTGGGCGGGAATAGGCATGCGCCTCGGGACCCTTGTTCCCCTCGGCCAGCAGCCTGGTGGACATGCTGGCGACGATATCGCCGTTCTCGGCATGGACCAGCGGGATCGCCCCAAGTTCGGCGCATCGACGAAAGCTGGCAAACAGCTCTTCGTCATTCACCATCAGGCTGCCTTTATAGGCCATGAAATGCTTGAAGGTGTTGATGCCGCGCTCGGTCACCGCCTGCATCTCATTAAAGACCTGCTCGCCCCACCAGGTGATCGCCATGTGGAAAGAGTAGTCGCAACAGGCACGCCCAGCCTTGTTGTCCCATTTCTTCAGTGCATCAAGCAGCCCTTCACCGGGCGCAGGCAGGGCGAAGTCCACCACCATCGTGGTTCCGCCCGCCAAGGCGCCGCGTGTCCCGCTTTCGAAATCGTCACTGGAATAGGTGCCCATGAAGGGCATCTCCAGATGGGTATGCGGGTCGATCCCGCCAGGCATGACATAGCAGCCCGTCGCATCCAGAACCGTGTCGCCCGTCAGACCCGCGCCAATCTGAACAATCCGCCCGCCCTCGATCAGCACATCCGCGGAATAGCTCAGATCCGCGGTGACGATGGTGCCGCCCTTGATGACCGTGCTCATGCCTCAGTCCCTCTCCGTTTCCCAGAAATCTTTGGGGTCCGGGACGCGTGACGCCCCTGAACCGGCTCATGCGGTCAGGCGACCACCTCTGCCGTCTCAAGCACGGCGTGCAGCAGCACGTCAGCGCCAGCGGCAGCCCATTCGGGGCTGATCTCTTCGGCCTCGTTATGCGACAGACCGCCGACACAGGGGCACATGATCATGGTGGCCGGCGCCACCTTAGCCGCCCAGCAGGCATCGTGCCCCGCGCCTGAGATAATATCGCGATGCTCAAGCCCCAGCCTTTCGGCAGCCGAGCGTACCCGGCCGACCAGCACCGGATCAAAAGTCACGGGATCGAAATGGCCGACGGCCTCGACCGCGCAGCCAACGCCCAGATCGGCGCAAATTGCGGCAGCGCGCTTTTCGATCTCGGCCCGCATTCCGTCCAGCTTGGGCTGATCGGGGCTGCGGATATCCACGGTAAAGACAACGCTCCCCGGCAACACATTGCGCGAATTTGGACTGAACTTTACCTGTCCGATACCGCCCACCGCACCGGGCTGGGCGGCCATCGCCACCTCTTGCACCATCTCAAAGATCCGCGCCATGGCCAGTCCGGCATTCACCCGCATGTCCATCGGCGTCGAGCCGGTATGCGCCTCGCGTCCGGTCAGGGTGAATTCCAGCCACCACAGCCCCTGGCAATGCGTCACTACCCCGATGGTCTTGCCCTCGGCCTCTAAGATCGGGCCTTGCTCAATGTGATATTCGAAATAGGCGTGCATCTTGCGGGCGCCGACCTCTTCCTCACCGACCCAGCCGATGCGCTTTAGCTCGTCGCCAAAGGTCAGACCTTCCTGATCCTTGCGGGAGTAGGCATAGTCGAGGTCCAGCACCCCGGCGAAAACGCCCGAGGCAAGCATGGCGGGCGCGAACCGCGCGCCCTCCTCATTGGTCCAGTTCGTCACCACGATGGGATGCCTGGTGCGGATGCCCAGATCGTTCAGCGTCCGCACCAGTTCCAGCCCGGCCAGCACCCCAAGCACGCCATCATATTTCCCGCCCGTCGGCTGGGTATCCAGATGCGAGCCGACATAGACCGGCAAAGCATCGGGGTCCTCGCCCGCACGGGTGGCAAACATGGTGCCCATGCGGTCGACGCCAAGGCTTAGCCCCGCCTCTTCGCACCAGAGCTTGAACAGGGCGCGACCCTCGGCATCGGCATCGGTCAGCGTCTGGCGGTTATTGCCGCCGGCGACGCCGGGGCCGATCTGCGCCATCTGCATAAGGCTGTCCCACAGGCGCGCGGAATCGATGCGGAGATTCTCTCCGGGTGATGGCATGTCATTGATCTCCCTGTCGGCTTCGGGGCTTTGGCCCTCTTGCGACGAATCCATTTCTGACCATATGGTCAGGTTGCAGGAGGCCACGTTCTGACCATCCGGTCAACAAAAATTCAGCACCACGGGCCAGGATGAACACGAGTTCCGACGCAGAACGCCCAAAAATCGGGCGGCGCGAGGCAAACCGTCGCGCCACCGAAGAGGCGATCCTGAACGCCGCCGAAACGGTCTTTGCCGAAGCTGGCTTTGGCGGTGCGACCATGCAACTGATTGCCGATCTTGCCGGCCTGCCGAAAGCCAACCTGCATTATTATTTCGCCAGCAAGGAAGAGCTTTATCGCCGGGTGGTCGAGCGCATCTTCCAGATCTGGCTTGAGGCAGCGCAGGCCATGGACGACGCCCCCGGCCCGGCCGAAGGCATCGGTGCCTATATTGATGCCAAAATGGAAATCTCGCGCCGCTATCCCAACGGTTCAAAAGTCTGGGCCAGCGAGGTGATGCACGGCGCGCCGGTGATCCAGGACTATCTGGAAACGACTTTGCGCGACTGGACCGCCGGTCGGGCAGCAGTAATTCAGGGCTGGATTGACGCCGGCAAGATGGCGCCGACCGATCCGCAGCACCTGCTTTACATGCTTTGGGCCGCCACGCAGCATTATGCCGACTTCGGCCACCAGATCGAGGTCCTGAATGGAGGTCCGCTAAGCGATGCGGACTGGCGCGCGGCGCGGGAATCTGTAAAGCAGATCATCCTTCGCGGCATCGGCGTCGCGATCTGACGGGAAAGGACAACATTGAGCGACAACAACCCAGCCCGCACGCGCATCCAGCGCCGCAACCGCAAAGCCATCCTCGAAGCCGCACTTGAGGTATTCTCGGCCCAGGGATTCCGTGGCGCGACACTGGACCAGATCGCGGCCGAAGCCGGGCTGTCAAAGCCGAACCTGCTGTATTACTTCGCTTCGAAAGAGGCGATCCATGCCGAATTGCTGGACGGCCTGCTGGATACATGGCTGGCACCGCTGCGCGAGCTGAACCCTGACGGCACCCCACAGGATGAGATCCTGGGCTATGTCCGCCGCAAGCTTGAGATGAGCCGCGCCATGCCGCGCGAAAGCCGGCTTTTCGCCAATGAAATGCTGCAAGGCGCACCGCGACTGACTGAGGTGCTGCCCAAGCTTAAGGCGCTGGTCGATGAAAAGGCCGAAATCATCCGCGACTGGACACGGGCCGGCAAGCTTGCCCCGGTCGATCCGCATCATCTGATCTTTGCCATCTGGGCGCTGACCCAGCATTACGCCGATTTCGAGGTGCAGGTTACGGCCGTTCTGGGCCCGGGCCACGATCCCTATGATGAGGCCGGCGCCTTTCTTGACATGCTGTTCACGCGGCTGCTGCGGATCTGAATCGCGACTGCCGAAGGTTTCCCCCCGGCAGCCAGCAAACGTTTACCGGACAATGCGCCGTATCATTCAGCAGCGTTTCTTGCCGGGTTGTTGGGGTGGGTCGTCCAGTTGGCATAGGCCGCAACCGGCCGGCCGGTACGCGGGTCGACTTCGCCCAAAGGCAGCTCTTTCATGGTGATGCAATCGACCGGACAGACATCGACGCAAAGGTTGCAGGCCACGCATTCCTCGTCCTTGACGACATAGGTGCGGTCCGGCTCGACGGCGATTGCCTGATGCGAGGTATCCTCGCAGGCGGCATAGCAACGGCCGCATTTGATGCACTCGGTTTGATCAATGACCGCCTTGGTCGTGTAGTTCAGGTTCAGATATTGCCAGTCCGTGATCTTTGGCACCGCGCGACCCACAAGATCGGTTACCGAGGTAAACCCCTTGCGATCCATGTAATCCGACAGGCCCGAGATCATCTCCTGCACCACCTTGAAACCATAGGTCATGGCCGCAGTGCAGACCTGTACCGAACCGGCACCCAGTGCCATGAACTCGGCCGCATCGCGCCAGGTGGTGACGCCGCCGATGCCGCTGATCGGCAGGCCATGGGTGGCCGGGTTGCGGGCGATCTCGGCCACCATGTTCAGCGCGATGGGTTTGACCGCCGGGCCGCAATAGCCGCCATGCGTGCCCATGCCGTCGATCATCGGCTCGGGGCAAAAGGCATCAAGATTGACCGAGGTAATCGAATTGATGGTGTTGATCAGGCTGACCGCGTCGGCCCCACCGCGCATTGCCGCCTCGGCAGGTTTGCGCACATCGGTGATGTTCGGCGTCAATTTGACGATGCAGGGCATGCGTGAATGGGTCTTCACCCAGCGGGTCACCATTTCGATATATTCCGGCACCTGCCCCACGGCCGAGCCCATGCCGCGTTCGGCCATGCCATGCGGACAACCAAAGTTCAGCTCGACCCCGTCGGCGCCGGTGTCCTCGATGCGGTGCAGGATGTCGCGCCATGAATCCTCGTCGCATGGCACCATCAGGCTGATGATCAGCGCACGGTCAGGGTAGTCGCGCTTGACCGATTTAATCTCACGCAGGTTCACCTCAAGCGGGCGGTCGGTGATCAGCTCAATGTTATTCAGCCCGATGACACGGCGGTCAGGACCATAAACGACGCCGTAACGCGGGCCGTTCACATTGACGACCGGAGGCCCTTCGGCCCCAAGCGTCTTCCACACCACGCCACCCCAACCGGCCTCATAGGCGCGGCGGACGTTGTATTCCTTGTCCGTGGGCGGAGCCGAGGCCAGCCAGAAAGGGTTCGGCGATCTGATGCCAATAAAGTCGGTAGCCAGGTTCGCCATAGCTCAGGCCCCCATCAGGAAGTTGTGGATATCTTCAGCAGCGTCACGGCCCTGAGCCACCGCTGTCACGGTCAGATCATCTCCGCCAAGCGCGCAATCGCCGCCTGCCCACACCCCCGAAACCGAGGTACGGCCGTGGGCGTCTGTGCGGATCTTGCCCGCTTCCAACGCGATCTCGGCCGGGGTCTGACCCAGCGTCTGGCCGATGGCCTTAAAGACCTGATCGGCTGGCAGTCGAAAGGTCTGGTCCGTCAGCTCCAACCCCTGCGCCCCGCGGCGGGTATAGGCGAACTCCACCTCTCGCACCGCGCCATTGCCGTGGATCGCCACCGGGGCGGCGTTTTCGATGATGCGCACGCCATTGGCCAAGGCGTGCTCTTGCTCATGGGCCGAGGCGGGCATCTCGGCCCGCGAGCGGCGGTAGACGATCGAGACGTTCAGCGCCCCCAAAAGCCGCGCCTGCACTGCCGCATCGACCGCAGTCATGCCGCCGCCGATCACCACCACGTCACGGCCGATTGGCAGTTCTGCAAGGTCGCGGGCCTGACGCAGTTCAGCGATAAAGCTTGTCGCGGGCTCGATACCAGCCTTGTCTTCGCCTGCAAGGCCCAAAGCGTTCACGCCTGACAGCCCCATGCCCAGAAAGACCGCATCATAATCCCCGGCCAGATCCGCCAGCGCGCCATCACGGCCCAGCTGCCAGTTCTCGATCAGACGGATGCCGCCGATCTGCATCAGCCATGCCACCTCGCGCGCGGCGAAATCGTCAACGGCCTTATATGAGGCGATGCCGAATTCGTTCAGCCCGCCGGGTTTCGCCCGTGCTTCATGCAGCACGACGTCATGACCACGCATCGCCAACCGATGTGCACAGGCCAGACCCGCAGGCCCCGCACCCACCACGGCAATGGTCTTGCCGGTCGCATCAGCGCGGCGGAAAGGATGGTCCTGACGCGCCATGATCCTGTCCGTCGCATGGCGCTGCAGCGCGCCAATCTCGACCGGTTTGTCCTCGGCCGTCTGGCGCACGCAAGCACCTTCGCACAGGTTCTCGGTCGGGCAAACCCGGGCACACATACCGCCCAGAATGTTCTGCGACAGAATGGTTACCGCCGCCGCTTCGGGCGTGCCGGTCGCGATCTGGCGGATGAACAACGGAATGTCGATCGAGGTCGGGCAGGCCTCGGTACAAGGCGCGTCGTGACAAAAATAACAGCGGTCTGCCTCGACCTGCGCCTGATGGGTATCAAGCGGCGGCGCCACGTCACTGAAATTGGTGCAATAGCTGTCATGCGACAGCCGACCGGGCACCGCCCCCGGCGTTAACTGGCTGTTGGTCACCTTGGACCTCCCTGGCTTGTTATTGCAATCAGGGTCTCACAGGTTCATTTTTTATCAAGTGGTAAAATTCAGAACCGCGCCTCATCGCCGTATGAAGCCGTTTCAGCGGCCAAGGACTGCCGAAAAATGCGGCGATCAGGGGCACCAAAATCCGCATGACTTAGCACCGGCAATCGAGATTGCTTCGGCACGGCTTTCGAAACCTTGGCTGGGGTCGAGTCCGTGCAAAGCGCCACTATCCGCCTGCCCCGCCAAGAAATCCAACCAGGATGGCGTCGCGGAATGCGGTCAAGGCAGCCGGCCCGGATCAGATCCACCATGCTTTTGGGCCACACACCTTGTGCACACGCGATTGACTGGTTCAAAGCGGCTCTGCAATCAATCGGAACGTTCCAAGTCACTGCACAGGCTCTGACTCAGAGGCTTGCCCTGAATCGCCGATTGGGGGCGGTCATGAAGGAAACCGGGGTCAAGTTGAGAACGGCGGTGGGAAATTGGTCCACGGAAGCGGCGGCATGAAGCTGCTGCGGGCGGCGTGAAAGTCGTCCACTTTTCCTTCCTGCGGTTGCAGGGAGGTCGTAGGGATCTACAGCGTGGAGCTATATCTGAGAGTTCGTCAGGCTTGTGCGGATGGCATGAGCCAACAGGAAACAGCACGGATATTCCACGTTCCGCGGGACACGGTTCGGAAGATGATGTCATTTTCGGTTCCACCCGGCTACCGGCTGACGTTCGATATCCGGTGCCCGAAGCTCGAGCCCTTCCTCCCGATCATTGAGGGCTGGCTGAAAGCCAGTCTGACCATGCCGCGCAATCAGCGGCATACGGCGAAGCGGGTGTTCGACCGGCTTCGCGAAGAATGCAGCGTCACCGGCGGCTACGCGATCATCAAGGATTACATGCGAGAGCGGGAACGATGCGGGCAGGAGATGTTCGTGCCGCTGTCGCATCTGCCGGGCCACGGTCAGGCCGACTTCGGCGGGGCCCTGGTCCGGATCGGCGGTGTCGAGCAGAAGGCGCACTTCTTCGTGCTGGACCTTCCGCACAGCGATGCGTGCTATGTGCGGGCCTATCCTGCGACGATGGCCGAGGCCTGAGTGGATGGCCACATCCATGCGCTCGCGTTCTTCGGTGCGGTTCCCCAGTCCGTACTCTATGACAACGACCAGTGCCTGGTGGCAAAGATTCTGCCGGACGGAACGCGCAAACGCGCCTCGCTCTTCAGCGGGTTCTTGTCGCATTATCTGATCCGGAATCGCTATGGCCGTCCGGGCAAGGGCAACGATAAGGGCAATGCCGAAGACCTGGTGGTTCTTATCGGAATCCGGCAGATCCTCCCGGCGTTCGTCGTGCCCCCGACGGTGGGGCAATGGCCGAGGAAAACGGCACCTGGAAACGGGTTTCCCAGACCAGCAACAACACCAAGGGCCGGTTTGGCGAGATGATGGCCGATGATTGGGCGGCAAAACAGAACCCGCCCTGGGAAAAGGGCAACGGCCCTGCTTCGACCATGAATACGCCGGGCCATCGGGGGCTGGATGCGGTCTATCGCAACCCCACCCCCCCCCGGATTACTTCGTCACCGATGCCAAATATGGGTCGGCCGGGTTGGGACGACTAAAGGACGGCACATAGCAAATGTCGCCGGATTGGATCCGAGACCGTCTCGAGCAAGGATTTGGGCCCTTAGATGCAGATCGTATTGCAAGAAGCCACGAGCCGGGAATATTGCGCGTGGACAAGGATGGTAACGTGGTTTGGGAAAGCTTGAATGTCAATCGGCGTTGAAGAGTGCCCCCTTATCGGCGTCCAAAAGGGACCCCTCTGGCGATGTGGTGAGCAGGCCCGTGGCGGCGTAGCTTTCCAGCTGGCGCAGCCGACGCGGGCCTGCGTTTCGGGGGTGTTCAGGCTCGGGTTTTGATGCGGCACTTTGGACCTGTCGCGGTTTCGTTCCGGTCTTCTGAGAGCGATGCTCTCCCCAAAGGAGACAGGATATGGCAGCGACACACAGCGCGGAATTCAAACGGGATGCGGTTCGCATTGCACTCACCAGCGGCCTGACACGGCGTCAGGTTGCGTCTGATCCTGGCGTCGGCCTTTCGACGCTTGGCAAGTGGATACGGGCGATTTCCGCTGAGGCGAAGATGCCGGAACGGGATACCGGTCTTCTTCGTGAGAACGAACGGCTGCGCAAAGAGAACCGCATACTGCGCGAGGAGAGGGAAGTACTAAAAAAGGCGGCTCAGTTCTTCGCGGCTCAAAAGCCGTGAAGTTTCAGTTCATTGCCGGCTATCGTGGCAGCCTTTCTCGCCGCCATCTCTGTCGCATGATGGGCGTAACGGATCGCGGGTTGCGCGCGTGGCTGCGCAGGCCCCCCGTCCATCCGTCAGCGGCGCGATATGGTGATCCTGGCCCATATCCGCGAACAGCATCGGCTGAGCCTGGGCAGCTACGGCAGGCCGCGTATGACCGAGGAGCTGAACGAGCTGGGCCTGCGGGTCGGACAGCATCCTGCACTACTATGAATGGGGCTCATCCTGAGACACATCTGTAATGCTCTGCGGTGGGATCCATAGTGTCGGCGGGATAGGCAGGCGATAGTGCCTACACGCAGTCAGGAAAAGCGGGACGAGACCTCGCTTGATCGCTGTCATTTCAAAAATTGCCACACACTCCTTGATTGCAAGGTTCAAGGTATCTGCTATCTTCTCATATCCACGCGATGGCGACAGGCCAGTCACGCAAATCCCATGGTAGGTATCCCCACGCCAGATTTTTTGATCCGTTTCCGCATCTGGGAACCACGCTTGATGTGTGCAGTCGGGTATCATTTGCGAAAGTCGTCCTGAGAATACGTCAATGAGACTTTGTTCTGCGCCGTACTGTAGCAACACGAACAGGTAGGGAAACAGGACACTGCCAACACAGGCCTCATCACGGTATCCCTGATCACTACTCGCAGGATGAGCAAGCAGATCGTTGTAATCACGGAAACACGTCGGGTAACTGGAATTTGTGAGAAGCGCGAACGAAGTGTTCTGAGCCATCTCATGTAACCATGGTATGAATCGATTTTCAGACGATGTCTGTTGAGCAAGATACATGATCAACGCTGACTCGATCATGTGATCGTCCTTAAACGGAGACCCCAAAGTCGGGTTGTTGTTGATCAGAGCTACCAACATATCCAGCATCTTCATTGTCTGCTCGCTCAGGCTACGAGCGAACTCGGGGTTCGCCTCCGAGAGAGCTTTCCCAAACAAGTCCGTCCAGATTGCACGGATGGCGGCTCGTCCAAGCAAGTCGAACATAGCAAGATTCGCATCGACCGCTTCACGCGACTTCACCGAAACCGTTAGCGCATGAAGCGTCCCTGCATGAGGATACAATACCTTCTCAAAATATAACTCGGACATCATCAGATAGAGCCGAACGTACTGATCCAAAATTGCCGTCAGAGCACTTTGATGTTTGGACGGCTTCGTCTCGACTGGTTCTTCTCGCATGGCATCCCAGCAGAACAGCAAGCCTAATTCAGAAATCCGATAGATGACATCGAGGCTCTTTGCTTCGATTGCCCAGGCGCAAATGGCGTGGAGGCAAATATACGCCTGCCTGAGCCTCAATAGGCGCTCTTTGTCATCCATATCCTCTTGTGGGAGAACGATGGCAACAAAACTTCTAGTGTACTCGTAGCAGGCCTCTGGCTCATTCACCATTGCAAGAGCTTTCTGGAAATGCCTGCGCGCCGCTTCGTCCAATAGCTCCCGAGCCAACAAAGATTTTTCCATAAATCCAGCTAGGCGGTCCCCGTTCCAAAGCTCAAAGCACACTTCGCTAGTCGCATTTTTCTGCGTGAAACCAGCCCAGTTGCCCTCAACAGTTTCCTTTAGCTCCCCCCCCATGCACAAACATATTTTGATCGGCAAATCTTGGTGCTCTTTTGTAACCGGCCGATTGTTACCGCGGCGATTGGGCTTTGATGCGGGCGACGAGTTCCGCGTCATCGACAAAGTCGTCGAGGAACTGGTGCCAGGTTTCGGTGGTGATGCGGGCGTCCCTGAGCATGTCTTTCAGTTCATCGATACCGTCATCGGTCAGGGCGGTGACGGTGTCATCCTGGCCGGTATAGACGCTGATGATCGCGCTGTAGCTCAGGTTGTCGTCGTTATAGACGATGGCTTCGAGAAGCTCGGGGGCTTCGCCCAGCATCCTGGCAACGTAGTCGAGAGTGCAGACATGGGTGACGGTTGCCATCAGGCGGCCTCGGGTAAGGTTTCGGTCGTCGGCACCCAGTTCCAGGGCAGCAGTTCGTCGAGGCGGTTGATCTTGTGATCGTGGATGCGGGCCAGGATGTCGGCCAGATAGGCTTGGGGGTCCAGGCCGTTCATCTTGGCGGTTTCAACGATGGTCATGGCGCGGGCCAGCGTTTCGGCTCCGGTATCGGCCCCGGCGAAGAGCCAGTTGCGGCGCCCGACACCGATCGGGCGCAGCGCGCGCTCGGCAGGATTGTTGTCGATCGCCACCCGGCCGTCCTCAAGGAACAGGCTGAAAGCGTCCCGGCGGCTCAGCCCGTAACGGAAGGCCTTGGCCAGATCGCCCTTGCCGGGGATCCGCGAGAGCTGCTGCTCTGACCAGGCGAAGAAGGCCTCGACCTTCGGAGCGCTGTGTTTCTGGCGCGCGGCAAGACGGACTTCGGCGGGATGGCCGGTGATCTCGCGCTCGATGTCGTAGAGTGCGCCGATACGGTCGAGTGCCTCACGGGCGATCGTGGATTTGGTCTTGTCCCATTCATCATGGAAGTCGCGCCTCAGGTGAGCCCAACAGGCAGCCTCCCGCAGGCGGGGTGTCCCGTCCGGGCTTGGATCGTAGAGCTTGGCATAACCCTTGTAACCGTCGGCCTGCAGGATGCCGCGGGTCCGGGCCAGATGGCGATGGACATGCTCTTCCTTCCAGTCCGGCGCGAAGGCATAGACCGCGCCGGGTGGCAACGTGCCTGCCCAAGGGCGCTGATCGCGGACATAAGCCCAGATCCGGCCCTTCTTCACACCCTTGCCCAATCCCTTGTCGCGGCCCGCGCGATCCAGCACCCGGATCGGTGTGTCATCGGCATGAAGGAGGTCGCTGGCCATCACGTCTGCCTCGATCCGTTCGATCAGCGGTGCCAGCACCTTCATGGCGCGACCGCACCAGTCGACCAAGGTACTGTCCGGGATGTCGGCGCCCATCCGGGTGAAGATCTCATGCTGGCGATAAAGCGGAAGGTGGTCGTCAAACTTGGAGACGAGGATGTGGGCGAGCAGGTTCGCGCCTGCCATGCTGCCGGGGATCGGCCGGCTGGTGGCCGGCATCTGCACCATGCGTTCACAGCGGCGGCAGGACTTTTTCAGGCGGGCGATCTGGACGACCTTCAACCGCGCCGCGATCAGATCCAGCATCTCGCTGACATCCTCGCCCACCAGGCGCAGGTCGCCGCCACAATCGGGGCAGCAGCTGCCGGGATCGAGTTCCCGCCGCTCGCGCGGCGCGCTGTCCGAGACCCGGGGACGTCGGCGGGATGGACGCTCGGCAGCTTCATCGGCAGGTGCCGTTTCCAGCCCATCATTGTTTTGGCCGTCGTCCTCGACGTCAGTCTGGCCTTCGGCCGTTGCGATCAAAAGATCCTCGAGCGCCAGCTCCAGCTGTTCGATCTCGCGCTCGATCTTTTCCGAGGACTGGCCGAACACCTGCTTCTTCAGCCTCGCGATGCGTAACCGCAGGGCCTGGATCAACTGGTCATGGGCGCGCAACGTGGCCGAGATCTTCGCGTTCTCCGTCTGCAACGCCAAGATCAGCGCCTTCAAACGCGCCGGATCATCGGGAAGGATTTGGGCCGTATTCGACATGCGCCCGCCTACCACAAGGCAGGCGGAATGGCCATAAAAACAAGGCGTTTCAGCGGGATAAATCAGCCGACGCGGGCTGGTGGCGCGCCCCAATCCGGCCTGCGCCAGTCAATGCCTTCCCACAGCATGGCCAACTGCGCCGAGGTCAGGCGAACCGCACCATCCCCGCACATCGGCCATGGAAAGCGCCCCTTCTCCAGCACCTTGTAATACAGGCAGAAGCCCTGACCATCCCAATGAAGCAATTTCAACCTGTCGCCGCGACGCCCGCGGAATGCAAAAACCGCACCGCCGGCCGGCTTCTGGCGCAGAACATCCTGGGCAAGTGCAGCCAGCCCGGAGATTCCCTTCCTCATGTCGGTCACGCCGCAGGCCAGATAGACACGAACGCCGGTTCCCGGCCCGATCATGCCCCTTCCACCGCACGGATCACATGTGTCAGCGTCACGGTATCCAGAGCCGGATCGAAGCGCAGGCAGCGACCATTCGCCAACTGCAACTCGATCTGGGCGGGGCGAGGCGCTCCTGCGCAGATGGTCGCTGACTGCATCACCAATTCCGTGGGCCGGTCCAGTTCAACCGGCAGAAACAGCGTTTCCGGAGACGCCGAAATCACGCCCTTCTTCTTCAGTTGGTGCCGCCAGGCATAGATTTGCTGCCGCGTCACATCGTGCCGCTGTGCAACCTGCGTCACCGTCACCCCGTCCACGCCGACCGACAAAACGATCTCGAGCTTCTCCTCGTCGCTCCACCGCCGCCGCCGCTCCAGTCCAAGAATATCGCCCCGCATCCCCACACCCGCATAAGACACGTCATTAACGACGTCACTATGCACGTGCCTTAATCCATCAGCCCAAACTCAGGCAGGCGGTAACAATCGGGCCGTTACGCTCTTTTGCAACTTTCGAACCTATGTAAACATCCAGAATTTCCTGCAACTCAGGACGCACTGACTGTGGCCCTGCATCCCAATCGTTGCGCCCTACGTCTCCTGCCTTGACGCAGAGCAAATAAAGGTACTTCTGATCATCGTCTGGCAACTGACCTACGGCAGATATATCAACTCCATCTTGGCGAGTTCCGATCATTGGAGTTTTCAGCACCTGCAACCCCATCGCAGACAGCAAGTTGGGCAACAACACTTTGTCAAGGTCACCGCGTTCCTTGAGCGATGCGAGATATTCTTTAAGTATCAGCTTCATTTTACTTTTCTCTGCTCGACCCTAAAAACCGTCAGAAGAGCATTAAACCCAACCGGGTCGACCACGGATAATCGAGGAATCTCAAAGCTGTAGGAGTGCTCACTCAGTGGGCTAATGCTAGGAAACTGTTGGCCGTCTGCGCCTGTAATCATGGTAAAGCTCTTACGCCCGTAGAGCATCGTGACCTTGTGAACGAGACTAGCAAACACTGACATTTTCCGAGCTTGCTTTTGAATATCAGTGTTCCTTTGGTGATCTTTTATCGCAGCTGCCCGCCTCGCTTCATTTGAGGGTTCAAGTTCACTGAGTTCTTCCGCATTTTTCAATCCCTCAATATACGCCTTGTGTCGCGCTATTAGGTCATGAGCTGCCTTAGCCACGGCCGGAGAACCACTAGACGCTTGCTGCTCAAGATATGGTATAAGCTCACTGGAGTAGCTAAGCAAAAGTGGTTCCCAAAGAAGTTTTTCGATCTCAGCAACAGCATCTGGATGTCCATGTTCCACAAGACTGAGCAGAACTGACGCTGCCGTGATCTCATGCATCCAAAGGAATCCGATACATTTTCGGGCCAAAAAGACTTGATCGACCGCTTCAGAAGGTATGTCTCGCGGCTGGATTATCAGAACTGCTCCTTTATCTCCGCCGCGAACCATCTCAGCCAAGAAGCTGCACAAAGAAAAGTCCCCAGAATTTAGCCATCTTGCGAATAGATATGACGCGTTTGAAGGTTCCTCCCAAGCCCATTCGAAAAAGTTATGAAACTGCTCGCTCTTTGCTGGCTTCTCGAAGTGCGGAACCATGGCCTCCATGAACGCGACCACCGCTTTGAACGACCAGCGTTCATCTTTCCAGGTTAGCGCGCTATCTATCCAGTGGCTTGCTGCCTCAAAGCTGGAGGATATGCTTTGTGATCTGCTCAATACTGCACTGATAGTTTGCCCTGTGGATGCATTCTTGTGATAGAAAAGCATTGCACACAGGCGGACCAAGTCTTCATCTGTCGGCTGGGCGAGAAGGGACTGGATCACTTCGTCTTGCCGATATTTTTCTTTGCCTGATTCTTTGTCCCAAATACGAAAAACGGCCTCAATAGCGGCATTTTTCGCGTCCTCGGATGACGGACTTTGAATATCCGAAAAGCAAGCATCTATGCCGGTTTTATCATCCTGTGATGTCATGTTCTTGAGCCGTCCTAGGGCGCGAAATCCTATAGATCGGATTTCTGCTCTACTGTCCTCTAAGAAACCTACCAAGCACCCGAAGTCATCGAGGCCTTGTAAGGCGAACACGCAGGAGCGTTGGCAATCTTCTTGGCCGTCTATTGCGCCCAGTACAATTTCTCTGGCTTGCGAGGGATGTTTTTCGCACCAACGAACTAATGATGCAAACGGTGTGGTCGAAGCCCCATCATTACCTGCCTTTTCGACCAAACATTCGGCAAAGCGCTGAACGGCGTGATAGTCATCCGCCACGCGCTCAATCGCGTCAGACAACGCGCCGAAAATCATCCAAAAGTTGTTGTGCTCAAGCTGTCGTATGGCCTCGAGGTTGTGGTCCGAGAGCAGAGCGATCTCACCTGAGTTGTGTAACTCTGCCAGCAAATCGCTTAGTTCTCGTTGCCTGTCCTTGTGTTCAAAGTCGAGTATAGTCGGGATAAGGCGTCCGGCGGCGTCGCCATCGATAATCAGCTGGGCTAATTTGCTGTTCTCCGTCACTCTGCTGACCTCCTTCACCGGTGCATGCCTTGGGAAATCGTAACGCGCGGACAGATCGTTGAAAACTACTGTGCATCAGACGAGCGGGAATGATATTCAAACCTATAGTCTCGATTTTGCGACTGCAGCGAACGACTGTTTCCGCCCGCAAGACAGGATGATCGCCATGCTACGTATGAGTGTTTGCTTTCTCAAGTTCGCCGCGGGCACCATGCCGCACCGCCCCAAACGGCTTCCCGCCCCAGTTTGGTCTTTCAAACGCGGGAGCCCGAATGCCTGCTTTCACTCTGGCGATCATTCAACCTCTTGGGAGCGCCAACGACTGCTTTCCGCCCTGATCGACAGTGGTGAGCGGCTTGTGCGGCGTCACACTCGAATGGGCGCTTTTCCGGGTTTGCTGCAGGTGCCATGCCGCGCTAGCGTCAGGCATCTCTCCGCCCATAGCCGTCGTCTGACCAGTTCAGACTGAGCTCACACAGGTGACTTGGAAATCATCTAGGGTGCCTCTCCTCAGGATCTTGCTCTGCTGGAGCAGCTATGGCGATCTAGTATGGAGAGCAGACGTACAGAAATAAACAAAGAAAAAGCGCCATTAGGCGCTTCGTCTTTCATGTGAACCGTCCCAAAACCCGCGCCTTTATGAAACGAAAGGCAAATCTTTCTGAAACGCGACAAAGAATGTGAAATTTCAGAGAGTCTTGCTCTGTTCTCCATCCGAATCCTGAACGAATCCAGTGGCTTTGGCTAGCGCGTTTTTCGTTAACTGCCTTTTATTTCACTTCGCACGCGGGTTATCGTGTTGGGGCTGGCAAAGTTCGGAGGTTCACAATTGCTTCGAGGTTTGTTCGCGATCTTGCAGGCCTTGAGGTGATCGGCCGCGCCGTATTGTATGAAGCGCACTCCCGATATTGCTTATTGCTCATGCCGTTGCATGTTCCCATCCGATAAATCTAACCAAAAATCGAGGTGGATGCCGCGATAGGGAAATTCGGCGCCTTTTTCAGTATGGTCGATAACCCCCGCATCTGCGAGCGTGATTACGTCCTGATGCACGGCTGGCGCATCGCGCCCGACCCGGTGCGCAAGCTCGTCAATGGACATGACCCCTTGCCCGGCAAGCGCCATGACAACCCTAAGACGAGAAGGTGTGAGAACCCGATGCAGATCCTCGTAGCTGCGAAAATACAGCGCGGGGACTGCTTCGCGGCCCTTGGCTGCAACGGCCAGTTCGCCTGCTTCGGTGAAGCCTGTCCGAAGATTGGCCCCCGTGTCCAGATGGATGTTCAGAGTGCTCATTGTGTTCCTGCCAGCATTATCGGTTGCCCCTGGAAATGCTGCTCGGCATTCATCCGATCATGCGGGGGGGGCGGGTGATTTCCGGTTGGCTTCCAACTACTCGACGCATTCAGGGTCGACCCGCCAAGGCACGCTGCACCGCAACGGGCTCTTTCTCGATCACCCGCAGCAGCGTGGCAGCAGGACCAGAGACGCGACGCTGACCTTGTTCCCATTTTCGATACCCCGAAAGGCTCATCCCCATCAATGGGGCCATTTGCGCCTGTGTCAGCTTCGCCCGCATCCTGACCTCTCGCGGATCGACCGGCTCGTGCAGAATTGCGGTGCCTTCTCCCTTGGCATGGGCCAGTGCCTCGCCCATGGCCTGGATCAGATCTTCGCCAAACGTGCTCATTTCCTTTCCTTCCATGCAGCCTTCAGCGCCGTGGCCAGCGCGGCCACAGTGCGCTTTTCATCCGGGGTCATGTCGCTTCTCGCGTTCTTGGCATAGGCCAGCAGCGCGTAAAGCGGCATGGATTCATCCAGGTAGTAGTAGATCACCCGAGCACCGCCCCGTTTGCCTCGACCTGAGGCTGCGAACCGGAGCTTGCGCACCCCACCCGTGCCAGGGATCTCATCACCGGCCATGGGGTTCTCGGCCAGAAAATCGATCAGTTCCCGCTTCTCGTCTTCGTCGAACAGCTTTTCGGTCTGTCGGGTAAAGATAGGGGTTTCCACTACTGTCTGCATGCCCACATGTAGCCCATCGGGTTACTTTTTGCAAGAAGTGGGTGATAAGAAGTATCAGACACCATCAATGCCGGCTTCCTCCGGAGGCGGGAAGACGAGAGCCTTCATCGGTTCTCATACTCCGCCCGCTTTCGGGCCTTGAGCGTTGCGCAATCCTGCGTATCATTGGCGGACGGTAAAATCCGCCTCGTCAGGCGGCGCCTTGGTATGGTCAGGTCAATCTTCGGCCGTCAGCCGGCGGACTGCCGCCAGTACCTCTTCGATCGCCCGTTCCGCAGCCGCGAGCTTCACGGCCGCCATGAGCTCCTCACGCCCCGCCATTGCGAGAAACGAGGTCTCACCCAGATTGTCGCGCTATAGCTGACGCGCTAAACCGTGTTCTTGCTGATGCTAGATGCACGACGATTTCTTCTACGGAAACCCGGCGGTCGGACATGATGCGGCCCTTGGGAGGTCAGCCTTCTCCATGGTTCTCGCGATCTCGTCCGATCCAGTCGGAGCGAACGAGCTTGAGGCGGGTTCGCCGCCACCCCCACCACCGCGCTTGATATGGGTCCGGGTCCCCATCGGTTGTCGCGTTGCGGTCAGGCGGCGGCCTCTGGCGGCAGCGTGGGCGCCATGTCCGCGATCGCCTGGAACTTGGCCAGGAACTCAGGACGATGCTGCATGAGATAACGAACCACCCGTGCGTTTCCGAGCAACTTTGCCAGGTAAAGGTGCTCACGATCTGTTTTCTGGGCTATCCGGCGTTTCGGGTTGATGGGGTCTGGAAGTGCTCCTTCCCTGAGCGGTGTTCAGGTTGATGGATCGAATCCCCGCTTCATCGGCTACCTGATCCAGTTTTCAACCCGCAGGCCGCGAACGCGGGAAAACTCGCCCGTGTTGTCAGTCACAAGGATTGCGCCTGCGGCGTAGGCATGAGCTGCGATCAACAGATCGTTCGGACCAATGGGCTTACCAGCGGCCTCAAGCTCGGCACGAATGCCGCCATACTCTGCGTCAGCAGGCACATCGAGCGCCAGAACCTGCACGCTTTCCAGTATCGCTTCGACATGCGCCAGGAGTTTCGCAGACCCTTTCCTGGCGCACCCATATCGCAGCTCTGCGGCTGTGATGATGCTCACGCAGATCGCATCCGGGCCGACCTCGGCAATGCGCTTTGCCGCGCTGCCGTCAGGATGTCGCAGCAGATCGGAGACGATATTGGTGTCGAGCATGTAAAGGGTCAAAGGTCGATTTCCTTGGCCGGGAGAAGCGTCTCGTCCACATCAGGAAACTGATCCTCTGGCCCAAGCGGGTCTAGTCCGGCCAGCACTTCAAGCAGGTTCTTGCGGCGCAGCGGCTCGATGATAAGCCGGTTCCCGTCACGATAGATGTTCACCCGATCCCCCGGCATCTCGAAGTCAGCCGGGATGCGGACGGCCTGGCTCTTGTTGTTGCGGAAGAGCTTGGCTTCACGAGGCCCTGAAGATGGCTGCGGATGCGGCATGATCGCCCCTCCTGTTCATGTGTATATGCAGAAACATATACATCATGCTACGGAGATTTTCAACCTGCGCCGTCGTCAGCCCCGTCCCTACAACCCATTTTGTGGAGAGCGGGCCGGGGCTCGCTCATCTCATCAACCCAAAACGCCGGAGCTGAAATGCAACCAAAACCGATGCGGGCAAGGTTGGACTCGGCTGACGCGCTAGACCGTGCCCTTTCGCACTGCCCTGCTAGCCGCGTGTCGGAGCGGTATGTCCGCGTGCTGGGGCAGAACCGTTCCACGCAGCGTCGCCTTTCTCGCGACCGGGATGACGAGCGGCAATTGACCGACGACATCGTTGCACTGGCCCGCCGCTATGGCAGCTACACCTTCAATAGGATTTCGGACAGCGGCGCCTTCTCCTTGTCCTGCACCTCAGCCGAGCCGGCTTCGGTCATCGGCCTCAGCTTATCGGCTCCGGCGCCCAAGGTCAGGTCGGCCCTGTCCTTCGCGGTCAGCTTGTGGTGCGTCAGTTCCCAACTTGCTGAGGTCAACGCCTTCGGCGAGCGCATCGCATCACGGGACCCGGACCGCCAAGCAGCCAAAGTCCAGATCCGCGTTGCGCCCATGAACCGCCTCAATGCACTCGGCATCGCAGAGATCGAACGCGTGGCCTGAACCAAGCGGGGAAAGGGCACGTCCCACCACTGCCTGACTTCTGCAACAATGCCTAAACCATCTTCAAACGGCGCAAGAGATCAAAACCTTTGAGAAGCGCCGATTGCTGCATCATCAAACCGCAGCATGGACTGAAAGCCGAACGAGCCAAGCCTTCCGTTCCAGATCATCCAGCGACGGACAGTAGTGACATCTCAGCCTGCTGAAGCAAAACTCCGGACAGCGGCAGGTTTATCATAACGCGGCAGCACCCGGAACACCGCCGCAGCCATCGTCAACAACACGACGTTCAGGAACAGCCCCAGTTGATAGTTGCCCAGCGAATCGAATATCCGCGCCATGATCAGCGGACTGATCCCGACGGCTCCGATGAACGCCGCATATTGCCAGCCATAGACCTTGCTGTAGTCGGACCTGCGGAAATATCGGGACACCAGGTAGCCCATCAGATCCGCCTCGACGCCCAGTGAAAAGCCGATAGCGATCGTGGCGGGGATGGCCACGCTGGCGCCGACCATGGCCAGCGCAAGACAGCCCAGGGCCGCCGACAGCGACACCCCGACCAGGATGTAGGCCGCGAAGATGCGGTCGGCCAACCAGCCGCCGATCAGGCGCCCCGCCATCCCCGAGATGCCCAGGAAGCCGACGATCCCTGCCGCCGTGACCGGCTCGAGCCCCGCGTCGATCAGCATCGGCGACAGGTGCACGATCAGGCTGCCGATGCCGAGCGAAAACAACGCCAGCCCGGTGATCAGCAGGCGGAAGATGTTCCGGCGTTCGGCCTCGGTGAAGGCGCCGTTGTCGTCCTCGGGGGCGGCCTGCGCAGCCTGGACGCCATCGCCCTGCCCGCGCAGAAGCAGCAGGAAGGGCAGGACGATCGCCATCATGACCGCCAGCGCGATGTAGCCCGCGCGCCAGTTGGTGTCGTCGATCGAGGTCGCCACGATGGCCGGCGCGACCGTCGCCACAACGCTGGGGCCCATCAGGGTGATGCCCATGGCCAGCCCCTTCATCCGCGAGAAATGGCCCGCGATCACCTTGGTATAGGCCACCGGCGCCGCCGCCGCGCCCAGCAGCGCGATCAGGACATGGACGGCATAGAAGCCCGCAAGGCTGTTCACGAAACGGGCAAGGACCAGATACAGCACCACCGCCGAGATGATCGAGACCGCCGCGCAACGCACCGGGCCGAAGCGGTCGATCGCCCGGCCCACGATGGGTGAGGCCACCCCGATCGACAGCGTGAACAGCAGCACCGCGAAGGAGAGCTGCGAGCGGCTCCAGCCGTATTCGGCGATGAGCGCGGGGAAGAAGACGCCGGCCGTATAGATCGGCAGCGAGGAAACCCCCAACCCGCAGCCGACCATGGCGGCGACGAGATATTTCCAGCCGGTTTTCAATTCGTCCATGGACGAGGTGGTCACAGTCTGCATGAGAAATACTCCTGCAAGAGATGATGTGATCCGCGCAGGCGAGGCTTGCATCCCCAGGCCGTGCGCCGGGATGGATCGGCCGCCCGGCGGCCTGGATGTGGGTGTCGCAGGATCAAGGCCCGACCCCGCGAACGATCAGCCGATCGCGGCGGACAGGCCCTCATCGGCCAGAAGGATGCTGCCATACATCGGCCGCGCCTCGTCGGAGACCAGGAACAGCGCGGTCGAGGCGATCTCGTCGGGCTTCGAGAAGGTCTGGTTGCTGGGCGTCATGGCCTTCATCGCCGCCAGCACCGCCGACTGCGCCGGATCGTTGCGCATCGCGTCATTCATCGGCGTCTCGGTATTGCCGGGCGCGATGGCGTTGACGTTGATGTTGAAGGGCGCAAGCTCGGCCCCCAGGACCCTGGTTAGCATCGCCGTCGCCGCCTTGCTGGCGCAATAGAGCGCAAAGCCCTTGATCGCGGTCAGCCCGGCCACCGACGAGAAGTTGAGGATCTTGCCGCCGCCCGCCGCCTTCATGTGCGGGACAACAGCCTGAATGGCGTTCCAGCTTCCCTTCAGGTTGATGTCGATCATGCCGTTCAGCACCTCCGGCGGAGTGTCACCCACGGGTGAGGGAAGAAAGACGCCCGCTGCGTTGACCCAGATGTCGATCCGGCCGTCCGCCTTGACGACGTTATCGGCCAGCGCCCGCATCATCCATTCGCTTTGCACATCCGCAACATGCGGCGCCGCCTGTCCGTCCGCCGCGACGATCCGGTCGGCGACGACCCGGGCCTTGTCGATGCTGCTGCTGGCGACCACATGGACCCGCGCGCCCTCGGCGGCCAACCGCATGGCGACGGTCGCGCCGATCCCCGAACTGCCGCCGGTGACGACAGCGATCTTGTCCTTGAACCGGTTCATGCCACGCGCCCCCCCAGAATGCGGGCGGCCCAGTCATAGACATAGTGGCCCTGCATCTCCATCACATCGACGCCGCAATGCTCTGTCGAGCCCTCGGCCACCGAAAACACCCGTAGCTTCGCATCGGCGCTGTTCACCGCCCCGGCTACGGTCTTTTCGGCATGGGCCAGCGCAACCTGACGGTCGTTCTCGCCATGCACCACCAGCAGCGGGCATTTCACCTGCCCGATTACCGGCTCCAGGGTGCGGGCCTTCAACACCGCGATGGCCTCGTCGATGGTCGGCTTTCCGGTCACATGCATGGCGTGGATGCCGCTTTCCGGCAGCCCGTCGGACAGCCCGGAGCCCGAGGTGCCGCGCAGCAGCGCCTCCCACCCGGCATCAAGTTCGAAGAAGGCGCCAAGGCTCGCCACGCATTTGAAGCGATGGTCCTGGGACGCCGCGCGCGGAGCGCAGTAGCCGCCCATCGACAGGCCGACGATGCCGATACGGTCAGCATCGATTGCCGGATGCGCGGCAAGGAAGTCGTAGAATTTCCCTGCTGACACCTCGGTTTCCGGGCGTTTCGGGATATTGTGGAAGCGCACGGCCTCGCCTGTTCCCTCCTGATCCACGAACAGCGTGGCGATGCCGCGCCGGGCCGACATGCCGGCATAGATCAGGTAATGCATCTCCTTGATCGAATCGAAGCCGTTGTAGAAGACCAGCGCCGGTTGCCTTGCATCGGTATCGGCCAGACGCAGCCAGCCCGACAGCACACCGTCTTCGAACGGGATCTCGACGCGCTCCCACCGGTCGCCCGAAAGCTCCAGGCCCTTGCGGAAGGCGGCGATCCCCAGGTTGTAGACATGCATCCGGCGCGGATCGGACCATGAGGCGATCCGCTCGGCGAACAGGTAGTAATTCGCCGCCCGCATGTATTTGGCCGAGGCGGTGAAACCGTTGCCCGCTGCTTCATCGGCTTTTGCAAGATCGTTCAGCTTGTGGCCCAGGCGGGTCCAGTTCTGATACCAGGCCTCGTTTGCGGCCGCGGTATGGCCGGCTTCGACCAGTGGTACCAGCGGCGCCAGCGCCTCGTCCAGTTCCGAGATCTGCGCACCCATCGCGATGGAGCACGAGACGGCAAGACTCCACGAATAGTTGTTGGGAAAATACTGGTACATGGCTCACCCTGTTGATTGGCTTGTCCTGCTTGAAGGGTCGCCGCTAAAGGCGTCCGACACCTGCGTGCAGGCCTCCTGCATCATTGCGTATCAGCAACAATACTCCATTGCGAATGCGCAATCAAAAAGAAAATTTCCGGCGGAGATCCCCGCAGATTCGCGCGAATTTTCAAGATGAAACTCTTTTATTTCTGAAACTTGACCTGAAGGACGTCTTCTTCCGACGAGGATGCGATCAACAGCTTCGCCTGCGAATCACCTGCCGAGACATAGGCGTGCGGAATGCTGCTGGTGAACATGATGCTGTCGCCGGGGGCCAGGGTGACCAGCGGATGTCCCTCAAGATGGACCTGCAGCTTGCCGCTCAGCAGATAGACGAATTCCTGCCCGGAATGCGCAGTCAGCCCGCCATATTCCTCGACCGAGCGGGCGAACAGGGTGATCAGGATGGCGCGGAAATTGAAGCACGCCATATCGGGGTGCAGATGCTTGTAGAACAGGTTCGGCAGCTCGATCAGCGCCGGATCGCTGGCGCGCGAAACGCTGATTTCCTGCTTTTCCTGCTGGTCGGGACGGCCAGAGAAGACGTCGTTGGGATGCATGTCGAAGGTGCGGACGATCTTCAGCAGCAGATCCAGCGTCGGCGACATCTTGCGGTTCTCGATCCGCGACAGGGTGCTGGGCGGCACGCCCACCTCTTCCGCAGCCCGATTGAGCGACCAGCCCTTGCGTTCCCGCAACGCCCGTAGCCGCTCTGGCAGACCGGATTGAATCCGGGTCCCTTCGATTTTCCTGGCCATGCTGTGCCCTTCGCCTTAATTGCGGATGCGCAAAAGAGTAGTTGCATGACCGATCAGGGGCAAGATGGCTTGGACGCGGCCCGGGGCAGCAGGTCCAGCGCCTGTGCGCGGGCGGCGATCCCGGGTTCGACATCGATGGCGCGGCGGGCGTCGAGGTCGAAGCGGACGGTGGTCGAGATCACGCGTGCGCAGACCGTGCCACAGCCTTGCCGCCGGATCTCGGTCTGGTGGCGGATCGACTTGCGCCCGATCGCCAGAAGGCTGCTGCGCAGGACCACAAGATCGCCCGCCCGGAGTTCCGCCAGATAGTCGATCTCGTGGCGGACATCGGCCCAGCCCAGCCGTTCGGGTTGCGGCGCGGGTGCCAGTTCCGCCATGAAATGCAGGAAGGCATCGTCAAGGAACGCCATGTAGTGCTGCGTCGCCAGATGCCCCATGACATCGCAATACCACGGATACACCACCCGCCTGCCGGTCTCGATCTGGCGCGGCTTACTGTCATCCATCAGGCTCCGCTCCTTGCTTCAACGATCTCACCCCGACCTTTCGGTCTGGTGACTGTACCCGTATGGATGCCCCGCAAGGCCGCGCGTGGGCGGCGTGCCACCTGGCCCGGCCGGCCAATCTCCGGCTCGCCGCCGCTGGACAGCAACGGAGAAGAGACACCCGCGACGAACACCTTGCCGGCCGCGACATCAGCCTGCGACCGGCCGAAGGTATGCGGACATCGGCCAGGGTAACGCCTTCGCAGCGCAGCAGCTTGATCATCGTGGCGCGGCATTGCGCCATCAGGCTGCCCTCTGCCGGGATCCGGTCCGGCATCAGTCATCCGGTCCGGATCCAACGCCACATCGACCGCCATCCGATTCGCCTTGCCTTCTGATCCGGTCAGTTTTCCCATTCGATGTTGCCATCGACGGAAACCAGTTGCCCGGTGACGAAACGCGCGCTCTCCGAGGCAAGGAACACCGCCATGCGGGCGATATCCTCCGGCTGCACCTTGGTCCGCATCGAGATGTAATCCAGAAACCTCTGCTCCAGCGCCTCCATCGTGGTGTCCTCGGCCTTCGCCTTCTGGCCAAGAATGCCGCGCATCCTTGCGCTGTCCACGAAGCCGGGGCGGATCGCATTGACGCGGATGCCCAGCGGGCCAAGCTCTTTCGCTGCCGCCCGCGTCAGCCCCTCCAGCGCCCATTTCGAGGCAACATAGTCCGCCCGACCCGCCGGAAGCGTGAAGACCGAGCCGGTCGAGATATTGATGATAGCGCCGGTTCTGCGCGCGATCATGTCGGGCAGGGCGGCGCGCAGCATGAAAAAGACACCATGGACATTCACATCGAAGGAGCGGATCCAGTCCACCGCAGATATGTCAGCAATTGGTGCGCAGGCGCCCGCAATGCCAGCATTGTTGACCAGCACATCGACACGACCATGCAAGCGGACGACTTCCGCCACGCTGGCAATGGCCTGATCCTCGCGGGCGATATCGGCCTGCAGGGTCTGGATGTCCGGGTGTTCCGCCTTGACCTGCGCCAAGGCCTCGGCGTTCAGATCGCAAATGGCGACCCGCGCGCCTGCTTCCAGGAAGCTGCGGGCAATGGCCAGGCCGATGCCCGATGCGCCCGCCGTCACGATGACACTTTGCCCGCTCATGCCATCATCTCCGCGCGTCGCGTTTCGGTCGCAGCCAGATCGACCTGGCCCTGCCCGTCCAGCACCACGCCATAGACCGTCCGGGCCCGATCCGTGCTGACATAGCCTTCGCGCACGTCGCGGGCGACGGCTGCCGCGTCGCGGTCGGCAGGCGGGCCATAACCGCCGCCGCCGGTCGAGATGGCGATAATCATCTCACCCTCGCGCAGTTCGACCTGTGCAACGGGGGGCAGCGGCTCGACCGTACCGTCCTTGCGGCGGATGAACTGGTCGCTGCCGCCCCCGGGGCCGCCGCCGCGCACCCCTTGCGGAGGATTGACCTGGCCGTCCGAGCCATAGGCGATGGTGATTCCCCCCTGCACCGGGCCGAAGACTACCTCGGTCGAGGGCGCGCCGGTGAACCGGCCGGCGCCTTCGGTATCGGTGACGAAGCGGCGGCTTTCGACCAGAAGCGGCTGGTAGATCTCGTCGAGCTCGACCCCGTCCAGCCCGCACATGCCGCCATTGCCGACATCGATCATCGTCCACCAGGCATCGGAAATCGGACTCGCCGCCCCCGCCGAGAAGGCAAGGAAGATCTGGTTCACAAAGGCATTGCCACTGCGCGCATCGACACCCGAAACGACGCCAGCCGAGGGCGCGATGACCGCGCCCACCTCGGCCATGCCGAAGCCGTCGCCGAATTCGGCCATGGCAAGCTGCACCGCATTTCCGACCCGGTCCGAAATGTTCGTGGTCGCCGCCGAGCAGCTATAGGGATGCTCGGTGATCCCCGCGATGCAGTTGCGGCGCAGGATCACCTCGATTCGCCGGAACGCGCCCGCATTCTTCGGCACGCGATGATCCAGACTGTTGAACACCCCGATCATCGCCGCCGTGCGGGAACAGGCTTCCGACAGATTCAGACCCGAGGGCTGGCAGTCGATATTCTCGCTCAGGTCGACGGTGATACGGCCCTCGTCCGGGCGGGCATGGACATGGGCAGTGACGGTGACGCCCTCGGGGGGCAGGCCCGGAAACGGATCATGCGTGGACCGGCCCATGACGCGACCGGCAGGCAATTCGCGGATCGCGGCATCCATCATGTTCTCGCTATAGTCAAACCATTGCGCGGCGAACTGATCCAGCCGATCCCAGCCGATCTCTTCGCCAAGCGCCAGCAGTTCCCGCTCACCGATCCTGACGGCGCCGATGGTCGCCAGATAGTCGCCACGCCATTGCTCGGGCACACGGATGCGCAATTCGCACATGCGGATAATGTCGGCGATGTCCCGATAGTCGCGCTGCACCTGCACGGCCGGAAACAGCAGCGCCCCTTCATTATAGATGTCGCGCGCCGTCGCCATGTAGGTCGTCGGCTCGCTGTTGCCGATATCGGCCTGATGCGCCTTGGCGAAGATGGTGAAGCGGTGGCGGCCATCGGCATCGATCACCGGCACAAGGATGCTGAGATCCGCCGCATGCGAGCAGCCGTGATAGGGCGAGTTGTGGAAGAAGGCGTCGCCGCGCCGCAGGTTCGGGTGAAACTCGGCCATGGTGCGCGCCATGATGTCCGGGCCGGACAGCACATGGATCGGCAGGCTTTCCGCCGCCGCCAGCAGATGGCAATCGGCGGTGATGATGCAGCAGGAGAAGTCCTTGGCGCGGTTCAGGACGCCCGACCGGCCCGTGCGCAGCAGGGTATTGGCCATCTTGCGGACGATCCCTTCGACCCGGTTGTTCAGGATCGCCAGTTCCGCGCCGTTCAAAGCGGTGGTGGTCATGGTGGTCCCTTTCACGGATGAATGACGATGCTGCCGGTTCCCGAGCGGTGAAAGCGCGCATCGGGATCAACGACGATGGTGGTGAAGGCGGATTCGATGATCGCCGGGCCTTGGCCGGGCCGTCCCGGCGCAATCGCCTCGAGCCGCAGGACCGGCGTCTGCAGCCGCCCATAGCCGTGGAAATAGATCTCGCGCGGCCGGTGATCACCGGAAAGGGCGCCCGGCGAATGCAGGCGGAACTCGACATCCCGGCGGATATCGGCGCGCAAGGTGGCGCGGATGCCGATGATCTCGACCGCAGAGCCGGGATCGCGCACCGCGAAGATCTGTTCGTGCATATCGTCGAAGCCGGCGCGGAAGATTTCGCTGCCGTCAGGCCCAAGGATCTTCTGAGGGTCGAACTTCACATCGATATCCCAGACCTGCCCCTCGTATCGCGCCTCGGCGACGAAGCTGATCCGGGGCGCGCCGTTGGCTGCAGGGCTTCGGCTGGCGAAGTCTTCGCATTTCGCACGGAGCCTTTCGATTGCGGCGGCAAGTGCCTCGCGATCGAAACGGTCCGACGAGACGAAGATGCTGGTCGCATATTCGCTGATCAGCGGTGACATCATCGCACCCGCTGCGGACAGCGCCGCGCCGGTTTCCGGGATCACCAGCGACTTGCAGCCCAAGCGGCGCGCAATGAAGGTCGAGTTCAGACCCGCCGCACCGCCGCCGCCGATCAGCACCGCATTGGCCGGGTCGATCCCCTGAGCGACGGTAATATCGGCGATGGCCTGCACCATGCCCTCGGTCGCCAACGCGATGATCTGCCAACTCGCCTCATCGACCGACATGCCCAGCGGCTCGGCCACCTGCTTCCGGATCGCCTCGATGGCGGCGGGACGGTCCAGCTTAATACGCCCGCCAAGGAAGAAGTCCGGGTCGATATGGCCAAGCGCGACCGAGGCATCGGTTACAGTGGGCTTCGTACCGCCCTGCCGGTAGCAGACCGGCCCGGGCTTCGCGCCCGCGCTTTGCGGCCCGACGCGCAGCAGGCCGCCCTGATCGACATGAGCGATGGAACCACCGCCCGCGCCGACGCTTTTCACCTCGACCGAAGGGTAGCCGACCAGATGACCCAGCAGCGGCCGACCGATCCACAATTCCCGCGTGATCGGCACCACGCCCTTCCTCACCAGACTGATGTCATAGGTGGTCCCGCCGGTATCAGCGACGATCACGTCATCCGCCTGCGCCTCGGCCCGCGCATAATAATGCCCCGAGATCGGCGCCATCGACGGCCCGCTGTTGATCACCTTGATCGGCGAGCGCGCAACCTCGGCCGCATCGACCATGCCACCGCTGCTGGTCAGCAACATGATGTCGCCGGTGAAACCCTCGCCCCGGATCCGGTCGGTCAGCCCGCTGAGGTAATGCCCCATCAGCGGTTTCAGCGAGGCGTCGATAGCCGCCGAGGACGCCCGGCGAAACTCGCGCAGCGTCGGGTTGACGTCATGGGCCAGCGTATAGGGGACGCCCGGCAGGTGTTCGGCGATCAATTCGCCTACGCGCAGCTCATGCGCCGGATTGATCGTTGCCCAGAGCAGGCAGACTGCCACCGCCTCGACCTGCTGTTCCTTCAGCGACTGCAGCACCCCGATCACCGCCGCTTCGTCCAGATCGCGATGGATCGCGCCGGTCGACAGGATCCGCTCGGGGATCTCATAGGTCAGATCGCGCGGGATATAGGGACGCGGAAACGGGATGGACTGGTTGAAGGGCTCGACCCGCCCGCCCTCGCGGAACACCAGGATGTCGCGATGGCCTTTGGTGACCAGCAGCGCGGTGCGGGCGACATTGCCGGTGATGATCGCGTTGATCGCATGGGTGGTGCCGTGGATGAATGTATCGGCGCGCGCCATCAGTTCCTGCAGCGACAGGCCCCGATCTTCGGCGGCCAGTTCCAGCGCGCGCAGCACGCCCAACACCGGATCGTCGGGCACGGTAGGCGACTTGTACATGGTGATCCGGCCGTCGTCCTCCTCGACGACCAGATCGGTAAAGGTGCCGCCGGTATCGCTTGCCAATCGCATTGCTTGCCCTCCTCCCTTAGAAATCGACGCGGTCGCCGCCCTTCAGCGACAGCCGCGCGCGTGCCTCGTCGGGCGAAGCGACCTCCAGTCCCAGCTCCTCGACGATCCGGCGGATCTTCTGCACCTGCTGCGCGTTCGACGTAGCCAGTTCGCCCCGGCCGATGTAAACGCTGTCCTCCAACCCGACCCGGACCGAGCCCCCCAAGATCGCCGCGACGGTCAGGAAATGCATCTGCCTGCGCCCGACGGCAAAGGCGGAAAACTCCATGTCGCTGCCGAACAGGCGTTGCGCGACACCATGGAAATGAATCAAGTTCTCGATCGTCGCGCCCATGCCGCCCATCACGCCGAAGATGCCCTGGATCAGGAAGGGGGGCTTGATCAGCCCCTTGGCGGCGAAATAGCGCACCGCCTCCAGATGACTGAGATCGAAGCACTCGAATTCAAACCGCGTGCCATGCGCCTGGCCGACCTCGACCATGATGGTTTCCAGCATGGCATAGGTATTGGCGTAGATCAGGTCGCGCGTGCTTTCCAGATAGGGCTTTTCCCAATCGTGCTTCCAGCTGTCGTATTTTCCCGCCAGTTCGAAGGCGCAGAAGTTCATCGTGCCCATGTTGAGGCTGCAAACCTCGGGCTTGGCGCGATGTGCGGGACGCAGCCGCTCTTCCAGCGTCATGCCAAGGCCGCCGCCGGTGGTGATGTTCAGCACCGCGCCGGTGGCCTGCTTGATCCGCGGCAGGAATTGCAGGAACAGGTCGGGGTCCTGTTTCGGGCGGCCGCTTTCGGGATCGCGCGCATGCAGATGGATGATCGCCGCCCCTGCCTTGGCCGCGCCGATGGCGGCTTCCGCGATCTCGTCCGGAGTGATCGGCAGATAGGGCGACATGGTCGGCGTGTGCAGCCCCCCGGTGACGGCGCAGGTGATAATGACCTTCTTCGGCATGAAAGAACCCCGTTGGATGGACGCGGATCGCACTTGACCGCATCTCGGATTTCGAGGGCGAGCAGGGTCAGGCCCCGCCGTCCTTCTATTCTGAGATGTCAGTATCACTACAGACGGCCGGTCTGTCAATCTGATATGCCAAAATAAAAAGACGGATCTTTCATCAAGTAATATCAATTATTTGAGACAATACCCACTTGCCAGAGATGCAAAAGCCGCGAATCGTCAACCGCGGCTCGGGTCTTCAGAGATCGACGTTTTCGAGGATATAGGGCTGCCGATTGCCTGTTGTCTCAGACGCCTGCAGGCGCAGGATCTTGCGGGCGGCAGCAATCAGGTCATCGCGCAGGGCAGCTTCGGCGGCATCGGCATCCCGCTCGCGCAGCGCATCGATCATGTCCTCGTGATAGCGCGGGAAATCCCCGTCCATGCCGCCCGCGTCAATGTAGAGATGCAGGGTTGGGCCGATCCGCAGCCACATCGTCTCGATGGTCTGCAGCAGGATCGGCGAGCCGCAAAGCGCGTAGATGGCAAAATGAAACTGGTGATTGCGTTCCAGGATCAATGGGCCGTTGTCCCCCGCGGCGCGCAGCGCGGTTGCATAATGATCGTTCAGCCGCGAGATCCTGTCCAGATCGTCCGGCCCGACCGCCAAGGCAGCCCGGCGGACCGCCAACCCCTCCAGCGCAAGACGCATGTCCAGCACCTGCCGCATCTCTTCGCTGCCCAATTCACGGGCATAGAATGCGCTCTTGTTGCGGGCCTCCAGCACGCCATCGGCTTCCAGCAGTTTGAGCGCCTCGCGAACCGGGGTCGCGCTGACCCCCATGACCTGCGACAATGATCGCACGGTCAAAGGCATTCCCGGCTCGATGCTGCCCGCCATCAATCCTGCCTGCAAGGCATCATAGACCTTTTGCGCCAGCGTCTCCTCATCACCGCTTGCCAGAACCGGCAGGCTCGGCGCCGCCACCTGCTTGCGCCCGCCGCCCGGACGGCGCTTGCGTGGTGTGGGTGAAAGATTCTGCTGCATCGCGGCTGATATCCATGAGGTGGCTGCTTTCTAGTCCGTCGCCCGAGCGATGCCAAGGCATTTCTGATATGCCTGAATAATGCGGGAAGGCCGCTTGCGTCATGTCCTGGTTCGGCTTCGATAAACAATCAGAAGCATAAGGATCGTCGCCATCAGGATCACCAGTGCGGCGGCAGCGGCAACAGCAGGTGTGATACTTTCCCCGATTCCCGCATAGATCTGGCGCGGAACGGTCCTTTGTCCCGGCGACGCGAGAAACAACGCCAGAACGACCTCATCGAAAGATGTCGAGAAAGCAAGCAGCGCCCCCGTGATCAATCCCGGCGCGATAACGGGCATCATGACGCCTAGGAACACCCGCAACGGCGAACCTCCCAAGCTTGCTGCGGCACGGCCGAGATTAGGATTATAGGATTGCAGGGCTGCACCAACCGACAGGATAACGAAGGGCAACGCCAGCAGAGTGTGGCCAATGATTATCCCGCTGTAAGTATTCACGAGACCGACCCTGCTGAAGGCTGCGAACAGCGCGACCGCAGTGATGACGATCGGCACCATCGAGGGTGCCAGAAGCGTGGCGTAGATTACACCCTTGAGCGGTGATCGTAGCTTCCACAGTCCCAACGCCGCCATTGTGCCAAACACCGTCGCCAACAGAGCGGTCGCAGTTGCGATAAGCATCGAATTGACGAAAGATCTGCGCCATTCCGCGCTGGCCATCACTTCAGCATACCATTTCAGCGACCAGCCGGAAGGCGGAAAGACGAAATAGGTGTCTGCGGTGAAGGACAAAACCAGAATGATTGCCAGAGGAGCGAGCAGGAAACCGATCAGAAGGATGCACAGAGCCGCCAGAACAATCGAAGAAAGACCAGAAACTCTCATCCCTGACGCTCCGGGTTAAAGTGCTGCGTCAGCCAGCGTAGTGTGCCTACAAGCGCGACCGCCAAGACCAATAGCCATATCCCCATTGCCGATGCCATGCCCCAGTTGACACTTCGGTTGGTGAAGAATGAGACGAAATAGCTGACCATCTGGTCCTTGGATCCCCCCAGAAACTCGGGTGTGATATAGAAGCCAAGCGTGAGTACACCGACGATTAGGACGCCGGCACCGATTCCAGGAAGGGTCGCGGGCAGATAAACATTCAGAAAGGCGCGCAGCGGTGTTGCGCCAAGCGACAAAGCAGCTTTCATATGAGATGGTGGGATACGTTGCATAGAATTTCTGATCGGCAGGACCATGAACGGTAACAGGATATGTATCATCCCTAAATAGACGGCACCTCGTGTATAGAGCAAAGAAAGCGGCCGCTCTGCTATTCCGGTGCCAATCAGCAGCTGGTTCAATACTCCGTGTTTCTGTAAGATGATGACCCACGCGAGAGTCCTGACCAAGAGCGAAGTCAAAAAAGGTAGCATTATAGCGCAGAGGACTAACCCTCTCCATCTGCTCGGCGCATGGGCGAGTGCATAGGCCAGCGGATAGGCGAGCAGAAGAGTGGCCGCGGTGACGACAAAGCTCATCCAAAGGGTTCGGACAAGCACATCAGCATAGATGCGCTTGTCAACGGACGCGCGAGTCAACCCCTTATCGATCGACCGCTCTAACCCTAATGTCGTCAGAAGATAGCGGTCGGTCAGATATCCATCATTGGACTTCACGGCGATCCAAACATCCGGCTCCCGCCATTGTTGGTCCACGGCTCCTAGCCATTCCATCGCCGAGACGGTCTGAGGCGGTTGCGTAAGGGCGCGTCCCGTCCGCATTATCACGTTCCGAAAGCTTGGGAGCAGATCGTTCAATTCTCGCGCAACCGCTGCCATTCCACCGCGCTGCTCGGCCTGTGTTGCAAGATCACTCATCATTGCGGCGGCAAGTGTCTCCGTTGGTTCCGTTCGATGATCCCACATCTGAACGGCCTCGATGGTCGCGGGCAGTTTTCTGGACAACGCCGAATTATCGACCGCACGCCAGAGAAAACCTCCCAGCGGCATCAGAAATGCCAGCGCGACCAGCACCATCGACGGCAAGAGCAGCAGCCACGCCGCGCGGTTCGACCGATCACCAAACAGCTTTGTACGTTGCCACCATGTTGCCGAGTGCGCGTACTTGGCTGCTGCTTCGATCATTCGCCGATCCACCGATTGAACCGTTCCGTCAATTGGTCAAGATGATTACTCCAGAACTGGGCATCATAACTGATCTGGTATTCGGCATGATCGCCTGCACCTGGTAGGTAGGTCTTTCGGTCTTCCGGAAGTAACTTATAGGATTCCCGGTTGGACGACCCGTAATCGATATACTCCATGAAAGCCGCCTGCCGGTCCGGCCTGGTCACAAACTCAAGGAATTTCCGTACTTCTTCGATCCTTGAAGATCCGGCCAAAACGACCCAAAAATTGTGACCGACGATATAACCCGCATTCCATGACATGCGCAGATCAACCCTCTGTTCGCGATTGGCATCGGCCACCCTTGCATTGAATCCGACGCCGATGTCGTATTCACCTGAGATAAAGCCCTGAATTTGCTGAGTTCCAGAACTATACCAGACGATCTCGTCCTTGATCCGGTCAAGCATGGCGAATGCTCGGTCTTGTCCTTCTGGCGTCGCAAGCACTTCATAAATTTCTTCGCGGGGTACACCATCGGCAAGCAACGCAAACTCAAGCGTGTATGTCGGCGACTTTCGCAACCCACGTTTGCCAGGAAAAGCGTTCAGGTTGAAGAAGTCAGTCCAAGTTTTCGGACCCTCTTCAAACTTTGTACCGTTATAAGTCAAAACGCTTGCCGCGCTTAGCGAAGCAATGCCGCAATCAGTGACTGTTCCAGGCAGCATGTCGTCTATCGGAAGGGTATCTATAACTAGAAATTCGTATAGACCTTCATCGCAACCGACTATAGCCTCGGCGTCCTCCACCTCGGCGATATCCCACTGGATCGATCCGGTTTCCACCTGAACGCGTAGCTTGGCTATCTCGCCGTTGAAAACATCGTCGACGACTGCAATTCCACTCTCGGTCGTAAATGGCTCCCAATAGGCCGCACGATTGGCGTCGGTAACATTCCCACCCCAGGACGCGATTGTTATCTGGTCCGCAAGAGATTGGTACGGTCCACAGATCGTAGCAGTGATCGAAGCGAGGACCATGGCTGCGTAGAACTCGTGCTTTTCCATTGCTGTTCCCAATGCATACTAACTTCAGGTCTCTGGAAGCGCCCAGCAATCGGTCGGGGACCAGCCAACCTCGAACCAATCACCTTCGGTCGGGATCTCGACAAATTCCGAGATAGGTCGACGCACATTGATGCGATGATCACCAATGTGGATCTGGACGCGGATCTGATCACCCAGAAAGGCAAGTTCGGAGACCTGACCACTGAAGCGATTGTCGCAATTCGCGGCTGCAGGGCTGATGACGATCCTCTCCTGTCGAATAGCGACTGCCATATTGTCGCCTTCCGGTGTAAGCGTTTGTTTGGTTGCGAGTAATGTCCCCATGCCCGCAACTGTCACCCTCACCTGACCAGCGCCGTGATCTACAAGCTGTGCTGGTAGAATGTTGCTATCTCCAATAAACTGTGCCACGAAAGCTGTGGCAGGCTGATCGTATATCTTGCGAGGTTCATCGATCTGTTGGACGCGTCCGTTATTGAAAATGGCGATACGATCAGACATCGAAAGCGCCTCGTTCTGGTCGTGCGTGACAGCTACGAAAGTTACGCCGGTTGCTGCGTGAAGCTGCTTGATCTCTGCCTGCATGCGAATGCGCAACTGATTGTCAAGCGCGCCGAGAGGTTCGTCCAGGAGAACAAGATCAGGATCAAATACCAAAGCCCGTGCTAAAGCCACACGCTGGCGTTGCCCTCCTGATAATTGATGGGGATAGCGTGACGAAAGATTTGACATATCAACCATGTCCAGGGCTTTTTCTACCTTTCGTGCAACATCAGCGCCCCGAAGACCGCGCATCCTCAACGGATAGCCGATATTGCCGCCAATTTTCATATGCGGAAAAAGCGCATAGTCTTGAAACACGATCCCGATGTTACGTTTGTGTGGCGCGATCGAATGAAGTGATCGGCCGCGCCGCAAGATATCTCCCGTGGTTGGCTGCTCAAACCCGGCGAGCATCATGAGCGTGGTGCTTTTTCCTGACCCGGACGGGCCCAAGAGCGTCAAAAACTCGCCTTCCCTGACGTCAAGGCAAAGATCCTCAACCACCCATCGACCATGGTCATAGCTCTTGCTGACGGAGTTGAAAGAAATGAACGGCTGTCGGCTCATGGGAAAAGCCGGCAATCAGACGGAGAATAGGAACCGAATTGCGATTTCATGGACTCCCTCCCCAGAGCACACGAACCTTCACCTGTTCTGATATTTCACTATTACAAATCCAGACTCGAATCAATACTGAAATTTCAGAATCTTTTCTTCCTTCTATGAGCGTGCATGGCGATGCGTTCGTCAGGTCTTGGGGCTCCGCTGCACAAATCGACGGATTGGATTTATCTTGTGAATTCAGTTTGATAAATGGGTGACATGAGCAGACAGATACCCCGACCTACGAGCCCAACAACTGAGCAACCTGCAATGAAGCGTTCAAGGGCCGCGGCTCGCTGACGATCTGGTTCGATCCTGCCATGACGCGGAGGCCGCGCCCACCGTCAAGCGTGATGTACCCCTTTGGGTTGTCCTGCCCCGACCGGCACTTTTGCTTGCACGATTCCTGACTTTGGTGCTAGCGGTCCGTTATCAGGCACAGCGGCTCGGGACACGGAGCTGCGCCGGCGGTTGCGGGATTCGGCCAACGAGTGCCGGTGGTTCGACTGGTTCAACAACCGCCGGCTGCTCGAGCCCATCGGCAACATCCCGCCGGTCGAAGCCGAGGAACGCTACTACGCCATGCTGGAAGAACTACCCACGGCGGCGTGACTCAAACCAAATCGCCTCCGGAAAACCCGGGGCGTGTGTGGATGCCCCCGGTTTGGCAAGCTAAATCTTTGATCTTTCGGCGGGGTCTTCGATCGGACGTGTGTCAGGCCTCTCAGCGTGGCCTTGGATGACACCACGGGCCGGTATGCTGTTCGGAAGGCTGGGTTCACATCGGTTCATAGAGCTGCATGCGCTCGAGCCCCGGGACTGAATTTCCCCGCCTTGAACTTCGAAGTCCGTGTCGCCTACTCCTCGTCGATCGCTCACCCCGGCCTTGCGGCCATGCCGTGCCGTCACCCTTTCCGGGCTTGGGTCACGCCATTCTGTAATCCTGTTCTTTTGTCGTCAGCGCCCAAATCATCCGGGCCATCTTGTTTGCCAGCGCGACTGCCGCGACCATCTTCGGCTTGCGCATCACGAGCGCGGCCAGCCAACGGTTCGCGCTGCCCCCCTTGCGGACGACCCAGCGGATCACACTCATGGCGCCGACGATCAGCAGGCGGCGGATATCGGTCTGCCCCATCTTGCTGACAGAGCCCAATCTGGTTTTGCCGCCCGTTGATCTCTGGCGCGGCACCAGGCCGAGCCAGGCGGCAAAATTGCGCCCGCTGTCGAACGTGTCGAGATCCGGTGCGAATGCCGCGACGGCGCCGGCAGTAACTGGTCCGATCCTGGGGATGGTGCACAACCGACGGAGCTGCGTATCTGTCCTCGATGCGGCCTCGAGTTCCTCCGCCAGTCGTCCGATCACCTCTGTCAGCCTCGCGATCTGCTCGACGTAGATCGCGCCCATCTCCCGGACAGGGCCTGGCACATCGCTGGCTGGATCTGCCAGCGCGTTCTCTAGGACCTTCAGGCTCGCAGGCCCCTTCGGCGCCACCAGTCCGAACTCGGCCAGATGCCCGCGGAGGGCGTTGATGAGTTGCGTGCGTTGCCGGACCAGGCATTGATGGGTCCGAAACGCCACTGCGCGACCCTGTGTGTCGGCACTCTTGACCGCCACGAACCGCATGGTCGGGCGGAGGGCTGCCTCCGCGATGGCCTCAGCATCCGCCCGGTCATTCTTTTGGCGCTTTACGAACGGCTTCACATACACAGCAGGGACCAGACGCACTTCGTGACCGTGGGATTGCGCCATGCGGCCCCAGTGATGCGACGTGGCGCAGGCCTCCATGGCCACTACGCAGGCTGGTTGCTCCGCCAATAGCGCTGCCAATCTGGTCCGTGACATCACGCGGTTGTATAGAACCGCCCCATCCGCTGCGACCGCACAGACCTGAAAGCTGCCCTTCGCCAGGTCAATCGCCAGCATGCTGATCTTCGTCGTCACAATTGCGCCCTCCGCTCGGTTCCAATCAAACCATCATGGCACACAAGATGCCGTCGGGTGGGGGCATCCACCGCATCAGTTCACCGTGAAGCGTGTCGAGGCGGATGCGCCAGCGCAGCGAGCCTGCAGCGGTCTCGAAGCATCGCGACAGCACGACCGATACCGTGAATTCGCCGTTGACGGTCAGAATCTCGGTCCGGGGATCCTGAACGGCGCTGCCACCGGCGTTCTCGATCCCAGCGATGACACCCGCCACGATCTGCGGATGTGCCTCGCGGAGCTTGCGGTTGATCTTGATGTATCGGTAGTCCCGGTCGGGCTGATAGCCGACCATCTCATAGGCGCGCAGCAGGCTGCCGAACCGGGATCGGAACGCGCTCGATGACGGCGCGTCCTCGTGCTCGTCGATGACCAACCCGGAAAGGAAGCCCTTGCTCGCAAGCAGTGCCCGAAGTGCGTCCAGCAGGTCCTGGTCGGAAAGATGACGGCTGCGCGCATCGACGATTTCCCGGGCGCGCAGGAACAGTGCCTCATCGACGATGGCCGGATAGGCGCCCTCGGCGCGGATCCACATCTCGCGCGGGTTCACCACCCGGCGCTGCTTCAGCTTGAAGGAAATCTTGTTGAAGACGTTGTTGCCGATGTATTTCCCGTTGGTCAGCACCTGATGGACCGTCGCCCGCGTCCATGGCCGGTCGAGATCGGTGCGCAGTCCGTCGGCGTTCAGGGCATCCGCGATCTCGCGCTCGGATCGGCCGTCCTCGACGAACATGCGATACATGCGCCGGACGACGTCCTGTTCGTCCTCGGGGCCGGGAACGAGAATGACCCTGTCGGTCTGAAGGCTCTTCTGCTCGCCGCGGGACAGTTCGCCCTTGGGGTTTCCGTGTTCGTCGATCAGCACCCGGCGCAACCCGTATCCGGGCGCGCCGCCCTGGCGAAAACCGAGTTCGACCAGGCGACACTGGCCCGCGAAGACCTTTACCGAGAGCTCGCGGCTGCCGCGCGACAAACAGGATGAGCATAGGCGAGGTCGTCGAGGATCAGCAGGTCGAACTTGTCGAGCTTCGCGATGGCGGCCTCGAGCTGCAGTTCCCTGCGGGCAACCTGCAGCTTCTGGACGAGGTCGGTGGTCCTTGTGAAGAGGACGCGCCAGCCGTTCTCGATGAGCGCCAGGCCGATCGCAGCCGCGAGGTGGCTCTTGCCGCCGCCGGGCGGACCGAACATGAGCACATTGGCGCCCTTGGCCAGCCAGCTGTCGCCTGCGGCCATGGCGGAGACCTGGGCCTTCGAGATCATGGGCACGGCTTCGAAGGCGAAGCTGTCGAGGGTCTTTCCGGGCGGCAGATGGGCCTCGGCCAGATGTCGCGCGATCCTGCGATGCGCACGCTCGGCCAGTTCATGCTCGGCGATCGCGGCAAGGAAGCGGGCGGCAGGCCAGCCCTCCCGATCCGCCTGTTCGGCGAAGCGGGGCCAGAGGGTCTTGATCGTCGGCAGCCTCAACTCGTTGAGCATGATGCCGAGGCGCGCGCCGTCGACGGTGTGGGATGCAGGTTTCATGCGCGGGCCTCCGCCAACTCCGGGGCACGGATCAGCGCCTCGTAGCTGCTGAGCCGGGGCGAGGTCACCGTGATGACCGGCAGCTGTTCGGGATCGGGCGAGAACCGTGCGCGCAGGATGGACAGGTCGGGCAAACCACCGTCTTGCAGGACGCGGCCGATCTCGGCGGCCAGTTCGGCCTCGCAGCCGCGATCATGGGCCAGGGCCAGAAGCTCGACAGTGATCCTGCAGGCCTGCCGGGCGGGCAACGCCTCATTGAGCGCCTCCCAGGCCCGGCGATATTCCGGTCGAGGGAAGAGCTTGTCGCGATAGACCAGGCCCGCCAGAGCCATCGGCTTCTTGCGCAGGGAATGGATGACGTGATGATAGTTCACCACCTGATCGTGCTTGCCATTGGCCTGCGCACGCCCGCGCGGCAGGGTCAGAAGATGCGTTCCGCCGGTGAAGACTTCCAGCCGGTCATCGAACAAGCGCACCCGCAGCCGATGCCCGATCAGGCGCGAGGGCACGGTGTAGAACACCTTGCGCAGGGTGAAGCCGCCGGTGCCGGTCACCGTGACGATCACCTCCTCGAAGTCGGTGGTGCGCCGTGTCGGAAGCACCTGCAGATGGGCACGCTCGGCCGCGATCCCCTTACCTCTGGCCGCATTCCTGCGCCCGACAATCTCGTCGATGAAGGCGCGATAGTGATCCAGGTGATCGAAGTCGGCGCTGCCGCGCATCAGCAGTGCGTCCCGGACAGCGGCCTTGAGATGGCCATGGGCGCTTTCGATCGCCCCGTTCTCATGTGCCACGCCCTTGTTGTTGCGCGTCGGCACCATGCGGTACTGGGTGCACAGCGCTTCGTAGCGCGTGGTCAGGTCCGTCCGGGCATCGGCGTCAAGGTTGCGGAACGCGGCCGAAAGGCTGTCGGTGCGGTGACAGGCGGGGGCGCCGCCCGCCGACCACAGCGCGTTCTGCAACCCCTCGGCCAAAGCCACGAAGCTCTCGCCGCCCAGGATGACATGGGCATGTTCGAACCCCGACCACGGCAGCCGGAAATGGTAAAGCAGGTGATCGAGCAGCTGCCCGGTGATCGTCACGCCGAGTGCGCCCATGTCGGTGAAGTCCGACAGGCCGAGCCGCCCAGGTTCGTGGACCTGTCGGAACATGACCTCCCGATCCTCGCCGTGGAGAGCTCGCCAGGCCCGGATCCGGCGCTCCAGCGTGCGGCGAATGCCCGGTTGAAGTTCGGGATGGCGGCGCAGCATCTCCTCGTAAATGGCAACCGGCCGCAACCCGGGGGCCGACTGCAACATCGGCACCACCTCGGCCTCGAAAATATGCTCCAGCGGGTCGGGGCGGCGGCGACCGCGGGCTCCCTTCTTCTGCGACGGCAGGCGCGGGTCGTTTACGATCCGATAGCCCGTCGACCGGCTCAGCCCCGCCTTCGCGGCGGCGGTCTCAATGGGATGGTCTTGTCTCAGCTTCATGAAAAGCCTCGTCTGATGATCGGTTACATGGCGACCCGGCACAAAGGTGGTTCTCCAGTCCTGAAAACCACCAACGTAGCGAGCCGACCGCGATCACAGACCCCGGGAAATCGGGCAGATCGGCGGGAGCGCGCCTCCGGTCGGGCTACGCCCTCCCTCCGCCGCGCTCCCGCCGATCCGTCTCATCCTGTTTGTCGCGCGGCACGTCAGCCGAGCCCAACCTTGCTGGCATCGGTTTTAGCCTGCTCAACCAGTGCCGCCATGCAAGAATGACTGACAGTAACCCCGGTCAGTCCCCGCTTCCGCCGGTCACGATACAGCGCACCCCCAACGGCCCGAGCCGCGATCAGCAGCCGCGAAACCTTGACCCTGTTCGCACGAGCGACGGTCTGGATGGGGGTGCGAATTGCCTGTCCACCTGATGGCGACTTGCCTGCGCTGCACCAGTCATCGAGAAAGGATTCGAGCGTCGCTGCCGAAAACCCGACCATCCTGTCGTTGAAGCGGTAATCGGGGACCAGCAGCCCGTCGCCGATCAGCCCCCGCACCACATCGACGCTGACGCCAAGATGGCGCGCGGCATCCTGGGCGTTGAGCAGGTCCTTCAGCTTTGGTGCAAGATCGGCGATCAGGTCGGGATCGACCTCGGAACTGGCCCCGATCCCGACCCTGAGGCCGTATTGGGCCTTCAGCACCTGCACGGTGATCTTCAGCCCGATTCCGTGACGGTTGCAGAGCGAACGCAGGGTCTTGGGCTCGACCCCGCGTGTGCGGATGCCGAAAACCTTCTCCTGACCCGTGAAACGGAAGGTTTCCCCAACATATGCTGCCAGCACCGCACAGATGGGCCTGTAAGCGGGCTGATCCTTTCGGAAATAGAACTCGTTGAACGCACGGCCAAAGGCGTTGTGGTAATCGTTGCCCCGCCGGCCATGACCGATATGCGTGCGCAGGAAATCCTTGATCGCCGCCGGTCCTTCGATCAGCACCTCGGCCCCGAGATCCCCATGCTCGCGACGCTCATCGGCAGATATGCCTTTCCAGTCGCCTTGGGGACCGCGCATGGCCATGGCACCGAAGACCTCGGCGGTATGGATGGCGACATCGAGCTGAACATCGTCGATCCAGCGCCTGGAGTGCACACCGTCCAACCTCTCAGTGATATAGTGCTCCAGCGCGGTCGGTCGACCTGGTTGCCAGGGCGCCGCCCGAGCTGCGACCAGCTTTGGAATCAGAGGCGACAGGTCCTGCTGCATCCGTGCCGCCTTGCGGGGCAGGACCGTCATGAGACGGAGACCGTGCTCGGCGCAGACATGGTTCGCGTCGATCAGCCAATCCGTCCGGCCCAGGCAGGCAGAGCGAAGATCACCATCGGCCAATCCCCCCAGACAGGCCGGGCAGAACCGATACCGATCCGGGGCGCACTGAACCTTGTTGCGGGGGTCGGCACCGAGTTGCAGACGCCGCGGATTGCTGGCGTCCAGGGCGCCACGAACAAGCGCCTGCGGATCGCAGCCCGTATATCTGGCAAGGTTTTCGACGCTGTGCCTGTCGCCCATCAGCAGGGCTCGAAGGTCCAGATCGAAGAGGTGGACCAGCTCTGGCAAGGATGACAGCCCGGACAGCCGGGCAATGCGGTATCCGTAGGAGGCGATGGTCTCACGGGCATGCGGGGCGGGAAAGATCATCTTACCGCCTCCCCCTTGGTTTTCGCGACCGCCCCTTCGAACCCGTCGGAGGATCGGGCTCAAGCGGTGATCGCCCTGTATTCAGGCTCCGGAAATCCGGCACGAGGAATGGGTTCCGCCCCGCGACATCCCCGGTGCGTTCGGTATAGAACCGTGCGAAATCCCTGATGCCCAACGCCAGATGTCCGTCCGCCAGGGCGCGGGTGATCGCGCCGATGATCAGTTCGACCACGATTCCGAACTGTTCGCGCCCGGCATGGAGAAGCCGGGGCACGAACTCCACATCCGCCAGATCCGGCGCCAGCGGCAGATCCGCAAGCCCGGCGTAGCGGGCGACCAGTTCTGCAACATCGTCGCAGGCATCGAACTCGGTCACCGGAAGAAAGCGGGTGATGAAGAAGCGGCGGGACAGTTGTGGATCCTGGGTCAGCAGATCATGCAGTTCCGGTGTCCCGCTGACGACCAGGTTGGTCGGCCAGTCCGGGATCTGCATGAGGCTCTTCAGGGCATTGATCACGCCCGCCTTCTCGACCTCCGAGCCTCGGCCACCCAATTCCTGGCCTTCATCGAGGTGGATCAGCCAGCATTTCCGCAGGTGCAGGTGAAAATTGACCAGCTCCCACATGCGCGACGCCGTGGTGTTGCTCTGGATCTGGAAAGCCAGGGCATGCAGGATCGCGCGTGCGAGGTCTTTCTGGGTGGCAGGCGTCGGCACCCGAATGGAGATCCAGCGGAACTCGCCAGATTCGGCGTCCGCAGCATCAATCCGGCGCAGGATCCGCTGGATGGCAGTGGTCTTGCCGCTGCCGGATTCCCCGATGACCGCGATCCCGCGTCCCTCGGCAGACTGTCCAAGATCCAGTTCGGCCTGGCGTTTGTCCATGATCTCGCGGAAAAGCCGCCGCACGGTTTCGTAGCCCGGATGGGCCACGAAATGCTTGCGCAGGGACACGGCGATCCGCGCGACCTGATCGGGCGCCGTGTGATGCTCATTCGTCATCTTCGAACCTCCAGCCCTTGCGCGATGGCGGGGTGTCATCCGCAGGAGGGTCCTCCGGTGCGGGTGGCACCTCAGCATCATCTGCCTCGCTGCCCCCGACCTCAAACCCGCCCTGCAGCCAATCCGAGCCGGCCTGGGCCTGACCGACCGACGCAGCGGGCAGCAGGTGCAGGCCAAGACCGAGTGTCTGTTCCGCCCTGTCGATCTCCTCGGCGGTGAACGTCATCCGCCCAAGCTGCGCGGCGTTGGCCGCCTCGATGGAAAGCAGATCGAGCCGGCGCAGCCCGTCATGGAAGATTTCGGCGGAGATTGCCGCGCGTTCGCGGTTGTGATCCATGACGGTCCTGGCGAAGGCCGACCACTGGTAGAAGGAAACGCCCGAAAGCGCCCCGGACAGGTCATGGGCGGGATACCAGATTCCGCCGACCTCGACCGCGACCCAGCCAAGGTCAAGTGGATCGAACCGCAGCCGGGCCTTGTGCTGATGGCTGTGCTTGCGGGCATCGCGCAACTGGTCGCAGGCGAAATCCGCGCCGAACACCCGCACACCCCGACCGGAAATGCTGCGTTCCAGCTCAATGCCGAAGATCGCCCGGCGATCCATCGCATCGACCGGCGCCGGAAGGCCGTATTTGGTGACCAGTCGGTCCCAGCACTCTGCGGGGGACTCACCATGCAGCCCACGATGGGCCCGTTGGTGATAGACGTCCACGATATAGGTCACGAGCGCCGCCAGCAGATCCTGATCGGTGAGCGAGGCTTCCACCTCCGCATCGTAATCGCCCCGCTGCTCGGGGTTCGGGAATGTCCGCCCCCGGAATCGGCTGACGAAATGCGTTGCAAAGGTCCCGAACAGGCGTTCGATGCGAGACCGGAGCTTGGCCACACCGCCGGGTGGATTGACCAGGCGGGCAAGCAACCCGGCGCAGGTGATCTTGAAATCATCGCTGACGAAGGCCGAGCCCATGTCGGCCGCGACGGTTTCGGGGCGCCCGCCCTGATGCCAGCCGTGACGGCAGCCAAGGCCGACCGCGAGAGCCGTCTTGTCGATCGTGACCGTTTCCAGCGTGCGGATCGCCGCTTCGGCACTGGTCGACCTGGACAGGGTGAGACCGACGACGCAGCGCGTGGCGCAGTCGATGGCGACGCAGATGACAAGGCGGATCACTTCGAGAGCGGCGATCTGCTGCTTCGTCAGCCGCTCGAGAAGACCGGCGTTGGAAACCCATGTCATGAGGTCGACATCCCACTCGTCGATCTCGACCCGTTCCATGGGCCGCAGGACCTGCGCGCCGTATTCGATGATCGCGAATTTCTTGTTGGCGGCATCGACGCCCCACCGTTGCAGGTAGGTCTCGTAAGGGTCCATCCGCAGGATCGCGCGATAGACGGTAGAGCGGGATGGCGGCCGGAGTTCGGGCACCCCCCGCTCAGCACGGTCGCGGTTGAAATCCGCGTAAAGGTTGGTCGCGCGCTCGTGGATCTGATCGATGGTCGGGCGCAGCGGCGAGGCGTATTCGGCGATCAGCGCATCGAATGCCGCAAGCTCTCCGGGCAGCATCTGGCGTCTGCCCCCGCATCGATGCGTTTGAGGCACCAGGGCCATGATGCTGAAGCCGCTTCTTTCATAGGCTCGTGTCCAGATCAGCAGCGTCTTGGCGCAGGGCGGCGTTCGAGAGGTTTCCATACGCCCCGCGCGCTTGAACCGTTTGCGAAAGCGCTTGCGGATGTTATTTTCTACGGCCGCAATGATTGCTGGCAGAATGGTGTTGACCGAGGCCTCGTTGCGCTTGGCCATCCCGGCCTCGATGCAGCGCAGCAGTTCCTCGGCGAACAGCAATCGCCACAGTGCCGTCTGCTGCTTGCTGTCGGGAAGATCCCGAAAATATTCGGGGAGTCCGTCAAGGTTGCGCTCGGCCGTTGTGCGTGCGCCTCCCTGCGGAATGCAGCGGAACCTTGGGCTGCGAAGCAGTTCCTCCATCTCGCCATGGCTGATGCTGCGGGCAGGGTGTGGTGGCGCTGTTCCGATCAGCACGATCCCTTCTGGTTCATGTGATGCAAGCCGATATTCCACGCCATCAAGGACAACGAGATCGAGAAGCTTGAAATTGCTGTGTTTCATGGCGTCCTCTCAGGCCAGGATCATATGGGTAAAGGCTGGAATCATCGGGGCGCCGAGTTCCCTGGCGCGCTCGATCAGGCGCGTCGTCGGGGCGTGCGGCACGATTTCCGGCCGGGGAATATCCGCGTCCGTGAACAGCAAGACTCGTGTCGCGAAGGATCTGGGCAGTTGCGAGGCGATAAGCCTCAACGTGTCCTCGAAGCGGTATTTGCGGACGCGGGCCAGTGGGCGCACGGCGACGGCAATCGCATTGCCGTCGGTCAGGCGGGCGCGGAAATCGAAGTGATGGACGGCGGGCCTGCCCCGTGCGTCGCGGTACCGGATGGCGGGCGGCTGCGCCTGAACTTCACGAATCTCGGGATCCGCAATCAACTGGTCCCAGCAATGGGCTTCCAGCCCGGATTCGAGCCGGCTGATGACGGGCTGGGGCAAGAATGATCGCACATCGACGACCTGCACGCGGGCGCTCGCTTTCGAGCGCGCCGGAATGGTCCGGCTGGCGGGTGCCAGCACGGGAAAACGAAAGAAGGGGTTCATGTCACATCCCTGGCAATAGTTTGTCAGGTGACCGCCCCGGGAACGGGCGATCACGGCGGATGCAGGCACAGCGCAGCCATCGACCGAAACGGATGGCGCCGGTCATTGACTTTGCGTGCGAGGTTTGGGATGCTTCGACTTACCGGGTTGACCAGATTCGGTAAGTTTAAGCAGGGCTCTGAAAGTTGGCGCTTTCGGAGCCTTTCGCTTTTAGCTCTTCATGGTGCCCTCCTGTTCGTAGCGATCAGGCCAGATATTTTCGGGGGTGGTATCAAGCTTTTCCGCTATCGCACGCTGGATTCTCTGAGACCGCCGATGCCCTTGCGACACAAGGCTTACCGAGGCAGGAGTTTTGCCCAGTTCGCGAGCAATGTCGCTGAAGCTGGTTCCGGCCAGCCGCAAGCGTGCCCGGATCATCTCGTGGCAAAATTCATCGTCCATCCCTGCACCTATACCGTGTCAGTGAGTGACCAGCACATCTAGCCCAAACGGATTATGGCAGAGAACGAATCATTTTCCCAGCTAAAAAATTATCTAGCGCTTTGATTTTACTAATCTAATTTTTTACAGATTGTTTTTTGTTAGAACGGGGAAGCCCAGTCGCACGCTTAGCTTGACGGTTTGCGCTCTGTATTAAGTGCGGTTGTCAGGACATCGACGATCAGCTGCTCAATTTCGTTCAGCCGCATCTGGCGTTCGTAAGCCAGGCGCTCGACGAGCGTCGCAATGGCCGGGTCGCGCGGCCCGTACAGTCCCCAGTCTCGAATGGATGCAGCGTCAGGATGTGGGTGTGCGGGGTCCGGCATGAGACATCAATACCCAGCCTCGGAGAGCAGGTCCAGAACAAGCGATTGTGGCGTAGTCCGGGCTTCGGCACTGCGCTTCATGATCATGGCCAGCATCGACAGCGGAAGCTTGAGCTCCAGGATGCATTCTGCATCGTCTGCCGGATAGTTACTCAAATGGGCCAACATGTTCCGCAAATTGTCGATCCGCCGCTGATCGGTGATACCGTCCGTGTCCAACTCAGATTTCTGCTTGGCGGTCATGGTCGTTCCTCCTGCAGGCGCGTTTCATCTTGTTGCAAACCTTGATCGGCGCATGGCCCTCATCGGTACCAGCCCTCCGACATCCGAGGGATCACATAGCGCAGGAACAGGCCGACACCGCCGGCGAACAGCACGAAGGGCGATAGGAACAGAAAGGCGATCAACCCGTCGAACCAGGTCGTCGAGTAATCCGACGCCACCAGCATGCCGAAGCCAATGCCGGCAAGAACGAAGAAGGCGGCCACGCCGAGCATGAAGGTCGATGCCCGGCGCCAGCTTTCGACCGAGCGGCCCCACACGCCGCGGATCGCTCCGCAGGCGGGGCAGGTGGAAGCTTCGGCGTGAATCTCGGTCATGCAATGTGGACATTGTTGGGGCATGGCGGGCTCCGTGATGTCGAATGAATGTTAAAACAGGTAGAGTTAAAAGCGTCGGTGCACAATAGCATTGTGCATGAAGACGACTCCCAAGAGCCCTCTGCGAGACATCGTGGCGCGCAACATGCGCAGGCTGCGGGCAGAACGCGGCTGGTCGCAGGAGTACCTAGCGCACGAATGCGGGTTGAACCGGACCTACCTCAGTGCGGTGGAGCGGTCGGAGCAGAACATCTCCATTGACAATCTGTATCGAGTCGCCCAAGGGTTTGGGGTAGAGAGCTGGATGCTGCTGAAGGCCGAGTAACTGTAACAGAATCTCCAACTGCGGCGGCAGCGCCTAGTCGAAACGACCAAGCACAGATGCGTTGTCATAGTTTTGTCGGAAATCCTGGGCCGGCCTGATGATCAGGTGAGAATCACCGTCAGTGCCCAGCAGCTCTGTCTTACGGCATCACTCGCGCTGGCGTTGCGCCTAACATTGCGCTAACAATCCCGACAAATCCGCTCAGTGGGTCCGATCACCAATGAACGCAGCTACAAATAAGCAAACTAAATAGCCAGCTGCAAAGGTATAGAATTGTCCCATGAAGTATGACAAATACCTTGATACTAGCGGAACACTTTGTCCAATTCCAGTCATCCGGGCCAAGAGAGTACTCTCACAGCTGGAATCGGGACAATTACTGCTTATTAAAGCAACGGATCCAGCTTCTGAAATTGATATACCATACATGTGCTATCAAATGGGATTCTCCCTGGAGAAATCAGTAAGGACCATTGAGGGCTATACTTTTCTTGTAAAGAAATGATGAGGGTCAAGTTTTAGTACAAATATTCAATGGAAAATTCTCAGAATTAACGGTCCATAAAAGGCCATAATGTGATCAGCATCAATAGAGAAGCCGATGACCAATTCGGCCGTTGGATTAAATTTTCCTACCCAAAAATCGCAGCTTCTATGGCTTTCCTAATGACCGTGCGCCCCGATCCTGAAGGGTTCTTGAAACAATCCTCGGAGAAGTCGATATCTTGTGCACCTTTAAGCTTACTGACGAAGTATTCTTCGCTGATATTGCGATCGGCATAAGCTTGCCCCGCCAATTGACGAAGAATGTCAAAGACAGCTTGAACGCCGATCGTTTTCAAGATGTATGAATCTCGCTCAGCGCCCTTCCAAAAGACTTCGTCGCATGCCTTTAAGTAGTTTAGGATTATTTGAAACAGGAGCACATCGTTGCCAGAAATATAAATTTCTCTAAGAGGTGATTTATCCCTCGGTCCATCTTTGAGTACCTGCCGCGGGCTGGCATCACCTTTCCTCATCCCGTTCGCGTCGCGTTTCGGGTTCGCCGAAAATAATCTCAAGACGCCATCAACTACCACAGCGGTGGAAACTCTCCAGTCGGCTTTCGCAGCTAAATGAACCGCTCCGGGTTTGCCGGAGGCTCCAACTCCTGAGTAGGATGGAGCATCATGAGCAAGACGACGAACAAGTTTTCCCCCGAAGTGCGCGAGCGTGCGGTGCGGCTGGTTCTCGACAATGAGGGTCAGCATGGATCGCGCTGGCAGGCAGTCATGTCGATTTCCGCGAAGATCGGCTGTGCGCCCCAGACCCTGAACGAGTGGGTGAAGAAGGCCGAGGTCGACAGCGGCAAGCGCGCGGGCATCCCGACCGACATGGCAGAGAAGATGAAGGCGCTGGAACGGGAGAACCGGGAGTTGCGCCAGGCCAACGAGATCCTGCGCAAGGCGAGCGCATATTTTGCGATGGCGGAGCTCGACCGCCGGTCGAAGTGATGGTCGGGTTCATTGACGATCATCGTGGTGAACATGGGGTCGAGCCGATCTGCAAGGTTCTGCCGATCGCCCCGTCCACCTACTACGATCACCTGGCGAAGCGGGCCGATCCGGCCCGGCTATCGGATCGTGCCCGGCGGGACGCTGCGCTGCGGCCCGAGATCGAGCGCGTGTTCGAGGCGAACTGGCGTGTCTACGGAGTGCGCAAGGTCTGGCGTCAGCTGGATCGGGAAGGCTTCGCGGTTGCCCGTTGCACCGTGGCCCGGCTGATGAAGGGCATGGGTATTCAAGGCATCATCCGGGGCAAGCCGCACAAGACGACCATCCCCGACAAGAAGGCCCCGTGCCCGCAGGACAAGGTGAACCGCCAGTTCCGCGTGCCCGCGCCGAACATGCTCTGGGTCAGCGATTTCACCTACGTCGCCACTTGGCGAGGGTTCGTCTATGTCGCCTTCGTCATCGACGCCTACGCCCGCCGGATCGTCGGCTGGCGGGCGAGCCAAACCGCACACGCAGGCTTCGTGCTCGATGCTCTCGAACAGGCCGTCCACGATCGCCGCCCAGTCAAGGGCGCGGGGCTCGTCCACCATTCCGACCGGGGGTCGCAATACCTGTCCATAAAATACACCGAGAGGCTGGGCGAGGCGGGGATCGAGCCCTCCGTGGGCAGCGTTGGCGACAGCTATGACAACGCTCTGGCGGAGACCATAAACGGTCTATTCAAGGCCGAGGTCATTCATCGGTGCGGGCCGTGGCGCAACTTCGAGGCCGTCGAATATGCCACCCTCGAATGGGTCGATTGGTTCAACAACCGCCGCCTCCTCGAGCCGATCGGGAACATCCCGCCGGCAGAAGCAGAGGCAAACTTCTACGCGGCTCTGGAAATTGAAGACATGGCCGCGTAACTAGGTCATGTTGACAAATGGCGGAGCCAGAGGCGGATCGACGTGATGTCGATGAAGCCCAGGAAGCTTTCGGCGGTCTTGTCGTAGCGGGTGGCGACGCGACGGGCATTCTTGAGCTTGTTGAAGCACCGCTCAACGAGATTGCGCAGGCGGTAGAGCCTGCGGTCAACGGCGACCCGTAGCTTCCGGGTTTTGCGCATGGGGATGACCGGCACCACGTCGCGCACCTCCATGGTCTTGCGGATGTTGTCGGAGTCGTAGCCGCGGTCTGCGAGCAGAACGCTTGGCTCGGGCAGGTTGTCAGCCATGACCAGATCGAAGCCGAGGTAGTCCGATGTCTGCCCGGCCGTGATCTCGGTTCTCATGGGCAGGCCTGCCGCATTGACCCGCAGATGGATCTTGGTCGTGAAGCCACCTCGCGAGCGGCCGAAACCTTGGCGCGGAGTCCCCCTTTTGCGCCCGCTGTCTGATGATGAGCGCGAACCACGGTGCTGTCGATCATCTGCAGCGCATCCGGCACGATCCGGCTCTCGTTCAGCGCCTCCAGGATCTGTTCCCACAGCCCCGCCAACGTCCAGCGCCGGAACTGCCGATAGACAGACGACCATTTGCCGAACTCTTCCGGCAGGTCGCGCCAGGGCGACCCCGTTCGGGCGATCCAGAAAATCCCATCCAGAACAAGCCGATGGTTCGTGGGCTTGCGGCCGTTCGGAGAACGGACAGCCAGGATGAAGCGTTCAAAGAACGCCCACTCGTCGTTCGACATCAGGTTTCGTGCCACGCTGGTCTCCATTGCAGATACCAGCTTGAATCACGATCACCGCGCCCGGTGAATCCCTTTTGTCAACACGCCCTAGATGCCGTTGTCTAATCGCGTGCCCTCAGTCAAGCTCATTTGACAATATTCAAGTGACCGCCGGTCTTCGTTCGACCGGACGACGCGTCGAAATGCGGAACATGATGCGAAACGCCATTTCGTGATGTGGGGCTGATTGACGTTTGCCGGGGGCACGGTTGTCTGCGCAGTCGATACTTGATCGCCGCATGATGGGGTAATCCTCCCCGTTTTAACGGGGCGCGACCGTAGAACTCACGCGGCCATTTTCAGCTTCATGGCGGGTGTCGATCACGCTGGAGGCCGACTTCTGTATAGAAGCTGTGGAGGAGGCGCTGGCCTGTCACGGCAGGTCCGAACGACAGGCCATGACGCGGCATCGTCATGGCCTGCCTGTTTGAGCTCGGCGCTTTGGCGAAGGGCACATCAGGCCGCCGCCAGACAGGCGCACATCAAACTGGAATGCTAACCAAGACGGTCCATACGGGTATCCAGATTGTCACCGTCGCCCTTGTAGTCCTTATGCTCGACATCGTCGAAGCCCGGACTCGGCAAATGCCCATTATCCTTGTAGAACTGCCACTCTTCTGGTCGGTAGTCGAAGATGCTCTGATCATCCGGCGCATCGCGCTGGCCGTAGCTGTATAGGTATTTGTCCAGGTATTCGTAGCGCTGTGCTCCATCAGGCATCAGAACGTCCTGACCGTCCAGCCGCGAGAACAGATCCTTCATATCCTCGCGGTGCTTCTTCATGTTGTTGTTGTGCTTGATGTCGTCGATGATCATCGAGGGCAGGAAGGCGATTGCGCCAAGCAGTGCGCCGACCCCAAGCAGCGGCCCGGCAAGCGCGCGCCCGATCGCAGCCCCGATCCTGCCTGCGGTCGCCGCACCCGTCGCCGCGCCGCCCCCAAAGGTAAACGCCCCCGCTGCGATCTGAATCGCGCCGCTGGCGATAGCGCCTGCATCGCCCGCACCGACGCCGCGCTTGATCGAGAGACCGCCCAGAACCACATCGGCTACGCCGGTGAACACATTCGCGCCTGCATCCATGATCCGCAGCGCGGCCGAGGCCATGCGCGAGAAATTCGTGGATCCGGGCAGTTCAGGGTTCTTCACATAGCCGTTCTCGATCCCCTTCCTGATCTCTTTCACGTCGCTTTCGCTGAGGTTTAGCCGCTTGGACAGGCTGCCGGTGCCATCGATATCGACCTCGTCCAACACCGCTTCGAAGTGCTGGACGAACCGCTCGCCGATCTCAGGCGTGAAGGGCGTGCCACCCGACGCGTTCTCGCGGCTGAAGATCTGCGGCAGCGTCTTGTCCAGCCCCAACATCTTGTTGGCATTGGTGCCCAAGATCTTGTCGTAGATGTTCGAGCCGAGATTGGCGAAATGCTGTCCCGCGCCAAGGAAGCTGACGAATTCCTTCGCAATGGCAACCCGCTCTTCCGGCGTGTCGGCCAGCGTGCCGCCCTTGCCCGTCAGCTGATAGATGCCGGATGCCAGCGAAATCGCGCCGCCCACCGAACCGAGGGTGCCATTGCTGTTCAACTCGCCCAACACGCTCAGCGCCGCGCCGTCGCTGCGTTCGTTCAACGCCTTGAAGATGTCCTTGCCATTCGACGCGGCGACCTTCTCGATATCGGCCTGCGTCAGCGTGCCATTCTTGTTGAACTTGTCGCCCAGCTCTTGCAACACCGCGTTGAAGCTTTTGGCCTGCTGCTTGTCGTTCAGGAACTCGTTGACAAACTTGTCGAGCGTATCGACCGTCCTGCGCGGGACGTCGATGCCGCCCTTTTTAAGCGTTGTCAGAACGGTGACCAGCACATCCTTGGTAGCCAGCGCCTCGTTTTCTTCGCTGACCGAACCGGGATCGGCGATGATCTGGTCCAGATCAGCAGTCAGCCCGTTCAGCAGCATGGTCTGGGCGAACTTGCCCGCCTCTTCCTTGTCGAAGGCTGCCAGACCGGCATAGGTGCGGGCGATATCAGCCTCGGCCAGATCCCCGTCGCCATTCTGTTTCAGGTCGGAGATGTAGTCGGCATAATCGTCGCTGAAGGCCACGTCGCTGAGCCGCTTATGCACCTTGTCGGCATCGGGCAGCGATTTGATCGCCTTGTCCTGCGCGGCGATGTAATCGTTCTGTATGCTTTCCGAAGACATCAGATCGGCGATATTGGTGTCCAGTTTCGACGCGTCGATGATCGCCGCCATGTCCAGATGGTTCACATCGACAAGGTTCTGCCCCATCGACATGTCCAGCGCGACCATCTTGGTGCCATCGTCAAGGATCGTCTTGGCGCGTAGCGCGTCATACAGCTTGGCGCGGTCGTCATCCTTGTCGATGCTGCCTTCCTCGATCCCGCGCTTCCAGCCGTCCAGCGTCTCGCGCCATGCCAGACCGGAAACGGTCAGCTTGGTATCATCGTCCTTCGAGACGGTTTCGGTCGTCTCCATGCCCAGAGGATCGACGTCGCCGGGTTTCGGCAGATTCCGCTTGTCGCGCGCATCGTCGATCTGCCCATCCAAGTCCACGAAGCCATCACGGGCCGAGACGAGCCGGTCATAGAGATTCGGGTTAAGCTCTTCAGAGACGATCACCTTGCGAATATCGTCATCGCCAACCGGAATCTCGGCGCGGATCATGCCCGGGCCGACCTCATCTTCCCAGCCGATCTTGGCCCTCTGGATCTGATCGTTGCTGTAGACGTCCTCGATCGTGTTCTTGTAGCCTTGTTCTTCGCTCATCCGGATGCCGTCCACGGTGCGCGCCAGACGGATCGCCGCGTCGAAAGAGCCCGGCGCAAGCTGGCGTGTCACGACGAAACGGTCGCCCTCATTGGTTTCCAGCGTCACCGCATCGCCGCGCATCTCGGCAAAGCCTATATCCTTCAGGTGCGGCAGGGCGCGGTCACGCTCCCAGATGATGGCGTCGAATTCATCGGCCTGAGTTTCGGCATATTCATAGGTCCTTTCGGAGGCGCTGAACTCCTGATGCCGCTCCAGATAGTCGTAAAGCTGCGGATTCGTGTCACGATCAAGCTGCACGAACTTGCCGCCATGATTGTCGAAATATTCCAGCTTCGGACGCCCGGAATCGTCCAACCAACGCTCCAGGACCGTGACGCTGGTTTCCGTCGGATCGGGCCATTTTTCATTCGATGTGCCTTGCCGCGTGTTCGCTTGCTTTGTTTGGTCAAGCCCTGCTTGCATCTGCATCGGGATGCCGTCGCGAATGTCGCGATGCGGAGGCGTGGCGGCGTTGCCGGGGCTTAGAAGATCGACGGTGGCAGTCATCAGGCACAATCCTTTGTTCGTATTGGCCCGTTAACTGCCATTGATTCTTGTCAGCGTCATGACAGGCGGCGTCTCGCACCTTCTTGAAATGTCTTGGAGTGCCTCATCTTTGTCTGCGCCAGCATGCACAAGCTTTAAGGCCCGCTGGCAGATATTACCGCGGATGTGTGCGAAAAAGGGCCGCGAAATGCAGCCCTTGCCTTTCGTCAGATCGAATATTCCGGCGCGACCCTATCGACCGCAAAAGCGTCCGAGGTCAGGATACGATCCCGAATGCGCTCATCCCTTGCGTGCGGGCGCGCCGGCCAATCGCAAGGATTTCGCCAATTTCATCCGCCGCAAGGCCAAGCTGTTCGGCATCGTTGCGGGCACCGGCTTCGTTCTGAATCATGCCGCCGATCAGCACCATGTTGCGGACATGGGTGAATTCGGCATCCGGCGCGAAGGCGGCTGCGCGTGCGATGCCGTAGGCCGCCAGGTCACGTTGCAGGCCCATGACCAATGCAAGGTTGCTGCGCACATCTAGATTGCGCGGATGCGATTGATGCAGCGCATCCAGAATCGCCCGCGCTTCATCAAACCTGCTCAGGCCGGTCAGCGCACCTGCCCTGAGCTGCTGGACCTGAAGCGTGGTTCCGCCGATGGAGGTTCCGGTGTCCAGCGCGCCCTGAAAATCGCCTAGACCAAGCTGCGCCTCGCCAAATCCGATCTTTGCCTCGCGATCATTCGGGGCGATCAGCAGCGCTTCCCGATAGGCGCCCATCGCCCTGCTCCATTCACCCATTTCGGCCTGAAGCGCGCCGAACTCCTTCAGGGCTGCCAAGTTGTTCGGCTGATCCTTGATGGAAGATTGCAGTTGCGCGAGCTTTTCTTGCTGGGAAACCATGGCACCGGGCGATTGTCCGAAGTTCGGATCCGCACAGGCGGCGAGCAGCACAATACCCAACAAACCAAAGCAAATCCTGAAATTGCGAACGTTCATTCTGATGGCCTTTGGCGTTTTACGTTTCTGTCATTATGGTCAAAGATAATCCGTGCTATCGATCGCCAAGACTGAATCGGCATCGACATTTCGTATATATGTCCAGTTACATGCTGACAATATGGTAGTGTTTGCAATCCTAGCAGGTGGTCTTGCCCCCGTTTCGCCGGACACTCAGGCGGTTGCGGTTTGAGCTGCGATGAACTCGCGGGGCGAGCGCATCTTCAGCCCTGAGTGCGGGTGGTTTTCGTTGTAGTCCTCGATCCAGCCTCCGATCAATCCGAGAGCGGTCTGTGCATCGGGCAGCGGCGTTACCTGGACGTAGTCGCGCTTCAGCGTCTTCACGAAGGCCTCCGAGATACCGTTGCTCTGCGGGCTCTGCACCGGCGTGAAGCAGGGCCTCAGGCCGAGCTGGCGGGCGAAGATCTGCGTCTCCTTTGCGATGTAAGGCGAGCCAGAACATGCAGCGTGTCACGATAGCGCCGCATGATGTCCTTGGCCTTCGCCATTTTCTGCTCGAAGTTGGGATCATAGGGCACCGACCGATAGCCGCCTTCCGGAGCGTCAATCAGATACAGGGGCGCGCCGTCCTGTGCGTTTAGGCGCAAGGCCACTTCCTTGGGCAGTACCACCCCAAGGGAATTTCCGAACTTCCGCACTTTCAGTTTTACCATAGAAAAACCCCTATTGCGTTATTATTATTGTAATAACCTTCGCCAACTTCTGCAAGTTTTGTCGGTGGCTGTTTGGACTGGACGGCAAGAGCCCTCATGTGGGGATAGTTCGTTGGTCGACCTGCAGGAGACCACAAGATTCCACAAATGGCAATGCGCTCCGCAGCCAAGTACAGCATGCGCGTCTGTGGCGAACTAGGTCATGTTGACAAATGGCGGAGCCAGAGGCGGATCGACGTGATGTCGATGAAGCCCAGGAAGCTTTCGGCGGTCTTGTCGTAGCGGGTGGCGACGCGACGGGCATTCTTGAGCTTGTTGAAGCACCGCTCAACGAGATTGCGCAGGCGGTAGAGCCTGCGGTCAACGGCGACCCGTAGCTTCCGGGTTTTGCGCATGGGGATGACCGGCACCACGTCGCGCACCTCCATGGTCTTGCGGATGTTGTCGGAGTCGTAGCCGCGGTCTGCGAGCAGAACGCTTGGCTCGGGCAGGTTGTCAGCCATGACCAGATCGAAGCCGAGGTAGTCCGATGTCTGCCCGGCCGTGATCTCGGTTCTCATGGGCAGGCCTGCCGCATTGACCCGCAGATGGATCTTGGTCGTGAAGCCACCTCGCGAGCGGCCGAAACCTTGGCGCGGAGTCCCCCTTTTGCGCCCGCTGTCTGATGATGAGCGCGAACCACGGTGCTGTCGATCATCTGCAGCGCATCCGGCACGATCCGGCTCTCGTTCAGCGCCTCCAGGATCTGTTCCCACAGCCCCGCCAACGTCCAGCGCCGGAACTGCCGATAGACAGACGACCATTTGCCGAACTCTTCCGGCAGGTCGCGCCAGGGCGACCCCGTTCGGGCGATCCAGAAAATCCCATCCAGAACAAGCCGATGGTTCGTGGGCTTGCGGCCGTTCGGAGAACGGACAGCCAGGATGAAGCGTTCAAAGAACGCCCACTCGTCGTTCGACATCAGGTTTCGTGCCACGCTGGTCTCCATTGCAGATACCAGCTTGAATCACGATCACCGCGCCCGGTGAATCCCTTTTGTCAACACGCCCTAGGCTGCCAGATATCGCACGATCGCCATGATCTGTTCTTCATCGGTCACATATTGACCGACCGGGATTGCAGCGATCTTCGCGGCGGCATGTGCGTCCTCGGAGCGCGGGGCTTTGCTGTTGCGAAGGGCGCGCGCGATGGCCTCCGCGCCGCGGGCGCGGCCGACGACGAGCGGCGCCGGCATCTCGTCGGGGACATAGCGCAGCGCGACTGCGATATGGGGCGCGGCATAGATGATGGTGGTAGCCTGCCCCCATCCGATCGGGCGCTCCAGCATGTCGCGGCGGTCGCTTTTGATGCGACCGCGCAGTTGCGGATCGCCGTGCTGGTCCTTCAACTCTCGCTTGAACTCGGTCATGGTCATCTTCTGTTCGCTGAGGAAGGATGAGCGCTGGACCAGATAATCGAAAAGCGCCGTCAGCAGCAGGATCGCGACCAGCGCACCAAGCAATGGCACGGTGATCGCAATGGCGGCCTCTTGCGTGCAAGGGAGCCCGCAATAGGGTGCGGTAAACAACGCGGCTGCGGAATAGGCGAGGATCAGTCCCAATGCGCTGAAGATCACCGTGACCCGGATCACATGCATCAGAAAGGTCATGAATGACCGCTTGCTGAAGATCTTGAAGAAACCCGTGGCGGGGTTGATCTTGTTGAAATCGGGTTTCAGCGGCTCGGTCGTGAAGAGCGGGCCGCCAGCGATCAGCATACCGACAAGGATGCTCAGGGTGACGACCAGGATCATCAGCGGCAGGCAGATCTGGATGATCACCCTGAAGGCAAGATCCATCAGATCGGACAATGCCGCGCTGAACACCAATTCGGGCGGTGGCGTATAGGTGAAGAGACCATACAGCAGATCGGACAGGTGATGGCGGCGCGCGAACAGATAGACCAGAACCGCCAGCGTCACCAAGGAGGCGATGGAATCGCGTGAGGTGACGACCTGCCCCTTTTCGCGCGCCTTCCTTAGCTTGCGGGCCGAGGCTGGTAGTGACTTCTGTTCGGAACCCCCACCACTCATCTGATCGCGCCGCTGAGAAACTTTGCCAGCGCGTCGGCGCCAAAGCTGTCATGGCCGACCAGCGCAAGCATGTATCGCCCCAGAAGCGGCATGAAGAAGACAAGCATCAGCAGATAGACGACCTGCTTGGCCGACATCGACAGGAAGGTTGGGTTGATCTGCGGCATGTATCTGGTCGAGATCGCGATGACGACCTCGGTCAGCAGCAGCGGGATCAGGATCGGCATGGCGAGGATCAGCCCCGCCCGCAGCAGATCGTCCAGCAGCGCCAGCAACAGGTGGCCCTGCCCCGGATCGGGCCATGCCAGTGCACCGAACAGCGGGAAAAGCTGATAGCTGCTGAGGAGCGGACCGAAGACGGCGGGGATCAGGAGACCCTCGGCGGTCAGAAGCAGCACCGCGACCAGAAAGAAGAAGTTGCCGCTGATCGCGACCTGCCCGCCGGTCGGGTCGGTATCGGTGGCCGAGGAGGCACCCCGTTGCGTATCAAGGATTTCGCCCGCAGCGATGGCCGCCCAGAACGGGATGCCGGTGATGAGCCCCAGAATGACGCCGATGATCACCTCGCGCAGCATATGGAACGGCATGTTGCCGGGTTCCAGCAGGCTTGGATCGGCGGCCGCCATCACGGCACCGGTCGGCAGCAGCGGCAGCGTCATCGCCACCATGACCGAGCCGCGCAGCAGTCCGAAGTTGATCCCGAAGCGGCCAAAGATCGGGTGGATCATCACGAAACCCAGTGCCCGCCCGCCGATGATCACGAAGAGCGCCATCATGTCCGCAAGGATGACACCGTAATCACCACCTGCGAACAAGTCCTGTAGGCTGTTCATCCCTGCGAGATCCGTGAGAAGATATCGACGGTGAAGGCCACCAGCTTCGCCGACAGGGCCCCGCCGGTCAGCACGATCACCGTCCCGACCGCGAACAGCTTGATCGCTTGCGGCAGGGTCTGATCCTGAATCTGCGTCAGCGCCTGAATCAGCCCCACGACCAGACCGATCACCGTCGCCACCGCAATCGCTGGCATCGATAGCTGGAAGACCAGGATCAGTGCATGGGTCAGGGATTCATAAAGCTGCATGCCGCCTCACACATAACTCATCACCAGCCCATGCGTCAGCCGCGACCAGCCGTCGGCAGCGACGAACAGCAACAGCTTGAACGGCAGCGAGATGACTGTCGGTCAAAATGTAAAAAATAGTAGACTCCCCGGTTTATATAGGCGATGTTCTGACTATCCGCTGTTTGCGGCGGCAAGTGTCAACAACATGAATTGAAGTGTGACCCCTGATGATGAATTGTGGTGCTAGCCGCCCCTCGGGTTATGTAGGACGGCACAATAACCTCCCCCACTTTCGGTCTAATCGTTCCAATTATCAGCATCGGAGCCCCGGTGGAGAGCCAAGGCAGGTGTCGTCCGGGCAGAACATGTCTCAATCTGCTGTTCCGTCCGGGGATTTCAGCTTCGACATGCAGGACGTGATTAACCAGCAGCGCCACATCACGCTGATTTCTGCGCAAACGAATGTGCAGTTAGCTCAGCAGACAACAGTCAAAGACGCCTTCGGCAAGCTTCGATAAGCAGGACATAACCAGTCCTGACGTCTTTTCACATTCCGAAGTCGTATCCTGCATCTCGGCTTCGGCTTTTCTGCTGTTCGTGTTCTTGCTGTTTTTGGCGCTCCGCCTCCACCCGCTCTTCATTGATCCGCTTTGCGCGCTGATTGATGGGCGCAGCCAGCTCATCGAAGCTGATGTCGTATCTCTCGGCTTTTTGCGCGATCTGGTCGACGATCCTATCCTGTAGCGTCTCGCGCTGTGCTGCATCGACGACATGCCATGTGGCTTGCCAGCGTTGCGCGGCTTCCTTGATGAACCTCGCCCGTTCCACATCAAGCTGCTTCTGTCGATCGCGCGCCTGCTGTTCCTCCAGCGCCCGCCGCGCGCGATCCCGTGCCTCGGCCTCAGCGGCCTTCCGGGCACTGTCTTGCGCGGTCCACGCCTTCTCGAAGCCTTTGGCGAATGCGCTGGCCTCGGACGCGCCAAACAGCGCCCTGGCGGCCTCGACGGCGGCGCTGAAGCGGCTGGCATCCGCCGCCCGCGCGGCGGACCATGCTTCGTGCGCCCGCTCGGCCCGATCGCGCAGATCCGCCAGCAGATCCCGCTGCTGCCTGCGGGCGTGGTTCACGCGGCCACGCTCGGTGACCGGCACATAATCCACGCCAAATTCGACAGCGTCGCGCAGCGCCTTGCGCTCCATCGCATTGGCGGCCGGACCCAGCTTCAGCTCGGGATCACGATCCAACGCCATTGCCGCGAGATCGTCACCACGCTCCAGGGCAGCCTCACGCTGATCCTCCAGCGAGCGGTGATCGACCCGGGTCCCCTGCCCTGCTTGCTCCAGCGCCCGGTTCTGCAGATCGGCCCAATAGGCCCGCATCGCCTCGATTTCCGCCCCTCCGATCTTGGCGGCATCGAGAATGCGGGTCTTGGCCCCGAGGCCATCAGCGCCGATCTCGCGGGTGGTGGTCAGGATGTGGACATGGTGATTGCGCTGATCGCCCTCGCGATGCGGCGTATGCACCGCCACATCGGCGACGACGCCATAGCGCGCCACCAGCGCCTGGGCGAAGTTGAGAGCCAAGGCAAAGCGCCCGGCATCGTCAAGCTCGGCCGGCAGCCCCAGCTCCCATTCGCGGGCGGTGACGGCGTTGCGGCGGGTCTCGCGGTCCTCGGCGGCATTCCAGAGCGCTGCCCGATCCTGCACCCAGCCAGGGGCGGCATCGGGCGCGAGGATGAAGGTGCCGACAATGCCCTGTTTGCGGGTGTAATCGTGAACGCGCCCCTCGCGATCGCAGGCCAGTTGCGCGCCCGCCCGATAGGCGGCGGCAGCGACGGCCGAACGACCGACGGAGCGCTTCACGGTCTTGACGCTGAGATGGTAGCTGGCCATCGCTCAGCGCCCCGCACACGGCAAGGTCGGAGCTGCCCGCAACAACAAACGCGACGACCGCCAGCCCCCCTGTCCGCCGCCAGCCCTCCAGATGGCAGGACGGCGGACAGGGGGGCCGCGCCATCCAACTGCGCAAGTTGGGCTGAGATGGTTTGGAAGAGGCGGCGCGCTCTTCCATATCGCCGCACAGCGTTGCGGTGAAGGGGTTGGCCATCGGCCGGGGCACGGCCCCGAAGAGATCGCGCGCAAAGCTTGTGATGAGGGTACCGAAGAACAAGTTTGCATAAGTGCTTCATTCACTCCTTTTGGCGTTCATGGTAGCCTCACCCTATTCAATCGCCAAGGCCTTAGCGCAGACGAGGTTTCCATGCATGAGACAACGGTCAGAGACTGGAATGATGCCGCCATTGATCCCGGAGCCTTTCCCGAGATCGATCTTCCGGAGGGAGTTGTGACAGCTATTCTCATCCAGACAATCTGGGGAAAGGCCCAGAACCTCTTCTCATGTTTCATGATGGAAGATCGGACGCGCCAGCGGTTTCGGCTCGAGACCTTTCGTGACAAGGATTATGCGCCCGATGAGAATGGTCCGAGCTTACGCTATGCCCAGCCTGGTGAACGTTACCGGCTGACCATCGGCCGATCGGTAGAGGGTCGCCCGACATTCCTGAAAGCGGAGCGGATCGATGGCTGAATCCGAGCTGGCAAAACTCGAGCGGCAATATCAGCAGGCCAGAGCCAGACTGGAGGCGGCCCGGGCGCGGGAACGCGAGCATCAGCGCAAGCTCGATGCCCGCCGCAAGATCATTCTCGGTGGGGCGCTGATCGAGCGCGCCGGCCGGGATCCAGAGACGGCGAAGATTCTGGCAGCATTGGTAAGGGGTCTGTCCCGCCAGCACGATCGCAAGGCGTTTGAGGATTGGGCCCTGCCCCGCCCCGGCCTAGAACCGCGAGATGAGGGTGATCGTGATACGGACGGCACTCGACCGGATCAACAAGGGCGCAGAACGGATGAGGCAGCGCAATGAGCCGCAGGCCACCACCCTTGCCGCCAAAGACAGAACCTGCCAGCGCGGCACAGGACACGCCGTTGCGCGATCTGTTCCGTCAGGAACAGGAAGCCAATGGCGGAGATCCCGGCACGGCCTTCATCGCCATTCTGGATGAATTGGACAGGCGCAACGCTGCATCAGCCACCCGGATCGAGGCCGATACCGAGGCGTTTCGGAATATGGCTGGCTGGCAGCATCTGATGACAGAGCTGATAAACAATCTGCCTGTTAAGATGGTGGAGGCCACCCGCTCGGCCATAGGCCGCCTTAAACCTGCGCTGGAGCAGCAGGTTGAAGAAAAGGCGCGCCTTGGTGCCGCGGTGGGCACAGAGGCCTCCAGGATCGCCGCAGAGGCCCTCAGAGAGGCCAGGAGCGACTACGAGACCCGGAAGCGGCGCTTAAAGCTCCTGAGCACCGTAGCGCTTCCTCCGGCCTTTGTCGCGGCGATAACGGTCGGCTTCCTGACCCCAGCCATCCTCGCCCGGACCCTGCCCGCTTCATGGTCATGGACCTGCACCATCTTCGGTGCTCAGCACTTCGCAGGAAACCCAGACCAGCCAACATACTGCGTCATCCAGAAAGACTGACGAAGGATGAGATCGGCCGCATTGCAAACGGCTATGGCGAGAAGAATCTGGTATGATGCGCGATTACGATCGTCCTGTGCCTATTGCGACGTTGCCTTGCTCGCCAAGGCTCGATGTCAGCGTGAGGCGGATCGGGTTCTGACCCGGGATCATCTCATTCCAAGGACCAGAGGTGGTGGCCTGACAGTCCCCGCTTGCCAGTGGTGCAACAGGACAAAAGACAACGCTTCTCTGGCTGTCTGGACTTGCCCGGATTTAATGGAGGGCGATTAGCTCACTTTCCGTGAATGGATCGAATTACCGAACATCTGTCCGAAATAGGATGACCGGACGGTGTTTTCCGCTGCCCGCTAAAATTGCCTCTTGTGCGCCAGCGATGTTTTCGGGTGGATATTCCGAGACCGCGCGGAGAGGAATCGTCCCTGATTGAACTAGGTTACGGATCAGTTCGAGCCAATCTGTGCGTTGCAAAGCGTGAAACACGAACGCCGGCTTGATCCCGATATCACGTTCGTGGACATCGCTTTCCCATCCGCGGAGCGGGATATAGGTGCCGCAATCGCGGACAGCACCCAAGGCTGGAACGCCCAATACAGCAGTATCTATCATTGCGTCCACACCGCGTGGAAAATGGTCTCTGACCCTCTCCGCAAAATCCAAGCTTCGTTCGATCACAATGTCTGCGCCATAGCTACGAATCTGGTCGACCGCTTCAGACCTTGCATCGGCGATAACCTGCAATCCCCGCGACCGTGCGATTGGGATGATATAGCTTGCAAGCAGTCCAGCGCCGCCACTCACTGCAAGGGTTTCACCTGTCGACAAGCCCGCCAGATCAAGCGCAAGCAGAGCGGTTAATCCATTCATGGGAAGCGTTGCGGCCCCAGCAAAAGAAAGATGATCCGGAATCACGGCGGCGGATGCCTCGGGGACCACTACGTATTCTGCCTGCGCCCCACCCTCAGGCCGCGTTGGCAATAAGACCGCCATGACCCGGTCTCCCACCCTGAACCGAGAGACAGCCGAGCCGATGCTTTCGACAATTCCGGCAGCGTCCATGCCAGGCACGACGGGATAGGCTTGACCGGGAAAACCCGGATCGCGAAGTTGGATGTCGGTCGGGTTCACACCCGCCGCAACAACTGCGATACGAATCTCGTGTTCACGTGGAGCACGCACCTGCCGGTCGACAATGCTGATGACTTCCGGGCCACCGGATTGCCGATAGGTGATGGCCTTGCCTGAAATGGGGTTCTCTGCAAACTGGTTACTCATGCGATGCTTCCTCGTGCGCACAGGACAGGGCGTCCAGTTCGACAATATCTTCTTGCTGTAGAATGATTGATGCGGACGCAACGTTCTCTTCCAAATGGGCAAGACTTGTCGTTCCGGGGATCAGCAAGACATTCCGTTTGTGATGCAAGAGCCATGCAAGACCGAGCTGTGACGGACTGATCCTATACCGTGCTGCAATTTGGATAACCTTGGGATGAGCCGTCACCTTCGGCCAGTCAGGGAAATATGTCCCTCCCAACGGAAAGAAGGGCACCCATGCGATATGTTCGGCTTCGCATAGTTCAAGCAGTGGCTGATAACGGCGACTAAGCAGACTATAGGCGTTCTGAACGCAAACAATCCCTGCAGGTAGTGCTTGTTTCAGGTTGTCGAGGCTAACGGCGCTCAGACCGATCCCACCGATCTTGCCTTCATCTTTCATACGCAACATCTCGGCCAGTTGATCGTCGATTCCGACAATCTGATCGCCCTCGGAAGAAAGACCAGGCGCGACGTCAAGCCGACGCAGATTCACGACGTCAAGTTGTTCGACACCAAGACTGCGAAGGTTCTCCTCCACGCTTGCCCGAAGTTCCTCCGGTTTCTGGGCGGGCCGAATTGGAATCGGTCCAGCGGGATTCGACGCCGCACCAACTTTCGTTGCAATCAGAATGTTGGGATGTTCCAGACGCAGTTCACGAATGATGTCGTTGACAAACCCGGCGCCGTAGAATTCTGCCGTATCAAAATGCTCGACACCCAAGCCAACTGCGCGATGTAAAACCTCCATAGCTGCGGAGCGATCATTGACAAGCCGCTGAAGTTGCATCGCGCCATATCCCATGCGGGGAATCTGACGTTCGCCTAAGGCGTAAGAACCGGCGCCGGCTACGCCTGACGATTTCTGGTGGACCAACTGACTCTCCTGCGCTAGGGCGAATAAAGCGGAGGGTCGTCCGCTTGATGTTTATTAACCGGAGGGTCGTCCGCTTGTCAACAGCTCCGAAGCTGCGTGCCGATGCGGCTAAAAATCGTGAACGCCTCACCTTGACGGCACGCGATCTTTTATTGTCCGCGTCTGAACCAGTGTCTCTCGAGACGATCGCCGACACCGCAGGTGTCGGCATCGGGACGCTTTATCGCCACTTTCCGAGCAAGGAAGCACTTGTCGAGGCTGTTTATCGCGTTGAACTCGATGCGCTGGAGCAAGAAGTGGAAACATTTCTGGCTGGGCATCAAAGTTTCGACGCAATGCGCCTGTGGTTAGGTCTCTATGCCAGCTTCGTCGCGACAAAACACGCAATGCACGATGCCTTACGCATTTCTATCACACCGCAATCAGGCTCCACTTCCGAGCTACGAGCTCGCATGACGGCCGTGATCACAAAGTTTTTGTGCGCAGGGCAGCAGGATCAAAGTTTGCGTGCCGACGTGGAACCCGATGATGTCACGCTATGCATTGCTGGTGCCGTGTTCGCTGCGACCACTACATCAGATGAGAAACAGCTTGCACGGATTCTGGATTTGCTCATGGCGGCGTTGCGAGTGAGAACCTAGCATAGCCGAATGCAATCTTTCCGGTCGGGACGAAACGGGAGCCACAGTGCATCACCCGCATGGGACACGCTTTAGTGGCTCAGTATCACGGGCAGCTCAGAGCAGATCCCGAACCCATCCACAGATTAGGGGTGTTAATAGGTGTTAGAGTCTGTGTTACGGTTTCTATGAGGCTGAATTTAACTTATAAAAACAGATTACTACCTGAACGCGCCGTGTGTAAAGTGGTGATTCTCTGTGTGTAAAGTGTCGTTTCACACCAGCCGTGTGTAAAGTGTCGTTTTGTGGCTTCCCGTGTGTAAAGTGTCGTTGTATGTTGTGCGTGTAAAATGTCGAAAGTCAGAGATGAACGACTACCCATTATTGCCTGATCGTCATCCGCAAGGTGACTTCTTCGTGTGCGACGTCTTTGATGCTGCGCCGAAAGACGATATCGGATCAATGGAGCATCCGATATTCTCGCTATCGACTAAGCCAGACACCCGTCCTCGCTTATACGAGCACAACGGCGTTTCTGTAGAGGTCAAGCCGTCTGCTGATGGACTGGCTACTGTGCATGACCGGGACGTCTTGATCTTTTGTATCAGCCAGATCATCCGGGGTATGAATGAAGGTAGAGAGCCGCAGCAAGTGGTACGTTTTCAGGCGTCCGACCTACTGAAGGCCACAAACCGCATGCTCACAGGCCGCGGATACGATTTGCTAAAGGCAGCGATGGAGCGTCTGGCCGGAACGCGGATTTCGACTAATATTACGACTGGTGGCGAGGAGATATTCGAGAACTTCGGTCTAATTGAGAGATCTCGGATTGTTCGGGAGACGCGCGAAGGGCGCATGCAAGAGGTCGAGATCAAGCTGTCGGACTGGGTTTTTAACGCGATCAAGGCGCAAGAGGTGCTTACGCTCAGCCGGGATTACTTTCGCCTGCGTAAGCCTCTGGAGCGACGGATCTATGAGCTGGCGCGCAAGCATTGCGGCCGACAGCGAGAATGGCGGATTGGATTGGAAAGGCTTCAAAAAAAGTGTGGCTCCGGCTCATCGGTGCGAGAGTTTCGTAGGCTAGTTAACGCCATTGCGGATGAGGACCAGAAGCACAATCACATGCCAGATTATGAAATCCGCTTCGACAGCGAGACGGATCTCCTGACAGTGCGTAGCCGCGGTAGCATTGGGCCAGAGGTGCTGACTGAGGCCATAACCATCCCACAGCTCGATTCCGATGTTTACGACATGGCTCGAGAGGCTGCTCCCGGTTGGGACGTGCGCTATATCGAAAGCAAATGGCGCGCTTGGGTGACCGAGCCCCCCCGCAATCCCGAGATGGCATTTCTCGGATTCTGTCGTAGGTGGTACGAAAAGCGAGGGCGCGGCTGTGGGAGAGCTTGATATGCGCCACCTGCAGCTTGATCCGCTCGCCACCGACATAGGCCCAGTCCTCGCTCCAGTCGAACTGGAAAGCCTCCCCAGGCGCAAATGCCAGCGGCACAAAGGTTCCTCGGTCTGTCGTATGTTGCGCGCGCTGCCGTTCGCCTTTCCATGCACGAACGAAGGCGGCAACGCGCTCATAGGAGCCGTCATATCCCAGCTTCACCAGATCGGCATGCATCAGCTTCGCCGTCCGGCGTTCTTTGCGTGATTTGCGCTGATCAGTCGTGAGCCAGGAGGTCAGCTGCTTGGCATATGGGTCCAGCTTGCTGGGGCGATCCGGCGTCTGGAACGCAGGTTCGACAATCCCCTCCCGCAAATACTTCTTTATCGTGTTGCGCGAAATGCCCGTGCGCCGCGCGATCTCGCGAATGGGCATCTTGTCTCGCAGCGCCCATGTCCTGATAACCTTCAAAAATCCCATGTCGATCACTCCATGTGCTCCCAGCTGGTTCAAGCCGGGGCAAGGTTGCACATGGGTCAATTCTCAGTGACAATTTTGGCCGTTGCCGGGTCAATTCTCAGTGGCAATCAACAGGGCGGTGTCTTTTTCCGTTTGACCTGCCACGGGATTTTTCCTCCGCCGTTGATTAGAGTCCGATCCAATCTGAGGACGGACAATGAAGCGAACGAGATTCACGGACGAACAGATCATCGGCATCTTAGCGGAGCACGAAGCAGGCGCGAAGTGCGCGGACCTGTGCCGCAAGCACGGCATGTCGGAAGGCACCTTCTATAATTGGAAGGCCAAATTCGGCGGCATGACGGTGTCGGAGGCGAAGCGGCTGAAGGCGCTTGAGGATGAGAACGCGAAGCTGAAGAAGCTGCTGGCCGAACAGCTGCTCGATCTCGCTGCGATGAAGGAACTGGTTTCAAAAAAGTGGTGACGCCTGTCGTGAAGCGCGAGGCGGTCGCGCATCTGAGGTCCCTACTCGGGCTCTCGGAACGGCGGGCGTGCCGGATTGCTGGGGCGGATCGCAAGATGGTCCGCTACCGAGCACAGCGTGAGCCGGACATAGTGCTGCGTGGGCGGTTACGGGATCTGGCCAACGAGCGCCGACGGTTCGGCTATCGGCGGCTCTTCGTGCTGCTGCGGCGCGAGGGGGAGCCTTCCGGGATTAACCGGATCTATCGGCTCTACCGCGAGGAAGGGCGTAACCGGCCGATTGTTACCGCGGCGATTGGGCTTTGATGCGGGCGACGAGTTCCGCGTCATCGACAAAGTCGTCGAGGAACTGGTGCCAGGTTTCGGTGGTGATGCGGGCGTCCCTGAGCATGTCTTTCAGTTCATCGATACCGTCATCGGTCAGGGCGGTGACGGTGTCATCCTGGCCGGTATAGACGCTGATGATCGCGCTGTAGCTCAGGTTGTCGTCGTTATAGACGATGGCTTCGAGAAGCTCGGGGGCTTCGCCCAGCATCCTGGCAACGTAGTCGAGAGTGCAGACATGGGTGACGGTTGCCATCAGGCGGCCTCGGGTAAGGTTTCGGTCGTCGGCACCCAGTTCCAGGGCAGCAGTTCGTCGAGGCGGTTGATCTTGTGATCGTGGATGCGGGCCAGGATGTCGGCCAGATAGGCTTGGGGGTCCAGGCCGTTCATCTTGGCGGTTTCAACGATGGTCATGGCGCGGGCCAGCGTTTCGGCTCCGGTATCGGCCCCGGCGAAGAGCCAGTTGCGGCGCCCGACACCGATCGGGCGCAGCGCGCGCTCGGCAGGATTGTTGTCGATCGCCACCCGGCCGTCCTCAAGGAACAGGCTGAAAGCGTCCCGGCGGCTCAGCCCGTAACGGAAGGCCTTGGCCAGATCGCCCTTGCCGGGGATCCGCGAGAGCTGCTGCTCTGACCAGGCGAAGAAGGCCTCGACCTTCGGAGCGCTGTGTTTCTGGCGCGCGGCAAGACGGACTTCGGCGGGATGGCCGGTGATCTCGCGCTCGATGTCGTAGAGTGCGCCGATACGGTCGAGTGCCTCACGGGCGATCGTGGATTTGGTCTTGTCCCATTCATCATGGAAGTCGCGCCTCAGGTGAGCCCAACAGGCAGCCTCCCGCAGGCGGGGTGTCCCGTCCGGGCTTGGATCGTAGAGCTTGGCATAACCCTTGTAACCGTCGGCCTGCAGGATGCCGCGGGTCCGGGCCAGATGGCGATGGACATGCTCTTCCTTCCAGTCCGGCGCGAAGGCATAGACCGCGCCGGGTGGCAACGTGCCTGCCCAAGGGCGCTGATCGCGGACATAAGCCCAGATCCGGCCCTTCTTCACACCCTTGCCCAATCCCTTGTCGCGGCCCGCGCGATCCAGCACCCGGATCGGTGTGTCATCGGCATGAAGGAGGTCGCTGGCCATCACGTCTGCCTCGATCCGTTCGATCAGCGGTGCCAGCACCTTCATGGCGCGACCGCACCAGTCGACCAAGGTACTGTCCGGGATGTCGGCGCCCATCCGGGTGAAGATCTCATGCTGGCGATAAAGCGGAAGGTGGTCGTCAAACTTGGAGACGAGGATGTGGGCGAGCAGGTTCGCGCCTGCCATGCTGCCGGGGATCGGCCGGCTGGTGGCCGGCATCTGCACCATGCGTTCACAGCGGCGGCAGGACTTTTTCAGGCGGGCGATCTGGACGACCTTCAACCGCGCCGCGATCAGATCCAGCATCTCGCTGACATCCTCGCCCACCAGGCGCAGGTCGCCGCCACAATCGGGGCAGCAGCTGCCGGGATCGAGTTCCCGCCGCTCGCGCGGCGCGCTGTCCGAGACCCGGGGACGTCGGCGGGATGGACGCTCGGCAGCTTCATCGGCAGGTGCCGTTTCCAGCCCATCATTGTTTTGGCCGTCGTCCTCGACGTCAGTCTGGCCTTCGGCCGTTGCGATCAAAAGATCCTCGAGCGCCAGCTCCAGCTGTTCGATCTCGCGCTCGATCTTTTCCGAGGACTGGCCGAACACCTGCTTCTTCAGCCTCGCGATGCGTAACCGCAGGGCCTGGATCAACTGGTCATGGGCGCGCAACGTGGCCGAGATCTTCGCGTTCTCCGTCTGCAACGCCAAGATCAGCGCCTTCAAACGCGCCGGATCATCGGGAAGGATTTGGGCCGTATTCGACATGCGCCCGCCTACCACAAGGCAGGCGGAATGGCCATAAAAACAAGGCGTTTCAGCGGGATAAATCAGCCGACGCGGGCTGGTGGCGCGCCCCAATCCGGCCTGCGCCAGTCAATGCCTTCCCACAGCATGGCCAACTGCGCCGAGGTCAGGCGAACCGCACCATCCCCGCACATCGGCCATGGAAAGCGCCCCTTCTCCAGCACCTTGTAATACAGGCAGAAGCCCTGACCATCCCAATGAAGCAATTTCAACCTGTCGCCGCGACGCCCGCGGAATGCAAAAACCGCACCGCCGGCCGGCTTCTGGCGCAGAACATCCTGGGCAAGTGCAGCCAGCCCGGAGATTCCCTTCCTCATGTCGGTCACGCCGCAGGCCAGATAGACACGAACGCCGGTTCCCGGCCCGATCATGCCCCTTCCACCGCACGGATCACATGTGTCAGCGTCACGGTATCCAGAGCCGGATCGAAGCGCAGGCAGCGACCATTCGCCAACTGCAACTCGATCTGGGCGGGGCGAGGCGCTCCTGCGCAGATGGTCGCTGACTGCATCACCAATTCCGTGGGCCGGTCCAGTTCAACCGGCAGAAACAGCGTTTCCGGAGACGCCGAAATCACGCCCTTCTTCTTCAGTTGGTGCCGCCAGGCATAGATTTGCTGCCGCGTCACATCGTGCCGCTGTGCAACCTGCGTCACCGTCACCCCGTCCACGCCGACCGACAAAACGATCTCGAGCTTCTCCTCGTCGCTCCACCGCCGCCGCCGCTCCAGTCCAAGAATATCGCCCCGCATCCCCACACCCGCATAAGACACGTCATTAACGACGTCACTATGCACGTGCCTTAATCCATCAGCCCAAACTCAGGCAGGCGGTAACAATCGGGCCGTTACGGAAGGGCTGACGGTGCGCAAGCGAAAGGCCCGGCGCAAGGCTATCGGGACGCGAGCCCCGATCCTGATCGAGGCGCGGCCCAATGCGCGTTGGTCTCTGGATTTCGTCCATGACCAATTCGCCAAAGGCCAGCGCTTTCGGGTGCTCAACGTCGTCGACGACGTCACCCGGGAATGCCTCGCGGCGATCCCGGACACCTCGATCTCGGGGCGCCGAGTGGCGCGTGAACTGACGGCCCTAATCGAGCGCCGCGGCAAACCCGGAATGATTGTCAGCGATAATGGGACGGAGCTGACCAGTAACGCGATCCTGCGATGGTGTGCCGAGCACCAGATCGAATGGCACTACATTGCGCCGGGCAAGCCCATGCAGAACGGTTTCGTCGAAAGCTTCAACGGGCGGACCCGGATCGACAGACCGCAGAGATCCACATTCGCATCGCCGTCATGAACATGTACAACGCCCTCGGCGCCGCCTAGATCATAGCCGTTGGTTGAACGAAAAGAGGAAAAAGATCATATCGGCCTGCAGCCGATTAGCTCAACAACGTCCCTACGCTGTCAGATATCGAACGATTGCGACGATCTGCTCTTCATCGGTAACGTATTTCCCGACCGGGATCGCCGCGATCATTGCGGTCGCATGGGCATCTTCGTTGCGTGGCGCCTTGCTGTTTCGCAGGGCGCGGGCGATGGCATCTGCCCCTCGGGCACGACCGACGACAAGGGGCGCGGGGGTTTCGTCGGGGACATAGCGCAGCGCGACTGCGATATGGGGCGCGGCATAGATGATGGTGGTAGCCTGCCCCCATCCGATCGGGCGCTCCAGCATGTCGCGGCGGTCGCTTTTGATGCGACCGCGCAGTTGCGGATCGCCGTGCTGGTCCTTCAACTCTCGCTTGAACTCGGTCATGGTCATCTTCTGTTCGCTGAGGAAGGATGAGCGCTGGACCAGATAATCGAAAAGCGCCGTCAGCAGCAGGATCGCGACCAGCGCACCAAGCAATGGCACGGTGATCGCAATGGCGGCCTCTTGCGTGCAAGGGAGCCCGCAATAGGGTGCGGTAAACAACGCGGCTGCGGAATAGGCGAGGATCAGTCCCAATGCGCTGAAGATCACCGTGACCCGGATCACATGCATCAGAAAGGTCATGAATGACCGCTTGCTGAAGATCTTGAAGAAACCCGTGGCGGGGTTGATCTTGTTGAAATCGGGTTTCAGCGGCTCGGTCGTGAAGAGCGGGCCGCCAGCGATCAGCATACCGACAAGGATGCTCAGGGTGACGACCAGGATCATCAGCGGCAGGCAGATCTGGATGATCACCCTGAAGGCAAGATCCATCAGATCGGACAATGCCGCGCTGAACACCAATTCGGGCGGTGGCGTATAGGTGAAGAGACCATACAGCAGATCGGACAGGTGATGGCGGCGCGCGAACAGATAGACCAGAACCGCCAGCGTCACCAAGGAGGCGATGGAATCGCGTGAGGTGACGACCTGCCCCTTTTCGCGCGCCTTCCTTAGCTTGCGGGCCGAGGCTGGTAGTGACTTCTGTTCGGAACCCCCACCACTCATCTGATCGCGCCGCTGAGAAACTTTGCCAGCGCGTCGGCGCCAAAGCTGTCATGGCCGACCAGCGCAAGCATGTATCGCCCCAGAAGCGGCATGAAGAAGACAAGCATCAGCAGATAGACGACCTGCTTGGCCGACATCGACAGGAAGGTTGGGTTGATCTGCGGCATGTATCTGGTCGAGATCGCGATGACGACCTCGGTCAGCAGCAGCGGGATCAGGATCGGCATGGCGAGGATCAGCCCCGCCCGCAGCAGATCGTCCAGCAGCGCCAGCAACAGGTGGCCCTGCCCCGGATCGGGCCATGCCAGTGCACCGAACAGCGGGAAAAGCTGATAGCTGCTGAGGAGCGGACCGAAGACGGCGGGGATCAGGAGACCCTCGGCGGTCAGAAGCAGCACCGCGACCAGAAAGAAGAAGTTGCCGCTGATCGCGACCTGCCCGCCGGTCGGGTCGGTATCGGTGGCCGAGGAGGCACCCCGTTGCGTATCAAGGATTTCGCCCGCAGCGATGGCCGCCCAGAACGGGATGCCGGTGATGAGCCCCAGAATGACGCCGATGATCACCTCGCGCAGCATATGGAACGGCATGTTGCCGGGTTCCAGCAGGCTTGGATCGGCGGCCGCCATCACGGCACCGGTCGGCAGCAGCGGCAGCGTCATCGCCACCATGACCGAGCCGCGCAGCAGTCCGAAGTTGATCCCGAAGCGGCCAAAGATCGGGTGGATCATCACGAAACCCAGTGCCCGCCCGCCGATGATCACGAAGAGCGCCATCATGTCCGCAAGGATGACACCGTAATCACCACCTGCGAACAAGTCCTGTAGGCTGTTCATCCCTGCGAGATCCGTGAGAAGATATCGACGGTGAAGGCCACCAGCTTCGCCGACAGGGCCCCGCCGGTCAGCACGATCACCGTCCCGACCGCGAACAGCTTGATCGCTTGCGGCAGGGTCTGATCCTGAATCTGCGTCAGCGCCTGAATCAGCCCCACGACCAGACCGATCACCGTCGCCACCGCAATCGCTGGCATCGATAGCTGGAAGACCAGGATCAGTGCATGGGTCAGGGATTCATAAAGCTGCATGCCGCCTCACACATAACTCATCACCAGCCCATGGGTCAGCCGCGACCAGCCGCCGGCAGCGACGAACAGCAACAGCTTGAACGGCAGCGAGATGACTGTCGGTGACACCATCATCATGCCAAGCGCGGTCAGCACGTTGGTGACCACCAGATCGACGACAATGAACGGCAGATACAGCAGCACCCCGATCTGGAACGCCTTGGTCAGCTCGGCCGTCACGAAGGCGGGCGCGAGGATGAAGATATCGGTTTCCTGCGGCATCACGGCATTTTCGGAATGCATCTCCTGCGCTGCGGCAAGGAAGAATTCACGGTCCTGCGGCGTGGTGAAGCGCATCAGAAAGTCGCGCACCGGCTCGATCCCGCGCGAGAAGATATCGGGCCATTCGGCGGGCGCGGGCATCTGCGTCAACGTGCCGCCCGCAGTCACGGCATTCAGCGAGGCCGCAAAGACCGGCGACATGACATAGCCGGTCAGCACCACCGTAACCCCGTAAAGCACGATATTCGGCGGCGTCTGCATAGTGCCCAATGCGTTGCGCACCAGAAACAGGACGACCGCGATCTTTACGAATGCCGTCAGGCTGACGATCAGGAAAGGGATGACCGTAATGCCCGCCGCGATCAGCAGAAGGGGAAACGGGCTGTCCATCAGGAACCGCTCTCGCGGAAGAGCGATCTGATCTCGACCGCGCGCTGACCCGCTACCGAGATCAGATCGCCGGTGCCGATGACCTTGCCGTTCACCATCATCTCAACCAGGGTGCCATCGGGGCGGTCCAGCGTGAAGATCGTGCCCGGCCCGGCATTGCGCAGATCCTGCAGCGTCACCAGGGTTTCGCCAAAGCGGACCGACAGCGACAGCTCAAGATCGTCAAGCGCCCCTATCGAGCTTCGGTCCTCGGTGCCCTCGACTTGAACCTTGGGGGCGTTGTCGTCGGGCGTATCTTGATTGGGCATGACTTTCTCGATCTCGTGGGGGGTGAAAGGAAGGCTGCGGGCGGGCGGCAGCGGCTGGAGGGCAGAGGTCATCTTCCACTGATCCGGGCTGCCGGATGGTGTGACCGCTGCAAACAACTGGTTCTCGACCACGATCCGCGCAGCACTGTCCGCCGCGTCGATGATCACCGCGTCCCCAGGATCGAGGCTGGCAAGTTCGGCAAGGGTCAGGGGCGTCGCGCCCATCTCGATCCCGGCGCGCAGAGACAGCACGCCATCGTCCTGCTGGGGGCGCTGCCACTGGCCAAGGATCTCGGCCAGGGTTCCGGCGGCCGCGGGCGACAGCTCGACAGGGACCTGGACGCGCTGCAATGCTTTCTCGGCGCGGTTCGAATATTCGATGCCGAACCAGATATCAACACGGGTTTCGGGCTCCGGCTCGCGCGCGGGCAGCAGGCGGCGGAAGGTGATCGTGTGGCCCGACTGGCGTTCCAGTTCATCGAGAACCGTTGTCAGCCCGTCTTCCAGCAGCAGCGCCGCATCTTCCGGTGTCGCGGCCTCGGCGGCAACGCCGGTGATGCGCCGCGTGGCGGTCCAAGGCAGGCCGAAGCGGAAGGAATGACCGCTCAGCTCGGCCTCGATCCAGCCATAGGCGGACGAGGCCGCCTGACTGCGCCGGATCGCGACATGGATGCTGGTCTCGCCGATGCGGAAGCGGATGGAATAGCGGCGTCGGCACAGTAGGTTCTGGATCGCGGCCTGATCCCGGTCCAGCCTGCGCATGAACAGCGTGGCGGGCTGCGGCGCCTCGACGAAGACCTTCTGGATGCCCTCGATCCGGGCCGCAGCCACATTGCCTGCGCCCGTGCCGCGTCTGGCGGGCAGTCGAATATCCTTCGTCATGGCGCCGTCCTGCGACGCGCGAGAATCGTTTGCCGCTCTCCCTGTTCGGCCTCTTCGGCACGGGCAAGATGGCGCTGGTGCTCGTCATCCAGCACATCGCACAGTTCCTGCCGCTTCTGCTTCTGCCGGTAAACCGAGGCCAGCGCGGCGGTCTCGTGGTCCAGCGCGGTCTTGGCCTCGGCGACCTTCTTTTGCGCGGCCATCACCTCGCGCTCGGCCGCTTCCTCGCGATGCCGGTCGGCGTCGAATGTGGCGACGATGGCGTCGATCGCCCCGCGAAGCTGGGGCTTGCTGATCATCGGCTTGCGCATGGCGATCCGGTTGTCGCGATGCGCTTGCGCCAAGGCATCGGCCTCGGCACGCAGTCGGGCAACCTCGGCGGCGCGCTTGCGGAACAGGTTCCTGGCCGCGGCAACCCGCTGCTGTGCCAGCTGTTCGCGAACCGAGGACAGTTCAAGCAATTTCCTCATCTGCATACGCGGCCCCTGCATTTCAGCCCATCCTCGCCACGTCATCCAGCGCCGAGAGCGTCCGGGGCATCTCGCTGAACTCATCCGTGGCCTGCCGCAGGAAGTCGTTCATCGCCGCACGGGTCGCCAACGCCGCATCGGCGACCGGATCGCTACCCGATTTGTATTCGCCGACCTGTACGAGGATCTCGATCTCTTCCAGCTTCGAAAGACGCTCGGTCAGAACCCGCATGTTCTGGATTTGCGCCTTGCCCGCGACCGATTCCATCACCCGGCTTTTGCTGCGCAGAACGTCGATGGCCGGGTAATGACCCTGACTGGCCAGCCTGCGCGACAGCACGATATGGCCGTCAAGCAGGCTGCGCATCTCATCCGCGACCGGGTCGGCATTGTCGTCATCGCCTTCGACCAGCACGGTATAGATCGCCGTAATAACCCCGGTTCCGGTCCTGCCGGGCCGCTCGACCAGCCGCGGCAATGCCGCAAAGACCGAGGACGGGAAGCCGCGCCGGACCGGCGGCTCTCCTGCGGCAAGCCCGATCTCGCGAAGCGCGCGGGCCACGCGCGTCACGCTGTCGACCAGTAGCAAAACCCGCTTTCCCTGACGGCGCAATTCCTCGGCGCAGGTGGTAGCAGTCATCACCGCACGCAGCCGCTCGCTTGCCGGGCGATCCGAGGTGGCCACGACCACCGCCGCACGTTGCCGCCCCTCCTTGCCAAGATCGCGCTCGAGGAACTCGGCCACTTCCCGGCCACGTTCCCCGACCAGGCCAAGCACGATCGCATCGGCCTTGGCGCCCCGGATGATCTGCGACAGAAGCGTCGATTTGCCGACGCCAGCCGCGCCGAAGATGCCGATCCGCTGTCCCTCTCCAAGCGTCAGTAAACCGTCCAGCACCCGCAGACCCGTCTCCAATGGCGTGTCGATCAACGGACGGTCCAGAGGCGAGGGCGGGTCGGCATTGATCGGCACATTGGCCTCGACCCGGTCCAGACCGTCCAGCGGCCGGCCAAAGGCATCGACGACCCGCCCCAGAAGCGCCACCCCCGCCGGCCCAAGCGCCTCGGTGCCGGTCGGGATCACCTCGGTTCGCGCCGACAGGCCGCGCATGTCGCCTGCCGGCGCGAGAATGGTCTCGGAGCCGTCAAAGCCGATGATCTCGGCACGCAGCTCGATCTGGCTTACGGGATCGCGCAGGATGCACTCCTCGCCGACACGGCCATCGGGAACCTGAGCATGCAGGACGCAGCCGACGATCCGTGTGACCCGGCCCCGCAACTCGACCGGCTCGATCATCCTTGCGCGCGAGCGCAGGCGTTCGATCATGGGATCAGCGTCACTCACTCGGGTCGGTCCTTTCCTGCTCCGGGCCCCTCCCAGATCCGCAGCGCCGAATCCGTCAGGGCCGACAACCCGATCTCGACGCTGCCCCGGTCGCTGACCAGAAAGGCCTGACCGGACGCGAGCCCCGAATCGGTCAGCACCTGCGTGACCTCGGCCCCGTCCTTGCCAAGATCGGTGACAGCGCGGCGCATCAGATCGACGACATCCGGCGCCGCAAAGACGCGTCCCTGCCGATGTTCGCGCAGTTGCGACAGCACATTCAGCGCGGCGCGATAGGTCGCATCTTCCGCCGCATAGCTGCCAAGGATTGCCCTCACCGTCTGGCTGACAAGCTGTGCCAGTTCGGTCTCCAAATTCTGCATGCGGCTTGAGGTCGCCGCTTCCGCGTCGGCGATCACCCTGCTTGCTGCCCGCGCGGCATCGCGCAGCGCGCGTTTATGGGCCGCATCAAGGATTTCCTGCTCCAGCACCTTCGCGGACTGTCTGCTTGTTTCGCTTGCCTTCTCGGCCTCGCGCAGGATGCGATCGGCATCGCGCAGCTTGGCAAGATCCTTCTTGCGGAGGATACGGCTGGATTGGATCTGCCTTGTCCGCGCCATCATGCGTCACCACAGAGTTCACGGATTGCGCTCAGCAAGGCCGCCTCGGCCCGATCCTCGACCGGGCTTTCCACCGCAAGCGGCAGCACATGCTTCGGGCGGCGGCGCTTCAGCCATCGGGACATGCCGCGAAAGCGCGACGGCGGCGCGGATTTGCGGTTGACGGCTATCGTCGGCAGATGCAGCGGCTGGGCCGCTATCTCCCATTCGCGGCCCAGAACCGGCGGCAGCATCGTGATCCACAGCCCGCGCAATCCGGCCTTGACCACCGCGAAGGGCTCCTGCTGCGGGATCTCTTCCAGCGTCATCGCCAGATGGCGGTGCCTCAGCCCGAACTCGCGCGCCACGCGCCGAAGCGGCAATTCGGCGACCTTGTTCGAGACGATCACATCGGCAAACAGCGGCGACAGAAGCGCCGCCACAGCCGCGTCCAGCACCAGTTCAGCCCGCTTGCCCGACAGCAACAGTTGAACCGCAGGCGAATTGTCTGGCAGGTCCGCCGCGCCGACGGGCGACAGATCCCGTGCCTTGCGCGCCCCGCCCCGCCCCTGCGGATCAAGGCTTGGACGGCGAAGCGTCACACGCGCTGCACTGGCGCGGGCGCGCAGCCTGGCGCGCGCCACCTCCTGCGCCGACACCCGTTCCGGACCGGGGGAGATCTGGTCGCGATCCGCCGCCTTGCTCATGACTTGCCCTCTTGCGTCGCACTCGCCTCCGGGCGCGTCTCGGACCTGCGCGAGCGACGCAGGCTGGGCCAGGCAGCCAAGCCGAAGGCCGCGATCGTCATCGCCGACATCCCGCCCAGAACCGCCCACAATCTGTTGGCCGAGGCGGGATGCACCCAGATGCCCAGCACATCGACGAACCGGACCGGCTCGGTGGTGTTCCGGGTTTCTTCCGCAGGCACCATCACCACGGTGATATTGTCGTAGAGCAATCCCTCGATCGAGTTCGCCACAAGCAGTTTGATCTGCGCGGAATAGTCCTGAACATTCGCCGCAGGCGAATAGCGGACAAAGACCGAGGCCGAGGACGGCTTTACATTCCGCCCCAGCATGTCCGTTTCCGGCAGAACTACATGGATCCGCGCCGATAGAACCCCGTCGATCAGCGTAATGGTCCGCGACAGTTCCTCGCTGAGCGCATAGACCATGCGTGCCCGTTCCTCCGTCGGGGACGAGACCAGCCCCTCCTTGCGGAACACCTCGCCAAAGTTGGAATAGGTTTGCGCCGGAAGACCGCGCACCTCGAGCACGTTCATCGCCTCAGCAAAACGGCCGCCATCGACCATGACCTTCAGATTTTCGCCAGAGCCGGATTTCGAGGCCGGAATCCCGGCGCCGATCAGCGCCGCCACCATCTCGTTTGCCTCACGTTCGGTCAGACCGGTATAAAGTTCGGACTTGCACCCCGCCAGAAACAGGACGGCACATAAAACGGCGATGAACTGCGTGATCTTCATGCGGAAAAGATCCTATTGCCCGCGCAGAAAGCTGTTCAACTGCGTGCTCAGCGTCTGGGACAACGAAGATACCATAGAGAATTGCGTGATCTGCGTCTGCACCTCCAGCGCAACCCGGAACGTCTCGCTGACCTGATTGATCGAGGATGCAAGGCTGGACCCGGTTCCGTTCAGCGCGAAGTGCTTCGAATCCAGCGCCTCCAGCTTTGCCGCGCTGGCGCGATAGCCGCTGTCCATCTCGGTGATCCGGGCCAGCGCGGCCTGGGCAATGTTGCTCATTTCCGGCGCGGCCTCGCTCGCGTCAAGGTTCACGCTCTGAAGTTTGGCGGCGGGGTCGGCATCGCCGACGGCTATGACTGCAGTGACCATTCTGTATTCCTCCCGATGATATCGGCGGCCGCATCCCGGCGTGACGATCAGTCCAGATATTCCCCCAAGCCCTCGGTCAGCGATTTCAAAGCGTCCTGCGCCTGATCCGCCCGCGAGGTCGAGGTCGCGGCAGCCTTCTTGATCAGTTCGTAGCCGCCCCGAAGATCACCCTCGTGCACCATCGCAAGCCCGCGGCCGACCTTGCCCAAGGCGTCTTGCGGATACTCTGCCTCCCAAAGTTCGAAGATAGGCATCAGATCGACATCGACGCCGCGTTTGCCGGAAAGGATCGCGATGGACATCAGCAGATGGAGGTCGTCGTTCTGTTGGGTTGAAAGCTGTTGCATCTCACTCATTCCCTTGTTGTTGCGGGGTTTCGGGTTGCGATCTCGCCGTTTCCCGTCCCCTGATGATGACCGGAAAGCCTGCGCGCACGGGCTTGTCCGCGCGGCGAAGTTCCGTCAGATGAAGTGCCAGCGCCTCGACCGCATCGACATAGCCCGTCGGACCCGACAGCCGGATCATCGAGGCATCCTCGGCCGCACTGATCAGAAAGCGCGCATCCTCAAGCCGCACCGCCCGCATCTGCTGGCGGAGCTGCCCGACCGTAAAGCCGTCCAGCGGGATCATCCGGCTGGTCAGAACCGAGCTTGGCTCGACGCGCACCGCGCTTCCATCGAACCACCACACGCCATTGACCTGTTCCGAGATCGAGTTCAGCACGTCCATGATGCTGCCATTGCTGTTGTTGACCGATACCGACCCGCTGATCTCGTTGCTGATGATCACCGGGATCCCCGTCCGCCGCATCAGATCGCGCAAGGCCGTATCGGCCCGCTCGTCACTGGCCGCGTAGGGAAACGCCCGAAGCAGGTCAGGATGCTGCGCCACCGCAGGTATCCCCGCCAGAAGCAGCGCACAAATGCCAAGAACGGGCACCAAGGCGAAAACGCGAACCATCACCGCAAATCCCGAACGCGCCGCCGGAGAAACCCCGGCGGCATATTTCTGATGATCATCAGGCGGTGAGCGTGCATGTCGAACACCGGCTTTCTGATGCGGACCCTGTGCGGCGGCGGAAGATCACCATTTTTTCCTATCCTTTTCTTTCGGTCTTCCTTTGCGAATCCATTCGTCGATGTAGTCGCCGATCTTGTCCGGTTCGTTGTGCTTGTCATTCGCGCCAAGCACCCAATCCATCCGTTCCGCGATGCCACGATCGAATTTGCCGTCCGGGTGGGCGATCTTGTGCATCTCCTTCAGGTAGTTGATAATCTGTTCGCGCGTCTTCTTGTCGGAATCGCTGCCATGCGTGACCGAGACGACCTGTTTCACGCCATCCTTGGTGAAGATGACATTGCCGTTGTCCAGCAGCTCGATCGAACCGATATCGACGCGGTCGATATCACGCCGGAAGTCCTTGAAGGTGCCGGGCTTGCCGCCATCGCCGAAGAACGGCAGACCATCGGCGCTCTCCTCCATTTCGATCTTGTCGCGGATTGCGTCCAGATCGTTGTACTTGTCGGTGCGCCCGAAGATGTCGTTCATCATGTCGACGCGATCCTTGTCCAGATCGCCGTCCGGCCGCGCAAGATGGTAGAGCCCTTCCAGATAGCGAATGATGTCGCGACGCGTGTCGCGCCCGGCCTTGTCGCCATCCGATGGGTTGATGACCTGGCGGACCCCGTCCTTCTTGAAGATGACGCGCCCGCCATCGGCAAGCTCGATCGACCCGATATCCACGCGGTCGATATCACGCCGGAAGTCCTTGAAGGTGCCGGGCTTGCCGCCATCGCCAAATACCGGCAGGCCGGTCGGGTCTTTGTCGACCCCGATCTCGTCCCTGAGATCGTCCAGATCGTTGTGATCGTCGGACTTACCGAACAATCCCTCGATCCGTTCGATCAGATCTTGATCCGGTTTGCCGCCGGGATGCGTCATGACGTAGAGATTGTTCAGGTAATCGAAAATCTTCTCAGCATCCCCCTTTTTCAGGCTGCCGTGGTCATCCTTGTCCAGCATCCATTCCTGACCGTCCTTTTCGAAATAGATGACACTGCTGTCGCCTGAGTCGGGCCGGATCGAGGCGATGTCGACGCGGTCGATGTCCCGCTTGAAATCGCTGAACGTGCCGACCTTGGTATTGCCGTCCTTGCCGAAAAGCGGCGGCTTGCTGTCGTCGAGGATACGCTTCAGATCCGAAATTTCGTTATAGCGATCGGATTCGTCATGCAGCTTGGTGATCCGGTCGATGATGTCCTGGTCACGCTTGCCTCCGGGATGGGTGATCTGATGCAAATCCTTGAGATAATTGATGATATCTCGCCGATCCTTGTCGCTTGCCTTCTCGCCGATCTGCGGGTCAATGATCTGCTTGACACCATCCTTCCTGAAGATGACGCGGCCGTTTTCGGCCAGTTCGATCGAGCCTACATCGACACGGTCGACATCGCGCTTGAATTCCCCGAAGCTGCCTGGTTTGCCGGAATCGCCGAAACGCGGCAGGCCCGAGGGATCGTCCGAACCGAAATTGTCCCCCCAGTTGCCGATGCTGGCGCCAAGCTCTTCCTCGTCCCAGTCCTTGAACCAGTCATCGTGCATCTTACCATGCTTGGCCACGTATTCGGTGAACGCCTCGTATTGTTCGGGGCGTCCCTCCCATACGGGTTTGTCTTCCGGATAGAGGTCGTAATATTTTGACGAACCCTTTCGCGAATTATACTCGTAGGCGGTATGAATCGCGTAGTTGAGCTTGTCGCCCCAATTGTCCTCGGTGATGCCAAGCCTGCTCCAGTCATTGAAGTCCTGGCGGACGTTGTCCATCGCCTGATCTTGCTTCTTCCTGGCGACGACTCCGGCAATGATTGCCGAGATGCCACCGAAAACCAGACCCGCGATGCCCATCGCACCAGCCGCTACCCCCATAGTGGCGGCGGTAGCGGGACCTGCAAGCATACTGGCCAGACTGGTGCCTGCCATACCCGCGATACTGATGCCGCCCAGCAACTGGAACGTGGCGCCAGCGATCTCATCCGGCATGGCATCCGGATCCTTCCTGAGCTTGTCCAGCGACATGCCGCCAAGCGCAATGTCGAGAATACCCCCAACGGTGTCGGCAAGCCCACCCACGGTCGTCATGATCGTTCCGATGATGCGCAGTTTGCTTGGGGTATCCAGATCACTTGGATCCACACCCATGCTTTGCACACGGTCATCGATCATGTTCATCAAGCTGGCGCGGTCAGCCGGGTCGGCATTGTCCAAGGCGTCGGCAATCGGCCGGGTCGCGGCATCGCCCGCGTCATCAAGACCGACATTCATGTTTCGCATGGTTTCGGAGAAGCCATTCTCTCCCGAACCGGCCCTGTTGATATCCCTAAGCAGATCCCTGCTCCAGTCATCCAGTTCTATTCCCATATCGCCCAGATCCAAACCGAGCCCGGGTGAAACCGGCGATCCGGGGCGCGTGGGCGATTCAGGCGGTGTGGGCAGCTCGGGCGGCTTGGCCGCTTCGCCGAATTTTTTCTCGAACGCCTCCCGCAACTGCGTATTGTCTTCCAGACCAAGCATGGCGGTCATGCCGGGCTTGTTGAAGAAGGACTCGACCACTTTCGAACCGGCCTTCACCAGGGCCGGGCTGGTCGCGATGACGATCAACCCGGTCCGTGCAGCGCCCATACGTTCTTCGAGCGTATCCCCGCCATTCTTGTTCAGTGTATAGATTGTGGCTACACCGGCAAGAATACCGCCCGCTGCCGGCAGGGCGCCATTCATCATCGCGCCGTTCAGCAGCGCCGCCGCGCCGTTCCGGACCGAAGTCGAAGAGGTCGGAAGGTTGTCTGCGGCCAAAATACCCTGACTGAGGCGCTTCGTTACATCGGCCAGGTCGAACTTTCCGTTCGCCTTGAACGAATCCGTGAAGGCGGTGGTGGCAACGTTGACCGCAACCTTATAGCTGTCCAGACCACGCTTTACGTCATCGGGCAGGTTCCCGCTGCCGTCCTTAAGATAGTTCTGAACGGCCATATCGCTGAAGGTGATGCCGAAAGCCGACATGAAAGTCGCTTGCAATGCCTTCTGGACCGTATCGCTGGCAGCAAGCTCTATCGCTTCCTTATCGAATTCACCGCTCTCCATAATCTTGGTGAATTCATCGACCAGGCCCTCATCGAGGAACTTGTTCCGGATTTCGCTGGCCTTGTTCTTGTCAAGGAAATCAAGCGATTTCAGGTCGTTGGCAAATCGCACCTTTGCCACTTCCGGGTCCAGGGATTCCAGCATGTCCATGTATTCGTCGCTGGACATTGAGTCGAAGACCTTGTTCGTCAGCCCGCGCCGGTCCTCGATTTTCGAAACAGCGTCGTTCATCAGCTTGTCCACGCCCTCTACGATCTCGGGACGTTCAGACAGTTCGGCCAGTTTCTTGGCGATTTCCTCTTCCTTCAAAAGACCATAGGTGCTGGCCTGATCAAGGGGTGATGTTGAATCCAAAGAGGTCGTTACCGTCGATCCGAACGCGCCGTCCCTCGTCTGGTAGGGCACGACGTGATAGCCCGCAGCCAGCGCCGACTTGGCCTCCATCAGCTCGAAATACTGGCGACGCGGATCGTCGAGGCTCAGATCGCCCCATTCCTTCTTCATGTTCTCGTGGAACAGCTCACCGACCGTCTTCCCATCTTCGGTCGTCTTTGCGTTCATGAAGTCGGTCGCGCTCGACTCTGGCACGTTTACATTGATGTTGTTGTCGCTCTTGTCGAACTCAGCTCCAAGGAGCTTGCCTTCCAAGACATTATACTTGAATGGCGTTTCCTCGCGATTGACATAATAGGTTTCGCCGTTGAACGTGTAAGAGATCGTATCGTCATCAACCCTTTTCGGCTCGAGCTTGTTGACCGGAGGAAGAACGTCGTCGTCCTCAAGGGTTTTGGGGGCTTCGCTATCGTCGCCACTTCTCTCGTCCGGCTTGGAATTACTTCTGCTAGCTGCCAATTTCACCGGGGTCGGGATATCGATCTCTTGCGGGGCTTTGTTACGTTCTAAAGTTGAAGAGACATCCATGGGCATCGTTCTTCTCCCTCTTATATCTTGGACCAGGGGCCGATGAGCGTTGTGGCTAACGCGTCTTTTGCGCCGTCGGTTTGCTATGCCCGCTTTCGGTGCGAACTATGTGGTGCGGTGAGCGCCTACCGTTTCAGCCGTGGCATGCTTGGCAGGCGCTCGGGTTCGGGCGATCAGGTCTGAACCTGTTCGGGGGTCTCGGAGTATTCGGATGGGAGGTCCTGACCTTCCTTGATCAGGTCCTGATAGTAGTTCACCCGGTTGACATAGCTGTCGGTTCCGAGGTCGGTGGTGGAGACGTCGGGATTGTCGGGATCGACCGAGGCAGAGCCTGAGTTATAGGCCCGCAGCGCCAGATCCCAATCGCCGAACTCTTCCTTCTTCTCGGCCAGATACAGCGCGCCCGCCATGATGTTGGATTCGGGGTCGTTGATGTCGCCCTTGATCAGGTCGGGATATTTGGCCTTCATCTCGGCGAAGGTGTCCTCGTTGATCTGCATCAGGCCGATATCGGATTTGCCGTTCTCGGCATTGGTCGAGATCGCGTCGGGATCGCCCTTGGATTCCTCCCAGATCATCGCGGCAAGCATATCAGGGGGGATGCCGGTCGCCTTGGAGGCGGCGAGGATCTGCGCGCGGAAGGCCTCGAGCGCATCGTTATATTGCGGCGAAGCGCTTTCGACGGCGGGGACGTCACCGGCGACCTGATGACGCTGAACCGGGGTCGGGATGTCGCCCGCCGGATCATTCGGCACCTGACCTTCAGGACCGCCCGGAACCTGATGAGGAGGCTCAAGGTCTTCGCGGTATTTGTCGAGCCTGGCCTGATCTTCATAGCCAAGCGTCTCGGGATCGCCGGCGGGCAGGTCGGGGTTGCCCGGCTGAACAGCGGCATTGACCGGCTGCTCGGGCAGATCGCCGGGCACCTCACCCGCAACATCACCGGGCAGATCCTCGCAGCCCGCGGGGGCCTCGGTTTCCGGCGCGGGCTGGCCTTCGGGAACGTCCAGTCCCATGGACTGCATGGTCTGACGCGCCACGTCCAGTTCCGCCTGGAAATGCTTCTTCAACGCCTCGTCGGGCGCGGAATCGCAGCGTGATTGGCGGTCGCTGTAGAAGTCCTGCCATCCGGCAGCGTGAGCGTTCACTTCCATTATTCCCTCCTCAGGATGCATTGACCTGTCGTTACCAACCGTGAACCAGATACACGGGCCGGGACATGTGCGGCCCTGTATTAAAGGGGCATCGTCATTCGACCTCGATCGATCGCGCCTGGCCCGCTCCGCCCGCCGATCCCGACCGGAGCCGCCAATGGGGGTCTTCGGGATAGTCGGGCCGGCCTGAACCGTCATGGCCGTAGATATAGCTGTCCGCCGCCCGCCCGAGTGGGCGCGCCGCGGCAGGACCGGGGCTGACCGGCGAGACGAGATCGCGGGGATTGGCAACCTGTCGCGCCAGAACCAGATCACGCTCACAGCCCGGCGCGCGGCGCGAATAGATGCCGCCGACGCGCTGGCACGAGGACGGAATGACATGGCCGCTTTCGGAATAGCCATAGGCCGGGGCCGAGGCGCGGGCGATCACGTCTGAGTCCTTGATCAGCGGATCGGTGCAGGCGGCCAGTAGCGCAACGGCGGGGATCATAAGATATTTCATCTGGTGATGAACCCCACGGTACTGCGCACCGGACGCCGGGCGACCGGCGGGGCGCTGACATTGCTGGCCTCGGCGATATAGGGGGTGATGAAGATCAACAGCTCGCGTTCTTGCCGGACATTGCTCGACCGCCCGAAGAGCCCGCTCATCCCTGGCGTGCCGCGGCGGCCGTTCTCCGAGAACTGCTCGTAAAGGCCGGCAATGGCGAAGGTCTGGCCACTGCCGACCTCGACCGTGGTATCGGCACGGCGCACCGACAGGCCGGGAACCACGAAACCGTCCACACTCACCTGGTTGTCATGATTGAGGAAGCTGACCTCGGGCTGAACCTCGATGGCGATGCGGCCGTTCGGCAGAATTGTCGGCAGGAATTCGATCGAGACGCCATATTGCCGGAACGCGGCCGAAATTACGCCATCGCCCTGATTGATCGGATAGCCGATCTCGCCGCCCGCACGGAAGCTGGCGCGGCGACCCGATACGGTGGTTAACGTCGGTTCAGACAGGATCTGGACGGCCCCGCGCTCTTCCAGCGCATTGATCATCGTGTCGATGGTGAAGCTACCCGAGGTCATCCGCCCTCCAATGGCCGGGCTGCTGACCGCCGCCCCGTCCAGAAAACCGCTTGGATCGCCGCTGGTGACGACGCGCAGCGGGCCGCCCGCGCTTGCCCCAAGTGCGGCCAGATCCACGCCCATCCGGCGCAATTCGCTTCTGGAGGCCTCGACAAAGCGAACCCGCAACGAGATCTGCGTGCCACCGCCATAGGTCGTCTCATCGCGTGTCACGACTCCCTGGCGCCCGAAAGAACGTTCGGAAGCGACCACGCCGCGCGTGCCCTGAACGTCATTCACCCCGCCCGAGATGATCGCGATACCTTCCTTGCGCCGAACCGTCGTCTCGGAGGGAAGCAGGGCTTCCGCGCCGCCGGAGGCAGGCATCACCTCGACCTCATATTCGGCGCTGACTGCGCTGTTTTCGCCGGTGATGATCACACTGGTGCGTCCCGGCGTATAGCCCGTCAGATAGATCGCCGTGGGCGAGATCGCCTGCGCGTCCGCAATCATCGGATTGGCGATATAGACCGTTGCCGTATCTTCCGGCAGCTCGATCCGGCGCCCGTCCCCCTCGCTCAGATAGATACGCGTCGATTGCGCATCGGCGCCGGAGATGACGACGCCCGCGATCAGGGCTGCGACGAAACCTGTCATGGCCATCCGGCCAGAGCGTCCATAAATATGGGTCAGGAGTTTTTTCATTGTAACGACAACATCGCGATGGGTTGCACCTTGAAGCTGGGAGCGATCTCTTTGTGCGAGAGCACCGGGAAGTTGATCTCATGCGTCGCAAGGAACTTGCGCAGGAAGCGGCGGATCTCGGTGGTCGAGATAAAGACCGGCGGCGCGGAATGGGATTGCGGATCGCCGACGGTTTCCTTCAGGCGCTCCAGCAGGCGGCGCGACTGTTTCGATTCCAGCGAGAGATATTCCCCCGACGAGGAGTTGCGGATCGAGCTGCGGATCAGCCCCTCAATATCGGCATCGACGATATAGGCGGCGATGAAGCGATCCCGATCGGCGAACTTGTAGCTGATCTGACGGGCCAGCGCGGTGCGGACATATTCCGACAGAAGCTCGGGATCCTTCTCGCGCGGGGCCCAGTCGACGATGGTTTCCAACAGAACCCGCAGGTTTCGAACCGGAATCTCCTCTTCCACCAGACGCCGCATGATCGTCGCGATCTTTTGGAGCGACAGCGCCTTCTGCGCCTCGGTGACCAGGCTGTCATAGCGCGATTCCATCGCCGCAAGCAGCGCGCCCACCTCTTGCACGCCCAGAAATTCGGCGGCATGGCGCGGCAATCTGCGGGCCGCGATATGAGCCAGCGCCTCGGCCGGGGATTGATAGGCAACTCCGTTCTTCTCAAGCTCATAGGTCCTCGACGCATCGCACCAATAGCTGTGCGGCTCGGTCGGGCTCAGCTCGATATCATCAACAGGAATGCCCAGGATCTCGGCGGTTTCCGCGTCATCGGTCAGGCGCAGCCGCCCCGCCGGAATATAGCCCTCTGCAACCGGCACGCTTTCGACCAGCAATTGCCAGCGATCCTTCGGTGCATCCGCATCGACCCACAATTCCAGCCGCGGGAAGGGCACGCCCAGATCCTCGAACACATTGGTCCGTTCGCGCAGGGCGACCCTGTCGAACTCGATCCGGTCGATGCTTTCAGCAATGTCGGGACCGACGGCCAGCCGCACCGGTGCCATCGGCGCCATCAACAGATCCTGCTTGCCATCGGTCGTCGGACGCTGGCTTTCCTCGATCTCTTCGGCCTGCTTGCGCCGCGCGATCAGGAAGCCCGCCGTCCCGAAGACCAGCGCCAGCGTCAGAAAGACAGGAGTGGGAAAGCCGGGGATCAGTGCAAAGCCAAGCAGCACCACTGCCGCCACATGCAAGGCCCGCGGATTGGCCGATACCTGTTCGGTAATGTCATGCGCCAGATCTACCGAGCGCTCGTTCGCGATCCGGGTGATCACGATGCCCGAACTGATCGCCATGATCAGCGCCGGGATCTGGCTGACCATGCCATCGCCGATGGTCAGCACCGAATAGCGGTGCAGCGCCTCGCCAAAGGGCATTCCCATTTGCCCGACACCGACGCCAAGCCCGCCAAGAATGTTGACCGCGATAATGATCAGCCCGGCCACCGCATCGCCCTTGACGAACTTCATCGCGCCGTCCATTGCGCCGTAAAATTCGCTTTCGGTCTGCAGCGTCTCGCGGCGGCGGCGCGCCTCGGCCAGATCAATCTCGCCCGCACGCATATCGCTGTCGATCGCCATCTGCTTGCCCGGAAGCGCATCAAGCGAGAAGCGCGCCGAGACCTCGGCCACGCGTTCAGAGCCCTTGGTGATGACGATGAACTGGACGATGGTGATGATCAGAAACACCACCATGCCGACCAGAAGCGAGCCGCCGATGACGAAGTTCCCGAAGGATTCGACGATCTGACCGGCATCGGCCTGTAGCAGGATCAGCCGTGTGGTCGAGATGCTGATGGCCAGCCGGAACAATGTGCTGAAGAGCAGGATCGAGGGCAGCGTGGACAGCGTCGTCGGTGATTTCAGATAGACTGCCACGATCATGATCAGGACCGAGATCGCCAGATTGAAGCCAATCGACAGATCGATCAACCAGGTCGGCAACGGCACGATGATCATGAAGACGATCAGGACCAGCAGGATCACCAGAACCAGATCCTGCCGCGCCGCAATCGCGTTGATCCGTCGTCTAAACCCGCCCTCCGCCATCAGCCGCTCTCCTTTCGGGTCTCGGCTGCGACCCGCAGATCGCGGGCCAGCGCAAGCGCATCCCGGGCTCCGATGGCATCGCCCTGCCGATGCAGCGCCTTGGCGCGGATATACTGGCGCGCGGCGTGCTGGATATCGGTCGCCGCCGGATCTATCAGGCCCGGATCCGTCTCGTCGAACCGGGTCAGCACCGACATCGCCTGTTCCGGATCCCCGGCCCGCAGCAGCGATTCCGCCAGGGTCAGCAGCGCCGAGGGCCGCACATCACCCATCGATAGCGCCGCTAGCGCCAGAACCATCGCTCTCGACGGATTGCCGTGGCGCAGATAAAGCAGCGCCAGCGACGACAGGATGTGTCCGTGCTTGCGCGCATCGGCAGCGATCAGATTGTCGGGCAGAGCCTCGGCCTCATCCAAGTTGCCAAGTTCGCCATAGATATCCTCAAGCTGCTCATCCGTCGGCTCATCGCCCACAGCCCGGTCCGGCAGCCTGATCGAATTCGTGATGATCGAAAGCGGAGCATTCATGTTGTTTGCATGTCCATGTAACACGACAGCTTGCGGCACTCGTCCTCAAGCACCGCATCGACCAGACGCCCAAGCCCCGGAACCGCCTTGTCGGCGCGGTCGGCATAGCTGCGGGCCGTTTCCAGTGCGGTGATCAGGTCGGGCGCTGATGGCAGGCTCACATTGCCGAGCCCGGTCTCGAGGATCGACTGGAACCCGACCCGTTCACCGCGCGGGCGGGGGCGCGAACTGATATCGTCGGCATCCCTGATAGGTGCGGGCTGATGCGGACGCCCGATCCGGCCCAAGCGCGGCAGCTCATGCGTTGCCGGCGTGCTGGAGATAAGACGGGAAGAAGGATGGATCGAGTCAGCCATTCTGCATTCCCCTAAAAACGTACCGCGACAAGCTGGCCGTCACGCTCGAACTCGACGCTACCGCGGTCGATCTTTCGTACGACCCAGCCATCGCGGGTCCGGTCGCCGACCCGATAGACATTGCCGGTCTTGGTGCGAACCTCGGCATTCTCGCCCAGCCAAACCGAAGACACGGCCAGCATTGGCGCCGTCTCGGATTCGATTGCTGTAACGATCGGCAGGCTTTGCCCGAACTCTGCCTCGAACTTGGTGCGGATCTGACGCCAGTCGTTCACCTGCTCGGGCAGCACCGTCCCGCCAAGGCGAAGAACCCCGCTATCATGGCTGAGTGTCAGATTGTTGAGGCCCGCTGCCGCAAGCCGGGACTTCAGCTCGGCCTCGGCTGCCAAAACGCAATCGCTAAAACACTCAAGCTGCGGCGAGTTGCTGATCCGCGGCGTGACCGCAAGCTCTGCCGGTTCCGTCAGCGCTACCCGGGCCGACACATCGGCCGCCGCCGAGCTGCCGAGGCCGGCAAGCACAGGCGTCGGCGATTGCGTAAACAGTGCTGCGCCCAGCCAGCAACCAAAGAACAAGGCCGCCAGGCCGACGCCGACAAGCATACGCCGATCCGTGGAGGGCCGTTGCACGCCGCCCGAAAGCTGCACCATCACATCAGAGCCAAGGCAAAGCCGCGCGGGCAGCTTGATCTGGTAAGGCGCGCCCTTCACGGTCAGCGGCGCGACGCCGTTCGCTCCCTCGCCCACCAGCCCAATGCCGTCGACGATCGGATTGGCGATGACCGCCGCACCCTTCAATGACAGATTGATGACCTGATCACCCAGTCCGGCCAGTATGATGTCGTTGCTGTCATCGCTGCCGATCGTGTGGCGCCCCGCTTCCAGCGAAACGGATGCCCCTGCGTTCGGTCCGGCGAGGACGCTCAGCACGAAACTGTCCGCAGAGGAACGGCGCCCTGCCTGTTCCCCCATGGCGGGCTCCGGAATTCAAGAGAAAAATGTGAGACGAGACGAAATCCCGTCTCACATAATATAATTAGCGGATCTTGCCGTAGGCGTCCTTCAATGTGGTTTGTTTTGCAATTTCCACGTTGGTTTTCGCAGCCTCCAGCGTAATCGCACGCTGCTGGTTGATCACGTCCTGCATACCCGCATTGAAATCTCCGGTAATGGGATTAGCCATTTTAGTCTCCGTTCACTCTGAGTGGTTAATATTCGCCCAAAGTTTCGGCAGGGCATCAATTCCTGAATTATATGCCTGAGCAAGAAGGGTAAGCTGGGCGTAAACTTCAGGACTTACCCCACGATCCATCTCGCGGATCACAATGCTCTTTGCAGCCGATAACTTTTCCAGCAATCGCTTCAGCTCAACGCCGGCCGGGTCATGATTCAGAAGTCTTTCAAGTTCGTCCAGCTCAAGCGCTCGATCCGACAATGCTCGCCCCCCCTCGCGAAACTGAAAATATTTCACGTCTCCATGTAACTTAAGGATTGATGCAAAATCATGACGTGGCAAGGAATCTATCCGAGGCATCCGCGGCGTGAGCAATTTTCCGCTTATTGGGCAAATGCTCATTTATGGGCCTGCAAGCAGATTCACATATATATCAATTGCTTACGTGACGGCCGAGTCACATTTTTTATGAAGGAGGTCGCCACAGGAAACGCCCAGAGCGACCTTTCCGCCGGTTGCTCAGCCGATGTGTACGCATCCTTCCGACGACATTTCCGAAGATAAATCGATTTGGATACTGCAGCCCGAGGCGCGGAGTATGTGATTCGATATGCCGCGGTCCTAGGTCGTGTTGACAAAAGGGATTCCTCTGGCAGTCGTCCTATGATTCAAGCTCATCTCTACGTGGGAGATGAACTTGGCACGCAACCTGATATCCGACGATGAGTGGACCTTCTTCGAGGGCTTCATTCGTGCCGTCCGGCACCCTAACGGGCGGAAACCTGCGGACCATCGTCTTGTTCTGAATGGTATATTCTGGATCGCAAGGACTGGTGCGCCATGGCGCGATCTGCCCGAAGAGTTTGGCAAGTGGTCCTCGGTCTACCGTCAGTTCCGCCGCTGGACTTTGGCGGGACTGTGGGAGGATATCCTGGATGCGCTGAACCACGCTGGGATCGCGCCAGACAAGCTCCAGATGGTTGATAGCACTGTGATCCGCGCCCATCATCATGCGGCGGGCGCAAAAGGGGGACTCCGAAAGAGGCTCTTGGCCGTTCGAGAGGTGGCTTCTCGACCAAGATCCATCTCCGCGTCAACGGCGCAGGCCTCCCGATGAGGACCGAGATCACGCCGGGGCAGGATTCCGACTACACCGGCTATGATATGGTGATGGCCGACAACCTGCCGCAACCAGCAGTTCTGGTCGCCGACAGGGGCTATGACTCTGATAAAATTCGGGAAGACATCGAGAGCCGCAACGCCCTGCCCATGATACCGATGCGAAGGAACCGAAGGGTGCGCAAGGCTGTCGACATGACCATCTACACCCTGCGCAACATGGTCGAGCGCTGCTTCAACAAGCTGAAAAATAGCCGCCGCCTTGCAACCCGCTACGACAAAACCGCCGAAAGCTTCCTTGGCTTCGTCGACGTCGCCTGCATCAGGCTCTGGCTCCGCCATTTGTCAACATGACCTAGGGTCAGGATTCATAACCAATAAATGACGGTTGCCGCGAGCGCGATGGCCGAGAGGAAGACCTTCGGGCATCTGTCGTATCGGGTTGCCACGCGCCGCCAGTCCTTGAGCCTGCCAAACATGATCTCGATGCGGTTGCGCCGCTTGTATCGGCGCTTGTCGTATTTGACCGGTGTCTTGCGCTGCTTTCGGCCGGGGATGCAGGCTCGTATCCCCTTGTCCTGCAAGGCTTCCCGGAACCAGTCGGCGTCATAGCCGCGATCCCCGAGCAGCCAATCGACCTTTGGGAGGCTGCTGAGCAACGCCCGCGCCCCGATGTAGTCGCTGACCTGCCCTGCGGTGACGAACAGGTCGAGCGGTCGGCCCTGGCTGTCACAGATGGCATGCAGCTTCGTGTTCATGCCGCCCTTGGTCCGGCCGACGAGGCGTCCACGCCCCCCTTTTTCACGGCCAAGCTGGTCGCGGTGCGGTGCGCTTTCAGATAGGTCGCGTCGATCATCACGGTCTTTTCCTCGCCGTGGTCGGCGGCCAGCCCGATCATCATCCTGGCGAAAATGCCTTTCTCGCTCCAACGCTTCCACCGGCTGTAGAGCGTCTTGTGCGGCCCATACTCCCTGGGGGCATCTCGCCAGCGCAAACCATTGCGATTGATGAAGATAATCCCGCTTAGAACACGCTTGTCATCGACGCGTGGCTTGCCGTGCGACTTCGGGAAGAAAGGGGCAAGCTTGGTCATCTGCTCGTCGGTCAGCCAGTACAGGTCGCTCATGTCACCGCTCCGTTTTCCGAGCCGTGAATCACGTAGCACACTGAAAATCAATGCATCCTGACCCTAGCTGGATATTGTGTAACAGGAAGGCCTCCCTACTGTAAATTGCGGATCGGCCTGCCTACCCATCAGTTCTGGGGATAATCGGCAAGCACCGCCAAGGTGGCTTCGGGCTATCGTGAACCATGCCCGCATATGCAGTCAAGTTCCAGATCAAGGCCTCCGATTATCGTGCCACCCATCTCTCCCATCGGGATATAGATACGTTGACGAGTATCGGCTCTTGGGGAACTGTGCAGTAGCGCGAGGGTCACTGCGAACGTCCGCGATGAGCCGCCTCTACCTAAAATACCGATATCATGCGCTTCGCTGCCCCGTTGCTGCAAGCGGGTCGCTCGCGATGCAAACAGAGCGCTGATCTGCCGGCATGGCAGGAAGTCATATGTGGTCCTGCGGCCAACCGACGAGCGAGTCGGAAAGGGCGCCCTGTGAAACAAAAGGCAAGACTCTCTGAAACGCCACAAAGAAAAATTGGTCGGAGCGAGAGGATTCGAACCTCCGACCCCCTGCTCCCGAAGCAGGTGCGCTACCAGGCTGCGCTACGCTCCGACCGTGAGGGGCAGGTATCCCCTGAAGCAGCGGAATGCAAGGGGGAATCTTGCGAACCCATCGCAGAAAACGGCGCGTACCAGAGATCAGCCACGTTCGCGCATCAGGCGCTGCAACAGGCTCCAGCGCGGGGCGGTCACCGTCTCGCTACCAAAGCGCGCCCGCGTTGCCGGACGCAGACGTGAACCGCCCAGACGCTCGCGCATCAGGATGTAAAGCCCAGAGGCAATGATCAGACCCGCCCCCAGGATGGTGGGACCATCCGGGCGCTCTCCGAACAGGTACCAGCCATAGCCGACAGCCCAGAGCATCTGCGAATATTGCATGGGCGCGACATTGGTCGCCTCGCCCGCCTGATAAGCGAGAATCAGCAGGAAACCCGCTGCAAGCCCCAGCGCCGCGATCACGCCGGTCAGCACCAGATCCCCAAATTCCAGCGGGCGATAGGCAAAGCCAAGCGAGGCTCCGGTCAGAAGAAAGTTCCCGATCATCGGCCATAAAAGCAGGATCACCGTCCGCTCGGACCGGCCGAGACGCCGCACGGCAATGGCCGACAGCGCGGTCGCCGTCGCCCCCATCAGCGCCGCCAGATGTCCCAGACCCAAGGGTGTCACCCCAGGGCGCAGGACGATCAGAACCCCGCCCAGCCCGGCGCAGACGGCAAGCCAGCGGTGCAACCCGACCCGTTCCCCCAGCAGCGGGACCGAAAGGACGGTCACCAGCAAGGGCGCAGCAAAAAGGATGGAATAGACCTGCGCCAGCGGCAGGACGGAAAAGGCATAGAACCCGCCGATCCCCGAGGCGACGATGCAGAACGACCGCAGCCCGACCCAGAACGGGTTGCGCGGCCGCAGGGTACCATGCGTCGGGTCCCGCAGCAGCAGGACCGCCAGCGGAGGAAAGGATAATAGCGCCGAGAAGAACAGGATCTGCAGCGCCGGATATGTGGCACCCAGATGTTTGATGATCACGTCATGGGTCGAATAAAGCCCCATAGACAGAAGGGCGAGCAACGCGCCCTTGATATTGCCCGCCGCCATGTCTCTCCCCGACGGTTCACGTGATCGGACGCGCCCGGCGAACCGGGCGCGGGTCCTGGATCAGAGCGCCGAAAGCGCCGCGACGATATGGTCGCCCATCTCGGATGTGGACACCGGCTTGCCGCCTTCGGCGCCCATCAGATCGCCGGTGCGCACGCCATCGGCCAGCACCTTCTCGACCGCTTTTTCCAGCAGGTCAGCCTCGGCTCCAAGATCAAAGGAATAGCGCAGGCACATGGCAAAGCTCAGGATACAGGCGATCGGGTTCGCCTTGCCCTGCCCCGCGATATCGGGGGCCGAGCCGTGAACCGGCTCATACATCGCCTTGGGCCGGCCATTGGCCATCGGCGCGCCAAGGCTGGCCGAGGGCAGCATGCCCAGACTGCCGGTCAGCATCGCCGCCGCATCGGAAAGAATGTCACCAAAAAGGTTGTCGGTCACGATCACATCGAACTGGCGCGGGTTGCGTACCAGCTGCATGGCGCCGTTGTCAGCATACATATGCGACAGCTCGACATCGGGATATTCGTTGTCATGCACCCATTGCACTTCTTCGCGCCACAGGATGCCAGATTCCATCACGTTGGCCTTTTCCATCGAGCAGACGCGGCCTGCGCGTTTACGGGCCAGCTCAAAGGCCGAGCGCGCGACGCGGCGTATCTCGCCGCTGGTATATCGCTGGGTGTTGACGCCGACGCGGCCGCCTTCGTTGCCGGGGGTGTCGTCCGCCGAAATTCCGCGCGGCTCGCCAAAATAAACGCCCGAGGTCAGTTCACGCACGATCAGAATATCGAGACCGGCAACCACCTCGCGCTTGAGAGAGCTGAAATCGGCCAGGGCGTCAAAACACTGCGCCGGACGCAGGTTGGCAAAAAGGTCCATCTCTTTGCGCAGACGCAAAAGACCGCGCTCGGGCTTCACGCTGAAATCGAGGTTGTCGTACTTCGGTCCGCCGACCGCGCCCAGCAGCACGGCATCAACCGCCTGTGCTTTGGCCATCGTCTCATCCGCAAGGGGTTTGCCGTATTTGTCGTAAGCCGCGCCGCCGACCAGATCCTCGCTGACGTCAATGGACAGGCCGCGGTTCTTTTCGAACCAGCCAATGACCTTGCGGACCTCGGCCATGACCTCGGGGCCAATGCCGTCGCCGGGCAGGATCAGCAGGGAATAGGTCGTCATCGCAGGCATCCTCATATGCTTATGACACTTGCTGCCCCGCCTAGCCCTGCGGCCTGCCTGCGTCAAGTTCACGGCGAATTGGGTTGCGCCCGACAGACGGATCGGGCGGGATGGGCGGGCAAACCGAATGCCCAGCACAAGCAAGGGAGCAATCCATGAAGGCACTCGCGGCTTTGGCCGGCGCACTGGCCCTGCTGTCCGGCGCGGCACTGGCAGACGGGGGCATCACCGTAAAGCTTCCCGACGTTTCAAACCTGTCCGAAAACGAGGCGAAATCCCTGATCGCTGAACTGGCGAATGTGAATGTCATCACCTCGAATTGCGCCGATTATTCGATCACCGACGGGGAATGGACCCTGATCACCGGCACTGGCGACCTGCTGGCGGCACAGTTGGGGCTGGACGCCTCGGCCTATGACAAAACCTATTACGGGCCGGCCTTTAAGCTGCTGGACGATCCGGCGGCCTGCGACCGCATCGGGCCCACGGCCAAACCGCTGATCCAACGGCTGATCGGCATGGGCGGCGGCACGACGCCGCTGACCCAGTCGCAATGACGCGTACCGCAGCGCAGGCGGGCTTGCCCGCGCCCGCTTCGCGCCCTAGCCTGCGGTCATGACCGCCGATCCAACCTACAGGGGATTCGCGCTGGACGCCGAAACGGCGCTGGCGCTTCTGCAATGGCAGGCCGAGCTGGGCGCGGACGAGCCATGTCTTGATGCGCCGCTCGACCGTTATGCCTTGTCCGACCGGACCGAGACCCCCTCGGCCGCGCCTGCCGCTGCGCCGCCCGCCCCCTCTGCAGCCACGCCCCGCGATGAGGGCGAAAATCTGGTTGCGCAGGCCGAGACCATGGCAGCCAGCGCCACCACGCTGGCCGAGCTTGCCGCCGCACAAGAGGCCTTTGACGGGATCGAGCTGAAAAAGGGCGCACGTAATTTCTGCTTCTCGGACGGCAACCCCGGCGCGCGGGTGATGATCATCGGCGAAGCTCCGGGCGAGGAAGAGGACCGGCAGGGTCGTCCCTTCGTTGGCCGCGCTGGCCAGTTGCTGGACCAGATGTTCGGGGCAATCGGACTGTCGCGGACGGCGGTTGATGCCGAAAAGGCGCTTTACATCACCAATGTCCTGACCTGGAGACCACCGGGAAACCGCCGCCCCGAACCGGCCGAGATCGCCATGATGATGCCCTTTCTGACCCGGCACGTCGAACTGGTGCAACCACAGCTGCTGGTGCTGATGGGCAATACGCCCTGCATCGCGGCGCTGAACCGGCAGGGCATCCTGAAGCTGCGCGGCACCTGGACGACCGCCTTTGGCCTGCCCGCGCTGCCGATGGCCCATCCGGCCTATCTGCTGCGCACGCCCCTGGCCAAACGCGAGGCATGGGCGGACCTGTTGTCGCTGTCCGCGCGGCTTGAGGACCTGGCTGGCTGAGCATAACCAGTGACCTGCCCCTCTCCCGCAGCAGGAGCATCGACACATGTATCGTATCACTTTGGAATGTCATGGTGTTCCCGCCGCTGCGGGGCCCGGGGCAGCGGACGACATCACCCAAGAGTTCCGTAGCAACTATCCGCATGAGCACAACGTCGTCTGCACATTCGCGGACGGCGTGCTAAGATTGATCGCCGAGAATGATTACGACCCTGAAGGGCTGAACCTGATCGACGAATTCAGCGATAATATTTGCGCGTATATCGCACCATTCGACGGCAGCATCAAACTGGTCAGCGTCGAAGCTCTTAGCTGAAGCTGCCGGTAAGGGTTAGTCCGCGACCTCGCGGCAGCCCCGGAACTCGACCGCATCATCGGGGCCGATCAGAGTCAGCCTCAGCGTGGCGGGGTCCAGTGCAAAGGGTTTGCCCGAGGCAGCGACGAAATCGGCCTGCGCCGTCAGCCGCCCATCCTTTCCGCCAATTTCAGGGGTCGAGACCCAGACCTCGTCGTCCGTCAGCTCCATCGCGACCTTGTCGCCGCGGGCGCTGTCCTCGGCTGGCAGGGTGGCAGTGACCTGCATGCCGTCGCGGATCTCGACAATGCGGCAGTCGGGCTGCCGGTCCGAGATCTCGGGGCGCATTTCCATGGCCTGTTTGATCAGCGGATCGGGGGTCGCGGCGGGGGCACCTGCCTGCAACTTGACCTGTGCAGGCACGCAAATGTCCTGACAGATGCCGAAATCGACCTCGGCCATCGGCTCGACCGGGGCGCCGGGGCGGGCGGGGGTGATCTCGATCGGCAAGATCAGCTCTTCCCGATAGCCCAGCGTACGCTCTCCCTCGGATTCGATCACCTCGGGACGGGGCCAAAGCAACCGGACCTCGCCCAGATTTTGCGAACCAGCCCAGTCAAAGCGCGGCGGCACGCCAGCATCGCCGGGGCTGCGCCAATAGGTCTTCCAGCCCGGCTCAAGCCGCAGATGCAAAGCGGTGATGCGATTGCCTTCGGGCGTGACCCAGCCGGGCATCATCTCGGCCGAGACAAGCCCGGGCGGCAGGTCTTGTGCCATGGCCGGCGCGACGGTCAGAAAAAGCAGGGCGATCATCCTCATGGTGTCGTTTTAGCCGTCCCCTTGCCCGGGCGTGAAGTCACAATGACGGCAATCTCTTGCGAAAACATGTCGCAAGGCCGATCTTGAGAGGAAACAAACAACAAACACGGAGCAGATCATGGATAAATCCAGCAACCTGACCGGCAAGATGCTGATCGCCATGCCCGGCATGCGCGATCCGCGCTTTGAGCAGTCGGTGATCCTGATCTGCGCCCATTCCGAGGAAGGCGCCATGGGGCTGGTCGTCAACCGCCCGCTGCCCGAGATCGGCTTTTCCGACCTTCTGGAACAGCTTGGCATTCAGGCTGATGAAAACGCGGTGGATATTCCCGTCCGCTTTGGCGGCCCGGTCGAGCCGGGGCGCGGATTCGTGTTGCATCGCGTGCCCCGCGACATCGACCTGGCCGAAAACCGCATGCGCATCACCGACGATCTTGCCATGTCCACCACGCGCGACATCCTCGAAGATTACGCTCACGGGCACGGCCCGCAACCGGCGGTGCTGGCGCTTGGCTATGCCGGATGGGGGCCGGGGCAGCTTGATTCCGAGATCCGCCAGAACGGCTGGCTGACCTCGGACCGGGGGGATGAGATCATCTTTGGCACCGACAATTCCGGCAAATGGCGCGCGGCGATGAAGTCGCTGGGGATTGACCCCCTGATGCTGTCGCCCGACGCCGGCCACGCCTGACGAGCTAGGCCGGATCGGACATTCACCACATCCGGGGCATAGCGGCAACGAGATAAACGAAGCCCCGGAAGGTGAACGGCTCTTCGGTCGTATCGAGAGGCGAAGCGGCGGAAGAGCTTCATCTGGCTGAAGCAACGTCCGATGTGGTTGCGACGCGCACAGGCGCGCTCATTGTGTGGAATGATGATTTTACGCAAGCCGTTTGACGGGATGACCGCTTCGGCTCCGATGCCGGCAATGATTTGCCGCAAGGCGTTGCTGTCACAGGCTTTATCGGCCAGCACGAGATCACCGCTCTGTCCCTGCGGAAGGGACGAGGCCTGCGCAACCTCGCCGACCTGGCCGGCCGTTATGATGAACCGCGACGGTCTGCCCAGAGCATCGGCCAGCATGTGGATCCTGATGGTCAGCCCGCCTCGGGAACGCCCCGGCGCCTGATCCCTGCTCCCCTTTCCAGATGCCGCCTGCTGATGAACACGCACAATCGCGCAGTCGATCATCAGTTGCTGATGCCGTCAGCGTCTCGAAGACCTGCACCCGAATACCGGCATGGCGCCAGCGGCTGAAGCGCTTATGCACCGTCGTCCATTTGCCGTAGCGGTCCGGCAGGTCGCGCCAATGGGTGCCAGAGCGCAAAACCCACGGCCAGCCATTGATGAATATCCGGCTGTCAGCCCCGGTCCGGCCGGGATCGCCAGCTTTGCCAGCAAGCAGCGATGCGATCCTGTCCCACTGTCCGTCGCTCAGCTCATATCGTTTCGCCTTCACTGACAGGCCTCCGTGCTCAACACGGAGGCCTGTGAAGCACTCATCAGCCGATTTATGAACCTTGAATGGCGATCAGGTCTAGCGCGGTGCCGCGGCGCGGCGCAGGCGATCATTGATCGCCGCGCCCAACCCATGCTCGGGCACCGGCGCGACGGCAAGAGGGCGGCCTGCCTCATCCGCGCGGCGCAAAAGATCGAAAAGCCGTGCGGCCGCCTCGGTCAGATCACCGCTTTCGCTTAGCGTCATCTCGCCCGTTACTGACCCGAAGCCGATCAAAAGCTCACCCGGCAAGGCCGTGTCGGCGTTCAGCCGCAGGCTGGCGCGCGGGGCATAATGGCTGGTCAGTTGCCCCGGCGCATTCGGCGCATCGGGATTGGCGACGGGGTGCAACAGGGGCTGACCCAGCACGGCCTCGATCTCTTCGGCGGCGACGCCTCCGGGGCGCAGCAGGGCCGCGCGGCCTTCGGTCCAGCCAACGATGGTCGATTCGACTCCCACCGGGCAGGCCCCGGCATCCAGCACCGCCGCGATACGCCCGCCAAGCCCGGTGTCAGGATCAGCGACATGTGCCGCCGTGGTCGGGCTGACCCGGCCCGAGGGATTGGCAGAGGGCGCGGCCAAGGGTCCGTCAAACGTACGCAACAGCTCTTGCGCCGCTGGATGGGCGGGCACGCGAATCGCCACGGTGCTGAGCCCTGCCGTGACAAGCGAGGCGATGCCCGAATCTTCGCGCAGCGGCAGCACCAGCGTCAGCGCGCCCGGCCAGAACCTGTGCGCCAACGCCAGTGCCTCGGGTCCAAGGACCGCGATACGTCCGGCCGCAGCAATATCCGGCAGATGGACGATCAGCGGATTAAAGGACGGACGGCCCTTGACCTCATAAATACGCGCAACGGCAAGGGGGTTGCGCGCATCGCCGGCAAGGCCATAGACCGTCTCGGTCGGGATGGCGACCAGTTCGCCCCGCGCCAGCAGTTCGGCCGCGGCGCGCAGCCCCCGAAGGTCATGACCTAGTATCTCGGTATGCATTCGTTACGTCGGGTTGTGGTTGATGGGCGTGGGCCCACAAATATGATCGAGACCCAAAGGATCAGTTACGCGCCGCAACAGGGTTTGCCAAGGCGCCAGAGGGAGACAGCGCGGATGGCCTATCAAGCCCCGGTCGAACAGATCGAGTTCATCCTGAACAGGATCGTGTCCTTTCCGGACCTGTCCGCCACCACACGCTTTGCCGAAGCAACAGCCGAGACCGCGACCGCGATCCTGACCGAGGCGGGCAAGCTTGCGACCGAGGTAATCGCACCGGTGAACCGCGCGGGCGACCTGACCCCTGCCCGGCTTGAAAACGGCAAGCTGCGCTCTTCGCCCGGCTATGCCGAGGCATTTCGCGCGCTGGCCGAGGGCGGCTGGATCGGCCTTGCCGCCAACCCCGAATATGGCGGCATGGGCCTGCCGCAATCGCTGAACATGGCGGTAAACGAGATGGTCGCTTCGGGCTGTCTTGCGCTGCAACTGAACCCGCTGCTGACGCAGGGCCAGATCGAGGCGCTGGAACATCACGGCAGTGATGAGCTTAAGGCGCTTTACCTGCCGCGGCTGATCTCGGGCGAATGGTCGGGAACGATGAACCTGACCGAGCCTCAGGCCGGTTCGGATGTTGGCGCCCTGACCACCCGCGCCGAACGCGCCGGGGACGGCACCTATCGTATCACCGGGCAAAAAATCTTTATCACCTGGGGCGACAGCGATGTGACCGAGAATGTCTGCCACCTGGTCCTTGCCCGACTGCCCGACGGCGGGCCGGGTACACGCGGCATCAGCCTGTTCATGGTACCGAAACTCATCCCCGACGAAAACGGCAATCCGGGCGTTGCAAACGATCTGCGCACCGTCAGCCTTGAACACAAGCTGGGTATCCACGGCAGCCCGACCTGCGTGATGAGCTTTGAGGGCGCGAAAGGCTGGCTCGTGGGCGAAGAACACAAGGGCATGGCCGCCATGTTCACGATGATGAACGCCGCCCGGCTGGGCGTCGGCGTGCAGGGCGTCGCACAGGCCGAGGCCGCCTTGCAGCAGGCCACAGCCTATGCCGCCGAGCGGATGCAGATGGGTCCGATCATCCGCCATCCCGATGTGCGCCGGATGCTTGCCACCTCGCGCGCCGAGGTCTTTGCCGCCCGCGCGATCTGTCTTGGCTGCGCGGTGGCGCTGGATATGGCGCGCGCCACTGGGCAAGAGGAATGGGCCGCGCGCGCGGCCTTTCTGACCCCGATCGCCAAAGCCCATGGCACCGATGTCGGCATTCGCATTGCCGATACCGCGGTACAGGTTCATGGCGGCATGGGCTTTATCGAGGAAACCGGCGCGGCCCAATATCTGCGCGACGTCCGCATCACCGCGATCTACGAAGGCACGAACGGCATTCAGGCCATGGATCTGGTCGGCCGCAAACTGTCGGACGGCGGAGCGGCGGCAATGGCGCTGCTGGACGAGATCCTTGATGGGGCAAAGGCCGCGCAGCCAGCCGAACCGGATCTGGCCAATCAGGTCTGGCAGGCCGCCGAAACCCTGCGCGAAGCGACGCAAGAGCTGCTGGGTCTCGATATGGCCGACCGTTTCGCCGGCGCGGTGCCTTATCTTTCGGCCTTTGCCAGGGTGCTTGGCGCGCATTACCACCTGCGCGCGGCAACCCAGGGCGGCAACAAGCCTCTGGCCCGCATCTATATCACCCGCATCCTGCCGCAGTTTTCTGCCGATCTGGCCGCCGCCCGCGCCGGTGTCTCGGACCTTGAGGCGCTTGACGACGCAGCCCTGTCAGGCCAGATGGCCGGGTGATACGCAGCGAGACACATAATCCCCCACCCGAGGGCGAGGCGCATGAAATCGCCCCGGGTGCGTTCTGGTTACACCTGCCCCTGCCATTCAAGCCCGATACAGTGAATGTCTATGCCTTTCACGATGCGGATGGCTGGACGGTGGTGGATACGGGTCTGGATACCCGGCGGACGCGCGCAATCTGGCAAGGCATCCTGCAAGGGCCGCTTGCCGGGGCACCGGTGCGCCGGCTGATTGCTACCCATCACCACATCGACCATATCGGCCTTGCCGGGTGGTTTCTTTCACAGGGGGCCGAGCTGTGGACCTCGCGCACGGCATGGCTGACCGCGCGCATGGGCATTCTTGACGTGCAAGAGCGCCCCACCCCGCAGGCCATCGCCTTTTGGCGCCGCGCAGGTATGCCGCCCGAACTGATCGAGGAACGCAGCCACGAACGTCCCTTTAACAGCGCCGATGTCTGCGCGCCCCTGCCCCCCGGCTATCGCCGCCTGCACGAGGGACAGGAGATCGCCTTTGGCGGGCGGCGCTGGGTGGTACGCATGGGGCACGGCCACGCGCCCGAACATGTCACGCTATGGTCGCTCAACGACGATCTGGTGATCGGCGGAGATCAGATGCTGGCGACCATCTCGCCCAATCTCGGCGTCTATCCGACCGAGCCCGAGGCCGATACCGTCGGCGACTGGCTGGAAAGCTGCGACCGGCTAGCGCAGTTCGCCCGGCCTGACCAGCTGATTCTGCCCGGCCACAAGTTGCCTTATCGCGGGCTGCCGACCCGGCTGCGCCAGCTGGCCGAGAATCAGCGCGCCGCGCTTGACCGTCTGGTCGAGGGACTGCAGCACGAGCCGCTGACCGTGGTGGGGTGCTTTCCCCTGCTCTATCGCCGCCCGATCGCCAAGCCCGAATTCGGCCTGGCACTGGCCGAGGCAGTCGGACACATCAATCACCTGCATGCCACAGGCCGGGTGTGGCCGGTGGGCAAGACTGAGGGCGGAGCGGTGCTCTGGGGGGCGTGACACGGCCTCGACCTTGCGCTATCCCTGCGCCAGACGCATCGTATCGTTCACGGACAGGATCATGGCCTCGCATCACGAAATCACCGATCACAAACACGGCGAAATGGACATCCGTCATCAGCAGGCGACCTTTGCCGGCTTCATCAAGGCTTCGACCTGGGTTGGTGCCCTGGCCATTGTCGTGCTGGTGTTCCTGGCGCTGACCAACGCCTGAACCTGACCGGGGAAAATCGAACATGCAAAGGCGTGCCTTCCTTGCGCTGGGGCTGCCAGCCGTGCTTGCGGCCTGCGGAGCCGACAACAAATGGGCCAGCGACGAAGCCGTCCGGCGCGCCCGCTATGTCTCGAATGAGCCTCCTTCGATCACGCTGTTCAGCGTCATCGGCATCCCGCGTGGCGAGGGCGGGCATTCCGCGCTGATGATCAACGGCAGCCAGCGGGTGATCTATGACCCCGCCGGCAGCTGGGAACACCCCGCGATCCCCGAACGCCATGACGTGCTGTACGGGATCACCCCGAACTTCAAGAATTTCTACATCGATTACCACGCCCGCTCGACCTATTGGGTGGCCGAGGACACGGTGCAGGTGCCGCTGGCCATCGCCGATGCCGCGATCCGCTCGGTCGAGCAGCAGGGTGCCGCGAACAAAAGCTTCTGCGCCGTCAACACCGGTCAGGCATTGCGCCGCGTTCCGGGCTTTGAGGGCGCACCGACCGGCTTTTCGGTGACCAAGCTGCGCAACTGGTTCCTGACCCTGCCCGGCGTCACCTCAAAACGCCATATGGACGGCGATCCGGCCAATAACCATGACGTGCTTTTGCGCCAGAAAAGCGGCGTAATCGCCGGTTATGGCAAGGACGGCCAGCTTCACGCCATGAAATAAAGCGCGGTGTAAAGGACGGTCATCCCGGCAAGGATGGCCGCCAGAACGTTGCGCGTCAGCACCCCTACCGCCACGGCTGCAACCGCCGCAATCATCCGTGCGGGATCGGGTTCGCCATGCGTCGCCGCAGGCCAGACGACCAGTGGCGCGACAATAGCCGGCAGCACGCCCACCGCCGTATAACGCAGCATCCGCTGGGCCCAGATCGGCATCGGCCGGCTGCCAAAGATACCCAGAAAGGACCAGCGCAGCCCATAGGTCCCCAGCCCCACCGCCACAATGATCAGCCAGATCGTCGAGTCACTGTAGCCGGTCACAGGCGCGCTCCGTTTCTGCGCTCCATAAGCGCCTCGACCACGGCGCCGGTGATCATGGCAAGCGGTGCCGCAACGAACAGCCCCAGCCCTGAGGGCAGGAAGGCAAAGATCAGCGAACCCACAACGGCAACCAGCGCCGCCGCGACATGGGCGGGGGTGCGCAGCATGGGCGAGATCAGCGCCAGAAAGGTGATCGGCATGGCGAAATCCAGCGCCCAGTCCTCGGGGATGGATTTGCCCAGCCAAAAGCCCAGCAGCATCGCCACCACCCATACCGGGCAGGTTGCCAGCACCGAGCCAAGGAAATAGCCGACACGCTGATCAATGCTCAGCCGCGGGTGCTTTTCGTAATGCTGGATCGACAGCGCATAGCTTTGGTCGATCAGCGCATAGGCGATCCACGCCCGGTCACGCGGCCGCGCCGCGCCCAGCCATGGCACAAGCGAAGCCGAATACATCGCCATGCGCAGATTGACCGCGATGGCCGACACGATGATGACCAGCACCGGCGCATGATCGGTCAGCAACTGGACGGCAGTGAACTGCGAGGCCCCGGCCAGTACCAGCACCGTAAAGCCGACGGTCTGTGCCAGATCCAGCCCCGCCTCAGATGCGACGACGCCGAAAAGCATGCCAAAAGGCATAAGCACAAGGATAAAGGGCAGCGCCTGCAAAAACCCGTGGCGCACGCATTGTGCGGGGCTGCGCTGCAGGGCGCGGCTCTGTTCGGGGGACAGATTGGGACTGGCCGCAAGTTCGGCTTGCGCTGACATGATGAAACTGGCTCGAGATAACGTTATGGCTGGCCGCACCTTCGCCAAAACCGCGAGCCGATACAAGGACCGAAAATCAGGACCCGAATGCCCGGACCACTGACCCCACCCCGTATCTTGCGCGGCATCCCCGATGAATTGCAGGGCGCTGTGGCGGCGCTCTACTGGCGTCATTTCGGTGCGCAGATCTCGCCCCTGCCTGCCCGGGCGCGACAGGGCGTTGCGCTGATCCGTACCGCCATGCGGCCCGGACAGGCGCTTGTCGCCCTGTCCCCGGCAGGCCGCCTTGTCGGGGTCGCGGGACTGCGCGATGCGAATGGCGGCTTCCTCAGCCCGGACGCCGGGGGCTTTGTTGCCGCATGGGGTCCGTTTGGCGGACGACTGCGGCATCTGACGACAGCACTGTATCTTGGCGGGGGTGAGACGACGGATCTGGTACTGGACGGGGTCGCGGTGCGGCCAGAGTGGCGGCGGCGCGGCATCGCCCGCGCTTTGGTCAAAGCCGCTGCCGCCCATGCTCGCGAATTTGGGTATCCTGCCCTGAGGGCCGAGGTTCATGCCCGGAACCACGCCGCACTGGCTGCATGGCAGGCGATGGGGTTTCGGCACCTCGGGCGGGAAAGACTGGGCTGGCCATGGTCGGCCCCTGCCCATGTTCTACGGATGGCCGTCTAGGCGTCGCCTTCGGCTTCGGCCTGTGCCTCTTCCGCACTCTCGTCCCGGCCCAGCATACCGGTTACTTGCGCAAGCAGCGTAAAGGCCCGGCCCGAGCGGCTTTCAGCCAGCGCCGCCAACAGCTGCGGATCGCTGTCCTGAACCTTACGGCTTAACAGGCGGTCGAAATGGCGCAGAAAGTGATGGGCCACATCGCGAAAGACTTCGTCGCTGCGCAGCATGGTACCGGCGGTGGCAAGCGCGGTCTCATCACGGATCGTAGCCAGCTCAGCCACCGCCTCTCCGCGTGCGCCCTCGGCAAAGCGGCGCCACAGGGCGGGGTCGGCCTCGGCCAGTTCAAGCTCATCCATATAAACGCCCTGACCGGCCAGCAGCGTGACGACATCCTGTGCGGCGCGGATCAGCCGGGCCATCCCGGGATCAGCAAGCGCCAGGCGCAGGCTGCGAATCGCCTCGCGGTCCTCGGGGCCGTCAGGAAAATTCAGGGCGTAGAAAAGTTCGGTCGCGGTCAATTCGGTCGCGGGGGGCGAATCAAGCTCCAGCGAGGCCTGGCGCGCATCCGCTGCCGGGCGCGGCGCGGGTGGGACGGCGCTGCGGCGTGGGGTCCGGCGCGGCTCGGCATCATGGCGATCGGCGGGGATGCCGAGGTCTGACGGGTCCTGACCCTGCATGCGGGCCAGGATGGTGCGCAGCTCTTCGGCCTCGTGGCGCAGCGCCAGAAGGCTGCGTGCCGACCAGACCGCCAGCCAGATCAACGCCAGCGGCAAAAGCAGACCGACCAGCCAGACCGGCCAGCCCGCGCCGCCTTCAGAATCGGAGCCGATCAGCGCGAAAAGCCCAGCCAAGGCCAGCCATGCAACACTTGCCGCCGCACCGGCGATCAGCACGCGGTTACGGGCCTGTTCGACCGCGACCCGGCGCAGAGCATCAAGCGAATCCATGCGCCCCGCCCCACCGGTCAGACATAACGGACCGAAATGATCTCATAGGATTTCTCACCGCCAGGGGTCACCACCTCGACGCTGTCGCCCTCTTCCTTGCCGATCAGGGCACGGGCCAAGGGCGAGCGGATGTTCAAAAGGCCGCGCTCCAGATCCGCCTCGGCCTCGCCGACGACCTGATAGGTGCGCTCTTCTTCGGTGTCCTCGTCAAGCAGCGTGACGGTCGCACCGAACTTGATGCTGCCGCTCAGCTTTGAGGGGTCGATGACCTCGGCCCGCGACAGGATCACCTCAAGCTCTTTGATGCGGCCTTCGACAAAGCTCTGCTTTTCGCGCGCTGCATGGTATTCGGCGTTTTCCGACAGATCGCCATGCTCCCGGGCCTCGGCGATGGCGCGGATCACCGCAGGACGCTGAACCGAGCGCAATTCGCGCAGTTCCTCATCCAGCTGGTCATAGCCCGCGCGGGTCATCGGTATCTTTTCCATTCCAGTCCTTCCGGTCGCAGCCAGGCGACCCCAGTCAACGCGAAACAAGGTGTTGGAACGCCCCCGGCCTTTGGCCGAGGGCGCCCGCTGAAAAATCCGCCGGCATCGTGTATCGTTCCGATCTTTCTTGCAAGCCCCGCCGCCAGTACTCTGCAAGAGGCCGCCTAAGAAGAGGTCGCAGTTTGATTATGCTGCGTCGCGTTACGATTGCCCGCAAGATTATTACGCGCTAGGTGTGCAACGCAGATTCACGAGCCAGGGATAACTGAGGGGCCGAGCCATGTCTGAAATCGTCCGCGAGTCGATGGAATATGATGTCGTTATCGTTGGCGGTGGGCCTGCCGGCCTTTCTGCAGCGATCCGGCTGAAGCAGATCAACCCCGAACTGTCGGTGGTGCTGCTTGAGAAGGGGTCCGAGATCGGGGCACATATTCTGTCGGGTGCGGTGCTGGACCCCTCGGGGCTGGACCGGCTGATCCCCGACTGGCGCGAAAAAGGTGCTCCGATCTCGACCGAGGTCATCGAGGATAACTTCTATATCCTTGGCGAACAGGGCCAGGTGCGGGTTCCGAACTGGCCGATGCCGCCCCTGATGAACAACCACGGCAAATATATCGTTTCGATGGGCAATGTCTGCCGCTGGCTTGCCGAACAGGCCGAAGCGCTGGAGGTCGAGATCTTCCCCGGCATGGCCTGTTCGCAACTGGTCTATGAGGGCGACCGCGTCGTCGGCGTCGTTGCGGGTGAAATGGGGCTTGAGGCCGACGGCACCCCCGGCCCGTCCTATGAGCCCGGCATGGAACTGCGCGGCAAATATGTGCTGATCGCCGAGGGCGTGCGCGGCAGTCTCGCCAAGGAGCTGATCAATAAATACAGCCTCTCTGCCGGGCATGAGCCGCAGAAATTCGGCATCGGCATGAAAGAGATCTGGGAGATCGAGCCCTCCAAGGCCAGGCCGGGCAAGGTCACCCACACGATGGGCTGGCCGCTGGGCAAAAACGCAGGCGGCGGCAGCTTCATCTATCACCTTGAGGGTAATCAGGTGCTTGTCGGCTTTGTCGTCCACCTGAACTACGCCAACCCGCACCTTTATCCTTATATGGAGTTCCAGCGGTTCAAGCATCATCCGCTGGTCGCTGACCTGCTCGAAGGCGGCAAGCGCGTCGCCTATGGTGCCCGCGCGATTTCCGAGGGCGGCTGGCAGTCGATCCCGAAACTGACTGTCCCGGGGGCGGCTCTGCTTGGCTGTTCGGCCGGTCTGGTGAACGTGCCGCGCATCAAGGGCAACCACAACGCCATGCTGTCGGGCATCGCCGCAGCCGAGGCCGCAGCCGCCGCCATCGCCGCGGGCCGCGCGGGCGACGAGCTTGCCGAATATGAGGCCGACGTCCGTTCGGGTCCCATCGCCCGCGACCTCAAGCCGGTGCGCAACGTCAAGCCGATCTGGTCGAAACTTGGCCTTTGGGCCAGCCTTGCGCTAGGCGGCTTTGACATGTGGGTGGCAAACCTGACCGGCTGGAACCCCCTTGGCACCTGGAAACACGGCAAGACGGATGCCGAGGCAACCGGCAAGGCGGCCGATTTCCAGCCCATCGAATATCCCAGGCCTGACGGGAAGCTGTCCTTTGACCGGCTGACCAACGTGGCGTTTTCCTTTACCAACCACGAGGAAAGCCAGCCCTGTCACCTGAAGCTCAAGGACCCCTCGGTGCCGATTGCGGTGAACCTGCCGCTTTATGCCGAGCCGGCGCAACGCTATTGCCCGGCCGGGGTCTATGAGGTGCTTGATGGGCCAGAAGGGCCGCGCTTCCAGATCAACTTCCAGAACTGCGTCCACTGCAAGACCTGCGACATCAAGGATCCCAGCCAGAACATCAACTGGACAACACCACAAGGCGGCGACGGACCAAACTACCCGAATATGTGATCGCACATAGGTGCGACATGCCTGCCGCAGCGTTGCCCATCGACGCTGCGGCGGCTAGGGTTCAGCGCAAACTGCCTAGACATGGGCCCAAGCCGTGACCACAAGACTGATCCCGCTGGCGCTGATCGCGCTGACCACCGCGCCGCTGCCTCAGGGCGCCGCCATGGCTGCCCCCCTGCTTGCTCAGGCCGAAGCCCCCGCCGCGCCGGACAGTGAGCGGCCGGCCCACCGCCCCGAGCCCCCCGCGCCTGAAATTCGCGGGCTGGCCGGTCCCTATCTGGCGGCGCGCATGGCCGCGATCCAGAACGACTTTTCCACCGCCGCCGACTATTACCTGCAGGCACTGGCCCATGCAGACAGCGACCCCTATCTGCAGGACAGCGCCCTTGTCGCGCTGATCTCGACCGGCGAGATGGAGCGGGCCACTGCGCTTGCCGTCACCATGTCCGATCAGGGCCGCGCCACCGATCTGGCCAAGCTGGTCCAGCGCACCGAAATGGCGCGCACCGGGCGCTGGGACGCACTTGTCTCGGCCATCGGGGATGTGCCCGCGTCCCGTGGAGGCGATACGTCCGACGGCACCGTGCTCGTCGATGGGCTGATGCACGCCTGGGCGCAGCTTGGTTCCGGCCGCGCCGGCGAATCGCTGACCGAGTTCAAGCAGCTGACCAAGCTGCGCGGCGCAGCTTCGATGGTGAACTACCATCTGGCGTTGGCCAAGGCGCAGGTCGGCGACTTTGAAGGGGCCGAGCTGCTGCTGGCTGATCCCGCGACCGGCGCCCATATTCTGGGCATCATCGCGCATGCGCAGGTGCTGTCGCAGCTGGAACGCAACCGCGACGCCATCGCCATGCTTGAGGAAACCCCCGGCTTTGCCGAAGAGCCCTATCTCGTGGCGCTGCGCGACCGGTTGGCCAAGGGCGAGACGCTGCCCTTTGAATCAGTGCGCACCCCGGCTGACGGGATCGCGCAGGTCTTTCTGACCTTCGGCTCGGTTCTGGCCAGCAGCGATGAGCCTGACCCGCTGGCGCTGATCCATGCCCGGCTGGCCGAATATCTTGCCCCCGATCTGGGCGAGGCACGGTTGCTTGCCGCCCAGCTTTTGCAAGGATTCGGCCAGTTTGACCTTGCCGAACGCGAATTCGAAGAGCTGCGCGAACAGGGCGAAATGCGCCCAATCGCCGAACTGTCGCGCATCGACGCGCTGGCCCGCGCCGACCGGCTGGCCGATGCTGAAAAAGCAACTCTGGCGCTGACCGCCACCCATCCCGAGCTGGCTCAGGGCTGGATCGCGCTTGGTGACATCCTGCGCCAGCAGGACAAGTTCAGTCAGGCCATCCCGGCCTATGACAAGGCGCTCAGCCTTCTGGGCGAGGACAACCCCGAGGCACGCTGGTTCCCGCTTTATGCGCGTGGCATCGCGCTGGAACGCTCGGGCCAGTTCACCAAAGCCGAGGCCGATTTCCGCGCCGCACTGAAAATTCGTCCTGATTCGGCGCAGGTGCTGAACTATCTGGGCTACAGCCTCGTCGATCGTAACGAAAAACTGGAAGAGGCGCTCAAGCTGATCCAGCGCGCGGTCGATCTGCGGCCTACTGACGGCTATATCCTTGATTCGCTGGCCTGGGCCTATTTCCGCCTTGGCCGCTATCAAGAGGCCGTCGCACCGATGGAGCGGGCGGTTGCGGCCATGGCCAGCGATGCGCTGGTCAACGACCATATGGGCGACATTTACTGGATGGCCGGCCGTCACCGCGAGGCCGAGATCCAGTGGCGCCGCGCCCTGTCGCTGAAGCCCGAGACCGAGGACGAGGCCCGCCGCATCCGCGCCAAGCTGGAACGCGGCCTTGACGCCGTGCTCGAAGAGGAAAAGGCCAACGGCGGCAAGCTGCCCGAAGTTCATGCCCCGCCGGAACCGACCCGGGCCGAGTGACCATGCCCCTGACCCGGCGCGAGGCGGCCCCCGCCAAGCTGAACCTGACCCTGCATGTCACCGGACGCCGCCCGGACGGTTATCACCTGCTTGATTCGCTGGTGGTGTTTCTTGAGTTGGGCGATGTGGTCACGGTCGCTCCGGGTCCGCTGTCGCTCAGTCTGACCGGCCCCTTTGCCCAGGGTCTTGCGGCCGAACCGGACAACCTTTGCCTGCGCGCCGCGCGACTGGCTGGACGCGAGGCGCGGATCACGCTGGAAAAGAACCTGCCCGTCGCCTCGGGCATCGGCGGCGGCTCGGCTGATGCGGCGGCCGTGCTGCGCGCGCTCGATGCCCGGCCCGAGCGGCTGGAGATGCTGGGCGCCGACGTTCCCGCCTGTCTTGCCAGCCGTCCGGTGCGGATGCAGGGCCTTGGCGAGATACTGACACCGCTGCCTGCCTTGCCCCCCCTGCATGTGGTGCTGGTCAATCCCGGCGCGGCCATGTCCACCCCCGCCGTATTCAAGGCGCTTGGGCAACGGGACAACCCGCCCATGCCCAAGCATCTGCCCGATTTCACCAATGCTGAGGCGCTGGTCGATTTTCTGCGCGACTGCCGCAATGATCTGGAAGCTCCGGCCATCGCGCTTATGCCCAGGATTGCGAATTGTCTGGCCGCGATCCGGGACACCGACGCACTGCTTGCCCGCATGTCGGGATCGGGCGCGACCTGCTTTGGCCTGTTCGCCAGCGCCGCCGATGCAAAGGCTGCCCGCGACCGCATCTTGGGGACGAATCCTGACTGGTGGGTGGCCGCGTCTGGACTTGCGCCGGCAAAGGTCTAACCTGCCGTAAAATCCACAAGGGGAACATCATGCTGCGCCTTGGCGTCAACATCGACCACGTCGCCACCATCCGCAACGCCCGCGGCACGCCCTGGCCCGATCCGGTCCGGGCCGCGAGGCTGGCCGAGAAGGCCGGCGCCGACGGTATCACCGCCCATCTGCGCGAGGACCGGCGTCATATCTCGGACACAGATATCGACCGGCTGATGGAAACGCTGAGCCTGCCGCTGAACCTTGAGATGGCGGCTACTGCGGAAATGCAGGCCATCGCGCTGCGCCACCGTCCCCATGCCGTCTGCATCGTCCCCGAAAAACGCGAAGAGCGCACTACCGAAGGCGGGCTCGATGTGGCCGGAAACGAGGCCTGCCTTGCCGATTTCATCGCCCCCTTGCGCGATGCCGGCTGCCGCGTTTCGCTGTTCATCGGGCATGAGCCCGCGCAGATCGAGGCCGCCGCCCGCATCGGCGCAGCAGTCGTGGAGCTGCACACGGGTGCCTATTGCGACTATGATACCGAAGGCCGGCTGAGCGAGCGCGATCAAGAGCTTGAGGCTTTGCGTAAGGCTGCGGTGCAAGCCCACGGGCTGGGGCTTGAGGTTCATGCCGGCCACGGCCTGACCTTTGACACTGTCGGCCCGATCGCCGCGATCCCCGAACTGCGCGAACTGAACATCGGCCATTTCCTGATCGCCGAATCGGTCTTTCTGGGTCTTGGTCAGGCGATCCGTGAAATGCGCGAGCGCATGGACGCTGCGCGCGGCTGACACGCCCATGAAGGAGCTATCAGGCGCATGATTCTTGGCATAGGCTCGGATCTTTGCAACATCGACCGCATCGCCGGGGTGCTTGAGCGCCACGGCGACCGCTTTCGCCGCCGCGTGTTTACCGACAGGGAACTGGCGCTTGCCAGCCGCCGCCGACACGAGGCAGCGACGCTTGCAAAACGCTGGGCCGCCAAGGAAGCCTGCTCAAAGGCGCTGGGAACCGGGCTCGCCATGGGGATTTCCTGGCGGGACATGGCGGTCAGAAACCTGCGGACCGGCCAGCCGACGATGGAGCTGACCGGCTGGGCGGCCGAGCGGCTGGCCGCGATGACCCCGCCCGGCCATCACGCACATGTGCATGTGACGCTGACCGATGACCACCCCTGGGCGCAGGCTTTCGTGGTGATCGAGGCGCTTCCTGACAGCGTGAAGCCTGCCACGGGTTGACTTTGCAGCCGCCTGCACCCCATGAACGCGCGACTTGCCGATGAAGGGAATGGCAGACATGGCCAAGAGCGAAGCCCGCAAGGATGGGGGCATCTGGGAAACCATCAAGACCATCTTCTGGGCGCTGGTGATTGCGGGGGTGTTCCGCACCCTGTTCTTCCAGCCCTTCTGGATTCCCTCGGGCAGCATGAAAGACACGCTGCTGATCGGTGATTTCCTCTTTGTGAACAAGATGGCCTATGGCTATTCGCGGGTGTCCTGCCCGTTTTCGATGTGCCCGATCTCGGGGCGTATCCTCGGTTCAGAGCCCGAGCGCGGCGATGTGGTGGTCTTTCGCCATCCGACGCGCGGCGACGACTTTATCAAGCGGGTGATCGGCCTGCCCGGCGACCGCATCCAGATCAGGAACGGCGTTCTGTGGATCAACGGCCAAGAGGTGCCCCAGCAGCCCGCCGGCACTTTTACCGAACCCTATGAGCCTCAGGGCCCGCAGCAGACCCTGCCCAAGTGCCGCAACGAGCCGGTGCCCGAAGGCGGCGCCTGCGAAAAGGACCGCTATACCGAGACGTTGCCAAACGGCGTCGCCCATGACGTGCTGAACATCTTTGATAACGGCCCGGGCGATAATACGGCCGAATTCACCGTGCCCGAGGGCAACTACTTCTTCCTTGGCGATAACCGCGACAACTCGGGCGACTCGCGCTGGCCGGCAGCTGTGGGCGGCGTCGGCATGGTGCCTGCGGAATATCTGATCGGGCGGGCCGACCGGATCGTATTCTCGTCGGCGGGCAAATCGCTGTTGTATTTCTGGACCTGGCGGGCCGACCGTTTCTTCAAGGCGGTGGACTAGGGAAAGATTGCTGCGGCGCCCCACGCCGTGGCAAGATCGGAGCATGAAGATATCGGCAGACCTGCGCGCATTCTCGGAACGGCTGGGGCATGAATTTTCGCGCCCCGATCTTTTGCGGCACGCGCTGACCCACGGCTCGATCGCCAGCGCCGCGCGGCCCGACAACCAGCGGCTGGAGTTTCTGGGCGACCGCGTTCTGGGCCTGACCATCGCCGAGGCACTGTTTGATGCCGACCGCAGCGCGACCGAGGGTCAGCTTGCGCCGCGCTACAACGCGCTCGTCAAAGGTGAAACCTGCGCCGCCGTCGCCCGCCAGATCGGGCTGGGTGAGGTGCTGAAACTCGGCCGGTCCGAAATGATGTCGGGCGGCCGCCGCAAAGAGGCGCTGCTGGCCGATGCGATGGAGGCGGTGATCGCCGCCGTCTATCTGGACGCAGGCTTTGAGGCAGCGCGCAACGTGGTCCTGCGGCTTTGGGCCGACCGCCTTGCCAATGTCGAGACGGATGCCCGCGACGCCAAGACCGCACTGCAGGAATGGGCGCAGGCCCATGGGATGAGCCCGCCGCGCTATATCCAGACATCGCGCAGCGGCCCCGACCATGCGCCAGAGTTTGAAATCACTGTCCGGCTGGACGATGGCCGCGAGGCGGCGGCCCGTGGCAAGGGCACCAAACGCAGCATCGAACAGGCAGCCGCCGGTGCGATGCTGGAACAGATTGAAAGAACGACATGAGCGAAACGCGCGCGGGCTTCGTCGCCCTGATCGGCGAACCGAATGCCGGCAAATCAACTTTGCTGAACCAGATGGTCGGGGCCAAGGTCTCGATCGTTACCCACAAGGTCCAGACCACCCGCGCCCGCATTCGCGGGATCGCCATGCGCGGCGACAGCCAGATCGTCTTTGTCGATACGCCCGGCATCTTTCGTCCGCGGCGGCGGCTTGACCGCTCGATGGTTGCGGCCGCCTGGGGCGGCGCGGCCGATGCCGATGTGGTCTTGCTGCTTATCGAGGCGCATCGCGGCCTGACCCCCGGCGTTGAGGCGATCATTGAGCAGCTGCGCGAACACGCGGGCAAGACCCCGGTCGCACTGGTCATCAACAAGATTGACCGGGTAAAGGCCGAGGCCCTGCTGGCTTTGGCGCAAGAGGTGAACGGCGCTTTCGACTTTGTCAGCACCTTCATGATCTCGGCGGAAAAGGGTCATGGCTGCGACGATCTGCTGGACTGGCTGGCGGGCGAGGTACCGCAGGGCCCGTGGCTTTACCCCGAGGATCAGGTAGCCGACCTGCCCATGCGCATGATCGCGGCCGAGATTACCCGGGAAAAGCTGACCCTGCGCCTGCATGAGGAAATTCCCTATCAACTGACCGTCGAAACCGAGCGTTGGGAAGAGAAAAAGGACGGCTCGGCGCGGGTCGATCAGGTGATCTATGTCGCCCGTCCCGGCCACAAGGGCATCGTTCTGGGCAAGGGCGGCGAAACGATCAAGGCCATCGGCCAATCGGCACGGGCCGAGCTTGCCGAATTCATGGGCCGCACGGTCCATCTGTTCCTGCAGGTCAAAGTTCGTGAGAACTGGCTGGACGAGGCCGAGCGTTATAACGAAATGGGCCTGGATTTCCGGGACGGCGATGCCTGAGGCCCGGCTGGCCACCGGGATCTGGGTGGCAGCCTATCTGCGTCGGCTGGAACTGGCGACCATCCCCGCCTATATCACCCGACGTGGCGACGACACCGCCGGCGCGGTGATGGTGAAATGCGCCACTCTGGACGGGCGCGCCAGCCTATGGACCCGCGAATGGAACTATGAGACGGACGAGCGGCTGTGGACGCAGCTGAACGAGGCCACCGAGCCTGAAATCGACGCCGAAATCTCCCGCAACGCCGCCCGCGACCCCGACCTGTGGGTGATCGAGATCGAAAGCCGCGATGGCCACACCTTGCTGGATGAAACCGGGCTGACATGACCCCCGCCCCGGGCGGTATCACGGCCCTGAAAAGCCCCGCTTTTACCCCTTACGGCCCCGAAACAGCGGCAGCGCAGGCCAAGAGGGCGCGAAAGACGCGGAAAATCCCCAAATCTTGTGGCATTGCCGTGACAATCCGCGCGGCGCATACTATAAGATGTGGGTCCAAGGCAGGATAAGAAGACAATGACCGAACCCGCCCCCCAGACATCCGATTACGGCGCAGATTCCATCAAGGTTCTCAAGGGCCTGGAGGCGGTGCGCAAGCGCCCCGGCATGTATATCGGTGACACCGACGACGGCTCTGGCCTGCATCACATGGTCTATGAGGTCGTCGATAACGGCATTGACGAGGCATTGGCCGGTCATGCCGACTTTGTGCGGGTGAAAATTCACGCCGACGGCAGCATCTCGGTGCGGGACAATGGCCGCGGCATCCCGGTCGATATGCACCCGACCGAAGGCGTCTCGGCAGCCGAGGTCATCATGACCCAACTGCATGCCGGCGGGAAATTCGACCAGAACAGCTATAAGGTCTCGGGCGGTCTGCATGGGGTCGGCGTCTCGGTCGTCAACGCACTGTCGGACTGGCTTGAGCTGCGCATCTGGCGCAACGGCAAGGAACATTTCGCCCGGTTCGAAAACGGCGATACCGTCGAGCATCTGCGTGTCGTGGGCGACGCCGCCGAAGGCGAAAAGGGGACCGAGGTCCGCTTTCTGGCCTCATCGAAAGAGGACCGGCCGGACGGGACTTTCTCGAACCGCGATTACAGCTTCAAGGTGCTTGAGAACCGGCTGCGCGAGCTTGCTTTCCTGAACTCAGGCGTGCGCATCATCATCGAGGATGACCGCCCCGCCGAACCCCTGCGGACCGAGCTGTTCTACGAAGGCGGCGTGCGCGAATTCGTCAAGTTTATCGACCGCTCGAAAACGCCGATCATGCCCGAGCCGATCTTTATTCAGGGTGAGCGCGCTGGCATCGGCATCGAAGTGGCGATGTGGTGGAACGACAGCTACCACGAAACGGTGCTGCCTTTTACCAACAACATCCCGCAGCGGGATGGCGGCACCCACCTGGCAGGTTTTCGCGGTGCGCTGACCCGGGTGATCAACAATTATGCCCAGTCGAACGCCATGGTCCGCAAGGAAAAGGTCGACTTCACCGGTGACGACGCCCGCGAAGGGCTGACCTGCGTACTGTCGGTCAAGGTGCCGGACCCGAAATTCTCCAGCCAGACCAAGGATAAGCTGGTCTCGTCCGAGGTGCGCCCCGCCGTTGAGGGACTGCTCGGCGAGAAACTGGCCGAGTGGTTTGAGGAAAATCCCGCCGAAGCCAAACAGATCCTCGGCAAGATCGTCGAGGCGGCGCTTGCGCGCGAGGCAGCGCGCCGTGCCCGTGAACTGACCCGGCGCAAAACCGCGATGGACGTCGCCAGCCTGCCCGGCAAGCTGGCCGACTGTCAGGAAAAGGACCCGGCGCTGTCCGAACTGTTCATCGTCGAGGGTGACTCGGCCGGTGGCTCGGCCAAGCAGGGCCGCTCACGCCAGAACCAGGCGGTGCTGCCCCTGCGCGGGAAAATCCTTAACGTCGAGCGGGCGCGTTTCGACCGCATGCTGTCCAGCGACCAGATCGGCACGCTGATCACCGCGCTTGGCACCGGCATCGGACGCGACGAATTCAACCTTGAAAAGCTGCGTTACCACAAGATCGTCATCATGACCGATGCCGACGTCGACGGCGCACATATCCGCACGCTGTTGCTGACCTTCTTTTTCCGGCAGATGCCCGAACTGATCGAGGCGGGGCATCTCTATATCGCGCAGCCGCCGCTTTACAAGGTCAGCCGCGGCCGCTCTGAGGTCTATCTCAAGGACGAGGCCGCGCTTGAGGATTACCTGATCGAGCAGGGGATCGAGGGCGCAAGCCTGCGGCTTGGCAATGGCGAACAGATCACCGGGGCCGACCTGGCCCGCATAGTCGAAGAGGCGCGCACCGCCCGTCGCATCCTGCGCGCCTATCCGACGCATTACCCCGCGCATATCATCGAGCAGGCCGCGATTGCTGGTGCCCTGGTACAGGGCCGGGTCGATGCGGATGCACAGGGCGTCGCCACCGCGGTGGCCGCACGTCTTGATATGATCGCCGAGGAATATGAACGTGGCTGGTCGGGCCGCCCGACTCAGGACGCTGGTATCCGCCTGACCCGCCTGTTGCGCGGGGTCGAGGAAAGCCGGACCCTTGATGGCCCGATGCTGCGCAGCGCCGAAAGCAGGCGTCTGGCCACGATGACCGACACGCTGCACGAGATCTATGGCACGACAGCGCATCTGATCCGCAAGGACCGGGATATTCCCATCCATGGCCCGCTGAGCCTGTTGCAGGCGGTCTTCCTTGAAGGGGAAAAAGGCCTGTCGCTGCAGCGCTACAAGGGTTTGGGCGAAATGAACCCCGAACAGCTGTGGGAAACCACATTGGACCCGGCAGCGCGGACCATGTTGCAGGTGCGAATCGAGGATCTGGGCGAGGCCGACGATATCTTCACCAAACTCATGGGTGATATGGTCGAGCCGCGGCGTGATTTCATCCAGCAAAATGCCCTGAGCGTGGAAAATCTGGATATATGATCCGCGTCATCGTCTTGCCCTGTCAGGCGAATCGCTGTTTTTTTACTCAATCTCCGGTTAAGTGTTGCTATCATGCCGCGCATTGGCTGGTATAGGATCGTCGTAACAACCAGCCGCTTGCGGCCATCCGGCTGGAGGCGTAGCTAAAACTCAATTCAGGATGTTTAGGGCGCGATACTCCCTGGCATCGTTTTGCATAGGAGATGTGGACATGTGCGCTGTTCGTATGAACGCCCCGCTCGCCGCCTCGCTCGCGGCCCTGCTGTCCCTTGGCACGACCCTGACCGCGACGGCAGGCGGCTTTATTGCCCCGGTGGTGGAACCCGTGGTCGCCCCGGTGGTCGAGGCTCAGCCGGTTGGTGACTGGGCTGGCGCTTACGCCGGTCTGACGCTGGGTTATGCCTTCAGCGGCGATGATGAGGTTGGTGTCAACGGCGTCAGCCCCAATACGCTGGAACTGAGCGGCGCGAATGCCGGCATCCGGCTGGGCTATCGCTGGCAGCGTGACCGCTGGGTCATCGGCCCGGAACTGGGCTTTGAGGGCGGCAACATCTCGGACGACTTCCTGACCGACGGCTATGACGCCGAATCGAAAATCAAGAACGTCCTCGCCCTGCGCCTGAAAACCGGCTATGTCCTCGACAACGACATTCTGGTCTACGGGATCGCCGGCGTGGCTCGCGCCAAGGTCGATTATTCGGTAACCGGCAACGGCGCGGATATCCGCGACGAATATACCAAGACTGGCTACATCGTCGGTCTGGGCGCCGAGAAAAAGATCAACGAACGTATGTCGGTGACCGGCGAATACGAATATGCCAACTTCGGCAAGGAAACCCTGTCGGACGGTGTTTATGAAACCCGGGCGACCCCTGATTATCACAACATCAAACTGGGTCTGAACTTCCGGTTCTGATCCGGGGCAAGTTGGTCCGGCTCCACGGACAAAAAGGGTCGCCTCTGGCGGCCCTTTTTTGTTGTCTAGCCCATTCGGCGAGGTGCCAGCGGCAGGATGATCGGGCTGGTACCGCAGGCAACGGCGATGCCCTGCGGTACCAGTGCCGTCAGCGTCGCATCATCATGCAAAAGCCCGCCTGTATAGGCGCCAAAGGCTGGCAGCAGCAGATGATCGCGGCCCAGCAGAAAGGCGCGGCGCCGCTCCCCCGCCAGCCGCACGACCGGGTGAAAATGCCCTGAAATATCAGGCCCCTGCCCCGCCTCATGCCGCAGGGTCACCGGACCCAGCATCATGCTGGCAACCGCCTGCCCCGGCAGGCCAGCAGGGGCGCCGGGATCATGATTGCCGCCGATCCACAGCCAGTCCCGACCCCGTGCCTGTCGCTGCAGGATATCGGCGACCTGCGGGTCAAGCGCCTCGGCCGCCGCAAGATCGTCGAAACCATCCCCCAGACTGACAACGACGCGGGGGTTAAGGGCCGCAATCTCGGCCCCCAGCCGTTCAAGCGTCGCCAACCCCTCATAAGGTGGCAGCAGGGGACCACCGCGCCGGGCCATCCGCTCGGATTTGCCCAGATGCAGATCCGCGACAATCAGCCACCCGCCTCCGGGCCACCACAGCGCGCCCGAGGCCCGCGCCTCAAGCCGCAATCCGTGAAACTGAAACCCGTGGCCGGTCATGCGATCTCCTCCAGTCCGGCGTCGCGCATCAGCGCCTCGGCCTCGATCCGGGCAAGCCGTTCGCGCCCTTCCCCCCGAATCGGGACGCGCCCAACCTCCAGCAGCAGGGGCGCGGCCAAAGGCGAGACCCGTTCCAGCATCCGATGTTCCCGCCGGGGCGAGCGGCTGAGCATTTCCTCAATACGCCCGAAATCGACCAGCCCGCGTCCGACCTCATCGCCAGTGATCCGCAGCATCAGATGGCCGGGATCATATTTTCGCAAAGTGTCATAGAGGATATCGCTGGAAAACGTCGCCTGCCGCCCCGTCTTGCGCCGACCAGGCAAGTTACGCTGGATCAGCCCGGCGACCGTTGCGACATTGCGGAATGTACGCTTCATGACCGCATTCTCGCCCAGCCAGTCGTCAAGTCCTGCACGCAGCTGCGCACCGTCAAGCAGTGGCACCGGATCCCGTACGGGGTCAAGCGACCAGACCAGCAGGGCGTAGTCGGTTGAAAGAAACCCCAACGGCCCGACGCCCTGCTCTTCCATCTCGCGCGTCAACAGCAGGCCAAGCGTCTGCAACGCATTGCGCCCGGCAAAACCGTAAAGCGCGAAATGCCACAGTCCGGCATGGGGAAAGCTTTCTGAAAGCAGCAGCCCCGGCCGGGGCAGGGTCGAGACCTGCGCCTGCAGGGCCAGCCATTCACGCGTCTGAACGGGCAGCACCCCGTGCCGGGCGGGATCGCCGATCAGTGCCAGCACGCGATGGGAAAGCTGGGTCGAGGTCGCAAGCTTGACCCCGGAATAGACCGCGATTTTCGGCTGCCGGGTCGGATCGGGCGTGACCTCTACCACCATCTCGCGCATCGCATCCATGCGCACCACACGGCCGCCGATCAGGAAACTGTCGCCGGGGGAAAGGCTTGCGGCAAAGGCCTCTTCGACCTCGCCCAACGGTGCGCCACCACGACCACGCAGGCGGACCCTGACCATCTCGGCCTCGACAATAGTGCCGACATTCATGCGCAACAGCCTGGCCGCGCGGGGATCGCGCAACTGCCATAGGCCGTTTCGCAGGACCAGCCGCTGCCAGCGGTCATAGGCACGCAGCGCGTATCCGCCGGTCGCGGCGAAATCCAGGCAGGCATCGAAGTCGGCACGCGAAAGGTGGCGATAGGGACCAGCAGTCCTGACCTCGGCATATAGCGCATCGGGATCAAAGGGCGCGGCGCAGGCGGTCAGCAGAATATGCTGACACAATACGTCCAGCGGTCCGGGACCGCGTGGATCTCCGTCCAGATCACGTTCGCGCACTGCCTCCAGCGCTGCTACGCATTCGATCTGTTCGAACCGATTGGCTGGCACGATCCGCGCCCGTGATGGCGCATTATAACGGTGATTGGCCCGACCGATGCGCTGGACCAGCCGCTTGACATTCTTGGGCGCCCCGATCTGGATCACCAGATCGACTGCCCCCCAGTCGATGCCCAGATCAAGACTGCCGGTCGCCACCACAGCACGCAATTCACCCGCCGCCATCGCTGCCTCGACGCGCGCCCGCTGTTCGCGCGCAAGGCTGCCGTGGTGCAGGCCGATAGGCAGGTTTTCCTCATTCGCGGCCCACAGCGCCTGAAAGAACAGCTCGGCCTGTGCACGGGTGTTGATAAAGATGATGGTGGTGCGCGCCTCCCGGATCGCGGCCAGAACCTCGGAGATGGCGTAATGACCACCACCACCCGCCCATGGCGCAGGCCGGGCCGTAGGCAACATGGCAATGTCGGGATCGGGACCGGGATCAGCCTCGACCACCATCACCGGGTCAGCGCCTGCCATGAAACTCGCCAGCGCCTGCGGGTCCTCGACCGTCGCGGAAAGCCCGGTGACCCGCAGTTCCGGCGCCAGCGCCCGCAGCCGGGCAAGGCAGAGCATCAACTGATCGCCGCGCTTGCTTTCCGCCAGCGCGTGCAGTTCATCAAGCACCACCCGGCGCAGCCCGCCAAAGATCGCCGGCGCCTCGGGATAGCTCAGCATCAGTGCAAGGCTTTCTGGTGTAGTCAGCAGCACCTCGGGCGGATCGACGCGCTGGCGGCGCCGCTGGGTTTGCCCGGTGTCCCCTGTGCGGTCCTCGACCCGGATCGACAGCCCCAGATCCGCGACAGGGCGGGCAAGGTTGCGCGCAATATCCGCCGTCAGCGCCTTCAGCGGCGAAACGTATAGCGTATGCACCCCTTTCGTGGCCGCCCTGTCCCCGGCAAGCTCGACGAGCGAGGGCAGGAACCCCGCCAGCGTCTTGCCCCCTCCGGTCGGTGCGATCAGCAGGCTGTCGCCCCTGGCCGCAAAAAGCGCAAGCTGATGGGGATGGGGCTGCCAGCCTTGCCGGGCAAACCAGTCCTGAAAAAGGGCAGGCAGGATCACAGCATCGCCTCAAGTGCTGACAGATGGTCGGCCTCGGCAGCGGGCTTGTCCCAGCGGATTCGGCTGATACGGGGAAAGCGCATGGCCACGCCCGATCGGTGCCGGGTCGAGCGGTTGAGCCCCTCAAATGCGACCTCGACCACCAGTTTCGCAGCCAGTGCCCGCACCGGGCCATAACGCTCGACCGTGTTCTGGCGGACAAAGCGGTCCAGCTCGCGCAGTTCGGCATCGGTAAAGCCGAAATAAGCCTTGCCGACCGGGACCAGATCATCGCCGTCCCACAGGCCAAAGGTGAAATCGGAATAAAACCCCGACCGTTTGCCATGCCCGCGCTGCGCATAAAGCAGCACCGCATCGACAACCATGGGATCACGCTTCCACTTGAACCATGGGCCACGCGGACGACCCGAGACATAGGCACTGTCGCGACGCTTGATCATTACCCCTTCGATGACCGCAACAGGAGGGTTGGCGCGCAAAGCGGCCAGACCCTCCCACCCGGCGAAATCAAGCAGCGGAGAAAGGTCGATCCCCTCGCCAAACTGTGCCGCCTCAAGCACCGCGCGGCGTTGCGTCAAAGGCTCGGTCCGCAGGTCGCAGCCCTGCCACAGCAACAGATCGTAAAGCCGCAGCCCGGCAGGGTGGCTTGCCAGCAGTGCCTTGCTGACCGTCCTGCGGTTCAGCCGCCTTTGCAATTCGCCAAAGGGTGCCACCTCGTCCCCGCGCCGCACAATCAGCTCACCATCGACTGTACCGTCGAAATCCATTGCCGCGATTACATCCGGAAAGGCGTGCGAGATGTCCTCTCCGCTGCGCGAGTAAAGGCGGCGCACACCACCCTCGCTGACCGCCTGCACACGGATGCCGTCCCATTTCCACTCGGCAACGAATTCGGTGGGGTCTAGCCCCTGCAATCCCTCCAGGTCGATGGGCGTTGCCAACATCACCGGGCGAAAGGGGGCGAGTGCTGCACGCTCAGGCCGCGCCCCGCCACCCAGCCAGTGAAAAAGCGCGTCATAAGGCGGGGTGAGGCCGTGCCAGATCTCTTCGATCTCGGGAACCGAGGGCGTGCCCATCGCCGCCAATGCCATCCGTGCCATCCGGGCCGACACTCCGATCCGCAGATTGCCGGTGGCAAGCTTCAGAAAGGCCAGCCGCCCGGACGGGACCAGCCGGTCCAGCATGGCAGCAATCGCGCCGGGCAGTGCGGCCTTGCCGGTTTCCCGCAGCAGCGTCACGGCATCTGATAGCGAGGGGTCGTCCTCGGCCCCATCGGGCCAGATCAGCGCAATGGTTTCGGCCAGATCACCGACGAAATCATAGCTAAGCGCCAATAGCTGCTCATCCACCCTCTCGGCCGCGAGGGTGCGTAAAAGCGAGGGCGTGACCCGGCGCAGCTCAAGCTCTCCGGTCAGTGCGGCAAGGGCCCAACCGCGGTCCGGATCGGGCGTGCGTTCCAGATAATGCTGCAATATTTGCAGCTTGGCGTTCCGTGCCGACGTGAAAGCCAGCCGTTCCAACAGGGCGGCAAAGGCTTTCATTCCGCCTCGTCCTCATAGCCGACCAGTCGCAATGGACGTGCAGGGATCTGCTGCAATTCGCACCAGCGGATCACGCCATCCTCAGTGCCGTGGGTAACCCAGACCTCGCCGGGGGCCAATTCGGTCAGAGTCGCGGTCAACGCAGGCCAGTCAACATGGTCGCTGATGATCAGCGGCAGTTCGACCCCACGCTGACGCGCCCGGGCACGCACCGCCATCCAGCCCGAGGCGAATGCCAGAACCGGATCCCGAAACCGCTGCACCCAGGGGCTGGCAAAGGCCGGGGGCGGGGCGATCACCAGTTGCGCCGCGACCTCATCGACCGAGGCAGGCACCAGCGTGCCCAGATTGACCCCGCGTGAAACGTAATACTCGCACAAGGTCTTTAGCGCGCCGTGAACGGCAATAGGGGCATCATAGCCCGCCTCGCGCAGCAAAGCGATCACATGCTGCGCCTTGCCCAGCGCATAGGCGCCGACAAGATGCGGACGGTCGGGAAATTCGGCCATGCTGGCCAGCAGCTTTTGCACCTGCCCCGCCGGATCAGGAAAACGGAACACCGGCAAGCCAAAGGTCGCCTCGGTCACAAAGACATCGCAAGGGACGGGCTGAAACGCCGCACAGGTCGGGTTCGGCTGGCGCGCATAATCGCCCGAAACGACGATGCGGCAGCCCCCGACCTCGACCGAGATCTGGCTTGAGCCGAGCACATGTCCCGCCGGGTGAAAGCCCACACTGACACCACCGATACGCATGTTCCCAGCAGCAACCTGAGTCGTGCCCGCGAACCCCTCACCCATGCGCAGACGCATAATCTCCAGCGTCTCGGCCGTCGCCATGACCGCCCCATGACCAAAGCGGGCGTGATCGGAATGGCCGTGGGTGATCAGCGCACGCGCGACCGGTTTCAGCGGGTCGATGTGAAAGCCGCCGTCAGGGCAGTAAAGCCCGGCCTCGGTCGGAAACAGAATGGAATCGGCGCGCATGGTCCGAGCATCCAGAACATTTCGTGAAAATCAAGCCAGCGCCAATGGCCGACCCTCAAAGATCGTCTCCATCGAGAAAACGCCTGTTACGCGCTCAAGATCCATATCGGCGATCAATCGCTTGTATAGCGCATCATAGCCAGCCATGCCGCTGACCACCGCCTTGGCCAGATAGTCCCATTCACCGCCGATACGGTGGAACTCGACAATCTGGGGCAGGGATTCGATACGGGCGCGAAAGCGGCGCGACCACGCATCGTTGTGGTGGCGAGTGCGGATCATGATGAAAACGGTCAGCCCCAGCCCCAGCGCAGCCGCGTCAATGACGGCACGGCTGCCCTGCAGCACCCCTGCCTCGGTCAGCCGCTGCAAGCGTCGCCAGCAGGCGTTCTGGGACAGGCCCACACGTTCGGCCAGCTCGCGCTGAGACAAGCTGGCGTCCCGCTGCAGCAGCGCCAGCAACTGGTTGTCGATTTCATCTGTTTCTGTCTTTTTGTCGCTCATTTGACAACCATATTGAAAAAATATCGCTGATATTCAGAATGATTTCTCATGATCTGCGGGTCAAGATGGCTGCATGCAGAGACAGATTTCCATCCCGCCCTTTGACAGCTACCTCGCCCGGTTGGGCGACGACCCGATCAGTCAGATCCACACCTGCCTGATCGGCCGCGACGCGGTGATCGACGGTCCTTTTGGACCGCGCCGGATGATCTATGCCGATTACATCGCCTCGGGCCGCGCGCTGCGGCCTATCGAGGAATGGGTGATGGAAAACGTGCTTCCCTGGTATGCCAACAGCCATACCGAGGCCAGCCATTGCGGCGGCACCATGACCCGGATGCGCCGCGCCGCGCGGACCGCGATTGGCAATTGCACCCATGCCGGGCCTGAACATGCGGTGATCTTTACCGGTGGGGGCGCGACACAGGGGATCAACCGGCTGGTGCATCTGTTGGGTGCGGGCCCGGGTACGACGGTGCTGATCGGGCCTTACGAACATCACTCGAACATCCTGCCCTGGCGCGAAAGCGGCGCGACCGTAATCACCATCCCCGAGGCTGCGACCGGTGGCCCGGACCTGACCGCGCTGGCCGAGGCGCTGGACCAGGCCCAAGGACCGGTGATCGGCAGTTTCTCGGCCGCGTCGAACGTCACAGGGACGCTGACTGACGTAGCCGAAGTCACGCGCATCCTCAAAACTGCAGGTGCCAAGGCGGTCTGGGACTATGCCGGAGGCGCGCCCTACCTGCCCATCGACATGCGGCTGGGCATGGATGCGGTGGTGATCTCACCGCACAAGTTCATTGGTGGGCCGGGGGCATCCGGCGTGACCATCCTGCGCCGCGATGCGGTGGTGAATGACCGCCCCACCCTGCCCGGCGGCGGGACGGTGCGCTTTGTCTCGCCCGAGTCGCATGACTATTCGCTGTCGCTGGAAGCGCGCGAAGAAGGCGGCACGCCGAACGTGGTCGGGGATATCCGCGCCGCGCTGGTCTTTCTGACCAAGGCCGCTGCGGGTCAGGACCATATCCATGCACGCAATGCCGAATGGCTTGCGCTGGGAATGGCGCAGCTGCGCGCGCATCCCCGGGTCGAGCTGCTGGGCAATCTGGATGCCCCCCGCCTGCCCTTCTTCAGCTTCCGCGTCCGCGATGGGCAGGGAGGATATGTCCACCAGCAACTGGCGACTCGGATGTTGTCGGATCTTTATGGCGTGCAGGCGCGGGGCGGCTGCGCCTGTGCGGGCCCCTATGTCCATCACCTGCTGGGGCTGGACCCACAGGAATCAGCGCGCATGCGCGCCGCGATCCTTGCCGGGGATGAGATCGAGAAACCCGGATTCGTGCGGCTGAACCTGTGCTGGGCCGCCCCGCGCGCCGAAGTTCAGGCAATTCTGGACGCCATCTGCGACCTTTCCGATCACGCAACGGAACACCTGCCCCATTACCGCTGCGACCATTCGACCGCGATCTTTACGCCGGTCGCGGCCGAGTAGCGCAGGCCACGGTCGCCACATATTCGCGCACCAGCGCCACGCGGCGGGGGCGAAAGCTTTCCTCACCCGGCCGCATGGCTTGAATGCGCGGAACGTGAAAGGTGCGGAAATCCTGTCGCATCCGGCAATGGGCCAACAGCATCATGTGATTCTCACTGTAGCTGAGGCCCAAAGGCCAGATCTCGCGCGTGGTCTGCATCCCCTGCAGGTCAAGGTAGCCGATTATCAGGCTACGCTCATCCCACAGCGCCTGCCGCAACAGCGCCATATCCACATTCAGGGCGGGTCTTTGCGCAGGTTCGCGAAACAGGCGCATGGTCGCGTGCATGGCATGCCGGCCCTGACCTTCAGGCAGGGTGGCGATGATTCGGGCCATGGCGTTTTCGCCGGCATGTGTCAGTTCGGAATCACCCAGAGTACGCAGGCCCGAGATGGCAAGCAGCAGGGCCTCGATCTCAAGCCGGGAAAAGCTTTGGGGCGGCAGGGCCGGGTCTTCGGTCAGCGAATAACCAACGCCCGCTTCGCCATCAATCAGCGCACCTCCGGCCCGCAGGGTAGCAATGTCGCGATAAAGCTGACGCGTCGAAACGCCGGTCTCCTGCGCCAGCCGCCCGGCCGTGACCGGCGCGGGCAGGCGGCGCAACGCATCCATCAGGCGCATCAGGCGATCGGTACGAGACATGCTGTCACCTTTTGTCAGGAGGGTCGGGTCATTCTGCCCCCGTCAATACAGGAGACCAAGATGCTGACTCTATATCACGCGCCCAAAAGCCGCTCATCATCCGTCGTCGAGCTGCTGGAAGAGCTGGGCGTTCTGGACAAGGTCGATGTTCGCCGGGTCACGATCCCGCGTCAGGACGGCTCGGGTGCCCGCGACCCGGCCAACCCCCACCCCGAAGGAAAAGTGCCCTATCTGGTCAACGGTCAGGATCACGTACGCGAACGCGGCGCGATCATGCTTTATCTGACCGACACTTTCCCCGAGGCAGGGCTGGGCCCTCTGCCAGGCGATCCCCGGCGCGGACAATATCTCAGCTGGCTCAGCTGGTATCAGGGCGTGCTTGAGCCGGTGGCGATCCTGCATTTTTGCGGGATCAACCATCCGGCGCTGGCCGCAAGCCTGCGCGATTATGATACCGCCGTCGCGCGGCTGGACGAGGTGCTGACAAAGCAGCCTTATCTGCTGGGCGAGGATTTCTCGGCAGCTGATTTGCTGGTCGCGGGCCCGTTCATGTTCTTTGGCCCCGAGCAGATGCCGCGCACCCCCGCCGTTGACGACTGGGTGCAGCGGATTCAGTCGCGCCCCTCGATGGCGCGGGTAGCCGAACTGGACGCCTGAGCGGTTGAGCCCGCGGCGGGAAGCTTTGCCAGCTGCACCATCAAAATTCCCGCCGCGACGATCAGCGCGCCGATCACATCCGAGACGCCAAACCGTTCACCCAGCAACACGGCAGCGATCCCGACGCCAAAGATCGGCGACAGAAAGTGAAAGGTGGCGGCCCGCACCGCGCCGATGCGGTTGACCAGCCTGAACCATAGCCAGGTCGCGCCAATTCCCGGCGCGACCACCGTATAGGCAAAGGCCCAGATCAGGCCGGCGCTCCATTCGACCGGGCGGCCCCAATCCATCAGCAGGGCCGGTATCACCAGCAGGATCGCCCCGACCGCCATCTGCAATCCGATGATCATCATCATGTTGCGGCTGCCCCCTGCCCCACGCGCAGCCAGCGTCGCAAAGGTCAGTGCCACCATACCGATCAGGCACAAGATCACGCCGGGGATATCCAGCCCATGTTGCAGCCGCACCCCCATGATCAGGGTGACGCCCGCGACGCCCGCGATCAGACCGGCAACGGCAATGGGCCGCAGCCTCTCGCCATAAAGAAGCCAGCCCAGAAACGCCACGACCAGCGGCATCATCGAAGCGATGATCGACGAAACCGAGGCCTCGACATATTGCATCGCGACCCAGCTGAACCCCAGGTAAAGCGCATTCTGGCACAGGCCGAACAGGATCACCGTGCGCCATTCGGCCCGGGTCAGATGCCAGTTCTGCCCCATGGCACGCGCCATGGGAATCGCCACCAGCGCGGACAGGCCAAAGCGGATGACCAGCGCCGTCAGCGGCGGGGCGGACATGACAATCATGCGTGTCGAGGTAAAGGCCGAGGCCCAGACCACCGCAAAACCGACGCCCATCAATATCGCGCGGAAATCCATCCTGTCCCCCCGGTGTTGCGTGCGCATGGGACACGGATGCGCGGGGATGCACAAGGGGCGGCGTAATCACCCGCGCAGCAAACCGCCCGCAGGTGCGAAAACCCGGACCCCGTAAGATCGGGGCGCCGCAAAAGAAAAGAGCCGCGCAGATCAGATGCGCGGCTCATTCCCGTCAGTAAACGCGGGATCTCAGGCGTTCACGCTGTCTTTCAGCGCTTTCGCGATGGTGACCTTGACCACCTTGTCGGCCGGTTTGGTCATCATCTCTTGGGTTTGCGGGTTGCGAACCTGACGCTCGGGACGGGCGCGGCAGGCGACCTTGCCGATCCCCGGCAGGGTGACGGCGCCACCCTCGGCAACCGTGCGCGACACGATGGCCGAGATCGCGTCCAGAGCCGCGGCGGCGGTTTTCTTGTCGCTGCCCATTTCATCGGCCAGCGCGGCGACGAGCTGAGTTTTGGTCATCGGTTTGGAAGCGGCCTGAGCCATTTTCTGTCTCCTCGTTGTTCCCGTTCGGGAAATTTTCGGACGCCACCTTGGCGGCACGCGTGTCGCTACACAAGCTTTTTAAGCGCAGATCAAGCGTTTTCGGCGAAATTCCCCAGCAAACGCTGCGAAAAGTGCCTCGCAGGACCAGGCTACAGGAACGCGGTCTCGTTAAACGAACGCAACTTGCGTGAGTGGATGCGCTCCAGAGGGGTCTCTCGCAGCTTCTCCATCGCGCGAATGCCGATCTGCAGGTGGTTTGCAACCTGCGTACGATAAAAGTCGGTGGCCATGCCGGGCAGCTTTAATTCGCCGTGCAGCGGCTTGTCGCTGACGCAAAGCAGCGTGCCATAAGGAACCCGAAAGCGGAAACCGTTTGCGGCAATGGTCGCACTTTCCATATCCAGCGCGATGGCACGCGACTGCGACAGGCGCTGCACCGGACCGGATTGGTCGCGCAGCTCCCAGTTGCGGTTGTCGATCGTGGCGACAGTGCCGGTGCGCATGATGCGCTTCAGCTCATAACCCTCAAGCCGGGTAACCTCGGCCACTGCCTCTTGCAGGGCAACCTGCACCTCGGCCAGGGCCGGGATCGGCACCCAGGCCGGCAGGTCATCGTCAAGCACGTGATCTTCGCGCAGATAGGCATGGGCAAGGACGAAATCGCCAAGGCTCTGACTGTTGCGCAACCCCGCGCAATGGCCGACCATCAGCCAGGCATGGGGACGCAGGACGGCGATGTGGTCGGTCGCAGTCTTGGCGTTCGAAGGGCCGACGCCGATATTGACCAGCGTGATTCCGTCCCCATCCGGACGCTTGAGGTGATAGGCCGGCATCTGCGGCATCTTGGCGCCGGTCGCAATGATATCCTCGGGGCGTTCCAGGATCTGGTTTCCGGGCGCGACAAACCCGGTATAGCCCGAATTCGGATCGGCAAGCGCGCGGCGGGCAAAGGCCTCGAACTCATCGACATAGAACTGGTAATTCGTGAACATCACGAAATTCTGGAAATGCTCGGGCAGGGTCGCGGTGTAATGCGCCAGCCGCGCCAGCGAGTAATCCACACGCTGCGCGGTAAAGGGCGCCAGCGGGTGGCTGCCATCCGGGTTCGGCCCCGCAGTCCCGTTCACGATATCGTCATTCATCGTATTCAGATCCGGCACATCGAACACATCGCGCAGGGAATAGTCGAGCACGCCTTCTTGCGGGACGTTGAGGTCGCTTTGCGTGGCGACAGCGAAATGGACGGGCATCGGCGTGCTGCTGTCCCCCACGGCGACCGGCACACCATGGTTGCGCATCAGCAGGCCGATCTGTTCGGTCAGATAGCCCCGAAACAGGTCGGGCCGGGTGATCGAGGTCGAATAGGTCCCCGGCAGCGCCACATGACCAAAGGACAGGCGCGAATCTGTCTTGGAATGGATGGGCACCGTCATGCGGATCTCGGGGTAAAAGGCGCGATAGCGCGCGCCCGGCCTGCCGCCTTTCAGGGTCGCCAGAAAGCGGTTCAGCAGAAATTGCGACGAACGGTCGTAAAGCTCGATCAATCTGGCGACGGCGGCGGCCGGATCGTCGAAATAAAGCCGCTCGGCGGGTTCCGGCGTCTCGATGGGAAGTCTGCGGCTGTCGGTTGCATTCATGCGCGCTCTCCAATTTGGAAAGGAGAGTGCCAGCGCCGCACCGGGCTGGCAAGCCGCCACCAGAGACCCTATCTGATGTGCAAAGGAGTGATCCGCATGGAATTTTCCATTCTTGACCTTGCGGTGGTCGCCGAGGGCTCGGATGCTCGGCAGGCCATTGCCAATTCCGTTGCACTGGCCCAGGCGGCCGAAGACTGGGGCTACAGTCGCTTTTGGCTGGCCGAACATCACAACATGCCCGGCATCGCCAGTGCTGCCACCTCGGTCCTGATCGGCCATGTCGCCGATCATACGAAATCCATCCGCATCGGCGCGGGCGGCGTAATGCTGCCCAATCACGCACCGCTGGCCATCGCCGAACAATTCGGCACGCTGGCGACGATCCACGGCCCGCGCATTGATCTGGGGCTGGGCCGCGCGCCCGGAGGCGACGGGGTGGTGATGCATGCGCTGCGCCGTTCGATGCAGCGCAACGAAGATTTCCCCAATGATGTGGTCGAGCTGTTGCGCTATCTCGGCCCGCCCCGCCCCGGTGCACCAGTGGCGGCCCACCCCGGCGAAGGGACGAATGTGCCGGTCTGGATCCTGGGCTCGTCGCTTTACGGTGCAAGTCTCGCCGCCGCGCTTGGCCTGCCCTATGCTTTTGCCAGCCATTTTGCCCCCGGCGATCTGGATCAGGCCGCACAACTGTACCGCGAGCGGTTTGAGCAGACCGAGTTCGGCACCAGGCCTCGTTTCATGCTGGCCGTGAACGTCATCGCAGCCGAAACCGATGCCGAGGCGCAAAAACTGCGCAGCAGCCAGATGATCAGCTTTGCCCGGCTGCGGCTGGGGATGCCGGGGCTGCTGCCTCCGCCAGTCGATGATGTGCTGGATGCCATTCCGGTGCGCATCCTGCCCTCGGTCGAACATGCGCTTTCGGTCAGTGCGGTCGGTACACCAGCGACCGTCGCCGCGCGGCTGGATGAACTGATCACCCGTTATCAGCCAGACGAGCTGATCCTTGTCGGCAATATCTTTGACCAACAGGCCCGGCATCGCAGCTTTGCCATCGCAGCCGAGATCCTGCGGGGCCGCGCATGAGGATGCTTGTCTTTGGTCACGGCTATTCTGCCGGCTTCCTCACCCCGCTTCTGCGGGCTGAGGGCTGGCAGGTGACCGGCACCACGCGCAGCGACACCACCCGTGTCACAGCCACAGGGGCAGAGCCGCTGATCTGGCCAGGGGATGACGCAGCGGTCGGCCGGGCGATTTCCGGGGCTGATGCGATTCTGGTCTCGATTGGGCCTGATAGCGGCTCTGATCCCGTTCTGGCGGCCTTTGGCGCCCAGATCGCGGCGGCACGCCCGCGCTGGCTTGGCTACCTTTCGACGACCGGGGTCTATGGCGACCGTAACGGCGACTGGGTGGACGAAAAGACACCCTGCGCCCCCACCACCCAGCGCGGGCGCGAGCGGGTCGCCGCCGAAGAGGGTTGGCAGCAGCTTGCCGCCCGGCACGGTTTGCCGCTGCATATTTTTCGTCTGGCCGGGATCTATGGACCGGGCCGCGGACCCTTCGCCAAGGTGCGTCAGGGCACGGCGCGGCGAATTATCAAGCCAGGGCAGGTCTTTTCGCGCATCCATGCCGAAGATATCGCCCAGGTGCTGCTGGCCTCGATCAAGGCACCACGGCCCGGGGCGATCTATAATGTCTGTGATGACGACCCCGCCCCGCCCGAGACGGTGATCGGTCATGCAGCGGAACTGTTGGGCCTGCCCCTGCCCCCGGCCGAGGATTTCGCCACCGCCGGAATGTCGCCGATGGCCCGCAGTTTTTATGCCGAAAACAAGCGCGTCTCGAACAACCGTATCAAAACCGAACTGGGCGTGACCCTGCGCTATCCTGACTATCGCGCCGGACTTGCGGCGCTGGCCAGGGCGGAAGGGATCACGGTCCAGAACATCGGCGTTTAGGGCGCGATCGAGCAGCAACCGTTCAGCATGCGCGACGGCTGGTCCTGCCCGTCCAGAATTACGCTGATCGCCAAGGCAAAGTTGCGGTCCGACATGCCATCCGAACATTGCTCGGGCCGCATGAAGGCAGTCAGCCGACCCTTGTCATCCCCGGCGACAAGACCGCGCGAAGGATCGCCCGGAATGCCGTTATCCATCACCTTGCGCAGCGAAAGCTGGCGCTCGGGCTGGCCGGGTTCGCTAAAGACCATACCCTTTTGCACCGTCTTGACCGACCAGAACGGCTCGGTCCCGTAGCATTGCAGGGTCAGGGGCAGTTCGGCCGACTTCCACGCAGAGGCCTGCGGCTTGAGAAAGCGCAGCGCCACCCAACCCGAGCTTTCGCCGATATTCACCCGGCCCCATTTGCCGGTAGCATCGCGTTCGATCAGCTCGATCCCCTTAGCGGTCGAGGCAAGGGTGCCAACGATCTTGGCCTGACCATGAGGCGCCTCGCGCACGTTCAGCTTGTCCCAGGTCTCGACCACGGTGACATCGAAAAGGCGCGGCAGGTAGTCGTCCTGCGCCTGCGCGACCAAAGGCATTGCAAGGGCAAGGCCAGTCAGAAGGATACGAAGCATTATTTCCTCTCAGGCACGTTTGGCCACGGCCACGCCCAGAATCTCCAGAACCTTTGCCTCGATGTCAGGGGCTGACATGCGGGCTTCGCGGTACATGGCCTCGGGGCTGGCATGGTCGATGAAAGTGTCGGGCAGAACCATCTGGCGGAAACGCAACCCACCATCAAAAACGCCCTCATCGGAAAGAAGCTGCGCCACAAGGCTGCCAAAGCCGCCGACCGCGCCCTCTTCGATGGTGATCAGCGCCTCATGCGTGCAGGCAAGGCGCAAGATCAGATCGCGGTCGAGCGGCTTTGCAAAGCGCGCATCGACAATCGTTGGCTGGATGCCACGCACGAACAGTGCTTCGCGAGCCCGCATCACCTCGGCCAGACGGGTGCCAAAGGACAGGATGGCAACGCCCCTGCCCTCGGCCACGACCCGGCCCTTGCCGATTTCCAGAACCTCGCCATGCTCGGGCATCTCGACCCCGGTGCCTTCGCCGCGCGGATAACGGAACGCGATCGGCCCCGCGTCATAGGCAGCGGCGGTGGCGACCATATGGACCAGTTCGGCCTCATCCGCGGCAGCCATGACCACCATGCCCGGCAGGTTCGACAGAAACGCGATGTCATAGGCTCCGGCATGGGTCGCGCCATCGGCACCGACCAGCCCGGCCCGGTCGATAGCGAAACGCACCGGCAGGCGCTGGATCGCCACGTCATGGACGATCTGATCGTACCCACGCTGCAGGAAAGTCGAGTAAAGCGCGCAGAACGGCTTCATCCCCCCCGAGGCAAGACCGGCCGAGAAAGTCACGGCATGTTGTTCGGCAATACCCACATCAAAGCAACGGCGCGGGAAACGCTCGGCAAAGAGGTTCAGCCCGGTCCCGTCGGGCATGGCAGCGGTGACAGCGACGATGCGGGCATCGCGGCTGGCCTCATCGACCAGCGCCTTGGCAAAGACCGAGGTATAGCTTGGCGCGTTCGATTTTGCCTTGGCCTGCGCGCCGGTCTGAACGTCGAATTTCGCGGTAGCGTGCCCCTTGTCGGCGGCACGCTCGGCCGGGGCATAACCCTTGCCCTTGCGGGTCACGACATGGATCAGCACCGGCCCGTCAGCCCGCGCCCTGACCGTGCGCAACAGCGGCAAGAGCTGGTCCAGATCATGGCCATCGACGGGGCCGATATAGGAAAAGCCCAGCTCTTCGAACAGGGTGCCGCCAACGGTCATGCCTTTGAGCATCTCTTTGGCGCGCCGCGCACCCTCTTGCAGAGGCTGGGGCAGAAAACCGACAGCGCCCTTGGCAACCGCCTTAAGGTCCTGGAACGGACCCTCGGCGTAAAGGCGGGTCAGATAGCGCGACAGGGCCCCGGTCGGCGGGGCAATCGACATTTCATTGTCGTTCAGGACCACGAACAGCCGCTTGCCCAGATCGCCGGCGTTGTTCAGCGCCTCAAAGGCCATGCCCGCGCTCATGGCGCCATCACCGATCACCGCGACAGCGTCGCCCGGATCGCCGCCCAGTTCGCGGGCCATGGCAAAACCCAGTGCCGCGCTGATCGAGGTCGAGCTATGCCCTGCCCCAAAGGGATCATAGGGGCTTTCGGAACGTTTGGTGAAGCCGGAAAGACCACCCTCCATCCGCAGGGTGCGGATGCGGTCGCGCCGACCGGTCAAGATTTTGTGAGGATAGCATTGATGGCCGACATCCCAGATGATCTTGTCGCGCGGCGCCTCGAAAACGGCATGCAGTGCGACGGTCAGTTCGACCACGCCAAGCCCTGCACCAAGATGGCCGCCAGTGACCGAGACGGCACTGATCGTCTCGGCCCGCAGCTCGTCAGCAAGCTGCCGCAATTCGCGGTCGCTGAGGTTTTTGAGGTCCGAGGGCAGTGTCACCCGATCCAGGACCGGCGTCAGGGGACGATGTTCGTTCTGGTCAGTGGTCATGGCTTGCCCCTCTCTCGGGCGGGCTGTCAGGCGTCGCGCTCGATAACGAAACGCGCAAGCTGCCGCAAGTTTCCTGCCGCCTCGCCATAAGGTTCAAGGGCGGCCTCGGCATGGCGCACAAGCTTGCGCGCCTTGTCCTGCGCACCCTCAAGCCCAAGCAGCGACACAAAGGTCGCCTTGTTCGCCGCCTTGTCCTTGCCGGTGCGCTTGCCGATCGCCTCGGGGTCGCCGGTCACATCAAGGACATCGTCCTGAATCTGGAAGGCAAGGCCAAGGTTTTTCGCATATTCCGCCAAGGGGGCCGGGTCCTCGCCCGCCATGACCGCACCGGCGGTGGCGGCAAACTGGATCAGCGCCCCGGTCTTGGCCTGCTGAAGCCGCTTGATCGCAACGATATCAAGGGGGGTGATCGCGGTCTCGGCCGCGATGTCGAGCGCCTGCCCCCAGACCATGCCGCGCGCGCCAACCGCCTCGGACAGCCCGCGCACCAGCGCCAGCCGCACCTCGGCCGAACCGGTCTGCGCGTCAGTCAGTAGCCCAAATGCAAGGGTCTGCAGGGCGTCCCCGGCCAGAATCGCGGTCGCCTCGGACCACTGGACATGAACGGTCGGCAGACCGCGCCGCAGGTCGTCATTGTCCATCGCGGGCAGGTCATCATGGACCAGACTATAAGCATGTAAAGCCTCGACCGCGGCAGCAACGGGCAGCGACGCCTTGTCACCCAGCCCGAAAAGCCGAGCCGATTCCATGACCAGAAAGGCACGGATGCGCTTACCGCCGATACAGGCGTAACGCATCGCATCGCTAAGCTCGCCATCCGGCAGGCAGGACATTGCGCCTTCCAGCGCGGTCTGTACCTGCGCCTTCACATCCTCAAGACGATCCTGCATCACAGTCCCTCGGCCGGGACAGTGCCTGTGGGTTGACCATTCGCGGCCAGCGTAATCTTTTCAACCCGTTCCTCGGCCTCACGCAGGCGCTTGTCGCAATGTGCCCGCAATGCGGCACCGCGTTCGTAAAGCTTGATCGCCTCTTCCAGCGTGGCCTCGCCATGTTCCAGCCGGCTGACGGTCGCCTCAAGCTCTTTCATCGCCTCTTCGAAGGACATGTTCTCGATCTCGGTCACGCCGCAGTCTCCCTCAGCACATCGACATGGGCGCGCGCCGAGCGGCCCAGAGCGGCGAGATCATATCCCCCTTCAAGGGCAGACACCACCGGGGCTGAACAGGTCGCCGCCGTGTCGCAGATCATTCGGGTGATGGCGGTGAAATCGGCCTCGCTCCACATAAGCGCGGCCAAAGGATCGTCGGCATGGGCGTCAAACCCGGCCGAGATCAGTACAAGCTGCGGCCGCCACGCCTCGGCGCATTCACAGATCTGTTCCCATGCCGCGCGGGCTTCGTCCCCCGCGCTGCCGGGGGCCAGCGGCATATTCAGGATCTGCCCATGCGCGCCCCGTTCAGAGGCCGCGCCGGTGCCCGGATAAAGCGGCATCTGATGGGTCGAGGCAAAGAAGGCCCGCCGCTCATGCCACAATACATCCTGCGTGCCATTGCCGTGGTGGACATCGAAATCCAACACCGCCACCCGGTCCAGCCCGTGGTGATCAAGCGCCCGCAGGGCCGCGATGGCGACCGAGGAAAAGATGCAGAACCCCATCGCCTTTTCGCGCTCGGCATGGTGTCCGGGCGGACGCATGGCGACAAAGGCATTCGGAGCCTCGCCCGCCAGCACCGCATCGACTGCCGCGCAAACCCCGCCCACCGCATGACGCGCCGCCGTCAGACTGTCTGGCGCCAGATAGGTGTCCGAATCAAGCATCGTCCAGCCCTCGGCCGGGACCTTGCGCTGCACGAGCGCCAGATATTCCGCCGGATGGGCGCGCAGGATGTCCTGATCCGTGCCCTCGGGCGCCTCGCGGCGGTCAAGGTCCATATCCTCCAGCGCCTCAAGCACGGCATCAAGCCGCCCCACACGCTCGGGGTGGCTTGGCGGGGTCACATGCGAAAAGCCGGACGGATGGGTGTATAACAGGGTCATCAGCCAAGGATTATGGCCACGGACCTTTTCCGGGCAAGACAATGTTCCCGATCCTGCCGAAAACGGCAGCCGCGATGCTGCCTCAGAGTGCCTGAACTGTCAGCCGCTGCCCGTCATGGCCCGCTATGCGCACCTCGGTCAGCGAGCCTTCGGGCATGTCGCGATCAAAGGTCACCTCGGTAAAATGCTCGGTCCGGCCAAGGCGGGGCCCCTCGGTCAGCACCATGCGGGATTCGCCGAGCTGAGCCTGTAAATGCCGCGCCAGCGCCGCATCGCCCGCAGCACGCAGTCTTGCTGCACGTTCTTTGATGGCCGGTCCCGGAACACGCGGCATCCGCGCCGCCGGGGTACCCTTGCGCGCCGAATAGGGAAAGACATGCAGGAATGTCAGCCCGCAATCATCGACAAGCTTCAGGCTGTTTTCAAACATCGCCTCGGTCTCGGTCGGGAAACCGGCGATGATATCGGCGCCAAAGACGATGCCGGGCCGCAAACGCCGCGCCTCTTCGCAAAAGCGGATGGCGTCGTCGCGCAGGTGGCGACGCTTCATCCGCTTTAAGATCATGTCATCGCCCGCTTGCAAGGACAGGTGCAGATGCGGCATCAGTCGCGGCTCGGTGGCGATGGCAAGCATCAGGTTCTCATCTGCCTCGATCGAATCGATCGAGCTGATGCGCAGACGCGGCAGATCGGGCACCAGCCGCAGAATGCGCATGACCAGATCGCCAAGGCGGGGCTGGCCCGGCAGATCCGCCCCCCATGAGGTCAGGTCCACCCCGGTCAACACCACCTCGTTAAAGCCGCGGTCGCGCAGGCGCTTGATCTGTTCGACCACCACCCCCGCCGGAACCGAGCGTGAATTGCCCCGGCCATAGGGGATGATGCAGAAGGTGCAGCGGTGATCACAGCCGTTCTGCACCTGCACGTAGGCGCGGTGGCGTCCGAAACCGTCGATCAGATGGCCAGCCGTCTCACGCACGGACATGATGTCGTCGACCTGCACCTTTTCGGTCTCGCCGATCAGGTCGGGGGCCTGCATCGTGGCCCAGGTCGCGGGCTGCATCTTTTCATGGTTGCCGATGACGCGGGTGACCTCGGCCATGGCGGCAAATGTCTCGGGCTCGGTCTGGGCCGCACAGCCTGTGACAATGACCGGAGCACCGGGGTTTTCGCGTGCAAGCCGCCGGATCTCTTGCCGGGCCTTACGAACCGCCTCGGCCGTGACGGCGCAGGTGTTCACGATCACCGCACCTTGCAGCCCTGCGGCCTCGGCCATCTCACGCATGGCCTCGGTCTCATAGGCATTCAGCCGACAGCCAAGCGTGGCAAAGACAGGCGGCTTCGGCACGCTCATCCCCGCCAGACCCCGTCAAAGACATGCGCAGTCGGGCCGGTCATCCAGACGCCATCATCGCGCCAGTCGATTTCAAGCACGCCGCCCGGAACATTGACCCGCACCCTGCGCCCGGTCAGCCCACGCCGCGCCGCAGCGACCACCGCCGCACATGAGCATGAGCCCGAGGCCAGGGTGATTCCCGTCCCCCGCTCCCATATGCGCAGGATGATTTCGCTATCCGAAACGACCTGCACCAGCTCAACATTCGTGCGCTGGGGGTACAGGGGATGATGCTCATGCTCGGGGCCGAATCGTTCAAGATCGACCGCCGCCGCATCGGGCACGAAAAAGGTGATATGCGGGTTACCCATACCGGTTGCCACCGGATCGCCGGGAATCGGCAGATGCAGCGTATCGACATCCTCAGCCAAAGGAATGCGCGACCAGTCAAAGACCGGAGCCCCCATATTCACGCGCGTCAGCCGGTTGCCCGCGTCCTCGGCAGCAAGCAGGGCGTGATCCGTGGCAAGACGCAGCGCCGTCGCCCCCGATTCGTCCATCAGAAAGCGCGCGATACAGCGCGTGGCATTGCCGCAGGCCGCCGAAAGCGAACCATCCGCATTATAGAACACCAGCCGCGCATCGGCGCTTTCGTCGGGCAGAATAACGGCCAGCTGGTCGAAGCCGACGCCGCGATGGCGGTCGGCCATGGCGGCCACAGTCGCAGCATCAGGCAGCGCGCCAGTGGCGCGGCTGTCGATAACCACGAAATCATTGCCTAGCCCGTGCATCTTCATAAAGGGCAGAAGGGCGCTCTGGCCAAGGTTTTGCTGATGTTCCATGGCGCCGACATACTCCTGCCGAAAAGATTCTGCCAGAGGCAGCGATTTTTCCGCTTGACCCTGTCCGCCACCAACCTTAGTTAGCCCCCCGTGCGATGGGCCCGTAGCTCAGTTGGTAGAGCAACTGACTTTTAATCAGTGGGTCACAGGTTCGAATCCTGTCGGGCTCACCACTGAAAATCCTTTGTTGTCAGGTGACATGCGAGTTGTCCATTTGTGACAGCTTTTTGTCCATTTTTGACAGATCTTCTGTCCACTAGGCTATCGCTTCACGAAACCGCCGACGACATGCAGTTACGGCAGACTACATGGATGCTTCCATCAATGTGCAGAACCGTCGGTAAGGGCGGAAAGCCGTCTGAGGGCAGTGCGGCGTGGCAGGAACGTTCGCACGCTCGTGCGGGACCGCTTCCCAACCGGCCGGGTCGCTGTGCTGGACAAGGCGGGGGAAAATACACTTGTCTCACATGCCAAAGGCATATCAGAACTCCTTCATTCGCGAATATGTGGCTGCCCTCCGCAGTCCTTCTGCGGAGGCTTGACTTTTTCGGGGAAAAGAAGGATTCAGAAGGAAGAGATGGGTTTCTTCTGAGATCCGCGGCGGGGCATGTCGGTGCAAACGACAAGCCCCGTTTTCTTTTCCACGGAGCATGGGGTGCTCCAGAAAATACATTCAACTTGAACGTACTGTCAGGTCATGAGCGAGCCTCCGTGCTGGGGTAGAGACCGAGGAAAAGCTCCTCTATGGTCGAATTTAGGACCATTGCCACATGCTCGGCGACTCGGCGTGAGCGGCGCTCGCCCGTTAACACGATCGACAGCCGCACTGATGTTCAGGGATTTCGCGACATCAGCCAAGGTTACGCCCTGGCGCCTGAGCGCATCTTTAATGGCAGTGCGCTGATCGCAACCTGGCGACTTGTGTGGGAACATGTTGGATCTGCATCGTGCGGTAGCACAAGATACAGGCAGACTAGTCTATGATGATTCGGCCAGTCAAGTTAATCATCGACCCGAAACATAAAAACCGCACTGAAGCGGCAAACCTATTCTCCAAATAATTCATACGCCCACCTGAGTCAATCTAAAAACAATCCGTCATTTAATGCTCTGCCGCGGGTCAACGCCAGAACTGACGCCCCGCACTTGATCTTCGCGCCTTTTCAGCTCCGATCTCAGCGCGCTATCGATCAACGCTTCGATTTCAGCAAGGCGCATCCCATGCTGATGTGCAAGACAGCGAACCAGGTTCCAAATATCCGAATTCTTGGGACCGTAGTGAACCCAATCCAGCAACGCCGCCTCGTCCGGATGTCTGGATTGTCCAAATGATGCTGCCATACCACTCCTCCCGGTTCACCAATCATCATACCGCACTCGCCAGGGATCAAGGCTACAACCTGCGTCGCCCTGGCTCAGGCTATGTGACAGCCCCGATAAGATCGGCACGCCGGAGAGCATCCCACATGACATCTTTCAGAGATGTTCCTTCCTGCGTGCTGCGCAGCAACATTTTCAGCAACGCCGACATCGGGATCCGAATTTCGAGGTCGCACTCCTTGTCGTCGTCAGGATTGGCGCGCAAGTGGGCCAGCATATCCTGCAGGTTTTCCATGCTATTATCCGCCAATCGTTCGTCGCTCGGCTCGGTGAAAACATCGTCTCCGTCCATCCGGATCGTTCTCCTTACAGCTTCATATCCGAAGGCACCGCTGTCGCACTCAGTTTCTCGTCCACCTGAGAGTTCGCGGCCTCCCGATCCTGATCGACCAGTTTGTAATCCGTCAGCCGGAAATTGAGCGTGACCGTGGTAGCGCTTGTGCGATGACTGACTCCGAATGTCGCGCCGCAGTTGTTTGGTCCCTCAGTCAGAAACGGCGCCTCGTAGCTGTATCGCCCATTGTCCGGCAGGCCGAGAACACAGGCGTAGCGTGGTTCCGGACCGCCGCCGACAAAGGGGATGGCGCTGTAATCCATATCTGTTGCCCAGAGCCAGGAGTTTGTACCCGGGGATACCTTGGTCTCGGAGGGCTCGCCATGCAGGTCCTCCAGCTGGGCGAGCAGGCTGGCACCGTCAGGACCATCGCTGGCGCTCAGCCTGACCTCTCTGCGCACGACAGTGACCACGGAACCTGATGCCGGCGTCGAGACGTCAAGTTTCAGGCTGTCAAAGGGCTGATCATCCTGATTGCGCAGGAAGAAGGTGATACCCGGTGTTTCATAGCCTAAGCGCAGTTCCGTACGGAATGTGCGCCCATCCGGACTGCTGATCTGCAGCGTGCCATCCAGTGGCGACAGTTCCTTGCCAAGATGTTCCTCGATCAGGCGCACGGCCTCATCAATCGGCATGCCGGGTTTCACGCCAAGGATCTCAAATTCATAAGGGCGCGGTTCAACGGCGACAGCATGCTGGAATGTGTCATATCCGGGCTGTTGCGGGAGGGACTGTGCGCCGGCAGCGCCGCCGTCCTGCCAGCCAGAACCACGGGCGCAGCACCAGATCATAGCGGTGGCCGTTCTCGCCCACCCCGGCCCATCGCGCCTGCGTGACGATGCCGTCAAAAGGCTGGGTGCCCTCACGGCCCTCGATCTCGACCGTGGCATGGGTGCCGATGAGCGCGTCGAAGTCGAGATCATCGCGGGTGGCCAGCGCCTCGACGCGGTATTCGAACAGGTCGTTGAGATGGTCCGTGCCGTCAAAGCGCAGAAGCGCCAGCATGTCAGCGCCAAGCGCGGTCGTCAGACGGCCAAGACGCTCGGACTGGCGAAGGGGGGCGTTCATGGCGGCCGCATTCGCAAGACCATGATCGCTGCTATGACGAGGAAACTGCTGGTCGCCCTGTGGAAGTATCTCGCAGCCGGAGTGGTAATCGAAGGTGCTGCCATGAAGACGGTCTGACGTTCATGGCCATGATGTTCGAAGGGATCTGATCAACCCCGCCGGATCCGGGTGAGCGACCTTATTAGGGCGTGGCTTCGACAGCCGCAGAGCAGAATGGTCCCGTCCTCCCGAGCCCTCGCCCGCAGAATGCGGGATCATGGTGCAGCCGCCCTGAGCGGCAACCGTATGTGAGTTTGATAGGTGCGACAGGCACGCGCACGGATCGCGAAACGGGCTTGGACCACGGATCCGGAACAACGGAAAGGACTGACGAAATGCCGGATCATACCAGTTGAAGAAAAAGTCCCCATGTGAGCCCTTGAGAGCGACTGTGCGCGGCGCTCCGCACACAGTCCAGACTCCGACATAGCGAATACTCTGCCTGACGCTCAGGCGGGGTATTCATATGGGGATCCACCGGCTATCGGGTCAGGCGCGGCGGGCCTCTTTCCCCTCAAGCCCCAGCAGCCTCAGCGCCTTGCGCACCTGCTCTTCGACCGGCAGCGCCATATCGACCACCGTGCCATCTTCGTCGGGGCCAAGCAGCTCCAATGTCGCCAGCTGGGAATCCAGCAGCTTGGCCGGAAAGAAATGCCCTTCACGGTGCGAAAGACGGCTTTCCAGCAGTTCGCGCGAACCGTGAACATGCAGAAAGCGCACGACCGGTGCGCCCGTGCGCAGAATGTCACGATAGGCGCGCTTGAGCGACGAGCAGCCCATGACCGAGGACTGGCGCTGCGCCTCATTGCGGGCGATCTCTGTGGCCAGCGCCCGCAGCCAGGGTTCGCGGTCGGCATCATCCAAGGGGATGCCAGCCCGCATTTTGGCAACATTGGCCTCGGGGTGGAAACTGTCACCCTCGACAAAGGGCCAGCCCAGATGGCGGGCCAGCGCCTCTCCGGTGGTGCTTTTCCCGGCGCCCGAAACGCCCATCACCACGATATGTTGCACCGCCCCGCTCACAGCAGCCACCATCCGATCAGGGCAAAGCCAAAGGCGATGGTGCCCAGCAATGTCTCCATCACTGTCCAGGTTTTCAGTGTCGTCTTTTCATCCATCTCAAGGAAACGGCCAACCAGCCAGAAACCCGAGTCATTGAAGTGGCTCAGCACCGTTGCGCCACCTGCAATCGCCACCACGAGAAAGCAACGGTCGAACTCGCTAAGCCCCTGGGTCGCGGCAACCGTCGGCGCGATCAGTCCGGCGGTCGTGGTCAGCGCCACCGTGGCCGAGCCCTGCGCCACCCGCAGCGCCATCGAGATGACAAAGGCAGCGACGATCAGCGGCATGCCCACCGTGGCAAGGCTTGAGGCCAGCGCCTCGCCGATACCGCTGGCGCGCAGCACACCGCCGAACATGCCGCCCGCCCCGGTGACGAGGATGATCGAGCAGATCGGGCCCAGCGCGCTGTCCATAATACGCTCAATCTCGGCGGGGGTACGGCCCTGGCTCAGCAGTGCCATGGCGACAAGCACGGTGATCAGCAGCGCAACCGGCGTCTGGCCGATCAGCCGCAGCACTGTGACCCAGCCCGCATCGCCGCTGACCACGCCCATGGTCGCCAGCGTGCTCAGCCCGGTGTTGAGAAAGATCAGCGCCAGCGGCAAAAGCAGCACGAGCATCACCGTGCCAAAGCTTGGCGGGACACGGTCGTGGTTCACAGCTTCATCCGCGCCAAGCAGCTTTGGAATCGGCAGTTCAAACCGCCGCCCGGCCCAGAGCCCGAACAGATAGCTGCCGAAATACCAGGTCGGCAGGGCAACGATCAGCCCGACCAGCACCAGAAGCCCGATATCGGCCCCCAGCAGATCGCCTGCCGCAACCGGTCCCGGATGCGGGGGCACCAGCGCGTGCATGACTGCAAACGCGCCCGCCGCCGGAAAGGCGTAAAGCAGCACCGAGCCACCGAACCGATAGGCGACGCTAAAGATGATCGGCAGCATCACCACCAGACCGGCATCGAAAAAGATCGGAAAGCCGAAAAGCAGCGAGGCAACGCCCAGCGCAAAGGGCGCTCGGTTGGCCCCGAATTTACCGATCAGCCGGTCGGCAAGCACCTGCGCCCCGCCGGTAACCTCAAGCAACCGGCCGATCATGGCGCCAAAGCCGACGAGCAGCGCCACCGTGGCCAGCGTCGAGCCAAAGCCCTGCAACAGCGTCGGGATGACATCGGCCAGGGGAATACCCGCGACCATGGCGGTCAAAAGGCTGACCAGCACCAGAGAAACAAAGGCATGCAGCCGAAACCGCATGATCAGGACCAGCAGGACCAGCACCGCTGCCGCAGCGATAAGCAGCAGCGTGGTCGTGCTGTGAACGGGCTCGACGGGATTCATGGAACTCCTCCAGCGAATGGTCGTGGGACGGTCTGTAAACTTGGTTCTGCCGCGCCACGCCCTTCGCAGCTTGTGACGGTCAGATGAAAGTTAGCGTTAACGGATGTGACGAAAAAGGTTAAGATGCCTCGAAACGGGACCGCGAAGCAGCGGCAAGATCGTGCAACAAGCGCATCTCATCCGACAGCGCCAGCTCCAGCGCGGCCTCGGGACCAGAGATCACGCCGGGGTCCTCTTGCCCGTCCAGCATCACCTCGCGGTCTTCCAGCCAGCGCAGAATCTGGGCCCGGACGCTTTCGGACGAAAGATCCAGCAGTTTCTGAAACATTCGGCGATGCGCGATCACGCGACCCTCAAGCCCGTCGATGCGGGCTGTCAGCTTGTCGATCCTGTCCATGCCCTTCTCCCTGTCGTTGCGGGATTTGATGATGGCATGGATGCCGGAACCGGCAAAGCCATTCAGTTGCGCGGGGTCAGGCTCCCGCCCTCGATCCGGCGCAGCGAAATCTCCAGCCGGGCCTCGGCCGCGATGATCTCGGCCCGGACGCGTTGGGTATAAACCATGTGATCGCGGGCAGCGCGGGCTGCCGCCTCGGGGTCGCGTGCCATGATGGTGTTGTAGATAGCGCGATGCTGGCTGCGCAGCACCTCGCGCACCTCGGGCCGGGCATAAAGCTTTTCCCGGTTGTGAAAGACGCCCTTGCGCAACATGCCCGACAGCGCGCGCATGATCTGGAGCAGCACGATATTATGACTGGCCTCATAGACGGCGACATGCAGATCGACATCCGCCTCGGCCTCGTCGCGGAAATCGGCCTTGTCATGGGCCTCGTCGATCCGCTCCATACAGCGGGTCAGGGTGGCACGATCAACATCATTGGCACGGGTTGCGGCCAGATTGGCCGCCATCCCCTCAAGCGTGCCGCGCAGCTCAAGATAGTCGTCCACCACCTCTGGGCGTGAGGCCATCAGAACGATCAACGGATCAGTAATGCTGGTCGCCAGCGGCGCCACCCGGCGCGCGCCGCCCGGTTCGGCGACGATCAGCCCCTTGTCTTCAAGCATGCGGATCCCCTGACGCAGCGTCGGGCGCGAAACGTTCAGCCGCAGCGCCAGCTCACGCTCGGCCAAAAGCGAATCCCCAGGACGAAGCGAACCTTCCAGAATCAGGTCCTCGATATGCCGTGCGGTTGTCTCTGCGGCTGAGATGCCTTTGTTCACTTCGCTCGCCATGCCCATTCCCCTGCGGATCGCCGAAATTTCAGAAGGTTAACCGGCGGCGCCCGGTCGAAGAGATTATCCATAGCACCGGGCCGGGCGCAATGGATTCTCCGCTTGACCCGATTGGTAAAATCATTTTACCAATAAATTGGGGTGGGTAAAATGAACTGATCAATTCTTATGCCTGACATGGGACCGATACCGCCCAGACAGGCAAGAACGGGAGGGGGGAAAGCCATGACGCGACCCGGCGACGCCAGGCCAGCCGCAGACCGCACCCGGCTGCTGGACCAGTTGCGCCAGATCGTGGGGCGCGCTCATGTGCTGACCGCGCCCCGGACAACGCGCCGCTATACCCGTGGCTTTCGTTATGGCGAGGGGCCGGTCGCGGCAGTGGTGCGCCCCGGCTCTCTGGTCGAAATGTGGCGGGTGCTGAACGCCGCCATCGCCTCGGGCCGGGCCGTGATCCTGCAGGCGGCGAATACCGGGCTGACCGGCGGTTCGACCCCCTGGGGACAGGATTACGACCGCGAGATCGTGCTGATTTCAGTCATGCGACTAAAGGGCATCCACCTGCTGGGCGGGGGCGATCAGGTGCTGTGCCTGCCGGGCGCCACGCTGGATGCGCTGGAAAAACGCCTGCGCCCGCTGGGACGTGAGCCGCATTCAGTGATCGGCTCGTCCTGCATCGGTGCTTCGGTCCTTGGCGGGATCTGCAACAACTCGGGCGGCGCACTGATCCAGCGCGGCCCTGCCTATACCGAGATGAGCCTTTACGCCGAGGTACGCGCCGACGGTTCGGTCGCGCTCGTCAACCATCTGGGGCTTGATCTGGGTGACGACCCCGAAGAGATCCTCGCCCGCATCGAGACCGGCGATCTGCCCGTGCCCGCGCCGACCGACGCCTGGGCCTCGGACCGCGAATATGCCGATCATGTCCGCGATATCGAGGCGGACACCCCGGCCCGGTTCAACGCCGACCCACGCCGCCTGCGCGAGGCCGCGGGCTGTGCGGGAAAGCTGGCGGTCTTTGCCGTGCGGCTCGACACATTCAAGGCGGAAAAGGAAACTGCGGTCTTTTACATCGGCACCAACGACCCCGACGAACTGACCGGGATTCGCCGTCATATCCTTGCCAGTTTCCGTCACCTGCCCATTGCCGGGGAATATATCCACCGCGAGGCCTATGACGTCGCGGCCAAATACGGCAAGGACACCTTCCTGTTCATCCGCCACGCCGGCACCGACCGCATGCCAGCCTTTTTTTCCGCCAAGTCACGGATGGATGCGCTGACCGAACGCCTTGGTCTTGGCTCAACCCTGTCGGATCGGCTGGCGCAGGCCGTTGCTTCGCTGGCGCCCCAGCATCTGCCCCGGCGCATGAACGAATTCCGTGACCGCTACGAACACCACCTGCTTTTGCGCATGGGCGGGGCGGGCATTGCCGAGGCGCGCGACTATCTTGGCAGCATTTTCCCCTCGGCTCAGGGGGACATGTTCGAATGCAACCCGGATGAGGGGACGGCCGCCTTTCTGCACCGCTTTGCCGTCGCCGGCGCGGCGGTTCGTTACCGCGCGATCCACGCCCGCGAGGTCGAGGATATCGTCGCGCTGGACATCGCCCTGCGCCGCAACGACCGCGACTGGGTCGAGCGGCTGCCGCCCGAACTGGCCGACAAAATCGAGAAGAAACTCTATTACGGCCATTTCTTCTGCCACGTCTTCCATCAGGATTACGTGGTGAAAAAGGGCCACGACTGCATCGCTGTCGAACATGAGATGTGGCGCCTGCTTGACCAGCGCAGTGCCGAATACCCGGCCGAACACAATGTCGGTCATCTCTATCACGCCAAGCCGGAGCTCGCGGGCTTTTATCGGCAGCTCGACCCCACAAACAGCATGAACCCCGGCATCGGCCAGACCTCGAAATGCGCGCATTGGCAATAAGCGGGCCCTGAACCGCCGGCCCCGCGCCAGCAGGAACCATCAGGAGAGGAGAGAGGGAGGAAAGACATGCAGTCCCGCCGCGCCCGGATCGCCGGCGTCGCGTTCACAATGCTTCATCTGGACAGCCAAAGCAGCAGCCCGGTCGCGCCGCATCGCACCGCGCTGACATAGCTGCCATGACAGGGAACATTTCATGATCTGGTCACAGATATACGATCCATTCGGCAATATGGTCCTGTCGACCATCGCTGCCGCCATTCCGGTGCTGGTGCTTCTGGGCGCCATCGGTATTTTCGAGATCCGCGCCCATATCGCCGCCATGCTGGGCCTGGTCACCGCGCTGGCCGTGGCGATCGTCGGCTTTGGCATGCCGGTCGGTCTGGCCGGGATGTCCGCCGTCTATGGCGCAGCCTATGGCCTGATGCCGATCGGATGGATCATCCTGAACGTCATCTTTCTTTACCAGCTTACCAACGAAAAGGGCGAGTTCGATGTGCTGCGACACTCGATCCGCAACATCTCGGACGACCGGCGGATGCAGCTTTTGTTCATCGCCTTCAGCTTTGGTGCGTTTTTCGAGGGCGCGGCAGGGTTCGGCACACCGGTCGCGGTAACCGCAGCCATGCTGATGGGTCTGGGCTTTTCGCCTCTGTCAGCCGCGGGCCTGTCGCTGATCGCCAATACGGCACCTGTCGCCTATGGCGCGCTTGGGACACCGGTGATCGCGCTTTCGGCCGTCACCGGACTGGACCTGATGGAACTTTCGGCCATGATCGGTCGTCAGCTGCCGTTCTTTTCCGTCATCGTACCCTTCTGGCTGATCTGGGCCTTTGTCGGCTTCCGCCGCATGATCGAGGTCTGGCCGGCGCTGCTGGTTGCCGGGGTTTCTTTCGCGGTGCCGCAATACCTCGTCTCGAACTTTCACGGGCCGTGGCTGGTAGACATCATCGCGGCGATAAGCTCGATGCTGTGTCTGGCCGGTTTCCTGCGTGTGTGGCGGCCAAAGAACCCGATCACCGAAGCGCCGCGCGACTGGTCCTCGGACGAGGTCAGGGACGGTACTGAAGAGGGCTCTGATGCCGCGGCCGTGGGCCGATCAGTGCTGAAAGCCTGGATGCCCTGGGTGATCCTGTCGATCTTTGTCTTCCTGTGGGGTGTCCCGCAGATGAAGGCGTTGCTTGACGGCATCTGGAGCGCCAAGATCCCGGTCGCAGGTCTGGACGGTCTGGTCCAGAAAGTGCCCCCGGTCGCCCCCGAACCCCATGCCGAGGCCGCGGTCTTCAGCTTCAACATCCTGTCGATGACCGGGACCGGCATTCTGCTGTCGGCGCTCGTCTCGGGGATTTTGCTGGGCTATAGCCCGATGGCGCTGCTGCGGATGTATGGCCGGACCTTCTGGATGATCCGCTTTTCGCTGATCACCATCGCCTGCATGCTGGCCCTTGGTTATGTCACGCGCTACTCGGGCCTTGATGCGACCATGGGTCTGGCGTTTGCCAATACCGGCTGGCTTTATCCATTCTTTGGCACGCTGCTTGGCTGGCTGGGGGTTGCCGTCACCGGCTCGGACACGGCATCGAACGTGCTGTTTGGCGGGCTGCAAAAGGTCACCGCACAGCAGCTGAACCTGAACCCGGTTCTGATGGCCGCCGCGAACTCGTCAGGCGGGGTGATGGGCAAGATGATCGACGCCCAGTCGATCGTCGTCGCCTCGACCGCGACCAAATGGTACGGGCGCGAAGGTTCGATCCTGCGCTTTGTGTTCTTCCATTCGGTGGCACTGGCGGCACTGGTCGGCGTGCTGGTCATGGCCCAGGCCTATCTGCCGCCCTTTAGCGGGATGGTGCCCGAAGCACCGCCCATCACCGCCCCGGCCGATTGAGGCCAGAGCCTTGCGAAACGGACCGGGGGCGCTGCCCCCGGACCCCCGGGATATTTATCCACGAAAGAAGCAAAGGGCGCAGCCATGTCCGCACAGCCAAAGCCCAGGGTCGGTTTGTTCGTCACCTGCCTTGTCGATGCCATCCGTCCTCAGATCGGCTTTGCCGCCCTTGAACTGCTGGAAAAGGCCGGGTGCGAGGTCGAGGTACCGCAGGTTCAGACCTGTTGCGGCCAGCCGGCGCTGAACAGCGGCAATGACCGCAATGCCGCCTTACTTGCCCGTCAGACGATTGCCGCCTTTGAGGGGTATGACTATGTTGTCCTGCCTTCGGGTTCCTGCGCGGCAACCATGGTCCATGGCTATCCCGAGCTTCTGGCGGACGACCCGGATTGGACCGGACGCGCCCGGGCCATGGCAGCCAAGACCCATGAGATCACAAGTTTTCTGCATGACGTCTTGGGCTATGTGCCACAGGGCGTGCGGCTGGAGGCATCGGCGACCTATCACGACAGCTGCTCGGGCCTGCGCGACCTGGGTGTCGCCGAACAGCCCCGTGCGCTGCTGTCCCATGTCGAGGGGCTGAACATGCGTGGGCTGCCGGGCAATGATGTTTGTTGCGGCTTTGGCGGGACGTTCTGCGTGAAATACCCGGACATCTCGAATGCCATCGTTACCGAAAAGGCCGAGGCCATCGAGGGAACCGGAGCAGATATCCTGCTGGCCGGCGATCTGGGCTGTTTGATGAACATGGCCGGCAAGCTGCATCGTCGCGGCGCGCGGACCCGCTGTTTTCACACCATCGAGGTGCTGGCCGGACGTGCCGGGGGACCAGCCATCGGCGAGGAGGCGTCATGACCGCTCGTTTCAAGGACCGCGTCGCGGCTGCGCTGGCCGATCCGGTGCTGAAGCTTGCCATCGACCGCACCACGGGCAATGCCGAGCGCAAGCGCGCCGCGGCCGTCGCCGACTTTCCCCAATTCGGGGCCGCCCGTGCCCGGGGTCAGGCGATCAAGGATCACGTCATCGCCCATCTCGACCATTATCTGGAGATGTTCGAGAGAAACGCCACCGCCCGTGGCACACAGGTCCATTGGGCAGCCGATGATGCCGAGGCCCGCGCGATCGTCACCAATATCTGCCTGGCGGCCAATGCGCGGCGGGTCACACGTTCCAAGTCCATGCTGGGCGAAGAAATCGGCCTGCCCCATGCCCTTGCCGATGCGGGGATCGAGCGGGTCGAGACCGATCTTGCAGAACATATCATCCAGCTTGCCGGAGAGCATCCCTCGCACATCATCTGGCCCGCCATGCATCGCACGCGCGAGCAGGTGGCCGAGCTGTTCAAGACCGCTCACCAGCCACCGCCCGCGGCCGAGGACCCGGCGACCATGGTGCAAAGCGCGCGTCGGGTGCTGCGGGAAAAGTTCCTTTCGGCTGATGTCGGCATCTCGGGTGCGAATTTCCTGATCGCCGATACCGGGGCCACCTGCACGGTCACGAATGAGGGCAATGCCGAGCTGACCACCACCCCTCCGCGCATCCATATCGTCACCGCCGGGATCGAGAAGCTGGTCCCCTCGACCGCGCATGCATTTGCACTGTTGCGCCTGCTGGTCCGCTCGGCCACCGGGGGCGAGATGACGCAATACACAACCTTTCACGCCGGGCCCAGACGCACGGGCGATGCCGACGGTCCGGAAGAGATGCATATCGTCCTGGTCGATAACGGCCGCACGAAAATGCTGGCGAACGAGTTTCGCGACATGCTGCGCTGTATCCGCTGCGGGGCGTGCATGAACCATTGCGTAGTCTATCGCCAGATCGGGGGACATGCCTATGGCGGGACTTATCCGGGGCCCATGGGCTCGGTCCTGACGCCGGTGCTGGACGGGCTTGCCATCTCGCGCGATCTGCCAAACGCCTGCACCATGAACGGCCGCTGCGCCGAGGTCTGCCCGGTCGGGATCCCGCTGCCAACGCTGCTGCGCGCCTGGCGACGCCGTAGCTGGCGCGAGGGACTTGAGCCTGCACCGGTCCGCGCCGGGATCGGTCTTTGGGCGCAGTTCGCCCGCCGCCCCCGGCTTTACCGGCTTGCGACCCGGTTGGGGCTGCGCGTCCTGCGGCTGTTTGGCAGATCCGGCTGGATCTCGCGCCTGCCGCTGGCCCGGGGTTGGACCGATTACCGCGATATGCCGCGACCAGCGGCGAAAAGCTTTATGGATCAGTACCGGGCTGAACAAAGGGCCCGCAAATGACCGCCCGCGACCGTATCCTGTCCGCCATCCGCGCCACGCTTGGCCCCGGCAAACCGGCCAATGAGATCGCCGTCGAGGCCGCCTTGCTGCTTGAGCCGGTGGACACGGCACGCCCGGCGCTTGTCGCCCCCGCCCTGCCCGATGCCTTTGCGCAAAAGGCCGCAGCCATTGGCACCACCATCGACCGTGTGTCCGGCATGGCCGGGGTGCCGCAGGCGGCTGCGCGCTATCTTAAGGCGCATGGCCTTCCACCCCGCCTTGCCATGCAACCTACGCCCGAACTTTCCGCGCTGGACTGGGCAGGCATCACCCCCAGCCCGCAGATTGCCCCGGACGAGCCCGCCGCCCTTGGCCTTGCACTATGGGGCATTGCCGAAAGCGGCTCGCTCGTCATCCATTCGGGGCCCGGGAATCCGATTCTGATGTCCTTTCTGCCGCTGCATCATATCGTGGTGCTGCGTGAGGCCACCCTGCTGCCGTATCTTGAGGATTATGCCGCCCGCCTGTCGCCGCAGCAGGTGCCGCGCAATGCGATCCTCATCACGGGGCCCAGCGGCACGACCGATATTGAAGGCAGTTATGTGCGCGGCGCGCATGGGCCGGGCTTTCTGCATGTGATCCTTGTCAGCGGGGCGGGCTGACCCGAGCCACGATTTGTCCTAGCATGGCGGTAATGACATGAGGCCGCCATGCCCGACGCCCCGAAATCGCAAGAAACCGCGCGCGAGCATTTCCTGCTCTTTGTTGCGATACCGCCGCCCGATGTGGCCGCAGAGATGGAGACCGTCTGGCATCTGGCCGAGCGACGCGACCGCTTTCGCCGCTCAACACTGCATATGACCATCCTGCCGGTGCTGCGCAGCCCGCAGTTTGAACCGTGCCTTGCAAAAGGACTGGCGCATGCGGTCGAGGGGCTGGATTTTCCGGCCTTTGATCTGGTGCTCGACCTGCTGACCACCTTTGGCCCGCCGCGACGACGCGACCGGCCGCTGGTGCTCGCCGGACGCCAGATCAACCCCGCACCCGACGCGCTGTGCCAGCAGCTGTGGCAGCGCCTTGCCGGTGCCGGGCTGGCCGTCGCCCGTCACCGGGTCACGCCGCATGTAACCCTGGCCTATGGCAAGCCGCTGCCCCCCGCAGGGATTGCCGTGCCCCCTGTCCGCTGGCGGGTGAATGAGCTGGTTCTGATCGACAGCTTGCAGGGATTGGGGCGACATGTGCCTTTGGCGCGCTGGCCGCTGACCTGAAGCGTTATCGACAATCTCCTTTGCTCACCTTATCCATGAGGCCATGAGCGCGGGATCAGAAGAAACCTTGGCCGTCCGCATCAGCCGTGTGCTGGCGGACCGGATCGTATCGGGCGAAATCGGCCCCGGCGAACGGCTGCGCCAGGACCGCATTGCCGAGGAATTCGGGGCAAGCCATGTCCCCGTACGCGAGGCTTTTCGTCGGCTTGAGGCGCAGGGGCTGGCGATCAGCGAACCGCGCCGGGGCGTGCGTGTCGCGGCCTTTGATCTGCCCGAGGTCAAGGAAGTGGCCGAGATGCGCGCCGCGCTTGAGGAACTTGCCCTGCGCCATGCCGCCCCGCACCTGACCCCGGCAATTCTTAACGCCGCCGAAGAGGCGACCAAGGCCGGCGACGCCTCGCGCGATGTCCGTTCGTGGGAGGCCGCGAACCGCCGTTTTCACAAGCTGATCCTGACCCCCTGCGCCATGCCGCGGCTGCTGGCGGCGATCGACGATCTGCATGCGGCCAGCGCCCGTTTCCTTTTCGCCGCATGGCAGTCGAATTGGGAAACCCGCACCGATCACGACCACCGGGCCATTCTGGCTGCGCTGCGCAAAGGGGACGTGGACAGCGCCTGCGCCACCCTTGCCCGGCATGTGCGCTGGATTGGCCGCCGTCCCGCAACCGGTGGCGGCGACAAGCAGCGCGAGGCCTTTGCCATCGTCGGCTAGCCCTGCCTTTCGGCAACCAGCCAGCTTGCCACATAGGTCAGGCTAACGCCCTTGGGCGTCCGGTATCGCATCTCATACCGCGCCATGAAATCGCGCAGCGCGCCCGGCGCGCGGATCTGTCCCGCGCAACCGTTGACCCCGGTGGCCCGCAGATGGCGCAGCACCTCTTGCGCGCCAGGAAACTGCAGCGGCATTCGCCATTCCCCCGCGCCATGAACCCGCCATCCGGGTGGCAACAGCGCCGCCATCTGTGCCCCGGTCAGGTATGAGGGCGCCGCACCCCGGCTGCCCAGCGCCTGCAGTTCAGGAAAATGGCCGGGCGCGAAACCTGACAGGGCAAGCCACCCTCTGGCATCGGCCGTGGCGCATAGCCGGGTGATGACTTGCGCCGGATCTGCAACCCATTGGATCATCGAGGCCGAAGCCACAAGATCCACCCCGTCGGGCAGCACCACCTGCGCGATATCACCCGGCAGATAGTCGGCCTTTATGCCCGCCAGTCCGGGCGCGGCCAGATCGTTCAGCCATAACCGACGCGGAGCAAGGTTCAGCAGATGCCGGGTCAGATGACCCGAGCCATACCCGGCCTCAAGCACGTTTTCCGGATGGTGGTCGGGTGCGGCATGGCGATAGGCGGCGAAAAGCTGTGCCGCGATCCGGCGCTGCGCCAATGACGCACGGTCGTAGGTTTCGGCAGAGCGTGCAAAGGACCGCGCCACCCGCCCGGTCAACGCGTTCATCCCAGCACCTCGGACCAATCGTGCCACAGGACAAAGGGGTTGTGCCCGCAGTCAAGCTCTTGCACCGCTTCGTGCCAGCCCTGCCACGCGCGCCGCAGGTTCTGCAGCGGAAAGATGCGGTCGGCAGCCCCCAGCCAGATGCGATCAAAGGTCGGGACCTGCCCGGCCTCGCGGGCCATTACCGCCCGCAGCTCTGTGCCCAATGCCTGCAAATCGGCGTCACCGGGCACCGGGCACCCCGCCCGACGCGCGAATTGCTGCAATGAGCGTGCCGACAGATTCTCTGCCGTCGCCCTGACGATCTGGCGCGGGATGCCCAGATCGTCGTCACAAGGCGACCAAGATCCGCAAACTGCCACCTTGCGGCGAAACCCGCCAGGCTCCGGCAGATGACAGGCGGCCGCAACGCCAAATGACCATGCGACCAGATCCGTCGCCGCATATCCCTGAGGCCGGCCCGGCCCAGCAAGGTCGCGGTAATCGGACAGAACCAGCACATCCGCCGCGCCCTGCAAATGCCGGAACGGCGCCGCCCCGACAGCCCAGCCGGTCAGAACCACGATCAGGTGATCAGCGCCCGTGCGGCGCAGCCATTCGGCCTTCATTCCTGCCACCCGGCGATCCGGACCATGGCGGCACAGATACGCGCGACCTCATCGGGCCCGCAGACAAAGGGTGGCATGCAATAAAGCAGTCGTCCAAAGGGCCGCAGCCAAACCCCGCTTTCCCGGCAGAAAGCGTGGACGCGGGCCATGTCCAGCGGCTGCCGCATCTCGATCACGCCAATCGCGCCCAGAACACGCACGTCCTGGACCGCGGGCAGGTCGCGCACCGGGACAAGGCCCTGACGCAGGCCGGCCCCGATCTCGGCGACCTGTGCTTGCCAGTGCCCCTCGGCCAGCAGATCAAGACTGGCGCAGGCGACCGAACAGGCCAGCGGATTGCCCATGAACGTCGGCCCATGCATCAGCACCGGCGCGGGACCGTCCGCAATCGCCTCGGCCACGCGACGTGAGGCGACGGTCACGGCAAAGCTCATCATCCCCCCGGTCAGCGCCTTGCCCAGACACAGAATGTCCGGCACTACGCCCGCCCGCTCCAGTGCGAATAACGTGCCGGTGCGGCCAAAACCGGTGGCGATCTCGTCAAGGATCAAAAGCACCCCATGCCGGTCGCATAACGTCCTGAGACCCGAAAGCCAGCGCGGATGGTAAAACCACATGCCGCCCGCGCCCTGCACGACCGGCTCGACTATAAAAGCTGCGATTTCATAGGCTTTTTTGGCAAACAACGCCTCGACTGCGCCCAGCCCGTTCCGGGCCGGATCCTCGTCCCATTCCGCGCCAAAGGGGATGGGCGGGCGCGGCACGAAATGCTGCACCTGCAGGGCCGCGCCGAATTGGCTGTGCATGCCGGTGACCGGGTCGCAAAGGCTCATCGCCTTCCACGTATCGCCGTAATATCCCCCGCGGGCCGAGGCAAAATACATCCGCCCGTCCTGCCCCAGCCCAAGCTGGGCCTGCAAGGCCATCTTCAGCGCCACCTCAATCGCGACCGAGCCGCTGTCGCTGTAAAACACCCGGTCAAGCCCCGGGGGCAGCATCCCCACCAACCGTCGTGCCAGCCCGACCGCAGGGGCATGTGTCAGCCCGCCGAACATCACATGCGGCAGGTGCTGCAACTGCTTTTGCATCGCCGCGACCAGCCGGGGGTGACGGTGACCATGCGCCGCCGCCCACCATGAGGACATCGCGTCGATCATCCGCACCCCGTCAGCAAGTTGCAGCCAAACCCCTTCGGCCGCGACAACCTCATGCACCGGGCCGGGTTCACGCATCGAGGCATAGGGATGCCAGACGTGCTGCTGGTCAAATTCCAGATCGCGCATCACATCGCCCCCCGGATCGTGCCGACATCTATGCCGGTAAACGCGGCCTCCAGCGCCTCGGGCGTCACCCGATCAAGTCGTGGCAGCCGCCCCAGATCGCGCACCGCGCCAATCTCGCAGATAACCTGACGGCTATCCCTGGCCTCATCGCCGATAAAGGCCACGCCCGCGACCCTGCACCCCGCCGCACGCAGCGCCGCCAGCGATAAAAGCGTGTGGTTGATGGTGCCAAGCGCAGTCCGGCTGCACAGAACCACCGGCGCGTGCCATTCGGCGATCACCTGTAAGTACAGCATTTCCCGGGTCAAAGGCACCATCAGCCCCCCTGCGCCTTCGACGACAAGCGGCCCGCCGATACACGGCAGCGCCAACTGCGCGGGGTCGATCCGCACCCCTTCGTGTTCAGCCGAAAGATGGGGCGAGGCCGGCAGACGCAGCCGATAGGCCTCGGGCAGAACCGGGCGCGAGGACAAACGCGCGACGGTCTGGCTGTCCGTCTCATCCTCCAGCCCCGCCTGCACCGGCTTCCAATAACTTGCGCCAAGCGCGCGGGTCAGCCCGGCGCTGAACAGCGTCTTGCCGATGCCGGTATCGGTGCCTGTGACGATCACCGCGCTCATGCCGCCGCCCGGCCTTCTGCCGCAATGGCTGCGAAAAGCGCCGCGATATCCTTTTCTGCAACGTTCCCAGTGACCGAGACGCGCAGCCGCGCCGTCCCCTTTGGCACCGTCGGCGGGCGGATGGCACGAATATCGAAACCCTGCGCCTGCAATGCGGCGGCCATCGCCAGCGCGCGATGATCCGCGCCAAGGATCACCGGCACGATCTGGCTTTGCGCCGCAATGCCGCAAGCCCGCGCAGCCTCACGCACGAAAACCATGCGCTGCCGCGCACCCTCGGCCAGCGCGGGCTGATCCTGCAAGGCCATCAGCGAGGCCCGCAGCACCGCCGCCGACAGGGGCGCTGGCGCAGTTGCAAAGATAAAGGGCCGCGCCCGGTTCACCAGCGTCTCGATCAGCACCTTATCTGCGCAGATCAGTGCGCCCGAGGCACCCAGAGCCTTGCCCCCGGTATGCAAGGTGACCAGCGGACCGGACACCCCATGCGCCAGCCCCCTGCCCTGCGGACCAAAAACGCCGGTAGCATGGGCCTCATCCACGACCAGCACCGCATCCTCGCGCGCGGCAAGTTCGGCCAATGCGGAAAGCGGAGCCAGATCACCCTCCATCGAGTATACGCTTTCAACGGCGATCCAGACCCGGCCAGGCCCCCCCAAGGCGCGCCATTCCGCTATCACCCGGGCGGCATCAGCCGCATCATTATGGGCAAAGCTCCGGCATTCGGCCCGGCCAAGGCGCATCCCCTCATATGCGCTGGCATGGATCAGCGCGTCATGCAGGACCAGATCTCCCTGCATCGGCAGGGTCGAAAAAATGGCCTGATTGGCCTGAAAGCCGCCACCCATGTAAAGCGCAGCCTCAGCGCCGAAAAACGCGGCCGCCTCGGCCTCCAGCGCCTCATGTTCGGGATGGTTGCCGCGCAAAAGCCGCGACCCCCCTGCCCCGACAGGAACGCCGCGCCCCAGCGCATCAAGCGCCGCACGGACCAGCAACCCGGACCCCGCCAGCCCCAGATAGTCGTTCGAGGCGAAATCAAGCCCGGCTGTCGTTGCCCGCTGGCGTAACCGGCCACGCTGCGCCAGCGCATCAAGCGCCGCACGATGGCGGGGAAAGCTCATGCCGCACAGCCCTCGGCCGGCCCGGTCAGTACCTCGGCGCGCAGGCCAAGGCGGGCGAACAGCTGCGCATCCTTGTCCTCGCCGGGGTTTTCGGCGGTCAGCAGGGTGTCGCCGACAAAGATCGAATTTGCCCCCGCGAAAAAACACATCGCCTGCAATTCATCGCTCATCCCGGAGCGCCCGGCTGAAAGGCGCACATATGATTTCGGCATCAGGATGCGTGCGGTAGCGATGGTGCGCACCATCTCGATCGGATCAAGCTTTGGCGCATCGGCAAGCGGTGTCCCCGCCATCGGCATCAGCATGTTGATAGGCACCGATTGTGGCGGAACCTCCATCCCGGCAAGGGTTTCAAGCATCGAGATCCGGTCCTCGGCCGTCTCGCCCATCCCGATGATGCCACCTGCGCAGACATTGATCCCAGCCGCCTGCACCCGGTCCAGCGTATCCAGCCGGTCCTGAAAGCTGCGGGTGGTGATGATCTCGGAATAATAGCGTTCCGATGTATCAATATTATGGTTGTAATAATCCAACCCAGCATCTTTCAGCCGTAACGCCTGATCCATGTCCAGCATGCCCAGCGTCATGCAGGTCTCCATCCCCAGCGCCTTGACGCCGCGGATCATCGCCAGCACGGCTGGCATGTCCCGCTCTTTCGGTGACCGCCAGGCAGCGCCCATGCAATAACGTGTCGCGCCCGCTTCCTTTGCGCGCTTGGCCTCTGCCAGCACGCGCTGAACCTCCATCAGCTTCGATGCAGAGAGTTCCGCCCCGTTCCGTGCCGATTGCGAACAATAGGCACAGTCCTCGGGGCAGCCGCCTGTTTTGATCGAAAGCAGTTTTGAACATTGGACCAGATTCGGGTCGAAATTGGCGCGATGCACGGTTTGTGCCCTGAAAAGCAGGTCCATCAGTGGCAAATTATAGATTTCTTTAGCGCGGCACAATGGTTGCGACATGATCCCTCCTGAACCTGGCCTCAAGAGTATCTATAAAAATGCCGCGTCAGAAAGTTAACCCGGATATATTATCTATTATTTAGACGCAAACGGATCCTGCCCCGTCTTGTCAGTCATCCATCCGCAGTTCGGCAAAGCTTGTGGGATGAAAGACGATCTGGACGCGCTGACCAGTCTCATCCTTGCCATAAACCTCGTAACAACCGTCATCGAGGGTGACATTGTGAACGACCCATCCCTTGGCGGTCAGTGAGGATTTCAGCTCCTCAACCGTTCGCCGCTGCGCAACCGGAACCTTGCAATCCCCATCCGCCATGACCGGAAAGGCCAAGGCAGTCAGCACGGCAGTCATGGCAATGAAACGCATTCTTTACTCCTGCATTTGCGTGGATCGCTGCAGATATAAAGGTGCGAAACTTGCAGCTCGCTTACAGCCGCCCTGCCCTCACGGGCCAATAATGCGAACCCTGGCGATCCGGCCGTTGCAACGCAGGACTGCGGTGTGCAGTCGTTCCAGCAGATGTGTCTGGACATAATTGGCGTGAAACCGTGTCGGCGCAAAAAGCGTCAGGCAACTTTCGGTCAGCTCTGCCTCAATCAGCCCGGCGAACCAGGCATCAAACAACGCCGGGTCCTCTTCGGCCAGCCGTGCACGCGCCTCAGCCCAAAGCCCCTGTGCCGGAACCGGTTCAGGTCGATGCAACGGCACGACATTGCTGGACGGTTCGCTTGGTTTGCCCCCTACCCGTTCGACAAAGTCTGGCCCGATATTCGGCCATTCTCCCCGGGTATCCAGCAAAATACGTTCCAGATTAAGACTCAGGACCGAAACCCGGCCCCGCGCGCCGTGCTGCTTAATTTCGATCCAGCCAAGCGTACGCAGCTTGGCCATCTCTCGTTTGACGGTTCGTTCGTCAACACACCAAAGCCGCGCGATTTCACGCTGACCAATCGTAAGCTCATCTCGTTGCCAGTTATATCTTGTGGTGATCAGGGCCATGAGTCGCAAGATCAGCCGCTGACGATGCTTGTCGCCCGCAAGGCCATGCGCCATCATGGCGGAAAGCAAATCGTATTTCTTGGCCGCGGCCTCTCGACCAACGGCGCGGATCACCTGCATCTCTGCCCCTGCCTCCGGATGTGACCGGCTGCTATTGCCCCTTAGCCCAAAGGTCCCGTCTGACGAAGAGACCCCGACAGCGGCGCCGATCTTGTGCCGATCGAAACGCTTTTCGCCATCTCTCTCGTATTTGCGTCCTGATTTCCGATTCTGTCAAGCGTCTTGCCGTCAGGCCGGTTTCCCGTCCCAATTCCGAAAGGAAAAATCGGTATCATTGGTATTGAGGGACACCCAGGGAGTCACCTAATGGCGCGATATTGTCCCCTATTCAGGCCGCTCTGCCGATCTGACGTCCCCCATTTCCGGCGTTTGCGTTGCCTCCGGACGGGCCTCCGATTCGGTTGGCGATTCGCAGGCGGGGCCTGAAAATTCCCGCATTTCCGCCTTCTTGCCTTATCAATCAAAACTGTTTTTGCCAAAAGTGCAAATCCGGCGTAAAAGCGAAACAGAAGAAAATCTGCGTCCTATAAATACAGGCATCCCATGTATACGCACGAAGACCTCGCCAGGCTGCAGGCACAATCCTTGAAGATGCAGGGCTGGATCCGGCGCCAGACCTTCAGCCCGGCCAATGAAAAGACACTGCGCCGCTTTTCCAGCTGGGAGGTGGCCGAGCTGATCTTTCGCATCAACCAGTCGACCTTTCGCGGCAAGCTTGCCGCCGAGCCGCACCTTCCCCTCGGGGAAGTTGAGGAGGATGGTCGCCAGCGCTGGTTCTCGCTTGACGAGGTGAACGAGCTGCGCCGCCGCATCCGCATCAACCGCAAGTCGCTGATGCCCTGGCGGCCGCAGGGCAAGCGCGCCTTTCGGGCGGCGATTGCCAATTTTAAGGGTGGCGCCGGCAAATCGACCGTGGCGCTGCACTTTGCTCACGCTGCCGCGCTGGACGGCTATCGGGTTCTGGTGGTCGATTTCGACCCGCAGGCAACGCTGAGCCATTCGATGGGTCTGACGGATGTCGGCGAGGATCACACCGTCTGGGGCATCATGGCCCGTGACCTTGAGCGTGAAACCGACCGTATGAATGCGGTGGCTCGCGGGGCTGAGTCGGGAACGGCGCTGCCGCAACGCAAGCTGCCCGCCTCGATCCGTGACATGGGGCTGGGGATGCTGCGCCCGGCGGACTTTATCAAGCCGACCGCATGGTCCACTATTGATATCGTGCCAAGCTGCGCCAACGCCGCCTTTGTCGAGTTCGCCAGCGCCCAGTATCGGCACCTTAATCCGGAATGGACGTTCTTTGGTGCGGTGTCGCGCTTTCTCGACAGTCTCGCGGATGATGCTTACGACCTTATTCTTTTCGATTGTCCGCCGGCGATTGGCTATCAGTCAATGAACGCGGTCTTTGCTGCCGACATGCTTTATATCCCCTCGGGGCCGGGCTATTGGGAGTATGACTCGACCACCAGCTTTATCGGACAGCTATCCGAGGCGCTGGAGGATCTGTCGCATGGTTTCGAAAACTTCCCCACGGGGAAGATCCGGTTGCCGAAAGCCTTTGCCGATATCCGGTTCCTGATGACGCGGTTCGAGCCGTCGAATGAACTGCATCAGGCGATGTATGGCGCGTTCAAGCAGGTGTTCGGCGAGCATATGGCTGAGCATCCGATCGAACTGACGCGCGCGGTCGAGCAGTCCGGCCGTTTCCTGTCCTCGATCTACGAGATTGATTATCGTGAGATGACGCGCGGAACCTGGCGGCGGGCGCGGGCGACCTTTGATCAGGCTTATGAGGAATTCAAATCCCGTCTCGTTGCCGCCTGGGACAAGCTGGAGGGTGAGGCATGAGCCGCAAACGTCGCATGTTCGAAATCGAAATGCCGGAAGAGCCGGTCGAGGCCACGCCCGAAACCTTCCCCGCGGGGAAGGAGGAGCGTGAACAGCGCCGGGGGCCAATGGCCACCGCAATCGCGGAAACCGTTGAATCCAGTAGAGATCGCGCCCGTCTGGAGGCTCAGATCCGCGCCGAAAACGATGCTTTGGCACAGGAACATGTGCGGCTGAAACGCGCCGGTTTGATCACCGATATGATCCCGCTGGACGCGATTGATACCCGGAAACTGATCCGGGACCGCGCGCCGGGACCGGATTATGAGCTGCCCGAATTGGTGGAATCTATCCGTGATATCGGGCTTTCAAACCCGATCAGGGTCGAGCCGGCCGAGGGTGGCCGCTACGAGCTGATCCAGGGTTGGCGGCGGCTGTCGGCCTATCGGCTGTTGCTGGAGGAGACGGGCGATACCGAGAAATGGGGTCGGATTCCGGCCGGAATCGCCGCACGCGGCGATGAGCTTGAGCAGCTTTACCGGCGCATGGTTGATGAAAACATGGTGCGCAAGGACATCTCTTTTGCCGAGATGGCCCAGCTTGCGCTGCATTATGCCATGGACCCGCAGACCGAGGAACATGACCCCGAGAAGGCTGTTGCGATCCTGTTCAAATCGGCAGGCTATCAAAAGCGCAGCTATATCCGCAGCTTTATCCGCCTGATCGAGGCGCTTGGCGAAACGCTGATGTATGCACCCGAAATCCCCCGCGCTTTGGGGTTGGCATTAGCGCAGCGGCTGGACGAAGTGCCGGGCACAGCAGCGGCAATCCGGGCCGAACTGAAGGGCTGGGATACGCGCTCGATCAAGGATGAACTCGACGTTTTGCGCCGCTATGCGGGGCAGGGGGATGACAGCGAAACTGCTGCGGCAAAGCCGCGCAGCGCCACCGCGGCCACTCCGTCGGGCAAGGCGCGCATCAGCTTTCAAATCCAGCGTCCACAGGGCAGCGCGAAGTGTACCGCCTCGAACGGGCGGCTGGAGATCCGCCTGCCACGCGACTTTTCGGCGGTGGACCGGCGCAAGCTTGAGGCGGCGGTGAGATCGCTGCTTGAGGGGCTTGACTGACCTTCCCCACGGGGAAGGTTTCGCCCTGGGGAAGGGAGCGCAGAACGGGGCGGACAGAGGTATCGGAAGGGGGTAAAACAGCCCTCTTCCAGTGATCCGCAAAATGGGGATATTCTGCGGATAAGAACTTTTGCAGGTCAGAAAACATGCCATCCGCTTCGGACACAGATTATCACGAAAAACCACCTTTGCACGAGCTTTTTGATGTCGGGGCTTGGTTTTCTGCCGAGAGTGCTCTGGCGGCGGATCTGGCCCGCGCAGCCTTTGCTCTGGGGCGGCTGGAAGGCATGCTGATGGCGATGGAGCCTGAGTTGCGGGCCGGGGCCAATCGGCGTTTGGCGCTGATCGAAGCCGAGGCGATGCTATGGGCGCAGGGCTCTCCGCTACGGCGGGAAGAGATCGGGCGCGATCTGATGGAGGCACGGGCCGGCGCCGATCTGGAGGCGATGCGGCTGGCGCGCTGGAGCATCCGGCGGCTGGAAGGGCAGGGGGATCCGCGCGACCTGCGCGCATTTCTCGGGCTGCACCGGGCCGAGGTCTCGGGGCTGGATGACCTGCTGGCGGCGCGTCCGACCGGTCATGACTTCGATGCTGCCGCCGCAGAGTTCCGCACACTGGCCGGTGAACTGGCCGATCTGACGCCGGTGGCGCGGGCCCCTGCACTGCGGGTGCTGTGGCGTCTTTGCGATCTTTCCGCGCCCGAGGTGCTGGCCGAGCCCGCGACATGGACGGCGCGGGATATGGCCGAGGGGTGCGAGGGGTTGCGCTTTGTCCCGCTTGGCCGTCATGGGCGCGGGGTCTGGATCGACGGCGGCACCCCGGCCGAGCGGATGGCGCGGCATCTGGCGGCGGTCACTGCGGGGATCGAGGACGCCCGCCATGAGCTGGCGCGGGTCACCGAATGGCAGGCCCGGGCACTGGCGGCGATGGCAGGGGTCAAGGGCGACAATCCGGCCCGGGTGATCCGGGCGCTGGCCGCGCATCCGCTGCTGAGCGCGGCGATGCTTGAGGATAGCGCCGGGATCAGCCGTGACACAGCCGAGCGGATGCTGGCGCGCATGAAATCCCTGGGTCTTGCGCGCGAGATCACAGGCGGGCGGCGGTTCCGGCTGTGGATGCTGGCTGGCTGAGCGCGTCACGGCGAAAGGCGGCGGGTGTCGTTCCAGCGATCTTGAGAAAGGCGCGATGAAAGGCGCTGGGTTCGCCATAACCCAGCCGGGCAGCGATCTCGGCCACACTCAGGTCAGTGTCGCGCAGAAATTCCCGGGCGCGCATCAGGCGGATCTCGGCCCGGATGGCGGCATAACCCTGACCCTCGCGCCGCAGCCTTCGGCGCAGGGTCGCGGGCGACAGGCGCAGATCGGCGGCGAGCGTGTCAAAATCCGGCCAGTCCCCGGGGGCAAGCGCACGCAGCCTTGCCCGGATGCGTGCCGACAACCCCTGATCGTGGCGATAGCGCAAAAGGATATTTGCCGGCGCGCCACGCAGAAAGCCCGCCAGCGCCTTTTCGTTGCGGATCGTCGGCAGCGACAGGTAGCTTGCCGCAAAGGTCAGCCGGCTGACGGGCCGGTCAAAATGAACCGGAGCGCCGAAGAACTGATGATAGTCGCGGCGGTTCTCGGGTGCAGGGCAGGCGAAATCGACCTGCATCAGCGGAATGCGGCGACCGATCAGCCAGCACATTACCCCCAGCAGGATCAGCCAATAGGTGCGATAGGCAAAGGCGCGGCGCGGCGGGCCGCTGTCATTGAGCAGGATCTCGGCCTGGCCTTCGCGCAAGCGCAGCTCTCCGACCGGGTCGTCAAGCACGACGGCGAGGAATTTCAGCGCCCGGCGTAGCGCGTGCTCAAGCGTTTCGGCGTGCAGCACCGCCTGGCACAGCAGCTGGAAACTGCCGGGGCGCATCGGGCGGGCGGCCTCGTCAAAGAACTCGTCCTGGATCAGATCGGCGATAGCGAGCCACAGCTTGCCGTATTGCAGGTTCGAGACCGGCTCGCCCGCAGTCCCGATCCCTGCGCGCGCAAGCAGGGGCTGCGGGTCAAGCCCGCGGCGGCGCAGACAGTCCAGCGCGTCCTCGACAAAACCCGGGGTGATCCTGCGCCGTTCCATGTCACCATATTGCAAAACCGATCGCCTATTCTGGCCGCCAATGTCATTGTTTGCAATGCGCCTGACGCTAAGCTGACGCCAGACTCAGGAGAGCCGCCACCGGCGGAGAGTTAGAGGAGGAGAGATATGTCTGCGACGACCCTGACCCGGGCGCGTCCCGGTTATCATGATGCTGTGGCGCGGTTCCGGATCGAAGATGCCATGGCCGGGCTGCGTGGCGATCTTGAGACCGGGCTGAATGCCTGTGTCGAATGCTGCGACCGGCATTGTGGCGTGAATCGGGTGGCGCTGCGCTGCCTGTCGGCGGATGAGACGCTGACCGAATACACCTTTGAAGAACTGCGCGACATGTCGGCGCGGGTGGCGAACCTGTTCTCGGACAAGGGTATCCGGCCGGGCGATGTGGTGGCGGGGCTGTTGCCGCGCACCGTTGATCTGGTTGCTGTGGTTCTGGGCGCCTGGCGTCTGGGTGCGGTGTATCAGCCGCTGTTCACCGCCTTTGGCCCCAAGGCAATCGAGCATCGGCTAAAGACCAGCGGTGCCAAGCTGGTGGTGACGAATACCGCCCAACGGCCCAAGCTGGATGAGGTCGAGGATTGCCCCCTGGTCGCCACGGTTCGCGCAGATGAAGAAAAGCTGGCCCCCGAGGACATTGATTTCCGCGATGCGCTGAGCACAGCCTCGGCCGGGTTCGAGCCGGTGATGCGGCGCGGCGAGGATCTGTTCATGATGATGTCCACCTCGGGCACCACCGGCCTGCCGAAAGGGGTGCCGGTGCCGTTGCGGGCTCTGCTGGCCTTTGGCGCCTATATGCGCGATGCGGTCGATCTGCGCGAAGAGGATGTTTTCTGGAACATCGCCGATCCGGGCTGGGCTTACGGGCTTTACTATGCGCTGACCGGGCCGCTGCTTTTGGGTCAGCCGACGATCTTTTACGAGGGCGGTTTCACCGCCGAGACCACCTGTCGCATCATCCGGCGCATGGGCGTGACAAGCCTTGCCGGGTCGCCGACAGCCTATCGGCTGCTGACCGCGGCGGGGCCAGAGGCTGCGGCAGAGATCAAGGGCCAGCTGCGGGTCGTGAGTTCGGCCGGCGAGCCGCTGAACCCCGAAATCATCCGCTGGTTTGCTGAACATCTGTCGGTGCCGATCCACGACCATTACGGCCAGACCGAAATGGGCATGTGCGTGAACAACCATCACGGGCTGGATCATCCCGTGCGCCCCGGTTCGGCCGGGCTGGCGATGCCGGGCTATCGTGTGGTGGTGCTGGATGACGAGGGCAACGAGCTTGGCCCGAACCAGCCGGGCGTGCTGGCGATCGACATGAAGCGTTCGCCCCTGATGTGGTTCTCGGGCTATCTGAACCAGGCGACGCCCGCCCTTGCCGGCGGATATTACCGCACCGGCGATTCCGTCGAGTTCGAGCCGGACGGGTCGATCAGCTTTATCGGACGCTCGGACGATGTCATCACCTCTTCGGGCTATCGCATCGGGCCTTTCGATGTTGAAAGCGCGCTGATCGAACATCCGGCGGTGGTCGAAGCGGCGGTCGTCGGCGTGCCCGACCCCGAACGAACCGAACTGGTCAAGGCGTTTGTTGTTCTGGCCAAGGGCGTCGAGGGGTCCGATGCCCTGAGCGAAGAGCTGGCGCAGCATGTCAAGAAACGCTTGTCGGCCCATGCCTATCCCCGGATGATCGATTTCGTCGAGGATCTGCCCAAGACGCCAAGCGGCAAGATCCAGCGCTTTATCCTGCGCAAGGCTGAAGTCGAGAAACTGGCCCGGAATTAAGGACGCATCATGCAGATCGAGAACAAGGTATTTCTGATCACCGGCGCGGGCTCGGGTCTGGGCGCGGCGGTGGCCCGTATGGCCGTTGCGGCGCGCGCGCGGGCCGTGCTTCTGGACGTGAACGCCGAGGCGGGCGCAGCCATGGCGGCAGAGCTGGGCGAGGCCGTGCGGTTTGTGCGCACCGACGTGACCAGCGCCCCGGACGGCGAGGCCGCGCTGGCGGCGGCGCTTGCGGCTTTTGGCCGTGTGGACGTTGCGGTGAACTGCGCTGGTATCGCGCCGGGTGAAAAGATCGTCGGGCGCGAGGGTCCGCATGCGCTTGATAGCTTTGCCCGTGCCATCCAGATCAACCTGATCGGCACCTTCAACATCCTGCGGCTGGCCGCCGGTGCCATGGCGAAGAATGCGCCGGGCGAGGGGGGTGAGCGCGGCGTGATCGTCAACACCGCCTCGATTGCCGCATTTGACGGGCAGATCGGGCAGGCGGCCTATGCGGCCTCGAAAGGCGGGGTCGCTGCGCTGACCCTGCCGGCGGCGCGGGAACTGGCGCGGCATGGTATCCGGGTCGTGACCATCGCGCCGGGAATCTTTGCCACCCCGATGATGTCCGGTCTGCCGCAGGAGGTGCAGGACAGTCTGGGCGGTACGGTGCCTTTCCCGCCGCGCCTGGGCAATCCGGCCGAATATGCGGCGCTGGTGCGCCATATCGTCGAAAACCAGATGCTGAACGGCGAGGTCATCCGGCTGGATGGCGCGCTGCGCATGGCGCCGAAATAAGGGAGAGACATCATGAGCACCGATCCGATTGTCATCGTTGGTCTGGCCCGCACGCCAATGGGCGGGTTTCAGGGCGATTTCGCCTCGGTCGAGGCGGCGTCGCTGGGCGCGACCGCGATCAGGGCGGCGCTGGGCGGGCTGGACCCGCAGGCGGTGGATGAGATCATCATGGGCTGTGTGCTGCCTGCCGGTCAGGGTCAGGCCCCGGCCCGGCAAGCGGCACTCGGCGCGGGTCTGCCCCTGGGCGCGGGCGCGACGACCGTGAACAAGATGTGCGGCTCGGGCATGAAAGCGGCAATGCTGGCCCATGACCTGATCCTTGCCGGATCGGCCGATGTCGTGGTTGCGGGCGGGATGGAGAGCATGTCGAACGCGCCCTACCTGCTGCCCAAGGCCCGCTCGGGCTATCGCATGGGCCATGGCCAGGTCATGGACCATATGTTTCTGGACGGTCTTGAGGACGCCTATGACAAAGGCCGCCTGATGGGCACCTTTGCCGAGGATTGTGCCGAGGCTTATCAGTTCACGCGTGAGGCGCAGGACGAATTCGCCATCAGCTCGCTGAGGCGGGCGCAGCAGGCAATCTCTGCCGGGCATTTCCGGGCCGAGATCGCGCCGGTCACGGTCAGGACCCGCAGCGGCGAAACCGTGGTCGATACGGATGAACAGCCGGGAAAGGCGCGGCTTGACAAGATCCCCACGCTGAAGCCCGCCTTTCGCAATGGGGGGACGGTGACGGCGGCGAACAGCTCGTCAATCTCGGACGGGGCGGCGGCGCTGGTGCTGATGCGCGCCTCGGAGGCCGGGCGGCGTGGCCTGACACCGCGCGCCCGCATCCTTGGGCACGCGACCTTTGCCGATAAGCCGAACCTGTTCCCGACCGCGCCGATCGGTGCAATCCGCCGGCTGGCCGAGCGGACCGGGACCGCGCCTGGTGATTACGATCTTTTCGAGATCAATGAGGCTTTTGCCGTGGTTGCCATGGCGGCGATGCGCGACCTGGATCTGCCCCATGACAAGGTGAACGTGCATGGCGGCGCCTGCGCGCTGGGCCATCCGATCGGGGCTTCGGGCGCGCGGGTGCTGGTCACGCTGCTCGCGGCGCTGGAAACGCATGGGCTGGCGCGCGGTATCGCCTCGCTTTGTATCGGCGGCGGTGAAGCGACGGCGGTCGCGATCGAAAGGATGCAATGATGCTGACCGAGGAACAGGAACAGATCCGCGACGCTGCCCGGCAATTCGCGCAAGAGCGGCTGGCCCCCGGCGCGGCGCGGCGCGACCGTGAGCATGCCTTTCCGCGCGCCGAACTGACCGAGATGGGCGAGCTGGGCTTTCTGGGGATGCTGGTGCCCGAGGCGCATGGCGGCTCGGAAACCGGCATGGTCGCCTATGCCCTTGCGCTGGAAGAGATTGCAGCGGCGGACGGGGCATGCTCGACCATCATGTCAGTGCATAGCTCGGTCGGCTGCGTGCCGATCCTGCGCTTTGGCACGGATGATCAAAAGGCGCGCTTTCTGCCCCGGATGGCCAGTGGCGAGTGGATCGGCGGCTTTGCCCTGACCGAGCCTCATGCCGGGTCGGACGCCTCTAACCTGCGCACCAGGGCGCGGCGCGAAGGCGATCATTACGTCATCGACGGGGCCAAGCAGTTCATCACCTCGGGCAAGAACGGCAATGTGGTGATCGTCTTTGCCGTCACCGATCCGGCGGCGGGCAAAAAGGGGATCTCGGCCTTTATCGTGCCGACCGACACGCCGGGCTACGAGGTGGTCTCGGTCGAGCATAAGCTGGGCCAGCATTCC
>NZ_CP045073.1:0-1002500 GCF_009301415.1 Paracoccus kondratievae | reverse complement strand
GCCCACAGCCTTACTGAGTCTAAGCAAACTCCGAATACCGGGAAGAACTATCTGGCAGACACACGGCGGGTGCTAACGTCCGTCGTGGAGAGGGAAACAACCCTGACCAACAGCTAAGGCCCCCAATTCGTGGCTAAGTGGGAAAGCATGTGAGACTTCCAAAACAACCAGGAGGTTGGCTTAGAAGCAGCCATCCTTTAAAGATAGCGTAACAGCTCACTGGTCTAGTCAAGAGGTCTTGCGGCGAAGATGTAACGGGGCTCAAGCCACGAGCCGAAGCTTTGGGTGCACCTTATGGTGCGCGGTAGCGGAGCGTTCCGTGATATAAGCTCTTGCCTCTTCTGACCTGTCTCCCTCGCAAGAGGGTGGGTCAGCGGAGGCGCGAGCTTTACTGTGAAGCCGGGGCGTAAGCCATCCGGTGGAGTGATCGGAAGTGAGAATGTTGACATGAGTAGCGACAAACAGGGTGAGAGACCCTGTCGCCGAAAGTCCAAGGGTTCCTGCTTAAAGCTAATCTGAGCAGGGTAAGCCGGCCCCTAAGGCGAGGCCGAAAGGCGTAGTCGATGGGAACCAGGTTAATATTCCTGGGCCAGGAGATGGTGACGGATCGCAAGTGTTGTTCGGCCTTATCGGATTGGCCGGGCAGCTGAGCGGTCCCTGGAAACAGCCCTCCATCAGACCGTACCCTAAACCGACACAGGTGGACTGGTAGAGAATACCAAGGCGCTTGAGAGAACCACGTTTAAGGAACTCGGCAAAATACCTCCGTAAGTTCGCGAGAAGGAGGCCCCGTCAGCAGGCAACTGCCGGCGGGGGGCACAAACCAGGGGGTGGCGACTGTTTACTAAAAACACAGGGCTCTGCGAAGCCGTAAGGCGACGTATAGGGTCTGACGCCTGCCCGGTGCCGGAAGGTTAAAAGGAGAGGTGCAAGCCTTGAATTGAAGCCCCGGTAAACGGCGGCCGTAACTATAACGGTCCTAAGGTAGCGAAATTCCTTGTCGGGTAAGTTCCGACCTGCACGAATGGCGTAACGACTTCCCCGCTGTCTCAAACGTGGACTCAGCGAAATTGAATTGTCTGTGAAGATGCAGACTTCCCGCGGTTAGACGGAAAGACCCCATGCACCTTTACTATAGCTTCGCACTGGCATCAGGATTGTGATGTGCAGGATAGGTGGTAGGCGCTGAAACCGGGACGCCAGTTCCGGTGGAGCCTCCCTTGAGATACCACCCTTCGCACTCTTGATGTCTAACCGCGGCCCGTTATCCGGGTCCGGGACCCTGCGTGGTGGGTAGTTTGACTGGGGCGGTCGCCTCCCAAAAAGTAACGGAGGCGCGCGAAGGTTGGCTCAGAGCGGTCGGAAATCGCTCGTCGAGTGCAATGGCAGAAGCCAGCCTGACTGCAAGACTGACAAGTCGAGCAGAGACGAAAGTCGGCCATAGTGATCCGGTGGTCCCGAGTGGAAGGGCCATCGCTCAACGGATAAAAGGTACGCTGGGGATAACAGGCTGATGATGCCCAAGAGTCCATATCGACGGCATCGTTTGGCACCTCGATGTCGGCTCATCTCATCCTGGGGCTGGAGCAGGTCCCAAGGGTATGGCTGTTCGCCATTTAAAGAGGTACGTGAGCTGGGTTTAGAACGTCGTGAGACAGTTCGGTCCCTATCTGCCGTGGGTGTAGGATACTTGAGAGGAGTTGCCCCTAGTACGAGAGGACCGGGGTGAACGTTCCACTGGTGGACCTGTTGTGGCGCCAGCCGCAGTGCAGGGTAGCTATGAACGGAAAGGATAAACGCTGAAGGCATCTAAGCGTGAAGCCCCCCTCAAAACAAGGTATCCCTTGAGAGCCGTGGAAGACCACCACGTCGATAGGCCGGAGATGTAAGCGCAGCAATGCGTTCAGTTGACCGGTACTAATCGCTCGATTGGCTTGATTTGATCCGGAAGAAGACAGACCAGAAAAAACTACCTGCACGTCAGCTTCCAAAAAGCATCCTTGGACAACCAACCCGAATGGGTCACGCCGATACGCTCCTTTCCCGGTCTGGTGGCTTTAGCACGAGCGAAACACCCGATCCCATCCCGAACTCGGCAGTTAAGCGCCGTAGCGCCAATGGTACTGCGTCAAAAGACGTGGGAGAGTAGGTCACCGCCAGACCTGGAAAGAAGCGTAACTCTCTCAACAAACTACCGCGGGGTAGAGCAGCCCGGTAGCTCGTCAGGCTCATAACCTGAAGGTCACAGGTTCAAATCCTACCCCCGCAACCAAAATTACTGATAGATATCAGCGCATTAGGCCTCCTTCGGGAGGTCTTTTGCATTTGGGCTTCCCGAGCTCCGGAAGCATATCGGAAGCAATCGCGCGGAAACCACAGCGGGAAATCGGCGGAGTCACATTGACGTGATCAATGGCTTGTCGTCGCTCTGTACGTAACCGGAGCGCGGGTTTCTAGGCGATCTTGCGGCCCTCCTTACGGATTTCCGGATCTTGGGCGGGCGCTCATGCCGTATCGCCGCCGAGACAAACTCGATCAGGAAGCAGGCCTGGCGCTAAGAGAATGGATGATTCTCCATTGCCCGCTGTTGCAACAGTGTCATCAAAGCTTTCCCGGAAGAGTCTTCAGAGCCAATAATATCCCTTACCAGATTCTAGAGCTTCGCGTTCAGCCTGTTGAGCGTGGCGGGGCTCGCTTGGCGTTTCCTGCAGAGTTCGAAGGTCGGCGGATTAGCCTTGTTCCCTTTGATCATCCCGATGATCTGGACTTTGGCGAAGCCGGCTTCTCAAGTCAGTTGCTCCCTCTCATAGTGAACTGATGCGGTGGATGCCCCCACCCATCGGCCTCTCTTATGCCATGATGGTTGCATCGAAACCGAACGGAGGGCACATCAATGATGACAACGATCAGCATGTTGGCGATCGACTTGGCGAAGGGCAGTTTCCAGGTCTGCGCGATCGGGCTGGACGGGGCGGTTCTATATAACCGTGTGCTGTCGCGGACCCGTCTGACGAATCTCCTTGCCGAACAGCCGGCCTGCGTGGTGGCGATGGAGGCCTGCGCCACGTCGCATTACTGGGGCCGGGTGGCGCAGTCCCACGGTCACGAGGTGCGTCTGGTGCCAGCGGTGTATGTGAAACCGTTCGTGAAACGACAGAAAAACGACAAGGCGGATGCCGAAGCCATCGCCGAGGCCGCGTCGCGCCCGACCATGCGGTTCGTGGCCGTGAAGAGTGCCGAGACGCAGGGCCGCGCAGTGGCGTTTCGGACGCATCAATGTCTGGTGCGGCAGCGCACGCAGCTCATCAACGCCCTCCGCGGACATCTGGCCGAGTTCGGGCTGGTGGCGCCGAAGGGGCCCGCGAGCCTGAAGGTTCTGGAGAATGCACTGGCAGATCCGGCCAGCGATGTGCCAAGCCATGTTCGGGAGATGGGCGCGATCTACGTCGAGCAGATCGCGAGGTTGACAGAGGTGATCGGACGACTGGCGGAGGAGCTCGAAGCCGCATCAAGGACAGATACGCAACTTCGTCGGCTGTGCACCATCCCCGGGATCGGCCCGGTCACCGCCGGAGCTGTTGCGGCATTCGCACCGGATCTTGCCACGTTCGACAGTGGGCGCAACTTCGCCGCTTGGCTCGGCCTGGTGCCGAGACAGAGGTCGACGGGTGGAAAAACCAGACTGGGTTCGGTCAGCAAAATGGGGCAGACCGATATCCGCCGCCTGCTGATCGTCGGTGCCATGAGTGTGATCCGCTGGGTTGTCCGCAAGGGGGGCAGCGCGAACCGTTGGCTGGCCGCGCTGGTGATGCGCAAGCCGAAGATGGTCGCGGCCGTTGCGCTGGCGAACAAGATGGCCCGGATGATCTGGGCGCTGACGACAAAAGAACAGGATTACAGAATGGCGTGACCCGAGCCCAGAAAGGGGCGACGGCACGGCATGGCCGAAAGGCCGGGGTGAGCGATCGACGAGGAGTAGGCGACACGGACTTCGAAGTTCAAGGCAGGAAGATTCAGTCCCGGGGCTCGAGCGCATGCAGCTCTCTGAACCGATGTGAACCCAGCCTTCCGAACAGCATACCGGCCCGTGGCGTCGTGGAAGGCCACGCTGAGAGGCCTGACACACGTCCGATCGAAGACCCCGCCGACAAACCGAAGATTACGCTTGCCAAACCGGGGGTATCCACACACGCCCCGTCCAGCCCGATCGCGCAGACCTGGAAACTGCCCTTCGCCAAGTCGATCGCCAACATGCTGATCGTTGTCATCATTGATGTGCCCTCCGTTCGGTTTCGATGCAACCATCATGGCATAAGAGAGGCCGATGGGTGGGGGCATCCACCGCATCAGTTCATATAGATCGTAGCTCCTTGCCTGAGTGCAGCATAGGCTTAGCATACTATCAGGCTTGACATGCAGGATGGAAAGATGCGCAAGGAGGGGAAGAGGATTGCAAATGCCACGGGCGATGGACGCAAAGGACGACAGGGCGGGTGCTGCGCTGACGGATGCGGCCTGGTCCGATGTGCTGATTGCGGTGGATCGCACCTATGTCGAGCTGATCGAACATCAGGAGCGGCTAGAGGCCCAGAACCGCGAGCTTGAGGCGCTACGTCAGTTCCTGTCCTCTGTCATCACCTCGGTTTCCGATGTGCTGATCGTGCTGGATCGCGACGGGCGGGTGGATGAGGTCAATGCCTCGACCTGTGTCTGCACCGGGCTGCCCGCCGCTGCCCTGGTCGGTCTGGGCGTGGGGGATCTGGTGTGCGAAGAGGACCGCGCGGGCCTCTCTGCCCTAATTGCGGATATTGCGCGCACGCGGGCGCCAGGGCGGATGGAGTTTTCGCTTGTGACCTCGCGCGAACCGGCCCCGGTTGAGGCGGTTCTTTCGCCGCGCCTCGATGATCGCGGCCGGATAGAGGGGCTGGTGCTGACGGGACGCCCGGTGGGGGAATTACGCCGCGCCTATGCCCAGCTTGAACGCAGCCATGCCGAGATGAAGGCCGCTCAGGCCCAACTGGTCCATGGCGAGAAGCTGGCCTCACTGGGGCGTTTGCTGGCCGGGGTGGCGCATGAGTTGAACAATCCGATTAGCTTTGTCTATGCCAATGCCCATGCGCTGGAACGCTATGCCGCCAAGTTCGAGACCTATTTCGAACGTGTTCAGGCCGGGGCCGACAGAGGCGAGCTGGTCCGCCTGCGGGAGGAATTGCGGCTGGATCGCGAGTTGCGCAACCTGCGCGAGGCGGTGCAGGGCGCGCGCGAGGGGGCCGAGAGGGTGCGCGACATCGTCGAGGATCTGCGCCGTCTGTCCTCGGACGGGGCCGGAGAGATGGCCGCCTTCGACCTGGTCGAGACTGCTCGCACTGCCGCCTTCTGGATCATGCGCGGGGCCGGTCACAGCACCGTGCCCGAGATCAATGCCGAAGGGCCGGTGATGGTTCTGGGGCATACAGGCCATATTCAGCAGGTGGTGATGAACCTGGTGCAGAACGCGCTGGACGCGGTCTCGGGAGCCGCAGATCCGCAGATCGCCTTGCGGATTATGCGCGAAGACGGCCGCGGCGTGCTGGAAATCCATGACAACGGGCCGGGTATCGACGAGGCAACGGCCGCGATGATCTTTGACCCGTTCTTCACCACGAAACCCGTGGGAAAGGGCACCGGGCTTGGCCTTTCGATCAGCCTCAAGATCGCCGAGGACCATGGCGGAAGGCTGAGCTACAGCCCCGTGCCCGGCGGCGGCGCGCTGTTCCGGCTGGAACTGCCACTGGCAGGAGAGGGCGCATGAACATTCTGTGGCTGCAAAGCGCCGGTTGCGGCGGCTGCACCATGTCGCTGCTCTGTGCAGAAGGGCCGAATGTCTTTGACCTGCTTGCGGGGGCGGGCCTGAAATTCCTGTGGCATCCGGCGCTGAGCCTTGAAAGCGGCACCGAGGTGCGCGAGATTCTGGCCAGCCTTGCCTCGGGCGAGACGCGGCTGGATATCCTGTGCGTCGAAGGCGCGATCGCGCGCGGGCCGCGTGGCACCGGGCGTTATCAAATCTTGTCGGGCACCGGGCGCTCGTTGCTGGACTGGTTGCGGGAACTGGCGCCGTTGGCCGCCCATGTGGTGGCGGTGGGCACCTGTGCGAGCTATGGCGGCGTGACTACGGCAGGGGGCAACCCCTCGGATGCGGTGGGGGTGCAATATGACGGCGCCCATCCCGGCGGCGCGCTGCCTGCCACGTTCCGCGCGCGTGCCGGCCTGCCGGTCATCAATGTCGCTGGCTGCCCGACCCATCCCGATTGGGTGACCGAGACGCTTTTGATGCTGGCAGCGGGCAGGCTGGGGGCCTCGGATCTGGATGCGCTTGGCCGGCCTCGATTCTATGCCGATCATCTGGTGCATCATGCCTGTCCGAAGAACGAGTTCTACGAATACAAGGCTAGCGCACGCGAATTGTCGGAAATGGGCTGCATGATGGAGCATCTGGGCTGTATCGGCACACAAGCCGTGGGCGATTGCAATATCCGGCCCTGGAATGGTCAGGGCAGTTGCACACGGGGCGGATATCCCTGCATCAACTGCACCGCGCCGGAATTCGAAGAGCCGCGCCACCTGTTCACCGCCACGCCCAAGATCGCCGGCATTCCGGTTGGCCTGCCGACCGATATGCCCAAGGCCTGGTTCATGGCGCTGGCCTCGCTGTCCAAGGCCGCCACGCCCGAGCGGATCGCGAAGAATGCCGTGGCTGATCGTATCGTCACCCCACCGACGCTGAGAAAACCCCGATGAGCGGGGCAGGGGGCGAAACGGGGCAGGGGCAGTTGATCGTCGGTCCGTTCAACCGGGTCGAGGGCGATCTGGAGATCCGGCTGGACATCGCAGAGGGGCGGGTCAGCGCGGCGCGGATCAACTCGCCGCTTTATCGCGGGTTCGAGCGAATGCTGCCCGGCAAGGATCCGCGCGATGCGCTGACCATCGTGCCGCGGATTTGCGGCATCTGCTCGATCAGCCAGTCGGCGGCGGCGGCGCGGGCGCTGGCCATGGCGGTGGGTGAGGTTCCCGAACCGCAGGGAGAGCGGATGGCCGCGCTGATCCACGCGGTCGAGAATGTCTCGGACCATCTGATGCATTTCAACCTGTTCTTCATGCCTGATTTCACCAGACCCCAATATCAGGCGCGGGGCTGGTATGATCGGGCGGTGGCCCGGTTCACGGCGATGGAGGGATCGGCCCTGAAACGCGCGGTCGAGGCGCGGGCCGGGTTGTTGCATGTCCTTGGGCTGATGGCCGGGAAATGGCCGCATACCCTGGCGATCCAGCCCGGTGGTGTCACGCGCGCCCCGTCCGAACGCGACCGGCTGCGTATTCTGGCCAGCCTGACGGCCTTTCGCCGCTATCTGGAAGATACGGTCTTCGGGGCAGCGGTCGAGGATTTCGCGGCCCTTTCCTCGGTCCCGGCGCTGATGGGATGGCAAGGGGGCGATGCCGGCCTGTTCCTGCGCATCGCCGCCGATCTGGATCTGGCGGATCTGGGGCGCGGCTCGGGGCGCTATCTGTCCTTTGGCGCCTATCCGCTGGAGGGCGGCCACGGCTTTGCCCCCGGCATCTGGGATGGCGGGGCGCAGCCTCTCGACATCGCGGCGATCAGCGAGGATTTGTCACATAGCTGGATGCTGGGGCCTGCGGCGCATCCGGCCCAGGGTGTGACCGATCCCGACGAGGATATGCGCGACACCGCCTATAGCTGGTGCAAGGCCCCCAGACTGGCCGGGCGCACCATGGAAACCGGCGCGCTGGCCCGGCAGGTGATTGACGGTCATCCGCTGGCGCTGGATCTGGTCCGCGATGGTAACGGCGGCGGCGGGGTGCTGGCGCGGGTGGCGGGGCGTCTGCTGGAACTGGCGCGCAGTCAGATTCTGATGGAGGATCTGGCGCGCGGGATCGTGCCCGAGGCCCGCTTCATGGCCGGCCCCCTGAAAATCAGCGACGGGATCGGCGAAGGGCTGGTCGAGGCCGCGCGCGGTGCGCTTGGCCATTGGCTGAGGATCGAAGGCGGGCGGATCGCCTCGTATCAGATCGTCGCTCCGACCACCTGGAACTTCAGTCCGCGCGATGCCGGCGGCGTGCCCGGCCCGGTCGAGGCGGCGCTTGAGGGGCTTGCGGTCCAGCCGGGCGAGACGACCCCGCTCAGCGTGCAGCATGTGGTGCGCAGCTTTGACCCGTGCATGGTGTGCACGGTGCATTGAGGAAGGAGCGCCCGCCGGATATGACTTTGCCGACCATGGAACAGGGCTTCGCCATCCGGGTGCGCGGGCAGGTGCAGGGGGTCGGCTTCCGGCCCTTTGTCTGGCGGCTGGCGCGGGCGGCGGGGTTGCGCGGCGACGTTCTGAACGATGCCGAAGGGGTCCTGATCCGTCTGGTCGCGCAGGATTGCGGCGATTTCATCGCGGCCTTGCGCGCGGATGGGCCGCCTCTGGCCAGAATCGACGCGATCGAGGCCGTGCCACAGGTTTTTGCCGCGATGCCCGAGGGGTTTTCCATCGCGGCCAGCGCGGGCACAGGCGCCGAAACGCGGGTCACGCCCGATGCCGCGACCTGCCCGGAATGCCGGGCCGAGATCTTTGCGCCCGGCAGGCGGCAGGGCTATGCCTTTACCAACTGCACCCATTGCGGGCCGCGCTATACGATCCTGCGCGAACTGCCCTATGACCGGGCGCGAACCACGATGGCGGGCTTTGATCTTTGCCCCGATTGTGCCGCCGAATATGCCGATCCCGCCGACCGTCGCTTTCACGCGCAACCCATCGCCTGCCCGGCCTGCGGCCCAAACCTGTGGTATGAGGCCGGGGGAAAAGAGGTCGCGGGCGATCCGGTCGCATTGGCGGTGGCGGCGCTGAAGGCGGGGCAGGTCGTCGCGGTCAAGGGGCTGGGCGGCTTTCACCTTGCCTGCGATGCGGCCGATGCCAGGGCCGTGGCGCTGTTGCGGGCGCGCAAAAGGCGGCCGTCGAAGCCCTTTGCCCTGATGGGGACCGAGGCGATGATCCGCGCCCATGCGACGCCGTCCGAGGCTTGCTGGCGATTGTTGCGCGACCCGGCGGCGCCGGTGGTGCTGGTGCCCGCCCGGGGCACATTGCCCGAGGATGTGGCGCCGGGGATGCGCGCGCTTGGCGTCATGCTGCCCTATACGCCTCTGCATCACCTGCTGATTGCCGCTTTCGGGGGGATGCTGGTGATGACCTCGGGCAATCTTTCGGGCGCCCCGCAGGTCACCGGCAATGACGAGGCGCGCAAGGCGCTGGCGCGCTTTGCCGATGGTTTCCTGATGCACAACCGCGAGATTGCGCGGCGGCTGGATGACGGGGTCGAGCGCGCCGATCCGCCAATGGTGATCCGCCGCGCCCGTGGGCGGGTGCCGGGCACGCTGCCCCTGCCGCCGGGGTTTGACGGAGCGCCTCGGGTGCTGGCCTTTGGTGGTCAGATGAAGGCGGCGATCTGCCTGACCAAGAACGGTCAGGCGATGGTGTCGCAGCATCTGGGCGATCTGGACGATGCCGAGACCGCGCTGGAATACGACCGCACCCTGCGCGATCTGGCGGCCCTGTTCGACCATGCCCCCGAACTGGCCGCCTGTGACCCGCATCCGGGCTATCGCGCCACGATAGCGGCCGAAGGCGCGGGCCTGCCGCTGATCCGGGTCTGGCACCATCATGCGCATCTGGCCTCGTGTCTTGGCGATAATCTCTGGCCACTGGACGGCGGCAGGGTGGCGGGGATCGTGATGGACGGGCTTGGCCTTGGACCGGAAGGCGCGATCTGGGGCGGCGAGCTGTTGCTGGGCGATTATACCGGGTTCGAGCGCGTCGCGCATCTGGCCCCCGCCCCCTTGCCGGGCGGCGACAGCGCCAGCCGAGAGCCCTGGCGCAATGCGCTGGCGCGTCTGGATCAGGCGGGGCTTTCAGCCGTGGCGGATCGGCTTTTCCCGGCCGCGCCCCGCGCTCTTCTGCGGCAGGCGGCCCGTGCGGGGGTGAATGCGCCGCGATCATCCTCGGCCGGGCGGCTGTTCGATGCCTTTGCGGCGCTGGCGGGCTTTGCCGGGGCGCAGAGTTACGAGGGCGAGGCCGCGATGCGGCTGGAGGCCATGGCGCGCCCTGCTGCGCCCTATCCTTTTGACTGCCGGGATGGGATCATCGACCCCGCGCCGATGTTTCGCGCTGCCGCGGCCGATCTGGCGGCCGGGCGCGATCGGGGCGACATGGCGGGGGCCTTTCATGTCGGGCTGGCGCGTGCCTTCTGTGCGCCGGCCCGCGCGCTGGTCCAGGGCGGCCGGGCGCGGGCGGTGGCCCTGTCGGGCGGCGTGTTACAGAACGCATTCCTGTTGCGCGAATGTCTGGCGGCGCTGGACGGTCTGCCGGTCCTGCTGCATCGCCAGATCCCCGCCAATGACGGCGGGCTTGCTTTCGGTCAGGCGCTGGTTGCTGCGGCGCAGCACATGGCTGCGGCGAAAAGCTTGTAACCGGCGGGCGCGTCCTCTGGCTGAACCCTGACCATCCGGGCCACGCGGGATTTGTGGCAGTCGATTGAAAAGACGCCATAAAATGCAATTCCTCATCTGCGACATTCTGTCATTGCCCTGCGCCCCCCTGCCTTGGCATGCGTTGAAAGACCACGCGAAGGTCCGCGCTGCCGGGCCGCCAGGCTGAGAGGAGGAGGACGTCTTGTCGCAAATCGAGACTTTCTACGATGTCATGCGCCGGCAGGGGATCACCCGCCGCAGTTTCATGAAATATTGCTCGCTGACCGCGGCGGCGCTTGGCCTCGGCCCGGCCTTCGTGCCCAAAATCGCCCATGCGATGGAAACCAAGCCCCGCACGCCGGTGATCTGGGTGCATGGTCTGGAATGCACCTGCTGTTCGGAAAGCTTCATCCGCTCGGCCCATCCGCTGGCCAAGGATGTCGTGCTGTCGATGATCAGCCTTGATTATGACGACACGCTGATGGCCGCCGCCGGCCATGCCGCCGAGGCCGCCTTCGAGGACACCATCCAGAAATACAAGGGCCAGTATATCCTTGCCGTCGAGGGTAACCCGCCGCTGAACGAAGACGGGATGTATTGCATCACCGGGGGCAAGCCCTTCGTCGAAAAGCTGCGCCATGCGGCCAGGGACGCCAAGGCGATTATTTCATGGGGGGCATGCGCGTCCTATGGCTGCGTTCAGGCCGCCGCGCCGAATCCGACGCGGGCGACGCCGGTCCACAAGGTCATTCTGGACAAGCCGATCATCAAGGTGCCGGGCTGCCCGCCCATCGCCGAGGTGATGACCGGCGTCATCACCTATATGCTGACCTTCGACCGCATGCCCGAGCTTGACCGCCAGGGCCGGCCAAAGATGTTCTACAGCCAGCGCATCCACGACAAATGCTATCGCCGCCCGCATTTCGACGCCGGCCAGTTCGTCGAGCATTGGGACGATGAAAACGCCAAGAAGGGCTATTGCCTTTACAAGATGGGGTGCAAGGGCCCGACCACCTATAACGCCTGCTCGACCGTGCGCTGGAACGAGGGTGTCTCGTTCCCGATCCAGTCGGGCCATGGCTGCATCGGCTGCTCGGAAGACGGGTTCTGGGATCAGGGTTCGTTCTATGACCGGCTGACCAATATCAAGGCTTTCGGAGTCGAGGCCAATGCTGACAAGCTGGGCGGCGTTGCGGCGGGTGCGGTCGGTGGGGCCGTTGCGGTCCATGCCGCGATTTCGGCGCTGAAACGGGCGCAGAAAAAGACCCAGGACAAGGTGGAGGCCTAGGCCATGACGATCAACACGCCGAATGGCTTTACCCTCGACAATTCCGGGCGCCGGATCGTGGTGGATCCGGTCACCCGGATCGAAGGGCACATGCGCTGCGAGGTCAACGTGGACGATCAGGGGGTCATCCGCAATGCGGTCTCGACCGGCACGATGTGGCGCGGGCTGGAGGTGATCCTGAAAGGGCGCGATCCGCGTGACGCCTGGGCCTTTGTCGAACGGATCTGCGGCGTCTGCACCGGCACCCATGCGCTGACCTCGGTGCGTGCGGTCGAGGATGCGCTTGGGATCATGATCCCCGACAATGCCAATTCGATCCGCAACATGATGCAGCTGGCGCTGGAGATACACGATCATGTCGTGCATTTCTATCACCTGCATGCACTGGACTGGGTGAACCCGGTCAATGCCCTGCGCGCCGACCCCAAGGCGACCAGCGAATTGCAGCAGATGGTCTCGCCCTCGCATCCGATGTCATCGCCGGGCTATTTCCGCGATGTGCAGAACCGGCTGAAGAAATTCGTCGAATCCGGGCAGCTGGGGCTGTTCAAGAACGGCTATTGGGACAATCCGGCCTATCTTCTGCCGCCCGAAGCCGATCTGATGGCGACGACGCATTACCTGGAAGCGCTTGATCTTCAAAAGGAAATTGTCAAGGTCCACACGATCTTTGGCGGCAAGAACCCGCATCCCAACTGGCTGGTGGGCGGGGTGCCCTGTCCGATCAATATCGACGGCACCGGATCGGTCGGCGCGATCAATATGGAACGGCTGAACCTCGTTTCCTCGATCATCGACCTGTGCGACCAGTTCAACAAGAACGTCTATATTCCCGATGTGATCGCCATTGGCGGCTTTTACAAAAGCTGGCTTTACGGGGGTGGGCTGTCGTCGCAGGCGGTCATGGCCTATGGCGACATCCCCGAAAACCCGAACGATTTTTCGCCCGAGCAGCTGCACCTGCCGCGCGGCGCGATCATCAACGGCAACCTCAACGAGGTGCATGACGTCGATCCGCGCGACCCCGAGCAGGTGCAGGAATTCGTCGATCATTCCTGGTATTCCTATGGCGAGCCGGGGCGCGGCCTGCACCCCTGGGACGGGGAAACCAATCCGAAATTCGAGCTGGGGCCGAACCACAAGGGCACGAAAACCCGCATCGAACAACTGGATGAATCCGCGAAATATTCCTGGATCAAGGCGCCGCGCTGGCGGGGGCACGCGATGGAGGTCGGCCCGCTTGCGCGCTATATCGTCGGCTATGCCAAGGGGCACGAGGATATCAGGGATCAGGTCGATGGCCTGCTGAGAACCATGGATCTGCCCTTCGAGGCGCTGTTCTCGACTTTGGGGCGCACGGCGGCGCGGGCGCTGGAATCGGAATATTGCGGGCGCCTGCAGCGGCATTTCTTCGACAAGATGGTGCGGAACATCAAGAATGGCGATCAAAGCACCGCCAATGTCGAGAAATGGGACCCCTCGACATGGCCGAAAGAGGCCAAGGGTGTCGGCATGACCGAGGCGCCGCGAGGCGCGCTTGGCCACTGGATCCGCATCAAGGATGGCCGGATCGAGAATTATCAATGCGTGGTGCCGACCACCTGGAACGGCTCGCCCCGCGACAGTCAGGGCAATATCGGGGCCTTCGAGGCCAGCCTGATGAACACGCCGATGGAACGCCCGGACGAGCCGGTCGAAATCCTGCGCACGCTGCACAGTTTCGACCCCTGCCTTGCCTGCTCGACCCATGTCATGTCACCGGATGGCGACGAGCTTGCCACCGTCAAAATTCGCTGAGAAAGGGACGATCCAATGAAAAAACTGACGCTGGCCGCGCTGGCCGCACTCATGGGCTCGCCAGTTCTGGCCCATACCGGGGTCGGAGAGACCTCGGGCTTCATGGCCGGGCTCTCGCATCCGATCTTTGGGCCGGATCACCTGCTGGCAATGCTGGCGGTGGGGCTGTGGTCGGGCTTTGTCCTGCCGCATCGCTTCTGGCTGGGGGCGGCGACCTTCATGGGCGCGATGGCCGTGGGGGCGTTGATTTCTTGGGCCGGGATCCCGATTCCGATGGTGGAAACCTGGATCGTGCTGTCGGTCGTGGCGTTCGGTCTGTTGACCGCGCTTTCGCGCCGCGGGCAATCCGACCAGATCACCTTTGCCTCGCTGGCCGCGATCGCCCTGTTCGCCATGTGCCATGGCCATGCCCACGCGACCGAGGCGCATGGCAATGCGGCAGGCTATATGATCGGCTTCCTGATCTCGACGGCGGCGCTGCATATCGTCGGCATTTTCATCGCCCGCACGATCTCGAACGCCACGGCGGCCAGAATGGTGCAGGCGGCAACCGGCACCGGGATCGCCATGGCGGGCCTTGCCCTGATGGCCGCCGGGTGATGCCATGAGCGACATCCATTCCGGCGATGATCCTGTCTTCGAGGGTCGCCCTCTGGGCGCCCCTGATCGGGCCAGCCGGCAAACCTCGGTCTATGTCTACGAGGCGCCGGTCCGCATCTGGCACTGGATCAACGCGGCCTGCATCATGGTCCTGTGCGTGACCGGCTGGCTGATCGGCAGCCCGCCGCCCTCGATGCAGATCGCCGAAGCCTATGACCAGTTTGTCTTCGGCTATATCCGCTTTGCACATTTCGCGGCCGCGATGATCCTGACGGTCGGCTTTTTCGGCCGTCTCTACTGGGCGTTGATCGGCAACCACCATGCAAAGCAGCTTTTCTATGTGCCGATCTTCTCGCGCCGGTTCTGGGCAGAGCTGCTGTTCGAGCTGCGCTGGTATTTCTTTCTGGAAAAAGAGCCAAAGAAATATGTCGGCCACAACCCGCTGGCGCAGCTTGCGATGTTTCTGTTCATGACGGTCGGTCTGACCTTCATGATCGTCACCGGATTTGCGCTGTATGCCGAAGGGGCGGGTAAGGACAGCATGTTCCATGCCGTCTTCGGCTGGGTCCAGGACCTTGTTCAGAACACCCAGCGCCTGCACACGCTGCACCATATCGGCATGTGGTGGATCGTGATCTTCATGATCATCCATATCTATGTGGCGATCCGCGAAGACATCATGTCGCGCCAGTCGATGGTCTCGACGATGATCTCGGGGCACCGCACCTTCAAGGATGATCGCCCCGACTGAACGCGGCTGGCAGCAACTGGAAGGATCGTTTCCGGTTTCAGAGCAAGGCGGCAGGTCACTTGCCGCACCATATCCAGAAATCCCGCCCGCAGTGGCGGGATTTCATTTTTATATCATCATCTTGCAAGGAATTTCGAGGGTTGCAACTTTTTGTCTCTGCTTTCGGAACTGGTGGCTATACTTTCGGCCCATAGGGGTGGGGCACATGACCGCACCGCCTGCCAGCAATGCTTCGGGGAGGGGGCAGATGCCAGCGGAAGCGCCTGCAAATATCCTTGTTCTGGGGATCGGCAATGTGCTTTGGGCCGATGAGGGCTTCGGGGTGCGCTGCGTCGAAGAGATGGCCGCGCGCCATGCCTTGCCCGAACGGGTGAGGCTGCTTGATGGCGGCACGCAGGGGCTGTATCTGCTGCCCTTTCTGGAAGAAGCCGATGCGCTGATCGTCTTTGACGCGGTGGATTACGGACTGCCCCCCGGCACGCTGAAGCTGGTCGAAGGGGCAGAGGTTCCGGCCTTTCTGGGCGCCAAAAAAATGAGCCTGCACCAGACCGGCTTTCAAGAGGTGATCGCCACCGCCCAGCTGCTGGGGCGTTGCCCGGCGCAGCTGATGCTGATTGGCTGCCAGCCGGTCGAACTGGAGGATTACGGAGGAGGGCTCCGCCCCGAAGTGGCCGCGCAGATCGACCCTGCCATCGGGATTGCGCTGGCGAAGCTGGCCGAATGGGGCGTTCAGGCCGGCGAGGGTGCGACCTCGGGCCAGCTTGCGGATCCGGCGATCCGGCGCGAGGCCTATGAGACGGGCCGCCCCGCCGCCTCTGATGCCTGCCGCGAGGGCGATGCGCGCTTTTTCCCGGGGGCCGGCTGATGTGCATGGGCATCCCGATGCGGCTGGCGCAGGTCGACGGCATCGCCGGGCAAAGCGAGGGCGGCGATCTGATCGACCTCAGCCTGACCGCCGATGCGCAAGCCGGCGACTGGGTGCTGACCTTCCTCGGCACGGCGCATGAGGTGATCGACGCTGACCGCGCCGCACGGATCGCGGCGGCATTGCAGGGGTTACGGGCGGTCATGGCGGGGGGCGACGCTTCGGGCGCCTTTGCCGATCTCGAGGGTCGCACCCCGGCGCTTCCGTCCCATCTTCAGGCGGCGCTGGCCGCAGGCCGCAAAACGGGTTGACCCATGCATGACCATTCCCACGACATTCTGCACAGCCCCGGCGGGGGCGCCCTGCACCCGCTGCTGGCGCGGCTGGAGGCCGAATTCGGCTGGCCACGCCTGCATTCGTTGCATGACGTCGCAGAGTTTACCGCCCGCCCCGGTCTGCATTGCCTGTTCGTTCCGGGCGACCCCGCCCGCAATCTGGAGACGGTGGACGCGGCGGTGATCCTGCCGGAACTGCGCATGGCCTTTCAGAACGCCTTTGATTGCGCCGTGGTGGATGACGCCATCGAAGCAACGGTCCGCGAAACCCACAGGGCGCTGAAAACGCCGGGGTTTCTGTTCTTCCGCGATGCCTCTTATCTTGGCTCGATCGAGAAGATCCGCGACTGGGACGATTACATCGCCCGCACCAGCCACATCCTCTCGCTGCCGGGTTGAAAGGCAAAGACAATGGCCCAGAATTTTCACCTGCCCCCTGTTGGTTTCGGCCCCGGATCGCAGCCCGACGATGGCGAGGGGCTGGAGTGGCTGCCGCTGCCCTCCGGGATGCGCACCTATGACATGCATCTGCCCGAGGTCGGGAATGTCGCGCCTCTGGCGCCCGCGCTGGCGATGCTGGTCGAAATCGCCGCGGCCTGCGATCGTGTGGCCCAGGGGGCGGCGCCGGTGTCGTTCGATCTGTCCGCGCTGGATGTGGCCAACCGGGCGCTGATGGCGGAAACGCTGGGTCAGGGCGAGGTGTCGCTGCGCGCGCGCGGCGTGCCGGCGGTGGCCGTGCAGGAAAGCGTCTTTGCCGGGGTCTGGGTGCTGAAGGCCGAGGGGATCGACCGGGTCGAGGTCGCGCCCGTGCCGCAGCTTGCCCTGACGCGGGCGTTCCATGCGCAGCGCCCGGCGATCGGGGCTCTGGCCCCGCGCGCGCCGGGGGTGGTGAACGCCCCTGCCTTGCTGGCTGAACTGATGGACAAATCCCTGTCCTGGCGTGGCCCCGGTGATCTGCATGTGGTGAACCTGACCCTGCTTCCGCATACCGAAGAGGATCTGCTCTGGCTCGATCAGGCTCTGGGCGAGGGGTCGGTGACCATCCTGTCGCGCGGCTATGGCAATTGCCGCATCACCGCGACCGCGCAGGATCGTCTGTGGCGGGTGCAGTTCTTCAACTCGATGGATGTGCTGATCCTCGATACCTTCGAGGTGACCGCCATGCCCGAGGTGGTGCTGGCCGCGTCCGAGGATCTGGCGGATAGCGCGGGCCGCATTCGTGAAGTGCTGGGGGCGATCCGATGAGCGTCGAGACCGCACGGGGCGGGTTCGAGGGGTCTTATCTGGGCGCCAATGACCGGATCAGCCCGCAGGCGATCATGGAATGCAAGATCTGCTGGACCAGCTATGACCCGGCCGAGGGGGATGAATACCGGCAGGTTCTGCCCGGCACGCCGTTCGCGGCCTTGCCCGCCGACTGGAAATGTCCCGGCTGCGACGCGCCGAAGGAACAGTTCATCGTGCGCGAGGATCCCGGCTCTGACGAGATGCGGATCGCGGCCGAGATCGAGCGGCGCTGCGCTCGGCTGGTCGCCGACTTCCGCGAGGTCTTCAACGCAAAGATGCGCGACGTGCCGATCATCAATCAGGCGCTGCATGTCGAGGCGCTGGCCTTTCGTCCCTGGCAGGGCGGCTTTCTGGGGGTGCTGATCGCGCCCTGGTTCATGAACCTGATCTGGCTGCCGGGCGAGGATCACGACTGGTCGGCCCTGAAGGCGGGCGAGAAAGAGGTGGTCGCCTTTCCCTCGGGCGAATATGAATTCATCCATAACAGCCGTGAGATGACCGGCCCTTACAAGGCCTGTTCGCTGTTCTCGCCGATGGCGGATTTCACCAGCCAGTTGCAGGCCGTCGAGGTCGCGCGCGCGGTGATGGTCGAGCTGTTCAAACCCGAAAACCGCGACGGGACCGACCGCGCCGCCGAGATTCGCGCCGCCCGCGAGGCCGAGCTTGCGCCGCCGCCCGAGGCCGCATCCGAGGCCGGACCGGCATCGGATGCACCGATCCCCGATCCGCGCCCCACGCGCCGGGCGCTGCTGACCGGCGGGCTGGCCGCTGCTCCGGCAGAGGGCGACGATCTGGAGATATCCGGGGGCGTGGAATGATCTCTGCCGCCGTCAGCTTTCGCCTTTTGCCCCGCGACGGAGGGCTTGCCCTTGCGCCGGGGGCGCAGGCGGGGCTGGCGGTGGATGCGCTGATGACGGGGCGCAGGGTGGATGAGGTCAGGCAGATGCTGCCTGCCCTGTTCGGCCTGTGCCGGTCCGTGCAGGAATGGGCTATGGCGCTGGCGCTTGGGCTGCCGCTGCCGCCCCTGGACGATCTGCGCCGCGACATGATCCGCGACCATCTGGCCAGGCTGTGCCTGCATCTGCCGCCGCAGCTTGGGCTTGCGCCCCTGGCGTTGCCGCAGGGCTGGCAGGCGGGGGGGCGCGCGCTGCGGGTGGCGCTTTTCGGGCAGGATGGCCTGCCCGGACCCGGTGATCTGGCCGCATGGAGCGCGGGCCCCGCGCCGCTTGCGCGCCTTGTCGCGGCGGTTCAGGGGCATTTCGCGCCGGGCGAGGCGGTCAGCGATCTGCCGGCGATGACGGATCCGTTCGGCGACGGCCCTGTCGAGAACAGCCTTGCCACACGCCATGCCGGACATCCGCTGCTGATGGCGGTGCGGGGCGCATATGGTCACGGGCCTCTGGTGCATCTGCTGGCCCGGCTGGTCGATCTCGACACCCTGTCGCGCGGGGCTTTCCCGCCGCCCCGCCGGATGGCACAAGGGGCGGCGCTGGTGCCCTGTTCGCGTGGTCTCTGCGCGCTTGAACTGCGCGCGGCCGGCGGCATCGTGACCCGCTTTTCGCGCCGCACGCCCACCGATCACCTGCTGATGTCGGGCGGGCTGCTGGCGGCCAGCCTTGCGACACTTCCGCCGCACAAGGCGGATCGGGCGCCTTTGCTTGCCATGATCCTTGATCCCTGTATCCCTCTGCATCTGGAGGCCGGACCCCATGCATGAGATGTCGCTTTGCGAAGGGATCCGCGGCATTGTCGAGGATCAGGCCCGCCGCCACGGTTTTTCCCGCGTGACCCGGATGCGGCTGGAAATCGGGCGCTTTGCCGGGGTGGAAAAGGCCGCGCTGAGCTTTGCCTTTGACGTGGTCATGCGCGGCAGCCCGGCCGAGGGCGCGGCCCTGGAAATGATCGACCTGCCGGGCCGGGCAATGTGTTTCGACTGTGCCGAACAGGTGGAATTGGACGACCGCCTGTCGCCCTGCCCCCTCTGTGGCGGTGGCAGGCTGATGCCCGAGACGGGGGACGAAATGCGGATCAGGGATATGGAGGTGATCTGATGTGTGGGATTTGCGGTTGCGGCAGTACGGTGACGGTGGACGGGCGCGAGATCAGCCATGACGAGGCGCACCGGCTGCGCCTGGCCCATGAGCACGCGCAGGATCAGAGGCATGGCCACGGGCACAGCCATGCCGCGAATGGTCACGCGCATGACCATGGTTCCGGCGATCACCACCACCATCATCATCACGACCATGCGCCGGGCCATGGTCACCATCACGACTACGGCGCGGGCGCGGCGGGTCTGTCGGTGCCGGGCCTGACCCAGCAGCGGCTGATCGAAGTCGAGACCTCGCTTCTGGCCCGCAATGACGGGTTGGCTGCGGGCAACCGGCGGGTGCTTTCGGCGCTGCGAGCCTTTGCGGTCAACCTTGTCTCATCGCCCGGTTCGGGCAAGACCACGTTGCTGTGCCGGACCATCTCGATGCTGGAAGGCCAACCGCTGGCGGTGATCGAGGGCGACCAGCAGACCGAGAACGATGCCGACCGGATCCGCGCCACCGGCGCGCGGGCGGTGCAGGTCAATACCGGCAAGGGCTGCCATCTGGATGCGCAGATGGTGGGCGGTGCGATGGATGCGCTGCGGCTGGAACCGGCCTCGCTGCTGTTCATCGAAAATGTCGGCAATCTGGTCTGCCCCGCGGCTTTTGATCTGGGCGAGGATGCCAAGGTCGCGATCCTGTCGGTGACCGAGGGTGAAGACAAGCCCTTGAAATACCCGGATATGTTTACGGCCGCAAGGCTTGCCATCCTGAACAAGATCGACCTTGCCCCCCATTGCGATGCCGATCCCGAGGTCTATGAGGCCAATCTGCGGCGGGTGAACCCCGGCATAGACATCCTGCGCCTTTCGGCCCGCACCGGCGAGGGGATGCAGGCCTGGATCGACTGGCTGCGCGCCGGTCTGGCGACAAAGGCCTGAGCCATGCCCACGCCGCGCCCCTTTGTCCTGCTGGTGGATGACGAGCCGCATTCGCTTTCGGCGATGCGCATGGCGCTTGAGGATGAGTTTGAAATCCTGACCGCCCCGGATGCCGCCGCCGCCGCCCGGCTGATGGAGGAGGAATGGGTGCAGGTGGTGGTCTGCGACCAGCGGATGCCCGGCCAGACCGGGGTGGAGTTCCTGACCGGGCTGCGCGAGCGCTGGCCGGAAACGGTGCGGCTTCTGATAACCGGCTATACCGATCCCTCGGCCATCGTCGATGCGATCAATCTTGCCGGCATCCACCAGTTCATCGCCAAGCCCTGGCATCCCGACCAGTTGCTGATGGCGGTGCGCAATGCGGCGCAGCTCTTCCATCTTGCGCGCGAGAATGAACGTCTGGCGCTGGAGATGCGCCGTCTTGCCTCGACCTCCGAAGCCCGGCTGGAAAAGCGCCGGCGGGCGCTGCGTCAGGGGCAGGGCTTCGACAGCGTGCTGCGTGCGCCCAACTCGCCCATGAACGCCACGGTTGATGCGGCGCGGCATTATGCGGCCTTCGATGTGCCGGTGCTGCTGACGGGCGAGCAGGGCACCGGCAAGGAGCAGCTTGCGCAAGCGATGCATCTGGCCTCGCTGAGGGCGGACCGGCCCTTTTACGCGCTGGATCTGACCGGAATGCCCGATGAGCTGGTCATGGTCGAGCTGCTGGGCGCGCGGCGCGGGGCGGTGGCCGGGGGAACCAGCCGGATCGGCCTGATTCAAAAGGCGGATCGCGGGACGCTGTATCTGTCGGGGATCGAGACCATCACGCCCGAATTGCAGCTTGTGCTTTTGCGCATCCTGTCCGGGCGCGGCTTCACGCCGGTCGGCGGGCAAGAGACGCTGACCAGCAATCTGCGCCTGATCGCCGGCGCCGGCACGGATTTGGCGGCTCTGGTGACCGAAGGGCGGTTTCGCGCCGACCTCTATTACGCTCTGGCGGTGGCCGAAATTGCGGTGCCGCCCCTGCGCGCGCGGCGCGGCGATATCGCCATGCTGGCCCAGCACATGCTGGCCGAGCTGGCGGCCCGTCATGGCAAGCTGGTGCATGGTTTTGACGGGCCCGCGCTGGAATTTCTGGAAAGTTACGACTGGCCCGGCAATCTGCGCGAATTGTCGAACGAGATCACCCGGATGCTGATCCTTGCGCAAGACAGCGTTCTGGGCGCCGATCTGATCTCTCGCCCGATCCTGCAGGGTCCGCCGGGTGAGGATGGCGCCGGCCGTCTGACCCAGGCGGTGCTTGCCGGCGTCGGCAGCCTGAAAGAGCGGGTCGAACTGATCGAAATGCGTATCCTGCGCGAGACGCTGACCCGCCATCGCTGGAACAAAAGCCGCGCGGCGGCCGAGCTGGGTGTGTCGCGGGTGGGCCTGCGCGCCAAGCTGGACCGCTATGGCGTCAAGGACCCGGCCGAGCGTCAGGCCACCCCGGAAGAGGAGGAATAGCCATGTGTCTGGGAATTCCCGGTCGCATCATCGCCATGACCGATCCCGCGCGGATGATGGCCATGGCCGAGGTCTCGGGCGTGCGCCGCGAGGTCAATATCGCCTGCGTGGCCGAGGGGCCGCCCGAGGGGCTGATCGGCCGCTGGGTGCTGATCCATGTCGGTTTCGCCATGAGCCTGATCGACGAGGACGAGGCGGCGCGCACGCTGGCCGCGCTGCATGAACTGGGCGAGGCGCAAGAGGCGCTTGAACAGATGGCCGAAGCCGACCGGGAGATGGCACGATGAAATTCGCTTCGGAATTCCGCGATCCCAAAGCGGCGCGCGCGCTGCTGGCCGCGATTGCCCGCCGCGCCGAGCAGATCGGCGCCAGCCGCGAAAAGCCGGTGCATATCATGGAGATCTGCGGCGGCCACACCCATTCGATCTTTCGCTATGGTCTGGACAAACTGGTGCATGAAGGCGTGGAATTCATCCATGGCCCCGGCTGTCCGGTCTGCGTTCTGCCGCGTGCGCGGATCGACGAATGTATCGAGATCGCCAGGCGTCCGGGCGTGATCTTCACCACCTTTGGCGATGCGATGCGGGTGCCGGGCCGGTCGCAATCGCTGTTACAGGCGCGGGCGGCGGGGGCGGATATCCGCATGGTCTATTCGCCACTGGATGCCCTGGCTCTGGCCCGGAAATACCCCGAACGCGACGTGGTGTTCTTTGGTCTGGGCTTCGAGACGACGACCCCTTCGACCGCGCTGGCCATCCAGCAGGCCGCGCGGGAAGGGTTGGGCAATTTCAGCGTCTTCTGCAACCATATCACCGTGCCCGAACCCATCCACGCCCTGCTGAAGGATCCGCATATGGTGCTGGACGGGTTCATCGGGCCGGGTCATGTCTCGATGGTCATCGGCGTGCATCCCTATGATTTCATTGCCCGGGATTTCCAGAAACCGCTTGTCGTCGCAGGATTCGAGCCGACCGATCTTCTGCAATCGGTGCTGATGGTGCTGGACCAGATCGCCGAAGGGCGCGCCGAGGTCGAAAACCAATATGCCCGCGTGGTCCCCGAGGAGGGCAATCCGGTTAGTCTGGCCGCCATTGCCGATGTCTATGAACGGCGCCCCAGCTTTGAATGGCGCGGTCTGGGCGAGATCGACGCCAGCGGATTGCGCATCCGCCCGAAATACGCAGCCTTCGACGCCGAGGAAAAATTCGGCATCGGCTATGCGGTGGCGCGCAATCCCGCACCCGAACCCGAGGGCTGTGCCTGTGGCGCCGTCATGACGGGGCGGGTCAAACCTACGGCCTGCCCGCATTTCGGCAAGGGCTGCACGCCAGAGATGCCGCTGGGGGCGCTGATGGTCAGTTCGGAAGGGGCCTGTGCGGCCTATTGGCAATATGGCGGTGCGCGGGTTGCAGCGGAATAGGAGGCGGGCCAGACCATGAACGCAATTGCTTTCGGAGCGCTGCGCGACAGCCATGTGACCCTGTCGCATGGCGGTGGCGGCAAGGCGATGGCCGATCTGATCGAGACCGTCTTTTTTCCCGCCTTCGGGCCCAGTTCGGGCGAGGATCAGGCGCGGCTGACGGCGGATGCGCTGTGTGAACCCGGTGCACGGCTGGCCTTGACCACCGACAGTTTCGTGGTCACGCCGCTGGAATTTCCCGGCGGCGATATCGGCAAGCTGGCGGTCTGCGGCACGGTGAACGATCTGGCCGTCGGCGGGGCGCGGCCGCTGTGGCTGTCGGCGGCGTTCATTCTCGAGGAAGGCTGCGAGATCGCGCTGTTGCAGCGCGTGGTCGCCTCGATGGCGCGCGAGGCGGCGCTTGCCGGGGTGCGGATCGTGACCGGCGACACCAAGGTCGTCGGGCGCGGATCGGCGGATGGGCTGTTCGTCACCACCTCGGGCGTCGGCGTGATCCCGGCAGAGCGCGATCTGGCTGCGGCGCGGATCAGGCCGGGCGATGTCGTGCTGGTCAATGGCGTGCTGGGCGATCATGGCGCGGCCATTCTGGCGGCGCGCGGCGATCTGGCGCTGTCGACGGATCTGGTCTCGGACTGTCAGGGGCTTGGGCATCTGATGGAGACGGTGCTGGCCGCCGCCCCCGGCACCCGCGCCGCCCGCGATGCGACCCGCGGAGGGCTTGCCGCGGCGCTGAATGAAATGGCGCTGGCGGCAGGGTGCGGCATCGAGATCAGCGAAGAGGCGTTGCCCCTGCGCCCCGAGGTGCGCGGGGTCTGCGAAATTCTTGGCCTTGATCCGCTCTATCTTGCCAATGAGGGAACCCTGGTCCTGTTCGTGCCCGAGGCCGAGGCTGAGGCCGCGCTGACCGCGATGCGTTCCCGCCCCGAAGGGCAGGGCGCCGCAATCATCGGCCGCGCCGTCGCCGCATCCGAGGGGGGCGCCCATACGGCCCGTGTGCAGATGGTGACCTCCTTCGGCGGGCGCCGTATCGTCGACCGCCTCGTGGGTGAACAACTGCCGCGGATCTGCTGAAACGGGCCCTTGCCGCCTTTGCGTGGCCTCAGCGGTCCGGATGGGGAACAGCGAGCTTTTTTGTCATATTTGGCTGCTTTTGCACGGAGGAGAAAATCCTGCATCAACATAGGCGTAAAACCGTATGTCCTTCTTCGGCTGAACTGTGGCGGGTGGTCGCCCTGCATTGGCTGCTTTCAAAGAGAGCTACTCGATAGGCTCCGCCTCAAGCCAGGAGGATTAACCATGCAGGGGAATAGCGAACATTCCATCGGATTGAATGTTTCGAAGAATAACCACGTCATTGCAGTGGCCGGGGGTGGTCGGGGCGTGTATGGATGTATATGGCCCCCGCCTGATTGCAACGGTCTGGTTGGCTCTGGTTCAGAACTCGCCATTGCGGACGTATATCCGGCTTCTGTGAACGGCCCGATCCTTCGTCGCCGCGAGCCCCGATGGATTTCCGCGCGCTTCCTCCTCAATGCCCCCGTGGGCATTGCCAAGTTGGGTGATTGTGGGCGCAAAGGGGGGCGAAGCGTGAGCGCTTATGCGTTCATCTCGAGCGCATAGTCGTTCCACAGGCTGAAGGCGTCAGCCCGTGCGTGGCGGTATGAAGATGCGGTGAGACGATAGCGGCGGGGACGGAAGAGGGTGTTGATCTGGTCATGGGCGGCGAGGAATCTCTGCGCCTGTCGTTGGGACTTGAAGCGTCCCATGATCTTCTCTCGCCGTCGCGTTGGTCTGTGTGAGCCCTCGACCAGGTTGTTCAGCCCCTTGTGTGCCCTGTGGTCGGCGTCGGGAGCCAGGTTCCGGATTGGCTTGAAGTAGCTGCGCAGCTTGTCGGTGATCATCACACGCGGCTGGCCGAATTGCGCGATGAGCCTTGCCAGAAAGCGCCTCGCGGCTCTGGCGTTCCGGCGGGTTTGCACGAGGATGTCGAGCGTGTGGCCATTGGCGTCAACCGCCCGCCAGAGCCAGTGTTTCCTGCCGCGTATCGGGATGACGACCTCGTCCAGATGCCACTTGTCCGACGGCCCCGGCCTATCGCGCCGGATGCAGGTGGCAAACTGCGCGCCAAAGCGGTTAACCCAAAGCCTGATGCTCTCGCGGCTGACGATCACGCCGCGCTCTGCCAGAAGGTCCTCGACGTCAGCCCCGCTCAGGGCGAAGCGGTGATATGCCCAGACGGCGTAGGCAATGATCTCACGGGGAAAGCGAAACCCCTTCAGGCGCGGCATGGGTGATGGCGTTTTCATCCGAGATCCTGTAGCAGGCGCTTCACGACACAACAACTTGGCAATGCCAAGGAAGAGCATGGCCACATTCAAGCACACCGGCGGCGTCTCGAAATTCCGCGACAAGCTGATCTCGGGCATGGTTGCCAAGGGCTATGAACAGGACTTTGCCGAACGCACCTTCCGGCAGTTGGAGGGCTTCGGCTCCTACGGCTTTCCCGAAAGCCATGCGGCAAGTTTCGCGCTGATCGCCTATGCCTCGGCCTGGCTGAAATGCTGGCATCCCGATGCCTTCTGCGCCGCGCTACTGAACAGCCAGCCGATGGGATTCTATGCCCCGGCCCAGATCGTGCGCGATGCGCGCGACCATGGCGTCGAGTTGCGCCCGATCTGCGCCAATGCCTCCCGCTGGGATTGCACGCTGGAGCCGACCGGCAACGAGGCGCGCTTTGCGGTTCGGCTTGGCCTGCGCATGGTCAAGGGGCTTGCCAATGCCCATGCGGCGGCGATTGTCGCCGCCCGTGCCGATCAGCCATTTGCCTCGGTCGAGGATCTCTGGCGGCGGGCCGGGGTTCCGGTCGCCGCATTGGTCCACATTGCCGAGGCCGACGGTTTCCGCCCGCCCTTCGGCCTCGCGCGCTGCGAAGCGCTTTGGGCGATCAAGGGGTTGCGCGACGAGGAACTGCCGCTGTTTGCGGCAGCCTCGGCACGCGAGGGCCTGACGGTTTCAGAGATATCGGAGCCGTCCATCGCCCTGCGGCCGATGGCGGCTGGCGGCGAGGTGGTCGCGGATTACAGCCATACCGGCCTGTCGCTGCGCCGCCATCCGGTTGCCTTCCTGCGCGAGGCTCTGCGCAAGCGCCGCATGGTCTCCTGCGCCGAGGCGATGGGCGCGCGCGACTGCCGCTGGCTGGAGACGGCGGGGATCGTCCTCGTCCGCCAGCGGCCTGGTTCGGCCAAGGGCGTCATGTTCATCACGATCGAGGACGAGACCGGCATCACCAATCTCGTGGTCTGGCAGAAAGTGTTCGAGTGCTATCGGCGGGCCATTCTCTCATCGAGCATGATTGCCGTCAGGGGGCGCGTTCAGCGCGAGGGCGAGGTCGTGCATCTCGTTGTCCATCGGATCGTCGATCTGTCGCGGGATTTGGCCAGCGTTGGGCAACGCGACGTGGCGGCCCTCCTGCCGGATGGCAGAGGAAGCGAACTCCACCAAGAATCTCCGACGCCTGATCTGCGCGGTCAGCCACCGAAGGGGCTGCGGGCGTGCAGTATGGCTGTGCCCGACCCGCACGTCGACGCGATCAGGGTAAAGACGCGGGATTTTCGGTAATGGTCGGAACCTTTACGACACCCAGCAACCTCGCATTGACCGCAGTTGCAGAAAACGAAATCGGCTCTTTGCGGCCGCACGACCGCACAGAGGCTAACTTCTGCTTTCCTTAGCCAGATTGATCGTACGGCAACAGGGATGCTTGAAAACTTGCCTGCTACACTCAGTCGTCGACCAGCAGCAGATACATCCGCATGCGATCCACCACCGCAGGGTACTCTTCCATGTTTGAGATCTCTGGCTCACGCTCGATAGTGGCGGAATAGGCCTGATGCGTCTGAACGCGGCTCAGAAAGCCGCGCTTGATGTCGCTAAAAGCGAGCTTGTTCGGGGTGTCGAAGCCGCGTCTGATCCCGGCTGCAAGGCAGTCAATGACAGAGACCGGCGTAGCCGTTCCGTCGGCGACGGCAGGTATCTCGCTTGCCGTGCGCGCGGCTAGACCGGCAGCGAAGGAAAGGCTGAGAGGCACTAGCTGAGAGACTAGCTCACGGGCACGCGGGCAAATCGCTTTTTCAGCGGGGTCGCCGCCGAGTTGTCTTTCGATTTCGCGCAAGGGTTCGCCGCATAGCCAGGCCAGAATGCCGGGTTCGAGGTTTCTTACGGCGTCGGCCGTCAGCGGTCCGTCCTTCTTGTTTCCGGTAGCGCCGAGAATTGCTCTACCATCACGGATCAGAATAGCATCGCGCGCATCCTGATCCTCTGCAAGCCAGTTGATGATCCAGGACGTCCAGTCCGGTATTGTCTGGGGTAGCCGTTCAATCTGATCCTCGATCCTTTGCCGCAGCGATTTGAGGATGCCGAGCGGCGCGCCGCTCTGGGTGGCAAGCTCCGCCAGGACCTGATCATCGGCCTCCTTCGCTCTCTCGCCGATAAGCTCGTTCAGTCGCGCGACTTTCGCATCGAACCCCGCTTTCTGATTGATCCTTATGGCCGTGAAGGCAGCCAGTGATCGTCCTATCGAAAAGCGCGTCGTTGCTTCGGTTTCTGCGCCTTCAGGCGCGACCGCAGTGGCTAGGCGGTTCAGGGCATACTCGACGTCGGGATCGGCAGCAGCCGCCACATTGATGCGATCAAGAATTGTCTGCAGGGGATCGCTCAGGGACAGGCAGCGGTCGTCCTCTGGCAGTACCGACTTCAGCTTGTCGAGCACCCCTTTTGGGAAGGCCCTACCTTGCCTGAATTGAAGCACGACTTCAGGGATCAGGAGCACGATGCCGTTGGCGAGGTGACCGGCGCGCCCTGCACGGGCCGCAGCATTCAGTATCTCGTGCGCCTCCAGGTCTTCACGCCCTCCTTCGTCCGGGTCGCTGCGCTTGTCCCCGGCAAGAATGGCAATATGAGCTGGAAGGTTCAGACCCTGCGCCAGCGTCGGTGTAGCAACGATGACTTTTGCCCCGTCGGCACGGCGGAACAAGCGTTCTGCCAGATCGCGCTCCAGCCTGAGCATCAGCGCATTGTGGGGCACGGCGGCAGCGGGACCGGCCAAGATCGCATGTTCCAGCCCGCCAAGCTCGATCTCCAGCGCCTTCCATCGCTCTTCTTCATCTTGCGTTTGCTCTGGCGGGTCGCCCAGCAGCGCCGAGATTTCACGCGCAGTGGACGCGGCAGTATCCTTGCGGTTGACGAAGACGATACCTTTCAGGCCGTTGCGCGCCGCAGCAGCCGCAACTTGCGCGGCGACCTTGTTTACATTCGGCGTCAGATAGATCGAACCATCCCGGTTGAGCTTACCGGTTAACGGGACCGGCGCATCGGAAATGGCCGCCAGGGTGCAGCTTGGCGCTGCACCGGCCAGCCAGTTGTGCTGAAGCCCGAAGAGAGCATGCGGCGGGCATTGCAGCGCTTCGGCAGCTGGTTTGCGCAGATGCTTTGCGCGCTTTTTCTTTCGGGCATCCTCCGCGCGCTGAACGGCGATCGCGTTGCGTCTCATCTGCACGATGGCGGCACTCTCATACAGCAGGACGCCGCGCGCCTGTCGGCTCGGCTTCCAAAGCGGATCGGCAAAAACACAGGTCCGACCGGTGAGCTCTTCAATCCACTCTGCGAATGCCGCGCCATTATCAAGCATCGCTGAAAGAAAAAGGAAATCGGCTTCCGGCGCGATGCTGTTGAAGGCAAGGACGCAGAACATTCCGTCCAACGCCCGGCGGAGATTCGATACGGGGCTGAGGAGATGACATTCGTCAAAGACCAGCAGCCCTACGTTTTCAAAAGCCTCGGGCGAATATGACAGAAGTGCAAGACAGCGCTCCGGCGTCATGACCTCGATGCTTTCGAAGTTGGTACCGGGAGCGAACAAGCGATCGAAATCGCTCGAAACAACCGAACCTTCCAGCGATTCCGGGAAGACCTTCTGCAGATCGTCGGTGAGTTGATCCACAAGCGCGTGAGTTGGAGCCAAGAACACAACCGACTTGCCGCTTGCCAGTACAGCAGCAATCTTCAGGCAAGAGACCGTCGTTTTTCCCGCGCCGGTCGGCAGAACGAGCACGGCGGACTTGCCGCTCTCGTGGAATCCTTTCGCTATGGCCTCCCTATGATTGGGCCAAGCGAAAGGTGCGGCATTCGCACGATGCCTCAGCCAGCTTCGCCAATAATCCCGATCTGAACCATTGGGCGGCTGCAGGCGTGTAACCGCCGCGCCCGCAATGGAGTCGTAGGCTGCCAGCAGCAGTGATGCGAGGTGACGTGGTCCCGGATAGGTGGTCTGAAAATTCTGGGACAAATCGCCGAGGCGCCCGTGCTCCAGCGAAGAGAGGGCCAACACGCGGGCGAACGCCGCCCTTGCGCCGTCGAACCGCCCTGCCGCCTTCTCGGGCATATCTTCTGCCAGAACTTCCGCAGCAAACAACTCGACACCGACGACAAGGCTCTCGAAGAGCGCCGTTGTCCCCCGCTGTTCAAGCAGTCCGCCGGAGAAGAACCCCTCCGGACGGCGCTGCGCGCGGTCAAGAATGCTCTGGAAATTGCCGCGCGCCAGGTCACGGATATCTTCGGCCAGAATGGTGCAGACATAGTCCTGCCCTCCATCTTCCGGCCTGATAAAGCGCGCGGCTTCGTGGGCGTCCGCATACTGCTCGGCCACCAGAAAAAGCACCGCCGCCGCGATCGCCGGATGGATGCGATCCCGATCCATGATGGCAACAGACCCGGCAGCATCGGTCTGCGCGAGGTCCTGCGCCAGAATTTGATGCGCCGTGCCGGCAACGAATGCCGCCGCTCTGCGGTGGTCGGCATCACGCCGGACGGACACAACGATCTCATAGGCGTCGGCAATACGGGCGAGAGGCCATTCGCCGTCAGCAGCGCCGTCACCCGCCGCCTCTTCAGCGCCATCGACGCGCCTCATTCTGCGGGCAGCCAGTTCTGCATACTGCGCTGTAAGCAATTGCGGCAGCTCGGCAGGATTCAGGCCTGGCAAGGCTGGCGCAGTACGCATGATTTCCGCTGTCACCGGATCGAACATTGGTGATCGTCCTCCCCGAGCACGTCAATGAAGGCGATCGCCCGACCGGCAATCTCGTCAAACCAGGTGCGCAGTTCCGAAGGCGGCAGGAATGTCGCCCCGATGCGCTGCGCCCCGGTGATCTTTTCAAGCCCCTCATATCCTTTGAACAAAGCTGTGCGTCCCGCCTCCGAGTCGTGGTCAGGGTTGATCGTCAATCCGGCGCGGTAGGCCCTGAATGCCATATCCAGTACGCGCCCTGCAGCCTCCATGACCGCTTCGTCGGGAATCCTGCCGTCAAGCAGCGAAGATGTTGCCGCCACCAGCTCCGAAGCCCTTTTGCCCGCATGGTAGTTTCGGAAGGCAGGCAGAACTTCGTCTCTGAATTTTCGCCGGGGGTCGTTCGAACATTTGTCTTCGAGAATTGTCGCGCGGACGACCGTTTCACCTTTTTCGTCCAGTTCGATCATGAGCCCGTCAAGACCCTGTGTCGTCGCGCTGATGTGCGGGTCTCTCATGAGCACGTTGGCGGCAGCACCCTGTCGGGCGGCGATCCAGGAGATCGCCTCGAAGATCAGACCGTCGCGATGCCATCGGTGAGCGTCCTGCTTTTCCGGCGTGTCTCCGGTCACGGTCAGACGCTGTTTCGCGTCGGAACGGAGCACGTCGATTGTCAAGGCCGGAACCGCTGGCTGCAGGTCCGCGATAATTCGCGCCGCGTGCTTCGCCTGTCCCATCGCGATGATCGCTATGAGCCGCGCTAGTAACTTGACATCACCGACCGTCCAGTGATCGCCGACACAGTGCTCGTTGACCTTGCACGCTGCCGTCGAAATCGCCGTTGGGGACGCAACTCCGGCCTCCGGCCCGGCCGAAACGGTTATCTTGTCGGGGCTGTCTATCTCATGGGCCTTGTTCATCTGGTTAAGACTCTCTTAGCAGCGGCGGCTGCATGCGCGTTCTTTTCAATGACAGTGCTGCGGATGTGCGACAACAACTACATGACTTTATTTGGTTTTACGTGAGAAACGTACTTCAAGTCGAGCAATCTGTTCTGTGAAGTGGCTCGAGGGGTAGCTCGCGATCGGGAACATCGGGAAGTTTGTGGTCATTCGCGCTCACGGCAACGAACGTCCGTTCTCCGCCCCTTCAATCGCTCAAGCCTCTGTTCGGACTGTCACACTATGCAGGCGCAGTGAACGACTACAAGGTTCATCATGGCTGAGATTCTCAGGTGGCAGGGAAAAGCCTTCCCCCTGGTCGGCACTGCGTTGCCGACGCACCCCCATCAGCGGGGAGACCCCGCAACGCCCCCTGAGAGTTCGAGTGCGGGCGGGTTTTCCGTGACGGGTTAAGGACTGGAGGAGTGGCCTCCGGCGCCCGTCGCGGAGATCATCCCGATGGCCAGACAGGACCGCGCCCGTGAAGGCGGCGCCCGCAGCAATCTTTACGACGACATCACCGGCAAGATCATCGCCGAGCTGGAGGAAGGACGGCTTCCCTGGGTCCAGCCTTGGGGGACTGCGGCGAAAGCGCCGCTTGCCATGCCGCGAAACGCCGCGACCTCGCGGCAGTATTCCGGGATCAATGTGCTGATCCTCTGGGGTGCCGTGGTCCAGAACGGCTATCCGACCCAGCATTGGCTCACCTATCGCCAGGCGGCAGCCCTCGGCGGCAATGTCCGTAAGGGCGAGCACGGCACGACGGTCGTCTATGCCGACCGCTTCACCCCGGAAGACGAGAAGCGCCGAGCCCGCGAGACCGGTGAAGAACCGGGACGCGTCCCGTTCCTGAAGCGCTTCACCGTTTTCAACACCGCGCAATGCGAGGGCCTGCCAGAAGATATTGCCGTGGAGGCGCCACCACCGCCGCCCGGTATGATCGAGCCGAAGGTCGAGGCACTGATCCGCGCGACCGGGATCGATTTCCGCATCGGCGGAGATCGCGCCTTCTATGTGCCGGCACTCGATTATGTGCAGGTGCCGCCGCCGGCCGCCTATTTCGAGCCGATTAACTGGCACCGGACGGCGCTGCACGAGATGGGGCACGCCACCGGCCATGCCTCGCGCCTGGGGCGGGATTTCTCGGGCAGCTTCGGCACGAAGAAATACGCCTTCGAGGAGCTGGTCGCCGAGATGAACGCGGCCTTCTGCTGCGCCTCGCTCGGCATCGTGCCGACCGTGCGCCACGCCGACTATATCGGCTCCTGGCTGGAGGTGCTGCGCGAGGATAACCGCGCCATCGTCCGCGCCGCTTCGCAGGCGAGCAAGGCGGCCGACTGGCTGCTGTCGCATCTGCCCGACGAGGACGGCGCTGAATCGGTTGCGGCCTCGACCGAGCGGAGGGTGGCGGCATGATCCTCCTGACCCGTACCCAGCGTGCGCAGCTCCTCGCCAATGGCCGGCAGCGCGGCGCCGATCACGTCCCCGTCGTCAAATTCTTCAATCCCTTCGGCGCGGGCGTCTGGCTCGCCACCGAGCTGGATCAGGGCGGCGACATCATGTTCGGCCTGGCCGATATCGGCTACCCCGAACTCGGCTCGTGGAGCCTGGAAGAGCTGCGTGGGGTCCGGTTGCCCTTCGGCATGGGGATCGAGCGGGATCTGCTCTTCACCGGGGATTTCCCGATCTCGGTCTGGGCGGAGGCTGCGTGGGAAACCGGCAGCATCCAGGCGGCGGAACGAGCCCTCTACCGCGCCGGTGCGGCATTCACCCGCACATCCACAGATACGGAAAGCCGGGAATCCTGATTTCCGGTTGCCGGCTTTGTGGCCTGGCGTCGCACTCTTCAGAGGAAGAGGGCGGCGCTTCGCTTCGTGACGGGTTGGAGGTCGAGAGAGTGGCTCCCGGCCGCCCGTCGCGGAGAAATCACCATGGCCAAAGCTGCCAGGAAGAAGCCCGTCGCCCCGATGATCGTCTTTTCACGGGCGCGCGACATTCCGTTCAACCGCATCAGGCTGTCGGACAGCAATGTCCGCGAGACCGATGTCGAGGCGGGTCTGGACGAACTTACCCATGACATCGACCGGCGCGAGGATCTCGTGCAGGGTCTCAATGTCCGCGCCATCCTCGACGAGGACGGCAATGAGACCGGCGAGTTCGAAACCCCGGCCGGCGGCCGCCGCTACAGGTCCATCGCGCGCCTCGTCGAAGCCGGTCGCTTCCCGGCCGATGGCCTCGTCCCCTGCATCGTCAAGAAGGCCGATGCCAAGACCTCGGCAGTCGACGACTCGCTGGCCGAGAACCTGCTGCGCCTCGCCCTGCATCCGCTCGACCAGTTCAAGGCGTTCAAGCGGATGTTCGACATGGGCATGTCGAAGGAGGAGATCGCCGACGCCTGGCGGACCACGCCGCGCTACATCATGCAGCGCCTTCGTCTCGCGACGGTCGCGCCGGCGCTGCACGACGCCTATGCGCGGAATGAGATGACGCTGGCGATGCTGGAAGCCTTCACCGTCAATCCCGACCACGAGCGCCAGCAGCAGGTCTGGGAGCGGATCAGCACGTCGTGGCAGAAAGAGCCCTGGCACATCCGCAGCCTGCTGACCGAGACCACGGTTCCGGCTGCCGACAAGCGCGCCCGCTTCATCGGGATCGACGCCTATGAGGCGGCGGGCGGCCCGGTGCTGCGCGATCTCTTCTCCGACGAGAACGGCGGTTGGTTGCAGGACGTCACGCTGCTCGACCGCCTGGTTGACGAGAAGCTGCGCACTGTCGCCGACGAGATCGCCGGACAGGGCTGGAAGTGGATCGACGCGGCAGTCGAACTTCCCTACGGCTACGCCAACGGCCTGCGCAGGCTGGTCGGTGTGACCCAGGAGCTGACCGACGAGGAGCGCACCGCCCGCGAGGCGCTGCGCGACGAGTATGACGAACTCGAAGCGCAGTATGCAGAAGCCGACGACCTGCCCGATGAGATCGACCAGCGGCTCGGGGAGATCGAAGCCGAGTTGGAAGGCTTCGAGAACCGGCCCGTCACCTTCGCGCCGGAAGACATCGCTCGTGCCGGTGTTTTCGTCAGCATCGACCGCGATGGCGAGTTGATCGTCAGTCCCGGTTATGTCCGCCCCGAGGACGAACAACCCGAGAGCGTCGATGGTGAGGATGCGGGCGAAGGTGCCGACCCGTCCGATCCCGATGCGGTGCAGCGCGCGGTTATCACCGTCGGCGGCGAGCCGGTCCCGGACGGCGATGAAGAGGAGGACGATGCCGTCAAGCCGCTGCCCGAGCGGCTGGTGACCGACCTGACCGCCTGGCGGACGCTGGCGTTGCGCAATGCGCTTGCCGAGAATCCGCGCGTCGCCATGACGGCGCTGCTGCACAAGCTGGTTCTCGATACTTTCGAGCGCACCGCCACCTCGGGAACCAGCCTCTATGCCGCCGTGCGTCACATCTATCTTCCCACGGATGCGACCGGGCTCGCTGACAGCGCCGCCGCGAAGATGATCGACGAGCGCGCGGACGCCTGGCGGGGCGACATCCCCGCTGGCGATGACGACCGGCTCTGGGACTGGATCGACGGTCTCGACGATGCCAGCCGCCTGGCGCTGCTCGCCCATTGCGTCAGTTTCGGGGTCAACGCGCTTTACGAGCGGCCCAACCCCTATTCGGGGAATGGCATCTCGCAGCACGGTCTCGACCGCCGCATGGCCGAGGCCGAACGGCTGGCACAGGCCACCGGCCTCGATCTCGTCGAAGCGGGCTGGAGGCCCACGGTCGAGAACTACCTGGGTCGCGTGACCAAGACCCGCATCATCGAGGCGGTGCGCGAGGGCGCCGGCGATCGCGCGGCCGATCTCATCGCGCATCTCAAGAAGGGCGATATGGCGAAGGAGGCCGAACGGCTCCTGGCCGATACCGGCTGGCTGCCGGAGCCGCTGCGCCCCGCCATCGAGGCGCAGGCCGTGGATGGCGCGACCGATCAGGACGAGGACAGCGTGGCGCTGCCCGACTTCCTCGCCGGTGGCCATGAGGACACGGCCGAGGCCGCCGACGATCCGGAGGCCCTCGTCGCCGCCGAGTGACGCGCAGCAGCGGGGCGGCCTCCGCCGCCCCGCATTCCATCCCTTCCATCTCAAGGCCCGGCATCTCGCCGGGCCGCTTTCGTTTCAGGAGCAAGATCATGTCCGCTTCCCTCATTTTCGACATTGCGCCTCTCGGCTCGCTCGTGGCCTATAGCGACGGCCAGCCGAAACCGCCCGCACGTTTCACCAAGAAGCTCGCCGCGTGGAAATCCCGCAACGGGGCCGGTCGCCTCGTGCGCAAGGAACCGGGCCGCGAGCGCCCGACCTACACGACGCCGCCGTCCTTCACCCTGCATGAGGGTGATTTCGGCGAAGGCGGCATCATCCTCATCACCATCATGCGCAGCTACGGCATCGACAGCGATCTGAGCTTCCGGGTTGTCGAACGCCCGAAGATCGGTCAGGTCCGTGTTGTGCAGGATGTCGGAGAGAACGTCGAATTGCTGCACCTCGCGGAGAACCACGAGGCGGCCGAACTCTGGCTAGCCAGGAACGGCTACAGCCGCGCGCGCCTCGAGGAGATCACCGCCGACGAGGCAGGCGCCGATGCCGTCGAGGGTCGAGCTGCCGCGTGACCATCGCCGATCCCGTTCATCCGGCCCGCTTGTCCCGTGACGGCGGGCCTTCTTCGTTTCAGGAGAACACAATGGCCATTCCCGATCCCGTTCGAACGAACTTCGACACTCTGCTTCGTGCTGCCGATGACGGCAATCTCGCCCTTATGGAATGCCTCGACGCCGCGACCCGTGAGACACGCTATGTCCTGTGCGCGGTCGGCCGCGACGGGGGTGATTACGTCTTCACGCCGTTCGGCCATCTCGCAAGCGGCAACCCCTATGACGCCTATCTGCCGCCGGATCCCGACGATCCTGCCGGCTTTGTCGAGAAGGCCGAAGATGGGGGCGCATCATGATGACGGTCGATGAAATCTTCGCCGATGACCGCCGCAATCCGCCATCGGAGCGCTCGCTTCCCTGGGAGGAAACCCGCAACGGCGTCACCGTCATCGTGGAACCGAAACCGCATTGGGCCGAGGACATGCGCGCCTTCCGGCTCGATGCCCGCGAATACTGCCGCTATGCCGACTGGACGGCCCATGGCGCCCGGACGCGCTTTTTCGGTCATATCGACACCTCCGGCGACGATGTGATGATGAAGGCCCGCGCCATGATCGCCCGCGAAATCGCCGATGGGTTCTGGGACTGACCGGCCCTGAAAGCCGAACCTTGCACACGGGGCTATCGGGTATCGCTGCACAAGCAGCGATGGATCGAGTTCGAGCTTCACCATTGCGCCAACTCCTTGGTGTTGTGGGGGCAACGGGTTCCGTCCCCGGCCTGAAACACACCCTGAATATCCGCCGGCAACGAGGCTGGCGCAGCAAAGCATCTGCGACGGGTTTCCGGCACCGGCTCGACGCAAAGCACCATCCCCCGCTTCCATTCGCTCACCTTGGTCCGACCGTCTCTTTGCATTCAACCCCGGTGGGGTCGGCTTACGCGCGCGTGCCGCCCTCGGGGATTCGGAAAGAATCCGAACGCCCGAGGGTGATTGCAGATCCGGTCAGACACTTCGGGCGCCTGTCGCGCGGGGGATGGTCCCCCGCCTCCAAAGACAGGAGCCGGAACCCATGTCCTACGCAGATGCCACCGCTTTCGCCGCCAGCCTCGCCACCACGCTGATGGTCGTGATCGTCGTGTTCCAGGCCGGGGACGGCACCCACGGCGCCATGCCCGCCGACGAGTTCGACGGCGACGAAGAGATGGTGAAGCTCGAACTCGATCCCTTCGGCTGAGGCGCGAAAGCGCCTCCGCCCGACGGCCCGGCCCGCGTCAGGCGCAGCCGGGCCTTGTGCCATGCGCAGGCTGCGCATCGCCAGCGGCGGTGCCGAGGCCTCGCCTCGGCTGTGGAAAGGGAGAGTTGGGCCGGGATCGGGGCGAGCCTGGCGGAAGGAGAGGAGAGCGCCGCCGGGCCATATCATCCCGCTCTCCTGGAGGATCATCCAATGACCGATACCGACAAACCAGCCACGCCGGAATTCGACATGGCCGCCAGCGTCGCGCGCTTCTTCGCCGAGCGCGATGAGCGCAACCGTCGCGCTGAAGCGGTCCGTCCCGACAACAAGACGGCGCTGTTCGATGCGCTGGCCGCCGCAGGCATCACTCTCGTGACCGTCACCTTCGACGGTTCTGGCGACAGCGGCCAGATCGAGGACATCACCGCGCAATCGGACGACCGGACCGTGGACCTGCCGCAGGGCGAGATCACCATTGCCACGGTGGCATGGGGAACCGACAAGGTGACCGCAATCTCAATGGGCGTTGAGGCGGCCATCGAACAGCTCGCCTATGACTTCCTCTCGGAAACCCATGGCGGCTGGGAGAACAATGATGGCGCCTATGGCGAGTTCAGCTTCGATGTGGCGGCGCGCACCATCACGCTCGACTACAACGAGCGCTACACCGCCACCGAATTCTACAGTCACGAGTTCTGAGGGGGCGGAAATGGCACATCCCTATCATCATGCGCTCTCGTCGGTGAAGAAATGGGGCGGCACGGTCGAGGATTACTTGCCCATCCATAGCTGGTTCGATGCCAGCAAGGAGATCCTGGCCGATTTTCGTCATCGCGCGCTTCGCCACCATGCCGAGGGCATCTTCATGGCCGAGACCATTTTCGGGGCGACGATCACCCTGTCCACCGGCAGGGTGATCCCGGCCCGATGGGTCGGGGAGCAGCATGTCCGCGAGGATCTGGGCCGTATCCCGTCCTTCGCCGATTGGGCGCGGGCAATCCACCCGGCGCCTTGGATGGGGCGGACGCAGCGGATCGAGGCGGAGGTCGATCCGCATTGCGTCAATGGCCGACTTCAGGAAGAAGTCTGAGCAGTCGCGTCAGCCTCCCCCTTATGAAAGCCTCTTGCCATGCTCAGCCATATCGTCATCTCCGTCCTGCTCTGCACGGCTTCCTGCGAACCGGCGGAAATCCGCGTCTGGGACGGTGACTCGATCCGGCTGGGTATGGGACAGCAGTCCGAAGCTGTTCGGATATTCAACATCGACGCTCCCGAAATGGAGGGCCGCTGCATCCATGAAACCGACCTTGCCCGGCAAGCGAAGATCAGGCTGGCGGAAATCCTGCAAGGTCGGCGGGTCGAAATCCTGCGTCAGGGGACCGACCGCTATGGCCGGACCCTGGCGGCGATACGCGTCGAAGGCCGCGATGTCGGCGATATTCTCGTCGATGAAGGGCTGGCGAGAACCTGGGCCGGGCGGCGTGAGCCCTGGTGCTGATCGCCGGATCGTCCCGCCGAGGTGCGGGACGATCCACCGTCGGGACGGGAGAGTAAGAGTGCGGGCCGGTTGGCCGTGACGGATTGTGAGGCGGGAGAGGGGCTTCCGCCGTCCGTCGCGGAGCATTCCCCATGAGCCTTTCCCACCACACCACTTTCGCCTCGATCGGCGAAATTGTCGCGCGACAGATCCTGCCTCGGCTGCGTCATGCCCAGAAGCTGCCGCTGCGCATCTCCTGCATCGGTATCGCCAGCGATGACGAAAGCGATGACGTCGGCGGCTTCGACCGCACGCTCGTCATCGGCCAGTGCCAATCCCCCGAAGAGGCGCTGATCATCGCCAGCCAGCGCGTTGCGCGCGGTGATTTCCGCGTTGGACAGGGCGATGCGCTGCGCTTTCGCCCCCGCGTCATGGTCATTCAGGACAACGAACTGGGCCTTGTCCTTGCCGGTGAGGTCCGGGCCGGGATCGTGCTCTGGCAGCATCCGGTCGCCTCCGACGCCGAGGCTCGCCGCACCGTCACGGAGGCCAGCCGTCTGCGGGGCATGGCCTTCACGGCATCCGGGCGCGGCGATGCGGTATCGGCTCGTGATCTCCGCCACCGCGCCAGCCTGCTCGAGGCGCGGCTGGTCGATCCCTTCTGGCGCGAGACGACTGCCGATCTGCTGCGGCTGCCACAAGCTGCCTGACCTGTCGCCCCTTTCCATCCACTAGGCCCGGCCCCGCGCCGGGCCTTCTCGTTTCAGGAGCCTGACATGGCCGACTACTTCACCCATTTCTCCTGCCTGCTCGACGTGGGCAGCCCCGAGAACGCCGCCCGCGCGCTTGATCTCTACAACGCGCTGGCGCACGAAAACGCCGCCGAAGATCCGCCCTCGGACGGCTTCATGCTTTCGATCCAGCCCGAACATGGCGGCACCCAGCTCTGGATGCGCGATGACGGCACCGGCGATCCCGAGCATGTCATCCAGTTCGTCAAACGCTGTGCCGCCGCGTTCGGCCTGACCGGGCTATGGGGGATGCAATACGCCAATACCTGCTCACGTCCGAGAATCGACGGGTTCGGGGGCGGCGCGCATGTCCTCGACCTCGCCACCGGCGAGACGGTGGACTGGATCTACACCGACGGTTGGCTTTCCACCGTTCTGGACGGGGGCGACCCCAATGCCTGACGTCATCGAAACCACGGTCTATCGGCTCGACGAGCTTTCCGAAGCCGCGAAAGACAATGCCCGCGCCTGGTATCGCGAGGGCGGCTTCGACTACGATTGGTACGATGCCGTCTATGAGGATTTCCGGCGGATCGCGGACATCCTCGGCATCCGCATCAAGACCCGCACCGTCCGCCTCATGGGCGGCGGCGTGCGACAAGAGCCTTGCATCTGGTTTACGGGCTTCTGGTCGCAGGGCGATGGCGCCGCGTTCGAAGGCCACTATTCCTATCGCAAAGGCACGGCGGCGGAAATCCGTGCCTATGCGCCGAAGGATGCGGAGCTGCACCGCATCGCGGATGCCCTACATCAGGCGCAACGCCGCAACTTCTACCAGTTGACGGCCGAGACGACCCATCGGGGGCGATACTATCACGAATACTGCATGGCGATCTCGGTCACCCGCGACAGCCCGACAGGGCAGGGCATGACCGCCGATGCCGAGGAGACCGTCATCGAGGCATTGCGCGATCTCGCGCGTTGGCTCTATCGCCAGCTTGAGCGCGACTACGATGACCTGACTTCGGATGAGGCGGTCGATGAGGCCATCGGTGCCAACGAATACAGCTTCACAGTTGATGGGAATCGCTTCGGCTAAAGCCCGGCTTTCCGGGGTTACAGTACCGACCGCAGGTCCGTCCGTGAGAAATCATCGCCGACAAAGAGCAACGGACAGCCGCGCTCGCTCGCGACCTCATAGGCGAAGCAATCGCCGTAGTTGAGACCGGCGGGATGAACGCCCTTGCCCCAGCGGGCATAGGCTTCGGAGATCCTGCGTGCCGAAGCCTCCGTGACGGAGACGACCTCGAACCCAAGGCCCTCGATCAGGGCGGCAATCTCTTCCCCAACATTGCGGCGCCCGGCCACGATCAGCGTCTCGGCCACGGTTCCGGCCGAGATCAGCAATCCGTCCGCCGCCTCGATCGCCGCCATGCAGGTCTCGGCCTGCGGCTCGTCCAGCACGATCGCCATCAGCGCCGAGGTGTCGACGACGATCACGCCGGCATCCCGTCATCACCATAGAGGAAGTCCTGACTGCGCGCGGCATCGGCGCCGGGCAGTGCCTTGCCCCGCGCCGTGGCCCGGACCCGCTCCATCAGCGCACGCCGGCCTTTCGGGGTCGCTGCGACAGCAACCCGCACGAGGCGGGCGACCTCATGGCCCCGCCGGGTCAGGATCACCTCGTCGCCGGCCTCGGCGCGTTTCACCAGTTCGGTGAGCTGCCCTTTCGCCTCGGTGACAGAAACCCTCATCGCACATCGCTCCAGATGTTCTCCGCTATCCTGCCAAGATGGTCCATAGAATGGTCCATTTCAAGCCCCCAGAGCGAGAGGAGGGCCGGGAGAGGGTGCCTCCGGACGGGTTGAGAGAGGGTCGTCCGGCTGCCGTCCCTTTCCCTCCAGGAGACCGATCATGGCTTTGCCCGAACTTGCTTCTCAATCCGCAACCCGTGTCCCCGACGCGCGCCGCATGGAGTTCCTGCCGCGCCTTTTCGGCCGGCGCCTGCTCATCATCGGCGAGCATGCCGTCTTCCGATTCATGGAGATCCTCAGCCCCGCCGATTACGGCGGCGGGCTCTGGGATTTCTACGAACGCGCCGGCCAGCCGCTCTATCTCGCGCCGACATCAAAGCCCCGTTACCTCCTGTTCTGCGAAGGCAACGGTTTCGAGGGCGAGGTCTCATGCGATGCGGCTGGGATCATCGCCACGCTCTTCGCCTTCTCGCATCTTTCCTTCCGCTACGATGACGACGAACTCGCCGAGGGCTATGGCCGTCTCTACGAACATGCCGCCAATCACCCGGAGGCGGCGGCGATCTTCCAGGCCATCGACTGAAACCCACAAGCGCCCAGCCTGACGGTCGGGCGCTTGTTTCATGCCTGCTTTCGCCACGGCTTCAGAGCGAGAGATGGGCCGGAAGGGGTTTGAGCCGGTGCGGTCGAGAGAGAGCGCTGCCCGGCTTGATCCTGACTTGCTCTCCCGAGGAATCCCCGATGAACATGATTTCCGCATCCGCGGCGGCATCCGCCACCGCGCCGCTTCCGCGCGACCACGACGCCGAGACCGCAGCCCGCATATTCACCGCTGCCGGCCTACTGCTGCCGCATCGGGAGCGCGGTCAGCGCGTCGATGCCGCCACGCTGCGCGGCGCGATGGAAGCGGGTTTCGGCGCTTCCGATGCCACCGGCGCCTGGACCTGGAAGCTGGCCTATGATGCCTGCGAGGCTGCGACCGTCCTCTTCCTGCGCAAATACGGCAATGTGCTTTTCCGTAAAGCCGCCTCGAAGTCGGCGATCCTGCCGCAGCTCGGCAAGATCTCCGGGCTTCTGCCGACGCATACGCGCCGCTCGGAAGAAGCGCAGACCTTCCAGCAGTTCTCCACCCCGATCCCGCTCGGTTTCGCGGCGGTCACGGCGGCGGCGATCACGCCTGCCGACCGTGTGCTGGAGCCCTCGGCCGGCACCGGGCTCCTCGCCATCCTGGCCGAGATCGCCGGCGGCACGCTTCTCGTAAATGAACTGGCCGAGATGCGCGCCGGCCTGCTTTCCTCTCTCTTTCCGGCCCTTTCCGTTACCCGCTTCGACGCGGCCCAGATCGATGACCATCTCGATCCCTGCCTTGTCCCGACCGTCGTGCTGATGAATCCACCGTTCTCGGTCATGGCCAATGTCGAGGGGCGCATGCGTGACGCCGCCTTTCGCCATGTCGCTTCGGCGCTGGCGCGTCTTGCGCCCGGCGGACGGCTCGTGACCATCACCGGCGCGAGCTTCGCCCCCGATAATCCGGCGTGGACCGCCTCCTGGACCCGGCTGCAGGAACGCGGTCGCGTCACCTTTTCCGCCGCCATCGACGGCTCGGTCTATGCCAAGCAAGGCACCACTGTCCCGACCCGGCTCACGGTCATCGACAAGCTGCCGGCCGAAGATGCGGCGGTGTTTCCGGCAGCGCCTGGTGTCGCGCCGGACGTGGCCACGCTGATCGCCTGGCTAGCCGACCTGCTTCCCACGCGGCTGCCGGTCGATCCCGGCCTGACGGTGCCGGTCGCACGACCCACCGCGCCCCGCACCGTGCGCGGCTACGTCAACCGCGCCGCGCGATCCGCGCCCGCCGCGCCCCTTGCGGAACCGGAGGCCGTGCCGGTCGCCTACGAGACCGTGGATTGGGAACCGGCCGAGGGCGGCGGCCTCTCCGACGCGATCTACGAGGAATACGGGCTTCAGACCATCCGCATCGACGGGGCGCAGGCGCATCCTACCCAGCTCGTGCAGTCGGCCTCGATGGCGAGCATCGCGCCGCCGAAGCCCAGCTATCGGCCGACGCTTCCCAACGACATTCTCGGCAAGCTGTCCGAGGCGCAGCTGGAGACCGTGATTTATGCGGGCGAGGCCCATGGGGGCTTCCTCGCCGGGGGCTGGACGATCGATGACACGCTCGACAATCTCGCCGCCGCGCCGGAGGATGCCGAGGGAGCAATCCGTTTCCGTCAGGGCTTCATGATCGGCGACGGCACCGGCGTCGGCAAGGGTCGGGAATCCGCCGCCATCATCCTCGACAACTGGATGCAGGGGCGGCGTAAGGCGATCTGGATCTCGAAATCCGACAAGCTGTTGGAGGACGCGCAACGTGACTGGTCGGCGCTCGGCATGGAGCGGCTGCTGGTCACGCCGCTGTCGCGATTCCCGCAAGGCAAGCCCATCACGCTGAACGAAGGCATCCTGTTTCTAACCTATGCCACGCTGCGCTCCGACGACCGGGGGACAAGGGTTTCCAGGGTCAAACAGATCGTCGAATGGTTGGGCACAGACTTCGATGGGGTGGTGATTTTCGACGAGGCGCATGCCATGGCCAATGCCGCAGGAGGCAGGGGAGAACGCGGCGATGTCGCCGCCTCGCAGCAGGGCCGTGCCGGGCTGCGCATCCAGCATGCGCTTCCCGATGCCCGAGTCGTCTATGTCTCGGCCACCGGCGCCACCACCGTCCACAATCTCGCCTATGCGCAGCGGCTCGGTCTCTGGGGCGGCGAGGATTTCCCCTTCTCGACCAGGGCGGAGTTCGTCGAGGCGATCGAGGCCGGCGGCGTCGCGGCGATGGAGATGCTGGCCCGCGACCTGCGGGCGCTTGGCCTCTACACCGCCCGCTCGCTGTCCTTCAAAGGCGTGGAATACGAGTTGCTCGACCACGAACTGACCCCTGAACAGGTCCGCATCTACGACAGCTATGCCGATGCCTTCGCCATCATCCATAACAATCTCGATGCGGCGATGCAGGCCGCCAACATCACCGGCGGCGAGGGCGGGTCCGGCACGCTGAACCGGCAGGCCAAGTCCGCCGCCCGCTCGGCCTTTGAGAGCGCCAAGCAGAGGTTCTTCGGGCACCTGTTGACGTCGATGAAAACCCCGACGCTGATCCGGTCCATCACGGCCGATCTGGAAGCGGGACATTCTTCCGTCATCCAGATCGTCTCGACCGGCGAGGCGCTGATGGAACGGCGGCTGGCAGAGATCCCCACCGAGGAATGGGGCGATCTGAAAATGGACCTGTCGCCGCGCGAATATGTCCTAGATTACCTTGCCCATTCCTTCCCGGTCCAACTCTACGAGCCGTTCACCGACAGCGAGGGCAATCTGTCCTCGCGCCCGGTCTATCGTGATGGCCAGCCGGTCGAGAGCCGCGAGGCCGCGGCCCGGCGCGACGAGATGATCGCAAGCCTCGCCAGCCTGCCGCCGGTTCCCGGCGCGCTCGACCAGATCATCCAGTATTTCGGGACCGACACGGTGGCCGAGGCACGGGTCGTTCGCGCCGTATCGTCCGCAAACGCAGCGTCACCATCGACTGGCTCGTCGTGGAAAGCCGCGCCGGTTCGGCCAACCTGGCCGAGACGCAAGCCTTCATGGACGATCAGAAGCGCGTGCTGGTCTTTTCCGATGCGGGCGGCACGGGCCGGTCGTATCACGCCGAACTGTCGGCGAAGAATACCCGGCTGCGTGTCCACTATCTCCTCGAAGCCGGGTGGAAGGCGGACGCCGCCATCCAGGGCCTCGGCCGCACGCATCGCACCAACCAGGCACAGCCGCCACTGTTCCGACCGATCTCGACCAATGTGAAGGCCGAGAAGCGCTTCCTCTCGACCATCGCCCGCCGTCTTGACACGCTGGGCGCGATTACGCGCGGCCAGCGCCAGACCGGTGGTCAGGGCCTGTTCCGCCCGGAAGATAACCTGGAATCGCATTACGCCCGTGACGCGCTGCGCCAGCTTTATCTCCTGCTGGTGCGCGGCAAGGTCGACGGCTGCTCACTGGAGCGGTTCGAGGCTGCCACCGGGTTGAAGCTGATGGATGCGAACGGCATCAAGGACAATTTGCCGGCCATCACCACCTTCCTCAACCGGCTGCTGGCGCTGACCATCGAGCTTCAGGGCATCCTCTTCACCGCCTTCGAACAACTTCTGACCGCCCGCATCGAGGGCGCCATCGCCTCCGGCACCTATGACGCCGGGCTGGAGACCCTGCGCGCCGAGAGCTTCGTAGTGACGGATCGGCAGGTGATCTACACGCACCCGCGCACCGGGGCCGAGACCAGCCTGCTGACCATCACCGAACGCAGGCGCAACCGCCCGGTGACGCTCGACGCCGCGCTGGCGGAACTCGACGATCCCCGCGCCAGGCTGCTGATCAACGAGCGCTCAGGCCGGGCAGCGGTGCAGATCCCCACCACCAGCGTGATGTTGGACGATGGCGAGATCGAGCGCCGCGTCCGGCTGATCCGGCCGATGGAAGCGCAGAACGTCCAGGTCAGGATGATGCGCGAGACCCATTGGGTCGAAGCCGACAGGGATGCCTTCGCATCGGCCTGGGAAGCCGAAGTCGCGGAGGTGCCGGAGTTCGCCGAGTCCACCTTGCACATGGTGACGGGCCTGCTGCTACCGATCTGGAAGCGGCTGCCGAACGACTCCACTCGCGTCTATCGGCTTCAGTCTGACGCCGGCGAGCGCATCATCGGCCGCAAGGTCTCCCCGGCTTGGGCGGCCAATGCGACCGAGACCGGCATCACCTCGGTCTCGCCGGACGATGCCTTCGCGGCGCTGCTGGAAAGTCGGACCATCCTCGATCTCGCTGAGGGCCTCCAGCTTCGCCGGGTCCGGGTCATGGGGGCAAACCGGATCGAGCTGTCGGGTTTCACCGACACCATGCGCCAGCGCCTCACGGCCTATGGGCTGTTCCACGAGATCATCTCCTGGAAGCTGCGCATGTTCGTGCCGGTCGATGCCAGCGGTCCGGCGATCCTCGGGAAGCTCTTCGACCGCTGGCCGGTCGAGCGCATCGGCGAGCGGGAGGCAGCCTGATGCCCAGGCACGACGCATCCGAACTGGCGATCCGCCTTGGCCGAGAGGCCGAGGCGGTCTGCCGCCACTACCTGTCGTCCGGCCACCGCGCCGGGCGATACTGGCTGGTCGGTGACGTGCAGAACACCCCAGGACGCTCCATGTTCGTGCGACTGACCGGCCCGGAATCCGGCAAGGGTGCGGCGGGCAAGTGGAGTGACATGGCGACGGGAGAGCATGGCGACCTTCTCGACGTCATCCGCGAGGCGCTCGGCCTCGCCGATTTCAAGGACGTGGCTGAGGAAGCGCGCCGCTTCCTCGCCCTCCCGCATCCCGAACCGGCAAAGACGAGAGCGCCGACCGACAGCACATCCGGCGCGGCACCCGGTTCGCCTGAAGCGTCGCGGCGGCTCTTCGCCATGGCGCAGCCGATCCACGGCACCCTTGCTGCGATCTACCTCAACCGGCGAGCGATCACCACGCTCGAAGGCACCACCGCGCTGCGCTACCATCCCCGGTGCTATTACAGGCCCAACGAGCATGCGCCCACCGAGATCAGGCCGGCGGTGGTCGCCGCCGTCACCGATCTCACCGGCCACCAGACCGGCGCGCATCGCACATGGCTCGCCCCGGACGGTTCCGGCAAGGCGCCTGTCGAGACACCGCGGCGGGCGATGGGCGACCTTCTCGGCCACGCGGTCCGCTTCGGCATCGCCGATGAGGTGCTCGCCGCCGGCGAGGGCATCGAGACCGTGCTGTCGCCGCGCCAGGTCCTGCCCCGCATGCCGATGCTGGCGGCGCTTTCGGCCGCTCACCTCGCCGCCATCCTGTTCCCGCCGTCGCTGCGCAGGCTCTATGTCCTGCGCGATCGCGACCCGGCCGGGGACGGTGCAAGAGACCGACTGGCCGCCAGAGCAGCCGATCTCGGGATCGAGGCGGTCTCGCTCATGCCGCGCGAGGGCGATTTCAACGATGATCTGCGACGCCATGGCGCCGATGCCCTCGGGGCGGCCTTGAAGGATCAGCTTCATCCCGAAGACGTCCGCCGTTTCATGGAAGGGTGAGGGTGTGATCGGCCCCGGAGGCTCGGTCCGGCTCGGCCTCTGCCGGTTTCGTTCGCTTGCCATCGGCAGGTGCATCCACCGCCGGAGAGTCCCGCACCCACGGCCTTCGGAGAGGGCGATCGGCGCACAAACGGGACGGCCAGGCAATGGCCGGGAGCGACTAATTTCCGCCGGCGGGGAGCCACCCCACGCGACAGGTCGCGTGGGGACCCCGTCTCTGGCCCCGCCTTTGCATCGCGAAAGGCAAATTAGCCGCACCCGGCCATCAAGGCCCTCGCCGAGCGGGCGAGGGCTGTCAACCCGTCCCGCCCGTGCGCTTCGACGCCTGCGAAGGCCGCGATGGGCGCGGTCTCCAGACGAAGGACGCAACCGATGACGTTTGATCCCGAATATGCAGGGGCCGAGCCGGTCCACACCTCCTCCCAGACCGATCACGCCCTCACCGAACTCCAGCTCTACGGCTGGCGCCCGTTCCAGGACGAACCTGATCCCCGGCCGCTCCCCGAGGGCAATACCGTCGCTGTAGCCGTCACAGACATCTTCGACGCCCTTGTGGCGACGCTCAGTGACACCCGTCTCGAACCCGATCTCGAAGAGCTGCTCTGGGGGGCCGCCAATCTCTTCCACCGCGCCACCAGCCGGGTCGAACGCGATCTAGACGCCAACGAGCAGGCGCAGCGCCGGATGCAGCGGGAACAGGACGGCAGCGAGGTGAAGTCGGTCGAACTCGAACGCCTTACGGCCGAGGGGCAGACCCTGATCGAACGGCGCGCCAGCATGGAACTCTTCCGCGACCTCGCGGCCGAGGCTTTCGAGCACCACACCGGCAGTGCCTGGCGGCCGCGCAGCGGCTCGATGGTCAACCATCGCAACCTGACCGCCGCGATGATCGACAGCCGCGACTTCCTTGCCGCGAAGCGCCGGGCCGAGACCGAGGTGATGCTGCCCGCCGGCCCGAAGGTTGCCGTGACTGGCGGCGCGGACTTCAACGATCACCGCCTGATCTGGGCGAAGCTCGATCAGGTCCATGCCAAGCACCCCGAGATGGTGCTGCTGCACGGCGGGTCGCCGAAGGGAGCCGAACTGATCGCTTCCCGTTGGGCAGATCACCGCAAGGTGCCCCAGGTCGCCTTCCGGCCCGACTGGACCAAGCACGCCAAGGCGGCGCCGTTCAAGCGAAACGATGCCATGCTGGACGTGCTGCCGGTCGGCGTCCTCGTCTTCCCCGGTACCGGGATTCAGGAGAATCTCGCCGACAAGGCCCGCAAGCTCGGCATCCCGGTCATGAAGTTCGACGGCGGGGCGTAAGTCCCGCCGCCTGGCGGCTTTAAGCCGCCGAACCTTGACAGAAAACGCCGCCGCGCCTTTGATGGAACATCCTTGCAGAACCGGCGAAGCAGCATAGTCGCAGGCGGAGCGTATCTCCCGGCAGCCTGTCGTGATCCCCAACCGTTCTCTGGAGGTTTCCATGACGCTGATCCTGCTCGCCATCTCGCTCAGCATCGCGGCCTGTGTGATCGCCTACAATCTGGCGATCTATGCCTTGCCCGTCATGGCGGCGATCACGACCGCGCAATATGCCTGGGGCGCGGGGGCCGGTGTCGTGATGTCTGGCCTCATGGCCATCGGTGCCGCTTTGCTCTCGATCGCCCTTGTGATCCTGGTTCTTGGCTTCGCGAGGAACCCGGCCCTGCGGCTCATTGCGCTCGCTCTCTTCGCCGTGCCCGCCGTCATCGCCGGCTATGCCCTTGTCTATGGCATCACCAAGAACGCCATCGACTCGGGGCTGGTTCTCAACCTGCTCGGCGGCATGGGCGGCCTTGTCATCGGCATCTCGGCCATCGTCAATCTGAACGCCCTCGGCGAGTCGGTGTTCTCGCGCTGAAACGGCGGACGCGATCAGCCACTTCTGAGGAAGACTGGCAGCTTGCGCCATCGGGCGACGGTCGTTCCATCAAAGACGGAAAGTCGGTCCGACGCAGCATGTCACCATCGCACCCGGTCTGCTTCGCCCGGCTCTGGAAATGGGACATCGGTGCGTACCCGCAGTCCCGTGCGGTCGATGCCCCGCTGCATCGGTCCACGTCGTTTCGTGGGGCCTCCGCGAACACCTTCCTTGCCCCTTCACGATGCTGTGGGACCGAGCCTTTGGCCGATGAAGCAGGACGGTGTCATAGCGGGCATGAGAACCCGATAGCCTGTTCGATCACATCGCGGATGACAGGGCCTTCCGGCGGCGGACACGACGTTGACCGGCAAAGACGGTTGAACGAGTGCCATGCCGGTGGTCTCGGTTCGCAGGGGGCCTGCCTGGCCGCTGTCGCCAGCAAGGACGATGGTTCTGCTGTGCGTCCCCGATCTGCTTTCGAAAGCACCATCCCTCCGCCTGACTGATCCCCTAAGTCCGTTCGGCTTCCACCAGCAACCCCCGCGGCTCCCAGCCGTGTTGCCGCGCAAGCGCGGCTGCCCGCCCCACCTGGGGCCTTGGGGGCAAGCTGCAGCAAGGGCGGCAGTTGCAGGAGTCTTCCGACGGCCTTGGCCGGGTCTCGTCGGAGGGACGGTCCCTCCGAGGAGCAACGGAGACCTACAATGCAGAACATCGTCATCCTCGCCGGCAACATCGGCCAGGCCCCCGAAACCCGCACCACCCAGGGCGGCACCGGCATCACCCACTTCACCCTGGCCACCTCGCGCCCCCGCTATTCGGAAGGCCGCGTCCTGCGCGACGAGAACGGCTATCGGGTCCAGGACACCGAATGGCACCGCATCACCTGCTTCAACGGCCTCGGCAAGACGGTCCAGCAGCATTGCGACAAGGGCATGAAGGTTCTGGTTCGCGGCCGCATCCACTACACGAAATGGACCGACGCCGCCGGGGTCGATCGTTACGGCTGCGAGATCATCGCCGAGACGGTCGATTTCCTGAGCCGCGCGAAGCAGACCGAGAACGACGACGGCAAGTTCATCGACGACGATGACATTCCGTTCTGATCGGGAACCCGAGGCCCGGCGGCGCAAGCCGCCGGGTTTCTCCCCTGCTTCACCGGATCGCGCCCGCCGATTCTGGCAAGGTCCAGCGACCGAATCAGACGGGCATGGACGGGAGAGTCGCCTAGCTATCCTTGATAATTGCACCTGAATTTCGGCTGGCATCCGAAGCAAGAACGACTATTATAGATGGGGTATTCGAGCGCTCCTTCACAGCAACTTCGAGCCTGGTTGAAACATTTAAGAGTTTCACCGGCACCATGCGGAGCTAATCATCTAGTCGCCATAAAACCCCAATGTCAGATATCCGGTGAGCGTGAAAGGGGCACGCGCTCATGTTCCTTCACCGGTCTTCGGTCGTCCGCCTGAACGTTTTAGTGATAACGGTAGAAAACAATCTATCTCGTCAGCGCTGAACGTCATGTCTTCCATTTTCTGAAGACGCTTCTGAGCCTCAACGTAGGCTTTGCCATCCGTTTGTGGCGCAGATTGATAGAGTGCGGCGAGCATAGTCTGCAACTCGTCACGACGCTCAACGGCCGCCTGCCGGTCAAGGGCCGGCAGATCCGTGAGGAGCGAAAGGTAACACTCGCGGACGTTCCACAGTTTCGCCGCGGCATCGCGGTGTTTCTGCGCGGTTGCGCCCAAATCGAAGTTCTTGAGGTAGGTTGTCACGAAGAGCGTCAGGAATGACACCAGAACCGTTGCGACCTCGAGCCACGTCTCATTCGTTACAACTACACCAACAGCGCCCGTGCTCGTCGCTGCGGTGAGGACGATCTGTCCAACCTTAAACCGATTGAGTTTTTTAGTGCAGTTTTCGGCCATCCTCTCGTGCGTCTTGTGTGTATAGACCACCCGACCGAAGCACTCGCGGATTTGATCCTCAAGGGTGATGTCATAGTCAAGCTGCATGGTCGCCTACTTCAGCGCTCTGTGCGCTAATGGGAACGAGGATGTCATCTCGCGCGACGACAACACCATTCAGGACCGCATAGCATTCCACAAGGTGGTTTCCCCGGAAGTCGGTGCTTTCACGCTGTTCCCAATTGCCATCGTCACGGATAATTTGGCCGCGGATCATGTCGCGCCGCTCAGCTTCGTCTCCTCGATTCAACACTTTCCAATAGATGTCGACGTCATCGGGAAGATCGGCGCCGTCCGCGACGAAGAATCGAAGTTTTTTCTTGCGCAGAAGGATGCCGTGCCGCTCGAGAAGGTCGAGCAAGCGTGTGGCCCGGAAGCCGTTCTGTGTAACCTCGCAGTCGATCCGCATCTCGTACCGGACATCCAACGGAAACCGATCCTCAACAAATTCCTCGGTGTTACGAAACGCTGCTTTGGCGAGCGTGGCTTCTGTTTCCGACTTGGATGCGGGAGCGGGATAGCCATTGCCGAACACGTCACGCCACTTCTGGCGCTCATTCGCCTGGCCGCTCGCCTCGATAGCCTTCAGGCAGAGTTCGTGGGCCTTCTGTGCCTTCCGCTCGAACCTCTTCTTTACCCGTACGCGTTGTCGGCTGCCGAGGGCGGCGTATTCCGACTGTTTGGGTTGGTCAGCCAGGAACTTGAAGAAATCTCGACACATATAATCGTAGTAGAGGTAACTTTTCTCGTCGTACTCATCGGTCGATTCAAGAAAATTGTAGGCGAGTGTATCAATCAGAAGGCCGCCCATAGCCACGCCGTGCTTGTTCTTCCAAGCGCGAGCCATCTTACACAAGCGCCGGAGATTCCGATTCTTCCGCTCATTAGCCGCCCGCATCTCATCGAGTTCGGCTTGGGGCTTTGTGATCTTCCATGATCCTCCGTTCGCGGTGTCGGGATATTTGTAGCTTCCATCCGCCTCCCGAAAAGCGGGCATAACCTCAATATGGAAATCCTTATAGAGGACCCGCACAACTAGCCGATCGACCTTCACCGTTGTCGATGGATAGCGCGCCTTGATCGCATCCTTGGTGTCGCGAAGGAGCTCGTACTGTCCGCCATCCTTGTAGGTATCCCACTCAGAGGCCGGGACAATGTAGATCATGTCCAGATCGGAAATGCCCTTGATCGCCGTCCAGCGACCATAGGAGCCGACCTGAAGGCTGTTGGCAGTTTTCGACTCGGTATCTCGAAATTGCTTGTTCAGCGCGGAGGTGATCTCGCCATAGCGAAGCGAGATGGTTGCTGAGTTATCTACTTTGATGTTGTCGAGGAAAGTCCTGAAGTCGTCCGCGATGCCCACTTTGCCCCCTCTCGGCTCTAGGGATGATACACGCCGTAGTTTCCGAATCGACGAGCTGATGTTCCTATTTTGTGCTCTTGCTACCGTATCCGTCAAACCACGCAACATGATCCGCCAACAGAAAAAATACTGAAGGCTTCGTAGCGATCAAGTTCACAATGGTAGTTTTCGTGCGAAGACCCCGCGTTGCGATGCTCTCTCGCAAAGAACGACTGAAATAGTCGTAGTTTACAAAGTCCACGAATTTTGGGCTAAGAGAAGTACCGGTCCTTGATTCTGGAGGGATTCGGTATGACCGAAAATCACTACATTGGCCTGGATGTCTCGGCGCGCACCGTGAATCTGTGCGTGGTAGATCATAGCGGCCAGGTTGTTCACGAAGCAAAGCTTACTTCCGAGCCGGAGGAAATTGCACAGCACATTCTGGCACTGCCCTTTATCGTTTATCGCGTTGGCCTGGAGGCTGGAATGCTATCGCAGCACATCTTCGGCACGCTCGCCGAAGCAGGCCTTCCTGTTATCTGCGTTGAAACCCGGCATATGAAAGCCGCCTTGGCGGCGCAGATGAACAAAACCGACCGTCACGATGCGCGAGGTATCGCGCAGATGATGCGGGTCGGGCTGTTCAAGGAAGTTCATGTCAAAACGCCGACCAGTCGGCGTCTGCGCGCAATCCTCACTGCCCGGCAGTTGCTGCGTAACAAACTCCAGGATGTCGAGAATGAAATTCGCGGGCTGATCCGCGACTTCGGCTATCATCTGGGTAAGGTCACGGCTCGCGATTTCGAGCCGCGCGTGCGCGAGTTGACCGCTGACACGGATCTGCACGTCGTCACGGATACGCTTCTGGCGGCGAGGCGTGGATTGCGGGAGCAGTTTGGCAGATTGGATGATCTGCTGGTCAAATTGGCGCGACAGGATGAATTGACCCGACGGTTCATGACTGTGCCAGGTGTGGGGCCTCTCGTCGCGCTGACCTTCCGGGCCACGGTGGATGTTCCCACGCGCTTTATGCGATCTCGGACCGTCGGTGCCCATTTTGGCCTGACGCCGCGCAAGCAGCAATCTGGTGAGGTCGATCGAAGCGGCAGAATCTCCCGGTGGGGCGACGCCATGATGCGCAGCCTGCTCTACGAGGGCGCACAAGTGCTGCTGACTCGTGTGAAGAGATGGTCGGCGTTGAAGGCTTGGGCAATGCAGGTGGCGCGACGGCGCGGTCACAAGAAGGCGATCATCGCCTTAGCGCGGAAAATCGCCGTGATCCTGCATCGCATGTGGATCGACGGAACAGAGTTCGAATGGGGAGAACGGCGACAGCCTGCCTCCCTATGACACGAGTTCGGCCGGGGATCACCTGACCGAAGCATCTCCCCGCGAGGGGACGGGGAACGGCGAGTGCGCAAATACGACTTGACCGCCAAGGTCTGCCAAGGCGATGTCGCATAATAGATTGTCCCGCCGGCTTCCTCTGATCCCATCCTGTGGCGGTCGAGTGCCGACCACGAAGAGAAGCATGATCCTCGCGGGAGTGCTCATCAAGTCTCGTCGTCGGGTGCAACCAGTTCGACATGACTGACCTCGAGGGCTTGGGCGAGTTCGTAGAGCGTGATCACGGTCGGATTCCTCCGACCGCGTTCAAGACTGCTGAGGTACTGTTGGCTGAAACCGGAACGAGCTTCGACCTCTTCCTGCGTCAGGCCCTTCTCCCGACGCAGGCGGGCGAAGTTCCGGCCGACCAGTTTGCGCATGTCCATGCGCAAAGCGATGGCAATTTACACACTTTAAGTTTATCAACTATAGTATGTAATTGACGATTGGAGGACTGATGAGGCTCGTGCGCTCGGCACGGACCGAATAGAGAAGTCGTAGTTCTGGAGTGCGTGCATATCCCGGTGGGAGGTGATCATGTATGATCACCGCTCGCCAATCACGGGCTGCGCGCGCGTTACTGGGATGGACACAGGAGACGCTCGCCGACAAGGCCCAGGTCGCATTGACCGCACTCAAACGCCTCGAATCCCAAAGCGGGCTCGAGGTGTTCGAGTCCACCCGTGACCAGGTGCGCCGCGCTCTCGAAGCGGCCGGGATCGTATTCCTGTCGACGGACAAGGGCGAGGGCGTGTTGCTGCAACACAATGGGGCCAACACCGACAAACGGTGAAATAGCGGCCGGCGTGATGTCAGGTTCTCGTCAAAAGGAATGGCTATCTTCCGCCGAAGATGGTTAACAAATACGTTACCCGAACGTGAGCGAATGATGGGCCGCGCGACACAGACATATCTCGACACACCACCGTCCAGCCAGACGCTGACGTCTTATGATCGCGAGCATATGAAGCTCTACATGCGCCTTCTCGATGCCGAGCGTGATGGCGCCGATTGGCGCGAAGCTGTGCAGGTTCTCTTTGGCCTCGATCCAGAGTGCGATCCCGACCGCTGCCGCTCCATCCATGATACTCATCTCGCTCGCGCGCATTGGATGACCGAACACGGCTACCGCGAACTGGTCCGCGAAAGTCAGCGCAAGACCTGACCCGTGATGCGTGCCGCGCATCACCTGTTGACCAGTGCCTGACTTCCGAAACGCAACTCATGCGGGAATCTTGAGCCTTCCCTATTCGTTTGAGTGGATTCGGGAGGCCGCGATGACCCCTGACGCATCGACCTGGCGTTCTTCGGCGCAATACGACCATCTGGATGAACTGACGGCATCCGATCTGGCCTGGGAATGGCTGCGCCGCAATGACGATTATGACGCAGATTTTGAAGCCTCGATTGCCGACCAAGGAGACCCCCAACCGCTGACCGAACGGATCCGGCAGCGCTGGGGGTTGCGATTTCCCGGTCGATCCGCTGGTCCCGCCGCCCGATGCGCCGGTCTTCTGGCTCCCAGCGGAGGACACAAGTGTGGTGGTGCTGACCGAAGTCCCTTTGGAACTTGGCGACAGCACTGACGGCGCTCCGCTGAACTGGCGCCTCGACTTCTCGGTCGAGAACGCTGGCGCAGAGTTCCACGTCCCGCTTGGCAATGGGCAGAAGCTCCAGATCTTCGACGGCGCCATTAAGGGGGACGCGATCGCGGTCGCCGTCGTCCCTCTCAGCCTCGCCGGTTTCGACCGGATCGAGGCCATTCAACGCTTCCTTTCCGCCCTGCATGGTCGCGCGATCCCGCCGGATACACGCATGACACGCCAGCAACGCGCGCGCCTCCGACGGATGCTGCGGGCCTTCGATGGCCATCGGGCTGGTGCCACGCAGCAGGAGATCGCGCGGGTTCTTCTGAACACCGGCCGGCTTGACCGGGACGAATGGCAAGCATCCTCGGCCCGTCATGCCATCAAGGCACTCCTGCGCGATGCCCGTGCAATGGTCGCCGGCGGTTATCGGAAACTCCTTCGTCATCGCCGCCCACGATAGCGCGGGTTTGCGCCGGCAACAGCCACTTCGTTGCGCCCGTCGCGGGCGCGTGGCTCTTCGGTGCCACGCTGCTATACAAGATCAACTCCAGCACCAATGCGCGTATGCGCGGGCGGCTGGTGCTGAACGGATCGACCGAAATCCGAGATCAAAGGGCGAGATTTCAGGGGCGCACGCCTCCGAGGCGACGGCGCTCTGGCTGCAGACCATGGCGCCGCTCGCGCAGGGCGACACCGTCGAGTTGCAGGGCACCTTTCGCGCGGCGGATGGGTATTTCGCGGCCGATCACACGTCGTTCTGGGGCTGCAAGGTCGGTTGAGCGGCGGAAGGGAGAAGTGATGACACCACCCGTTCCGATCAGGGCTTTGTCCGCATGCCGGACGCCGAGTTCGAGGCGATCCTGACGCGCACGGCGGAAGAAGGCGCAAAACGCGCACTGGCGGATATCGGCCTCGACGGCGAAGAGGCCGCGCCGCCGGATTAAGCGGCGATGGCCGACAATGCCCCGCAGTCAGACGGAGGGGCGGCTGCCTGGCAGGGGTGCCCTCGCGGGTGCCGGCCGATGCTCCGGGGCCGCTTGCTCGAAGTCGCAGAGGATCGGGCAGTCGGGCCGGTGGTCGCCCGCGCAGGCGTCCGCCAGCGTCGTGAGCGTGGTGACCATGTCCTCCATCTCGGCGATCCGATGCCGCAGCTCCTCGATGTGCTGAAGAGCGACGCGCTTGACATCGCCGCTCTGCCGGCTGCCGTCACGCCAGAGGTTAAGGAGCTTCTGGATCTCGGGCACCGAGAAGCCCAGATCGCGCGCGCGACGGATGAAGCGCAGCATGTGGACGTCGGTGTCCGAATAGTCGCGATAGCCCGATTGGGTCCGGTTGGCGGGAGGGATGAGGCCGGTCTGTTCGTAGTAGCGGATCATCTTGGCGGAGACTCCCGAGGCGTGGGCTGCTTGTCCGATGTTCATGGGTGGCTCCTTTGGTTGGTGGTGAAGATGAGCGGAACGGCCGCTGGCGGAAAGATGACGTCGTGCGTGACGTGCGTGATATTGGTCATGACGGTCTTCCAGGCTAGGGGAATGACCGGGACGCACTCTGGCGCCCCGGTCGGCGCGGGTGGCGATCACTCGGCAGGTGCAAGCCGGCCGGACATGGCGGGGCTGGCGGTCGCTGGGGCCGTCGGATCGGTCCCCATCGGCGGCGTGAAGCGGCGCAGGCGGAGCGCGTTGCCGAGCACGAAGACCGAGGACAGCGCCATCGCCCCGGCGGCGAAGACCGGCGACAGCAGAACCCCGTAGGCCGGGTAGAGCACGCCCGCCGCGACCGGGATCAGCGCGGTGTTGTAGGCGAAGGCCCAGAACAGGTTCTGCCGGATATTGCCGATCGTCGCGCGCGACAACGCGATGGCGTTGGGCACGCCCTTGAGGCTGCCCGACATCAGCACCACGTCGGCGGCCTCGATCGCCACATCCGTTCCGGTGCCGATGGCAAGGCCCACATCCGCCTCGGCCAGCGCCGGGGCGTCGTTGATGCCGTCACCGACATAGGCCAGCGTCCCATGACTGGTCTTGAGACGGCGCACGGCCTCGACCTTGCCTTCGGGCAGCACCTCGGCCACGACCTCGTCGATGCCTAGCCGCCGGGCGATGGCTTCGGCCGTGCGGCGGTTGTCGCCGGTGATCATCGCAACCTTCAGGCCGAGGTCGTGCAACGCCGCGATCGCGGCCGGCGTCGTCTCCTTGATCGGGTCGGCCACGGCGATGATCGCCGCCAGCTTGCCGTCGATCGCGGCGTAGAGGGGCGACTTGCCCTCGTTGCCGAGACGCTCGGCGATCTTGGCGAAACCGGCCACGTCATGGCCTAGCTCGGCCATGTAGCGGTCTGCGCCGATCTCGACGGGCTTGCCGCCGGCCACGGCCCTGACGCCGAACCCTGTCACCGACTCGAAGTTCGAGACGGCGGGCAGCGTAAGGCCTTCCCCGGCGGCCGCGTCCACGATCGCACGGGCGATCGGGTGCTCCGACTTCTCCTCGACCGCGGCGACGAGGCTCAGGACCTCGGCCCGCTCGAACCCGGCGGCCAGTTCCAGATCGGTCAGCGCGGGGGCGCCTTCCGTCAGCGTGCCGGTCTTGTCCACCGCCACGACCCTGGCATCCTTCAGCAGCTGGAGCGCTTCGCCCTTGCGGAACAGCACGCCCATCTCGGCGCCGCGCCCGGTGCCCACCATGATCGAGGTCGGCGTGGCGAGGCCCATCGCACAGGGGCAGGCGATGATCAGGACCGCGACGGCGTTCACCAGCGCGAAGGTCAGCGCCGGGTCGGGACCGAAGAAGAACCAGATGCCGAAGGTCAGCGCCGCCACCGCCATGACGGCCGGGACGAACCACATGGTGACGCGGTCCACCAGCGCCTGGATTGGCAGTTTCGAGCCCTGCGCCTCCTCGACCAGGCGGATGATCTGCGCCAGCACCGTGTCCCCGCCGACCGCAGTGGCGCGAAAGGCGAAGGCGCCTTTCTGGTTCACGGTGCCGCCGGTCACGGCAGCGCCCGCCTGCTTCTGGACGGGGATGGGCTCGCCGGTGATCATCGATTCATCCACCCAGCTCTCGCCCTCGACCACCTCGCCGTCCACGGGGACGCGCTCGCCCGGACGGACCTCGACGAGATCGCCGGGAGCCACGTTGGCCACCGCGATGTCCTCGACGCGGCCGCCCCGGCGCACGCGCGCGGTCTTGGGCTGCAGGCCAACAAGGCGGGTGATCGCCTCGGAGGTGCGGCCCTTGGCGCGCGCCTCAAGATAGCGGCCGAGCAGGATCAGCGTCACGATAACGGCTGCCGCCTCGTAATAGACGTTGACGGTGCCCGCCGGCAGCAGGCCGGGGGCGAAGGTGGCGACAAGTGAATAACCGAAAGCCGCCAGCGTGCCGACCGCGACAAGGCTGTTCATGTCAGGCGCGCCACGGAACAGGGCGGGAAGGCCCTTCTGGTAGAAGCGGATGCCGGGGATGGCGAGGACCAGCAGCGTCAGCGCGAACTGGATATACCAACTGGCCTGCATGCCGATGGTGCCCGCGACGAGGTCATGGACGGCGGGAATGAGGTGGCTGCCCATCTCGAGGACGAAGACCGGCAGGGTCAGCGCCGCCGCCAGGATCAGGTCGCGCCGCAGCGTCTCGCGCTCGGCCTCCTTGCGGGCGTTGGCCTGCGCCTCATCGGCCCCGCCGCCGTCGATCAGCCGCGCCTCGTAGCCGGTTTCGGTGATGGCCCGCAGCAACGCGCCGGCATCGGCCGGGCCCGTGACGGTCGCGCGCTCGGTGGCGAGGTTGACGGTCGCCGAAGCAACGCCGGGCACCGCCTGCAGCGCCCTTTCGACCCGGCCCACGCAAGAGGCGCAGGTCATCCCCTCGATGGCGATCTCGACCGCACCCTGGGGCTTGGGCACGTCATAGCCCGCGCTTTCCACCGCACCCACCAGCGCGGCACGCTCGACCGGCGCGCTGAGACGGATGTCGGCGCGCTCGGTGGCCAGGTTGACATTTGCCGAGGCGACGCCGGGCACGGCCCGCAGCGCCTTCTCGACCCGGCCCACGCATGAGGCACAGGTCATGCCCTCGATGGACAGGCTGATCGGGGGCAGATTGATGCTGCCGGCTCCGGGCTCGCGATCTCGCGCTGGGGCGGTCATGAAGGGGGTCTCCTTGAAGCTATTCCATCATCCGCCAAGGGAAATAAGGGTTCCCATCGCTGGAAGGTCAAGACCTGTCAGGATCGATTCTTTCCTCTTGACCTTCCAACGATGGGAAACCCTATCTCACCTTGCATGAGACGAACCACAGGAGGCACTCATGCAGTTCCACATTGAAAATATGACCTGCGGCGGCTGCGCGTGCGGCGTGACCAGGGCGATTCACACGGTTGATCCCGCAGCGAACGTCGAGGCCGATCCCCCGAAGCGCAAGGTCGTCGTCACCTCCGGGCAGCCCCGCGCCGCCTTCGAGGCCGCGCTGGCCGAGGCGGGCTTTCCCGTCGCGCCGGTGGGGACGGTCGCCTGATGAACAAGCTGTCCGTTCTGTTCATGGCGACCGCGCTTGCCGCCGCGGGCGGACTGGCCGTTGCGCAATCGCAGATCGTGGATGAAGGCGTTACGATCACGGATCGTTCGGACATGGGTCATGGCGCGCATGGTGCGGCTGCCTCCGACAGCCCGGCAGTTCAGGCCTACATGGCCGCAAACGACCGCATGCTTGCCGGGATGGCCGTCGAGTTCAGTGGCGACGCCGACGTGGATTTCATGCGCAGCATGATCCCGCACCATCAGGGCGCCATCGACATGGCGCGCGTCGTGTTGGGACACGGCGAGGACCCGCAGATCCGTGCCCTCGCCGAAGACGTGATCGCGGCGCAGGAGGGCGAGATCGCCATGATGCGCGAGTGGCTGGCCGCCCGCGGTCAGTAACAGGCTCGCGCCCCCCAAGGGATAGCGAGGGCCCGCCAATGAGACGGCGGGCCCTATTGTTCTGACCGACCGCGGCTCGGTGCCTGGCCGGTAGCTGGCGCCGGAGCGAACTCCGGCGCCGATCGCTCAGCGCGCCGGGCCGCCGTAGACGATGCCGTTCGGGCGATCGCCAACCGGCACTGTCTTGACCACTTCCTGGCTCCCCACGTCGATGATCGACACGGTATCGTCGGCGATGTTGGTCACGAACACATAGACCCCGTCCGCCGATGCCGATACTCCATGGGCGCCGCGGCCGGTGGTGATGGTCTTCACCACCTGACCGATTGCGGTGTCGATCACGGATACGGTGTCGTTCGGCTCGGCCTCGGTGCCCTGATTGGCGACATAGACGAATTTCCCATCCTGCGTCGCGATGAGCTGGATCGGGTTCGGCCCGACGTCGATCCTGTTCGTCACCTCGCGGGTTGAAGTGTCGATCACGGCGACGCGGTTCTCGTCGCGCAGCGAGACATAGACCTGATCGCCCGAGGGCGTGAACCCGACCTGAACCGGCGCGGTCCCGATCGGAATGCGCGCGACCTCGGACAGCGCCTGGGTGTCGATGACGGACACGGACCCGTCCTCGACATTGGCCACGTAAAGCTGGGTCTCATCCGGGCTGAGCCGTAGGCCGTGCGGATAGTCCCCCGTCGCGATACGCCCGATGACTTCGGCCCGTGCGAGATCGACGACCGCGATCTCGTCTCCGCCGGCCAAGGAGACATAGGCGCGCCCCTGCCGGTCAGCGACCACATGGGCCGGGTGCGAGCCTACCGCGACGGTCGCCTTGGGCGCCGAGAGGTTCTGCGGATCGAGAATGACCAACAGACCCTCGGCCGCACCGTCCCCGCCGTGCCCATGCCCGTCCGACCCGTGATCCCCTTCGACGGCAGGATCGCCAACGGCCAACAGCAGCTTGCCGTCAGGCGTCAGGTCGACGTTGTGGGGCGCGATCGGGATCAAAACCGTGTCGACCGCTCCGGTGGCGAGATTGATGGCGCTGATGGAATTGCCGCCTTCATTGGCGGACCAGACAGTCCCGCCGGTCTGACCAAAGGGCGCAGGTGCCTCGCCGGCCTTCGCCTCCAGCCATGCCTGCATTTCGGCGATCTCGCCTTCCTGCACCGCGATGATCTGCTCCGCCCACTCCCTTGTCTTCGGGTCGTCGCCATACTGCAGGACGATCCGGGCCATATCGATCGCGCCCTGATGATGCGGGATCATGCCCCGGACGAAGGCGACATCCGGATCGTCGGCCATGACGCCGTCCATCATCGGTCCGTGCATTTCATTCATCGATTCGACGTAGGCCCGGGTGAAATCCGGAAGGCTTTCGTTAACCGGGGCCGCCCCGGCGTTCGGCGCGCCCATCATCCCCTGCATCATCCCACCCTGCATCATCTGGCGCATCGCGCCCATGCATTCCGGGGTCATGGCCTGGCACTGCTCGGGCATCATCCCTTGCATGCCGGGCATCTGGCCTGAAGGCGGCGTTGGCGCGGGCGCCTGCTCCGCCTGTGCGGGCGGGGTTCCCGGGTGATGGGTGTCATGTCCGGCCTGCGCGAGAGCAGCGCCTGGCAGGCCTGCCAGCAGGCTGACAGTAAGGGCGATTACGATTGCTGTTCGGTTCATTGGATTTCATCCTCTGGTTCCGGAGCACCGGCCCGGATTTGCGGGCGCGGCTCTCCATCCTGTTCGTTTGTCTTTCGGGTTTGCGCGGAGCGGCCGGAGACGTCTCTCGTCCTCGCGGCGATCCCTGCGCATCACGCAGCGATGAGACGTGGCGGCTTCAGGATGCCTTCGGGTGATCGGTCGTGCGGATCAGTGCGCACAACCGTGAAAACCTCACCGTTCACGGACGGGCCGAACGTCGGCGGCGCGACGAGAACCGCGGCGGCCAGACAGATCTGGCAGCAGTCCGCCGGACCCTGGCCACTGTCCTCGTTCAGGCAGCCTGCCGATTGATCTGCGCCATGCTCGTCCGGCAGGTGAGGCTGGGCGCAGTGGCTTGCCGTGGCGGCGACCTGCTGCTGGTGGATGGCGTGTCCGGCGGGGCCGGCATGTACCGGGACCTGCAGAACCAGGGCGCCGATGGCAAGCAGCAGGATGCAAACCGCAAACTGGCGCAATCGACCGCATCTCACCCGGAAGGCAGCTCGCACCCGCCCGGTCATGCGCCACTTTCCTTCCCGGCGGCACGCCGGGCCAGTGCGATGTCGCGTTCACGTCTCCCGCCACCCGACGCCGCGAGACCGCCCCGCTGACGGAGGCAAGCCGCCTCGGCCAGGTGCTGTTTCGGATCATTCGCAAGTCGGGCGATCATGTCGGCAGCCCCGTGTCAGATTTCCCGTGGACCGAGAAAGCGCCCGAAGCTCCGGACGGTCGGGCCGAACAGGAACGCTTCATAGGGCTCGGGATCGACGCCCGGAAAATCCATGCCGGGCGAGCCGGCCGGCATGCCGGGAACGGCCAGCCCCGTCGCGTCAGGCCGCTCGGCCAGAAGGCGGCGGATGGCTGCGGCAGGCACATGGCCCTCGACCACGTAGCCGCCCACCTCGGCGGTGTGGCAGGAGGCCAGTTCGGCCGGGACGCCGAGCCGCTGCTTGAGGCTGTCCATATCGGAGGATTCTACCACCTTCACCGGGAAGCCTGCGGCCTCGATATGCGCGACCCAGCCATCGCAGCAGCCGCAGGATGGATCCTTGCTGACGCTCACCAGCGGCAGCGCTTCGGCATGTCCCCGCCTTGGCATGGACATCAGCAGGGGCAGCGCGCCGGCAGCGGCCAGAACGGTGCGCCGGCTGATGGGGTGATCGTTTCTCATCGTCAAACCTCGTTTCATGGATTCATTATCTCGCCGTCACGGTCCGGGCGCGACGCACGAAGGGGTGAGCAGGTGCTTGCATGCTGCGGCATGGTGCCGGCAGAGGCGCGCCAGCGGGCATCACAGCTTCACCCTCCGCAGCCGAGCGGCATTGGTGATCACGCTGACCGAGGACAGCGCCATGGCGGCCGCCGCGATGATCGGCGACAGCAGGATGCCGAAGAACGGATACAGCACCCCGGCCGCGACCGGCACGCCCAGAGCGTTGTAGATGAAGGCGAAGAACAGGTTCTGGCGGATATTGCCCATGACCGCTTCCGACAGCTTGCGGGCGCGGACGATGCCGGTCAGATCGCCCTTGAGCAATGTGACGCCCGCGCTTTCCATCGCCACATCGGTGCCGGTGCCCATGGCGATGCCAACGTCCGCAGCGGCCAGCGCCGGGGCGTCGTTGACGCCGTCGCCGGCCATCGCCACCACCTCGCCCGCCGCCTTGTGCCGCTGCACGACCGCGCTCTTCTGGTCGGGCAGCACCTCCGCCTCGACCTCGTCGATGCCGAGCTGGCGCGCGACGGCCTTCGCCGTGGTCCAGTTGTCGCCGGTGAGCATCACCACGCGGATGCCCTGCTCCTTGAGCGCGGCGAGCGCCTCGGGCGTCGATGGCTTGACCGGATCGGCGATGGCAAAGATGGCCGCAACCTGCCCGTCCACCCCCATGAAGATCGCGGTTGCGCCGTCCTCGCGCAGCCGGTCGGCCTCATCGGCCAGCGGCGCGACATCGACGCCCTGCTCGGCGAGGAACTTGGCATTGCCAAGGGGAATGCGCTTGCCCTCGACCACTCCGAGCGCGCCCTTGCCGGTGGGTGAGTCGAAATCCGCGACCGGTGCGAGTTCAAGGCCGCGCTCCTCGGCCGCCCGCACGATGGCCAGCGCCAACGGATGCTCGCTGGCGCGTTCGACACTGGTGGCAAGGCGCAAGGCTTCTTCCTCGGTAAAGCCAGCAGCCGGAACGATGGCGGTGACGGCGGGCCGGCCCTCGGTCAGGGTGCCGGTCTTGTCGACGATGATGGTGTCGACCTTCTCCATATGCTCCAGCGCCTCGGCGTTCTTGATCAGCACGCCCGCCTGCGCGCCGCGCCCGACGCCGACCATGATCGACATCGGCGTCGCCAGCCCCAGCGCACAGGGGCAGGCGATGATCAGAACCGAGACCGCCGCGATGAGACCGAACGAGAAGCGCGGCTCGGGACCCCAGATCGACCAGGCGATGAAGGCGAGCACCGCGACCACGATCACCGCCGGGACGAACCAGCCGGAGACCTGATCGGCCAGCCGCTGGATCGGCGCGCGGCTCCGCTGCGCCTCGGCGACAAGCTGGACGATCTGCGACAGCATGGTGTCGCGGCCGACCTTCTTCGCCTCGATCACCAGCGCGCCGGACTGGTTCATGGTGCCGCCGATGGCGGTGGCGCCGACCTCCTTGGTCACCGGCATCGACTCGCCGGTCACCATCGATTCATCGACGGCGCTGCGACCCTCGAGCACCTCGCCATCGACCGGAACCTTCTCGCCGGGCCGCACCCGCAGGCGGTCGCCGACATGAACGGTGTCGAGCTGAACCTCCTCCTCGGTGCCGTCGTCGCGGATGATCCGGGCGGTCTTGGGGGCAAGGTCGAGCAGCGCGCGGATCGCGCCGCTGGTGCTCTCTCTCGCGCGCAACTCCAGCACCTGCCCGAGCAGCACGAGCACGGTAATGACCGCCGCCGCCTCGAAATAGACCGCGACCGAGCCGTCGGGCTGGCGGAACTGGTCAGGAAAAATGCCCGGCGCCAGCGTCGCCACGACGCTGTAGATCCAGGCCGTGCCGGTGCCCATGGCGATCAGGGTGAACATGTTGAGGCTGCGGTTGACCAGCGACTGCCAGCCGCGCTGGAAGAATGGCCAGCCCGCCCAGAGAACGACTGGCGTGGCGAGGAGCAGTTGCAGCCAGTTCGAGGCCTGCTGACCGATGGCGTGGGTCAGCCCGAAAAGATGCCCGCCCATCTCGAGGACGAACACCGGGATCGTCAGAGCAAGGCCGATCCAGAACCGGCGCGTCATGTCGATCAGTTCTACATTCGGCTCTGCCTCTAGGCTGACCAGAACCGGCTCCAGCCCCATGCCGCAGATCGGGCATGATCCGGGCCCGACCTGCCGGATCTCCGGGTGCATCGGGCAGGTGTAGATCGTCCCTTCGGGAACCGGCTCTGCCTTGGCCGCCGCGGCGGCCGGATCGAGATAGCGTTCCGGCTCGGCCAGGAACTTCGCCCGGCACCCGGCCGAGCAGAAGTAATATGGCCGACCGGCATGCTCGGCCTTGTGCTGGGTCGTGTGGGGATCGACCATCATTCCGCAGACCGGGTCCTTGACCTTGTGCGTGTCGTCCTGCGCGGCGGCTGCGTGGTCATGCGCGTGATCATGCACATGTCCGTGGGCCGAATGGGCGTGAGTCTGGTTCTGGTGATCGTGTTCCGTCTTGCTGGTCATGTTCACGCCTCCTCGGCGTTTCCTGAGCTTGCGTTTCGTCTGTTCTGCGCCTTCCAATCGCTGGAAGGTCAAGAGGTGATTGGATTCCGGAGTTCCTGCCGTCAGTGACTACCGTGGACCTTTCCGACGCTGGCCCGTCCTGACCCGGCATGTGACCGCGTGATGTCGATGTCGGCCGCGGTCTCCTCACCATCGAGACAGTATTCCTCGACCTGCAACGTCGAGAAGTAGATGTTGAATCGCTCGCGCAGGAGATTGTTCGCCTGCCGCAGCACCCGCTCGCCGTCCTGCCAGTTTCGAACGCAGATGTGGCTCGAGAAGACATTGCGCCCGGATGTCAGGCTCCAGGCGTGGACGTGATGCACATCCGTCACCCCCTCCAATTGCCGGATGGCCGTGATTGCGGCCTCCAGATCGAGGTCTTCCGGCGTGCCTTGCAACAGGATATGCAATGCCTCGCGCAGAATGCCCCAGGAAGCCCATAGCAGCACTAGCCCGAAGGCCATGCCAAGCAGCGGGTCGATGGCAAGGAAGCCCGTAAACCGGATCACCAGCGCCGAGATGATGATCAGGAAGCTGCCGACGAAGGTCTGCAGGATGTGCCAGTAGGCGCCGCGCATGTTCAGGTTGCCCTTCTGGCGTTCGTAGAGTAACCAGAGCGCAACAAGCTCGGTGGCGATCCCGCCCGCAGCGGCGAACAGCATTGGCGTCGTGGCCAGTTCGATTGGCTCCATGAGGCGCATCGCACCCATCCACAGCACTACAAGAGCCATCACGATGAGAAACAGGCCGTTGAAAAGGGCACCAAGAATTTCGGCCCGGACATAGCCGAAGGTGCGCGCCGGGCTGGATTTCCGCTCAGTCAGGCGCAGCGCGACCAGCGCGATAAGCACGCCGCCCACGGCCGAGAAGGTGTGGAAGGCATCGGAAATGACGGCGACTGAGCCTGTCCAAATGCCGATGCCGAGTTCGACTATAAAATAAAGCCCGGTGAGCCAACCCGAGATGACAAGTATCTTGCGGTCGCCGCCCGCGGGCACGTGACCGGCATGGCCGCCATGAGACATCGACATGAGTCCACCTCCTTGCTGCTGAAGGAGAACGCCGGATTCCGGCGTTCTCTGCCTGGCCTATGCGCTGACCGCGAATTCGGTCATCATGCCAGTTTCGAGATGCGGCATGTGGTGGCAATGCAGCATCCAGCGCGCCGCCTCGCCGGCGTCGAGCGCCACATCGACCATCGACATCGGCGGCACATAGACCGTGTCGCGCCGCGCGCCCGCGACCGCACGTCCGTTCAGCCCGACGACCTGGAAGACATGCCCGTGCAGATGCATCGGGTGACCCATCATCGACATGTTGTGAAAGGACAGCACTACCCGCTCACCGCTGCGCGCGGCTATCGGGCGATGCTGGCCCCAGACGGCTCCGTCGATCGTCCAGACATAGGGCTGCATCGAGCCGCCCAGCATCACCATATGGCTGCGGTCCACCGGCCGATCCGGCAGCGCCTCCGCCGCGAGCAAACGCGACTCCTGCGCCAGATCGGTGTCGAAGGCGGGGGCTTCCGCTTCAGCCACGGCATCGATGCGCCGGATTTCGGCGCCCTGCGTGGCAAGGATCAGGCCGGTGCGCTCACGCGCGCCTTCCCGCAGCGCCAGGATCGGCCAAGCGCCGCCCTCGTTCGGCAGGTCGATCTCCAGATCGAGCCGCTGGCCCATGGCCAGGCCGAAGCGCGTGCCAGGAACCGGCTGAACCGCATGTCCGTCCACCGCGACAAGTCGCGCCTGCGCCTCGCCAGTCTCGATCCAGAACACCGTCGCCGCGGCGGCATTGATCACCCGCAGGCGGACGCGCCCACCGCGCTCGACCTGCACCACCTCGGGGTCCGACAGCGTGCGGTCATTGGCAAGATAGGCGTCCCAGTCGTAGTCATTGAGGTCCATCGCCATGCCGTCCATGGCACCCATCCCCATCATGCCGCCCATGGCGCCGTGATCCATGCCTTCCATCGGCATGTTCCCCATGGCGCCATGATCCATACCCGCCATGCCGCCCATGCCCGCGCCTTGGCCGCCTCCATGGCCGTCTGCCGTCCCATGGCCGTCGAGGATCTCGGCCATCACTTCCTCGGGTGCCTTGAACGAGAAGTCATGCAGGAACAGCACTACTTCCTGCCGGTCGGCGCTGATATCCTCGGCGCTGCGCACGATCAGCGGCGCGGCCAGAAGGCGCATCTCGTGCAGCGGCACATGCGCGTGCATCCAGTAGGTGCCGGGCAGCGGCGCGAAGTCATAGGCGCGAGTCTCGCCGGGGGCGAGCATCGGCAAAGGCATGTCGGGCACGCCATCCTGTGCGTTGGGCGGGATCTGGCCGTGCCAGTGGATCAGCGTGTCAGTATCGAGATCGTTGCGCAGATCCACCCGGAACCGCGCGCCGGGATCGAGTGTCAGCCCCTGTCCGGCTGGCCCGGCAAGGCCCCAAACGGTGGCGGCGCGACCGTCGATGTCCAGCACCCGGCTGGCGGCGTGCAAGGGCAGCGGGGCGATGCCCTGCGCCGACGCGATTCGGGGCAAATGCGCAGAGGCCAGCATGGCTGCGCCAGCGGCAAGAAAGCCGCGTCGTGAAATGGTATTCATGGTCGTCTCCTCGGGACAGTTAGTCCCGTTCTTCAAAGCCGATGGGCGCCGCAGGCCGCAGCCCGGGCACGTGATCAGAGGAGACGGAGTTTGGGAGGTCGTTCGTTCAGTCCGGGTGCGCGGCTGGCAAGGATGGCATCAGCGGGCAGGGCATGGCTGACAGGCCCGTAATCGCTGCCAGAGCCCTCGCCGGGCAAGGTCAGGAAGACCGAAAGACCGGCGCAAAGCAGCTCACAGCTTCCGGTGTCGATCGATCCGCAGTGCTGTTCGCCATCACAGGAATGTTCGCTGCCGGCCGCAACCTGCATCATCTCGCCGACATGCACCGAGTGATCCGGCTCTGCGCTCAAGCGCGCCGCATGCGCGGAGGTCACCGTCGTCATGACGGCGATCGCGAGTACGGCAAGCATAGTGACGAGGCGCGAGAACATGCCGGAAAGATAGGCGCTGGTCACGGGAATGTCCATTGCCTCCGGCGTCGCGCCTCTGGCAGAAATTCATCCTCGGCATGTAGCCAATAGAAATTCCTCGCCACCAATCATGCAACTCATGCGAAAAGAACTCCGTAATATCTTGTGGCCCGGGTTGCTCGTCGGAGGCCTGGTCATGGCGGTCTTCGCTGGCAGGCACTATGCCCAGACCGCATCCAACGCCGCGTCATCTGCAGAAGTCATCGAACAGGGCCGGCAGGTCTATGCGGACCAATGTGCGTCCTGCCACGGTGCGCAGCTCGAGGGGCAGCCGGACTGGAAGACGCCCCTTCCATCCGGACGTCTCCCGGCGCCACCGCACGATGCCGGCGGCCACACGTGGCACCATCCCGATGACATCCTGTTCCGCATCGTCAGGGAAGGCACGGCCGCCATCGTCGGGGGCGGCTATGAGAGCGACATGCCGGGGTTTGCCGATCTTCTCAGCGACGCCGAGATCCGGGCTGTCCTCGCCTATATCAAGAGCACCTGGCCAGAGCGCGAGCGGACCTACCAGGAGAATGTGTCGCAACCACACTGATGGCACCTTCGGGATGGAGCTGCCCGTGCGACCGGCAGTGCAATTTCCCGAGGCCCACCGGTCACAGTTGAGGCCGCCGAACAGAAGCGGCATATTTGGATCGACCTGATGGCGAAACCTTTGGGAGGGATGTTCGTGGGATTATTCATGGCTTACTTGGCATTTGAAGCGCGCTCGATCTTGGCGCCGCCTCGGGTTTTCCCTCGATGAACAATCCCGGCTCCAGTTCATCGAAGCGGGTTCATGACCGCACGGAGCGGCTCAACAAGAGCTGCTTCTGCGTTACAATGGACCTTCCATCGCTGCGCGAAGCGATGGAGCGCGAGGCCGGTGATCCGGCGTTCTTCGAGACGTTCATCCGCCCCAAGGCCCATCTGTTCTCGCACGTGCCGGTGTTCCTTTCGGCCACCGCCGTCAATGAGATGCGCGCGATCGCAGTGGCTGTGGAGACCACCGCCCAACTCGCGGCATACAAGGCCGCAGTCCTCTCTTGGGTGCCGGAAATCGCGCGGGCGGATCATGGCCCGCTCGGGGCATTGATGGGCTACGACTTCCATCTTGGCGAAGACGGCCCCCGCTTGATCGAAATCAATACCAACGCCGGCGGGGCGTTTCTCAATGCCTTTCTTGCGAGGGCGCAGCGCGCGTGTTGCACCGAAATGGATATCCCCCCGACGCTGCCATCGTTCGAGGACGCGGCGTTTCGCATGTTCCAGAACGAATGGATTCGGCAGCGGGGAACGGGCGCGCCACAACGCATCGCCATCGTCGATGACAGTCCGCCGGAACAGTATCTCTACCCCGAGTTCGTGCTCGCGGGGCAAGTTTTCGCGGCACGAGGGGTAGACGCGATCATCGCCGACGCCAGTCACCTTCGCTACGACGATGGTCGGCTCAGCGCCGATGGAAAGACAATCGACCTCGTTTACAACCGGGTCACCGATTTCGCCTTCGATCAGCCCGAGCACAAGGCATTGCAGGAAGCCTACCGGGATGGCGCGGTGGTCGTGACGCCGAATCCGCACAATCACGCGCTCCTTGCAGACAAGCGCAACCTTTCGCTTCTTTCGAATTCCGCGACGCTGGAGGCCTGGGGCGTGGAACCGAGACTTCGCGCCCTGCTTGATGCCGTTCCACGCACCGTGCTGGTCAGTCCTGACAACGCTGACGCACTTTGGAAATCCCGCAGGGACCTGTTCTTCAAGCCGACCGGCGGACATGGCGGCAAGGCGGTATATCGTGGCGACAAGCTGACGAAAGGGGTCTGGGCGGAGATCGCGGAGGGCGGATACGTTGCTCAGACGCTGGTCCGCCCCAGCGAGCGCATGATCAGGATCGACGAGATACCCCAGACGCGCAAAATGGACGTGCGTCTGTATACATATGATGGCCAGGTGCTTCTGGTGGCCGCGCGCCTCTATCAAGGTCAGACCACGAACTTCAGGACGCCAGGGGGCGGCTTCGCGCCCGTGTTCGTGATCTGAAGCGTGAGCTGGCGGGGTTTGGCTTTAATATATCAATGCATTAATTTGGGGAGCATTCAACATCAGGCGCATCCCCTCCGGCACTTGCCCTCGCGAAAGCGTTCTCCCGATCCGGTTGCGGCCGGATTTTTTCGTTGTTTTCGAGGGCTATTCGGGCGGCTGAACACTGACCCCGCTGCCATGAGGTCCGGAAGCGGTTTCTCCGGACCGATACTCTCCTGACCTGATGACTGTGCCGGTTGGTGAATTTCTTACAGCAAGCTGAAATTGTGTGCTTTTCGGCTTTTCGGGATCGCCGGCCCGAATACTTCGATGCCGGTGGCGTTCGTGAGGGGGAGAATAAATCGAGCTATCGCCCTCAGAATAGTTCCGTGCTGCTCTCGTCGCGGATACGGAGGGGGTATCTTTCGCCCCTGATGGTGGGCGATTTCGATACCCCCCAACTTCGCCCTGCACCTCGCCGGTCTTCCTTCGCCACCGTGGTCATTGCCCGCCGCTGATCCGCAGTGGCCGTTTGCAACACCACGGAGGCCCGATCATGCCACATGAACCCGTCGTCCTGCCGCCGCGTTTTCTACGGACCAAAGAGGCCGCGACCTTTCTCAGCCTCTCGGCCCGGACGCTCGAAAAACACCGCACCTACGGAACCGGGCCAGCCTATCGCAAGCTTGGCGGCCGTGTGGTCTATGCCATCGACGATCTTGAGGCCTGGACCGAGCGCGGCGCGGTGACCTCCACCTCCGATCCGCGCGGCTCCGTGCTGCCCGCCAAGCGTCATGCGTTTCCGTCCGGCCCGCAGGCTGGTCGTTACGCCCGCTGACCGCTCGCGGTTTTCTTCATGACGGTGCGACGTCGATCCCTTTCCGAGCGCGGGCAACTCGACCTGTTCAGGGCGCTCCCCGGCGATTTCGCGCCACGAGACGCGCAGGATCTCATGGCCTATCCCTTCTTCTCCCTCGCCAAGTCGAAGCGCATCGCGCCCATCGACTTCGCCGCCGGCAATGTCTCCATCCGGGTCGAGGCTGTTCCCGATCACGGCATGGCCACGATCTGGGACGCCGATATTCTGATCTGGGCGGCGAGCCAGATCGTCGAAGCCCGCGACAGCGGCCTTCGCACCTCCCGGCTGATGGCCGCCACGCCCTACGAGATTCTCACCTATGTCGGGCGCGGCACCGGCTTGCGCGACTATCAGCGCCTGAAGGCGGCGCTCGACCGGCTGCAATCGACCACGATTTCCACCTCGATCCGCCAGCCGGTCGAAGGGCGCCGGCATCGCTTCTCCTGGATCAACGAATGGCAGGAACGCACCGACCATAGCGGCAGACCCGATGGCATCGAGATGATCGTGCCGGACTGGTTCTACCAGGCCGTCCTCGACGATGCGCTCGTGCTGACCATCGACCGGACCTATTTCGACCTAACCGGCGGCCTTGACCGCTGGCTCTATCGCCTGGTGCGCAAGCACGGCGGCCGCCAGCGCGATGGCTGGCGGTTCGATTTCCGTCACCTTCACCAGAAATCCGGCAGCCTGTCGCCGTTCAAGCGCTTCGCCTTCGAGCTGCGCGACATCATCCGGCGCCAGCCTCTGCCGGGCTATTCGCTGTTTCTCGAAGCTGAGGTTGGCGGGCGGATGCTGCTGGCCTTCGAGCCGGTCGCGCCCTGTGGAAAACCTGTGGATGGCCTCGTGCTATCAGGAACCCGGACTATCGTGCTATCGGGAACCGGAGGCTCGTGCTATCAGGAACCGAAACCGGGCTTAACACCCGGAACCCATTCAGGAAATCGCGCCCTTAACTTAGAGTCTAACAAAGAGTCTAACTTTGAAGAGCGCGCGCGCGATGTGGAAAACCTCATCCGCGACACCGCCAGAAACCTCGGTAGAGCCGCGAAGGAGAGGGCCTCATGTGCCCTGACACCGCCTCGACCGGCATGTGATCGAGGCGCGGCAGAAGCTCCTGAATCTGCCGACACACCCCGCCTGCCTCTCGATCTGCCGGGGGGGTGCGAATGATCATCGCGCTCCTCAACCAGAAGGGCGGCGTCGGGAAGACGACGCTGGCGCTGCATCTTGCCGGAGAATTGGCGCAGGGTGGCAAGCGCGTCACCCTGATCGACGCCGATCCGCAAGGTTCCGCCCTCGACTGGTCGCAACAACGCGCGCGTGAGGGCCTGCCCCGTGCCTTCGGCACACTCGGCCTGGCGCGCGATACGCTGCACCGTGAGGCGCCAGAGCTTGCCCGCGATGTCGATCATATCGTCATAGACGGGCCGCCGCGCGTCGCCGGCCTCATGCGCTCGGCGCTGCTCGCCGCCGATCTCGTGCTGATCCCGGTGCAGCCATCGCCGTTCGACGGCTGGGCCTCGGCCGAGATGCTCGCCCTCCTGACGGAAGCGAGCATCTATCGCCCGCAGCTCGTCGCGCGCTTCGTGCTCAACCGCTGCGGCTCGCGCACCGTCATTGCCCGCGAAACGGCCGAGACGCTGGCCGACCACGACCCCCCGCTACTCGCCAGCGCCATCGGCCAGCGCGTCGTCTTCGCCGACGCCGCGCAGACCGGGCGGCTCGCCAGTGAGATCGACGCCCGATCACCTGCGGCGCGCGAGATCGCAGCACTGGCTACCGAGGTCGAACGGCTGGGCATCGGGAGGGCGTCGGCATGACGATTCTCACCGGCGATTGCCGCGAACAGATGCCCTGGCACGCACCCTACGACATGATCCTCGCTGATCCGCCCTATGGCGGCACCTCGCTCGCCTGGGATCGGCGTGTCGAGGGCTGGGTCGGGCTGGCGCGCGCCGCGCTTACGCCGACCGGCTCGCTCTGGGTCTTCGGTTCGCTGCGCAGCTTCATGGCGACAGCGGACCGCTTCACTGATGCGGGCCTGCGGATCGCGCAGGAGGTGGTTTGGGAGAAGCAGAACGGCACCGGCTTTCATGCCGACCGCTTCAAGCGCGTGCATGAACTGGCGGTGCAGTTCTATCCCGCCGAGACGACATGGCGCGACATCTACAACGACGTCCAGACCACGCCCGACGCAACAGCCCGCACCGTCCGGCGCAAGCGGCGCCCACCCCATACCGGCAAGATCGACGCCGGCCATTACGTCAGCCATGACGGCGGGCCGCGCCTCATGCGCTCGGTCATCTACCTGCGCAACTGTCATGGCCGCGCCATCCATCCGACCGAGAAACCTGCGGCGCTCCTGGAAATTCTGATCCGCACGAGCTGCCCGGAAGGTGGCCTGGTCGGCGACTGGTTCGCCGGTTCCGGCGCGGCCGGGGAAGCCTGCCGGCTTTCCGGCCGGCGCTATATCGGCTGCGAGATCGACCCCGACATGGCCGAGCGCGCGCGGGCGCGCATCGCCACCGTGCTGCCGTTTCATGACGGAGGCCCGTCATGACGGCCCGCGCCGACAAGCGCGGCTTCGCCGCCCGCCCGGCCGATCCCGAAGGCTGGATCAGGGCCGGCGATGCGCGACCAGCGCGAGATGGCGCCGTAACCGCCCATTCCGCCCGGCTGACGATTGACATCACGCCCGAGCTTCGCGGGCGGATCAAGATCGCCGCGATCAGACGCGGCATCACCGTCGCCGACATGCTGCGCGACCTGCTGGCGCGCGAGTTTCCCGACATATCGGGAGACCGCCCATGAACGGCATCGACGCCCATGACGACAATCTGACCCGCGTGGAACTGACCTGGGTGGAAGGCAGGACCGAATACTGGATCAGGTTCGGCCATGAGGCGGGAACGCAGCTCCTCGACCGCAACCGCCGTATCGTCTCTTTCGGTCCTGGCGCGGTGTTCGCGTTCGTCCGCTGGGCGGCGAACGACCACGGCACGATCATTTCGCGCCTCGACATCCTGCGCGCGGTTGCGCCGGGCGAGTCCTATCAGACGCTGCCCTTCGCCCGTCCGGGCGGCGAAATCCTGCTGAAGATCGAAGGCTGGCCGAAGGTCGAGGCCGTCCTCCGCCATGTCGACGGGATCGAGGCCATTGGCGTCGATCCCGCCCAGGTCGATCCCGATCACTGGCGGCACGTTGCCCATTGGATGAACGCGGGCGAAGCGCCGCGACCCTACACCGCCGAGCGCCATCAGGCATGGCTCCGGCGCCGGGAGATCGCCCCATGACGCGCTTTCGCTATGTCATGGCGACAACGGCTGCCACGCTCGGGATCGCCATTACCGGATTCGTTCCGACCGCGCCAAGGCTGGTCTGGAACGCATCGGCCAGCGTGCCCATCGGCTTCTACACCGTCACGCCCACTCAGCGGATCGAGGTGCCCGATCTGGTCGCCGTCATCCCACCCGAACCCATCGCTTCGTTCATGGTCAAGCGCGGCTATGTCGCCCGCGACGTGCCGCTTCTGAAGCATGTCCTCGGCTTGCCCGGACAGCGCGTATGTCGCGCTGGCCGCGCCATCTCCGTCAACGGCGTTCCGCTCGGCGAGGCGCGCGACCACGACAGCCTCGGCCGAGACCTGCCGGTCTGGCTGGGCTGCCGCGTCATCGCCGAGGGCGAGGTTTTCCTGATGAACCCGGACGTCGGCGACAGCCTCGACGGCCGCTATTTCGGCCCGCTCCCCGCCTCCGCGGTGATCGGCCACGCGATCCCGCTTTTCACCGACGAAGACGGCGATGGCCGCTTTGTCTGGCGCGCGCCGATGCGGTGACGGCGCGTCCAGTGCGGGGCGTGCGAGCGCCCCGCGTCTTCTCTACCGCATAGGAAAGGAGCCTTCCATGGCACAGATCGGCCAGTTTACCCGCACCCCGTCCGGCTATTTCGGGCAGCTTCGCACCCTCTCGCTCGACCTTGAGCTGACCTTTGTTCCGATCGATGATGTCGAGTCAGAGAACGCGCCCGCCTATCGAATTCGGCTTGGGGATGAAGACGGGCCGGAAGTCGGCGCAGGCTGGAAACATTCTGGCGAGCGCGCAGGACCGTTCGTCTCCGTCCTTCTCGACGATCCCGTCTTTCAGCAGCCGATCCGCGCCCGGCTGTTCCAGTCGGACGAAGATGGCCGCGAGTGGGGTCTGCACTGGACCCGTCCGAAGAAGCGCGACGAACAGGGGTGATCATGGTCACGTCCTGCACTCGTCCCGCTTCGGGGAGATGCGGTGTCCGCCGCCGCATCATCCTCCTTCTTTTTTCCGGCCTGTTCGTCTCCACCATCGCCCCGCTGTCCGGTCTGGCGCAAACCACCGTGCCGGATCGCACGGTCGCTGCGCATCCGCACGGCGCGCATATCGAGGAGGCTTCGCAGCGTTTCGGCATCCCGCCGTCATGGATCATCGCCGTGATGCAGGTCGAAAGCGCGGGCGATATGCGCGCCATATCCACCGCCGGGGCGATGGGGCTGATGCAGGTCATGCCCTCGACTTGGGCGGAGCTGCGCATCCGCCATGCTCTCGGCCGCGACCCCTTCGAGCCGCGCGACAACATCCTCGCGGGCACCGCCTACCTACGCGAGATGTGGGATCGCTACGGCAATGTCGCCGCGATGCTCGCGGCCTACAATGCCGGTCCCGGTCGCTACGATGAATACCGCGCGACGGCTCGTCCGCTGCCTGCCGAGACGCGCGCCTATGTCGCTGCTTTGACGCCGATCCTGCTCGGCGAGCGGCCTTCCGGCAGCGGCTCGACGGTCGCTCCGCCGCCCGACTGGCGCGAGGCGGCGCTCTTCGTCGCGCGTGAAATAGGCGCTTCCGCTGCCGATCCCGCGTCCCCCGACCGCACGCCGGACGATGCCCCTTCGCTCGTCCCGGCGGCACCGGACGCACTCACCGCCTTGCAGTCGGAGGGGCTGTTCGTCGCCCGCGATGCCGGTGGGGACCGGCCATGAGCAGCGGCACCGCAATTCGCATCCCATCGGGCGCTGGCGTGTCATGGAGGGCGCAGAGGGTGGCGGCAGGCACCACGACCGAAAGATGGCAGGATAAAAGCGCGCACGGTGCGGCTCAGGCGGGCGGTTGTTTTTGTTCATGTTTTCGGCGCGTTTCGCACCGTGCTGCTTTTTCGCGCGCCGTGTGCTTCGCGCCCATCTTCCTGATTTTCTTTTCTGTTTTGCACCGTGCGGGGATGTGCCATGTCCGATGAGCACGAGTTTCGCATCCGTCCGGGGCGCATCCGCTCGACCCGTGCGCAGCAAACCCGGCCCTTCATCGCGCAGGCACTTGCCGCCGCGAAGAAGGCCGGAGGCGGCGTCTCGCGATCCGGTCTCGTCACCTCCAGTAATCGCTCCCGTTTCGGGCGCGGCCAGCGCGCCAGCGTTCAGGCCAACCGCCTCATCACCTCCCGCACACGGGGCGCCGTCGTCAAGGCGCGCGTCGTTCGCCACATGGCGTCGTCGGCGCCGCTTGGGGCGCATCTTGATTATCTGCGCCGTGACGGCGTGACCCGAGACGGAGAGAAGGCAAGGCTGTTCGGGCCGGGAACCGAGGACGCCGATGGTCGCGCTTTCGCGGAGCGCTGCGGTGATGACCGACATCATTTCCGGTTCATCGTCTCGCCTGACGACGCGCTGGATATGTCCGACCTCCGATCCTTCACCGACGATCTTGTCGGTCAGATGGAAAAGGATCTCGGAACGCGCCTCGACTGGGTGGCGGTCGATCACTGGAACACGGCGCATCCGCATGTCCATCTGCTCGTGCGCGGCACCCGCGATGACGGGCAGGATCTCGTGATTTCCCGCGACTACATCAAGGAGGGGATGCGGGACCGGGCGCGCGATCTCATCACCCTGGAGCTGGGGCCGCGCACCGATCTCGATATCCGCCGCAGCCTTGAGGCCCAGATCGAGGCGGAACGCTGGACACAGCTCGACCGGCAGCTTGTCCGTGACGCCGGCAAATCCGGTATCGTCGATCTCGCCCCGCTCGCTGATCACCCGCAGGACGAGTTCCACACGCTGAAGGTCGGTCGGCTGCGCACCCTCGAAATCCTCGGGGTGGCCGACCAGATCGGCCATTCGCAATGGTTCATCAAGCCCGAGGCCGAGACGGTGCTGCGCGAACTCGGCGAGCGCGGCGACATTATCAAGCGCATGCACCGTGCCCTGACCGAACGCGGCATCGAGCGCGGTTCGGCCAGCTATGTGCTGGCCGGCGAAAGCCTCGATGTTCCCGTCATCGGCCGCCTGGTCGAGCGCGGCCTCGATGATGAGTTGAAGGGCACCGCCTATGCCGTGGTCGACGGCGTCGACGGCCGCAGCCATCATATCAAGCTGCCGCATCTGGATGCCGCCGGCGACAGCCCACCCGGCTCGATTGTCGAGCTGCGCGCTTATGAGGATGCGCAAGGTGCGCGCCGTGTCGCGCTTGCCGTCCGCTCCGATCTCGATCTCGGCGCTCAGGTCGGCGCGTCGGGTGCGACCTGGCTCGACCGGCAGGCCATCGCCCGAGATCCGATTGCGCTTTCCGACAGCGGCTTCGGCGCCGAGGTCCGTCAGGCTCTGGATGACCGCGCGGAACATCTGATCGGCGAGGGCTATGCCGAACGACAGGGCGGACGCGTGGTCTTTGCGCGCCGGCTGCTCAGCACGCTGCGCAGGCGCGAACTCGACAGCCTTGCCGAGAAGCTCGCAGCTGAGACCGGCATGTCCTTCGAGCGCGCCGCCAGCGGCGAATATGTCGCCGGTTCCTATCGCCAGCGCTTCGCGCTCGCCTCCGGCCGTTTCGCCATGATCGAGGGTCCCGGACCCGACGGGGGCCTCGGCTTCCAGCTCGTGCCCTGGTCGCCCTCTTTGGAAAAGCAGATCGGCCGTCACGTCTCCGGCGTCGCCCGCGACGATGGCGGCATCGATTGGGACTTCGGGCGAAAGCGCAGCCTCGGCCTCTGACCTCAACCGGAAAGGATCTCCGCCCATGTCCGCCACCAAAATTCTCTGGGGACAGATCAGCATCGTCTTCCTCATCATCCTCGCCACCACCTGGGGCGCGACGCAATATGTCGCCTGGAGTCTCGGCTATCAGGCGCAACTCGGCCCGCCCTGGTTTGAGCTGTTCGGGACGCCGATCTACTACCCGCCGGCGATCTTCTGGTGGTGGTATTTCTATGAAGCCTATGCGCCACCGATCTTTGCCAAGGGTGGGATCATCGCAGCCTCGGGCGGCTTCATCGCTATCGCGGTCGCCATCGGCATGTCGGTCTGGCGGGCGCGCGAGGCGAAGGGCGTCGCCACCTATGGCTCGGCGCGATGGGCCTCAAAGCCCGAGGTGAAGGCTGCGGGCCTGCTCGATCCCGATGGCGTCATCCTCGGCCGATATGAGCGCGAGTATCTGCGGCACGACGGTCCCGAGCATGTGCTGTGTTTCGCGCCAACCCGATCGGGCAAGGGCGTCGGCCTGGTGGTGCCGACGCTGCTGACCTGGCCGGGTTCGGCTGTTGTCCACGACATCAAGGGCGAGAACTGGCAGCTCACCTCCGGTTTCCGGGCACGTCATGGTCGCGTGCTGCTCTTCGATCCGACCAACCCGAAATCATCCGCCTATAATCCACTGCTCGAAGTGCGTCGCGGCGAGTGGGAGGTGAGGGACGTGCAGAATATCGCCGATATCCTCGTCGATCCTGAAGGCAGCCTCGACAAGCGCAACCATTGGGAAAAGACCTCCCATTCGCTCCTCGTCGGCGCGATCCTGCATGTTCTCTATGCCGAGCCCGACAAGACGCTGGCTGGTGTGGCCAGGTTCCTGTCCGATCCCAAGCGTCCAGTGGACTCCACCCTGCGCGCCATGATGACAACCGCGCATCTGGGTGAGGCGGGGCCGCATCCGGTCGTGGCCAGTGCGGCGCGCGAGCTGCGCAATAAATCCGAGAACGAGAGGAGCGGCGTCCTGTCGACGGCGATGTCGTTTCTGGGCCTCTATCGCGATCCCGTCGTGGCCGAGGTCACGCGCCGCTCCGACTGGCGGATCAGCGATATTGTGGCCGGCGATCAGCCAACCACGCTCTACCTCGTGGTGCCACCATCCGACATCAACCGAACCAAGCCCCTGATGCGTTTGCTGCTGAACCAGGTCGGCCGTCGCCTGACCGAGGATCTGCAGGCGAATGCCGGGCGGCATCGGCTGCTCTTGATGCTCGACGAGTTTCCAGCGCTCGGGCGACTGGACTTCTTCGAGACGGCGCTGGCGTTCATGGCCGGCTACGGCCTCAAGAGTTTTCTGATCGCGCAGTCGCTGAACCAGATCGAGAAAGCCTATGGGCCGAACAACTCGATCCTCGACAACTGCCATGTCCGCGTGAGTTTCGCCACGAACGACGAGCGCACCGCCAAGCGTGTTTCCGACGCGCTGGGGACCGCCACCGAGATGAAGGCGATGAAGAACTACGCCGGGCACCGGCTGTCGCCCTGGCTGGGGCATCTCATGGTCTCACGCTCGGAAACCGCGCGGCAATTGCTGACGCCAGGCGAGATCATGCAGCTTCCACCCGATGAAGAGATCGTCATGGTGGCGGGCATCCCACCGATCCGGGCGACGAAGGCGCGCTACTTTGAGGATGCCCGATTCCGGGAGCGGGTTCTTTCCCCGCCCGAATTGAAGCGCCCCGAGGGAACGCGCCCCGACGACTGGACCACGCTACCGATCCCCGCGCGACCCGGGCCTGCCGAGGATGACGAGGACCACATGGCAGATGATGAAGATCCGACCGAATCCGAGCGCCGGTTGCAGCCCGAACTCAGCCGCGTGAAGCCGGTGGAGAAGAAAATGCCCATCGAGAACGAGTTCGAGCCCCATCTTTCCGATGACGTGGAAGAAGATGTTGCCCGGAACCGACGCCTGATCCGCCAGGAGCAGAGGATTGCCCGGCAGATCGCTATGGACCCGAACGACGGCATGGATTTGTAGGGCCATGACACGCCACAGGAAGAAATCGAAGATCACGATCTATCTTGACCCCGATGTCACCTCGGCGCTGGCGGACTTTGCGGCACGCCGGGATCGCTCGCAATCCATGATCGCCGAAGCCGCCATCGCGTCGTTCCTGTCGCCGGACGATGCCGAGCGACGGGAAGCGGTTGTCGCCAAACGCCTCGACCAACTCGACCGCCGTATGACGCGGCTGGAGCGTGATGTCGGCATTGCCGTCGAGAGCCTCGCCGTGTTCATCCGCTTCTGGGTCACGACAACGCCGGCGCTGCCTGAGCCAGCGGCAAAGGCCGCGAAGGCCAAGTCGGCGGAACGATATGAGGCGTTCATCACGGCGCTCGGTCGGCGCCTCGCGCAGGGGCCGAAGCTCCGCCAAGAGATTTCCGAGGATGTGGCAGGGTCAGATCAGTGAACAGATCACATCGCACACTGGCTCTCTGAGAGTCTTGGCATATCCCCTACAGGAGGATAGCATATACCCATGAGCCAGGCACCGCACCCCCACGAAACCCACCCCCAGATCGTCAAGCGATTGAAACGCGCGGGCGGCCATCTGAACGGGGTTATCGAGATGATCGAGGCCGGCAGGCCGTGCCTCGACATCGCCCAGCAGCTCCATGCTGTAGAGAAGGCAATCGCCCAAGCCAAGAAGACGCTGATTCAGGATCACCTGGACCACTGCCTTGAGGAAGTGGTTGGGCCGCTCGACCGCGAACGGCGGCAGTCGATCGACCAATTCAAAGAGATAGCGAAATATCTGTGATGCTGGCCATTCTCCAAAACCGAACCTATCGCCATCTTTTTCTCGCCCAGGTCATCGCACTGGTCGGGACCGGCCTTGCAACGGTCGCCCTCGGCCTGCTCGCTTTCGAGCTGGCCGGAGCCGATGCCGGCGCAGTCCTCGGAACCGCGCTTACCATCAAAATGATTGCCTATGTGACGGTCGCACCCATCGCGTCGGCTTTCGCGGAGCGCGTACCGCGCCGCGCTATGCTGGTTGCGCTCGATCTCGTGCGCGCCGCCGTGGCGGTGTTTCTGCTGTTTGTTACCGAAATCTGGCAGGTCTACGTCCTGATCTTCGTGCTGCAATCAGCCTCGGCCGCCTTCACGCCGACCCTTCAGGCGACAATCCCCGACATTTTACCTGATGAGAAGGAATACACACGCGCCTTGTCACTCTCCCGGCTCGCCTATGATCTGGAAAGCGTCGTCAGCCCAATGCTGGCGGCGGCGCTGCTTGCCTTCATCTCTTTCCATAACCTGTTCGCCGGCACGATGATCGGTTTCCTGATCTCGGCGGCGCTGGTGGTGTCGGTCGTGCTGCCGAGCCCGAAGCCGTCGCAGCCGCGCGGCATCTATGATCGGACAACGCGCGGCATCCGCATCTATCTGGCGACGCCGCGCCTGCGCGGGTTGCTCGCGATCAATCTCGCTGTCGCTTCGGCCGGAGCATTGGTAATCGTCAATACGGTCGTCTATGTGCAGGTCGTTTTCGGTCTCGACCAACAGGCCATGGCGCTGGCGCTCGCCGCTTTCGGCGGAGGCTCGATGGTCGCGGCGCTCGCCCTGCCGAAGCTGTTGGAATCGGTTCCCGACCGCACCGCGATGCTGGCGGGCGCGTCGCTGCTGGTGGTGGGAGTGCTGGCGGCGGCCGCGCTGCCCGGTTACGGCTGGCTGCTGCCGCTCTGGTTCGTGCTCGGCCTCGGCTATTCGACGGCGCAAACGCCTTCCGGCCGCCTGCTGCGGCGCTCGGCCAACCCGGAGGACCGCCCGGCGCTATTCGCTGCGCAGTTCGCGCTTTCCCATGCTTGCTGGCTGATCGCCTATCCGCTCGCCGGATGGGCCGGCGCGGCGCTCGGCCTGCCGATCACGGCCGTCATCCTGGCGGCTGTGGCCGCCGTCGCCATCATCACCGGCTTGGCCGTCTGGCCGTCAGATGACCCCGAAATTGTCGCGCATCGCCATGACGACCTTCCAGCCGACCATCCTCATCTTGCGGAAACCGGGCAAGGGCATCGTCATGCCCATGCATATGTGATTGACGATATGCACCTCGCATGGCCACGCGAGCGCTGACCGGGAACGTGGAAGACCTGCTCTCACTGGCCGGGGTGTTCGCCATAGCCTTCGTCGCCGCCACGATCCTGCCGGCCCAATCGGAGGCCGCGCTGGTCGGGCTACTGGTTCTCGGCAAGCAACCGCCTGTCCTGCTGGTGATCGTCGCGACCATCGGCAATGTGCTCGGCTCCGTCACCAACTGGCTGCTCGGCCGCTGGGTAGAGCACTACCGTCACCGTCGCTGGTTTCCGGTTAGCGAACAGGCCCTCGACCGCGCAACCGGCTGGTATCGACGCTGGGGCCGCTGGAGCCTGCTCTTGAGCTGGGCACCGATCGGCGGCGATGCGCTCACTGTGGCGGCTGGCGTCCTGCGGGAACCGTTCTGGAGTTTCCTGCTGCTCGTGACGATCGCGAAAGCGGGCCGCTACATGGTGCTCACGGTCATCACGCTAGGGCTGCTCTAATGTGGCAGCCCTATCAGCAGCTCGTAGCGGTCCAGTGAGAAACCTACCTCACTTTCGCTGACCTCATTGGATCGTTCGCCACGTCCGGCGACTGACCGAAACTGGCCGTTTATCTGCCGATGGGCATCGGGTACGGAGCGGCGTTTTTCTTCCAGTGCTCGCAGCAATGGACTTTAAGAACGAATTGCGTGGGTGAATCGCAGCGGAATCAAAGCCTCGCTTGGCGCAGCGCAGGGCCACCGCCGTTCTCCTGTATTTGCACGCCACGCTACTACGATGGTCGAAACTTGTTGAAAAGGCGCGGTTTGGGTCTCCTTTAGTTATCCCCATCCGGGGATCATCTCTCGCCTCCCCGGTGGAACGGGGACGAGATGGCAGGCATCAACCACAAACAGGCAACGGTGGACCGCGGCGCGCGCATGCTCCGGACGGCGCTCGGGCCTGCCATCTCAACCCTGCTGCAAGACCCGTCCGTCGTCGAGGTCATGCTGAACCCCGACGGCCGGATCTGGGTGGACCGGCTGTCCAAAGGATTGGCCGACACCGGCGAGACGCTATCCGCCGCCGATGGCGAGCGCATCGTGCGCCTGGTTGCTCATCATGTCGGCGTCGAAGTCCACACCCGTAGCCCACGCGTGTCGGCAGAACTGCCCGAGACCGGCGAGCGCTTTGAGGGCTTGTTGCCGCCGGTCGTGGCCGCGCCCGCCTTCGCCATCCGCAAGCCCGCCGTCGCGGTGTTCACGCTTGATGACTATGTGGCGGCCGGCATCATGTTCGCCGGCCAGGCGGAAACACTCCGCGCTGCCGTTCTGTCGCGTGCCAACATCCTGGTGGCCGGCGGCACCTCGACCGGAAAGACCACGCTGACCAATGCACTGCTGGCCGAGGTGGCGAAGACGCAGGATCGCGTCGTCATCATCGAGGACACCCGCGAGCTGCAATGCGCCGCGCCCAACCTCGTCGCCATGCGGACCAAGGATGGCGTTGCCACTCTGTCCGATCTGGTCCGTTCCTCGCTGCGCCTGCGTCCCGACCGCATTCCGATCGGTGAGGTGCGCGGCGCCGAGGCGCTCGATCTCCTCAAAGCCTGGGGAACCGGCCATCCGGGCGGCATCGGCACCATTCACGCCGGTTCCGGAATTGGCGCGCTGCGCCGCCTCGAACAACTGATCCAGGAAGCTGTCGTTACCGTCCCGCGCTCCATGATCGCCGAAACCATCGACCTCGTGGCTGTCCTTGCCGGTCGCGGTTCCGCACGGCGGCTTGTGGAACTCGCCTGCGTCGATGGTCTCGGTCCCGACGGCGACTACCGGATTTTCCCCGCCTTTTCAGAACCCGACACCACTCGCAACACTGGAGACCCTGCATGATCCGTCGTGCCTTCCGCATCCGTCGCCATATCGCAACCGCCTCGGCCGTCGCCTGGGTGAGCCTCATGACTTCCCCCGCCTGGGCTTCGGGCTCCTCGATGCCCTGGGAAGCGCCGCTGCAATCCATCCTCGAATCCGTTGAAGGGCCGGTGGCCAAGATCGTGGCGGTGATCATCATCATCGTCACCGGCCTGACGTTGGCCTTCGGTGATACGGGTGGGGGCTTCCGGCGACTGATCCAGATCGTCTTCGGCATCTCCATCGCCTTCGCCGCCAGTTCCTTCTTCCTGTCGTTCTTCAGCTTCGGCGGCGGGGCGCTGGTCTGATGGCGGTGAGCTTCGAGGCCCTCGACGCGGTGCCGGGCTTCGCGGTGCCGGTTCACCGCGCCCTGACCGAGCCGATCCTGCTCGGCGGTGCTCCACGCTCTGTCGCAATCCTCAACGGCACGCTGGCCGGGGCGGTCGGCCTCGGCCTCCAGCTCTGGCTGGCAGGCATCCTGATCTGGGCGGTCGGTCACATCGCCGCCGTCTGGGCCGCCAAGCGCGATCCGCTCTTCGTCGAGGTTGCGCGCCGCCATCTGCGCATCCCCGGCCATCTCTCGGTGTGAGGTTTGATCCATGATGAATCTCGCAGAATACCGCCGCACCGCATCCCGTCTGGCCGATTATCTTCCTTGGGTCGCCCTGGTCGGGGAGGGCGTTGTCCTCAACAAGGATGGTTCCTTCCAGAGGACGGCGAAGTTTCGCGGGCCGGATCTGGATTCCGCCGTCGCGGCCGAACTGGTCGCGGTCGCCGGGCGGCTGAACAACGCCTTCCGCCGTCTCGGCTCTGGCTGGGCCATTTTCGTCGAGGCGCAGCGCTCGGAAGCCGCCATCTATCCCGCCAGCCGGTTCCCCGATCCCGCCTCGGCGCTGGTCGATGCCGAGCGCAAGGCCGATTTCGAACAGGAAGGCAGCCATTTCGTCTCGGGCTACTTTCTCACCTTCCTCTGGCTTCCGCCCGCAGAAGGTGCCGCCCGCTCGGTGTCCTGGCTCTACGAGGGCCGCGAGACTTCGGGCGTGAACCCCTGGGAGCTGGTGCGCGGCTTCATCGACCGCACCGACCGCGTTCTGGCGCTGCTCGACGGCTTCATGCCGGAATGCCGCTGGCTCGATGACGCCGGCACGCTGACCTATCTCCATTCCACGATCTCGACCAACCGGCATCGCGTCCGCGTGCCGGAAGTGCCGATGTATCTCGACGCTCTGCTGGCTGACCAGCCAATGACCGGAGGATTGGAGCCGCGGCTGGGCAATCAGCATCTCCGGGTGCTGACGATCACCGGCTTTCCCGGCACCACCACCCCCGGCCTCCTCGACGAGATGAACCGGCTCGCCTTCCCCTACCGATGGTCCACCCGCGCCGTCCTCATGGACAAGACCGACGCGACCCGGCTGCTGACGAAGATCAGGCGGCAATGGTTCGCCAAGCGCAAGAGCATCGCGGCGATCATCAAGGAGGTGATGACCAACGAGCAATCCGCGCTCGTGGACACCGATGCCGCGAACAAGGCGGCGGACGCGGACATGGCCTTGCAGGAACTCGGCGCCGACATGGCCGGGATGGCCTATGTCACGGCGACCGTCACCGTCTGGGACGAGGATGCCCGCCGCGCCGACGAAAAGCTGCGCCTGGTCGAAAAGATCATCCAGTCCCGCGATTTCAGCGTCATGGTCGAAACGGTCAATGCCGTCGACGCCTGGCTCGGCAGCCTGCCCGGACATGCCTACGCCAATGTCAGGCAACCGCCAATCTCGACGCTCAACCTTGCCCACATGGTCCCCTCAAGCGCCGTGTGGGCGGGGCCGGAACGGGACGATCACTTCGGCGCACCCCCGCTGCTATACGGCAGGACCGAAGGATCGACCCCGTTCCGGCTCTCCCTTCATGTCGGTGACGTGGGCCATACCCTCGTCGTCGGGCCGACCGGCGCCGGCAAGTCGGTGCTGCTGGCGCTGATGGCCTTGCAGTTCCGCCGCTACGCGCGCTCACAGGTCTTTGCCTTCGATTTCGGCGGCTCCATCCGTGCCTCCGCACTCGCTATGCAGGGTGACTGGCACGATCTCGGCGGCGAACTGACCGACGCTTCCGAGACATCCGTTTCTCTGCAACCGCTGGCCCGCATCCACGAAACATCCGAACGGGCCTGGGCCGCCGACTGGATCGTGGCGATCCTGATGCGTGAGAACATCCAGATTACGCCCGAAGTGAAGGAACATCTCTGGACGGCGCTGACCTCGCTTGCCTCTGCCCCGGTCGGGGAACGCACCATCACCGGCCTCGCCGTGTTGCTGCAATCCAATGACCTGAAACAGGCGCTGCGTTCCTATTGCGTCGGTGGACCCTATGGCCGGTTGCTCGATGCGGAGGCCGAACATCTTGGCTCTGCCGACGTGCAGGCGTTCGAGATCGAGGGCCTGGTCGGCACTGGAGCCGCACCGGCGGTTTTGTCCTACCTGTTCCACCGTATCGGCGATCGACTTGATGGCCGACCGACGCTGCTGATTATCGACGAGGGCTGGCTGGCGCTCGATGACGACGGGTTCGCGGACCAGCTCAGGGAATGGCTCAAGACCCTGCGCAAGAAGAACGCCAGCGTCATCTTCGCCACGCAGTCGCTATCGGACATCGACAATTCCGCCATCGCCCCGGCGATCATCGAAAGCTGCCCGACGCGGCTCCTCTTGCCGAACGAGCGCGCCATCGAGCCGCAGATCACGGCGATTTATCGTCGCTTCGGGCTGAACGACCGGCAGATCGAGATCCTCGCACGGGCCACGCCGAAAAGGGACTACTACTGCCAGTCGCGGCGCGGCAACCGCCTGTTCGACCTTGGCTTGTCGGAAGTCGGGCTGGCGCTTTGCGCCGCATCGGCCAAGTCCGATCAGGCCCTGATCAGCGACATCCTCGCCGAGCATGGCCGCAACGGGTTTCTCGCCGCCTGGCTGTGCGCCCGCGGCGTCGATTGGGCGGCCGATCTCATCCCGGACCTCACCAATCTCGCGACCGAAAGCGAACACCTGCCGCCCGTCGTCGATGAGGACGAGTTCGGCATCATCCTGGAAGAAGAGGAGATTACCCCATGACGCGCGCAATTCCCTGGTTCACCCGCATGGCCAGCGTTTCGACGCTCACTCTTGCGCTCGCTGCGCCGCTGGCTCTTGCGCCGGTGTTCACGACGCCGGCCCATGCCTTCTTCGGCGGGTTTGGCAGGATCGTCTACGACCCCACCAACCATGCCGAGAACCTGCTGACCGCCGCCCGCACGCTGGAGCAGATCAACAATCAGATTACCTCGCTCCAGAACGAGGCACAGATGCTGATCAACCAGGCCCGCAATCTCGCGAGCTTGCCCCACAGCTCGCTGCAGGCCCTTCAGCAAAATGTCCAGCGGACCCAGCAGCTTCTCGGTCAGGCCCAGAACATCGCCTTCGACGTGCAGAACATCGACCAGATGTTTCAGCAGGATTATGGCAATCTGTCCCTTACGACCACGGATCAGCAGCTCATCGCCGATGCCCGGTCTCGCTGGGAGAATACCGTCGGGGGCCTTCAGGACGCCATGCGGGTGCAGGCCGGCGTTGTCGGGAACATCGACAGCAACCGGGCCGAGATGTCCGCGCTCGTCGGCGAAAGCCAGGGCGCGACCGGGGCGCTGCAAGCTACGCAGGCCGGCAACCAGCTTCTCGCCCTCCAGTCGCAGCAGCTTTCCGACCTGGTTGCGGTCATCTCGGCTAATGGCCGGGCGGAGGCCCTCACGGAAGCCGAGCGGGCGACCGCTGCCGAGCAGGGCCGCATCCAACGCGAGCGCTTCCTGACGCCGGGGGCGGGCTACCAGCCCGGAAACGCGCAGATGTTCAACTGAGGCTGGGAGGGCAGATCATGGGAGGGAAGGTGCTGGCCCGCATCGCGGCCATCGTGTTCGTCGCCATCGCGATCACCGCGGCGATCATCGAGATGACCCGCGAGGAAGCCCCCGCGCCAGCACCTTCCGCTCCTGCGCTTTCGCGTCAGGTCGATCCCCTGCGCGAAGGGCAGCGCCGCTGTCAGGAGATGGGCGAAGCGGCAGCCAATGATGCCGCCTGCCTGGGCATCTGGGCCGAGACCCGCGACCGATTTCTTGGCCGGACACCCGCGCAAGCGACGCCTGGCCCGGATGGGGGGCGATAATCATGGGCGGGACGGGGGTCATCGACAATTTTCTCGGCATCTTCACCAGCTATATCGACTCGGGCTTCGGCCTGCTCGGCGGTGAGGTGGCCTTTATCGCCACAACGCTCATCGTCATCGACGTGACACTCGCCGCTCTGTTCTGGGCCTGGGGCGTCGACGACGACATCATTGCGCGCCTGGTGAAGAAGACGATCTTCGTCGGGGTCTTCGCCTATATCATCTCCAACTGGAACAATCTTGCCCGCATCGTCTTTGAGAGCTTCGCCGGCCTCGGCCTCATGGCCTCGGGCACGGGGTTTTCCGCCGCCGATCTCCTGCGCCCCGGCCGCGTCGCCCAGATCGGCCTCGATGCCGGGCGGCCGCTACTCGAATCCATCTCCGATCTCATGGGCTGGATCGCGGTCTTCGAAAACCTGGTGCAGATCCTCTGTCTGTTCTTCGCCTGGGCGCTGGTGATCCTCGCCTTCTTCATTCTGGCGATCCAGCTCTTTGTCACCCTGATCGAGTTCAAGCTGACCACCCTGGCCGGCTTTGTGCTGATCCCCTTCGGTCTCTTCGGCAAGACTGCCTTCATGGCCGAACGGGTTCTGGGCAATGTCGTCTCATCCGGCATCAAGGTGCTGGTTTTGACCGTCATCATCGGCATCGGCTCGACACTCTTCGGCCAGTTCACCGCAGGCTTCGGCGGCGCGACCCCGACCATCGACGACGCCATGGCCATCGTGCTGGCCGCCCTTTCCCTTCTCGGCCTCGGTATCTTTGGTCCCGGTATTGCCACCGGCCTCGTCTCGGGCGGCCCGCAACTCAGCGCAGGGGCGGCGGTTGGAACCGGCCTCGGGGTCGGTGGAGCTGCTGTCGCTGCCGGTGGCGCGACCATGCTCGCCGCGCGGGGCGGCGGTGCCGCACTCTCGGGTGGTGCTGCGCTTACGCGCGGTGGCGCCTCGGCCGCCGGTGCGGCCTCGTCCGCCTATTCCCTCGGTTCCATAGGCGACTCCGGCGCGGCCGGGGTCGCCTCCGGGCTTGGCGGTGTGGCGCGCGCCGCAGGCTCGGCCGCGATCTCCCCCCTGAAGCGAGCAGCCTCCCGTGCCACCGACAGCGTGAAATCCAGCTACTCCGATGGCACAAAAGCCGGGTTCGCTGCGTCCGGCGGCAGCTCCTCCATGGGAACCATCGCGGGCGCGCCGTTGCCCGAACCGTCAACCCCCTCAGCCGCAGATAGCCCGCCGGCCTGGGCGCAGAACATGCGCCGCAGCCGGGCGATGAGCCACGGCGTCACCGCTGCCGCCCATGCCGTCCGGTCCGGCGACAGCCACGGTGGCGGCTCCTCCGTCAGCCTTTCCGAAAGTGACCGCACATGAACATCTTCAAACGACCGACGACCCACTACGGCAAGGTGCCGGAACCCGAAACGCCCTATCAGCGCGCCGCGCAGGTGTGGGACGACCGCATAGGTTCGGCCCGCGTCCAGGCGAGAAACTGGCGCTATATGGCGTTCGGTTCGCTGATCCTCGCGGCAGGTTTCGCTGGCGCGCTTGTCTGGCAATCCGCGCGCGGAACCGTCGTGCCCTGGGTGGTGCAGGTGGACAATCTCGGCCAGGCGCAAGCCGTCGCGCCGGCAGCGGCCGATTATCGGCCGACCGATCCGCAGATCGCCTTTCACCTTGGCCGCTTCATCGAACAGGTGCGCGCGCTCCCAGCCGACGCCATCGTCGTCCGCCAAAATTGGCTCAGGGCCTACGAGTTCACCACCGACCGGGGCGCGGCTGCGCTGAACGACTACGCCCGCTCCAATGATCCCTTCACGCGCGTCGGTCGCCAGCAGGTTGCCGTCGAAGTGTCGAGCATCATCCGGGCATCGCCGGACAGCTTCCGCGTGGCCTGGACCGAGCGGCACTACGAGAACGGCCAGCTCTCCACCGCCGAGCGATGGACCGCGATCCTGACAGTCGTGATCCAGACCCCGCGCGACGCCGAGCGGCTGCGCGCCAATCCCCTTGGAATCTATGTCAACGCGATCAACTGGTCGCGGGAGATGAGCCAGTGATCCGCATGTCTTTGAGCAAACCCGCGTTTACGGCTTCCCGCAAACCCGTATTTCTGGCTTTGCTACTCTCCGCGACGATGCTGGCAGGCTGCGCCACGAACAGGACGCCGCAATTCAGCTACGATGGGAACGTGCCGCCGCTGCCCCCTGTGCAGACGGCCACAGTGGATGACCGGCCCCGGCCCCTGCATGTCCCGCCCGCATGGACCGTGGCGCGCGGCGGCGAGGCGGCGGGCACCGCGATCGCCCGTGTCGAAAACGCCAATGCCGCCGCCCGCGTCGAGCCGCGCCGGGAAGGCTATTACAATGCCATCCAGATCTATCCGTGGAGCGAAGGCGCACTCTATCAGGTTTACGCATCGGTCGGGCAGATCACCACCATTGCGCTGGAACCAGGCGAGAGCCTGACCGGCGCGGGGCCGATCGCGGCCGGTGACACCGCAAGATGGATCATCGGCGACACCGAGAGCGGATCGGGCGCAAACCGCCGTGTGCATGTTCTGGTGAAGCCGACCCGGGCGGACATCGCGACCAATCTCGTCATCACCACCGACCGGCGCATCTACATGATCGAGCTGCGCGCGCGGGAATCGCTCTACATGCCTGCCGTCGCCTGGGCCTACCCCGCGCCGCCGCCCGGCCAGCGACAGGCCGTGCCCGCAGCGCCGATCATCCCTGCCGAGACCGCACGAAACTATCGCTACGGATTGCAAGTGCCGGGCAGCAGCCCGCCTTGGCGACCGGTCTCCGTCTTCGACGACGGCCGGCGGGTCTATGTCGTATTCCCACGCGGCATCGTGCAGGGTGAGATGCCGCCTCTGTTCGTCCTTGGATCGGACGGCGAACCGCAGATCGTCAATTCCCGCATCCACCAGAACGTCCTGATCGTGGACCGCCTGTTCGGCGCGGCCGAGCTGCGCCTTGGCTCTGGCGACCGCCAACAGGTGGTCAGGATCGTCCGCGTCGAGCAGACGCAGGCCGCAGCCCAGCCGGCCGCTGCGACCACGGGAGGATCACCCTCATGAGTGGCACCCACACTGCAGCCCCCATGCGGTTGCGCGCCGAGCCACCCCGCGTCACCCGCCTGTCTCGCAAGGTGCTGGCAGGCGCCGGAGCCGTTGCCCTTCTCGGCATTGGCGGGGCGCTGATCTACGCCCTCCAGACCCGCGATGCCGGGCCGGGCGGAGGCGAACTCTATTCGACCGAAAACCGGCCCACGGCAGATGGGCTTGCCGGCCTGCCGCGCGACTATACCGGCCCGGTCCTGGGACCGGCGTTGCCGGGCGATCTCGGCCGCCCGATACTTGAGGCGCAGAATTGGGGACAGCCGGTCGCGCCACCGACCATCACAACGCCCGCTGTTGATCCAGATGTGCAGCGGCGTCTCGCCGAGGAAGAAGCCGCTCGTCTGAGCGGCGTGTTCTTCCAGTCTGGTCCGCGGGCTGGAGCAACGCCGGGAACGACCATGCCCGGCCTCGCCGGTCTCGATCTCGGTGGTCAGGCTCCAGCGCAGGATCGTCATACCGCTTTTCTCAACGGGCCTGTGGACCGGCAAACCGTCGCCCCGGATCGCGTCGCACCACCGGCGTCGCCCTATATCCTGCAGGCCGGGGCGGTGATCCCGGCGGCGCTTATCACCGGCATCCGCTCCGATCTTCCCGGCCAGATCACCGCGCAGGTGACGGAGAACGTCTATGACAGTCCGACCGGCAGCTTGTTGCTGATCCCGCAGGGCACACGCATCATCGGCCAATACGATGACGGCGTGACCTTCGGCCAGCGACGCGTCCTGCTGGTCTGGAATCGCCTGATCCTTCCGGGCGGACGGTCCATCGTGTTGGAGCGCCTGCCGGGTGCGGACGCTTCCGGTTACGCCGGGCTTGAGGATGGCGTGGATTACCACTGGTGGGATCTGATGCGGGCCGCTGGCCTCTCGACCTTGCTTGCGGTCGGTGCGGAATTGGCCAGCAGCGACGAGGACCGACTGATCCGCGCCATCCGCGATGGCGCACAGGATACCATCAACCAGGCGGGTCAGCAGATCGTCCAGCGCCAGTTGCAGGTCGCACCGACACTGACGATCCGACCGGGCTTCCCGGTCAGGATCATCGTCACCCGCGATCTAGTATTCGAGCCGGCAGGAGGTTGGCCATGACAAAGCTGAAACTCGGCCCGCTGCCGGACGACAAGCCCGTGAAGGTGACAGTGGAGCTGCCCGCGTCGCTTCACCGCGATCTGATCGCCTATGCCGAGGTACTGGCCCGCGAGAGCAGCCAGCCCGCCGCGGATCCCCTCAGGCTGATCGTGCCGATGTTGGAGCGGTTCATCGCCACGGATCGTGGCTTTGCAAAGGCGCGAAAGATCCGCTCATGACGTGATCGGGTGTTTGGCCGGGCCGGTTGCCGCGATCATCTCCATGAGCGCGTCTATCACGCTCTGCGTCGAGTCCCACTTCGCCGCGTGGTCCAGCAGGCGGTTCTGAATGTTCAGACTGACCGCGCCATGGATCGTTGACCAGAACATGAAGCCGTAGCGTCGCAGGTCAGCGCCCGGCAAGTAACCATGCTCCTGAGATGAGCGAAGGCCGGTCAGCAGCAGACTCAGGACCTGACGACTCGCTTCGCTTGACCACGGATCATCGCTCACCCCAAGCTTCGGGGGCGGTGAGAACATCAGCCGGTACAGAGTGGGGTTCTCCAGGGCGAAGCGCGCATAGGCATAGCTGCCATCGCGCAAATAGCCGAGCGGATCGCCTCGCATCTGTTCGAAAACCGCGAACTTCTCATTGTAGAGCCGTCCAAAGCCTTCATCGCGCGCCGCGCGCAGCAAAGCATTCTTGTTACGGAAATGGCCGTAAAGGGCCGGCGCCGTGCATCCCACGGCTTGTGCCACTGCCGTCAGTGGAACACCGAAGTCACCCTGCTGTGCCAGCAGGCGGATCGTTTCCTCGACCGCGCGGCGAGGAATATCAAGTTCCTGCTCCTTCCTGGGCCGAGCCATCGGGATCCCTGCTGCAACTGTGCGTGAAAACTGAATGCGATTTATTTTTTTCGTTGACGGAGCCGATGTCAAGCAGCACCATCCCAAGAACTGAATGATATTAAGTTTGAGGCGGAGAGGAGGGGAGATGGTCGCGTACGAATCTGGGCATCATGGCGCGCGCCTCTCTTGTGGCATGCGCCGGTGCCCTCGTCGGCAGGCTGCAAACGAGCGCCGGCCAGAAGCCAACTGCGGTTCGGGATGATGCGTCATGCCTGCGCGCCGGAACAGGGACGCCCCATCTGGTAGCTCCGTCCTCGCGCGTATTGTCGAGGGCAGCGCCGGTAAGAACACAATCCGGTTGCGCCAGCTGCGGCATTTCCTTGCAGCGGCGGACCACGGGAGTTTCCGCAAGGCAGCAATCGCGCTCGTCATCAATGAATCATCGGTCAGCCGCCAGATCCGCGACCTTGAGGATGAATTGGGTGCTTCTCTTTTCATACGACATTCGGGCGGGGTGCGGCTGACAGTCGCCGGGCAGGAGTTTCTGCGCAGCGCCCGGCATGCCCTTCGGCAGATCGACATCGGCGTGACAAAAGTCGCTGCGGTTGGCCGGGCTGACCAGGGACTGCTCAAGGTCGGAATTTTCTCGTCGCTGGCGTCGGGGTTTCTGTTTGACCTCCTGCGGAAGTTCGGGAGGCACCATCCGACGGTTCAGATCGACCTCATGGACGGAAATCCTGCCGAGCATGTCGCGGCTGTCCGGAAGCTGGACCTGGACATCGCCTTCATTACCGGAACCGCTCGCTGGGATGGCTGCGAAACGGAGCATCTCTGGTGCGAACGGGTCTTTGTCGTGCTGCCGACCGACCACCCGCTGGCTGCCAAAGCCCAACTCGGATGGCCTGATCTGACAGGTGAACGCTTCATCGTGAGCGATGTCGCACCGGGCCAGGAGATCCACGACTATCTGGTCGCTCACCTTGCCGGTCTCGGTCATCACCCTGACATTCACTCCCAGCATGTGGGCCGCGACAACATCCTGTCGCTGGTCGCGGTCGGTCGTGGCCTCACCTTGACGAGCGAAGCCACCACCGTCGGGCAATTTCCGGGGATCGCATTCCGGCAACTGGCGGACGAAGTGTTGCCGTTCAGCGTGGTCTGGTCTGATCAAAACGATAACCCGGCCTGCCGACGCTTGTTGAGCATGGCTCGCGCGATGGGGAAAGCTTCTGTGCTGTCACAACCACCTCTCTGAGGATGGCAACCCTCGAAGCAAGAATGTCGTGGGGCTTTCCTCTGGCTCGCGTGCTCTCGAACAGCAACCACCTTCAGATCCGACGGATAGTCTCACCTCCGCCGGATGCGCGCCGCGATAGCCCAGGCGCTCGCCCCTTCGGACGACATTCGCAGTGGAAACAACTATCAGGAACCCCTGTTTCGATCATGACGTGCAGCGATCCACTGGCCGAGACTCTTCAATTCGGCCGCGCTGAAGCCCGTGGCCATCGCATCGGCAGCGCGCTGCATCATCGCCCGATCGTCCGGGGCCGTGGACTTCGCAGGCCAGGACGATCGAAAGTGCTCGCAGGCATGGCTGAACCCGGCCGCCCAGTTCCGCATGGCCATCTGGCTGCGCCCGGACATTGCGGCCGTGAATTCCGCAGGCTTGTTCGCTTGGTCTACGCAGGCGTTCGCGCGCATCAGGATCAGATCGGCGAAGCGCTGGATACTGTCCGGCGTCAGGTTTCCAATGGCGCTGCCGAGGATTTCGGGCAACCACCTGTTGGGCGCGATCACCTTCGGCGCGATGGTGACCGACATCAGGAACCCGTCGATCCAATCCGCCGTGATCGCCGAGCCCTTCACGAGGCGTGCCAGTTCGCCCTTCCGCTCCGGCTTTGGCGAATCTGCCTCCGCCTCTTCCACCCATTCCTCAAGCGTGGCATCCTGATCCACGTCCGGATCGTCGAACACCCACGCCTCGATTGTCTGGTCGTGGACATCGGCCATGACCGGGATCCTCTTCAGATCGCGTCCTTCGAGGAGCGCCACCGCCGTGGCCGTGAAGCTGTTGGCGTCCGGGTGGTCGGCCGCCGTCAACACATCGGCCGCCCGCGCGACAAGTCGCGCCCAGAAGTCGCGTCGGGTCTCGAGCCATCGCCACAGCGCCGAGTCCAGCGCGCGCGGGCTGTGGCGGCCCTCGAGCACCTCATGCGCATGATCGCTTTCCTCGAACCAGCTCTGGACGATCTCATGGCGATCCCACCAGCCCTCGCTGGCATTGATCAGCTTGCCTCGCGCCTGCGCCGAGAGACCGCGTATGCGATCCGTGACGGGCAGCGCCGCGATCAGGGCCTCGGTCGTGACCGCTTCCGGCCGCAGCTTGTCGAGGCCACAGAGTTCCGCCACCTCGATGAGCCCCGCGGCCGGGGGTTGCCCTGCTGCAAGGCCATCGGCCAGCGCCATGGCGAGGCTGCCTTCGAGCCATGAGAGGGGCACCTTGACCGCGCCGGTTTCCTGGCAGATGCGGCTGATCAGCGCCTTCTGTTCGCTCGCCGACGTGCAGGGCACGGTATAGGCGTCCTTGACCCCGTGGCCCTGCTTGAAGAGCAGCATCGCGGTCTTGCGGCTTCCGCCCGATTGTAGTGCGATCATGACGCTTTGCGCGCCGCCGCCATCGGGCAGTGTGGCCATGACCGAATTGATGGTCCACCGCCTGGCTGACGCGCCGGTCGCCAGACCCGACCGCATGGCGAGTTTCAATGCCTTGTCCACCGAGGCGCGGGCCTCGCCCTGAGGCATCCAGCTGCGCAGGATCACCATCTTGCTCGCTATCTCCTGCGAGAGCGTGCCTGCCGCGGCGCGTTCGCTCAGCGCCCGCGCAGCCGCAGCGCGGGCCGGTGCAGCGGGATCGAGCAGCCAGAAACATGCCAGCTTCGCATGGATCGGCTCCGATCGTCCAACCGACCATGCGATGACGTGCTCGCGCATTGCCGACGGCATTGCCGGGAACGTCTCCGTCAGCGCGGCATGCAGCGCGAGCGCATCGCCTTCGGTCTGCTCGATCAGACTGCGGAACAGATCTTCCAGCGCCGCCTCCGCCGCGACACGATCCTGCTGGGCAGGGTCGGGCGCTGCGAGCATCGTATCGGCGGAAGAAACCTCCAGAGATGCGGGTGCGGGCAGTCCGTTCCTCGTCCATGCGCTTGCAAGAAGCAGGCGGTGGAAGGGGCTCAGGCGCCCCTGGCCAGAAGCCAGTTCGACCGCATCCGTCACTGCCTCAAGAAAGGTATCACCTCGCTTCTTTCGGTTCTCCCTGGCGATACGCGCGGCATCCAGTGCCGATGCCAGCAATTCGGTGAGTGGCTCCAGCTCCGGGGCGTTCTCCTCCGTGGCGCAAAGAATGGCGATCAGGCGTCCACCCAATGCAGGCCGATGCAGCATCGTATAGCTTGCGCGGTCGAGAACCTCGCGATGTGCGTTGTCATCGTCCCGCAGCCGCGTCAGTTCCGCTATCGCCGTTTCGATCTGCCCGTCAGCCACGCCGCCCCGCTTTCTGTATCAAGCTGCTACTTCGGTCACCAAAAATTGCGCTGCCAGTCTTGTCCTTGAGAAGATAAGCAACCAGCTCCTATTACTCGACAGACTTTTCGATGAATCCGAGGGTGTTGGCGTTCTCGACCAGCGTCCGGACCTTTGCGCGATCAAGGCCCGAGGGGATTTCCGCCTCGATTTCGAGCCGCAGCTTCACATCGCTGCCAGGGATGATGGTGAGTTGTTCGACGATGGCCTCCACGATCTGGTGCATGTCTCGCGCTGGCCTGTCGGCAGATACCATCACCGTTCCGGCAAATCGGGTTGGCTTCTTCTCCGTGGTAGTGGGTTCTGATGCACCGTCGGTGGTCTGGGCACCGCCAGCTTCCCCTGTGGTCTCGGCCGCCTCACTGGGATTACGAGTCGGATCAGGCAGCGCAGGAGACGGACGATGCGCCTCCGCGACGTCCGGTTTCACGATGATGCTGTCGCTGTCGATGACCACCATGGCGTTTCCGGTGTGCGAAATCGCGAGACCCAGATAGGTGTCCGTCTTCTCGTCCCACCGCTCCGCATAGGCGAAGGGGCCGGGCAGCATGCCACTAACGGCGGCCTGCACGGCCTTGATCAGCACGTCTTGGCCCTTGATGCGCGGCAGATAGATGTAGCGATTGAGAAACTCTCGCAGCTCCTTCAGGGACAGATGAGGCTTGCCGTTCCAGATGTATTTCTGGAGATCACGGTCGAGGCGAGACGGCCCCAGCTCCACGAGCAGGCCTTCTTCGGCAACCAGCTTCTTGCTGGCGCGCGCCAGCAGCCCGTCCTGCGCCGGGAATTTTCCCGACACCCATTCCCAGTCAACCTGGGCGCTCTCCTGGGCGGGATAGTGCAAATAGCACCATGCCTCTTTCAGGCGCGTCTTCATCGTTTCATTGGCCTCGGACAGCTTGGCCTTGGCCAGCGCACTATCGCTCTGGGTGAGGTTGAGCCGCTCGGTGTCCCGGACGATCTCGCCCCAGGCGAGCGATGTGCGCACGGCATCCTTCAGGTTGTCGAGTTGCCGGCTTTCCGCCGCGATGAACACCAGCATGTTGCGATAGACGCGCGGTGTGCTGCCGCGCTGCATCAGGATGTCTTTGGCCTCGACCAGCGCGTCCGAGCCGTCACGGCCATTGTGGGGATGTTTGACACCCAATACGACGGCACGCACACCGCCCGCTTCATCGGGGACTTCGGCGGATGAGGCCGGCGCGACCTGCACGGCGTCGAAATGCCCGCGATCGGCGAGGCCATTCACATATTTCCCGAGTTCCGCGTCGATTGTCACATCGACCAGTGCCGCTTCGATCTGTGCCGCCTTGTCCGCTGCGATGCGATTGAGGCTGGCCGACATCGAGTACCAGTAGCGGCCAAGATCGGCGTGCATGAACTTGGCCTGATTGGTCAGCCGTCGCATTGCATCGCCGAAGATCGCCGGACGCTCGCCCGGTTGAACGACCCCGAGATTGATCTGCTTGTCGTCGAGGCCGGTATTCTGCTGCTGGTGCGTCGGAGCTGTGCCCATGAAGATCGTGCGCGCAACGCGCCGGGTCGCCGAATAGCGGTTCAGGTTCGGTGCCGACTGGTCGATCTTGTATGGCGTGGATGCCGTGCCATCGACATCGCCGGCGATGATCGACTGCCAGGTCACGTCGAGATAATGCAGCAACTCCGGCTCAACGCGCGGCGAACTGACCGACACGCTGCCGGGCATGATCATCACCGAGGGGTCACCGCTCATCCAAAGTTCGTGAATGGCCTGCGCCATCAGGCGCAACACGCCGCGTGTGCGTTGGAACTTCTCCAGCGAGCCCCAACTCGTATAAAGCTGATCGAACAGTTCGGGATGGATCGGATAGGCTTTTTCCAGCTTGCGCCGGTAGTCCTCATCCGCGCAGCCCTGCGGGAAGTCGTTGGCGTTTTCCCGGTACAGCTTGGCGAACTGCTTCAGTGTGTTGTCGCGGTGATGGAACTTGTCGCCCGGGATTTCCTTGAACAGCCGCCGCCGGACGATCTCATAGCTTTCTTCCTGGCTTGCCGGTCGCCATGAGGATTCCACGCGACTGAAGGTCTGCTTCAGGCGCGCCAGCGCCTCCTGACCGCCTTCGCCGCCGACCTCGATCTGGGATGCCGGGAGCGAGGCCACCAGCAGCGTGCCGGGACTGGCCTTGACCGCCTCGGTCAGTGACTGGACGAAAGACAGGTTCGCATCAAACGAACCGGACGGCAGTCCCTCGACCTTGTAGATCTGCCGCAGATAGGCGACCCATTCGTCGATCAGGATCAGGCAGGGCGCGTATGTCTTGAAGAGCGTCTCAAGCAGGTTCGAGCCCGGCGCGATACCGCTGGCATCGTTCTCTGCCACCATGTCGAAGCCTTCCGGCCCGCCAAGCTGCCATGCCAGCTCGCCCCAGGTCGTGCGGATCTTCCGACCGCCCTCGGCGTTCAGCACGTCCTGCGGGCCGCGTGACGTGCCGACCAGCACCGCACGTTTGATGTCCTTCGGGACGCTCAGCCCCTGCTTGTCCAGCAACTGGTCCAACCCCGACAAATCCTGCACCGGCGTCGGGCCTGCCATGTGATAGAGCGCCAGCATCGAGTGCGTCTTGCCGCCGCCGAAATTGGTTTGCAGTTCGACGACGGGATCGCCGCCGGCAGCCGACAGACGCTTGGCCGCGCCGATCAGCAGCGTGCTCAACCCCTCGGTCAGATAGGTCCGGCTGAAAAACTGCTTCGGATCGCGATACTCAGCAGGCGCGCTGCCTGAATGCACCTTGGCGAGGTCGGCCGCGAACTCGGCCTGCTGGAAGTCTCCGGTGGCCACATCATCATGCGGCTCGACCACCTCGCGCCACGGCAGCAGGCCCGCCACCGTCTCGACCGAGATTTCCAGCCGCTGGCTTTTGCGCCGCTCCTCGTTACGCGCCAGTTCGGTGAACTTGGTGCGCAGGATGGTGTCGCGCATCTTGCCGATCTCGGCGGCGATCTCTCCGGCGCTGATCGACTCCATCAGCCGCCGCATCGTATCCAGCGCGCGCTCGGCGTCGTCATAGGTGAAGGTCTCGTTATGCGAGAGCTTGTTGCGTACATCCAGCAGTTCCGACACATAGGACCGCTCGGGGAACCCGAGGACCGTGGCGAAGGCCTCCTTCCAGAAGGCCATCATGGTCTTGAGCAGCCCCTGCTGATCCCAACCCACATTCCCGGTCGAGTTCGGACGCAACCCCTGAACGCGCTGGACCACCTCAAGCTGCCAATGCCCCTTGATCGCGGTTTCCAGCCGCTTCTCGACAAAGGGGATCAGCGCCGTCGGGATCAGCTCCATCCCTTCGAAGACGTATTGCCGCGTGCTTTTGGCCATGTTCCGGCTCCCCTCAGAATCCCATGCGGATCTGGCGATCCCCGCTTGTGTCGTGAATGCCCGCAGCCGCCTTGGTCAACTCGGCCCAGTCGGCGATCAGGGCGTTGTAGGCCGTCGCTTCCTTCGCATCCTTCCGCTTGTTTGCGCTGATGTCGTAAAGGCAATAGGCTAGGTCTTTCACTGCCTCGGCCTGGCTGCCGATCTTTTTCAGCAACACGGCGGTGTCGTGCGAGATGCCGTCCCTCTCATGCGCCTTGACGAGGTGCTGGAGGCATTCCCACACCGTCAGGTGGCCATCGCTTTCCGGCTCCCAATCCTCGGCAAGCTCGTCGCGGGTCAGGATGCGGACCTTGCCGGCGGCACTTTCCACGATCCCGGCATGTTTCACGCTTTCGACCGAGATGCCGCGCGCACGGGCGAGGTTGTCGGCCACGCCGTAATCGCCCTTGCCATTCCCGTTCTGCTGGAACCAGGTGATGGCAAAGCGGGTCTCGGAATCGAACTCGCCCTCGATGCCGCCGAGATATTCGTCGAGTTCCCGGTTGATCAGTTGCAGCGCGGTCTTGACGCTCATCGGGCTATCGTCGGATTCCAGCACCGCCTTGTAGCGCGAGAACACGCCCATGCCGGGGCCGATGGCCGATTGGGGCATGTCGGCAGGGGCGATGTTGGCGGCCTGAAGCTCGGCGATGGTGGGGGGCAGTTCGCGTTTCAGTGCGCGGATGAACTCGGCGCGGGTGATGACCTCGGCCGAGGCGTCCTTCTTGCGGCAGACGAGGACAACCGAGTTGGCGAGGGCGTTGGTACCTGAGGCGATCATGCGGTTCGCCATTTCGGTGCGCATCGGCCAGGTGCCGACGACGGCATAACCGGCTTCGACCACGGCTTGCAGGAAGGTGGCCCAGCCGGTGGAACTGATACCTTCCTGCGCAACCTCGCTTTGCTTGAAAGCGTAATAGATGGACGCCGGGAACTGATCGGAAGACTGTTGGGCCATGTTGGCAATCGCTTTGCCCATACCATCAAGAAAGAAGGTCTCGGCGGCCTCTTTCCCGCCGTGGCGATAGGGTGTGGCGACGAGTTCTTCCGATTTTGGCGTAGCCAGAACACCAAAGATGTCACCGAATACAGGTCTGATGGCTGGTTTCATCCAGCAGAAAAAGAAGTCCGACAGATCAGCGTAGCCGATATTGTCGTAATATGGCGGGTCAGAGGAAATCACCGTGTTTGCGGGATACTGGACGGTCTGTGCGTCGTGCTGCACCTCAAATCCCGCAGCCGCTGGCACGAGAAGCTGGACAGATTTATGGACCCAATCAACATTGTTGAGGAAATTGCCGCTTGCCTTCGAGAATGGGTTTCCCTCGGCAAAATCCCACGTCATTGGAATTGCTTGCCGACCGAAGGTATTCCGCAGCGCCTCCATCTTGGGTGAGGAATCCCATGTGCAAATGCTTGATCCACGATCAGCAGACCGATTGAGGGCAAACGCCAAATACACGCTTACCGCCTCGGCATAGGCTTTAGCGCCTTTGCCGGTGTCGCGGAGCGGGGTTTCGTCGGGGTCCATCCCGGCGGCGAGGGCGTCCGCCTCGAGCTGCGCCCGCGCCTCATGCACCAGATCGCTGAACGTGTTCAGCGCAACAAGCTGTCGGTCGGTGAACAGTTTTCCCCACTGATCCAACCCGTAAGCATGGCAGGTTCCCCCAGTCAGACGGGCGGGCGTCTCACCTGACAGGAAGGTTTCCCGTGCTTCCTTCGCGATGGCCGCTGCCTCGTGGGTGAACGCGGTAGCGATATGTTCGTCGTTCGGCGCGACATAGCGCCTTCCGCCTTTACCCTCGGCGACGATGGCCATGAGGGTTTGCCCCATCCGGCCAGCCTTGCCCATTTCCTTCACATAGTCGCCGGTGATGGCCGATCCCGACATGAGGCAAGTGAAGTTTGCTCGTGAGCCTTTAGTTCCGCTTTTCGCTGCCGCAAGCTCGGTCTTCGTCCCGCCCTGCCGGATACGATAGCTGATGGTCTTGGCGTGACGGTCCACGACGGGCTCGACCCAAGCCTCGCGCCCGGCCTTGGAACTCAGCAGAAAGCTCGACGCAATCGGCACCTGCACATCGGCAAAGGCCGGATCCGGGCTCGGCACCGTCCGCGCCCAGATCCAGGCGATCACCGTCGCCTTGCCGCCGCCATACTCTTTCGGTAGGTCCACCTGCGGGTAGAGATGCCCGATGCGCTCCCACGCCTTCTCGCGCATCCATTCGCCGTAGTATTTCAGATCCTCGGCCAGCCCTTCGGCGTTGCGGTAGAACGACCGCTCCTTGATGCCGGGGTGGATGGGGGGCATGTCCTTGAACTTCGGCGGAATCTCGATCATCGCCTTGCCGATCATCACCGCCACCGGGTTCAGGTCGGACCCATAGGCGGGCAGGCCCAGCCGCTGCGCCTCCAGCGGGATCGACCCGCCGCCCGAGAACGGGTCATAGACCGGCGGCAGCTCGTCCCCGCAAGAGCGTCGGATTTCCGCCCGCGCGCGCTCCAGCACCTCTTCGTTGGTCGAATTCTCCCATTTCACCAGGTCTTCGATGATGGCGAACAGCCGCTTGCGTTCGGCCTCCTGCGCCTCGGGCGTGGGGAACTGGTCGGGCAGGCTAGACGGATCATCCACCAGTTGCGCAAACAATACCGCCCGGCACGCCGCCAGCGGCCGTCGCGCCCACCACAGATGCAGGGTGGAGGGATGCCCATGCCGGATCGACTTCTCCCGCGCCGAGGCGGCGTTGATGGCCTCAAGCGGGATGGCGACTTCGATCAGTTTCTTCTTATAGGGTTGGGTCATGCGGGCACCTCTGCCCGCTCCAGCAGGCGCTTCAGGTTGAACTGGATCGCGGTGTGTTCGAACGCGGGTTCGTGGTCCGACAGCGCGCCGCGAACATAGCGCGGCTGATTGGCATAGCCATCACTGATCTGGACGATAGCGAGGATGTATTTGCCCGGTTCATGCAGCGAGGTGATGATTTCCTGCCGGGTCAGCATCACCGTGTCGGCGCCGTCGATCCGGCCCTTGACCTCGATGAAGCGCAGATGCCCGGCGCGGGGATCGTATGAGGCGATGTCGTAGCCGATCTTCTGGGTCGAGACGTCGGTGGGCTCGTTGCCCAAGGCGCGCTCGGCCGCCATGACGGCCTCCATCGCGGCAAGTTCGATCGCACGGCGCGCGGCGGGGTCTTCGGCGAAGTGGCTCGGCACACCCGGTGGGGTGGTGGCCCGGCGCGCGTCCAGAAGTCCGCGCGGAATGACAACCATGCCGCCCCGCACCCGCGGCGGCTGTGACGAGATGAACCGCTCGCGCTCAAGCTGGTCCATGCGGCGCTTCTGACGTTCCGCCAGTTCCTCGGCCCGGCGCTGGGCGTTCTGCCAGTTCACGCGCGTCTTCTTGCCGGCCCGCTCCTCCTCTTTCAGCGAGAAGGCGCGCGAGTCCCAGTAGTTGATTTCCTTCTTCAGCCGCGCGCGGACTTCCTGCTCGACCTTTTCGATCTCCGGCAGGCGTCGCGCCTTGACCTCGGCGACGTGGCGCTGGGCCAGGTCGACTGTTGCAAAGCGGACGGCTGTCTTCTCCAGATCGGTGGTCAGCCAGTCCTCGTGCAGGAGGTCGCTGACGCTGGCAACCTCTTCGGCCGTGGCTGGTCGAAGGTTGAGGTGCGGCGCAATCCCCGCGTTTATAGTCTGGCCGGTCTTGTCGATGGCGGCGAACTGAAGCCGCTGCGAAATCACATGCGGCTTGCCGGCGCTGGTCACGCGGCCGTCCTGGACCGTGTGCTCCAGCAGGAAGATCGCTGACAATGCGTCGCCCGAATCCGTGTCGTCCACAAGGACCGCGCCCTGCCGCATGATCTGGTCATACTGCTCGCGGATCAGGCTGATCACCGCGTCGAGCAGCGGATGGCCGGGGCAGACGAAGGCAGCAACGGGCTGCTGGTTGATCTTGTCCTTCTCGAAGCAGATGCGCTCATATTGTTTCTGGATCGGCGCTCCGGTGCCGATCTGGCGATCACGCTCGCGGATGCGCGCGGGCACATGGGTGATCTCCCAGCGGCCTTCCTCGCGGCGCTTGAGACGACCGCCCAGATGCTGGAACGCTTCGACGAAGAAGCTCTGGATGTGGTGCGGCTGCAGGCGCAACGCTTCTGCGCGCTCCATTTCGAGTCGCAGTTCCGCAACCTTCGCTTCCGGCATGGTGTCGTTGGTCAGCGCCCGGCGGCGCAGAAGTTCGAGCAAGTTTGCCTGGTCAACCGCTCCATCGACCTGCTGGAAGAGGCGCGCTTTGACTTCCTCCTGCTCGCCATACTGGATCGCTTCGAACAGTAGATCCTTGAGCGCCGTTCCCTCGAACAGTTCGCCGAGGACATCATAGACACGACCGCCGAGGGCTTCGCGCGCGGCTTCCAGCTTTTCAAGCAGCCGCGCATAAACCTCACCCTCGCGCGTGTCGGCCGCGACGAGATTCCAGAGGTGGCAAACCTCGGTCTGGCCGATGCGATGGATGCGGCCGAACCGCTGCTCGATCTTGTTGGGATTCCACGGCAGGTCGTAGTTCACCATCAGGTGGCCGCGCTGGAGGTTCACGCCCTCGCCGGCCGCGTCGTTGGCGATCAGGACCAGCATGTCCTTATCCTGCATGAACCGCTCGACAACCTTGCGCCGTTCCTCGCGCGAGACGCCGCCGTGGATCACTTCCACGGCTTGCGTGTTACCGAGCCGCGCCCGCACCTTGTCGAGCAGGTAGTGCAAGGTGTCTTTGGGTTCGGTGAAGATGATCAGCTTGCGGCGATTGCCGGCGGAGTCGATCATGAGATCGTCGTCGAGAATACGATTGAGCTGGCTCCACTTCGTGTCCACGCCGGAACGCAGGACGCCAAGTGCCATCGACTCCAGGCCCTTCAGCGTCTCAACCTCCAGGGCGAGTTGCTCGACCGTCTCGGCTGTTGTCGCGCCGGTCGAGATCAGATCCTCAAGCTCGTCTATTTCCTCCTGGCCGTATTCTTCGATGTTGCCCAACATATCGGTGTTGATGGTCGGCTCGTCGAAACCGGCCCGTCGGCCCTTGGTGGCAAGGCGCGCTTCGCCCAACTCGTTCTCCAACCGCTCGCGGCGGCGCTTGAGGGACTGGTAGATGGCGGCCGGCGACGAGGCGAGGCGCCGCTGAAGAATCTGCAAGGCGAAGCCAACATTATTGCGCTTCTTCCCATCCCCCTCAGCGAAGCGCTGCACGCGGTTCATCTCGGTGCGCACATATTCGGTGACGGCGGTGTAGAGCGCGGCCTCGCCTTCCGAGAGCTGGTATTTGACGGTGCGTGCCCGCCGCTCTGGGAAGAGTGGCCGACCATCGAACTTGAGCAGTTCCTCCTTGGTCAGCCGCCGCATCATGTCTTCGGTGTCGGCATAATGGACGCCATCGCGGAACCGGCCCTCGAACCGATCGCCGTCGAGCAAAGCCATGAAGAGCTGGAAATCCTCTTCCTTGCCGTTGTGCGGCGTCGCCGACATCAACAGCAGGTGCCGGCAGACCTGACCGAGCTTCTGGCCGACCTGATAGCGCCGCGTGTATTTGACCTCGCCGCCGAAATACGTGGCCGACATGCGATGCGCTTCGTCGCAGATAATCAGATCCCATTCGCGCGCGCTCATGAGCTTCTCCTGAAGCTCCTCGTTGCGCGCCAGCACGTCGAGGCGGACGATCAGCCGATCCCGGTCGCTGAACGGATTGCCCGACCGCGAGTTCTCGATCATGTCGCGGGAGAGGATGTCGAACTCGAGATTGAACTTCTGGCCGAGTTCGTCCTGCCATTGCTCGACCAGGCTGCCCGGCGCGACGACGAGACAGCGTTCGAGATCGCTGCGGGCAATCAGCTCCTTTATCAGCAACCCGGCCATGATCGTCTTGCCGGCGCCGGGATCGTCGGCGAGGAGGAAGCGAAGCGGCTGCCGTGGCAGCATCTCGCCATAGACCGCCGAAATCTGGTGCGGCAGCGGATCGACCAGACTCGTGTGGATCGCCAGATACGGGTCGAAATAGTGCGCCAGCTTGATGCGGTTGGCTTCCGTCACCAGACGCAGCAACGCACCGTCGGCGTCGAACGACCATGGCCGTCCGCTCTGCTCTACCTCAAGCCGGTGCTCGTCGTCCCGATAAAGAACGGCCTCGGCCACCGTGCCATTGTGGTCACGGAAAACGACGCTGATCGCCTGATCGCCGATCCAGTCCACCGAGATCACATGCACGGCCTGCGCCGAAACAATGCCCCGCACGGATGCGCCGTTCTTTATTTCCTCAAGCCTTGCCGCCATTAGCCGGCGCCCCCGATTCTCTCATAGCTGAAACTCCGCCTTCTCAAGCGCAGCCTCAGTTTCTTTGCGGTTTATCGTTACGATATGTTGCGTATGGGCGCTCTGTTTCGCGGCGTCACCAAGCAAACCCAGACGCTTCAAAACATAGAAGAGCATCGCGTAACGGACCGAGAGCACACCATTTCCCTGATCCAGCCCATAATCCTTGGCGACGACCTTCTTCTGGCTCGCCGCAAGCCCCGGATGCGGGCCGATGACGACATCGAAATAGTTGTGCCAGAGCCAGTCCCCCTCGCCGGCTTCCCCAGGTTCGCCCTTCCCACCGACTTCGAGGATGCGCGGCAGGAGGAAGTCCTTGAACTTATGCTCAAGGTGGCAATAGGCCCGCGCGTGCCAGCGGAACCCGTCATAGCCGAAGGCGTGCGGCGTGATCCGCCGCCAAATGGGGTCCGGCCGCACCTTGTTCATCGACTGGTAGAAGACGTCGATCGAGGCGCCCTCGCGGCTGGCGTCGAGAATCTTGCGCAGCACCGCGATGTCGATGTCCCGCCTGGGGGTCAGCGCGACATCGGCGCTGGGAAGCGCCGCGATCCAGGAATCGCTCGCGGGCACGGCGCCTTCGGCGACCGAACGAAGCTGCGAGAGATAGATGTAAGGGTCCGGTTCGAGGAAGCGCAGAACGAACTTTTCGGCGGCGACATAGCGCTTGGCGCGGGGGTCATACTCCATGTTTCCTGGCGCGCGCTCCTGATAGAGCGTCAAATCCTTGGACGCCTGCGGCACCGACACGCCGAAGAACTCTGTGATGTTGGCGCGATTGATCGATCCCTCCCAGAACAGACGGAACTCGATGAACTCTAGCCTTTGCTCGATGCCCCAGCGCACTCGTGATCCTTCATGGGGTTAGAAACTAATCTGATATTGACGTGGCGTGCGTATAGTTCGTATATCTATCTTGCCAGCGAGTCAATGGCAAAGGAAGATCGGTTGCCGACAGGTGCGCTACTGGATGGGGTGGCGTCGATGGCGCTGATTTTAAACGAACGAAGAACATATGAGGGTGCCATGCCGGTTCCACAGGCTCGATTTACCGAATTGCTCGAAGATATCGAGCCCAGCCAAACGACGAAGACCAAGGCTTCCGGTGGCCACAACGGCATCCGTAAACACCTGCGGACCCAGCAGAGCTTCAAGGATAGATACGTAAGCAGCTTTCTGTCAGGGAGTTATGCTCGCAGTACGTCCATCCGGCCGCGCACTTCAGCTGGCGAGTTGGAGCGCCCGGATGTTGACATCATCGTCGTCACGAACTTCTCGACCAGTGATCATCCTGACGATGTGCTGAAAGAAGTGTGCCGCGCGCTTGAAGATGGTGGCAATGGTTACGTGGTCGAGCGGATCAACAAGCGCTCGGTACGTGTGGAGACGTGGCAGGCCGAGATGGATATCGTCCCGGTCGTGCCGGCTTGGAACGGATACATGATCCCTGATCGTGATACGGGCACGTGGAAGTTCACGAATCCGCCGGTTCATACCAGTTGGAGCGCAGAGCAGAATCAAAGGTTCGGCGGCCGGTTCAAACCGCTCGTCAAACTGTTCAAGTGGTGGCGCAGGATGAACCCGAGCGGGCGTCGCCCGAAGGGTTTTGTCCTGGAAGTTCTTGTTTCGCGGCACGCGCCAGCGACAGAAACGCATTACGGCGAAGGGTTCGCGCAGCTTCTCGCGAATATCTACAATGAATACGCCTGGCTCGCAGCGAATAATCAGAAGCCGTTCCTCGCTGACCCTGCGGACCCGTCGAACGATATCCTTGGCAAAGTGTCGGTCGCACAATGGAAGGATTTCATCGAGAAGGTTCGCGTCTATGCCGACATAGCCCGTCGAGCCCAAGACGCCGTGGATATGGATGAGGCGACCCGCCAGTGGCGCCGGGTGTTCGGTGATCGGTTCAAACTCACCGCGAACGTGGCGAAGGCAGCGACCTACGGAGGCTTCGCGGCAGCGGCGCCTGTCGCTGCGGGCTATACCTTCCCTAACGCCATGGCCGCTCCGGCGAATAAGCCTCGTGGTTTCGCTTGAAGTTCTGGTGGGCCGTCGAATCTGCCAGACTGGCAGCGGAAAAATCCGCGGTCGAGGCCGTTGCCGACAACGAGAACTGGTTTGAGCTGGCGTGCTGGCGCTTCCATAAAAATATGTTCTGCGCGGAGGGGCTTCTGATTGCGCACGGGCATCGGTACCCGATCCGGTTGATCTATCCTGATCAGTATCCCGAAGTCCCCGCCTGGGTCGAACCACAGGGTGAGGTTCGGTGGAGTTCACATCAATATGGCACCGGGACGCTCTGCCTGGAGCTTCGGCCTGACAACTGGGATGGCAGAGCAACCGGAGCGGATGTCCTTCGCAGCGCCTACAATCTGCTTGTCATCGAAAATCCTCTTGGCGGGGGTGAGGACCGGGCGCCCTCAGCCCATGATATTGGAGAACTCCAGGCCTACGACTGGGGCGCGTTTCCAGTTCTGATCAGAGCGGGCTGTCTGGCGCGGATTAAGAGTGGAATCGCCGCCGGTCTCAACGCCTTGCGCTGGTTGGCCCATGACGATGTATGGCCGATCATGATTCACGATGAAGAGGATCGACGGGCGATGCAACGCCCCCCGGACGCCAGTATCGAGAACTGGCGTTCAGCTTTGCCGGTCTATGTTTCCGGCAATCCACCGCCACCGCCGGGTGCGCTGGACCGGGCCGGACTCGTCCAGGCCGCTGGATTTGATCCGTTGACGGCCGCAATCGTCGAAGTGTCGGTCGCAGCTGTCGTCATGTTTCCTTCTGAGGGGCAGGTCGAGATATTTCATCTTACTACTGAGGGGGGAACTTTTCGGCGGCGCGTGTTCGTCCTCCCGGACGAAATTGGTGCGCGCTCTGCACGCGCCGAGGAGGCGATGGCGAAACGCGTGACGATCGTAGGAGCCGGTTCGGTGGGTTCCAAGATTGCGGAAACGCTTTTGCGCTCGGGTGTTCACCATCTCACCCTCGTTGACGGCGATGTGATGTTGCCTGGCAATCTGGAGCGCCATGCGCTCGACTGGCGCGACGTCGGGTTTCGCAAGGTTCACGGGTTGAAGCGGCATCTTCTCCACATCGTTCCTGGTGCGGACATCCAAGTTGTTGATGCCAATCTGAACTGGCAGCGGTCGTCCAGGACACATGCCTGGCAGGTGGAGGCTTTGGCGGCGGCGCATGTTATCGTCGATGCGACCGGCGATCCGGCGACAGCCCTGTTCCTCGCTGCCGTTGCCGAGGCGAATGGTCGGGTTTTCGTTTCGGTAGAAGTGTTCGAAGGCGGTATCGGAGCGCTGATAGCAACCTGTGTGTCGCCGCGTGATCCTCCCTTCGTTGAAGGTCGTGCGACCTTCCTCGCCTGGTGTGATACGCAAGGCATCAAGCCACCGGAGGCAGGGCCGCGCCGCTACGAGATGCTGACCACAGACGGGTCGCCTGTCATTGCTGATGATGCGGCCGTCACGATGACCGCCGGCCACGCTGCCCGCACGATTCTGGATATTGTCGATGGTCATCCGCCTCCCGCTGAAGCTGCCTGGCTGCTATTGGGCTATCAGAAGAACTGGTTGTTTGACGGGCATGGGCACACGATCCGCCTGAACGTCGGTGAGCGAGGGGAGAGGGCTCAGGCCGCAGATGTACCGGAGGCGATCGCGTTCGCGCTCGAATTGTTGAAGGAGGGGGCGGATGAAGATAGCGGTGGCGGCTGATCAGACCGAGAAGCTCGTCGCGGCCCTCGGCCGAGCGGGCATCAAGGAAACCGGAGGCCAATTGTTCGGTGAACAACTGGCGCCGTCGATCTTTCGGGTGACGGAGCTGACCGTGCAGTCTCGTCCCGGAACCTTCGCCCGCTTCGTCGTCGATTTGCTGCAAGCCGCCAAGGATGCCGCTCGTTTCTTCGAGCGGACGGAGCGCCATTATACGCGCTACAATTATATTGGGGAATGGCACAGTCATCCGAGCTTCGCTGTGCAACCCAGCGGCCCTGATGTCGCAGCCATGCGGGGCATCGTTCGCGATTCGCGGTTCGTGGGTTCCTTTGCTGTTTTGATGATCGTGCGGTTGGATGCTGCAATGCTGACCGCCGGCGCTTGGGTATTCGATCCGCAGGGTGCCGAGCATCCGGTGACATTGGAGGTAGAATCTTGAGCAGTAGTGAGAATGCGCCGGCCTTGACGGACGCCCGCGGCATGGGAGGGGTGATCGCTCAGGACGGCTTTGACTACCAGCTATGGGATGGTCTTGCGCGGATGCCGGCATGGCTTGCCAATCCCGCTTTCGAACAGATGATCTTTGAAGGGTTGGAAGACCTGGAAGCGCGGTTCTTTGCGCCCCATGCACAGAGAGAGAGGCTGCTCGAACGATTTCAGGCGAAAGCCGGCGTGCTGGCACCTGCCGATGTGCGCGCTGTGTTGCAGACATTTTCCGAGTTCGAGACAGCCTTTCCGAATGCCGCGCGCGTTCATACCCTTGTCACGCCGCGGTTGCCGCCGAAAGTCCGTTGGCTTGCCCGAGATCCTGATCGGGTGCGAAAGGCCCGACCTTTCTACGCCCCCTTTGCTGATGTGATGGCAGCAAGCGATGCCGAACTACGAAAACAGCTCACGGAAACCTATGGCGATCCTCTTGGGGCCTTCGTTGCCGGGTCGGTCGAAGTCTGCGAGCGCAATCTGCCGGATCGCGACGCAGCCGTCACGCTGTTCGGAATAGAACTCGATCGTGCCTATCCCTCCCTTGATGCATCATCTAGACGGGTCGGGGAAGCGTTCGAGGCGTTGAGCGCGCTGGCCCGGCGTTCCATCGGCGCACCGCTTGGACGCGCCATCCTGCGCCAGACGATCGAGGACGCTTTAGGACATCCACTTCCGCTGCCGCAGAGCTTCCCGCTGCACATCCGGTCAGATCGCAATGAAGCGAACGAGCGGAGCCTCGAGATAGACGCCAGTGCATTTTCCGGGCGGGACGGGACCTTCCCGCCGCAAATGGAGTGGGCTGAAGATTTTCTCGCGCCGCTGGATCGCACGGCTCAATGGCTGCGCAGCCAGACCGTATCCCGCATCGCCCTCAGCGGTTCCTACCGGTTGACGGCGGCCATGGCTCTGGGATGCTCGTTCCGCGCAGCGATCGGCTTCGAGTTGGATATCCCGACGCGGGACGGTGCCTGGGCGACCGATGACCGGCCTTCGCCTGAGATGCGGCAGCCTTGGCGGATTTCTGAGCCGACGGCTTTGCATGGTGATCAACTCATCGTTTCGGTAGGTATCCTGCGTGATCCTTCTGCTGACCTTGAGCGGACTGCTGGCATTCCTAGCCAGTTGGCATTGGCGCTCTACCTCGAAGAGCCCATTCCGTCGGCCAAGTGCGCGCAGGCTGCGGTCTCGACAATCAAGCGCATTGTGGATTCCACCGCTGCACGCCTTCGCCCGCGAGGGATTCAGCTCTATTTCGCCGGGCCGGCAGCGCTCGCTGTAGCGCTTGGTCATCGCTGGAATGCGATGGCACCGACGCAGTTGCATGAGTTCGTCATTTCCGAGCGTAGGTATGTCCCCACTGCTTTGATTTGATCGAGGGATGGGATACTTCTCATATATTATGGTTCTCCGGGCCGACGCCCCTCGCTCCGTGAACCGCTCGAACATTCCATCTCCGAACCTCGGCTGATTGCTGCTACTGTACGCGGCAGATTTGTAATCAACGGTTCGCTGAGCGGTATTTTCTTTTGTGTCGGCGTGCCGGAGGCAGGCTGGGATCTGATGAAGGCCGCCGGGCTGTCGACGCTGATGGCGGCCGGCACCGGACTCGCCGCTGGCGACGAGGAGAACCGGTTGATCCGCGCCATTCGCGACGGGGCGCAGGACACCAGCAACCAGGCCGGCCAGCAGATCGTCCAGCGCCAGCTGCAGATCGCCCCCACGCTGACCATCCGGTGGAGATTCCCGATCAGGATTCTCGTGGGGCGCGACTTGATCTTCGAGACTGCATGAGAAAGATGATGACGAAGCTGAAGCTGGGGCCGATCGCGGACGATACGCCGGAGAAGCGGTCCGTCGGACCGCCCGTCGGCCTGCACAGGGGGCTGGCCCTCTATGGAGAGTTACTGGGCCGCGCCGGCACGGGCGGACAAGGAGTTGCGGTCCCTCCGCAGAAGCTCGTCGTGCCGAAGCTGGCGCGGTGTCTGGCGTCGGATCGCGGCTTTGTCAGCGCGAAAGCGGGCAGGCCGGCTGTGAGGGATTGGATGTGCGGTGTCCAAGGAGAGGGCAGGGGAGGATCCTGCGTCAACTGAGCGGAACGTCTCTGCTTGCTAGCAGCGATTGAAAACTTCCCAAATCGATGTGACTAGATTACGATTCCACGAAAACGATGATCGGTTAGGGCAACGCGGTGTCAAATGCGAAGCAGATACTGGCGATGCTGAGAAGCCAGGCGGAGGGCGATGAGGAGCAGTTTTTCTCCATCGCGCTTCAGGTTGCCGCCGGAGAAGCACGTCAGGGCCATCGGGCGACCGCCGAAGAGATCCGCTCGGCGGTGGATGCTGCGCGTGCACAGCGTGGTACCCGATCTTCGGTTCCGATTTCCTTCTCGCGCCCGCGCGGCGATCTCGACAGCCTGCTTGACCTGCGGGAACCAAGCATCCGTCTCGCGGATGTCATACTCAGCAGCGATATCAAAGGGCATCTTGACACCGTAGTGCTTCAGCAGCGGCGCCGGGACTGGCTCCGCGAACACGGCAAGACACCCAGTCGCCGGCTGCTCTTCGCTGGGCCTCCGGGTTCGGGCAAGACCGTGACGGCGGAGGCATTGGCCGGCGAGTTGCGGTTGCCGCTCTTTGTCATTCGCCTTGAAAGCCTGATCACGCGCTTCATGGGGGAAACGGCTGCCAAGCTGCGGCTTGTCTTCGATGAGGCTCATCGGCGCAGGGGTGTCTATCTGTTCGATGAGTTCGATGCCGTCGGCAGCAACCGTCTGGCGGCGAACGATGTAGCCGAGATGCGCCGTGTCCTGAACAGCTTCCTTCAATTCATGGAGGAGCCATCTGCGACCGACAGCGTTCTCGTTGCCGCTACCAATCACCCTTCCCTTCTGGATCGTGCTCTGCTCCGCCGCTTCGATGAGGTGTTGCGGTTCGAAATGCCCACTGCCGAGGAGGTGCGCGCAATCATCAAGGCGCACCTGGCGCCGATGAAGTACCCCAAACTCTCCTGGAAGGCCATCGAGGCCGCATCGGACGGGTTGAGCCAGGCGGAAATCGTTCATGCTGCCGAAGAAGCGGTGAAGGAAGCCATCTTGGCCGAAAGAGGGCAGGTTTCTACGGCCGATTTGACGCGCCAGCTCAACAAGAGGCAAAGCATGAAAACGGTGTTCGCCGAGGAAAAAGAACGCCTTGGCTGAATACGAACACCGTCATATTGATCTCAGCGGCCTGGGAGTTGTCCGCGACTATAAGTCTCCTGGCAGCAATGCGCGCCAGAGATCACTTCAGCGCATCCGTGAAGAGCACGGCCGCCGGGTGGTCGGAGAACTTGATGCCGCTTTTCAGTCTGCGGATCGGGGGAGAGAAGCGCTCGATCTGCCTGACGGAACGTCGCCCCCCGATGGAATCTATCTTGAGGTTGAGCTTGCGCTGGGGGTGGGGCCGACGACTCTCGAACGCAAGCGCGAAGGAACACGGCTGGGGGCTGTAACCGTCACCGCGAACGGTATCCGCCGTATCGCGCTCTTCGTGCCCGACGATACACGCGATGTCTTCGACGCGGTCTTTCGTGACTATGCGTTCGCCGAGGTGCAAGGGGACAAGATCCCCAAGAAATCCCGCGTCGAGCCGGTCGAGCATATCCGTACCGCCCGCCTCCAGACCTTCTGGCGTGACGACCCAGCAGCACTGCCAGACGATCCGCAGGCAGAAATGTGGTGGGCGCTCTGGTGCTTCACAGATCGGGTTGAGCGGGTTGACGAACTGGCTCAACGCCTGGGGCTGACCGTCGGAGGCGACGACACGCGGCTCCGCTTTCCGGAGGTGATCGTTCTCCCTGTCCATGGTCGCCGCGCCGCGATCGAACTGCTGCTGTTTTCTACCGGAGGCATTGCCGAGATCCGGCGGGCGACCGACACGCCCGCGGTGTTCACCGATGAACTTTCTGGAATGGCGAATGATTTCGTCGAAGATCTCGCCGAGCGCATCACCTGGCCGGGCAGGGACGTGCCGGCCATTTGCCTGCTCGATACCGGAGTCAATCGAGGACACGCCCTGATTGAGCCGGCTCTCGATCGCGGCGATCTCTTCGCTGTGGTTGCCGCCTGGGGCGTCGACGATCACAGCGACATCGGCCATGGCTCCGGAATGGCTGGTCTTGCTTTGCACGGCGATCTTACAGCGCCCCTGGGGGATGCGTCACGGCCTGTCCTGTCACACCGGCTGGAATCCGTGAAAATTCTCCCGCCGGACGGTTTCGAGCCGAATGATCCATTTTCCTACGGTGCGATCACGACCTCGGCGACTTCATTGCCGGAAATCTCGGAACCTGAACGTCCACGGGTCTTCTGTGCGGCGCTTACGAACGAGAATCGTTCGGGAGCGGAGCCGACGGGCTGGAGTGCGGCTCTCGACCAGATTTCTTCCGGCGCTGATGCCATAGAGGAAGGGCCCGACCACATCCGCCGACTGTTTGTGCAGGCGCTCGGAAATATCGGAGACAATTCCAGAGCGGATGAAATCTCCGATGCCGATGCCTTCCCGGGCGAGGATCCGGCGCAGGCTTGGAACGTGCTTACTGTTGGTGGCACCACACTGAAATCCGTCATTGCCGAACGCAGCTACCAGGACTGGTCTGCCTGGTCGTCTCCGGGGGACCGCAGTCCTTACAGTCGGACAACTACGCTCTGGCGGCCGAGCCAATCCCCTATAAAGCCGGAGGTCGTGTTCGAAGCTGGAAACCGCGCGCTCAGCAGGTCCGGGGCCGAGGCCCTGTCCGGCCTGCCGTCTCTTTCCCTGCTGACGACGTCCAAAGCCGCAGGCCGTGAGCCAGTTGCACCTTTCTGGGCTACCAGCGCGGCGACCGCCCAGGCGGGAAGGATGGCCGCGAGAGTAATGGCTGAGCGTCCTGACTTTTGGCCAGAAACGGTTAGGGCACTGATGGTGCATAGCGCGCGATGGACGCCGCACATGCTCGCGGAATTTGCAGGTGCTGCTGGCAAGACCGAGAGAAAGGCCCTTGCGAGGAAGTACGGGTATGGAGCGCCAGATCTGCGTCGCGCGATAGCGTCGGCACGCGATGACCTTGCCCTGGTCGCCCAGCGGCACATCCAGCCCTTCCGGATGGACGGGGGCAACGTGCGGTTTGGCGATGCCCATGTCTATCGTCTGCCTTGGCCGCGGGAAGTCCTTGAAGGTCTCGGTGACGAATGTGTCAGGCTGAAGGTGACATTGTCGTATTTCGTTGAGCCGAATCCCAGCTTCGCAAGCGCGATCGATCCCGCACGATACCAGTCTTTCGGTCTTCGCTTCGACTTGAAGCGAGCGAGGGAGACGGAAAGGAATTTCCTGCGCCGGGTCAACAAGGATGACCGTGCTGAGGGGGATCCAAGGCCAGTGAATGAAGACAATGACGGCTGGTTCTTTGGGCCGAAATCGGTGTCTGCCGGCTCAATCCATTTGGACATCTGGGAGGGCAGCGCTGTCGAGCTTGCGGCGCGGAACCTCCTCTATGTGTATCCGATTTCAGGCTGGTGGCGCGAGCGCAAAGCCCTCGGACGAGCCGAGAGCAAGACGCGCTACGCACTGGTTGTTGGCATTGAGACGCCGGATGTTGATGTTGACCTGATCACGCCTATAGCCGCTGAGGTCGAAAACCTGATAGCTGCGGGCATATCCATCGGAACATAGAAAGCACGCTCGGCGGTGCCATTGGAAGCTGTCTGAGGGTGGATCGTTGTCTGGCCAGGTGGAGCCGCGCAGCTTCAGGGACTTGAAACTCCTGTTTCCTGATAGAGTAGAGTGGGTTAGACTAAGCGGCGAGCTTGGGAATTTCCTGCTCGACCAATCGCAAGTATCGTTGGTTGCGTGCCCCCGCAACCAACGATACCATTAGATTACAAGCGCTTAAGCCTCCTCCGGGAGGCCGTTTGCATTTATGCCCTAACCACCCCGGAAGCATATCGGAAGCAGTTGCGCCGAAACCGTAGCGTAAAATCGGCAAGGTCACAAATATGTGAGTCTGCCCGGTGACGGCATGGACGACCATGAAACCGGCCGTTCTGCCTTGGGGTGAAAGTGCGGGATAGTGTCCACTATCGATGGTGGACACTATGGTGCTTGCATGGCGCGTCGGACGAAGCCGCTTTGGTCGGACGAGGAGAAGCGGTTGATTTTTTCCAGAGTAAGCACCCGATTGTGGCCGCCTTCTGAGGGTTTGTTTTTTGGTTTAGCCACCTGTCGTTATTGACGTCGTTATTGACGTCGTCTGTGGTGGATGGGATCATGCGGCAAGAGATTTTGACGGGGGTTGAGCGGCGGCGGCGCTGGTCGGATGCGGAGAAGCGGTCGATCCTGGCGGAGGTTGGCGTGGACGGGGCGCGGGTTTTGGATGTCGCGCGCCGTCACGACCTGACCCGGCAGCATATCTATCAATGGCGGGCGGAGTTCCGGCGGCGGGGCGAAAGCCTGACGGAGGAGACCGGGTTCCTGCCCGTCGAGATGACAGAGAAGACGGTCATGCCCGCCGTTCCACCCTCGCCGGTCGAGATTGAGCTGATGAACGGCCGGCGCCTGCGCGGGATCGAGGGGCTGTCGGCGTCGGGCCTCGCGCAGTTGATCAGGGTTCTGGAGGGCGCATGATCGGGCCCGGGAATAGCGTGCGCGTGTTTCTTGCGGCGGGCACGACAGACATGCGCTGCGGGATCGCCGGGCTCTGCGCGCGGGCGAAGAATGTCTTGGGCGAGGAACCGGCAGGCGGCGCACTCTTGGTGTTCCGGGTGCGCATGGGCGACCGGCTGAAGATCCTGCACTGGGATGGGCAGGGCTTTTGCCTCTATTACAAAGTGCTCGAGCGCGGCTATTTCCCTTGGCCGAAGGCTACCGAGGGCAAAATTGCGCTGACCCCGGCGCAGATGGCGATGCTCTGGAGAGTGTCAGGTCTTCTGTGTATGGGTGATTGGGTCCATGCTTCCTGAGAGGAGCAAGGACGATGACGATTTCCGACGAACTGCTGGACGAGCTGCTGAAGGGCTGCAAGCGGCCTGAGGATCTGCTTGGCGATGCAGGGCTGATGAAGGAGCTGAAGATCCGGCTGATGGAACGGATGCTCGGTGCGGAACTGACCGCGCATCTATGTGCTCGCGGCAGAGCGGTCAGGCCGGACGCTTACAAAAAAGGTCCACTCATCGTCGGATATCAGGTTGCGTGCCAAGTTCATCTCCCACGTAGAGATGAGCTTGAATCATAGGACGACTGCCAGAGGAATCCCTTTTGTCAACATGACCTATCGCGAAATGAAAGCCGCCTTGGACGCGGGCCGGATCGGCGCGCCCTTGCTGATACATTGCCTGCATCGCAATCGCGAGGCGCCGCGTTGGTTCGACGGCTCGATGATCGTTACCAACGCCATGGTGCATGAGATCGACATCTGCCGCTGGTTGCTGGACACCGAATACACCTCGGCAAGCCTGACGCAGGTTGGCGATGCCGGCGACATGCTGCTGGCCGAATTGCACACGGATCGCGGGGCGGTCGTCTCGGTCGAGATGTTCATGAACGCCGCCTATGGCTACCACGTCCATGCCGAGATCGTCGGCCGCGAGGGGACGGTGGCCATGGCCGAACCGGCGCAGGTGCGATTGCGGCGCGGCGGTGCGATGCAGGCCGGATATTCGCCCGACTGGATCGGGCGCTTTGCCGACAGCTATCGCTTGCAGGATCAAGCCTGGGTGCGGGCATGCCGTTCCGGCCGGCCCTGCAAGGACATGGCGACGGCCCGCGACGGTCTTCTGGCGACCGGCTATTGCCAGCAGTTGGTCGAGCATCTGCCAGCAGGCGGGGGGCCGCTGGCGCCTCGCATGTAAACACGCGCAAGAGAGCGTTTGTTGCCGTATTCCGTATCTGCAATTTTTATTGCAATCGCGTTGCAGAGGGGCTATGGTCGATGTCGAGGCAGGGAATCCCTGCCTCGCGGAGGCCAGGGGCAAGATGCGGGACGCGCATCGCTCACGGTTCTCGGGCATGGCGGGCGGTCGTCATCAGGTCGGAAGGGATGCGGCGGAACAGCGGTTCCGCCAACGGCTTGATATTGCCTTGTCGCATCGAGGTTTTGGCTTCGTCCGACGCGAGAAGATCGGACGGAGGTAACAGGAGGAGGAAAGACCCACATGATCAAGAAACTCGCGACGGCCACCGCATTCTGTGCGCTGATGGCAGGCACGGTTCAGGCCGAGACCATCGGCGTTGCGATGTCGCTCTTCGACGACAACTACCTGACCGTGCTGCGTCAGAACATCCAGCGCCACGCCGGCGATCTGGGCGTCACCGTGCAGATGGAGGATGCCCAGGGCGACATCGCCCGCCAGCAGTCCCAGATCGAGAATTTCGTCGCCTCGGGCGTGGACGGCATCATCGTGATGCTGGTCGACGCCGATTCCGGCCAGGCCATGTCGCGCATCGCCGACCGGGCGGGCGTGCCGCTGGTCTTCGTCAACATGCTGCCGGCCAACATGGACGAGTTCCCGGAAAAGCAGGCCTGGGTCGGCTCGGACGAAGAGCAGGCGGGCGAGTTGCAGGCGACCGAGATGTGCAGGCTGATGGGCGGCGAGGGTGATGCCGTCATCCTGATGGGCCAGCTTGGCACCACCGGGCAGCGCGGGCGCACCGCGGCGGTCGAACGCGTGCTGCAGTCGGATGAATGCAAGGGCATCAACGTGCTCGACTCGCAATCCGCGAACTGGATGCGAACCCCGGCGCTGGACCTGATGACCAACTGGCTGACCTCGGGGATGCAGCCCGACGCCGTGTTCTCGAACAATGACGAGATGGCGCTTGGTGCGGTTCAGGCGCTCAAGGCATCGGGGATATCGATGGACGATGTGATCGTCGGCGGCGTCGATGCCACGCAGGACGCGCTGGCGGCGCTGGAGGCGGGGGATCTGGACGTCACCGTCTATCAATCCGCCAAGGGCCAGGGCGAGGGTGCGCTGGACACCGTCCTGAAGATCGCCCGCGGCGAGGCGTTCGAGCCGCGCGTGGCCGTTCCCTTCGAGCTGGTCACGCCCGAGAACGTCGCGGAATACAAGACCCAGAACTGATCCGGGCGGGCATTCGGTCGCGCACCGGATGCCCGGACCTCAATCCGGGGGCCGCGTCCCCTGACAGTCTTTCGGGGGGAAGATGGTTTCGAAGACCACATTGGAGGCGATCGAACGCTACAAGGAAAAGAGCCTGCCCTATATCCTTGAGATCGAGGGTATTCGGAAGGAGTTTCCCGGCGTGGTGGCGCTGGACGACGTGCAGTTCCGGCTGCGGCCGGGCTCGGTTCACGCGCTGATGGGCGAGAACGGCGCAGGCAAGTCCACGCTGATGAAGATCATCGCCGGCATCTATACGCCCGACCGCGGCACCATCCGCTTGCGCGGCGAGGAGGTCGTTCTGGCCAGCCCGCTCGATGCGCTGGAACAGGGCATCGCGATGATCCATCAGGAACTGGCGCTGATGGACTGGATGACGGTCGCCGAAAACATCTGGATCCGGCGCGAGCCGAAAAATGCGCTCGGCCTGATCGACCACCGCAAGATGACCCAGATGACTCGGGAATTGTTCGCGCAGCTTCGGCTCAAGATCGATCCGACCGCGCAGATCAGCACCCTGACCGTCGCGCAGCGGCAGATGGTCGAGATCGCCAAGGCGGTCAGCCATCGTTCCCAGGTGCTGATCATGGACGAACCGACTTCGGCGATCACCGAAACCGAGGTCGACCACCTGTTCGAGATCATCCGCGACCTGAAGGCGCGCGGCGTGGCCATCGTCTACATCACCCACAAGATGAACGAGCTGTTCGAGATCGCCGACGAGTTCTCGGTCTTCCGAGACGGCAAATATGTCGGCACCCATACCAGCACCGACGTGACCCGCGACGACATCATCCGCATGATGGTCGGGCGCGAGATCACCGAGATGTTCCCCAAGGAGGAGGCCGAAATCGGCGACGTGATCATGTCGGTCGAGAACCTCTCGCTGCCGGGCACCTTCCACGGTATCACCTTCGATCTGCGCCGCGGCGAGATCCTCGGGCTGGCCGGCCTGGTGGGCTCGGGCCGCTCGAACGTGGCAGAGGCGCTGTTCGGCGTGACGCCGGCCACCGAGGGCAAGATCCGCATCGCCGGCCGCGATGTCACCATCGCCTCACCCGCCGATGCCATGCGCGAGGGAATGGCGCTGCTGACCGAGGACCGCAAGGCGACCGGCTGCTTCCTGCCGCTCACGATCCTCGAGAACATGCAGATCGCAGCCTTGCATGAAGGCCATGTCAAGCTGGGCTGCGTCGATGAGCGGGGGATGACCAATCTCTGTCTCGAGATGAAGGACAAGCTGCGGATCAAGACCCCCAACCTCGACGAGCGGATCGAGAACCTGTCGGGGGGCAACCAGCAGAAGGTTCTGATCGCACGCTGGCTGCTGACCAAGCCGAAGATCCTGATCCTGGACGAGCCGACCCGCGGCATCGACGTCGGCGCCAAGGCCGAGATCCACCGGCTGATCTCGCGCCTGGCGCAGCAGGGGGTCGCCGTCATCATGATCTCGTCCGAACTGCCCGAGGTTCTGGGCATGTCCGACCGGATCATGGTCATGCACGAGGGCCATATGACCGGGATCCTGGACCGGGCCGAGGCGACCCAGGTGAAAATCATGGAACTGGCGGCCCGCTGAGGCCCGCGCGGCGCCCGAGGAGGATATTATCATGGACAATGTGCAGATCGAACCCGTCAAGCGACAGCGGCGAGGGCTGCCGCAGGAGTTGAACATCCTGCTGGTGCTGGTCGCCGTCGCGCTGGTCTTCGAGATCCTGGGCTGGATCTTCCAGGGCCAGAGCTTTCTGATGAACACCCGTCGCCTGACGATCATGATCCTGCAAGTCTCGGTCGTGGGCATCATCGCCATCGGCGTCACGCAGGTCATCATCACCGGCGGCATCGACCTGTCGTCGGGCTCGGTCGTCGCCATGACGGCGATGATCACCATGAGCGTGGCGCAGTCGGGCGATTATGCGCGGGCCATGTATCCGGCGCTGACGGACCTGCCGGTCATGGTGCCGCTGGCCGTCGGGCTTGGGCTTGGGCTGATCGCCGGCATGATCAACGGCGCGCTGATCGCGCTGACCGGAATTCCGCCTTTCATCGCTACGCTCGGCATGATGGTGACGGCGCGCGGCATCGCCAAATGGTATACCAAGGGCCAGCCGATCAGCTTTCCCACGGACAGCTTCGCCGCGATCGGATCGGGCGCCTGGCCAGTCTTCATCTTCCTGGCGGTGGCGCTGATCTTCCATATCGCCCTGCGCTATACCCGCTATGGCAAGTTCACCTATGCCATCGGCGCCAACCCGCAGGCGGCGCGCGTCTCGGGCATCAACGTGCAGCGCCATCTGATCAAGGTCTATGCCATCGCCGGGCTGCTGGCGGGGCTGGCCGGCATCGTCACCGCCGCCCGTGCGGAAACGGCGCAGGCCGGCATGGGCATGATGTATGAGCTTGACGCCATCGCCGCGGCCGTGATCGGCGGCACCTCGCTCAGCGGCGGGCGCGGGCGGATCTTCGGTACGGTGATCGGCACGCTGATCCTGGGGCTGATGATGTCGGGCTTCACCTTCCTGCGGGTCGATGCCTTCTATCAGGAGATCGTCAAGGGCGTGATCATTGTCGCCGCCGTGGTGGCCGATACCTTCCGCCAGAACGCCCGCAGCAAGAAAGCCTGACCTTCCCCCAGGCTTTGGGCCCGGAGCGCCTCGCTCCGGGCCTTTTTCATGGATGCCGCAATGCATTGGACCATCTTCGCATCGCCCACCGAACTGGCCGTGACCGCGCTGGCCGTCGTCCTGGTCGGTCTTTCCAAGGGCGGCCTCGGCGGCATGAGCCTGCTCGGTGTGCCGCTCATGGCCCTGGTCATGCCCCCGGTTACTGCGGCGGCGATCCTGCTGCCGGTGCTGGTGGTGATGGATGTGGTCAGCGTGGCAAGCTGGCGGGCTTGGGTCGATTGGCAGATCATGCGTCGGATCATGCCCGGAGCGATCGCAGGCATCGGGATCGGCTGGGCCAGCGCCGAACTGGTCTCGGACTCGGCGGTGCGCCTGGTCGTGGGACTGGTTTCGCTGGCCTTCGTGGCGCGCGCGCTTGTCGGAACGGGGCAGGGCACCGCGCTTGCCGGCGCGCGTCCGGCGGCCGCCCGCTTCTGGGGCGGGCTGGCCGGCTATACCAGCTTCGTCGCCCATGCCGGAGCGCCACCCCTTCAGATCTACATGATGCCGCTGCGGCTGGATCCGAAGCTCTTCACCGGCACCACGGTGATGTTCTTTGCCGTGACCAATGCGCTGAAGCTGATCCCCTATGCCGCGCTGGGAGAGTTCGGGGCCGATAACCTGGCCCGCGCCGCAGCCATGCTGCCGCTGGCGGTAGGGGCGACCTGGCTCGGGGGCTGGGTGGTTCGCCACATGCGCGCCAGCATCTTCTATCCCTTCACCTATGCCTCGGTGGCGCTGGTCGGGGTCAAGCTGGTCTGGGACGGGTTGGCCGGGCTCTAGGTTCCGGTCACGGTCGGGATGCGCGGATCCTCGTCATTGTGCTGCACGCGGGCAGCGACGGCCACCACCAGCGCCTGCGCCAGGCACATCGGCGCGGCCAGCGAGCGCGAGAAGGTGTAATCGTGCTCGGGCACCGGGAACAGCACCCGCGCCCACCGCGCCAGGGGCGACAGCGTGCTGTCCGAGATGGCGATGATGTCGATGCCTTTCTGCCCCGCTTCCTCGACCACGTTCACCACCTCGTTGGCATAGAAGCGAAACGAGACCGCCAGCAGCACGTCGGTCTTGCGAATGGTGCGGCCGATATGCGTGGCCAGCCCGCCGCCGGGGTCCAAGAGCACGCAGCGCTTGCCCAGCATGGTCAGCACATAGCGCAGGAGTTCCACCACCGGCGACGAGCGCAACTGGCCGATCAGGTAGATGATGTCTGCACGGTCCAGCAGGTCGGCGGCCAGCGCCAGGTCCTCGGGATTCACCTCGTCCAGCAATTGCTGAAGCGAAGCGATGTCGCGCACCACCAGGTCGCGCAGGAAGCCGATCTCGGTCGGATCGCCCGCGCCCTTCAGCTCGGTTTCCAGCGCCTTGACGCGGGCCTCGAAACCCGGAGCGGCGGTGGCCAGGCGCTTCTGGAACAGCGCCTGCAATTCCTTGAAGCCCTTGTAGCCCAGGGATTGCGCGAAGCGCACGAAGCTCGAGGCGTGAATGCCGCAGCGCTCGGCGATGGCATTCACCGAATGGACGGCGACCTCGTTGGGGTTCTGGGTCAGATAGACGGCGATGCGCTGATAGGTCTTGCTCATCTGATCGTGGCGATCATGGATGATGCGGATCAGCTCTTCGTAATCCTGCGGCGGGTGGCTTGTTGACATGGCGTTCCTCTGCCGCCAAGCCTGCAATAATTATTGCAGGGTGCCAAGCCCTCTTTCTTCCTATTCGATCTCGATCATGAGATCTTTTGCGTCGATCTGTTCGCCTGGCCGGACGTGAAGGGCTTTCACCACTCCGGCGCGGTCGGCGTGGATGGCGGTTTCCATCTTCATGGCCTCGATGGTCAGCAGCAGGTCTCCGGGATTGACCTTTTGCCCCTGGGCGACCGCGACCGAGGCGACGACGCCGGGCATCGGGGCGCCGAGATGGCCCTCGTTCGCGGGGTCGGCCTTGGGTCGCGAGGTGGTCTGCGATTTGACCAGACGGTTCGGCACCCGGATTACCCGGGGCTGGCCGTTCAGTTCGAAAAAGACTTTGACTTCGCCCTGTTCGTCAGTCTCGCCAATGGCTTGCAGGCGGATTTCCAGCGTCTTGCCGGGATCGATCTCGGCCTCGATCTCTTCGCCGGGTTCCATCCCATAGAAGAAGGTCCGCGTCGGCAGGGCCCGCACCGGGCCGTATTGCCGGTGACGGCCCATGTAGTCGAGAAAGACCTTGGGATACATCAGGTAACCGTTCAGGTCCTCATCATCGACATGCTTGCCCTCTAGCTGACGGCTCAGATCGGCGCGCGTCGCCTCCAGATCCACGGGCGGCATCGCCGCGCCCGGGCGGGCGGTCAGCGGGGCCTCGCCCTTCAGAACCTTTTTCTGCAGCGCCGCAGGCCAGCCGCCCGGGGGTTGGCCAAGGTTGCCGCGCATCATGTCGACGACCGAATCGGGGAAGGCCACCTCGACGTTCGGGTCCTCGACCTGTTCGCGGGTCAGCCCCTGCGCCACCATCATCAGCGCCATGTCGCCCACCACCTTGGACGAGGGCGTGACCTTGACGATATCGCCGAACATCCGGTTCACCTCGGCATAGGCCTGTGCGACCTCGTGCCAGCGATCCTCAAGGCCAAGCGAGCGTGCCTGCGCCTTGAGGTTGGTGAACTGGCCTCCGGGCATCTCATGCAGCCAGACCTCAGAGGCCGGGGCCTGCAGCCCGCTTTCAAAGGCGGTGTAATGTTCGCGCACTGCCTCCCAGTAGTTCGAGATGCGGCGGATCGCGTCGATGTCCAGCCCGGTGTCGCGCCCGGTATGGCGCAGGGCCTCGACGATTGAGCCAAGGCAGGGCTGCGAAGTATTGCCCGACAGTGCGTCCATGGCGCAATCGACCGCATCCACGCCTGCCTCAGCCGCAGCAAGGATCGAGGCACCGGCAATGCCACCGGTGTCATGGGTGTGGAAATGCACCGGCAAGCCGATCTCTTCCTTCAGGGCGCGGACAAGGATGCTGGCCGAAGCTGGCTTCAAAAGCCCCGCCATATCCTTAAGGCCCAGGACATGCGCCCCGGCATCGCGCAGTTCGCGCGCCATGCTGAGATAGTATTTCAGATCGTATTTCGACCGCGCCGGGTCCAGCAGATCGCCGGTATAGCAGATCGTGCCTTCGCAGATCTTGCCCGATTCGATCACCGCATCCATGGCGACACGCATGTTTTCGACCCAGTTCAGGCTGTCAAAGACCCGGAATACATCGACGCCGGTCCTGGCCGCCTGCCGCACAAAGCTTTGCACCACATTGTCGGGGTAATTGGTGTAGCCGACCCCATTGCTGGCCCGCAGCAGCATCTGCGTCATCAGGTTGGGCATGCGGGCGCGAATATCGCGCAGCCGCTGCCAGGGGCATTCCTGCAAGAAACGATAGGCCACGTCAAAGGTCGCGCCGCCCCAGCATTCGACGCTGAACAGGCCGGGCAGGTTCGCGGCATAGGCCGGGGCCACCCGGATCATGTCGATCGAGCGCATCCGCGTGGCCAGCAGCGACTGATGCCCGTCGCGCATCGAAGTGTCGGTGATCAGCAGCCGCTTTTGTTCAAGCATCCAGTCGGCGACGGCCTTGGCGCCCTTTTCCTCAAGCAACTGGCGCGTGCCGGGGGCGGGGTCGGCCTTGAGGGCCGGGACGACCGGGACGCGCACCTCGGCCGGGGGCAGAGGACGGCCCGCGGTCTCGGGGTGACCGTTGACCGAGATGTCGGCGATATAGACCAGGAGCTTTGTCGCACGGTCGCGGCGTTTGCGGAAAGCGAACAGATCCGGCGTCGTGTCGATGAATTTGGTCGTGTAGCTGTTGTCCAGAAAGACCGGATGTTTCAGCAGGTTGATGACGAATTCGATATTCGTCGCCACGCCGCGGACGCGGAATTCGCGCAGCGCCCGGTCCATCCGCGAGATCGCTTTTTCAGGGGTCTGGGCATGGGCCGTCACCTTGACCAGCAGCGAGTCGTAATAGCGGGTGATGACCCCCCCGGAATAGGCGGTGCCGCCGTCCAGCCGGATGCCGTTGCCGGTGGCGCTGCGATAGGCAGTGATGCGGCCATAGTCGGGGATGAAGTTGTTCAGCGGGTCCTCGGTCGTCACCCGGCATTGCAGGGCGTGACCGTTCAGATGCACGTCCTCCTGCCGGGTCACACCGGTTGCCTCGGCCAGGGTCGCCCCCTCGGCAATCAGGATCTGGGACTGCACGATGTCGATGCCGGTGACCTCTTCGGTCACGGTATGCTCGACCTGCACGCGCGGGTTCACTTCGATGAAGTAGAAGTGGCCCGTATCCATATCCATCAGGAATTCTACGGTGCCGGCGTTCTGATAGCCGACAGCGCGGCCGATTTTCAGCGCCAGCTCGCAGACCTCGGCGCGTTGCCCGGGGGTCAGATAGGGGGCGGGCGCGCGCTCGACGACCTTCTGGTTGCGGCGCTGCACGGTACAGTCGCGTTCGTAGAGGTGATAGAGCCCGCCATGGCCGTCGCCCAGCAGTTGCACCTCGACATGCCGGGCGCGCAGGATCATCTTTTCCAGGTAGCCCTCGCCATTGCCGAAGGCGGCCTCGGCCTCGCGCCGGCCCTCGCGCACCTTCTCGGGCAGCTCCTCGGGGCCCATGATCGGCCGCATGCCGCGCCCGCCGCCGCCCCAACTGGCTTTCAGCATCAAGGGATAGCCGATGGTCGCGGCCTCAGTCTTGATCGCCTCCATGTCCTCGCCCAAGACCTCGGTGGCCGGAATGACCGGCACGCCGGCGCCGATGGCGACGCGCCGCGCCGAGGCCTTGTCGCCGAGCGCCCGCATGGTGTCGGCGCTCGGCCCGATGAAGGTGATCCCCGCCGCCTTGCAGGCATCGACGAAATCGGGGTTCTCGGACAGAAGCCCATAGCCCGGATGGATGGCATCGGCGCCGGATTCCTTCGCGACGCGGATGATCTCGGGGATCGACAGATAGGCCGCCACCGGCCCCAGGCCGCCGCCGATGCGGTAAGCCTCGTCCGCCTTGAAGCGGTGCAGGCTCAGCTTGTCCTCCTCGGCATAGACTGCGACCGTCTTCTTCCCAAGCTCGTTTGCCGCCCGCATCACGCGGATCGCAATCTCACCTCGGTTCGCTACAAGAATCTTCCGGAACATGCAGAGCCCTTTCGAAAGGTGGGTGCCCGGCGCGCAGCTGGGCACCCCGGGGGGAAGGGGCGAGGAGCGCCCCAGCCGATGCCGCGGGAGGGAGGCGGCAGCGGATTCTCAGGCCGTGACGGCCATCCACTGCCGCGCGGCGGAGGAGCGCTGGATCGTCTCGACCAGCCGCTGGATACGCAGACCGGCCGCGAAGCCGAAAGGCTCGGGGATCTCGCCGGCAATGGCGCGCAGATAGCCCTCGATCTCGATGGCCTTCAGGTCGTTGAAGCCGATCTGATGGCCGGGGGCGACGCAGAAGCGGCCATAGGGCGGGTGGTCGGGGCTGGCCTCGATGCGGCGGAAGCCGCGCCGGCCGGGCGCGTCGGCGGTCGAATAGAAATGCAGCTCGTTGAAGCGCTCCTGGCTGAAGGCCAGCGCGCCCTTGGTGCCGTAGACCTCGAAATCATGCTGCATCTTGCGGCCGGTGGCGATCCAGTTGCCCTCGATGGAGCCTTGCGCGCCATTCGCGAAGCGCAGGAAGGCGCGGCCGACATCGTCCACTGTCACGGCACGCATGTTGCCCTGGCCGTCGGGGCGCTGGCCAATCATCGTGATGCAATCGCCCATCACCTCGGCGATCGGGCCGAGCAGGAATTCCGCCGTGGCCAGCGCATGGCTGCCGATATCGGCCAGCGCGCCGCCACCCGCCGGATCGTGGCGGAAGGTCCAGGGGCCGTCGGCATCGGCCATATAATCCTCGGCATGCAGGCCGCGATAGCCGCGGATCTCGCCCAGCTCGCCCGCTGCGATCATCTCGCGCGCAAGCCGCAGCATCGGGTTGCAGAGATAGTTGAAGCCGACCTGGGTCTTGACGCCCTTGGCCGCCGCCGCATCCGCCATCTGGCGCGCGTCCGAGGCCAGCGGTGCCAGCGGTTTTTCGCAATAGACATGCTTGCCGGCGGAAATGGCGGCCAGGGCCATCTCCTTGTGCAGCGCATTCGGGGCGGTGATGTCGATCACGTCGATCTGGGGGTCCGCGACCATGCTGCGCCAGTCGGCGGTGGCATGGGCAAAGCCGAAATCGGCGGCGGCACGGGCGGCGGCGTCCTCGGTGACGTCGGCGACCGTATGCAGTTCCAGCTGGTAAGGCAGGTCGAAGACCTTCTGCGCGCTGGCGAAACCGAAGACATGGGCCTTGCCCATGAAGCCGGTGCCGATCAGGCCGATACGCAGGACGGGTTTGTCAGACATGGGCAGTATCCGGTTTGAAGTGACGTTGCACTCAGCCGCCATCCAGATGGCGGACGAGACGACCGATTGACAGGGTTTCGGCACGGCTGTGCGGTGGTGGGCCATTGCGCGACGGTGCTGGAGGATCCTGCTCCAGGCGCTGCGGCAGGTCCGATATGAATGCGGCACTGCCGTAACGCAGATCCGTCGCCTGTCCGACGCTGTCGCCGAGTTCCGCGAGCCGGCGGCGCAGGTTCTCAAGCATGGGCGAAAGTCGGATTGACGATGAGACCGGGATCAACCGTGCCGTCCAGATAGTCGAGCGCGTTCCGGATGGATGCGATGGCCATGCGTTCGCCGCATTCGGCGGTCAGCCCGGCGATATGGGGCGACAGCACCGCGGTCGGCTGTTCGAACAAGGGCGAGCTGCCGGGCGGCTCTTCGTCGAAGACATCGATCCCGGCAGAACCGACCTGGCCCGAGGCCAGCGCTTCGGCCAGCGCCGCCTCGTCCACCACGCCACCGCGCGCCGTATTCGCAAGGACGACGCCGGGCTTCATCAGGGCGATCTCCCTTGCCCCCAGCACCGGCTTGTCGGCCCTGGGCACGTGGATCGAGATGCAATCGGCCCAAGCCAGCCCCTCATCCAGATCGGCAGCCTCCGCGACTGGACCTTCGGGCCAGCCCTTGCGGGCAAGATAGGGGTCATGGGCGCGGACCGTCATCTCGAAGCCGGCGGCCATGCGGGCAAGGCGCTGCCCGGTGCGGCCATAGCCGATGATCAGCAGGTTCTTGCCCGAGATTTCCCGCTGTTCCAGCCGGTTGCGCCAGCCCCATTGGCCGGGGTCACGCACCGCGCGGTCGGCCAGCAGCACGCGCTTGGCGGCCGCCAGAAGCTGCATCATCGCATGTTCGGCCACCGAGACCGAGTTCACGTCCCCGACGATGGTCAGCGCGATGCCGCGGTCGTTGAGTGCGGCAAGATCCACCGCGTCATAGCCGACCCCGTGACGCGAGACGACCCTGAGCCGCTTGGCCAGGGCCACGGTCGCGGCCGAAAGCGGCTGGGTGCGGATCACCAGCGCGTCGGCCTTGTGGATCAACGGCGCGTAGGAAGGTTCCGAAACTTCGGTCACGTAATCCACGGTGATGCCGCGTGCGGGCAGTTCGCGCAGCAGCGCCTCTCCCGCGGGATGCAGCTTTCCGGCAACAAGGAGATGCGGCATCAATAGGCTCCTTTCGTGGCAGAGGCGGGGGCGGAGCCGGTCAGGTCGCGCCAGGTCGCGACCGAGGCGGCGGCCGCACCGGCCAGCAGGCGGGTGTCGCCGCCGACCGTGGTCAGGTCGAACCCCCAGCCGATGGCCCTGGCGGCATATTCCGGCGTGCCGCAATGCAGGCAGGCACGGATGCCGTTCGCCTTGCAGGCGTCCTTGATCCGTTGAAGCAGCGCGATCATCTCGGGCTCTTCGCGGTCGAAGGCGGGGGGCAGGCGGCCTTCCTGCGTGCCCAGCGTCAGATCTGCCGGGCCGACATAGATGCCGTCGAGGCCGGGCGTCGCCGCGATGGCGTCCAGGTTGTCCATGCCCTGCTGGGTCTCGACCATCGCCAGCGCCAGCACCTGATCGTTCGCCGCCACGCCATAGCCGCCATAGGCGAAGGTGGCGCGGGTCGGGCCGAAGCTGCGCTGGCCATGCGGCGGATAGCGCATGTAGCTGACGAATTCCGCCGCCTCCTCGGCCGAGTTCACCATCGGGCAGATGATGCCTTGCGCGCCGGCGTCCAGCGCCTTCATGATCGCGCCCGGTTCGCGCCAGGGCACGCGGACCATCGGCGTCACGCCGGACGCCCGCATCGCCTGCAGCATGGGCAGCACGGCGCTGTAGTCCAGCGCGCCGTGCTGGGCGTCGATGGTGATGCTGTCATAGCCTTGCGCTGCCATGATCTCGGCGGTCAGCGGATTGCCGATGGACAGCCAGCCGTTGATTGCGGCGCGCCCCTCGGCCCATTGCTGTTTGAGCTTGTTGGTGAACATCGCGTTTCCTCCCCTCAGAACACGATCTGCGCGAGCTTGGTGTCGAGATAATCCTCGATCCCCTCGATGCCGCCCTCGCGGCCCATGCCGGAATGGTTGGTGCCGCCGAAGGGCGCCTCGGATGCGGCCAGCGCGAAGCTGTTGATGCCGACCATGCCGGCCTTCAGCCCCGCCGACATGCGCCGCGCCCGGTCGGGCGAGCGGGTGAAGGCATAGGCAGAAAGCCCCATGTCGGACGCATTGGCGCGCGCCAGCGCCTCGTCCTCGGTCGAGAAGCGGGTGATGGCGGCGATCGGACCGAAGTTCTCCCCGGCAAAGACCCTCATGTCGTCGGTAACATTGGTCAGCACCGTCGGCTCGAAGAAGAAGCCGCTGTTCAGATGCGCCGGACGCTTGCCGCCATGCGCGAGCTTGGCCCCGGCGCGGACGGCATCGGCGACGATTTCCTCGATTTCCGCCAGTCGTCCACCATTGATCAGCGGGCCCATGCCGGTGTCGGGGTCCATCCCGTCGCCCAGCTTGATCTGCGCCGCCCGCGAAACGAATCCGTCCACGAAGGCGTCGTGCAGGCTGTCATGGACGAAGATCCGGTCCGGGGTCACGCAGACCTGCCCGCAATTGGCGAACTTGGTCGGCACGGTCAGGTCCAGCGCGGCTTCCAGGTCCGCATCGTCATGGATGATCAGCGGCGCGTTGCCGCCAAGCTCCATCGAGACTTTCTTCACCGTATCGGCGGCATCGCGGATCATCTGCTGGCCGACGCGGGTCGAGCCGGTCAGGCTGACCTTGCGCACCCGGCTGTCCGCCATGATCGGCGCATAGGTTGCGCCGGTCGAGCCGACGACAAGGTTCACCGCGCCGTCGGGCAGTCCCGCCGCACGCAGGCAGTCGACCATCACCATCGCCACGCCCGGCGTCTGCGAGGACGGGCGCAGCACCACCGGACAGCCGGCGGCCAGCGCCGGAGCCAGTTTGCGGGCGGGCAAGGCGGCGGGGAAGTTCCAGGCGGTGAAGGCGCCGACGATGCCCACCGGCTCGCGCGTCACCTCGAAACGGCCGCCGGGGACGCGGCTGTCGACGATGCGGCCATAGATGCGGCGCGCCTCCTCGGCGAACCAGCGGAACTGGTCGCAGGCAAGGCCCCATTCGCGGCCCGCCTGCGCGATAGGCTTGCCGGTCTCGGCCGAGATCATCCGCGCTGCCTCGTCGGCGCGGCGGATCATCTCGTCCGCGGCCCTGTGCAGCGCGTCGGCGCGGCCGAAACCGCCCATCTCACGCAGTTTCGGCAGGGCGCGGGCTGCGGCGTCCAGTGCCGCCTTCGTGTCCTCGACCGTGGCAAGGGCCAACTGGCCCAACGATTTTTCGGTGACCGGAGAGATGACCTCGCCGCTGGCGGTGCCCTGGGTCCAGCTTCCGTCGATGAACAGTCCGAATTGCGAATACATGGCTTATCCGATTTCCCTGGTTGCGACCGTGCGGCCCTTGGCGGCGGAAAGGATCGCGGCCTCGGCCAGCAGCAGTGCCTGCCGGCCGTCCTCGAACCCGACCGGCACCGGCTTGCCTTGCTCGATGGCATCGACGAAGGCGCTGATCTCGGCCGCGAAGGCATCGGCATAACGGTCGATGAAGAAATTCTTCAGCGGCGTGGCGCGGTCGGTGAATTCCGCACCATAGAGCCGCACATGATCCAGCGCCCGGTTTTCCGAGATCGCCATGCCTGCGCTGCCGAAAGCCTCGACGCGCTGGTCATAGCCATAGACCGCGCGGCGCGAGTTGGTGATGATCGCCTGCTTGCCCGATTCGGTCTTCAGCACCACCGTCACCGTGTCGTAGTCGTCGCAACGCTGCATCAGAGACGGGTCGACCAGGCGCGAGCCGGTGGCGGTGACCTCGGTCACCTCCTCGCCCAGGATGAAGCGGGCCATGTCGAAATCATGGATGGTCATGTCGCGGAAGATGCCGCCCGAGGCCTCGATATAGGCGTCGGGCGCCATGCCGGGATCGCGCGAGGTGATGGTGACCTGATGCAACTCGCCGATCTGGCCCGATTCGATGGCCTTCCGGACCCCGGCATGGCCACTGTCGAAGCGGCGCACGAAGCCCAGCATGATCGGCAGGCTGGTGCCGGCAATTTTCGTTGCACAAGCGTTTACCCGGTCCAGCGACAGGTCGATGGGCTTTTCGCACAGGATCGCCTTGCCCGCCGCGACGGACTGCTCGATCAGATCGGCATGGGTGGCGGTCGAGCTGGCGATCAGCACCGCATCCACCTCGGCCGAGGCCAGCGCCGCCTCGACCGAATCGAAACGCGGCACGCCCAGTTGGGCTGCGACTTCGGCTGCTGCGGGGGCATGGATGTCATAGACGCCTGCCAGCCGGGCGCGCGGATGGGCAGCGATGTTTTCGGCGTGCATGCGACCGATGCGGCCGGTGCCGAGGACGGCGATTCCTGTCATGGGTTCCTCCCGAAATTTGTTTCGCAATAATCATTGCAGAACTATTGCATTGTCAATCATCATTCCGTATCGTCTGAAAAAACACCATCCGCAGGAGGAGGCGAGATGCCACGCAAGACCGTGCGCCTGACCATGGCCCAGGCCCTTGTTCGTTACCTTTGCAACCAGTTCACCGAGATCGAGGGCGCGCGTGTCCCGCTGTTCGCGGGCGTCTTCGGCATCTTCGGCCATGGCAACGTGACCTGCCTGTCCGAAGCCTTGGAGCAGGTGCAGGACCAACTGCCGACCTGGCGCGGCCAGAACGAGCAGAGCATGGCACTGGCCGCGATCGGCTTCGCCAAGGCCAAGCGTCGCCGCCAGCTGATGGTCGCCGCGACCTCGATCGGGCCGGGGGCGCTGAACATGGTGACGGCGGCGGGCGTCGCCATGGCGAACCGCCTGCCGGTGCTGCTGATCGCGGGCGACACCTTCGCGAATCGCCTGCCCGATCCGGTGCTGCAGCAGGTCGAGCATTTCGGCGACCCGACCATCACCGCGAACGATGCCTTCAAATCGGTCGTGCGCTATTGGGACCGCATCACGTTGCCCGAGCAGCTGATCCAGTCGCTGCCGCAGGCGGTAGCGACCATGCTGGACCCCGCCGATTGCGGCCCGGCATTCATCGGCCTGGCGCAGGACACGCAGGAATTGGCCTATGATTACCCCGAGGTTTTCTTCGAACCGCGCGTCTGGTCGATCCCGCGCCCGCGTCCCGACCGCGATGCGGTCGCGGCGGCGGCCGAACTGCTGAAAACGGCCAGGAAGCCGCTGATCATCTCGGGCGGCGGCGTGCGCTATTCGCTGGCCGAGGACGCCCTGGCGGATTTCGCCGCCAAGCGCGGCATCCCGGTGGTCGAGACCATCGCCGGCAAGGGCGCGCTGACCCATGACCATCCGGTCCATGCCGGACCCATCGGCATCGTCGGCTCGACCTCGGCCAATGCGCTGGCGAAAGAGGCCGACGTGATCCTGGCCATCGGCACCCGGCTGCAGGATTTCACCACCGGCTCCTGGACGGCCTTTGCCGAGGATGCGCGGTTCATCTCGGTCAACGCGGCACGCTTCGATGCCATCAAGCACCGTTCGCTGGCCGTGGTCGGCGATGCGCTGGAAACCATCGGCGAGCTGGACGCGGCGCTTGGCGACTGGGCGGCCGACGCTGGGCTGATGAAGCAGGCCAAGGAATTGTTCGCCGAATGGAACAAGCTGCTGGACGAGCATCAGGCGCCGACCAACGAGCTGGTGCCGTCCTATGCGCAGGTTGTCGGCGTGCTGAACAAGGTCGCCGGGCCGAACGACACGCTGATCGCTGCGGCGGGCGGCACGCCGGGCGAGGTGACCAAGGGCTGGCGGGTCAAGAACCCCAACACCTTCGACTGCGAGTTCGGCTTTTCCTGCATGGGTTACGAGATCGCCGCGGGCTGGGGCTGCGCCATGGCGCAGGAGGGGCCGGGCGCGACCGGCGGCACGCCCATCGTCATGCTGGGCGACGGCACCTACATGATGATGAACTCGGACATCTATTCGGCGGCGCTGACCGGCCACAAGATGGTCGTGGTGGTCTGCGACAACGGCGGCTTCGCGGTCATCAACCGGCTTCAGCAGGCCAAGGGTGTGCCCGGTTTCAACAACCTGCTCGCCGATTGCCGGATCCAGAACCGCGACAACCCGCTGCATGTCGATTTCGTGAAACATGCCGAGGCGATGGGCGCCCGCGCCGTCAAGGCCGAAAGCCTGGCCGATCTGGAGGGCGCGATGACGGATGCGCTGGCCCATGACGGGGTGACGGTGATCTCGATCGTCTCGGATGCCTGGAAATGGGTGCCGGGGGATGCGGATTGGGATGTCGGCGTGCCCGAGATCTCGAATTTCGAAACCGTCCGCGCCGCTCGCGCGGCGCAGGAAAAGATCCGCGAAGCGCAGCGTCTGGGTGTGTAAATGAAAGCAAAGCTTGGCATCGCGCCCATCGCGTGGTGGAACGACGACCTGGCGGAACTGTCCGATGACGTCAGCCTGGAGGAATGTCTGCGGCAGGCCTCCGAGGCCGGGTTCACCGGCATGGAGACCGGCCGTCGCTTTCCGATGGACATGGCCGAACTGGGGCCGATCCTCGACCGTTTCGGCGTCTCGGTCTGCGGCGGCTGGTTCTCGGGCCTGCTGCTGGACGGCGATATCGAGGCGGAAAAGGATCGCATCGCGCAACAGATGGAATTCTTCATCGCTGCGGGCGCGCCCTGCATTGTCTACGGCGAGACCGCGCGCTCCATCCAGGGCGTGCGTTCCGCGCCGCTGGCCACCAAGCCGAAGCTGACCGAGGTCGAGATGGCCGCCTATGGCCGCAAGATCAGCGATTTTGCCGATTGGTGCGCGGGGCAGGGGATGCCGATCTCGTATCACCACCACATGGCGGCAGCGGTCGAGACAGAGGAAGAACTTGACCTGTTCATGAAGCATTCTTCGGTGCCGCTGCTCTACGACGCGGGTCACATGGCCTTTGCCGGCGGCGACGTGATGCGGGTGATCGAGAACCACCATGCCCGCATCAGCCATGTCCATGCCAAGGACATCCGCCGTGCAGTCGTGGACGGGCTGGACCGTTCGCGCGAAAGCTTCCTCGATGCGGTGATCAAGGGCGCGTTCACCGTGCCGGGCGATGGCTCGCTGGATTTCGAGGCCATCGTCAAGGCATTGGCGGCCAAGGGCTATGAGGGCTGGTTCGTGGTCGAGGCCGAGCAGGACCCGGTGGCGAACCCGCCGCTGGAGATGGCGAAAAAGGGGCATAAGGAGCTGCTGCGCGTGATGGCGGCGGCTGGCTATGAGGTGGTGAAATGAACCGCATCGATGGAAAGATCGCCGTCGTCACCGGCGGCACGCAGGGGCTTGGCGCGGCCATCGCGCGGCTTTTTGCCGAAGCCGGTGCGGCGGGCATCGTGATCGTCGGCCGAGGCGTCGAGAAAGGGCAGGCGGTCGCGACCGAAATCACGGCTGCGACCGACATTCCGGTCGAGATGGTCGCCGCCGACCTGGGCAAGATCGAGGACGTGCAGGCCATCATCCCCGCCGCCGACAAGCGTTTCGGCCGCGTGGACATTCTGGTCAACGCCGCCGGCCTGACCGACCGCGGCAATATCCTGAACACTCCGCCCGAACTGTTCGACCGCATGTTCGCGGTCAACACCCGCGCGCCGTTCTTCCTGATGCAGGACGCGGCCAAGGTGATGACCCGCGAGGGGATCGAGGGGCGCATCGTCAATATCGGTTCGATGTCCGCGCTGGTGGGCCAGCCCTTTCTCGCGCCCTATGCGGGGTCCAAGGGGGCCTTGGCGACGCTGACCCGCCATGCCGGCTTTGCGCTGATGCGGCACCGGATCCATGTAAACCAGCTCGATATCGGCTGGATGAACTCGGACCACGAACGCGCGCTGGTGCTGTCGGAAACCGGCGATCCCGATTTTATCGATCGGGCGGCGGCGCAGAAACCCTTTGGTCGCATCCTCGACCCGAAGGAAGTCGCGCGCGCCGTGTTGTGGATGGCCTCCGACGACAGCGGCATGATGACCGGGGCGGTGATCCCCTTCGACCAGTCCGTCCATGGCGGCTATGACGACGCGCCGGTCCCGGCGGCAAAACTGGAGGCATGACGATGCAAACCATCAAGGGGCCGGGCGTCTTCCTGGCCCAGTTCGCGGCCGATGATGCGCCCTACAACTCGCTGCCCAGCCTGGCGAAATGGGCGGCCGACAAGGGCTTCAAGGGCGTCCAGATCCCGACCTGGGACACGCGCCTGATCGACATGAAACAGGCCGCCGAAAGTGATGCCTATTGCGACGAGATCAAGGGGATGCTGGCCGACAACGGGCTCCAGATCACCGAGTTCGCCTCGCATATCACCGGCCAGCTGGTGGCGGTGCATCCCGCGCATGACGTCATCATGGACAGCTTTGCGCCTGAACATGTGCGCGGCAACCCGGCCGGACGCCGGGCATGGGCCGAGGAACAGTTGCGTTTCGCCGCCCGGGCCTCGCAGCGGATGGGGATCGACCGGCATGTGACCTTCTCGGGCGCGCTGCTCTGGCCCTACCTTTACCCCTATCCGCAATGGCCGGAGGGGTTGGTCGAGGAAGGTTTCGACGAATTGGCAAGGCGTTGGGAGCCGATCCTCGACGATTTCGACGCCCATGGTGTGGATGTCTGCTATGAGATCCACCCCTGCGAGGATATCCATGACGGCCATAGCTGGGAGTTCTTCCTCGAGAAGGTGAAGAACCACCCCCGCGCCAATATCATGTATGATCCCAGCCATTTCGTGCTGCAGGCGCTGGATTACCTGGCCTTCATCGACCACTATCACGACCGTATCCGCGCCTTTCACGTCAAGGATGCCGAGTTCCGCCCAGACGGCAAGTCCGGCGCCTATGGCGGCTATCAGCCGTGGAGCAGGCGCGCGGGCCGCTTCCGCTCGCCCGGCGACGGGCAGGTCGATTTCGGGGCGATCTTCACCAAGCTGACGACCCATGGCTTCGACGGCTGGGCGGTGCTGGAATGGGAGTGCTTCGTCAAGAACCCCGAGGACGGCGCCCGTGAAGGCGCGCAGTTCATCGCGGATCACATCATCCGGGTGTCGGACCGCGCCTTCGACGATTTCGTGAAATCCGGCGCCAATCGCAGCGCCAACCGGGCCATGCTCGGACTGGAGGAATGACCATGTTGCGTCTTGGAATGGTGGGCGGCGGGCAGGGCGCCTATATCGGTAATATCCATCGCCTCGCCTCGCGGCTGGACGGGCAATGGCAGTTGGTGGCCGGGGCCTTCGACGTCGATCCCGAGCGTGGCCGCGCCTTCGCGATCTCGCAGGGGCTCGATCCCGCCCGCAGCTATGGCACCTATGAGGAACTGATCGCGGGCGAGACGGCGCGGGAGGACCGGGTGGACGCGGTGGCGATCTGCACGCCGAACTTCACCCATTACCCGATCGCCAAGGCGCTGATCGAGGCAGGCTTCGAGGTGATCTGCGAAAAGCCCCTGACCGCGACGCTGGAGGATGCCGTGGCGCTGGAAAAACTGGCGCGGGAAAGTGGCCGCTTCGTCGGCGTGACCTATACCTATTCCGGCTATCCGATGGTGCACGAGGCCCGCGTCCGCGTCGCCCGTGGCGAGTTGGGCGCGATCCGCACGGTGCAGGTCGAATATCCGCTGGAATGGATGGCGACCGCCATCGAGCAGTCGGGCAATGCCCAGGCCGCCTGGCGCACCGATCCCAAGAAGAACGGCCGCGGCGGCTCCATCGGCGACATCGGCACCCATGCCTATCACCTGGCGGGCTTCGTCACCGGCTTGACGCTGGAAAGCCTGACAGCCGATCTGGCGACCTTCGTGGGCGGCAGGGCATTGGACGACAACGCCCATGTGATGATGCGCTATCAGGGCGGGGCGCGGGGCTTGCTTTGGTCTTCGCAGGTCGCCATCGGCAATTCCAACGGCGTGCGGCTGCGGGTGTTCGGCGAAAAAGGCTCGCTGCAATGGTTCCAGGAGCAGCCGAACGAGCTGGTCTTCACGCCGCTGGACGGCCGTGTGCAGATCATCAAGCGCGGCGCCGACGATCTGTCCGAGGACGCCAAGCTGCGCATCCGCACGCCCCCCGGCCATCCCGAGGGCTATCTGGAGGCCTTCGCCAACCTTTATGCCGGTTTCGCCGAGGCGATCCGCGCCCGCAAGGAGGGGCGTGCGCCCAGCCTGCTGGGGCAGAACCTGCCGTTGGCCCATGACGGGCTGAAAGGTGTGGCCTTTGTCGAGGCTGTCGTGGACAGCCACGAGGCCGAGGGGCAGCCCTGGCTGACGCCGGTCGCGGTCTGACCGGTCCCGGCCCCCTCGCGGGGCCGCACATCCCGCCAATGCGTCCGGGGAGGGGAGAGCATGAGGACGTTAGACGTTATTACCATCGGTCGGTCCTCGGTCGATCTTTATGGCCAGCAGATCGGCGGACGGCTGGAGGACATGGGTTCGTTCGCGAAATATGCCGGCGGCTCTCCGACGAACATCGCATGCGGCACGGCACGGCTGGGCCTGCGCTCGGCGGTCATCACCCGAGTCGGCGACGAACATGTGGGCCGTTTCATCCGCGAACAATTGGCGCGCGAGGGCGTGGATACCCGCGGCGTCGCGACCGACCCGGAACGGCTGACCGCGCTGGTGTTGCTTGGCATCCGCGACTAAGAGCAGTTCCCGCTGATCTTCTATCGCGAGAATTGTGCCGACGTGGCGCTGAGCGAGGACGATATCGACGAGCGGTTCATCGCCGAGGCGCGCTCGGTTCTGGCCACCGGCACGCATCTCAGCCATCCCCGCACCGAGGCGGCGATGCTCAGGGCGCTGGAACTGGCGCGCAAACATGGCGCCAGAACGGCGCTGGACATCGACTACCGGCCGAACCTTTGGGGGCTGGCAGGGCATGGCGACGGTGAAAGCCGTTTTGTCGAAAGCGCCGTCGTCACGGCCAAGCCGCAATCGACCCTGCATTTCTTTGACCTGATCGTGGGCACCGAGGAAGAATTCCATATCGCGGGCGGCTCAACTGATATGATTGCCGCGCTTCCTGCAGTTCGAAACGTCAGCGCCGCCACGCTGGTCTGCAAACGCGGCGCAAAGGGCGCAGTTGCCTTTACCGGTGCGATTCCGGACCAACTGGACGATGGCGAAACCGGCCCTGGCTTTCCCATCGAGGTCTTCAACGTGCTGGGCGCGGGCGACGGATTCTTCTCGGGGCTGCTCAAGGGATGGCTTGATGATGAAAGCTGGCCCAGGGCACTGGAATATGCCAATGCCTGCGGTGCCTTCGCGGTCAGCCGCCATGGCTGCACCCCGGCCTATCCTTCGCTGGCCGAACTTGAGTTTTTCCTCAAACGCGGCGTGTTGCGGCCCGATCTGCGCAATGATGCTGAACTTGAACAGATCCATTGGGCCACCAACCGCCACAACCCCGGCGCCGGCGACTGGTCCACGACGCGGGTCTTTGCCCATGATGAGGGCGGAGGCAACGGGGCTCGCTTTGCCAGCCTCATCGGCACATGCAGGATGAACGGCGTCGAGCCCTATGCCTACCTGCGCGATCTCTTCACGCGCCTGGCCAACGGCCACCTGGAAAAAGACATCGGCGCCCTGATGCACTGGGCATATGCCCAAACGGCGAAACCAGCCGGGATGAGCTCATAAAGGGGGCTGTTGAAAAAGTTGTTTCAGGCTGCCGCCGGGTTTGGTCGGCCTGCGCGTATTTCGATGCTCGAACAGAGCAACAGCATCATTGCGGCTGCCAGTTTCTTGAGGTTGATGGCGATGGCCGTCAGGAGCGCTTGTATCCTCATGTTCTCGAGCCCCCTGCGGATGGCTCTGGCAAGCCCGTGGAGCGTCTTGGCGGTGCCGTGGGTGCGTTCGACGCGCCAGCGATGCCGTGTGTATATCACATGGTCGTCCTTTCCCCATGCCAGGCGTTTGCGTCGAGCGCGCAAGATGGCCGCGTGGTTTGTCACGATATGCACCCTCCGAGATGGTGCGCCCTGGGGCAGGCATTGTGCCTTGAGAGGACAGTGCGCGCAGTCATGCCGGTTGGCGCGATACCATTGCCCGGATTTTGTGACGTTTCTCGGGGTCAGCCGCCTCCTCGCCGGACACCGGACCACATCATGATAGGGATCGAACTTGAACCGCTCGGTTGGAAAGCCCTGCGCCGCCTTGCTCCGAGGGGAGCGAAGCGGCGGGATAACGGCTTCGATCCTGCGGTCTTCAAGGGCGGCGTAAATCCGGCCAATGCCATAGAGCCTGTCCGCCGTGATCCGGCCCGGGGAAACCCCGAGGGTCGCTTCGATTGTTTCCAGGCGCTCGTCGAACCGGCCCGTGTCATGTTCTTCGCCGGTCACGATCTCCACATCGACGACGACGCCTGCGAGATCGTCGACGGCCGTGTGCTGCTTGTAGGCCGGGCGCAGCGGAGCCTTGGAGGATGTCGCCATGGTCGCATCCGGGTCCGTGCGGCAGAGCTTCTTGAACCTGCCGCTCGTGCGCGCGGCCCGCCCGACGTCATTGGCCTCGTCGTGAGCCGTCTCCACCGCGTCCAGATGGCGCGAGACCAATACGTCCATGCTGACATTCGCCTGGATCAGGCTGGCATCGATGTGAACGGTCTCCGCCGAAACCATCCCGGCCTTCTGGCACTGCTGCACGACACGCGTGAAGACCTGACGGAAGACATCTTCACCCCAACGCTGACGGATGCGCGTCAGTGAGGAGGGATCCGGCAGTGCCTCGTGCAAGGCGTAGCCTGTGAACCAGCGGATCGCGAGATTGACCTGCGCTTCCCTCATCAACCGCCGGTCTTGAACGATCCCCAGCAGGAAACCCGCAAGCATCAGCCGCACGGCAACCTCGGGCTCGATGCCGGGGCGGCCATTGTCGGCAGGTCGGCCACTTCAGCGTGAAGCCAACCAAGATCAAGAACCTGATCGACCCTAACCAGTACATGGTCATTATGGATCAGCCCCCGCAGGAACCCGGTGATGAAAAGCTCCAGTTGTCCGCGTTCCTTCCGACCCAACATCGCAGCCTCTCATCCACCGATAAGCAAAATGAATCAGAGACATGGGGCTTTTTCAACAGCCCCATAAAGGACTCTTTTCTGAGCTGCGAACGGGCCAACTCTGTCCGGCATCCTGCGGCGCAAGCCTGAAATCAATGGGGCGCAGCCGCCGCATACACAAAATCCTGCCAATTTATTCTGTCAGATCAATTGTCAAAATTGAGCCGGAGAGAGGCGCTTCGGAGAGAATGCGTGCCGACAGGCGGATTCGGGCGGTGGTGATGAACAGGGTCTGCCCTGTCGGTCCGCCAAAACACAGATCTGTAGGGCGCGGGACTGGAAGTGTAACCTTGCGCTCCACGCGACCAGCTTTATCCAGTCTGGCGATAGACCAGCCATCCCAAAGTGCGACCCACAATCGCCCTTCCTGATCCGCGACAATCCCGTCGGGGCTCCCTTCGCTTGTGTCAAATTCCGCGAAGGGTTCCAGCGCCCCGATCCGTCGCGCTTCAGGATCGAAATCTGCGCGCAGGATCAGGCGGCGGGCCGATTCTACGACGTAGATCGTCTTGCCATCCGGGTTCCAGGCAAGGCCACTGGGGACCGAAAGCCCCTCCTTGGCGACGCTCACCCCAGCGTCCGAAACACGTAGGATCGCCCCCTCCCCCGGGCGGGCGCGCACACTCATGCTGGTCAGCCAGTATCCGCCGGATGGATCTATGCCACAGTTATTAAAACGGCTGTCGACAAGACCTCTCGGCAGGATCTGGACAAGCTCCTGCGAATTTTCCCGACTCACGAGATGAAGTCCGGTGCCGTCGGCAAAAAGTAGTCCGCCATCCGATTTTAGACCGCACAGCACGCCCATGTCCGGCTTGGTGACTGTCCATGTGTTCCCCGCTTCCATGTCACAAGCGAGTACCGCTGGCCCCATAACATCCGCTAGGTAAAGCAGGTTGTCCCGCTCGCTCCATCGAGGTGTCTTGCCAAGTAGAGTGGTTGCGGGAATACAGCGGGTCTCGGGCTGGCTTGGCTGGGGCTTAGGCCGCAGACGCGGTTCAATTGACTGCACAGAATTTCCCGCATTTGACGTGATCTTGCGCGCGCTGTCGATGATGTCGGGGGCGAGCGCGTGAAGATGGTCTGGTGACAGTCGGCTTGCCGGGCCCGTCACCCCGATCGCGGCGATCGGTCGGCCCAGATAATCCAGAATGGGGGCGGCCACGCTGGCCACGGCGTCATTGCCGGATGCGGTATAGACGGTGTATCCGCGCGCCGCCGCACGGCGCATCGCCTCGCCGAAGGGAATCGCGCGGCCGTCCGACAGCCCGACGGATCTGCGCGGCAGATCCGGGTCGATTTCGGCAATCATCGCGGGGTCCAGTTCGCTCAGGATGGCCATGCCGAAGGCCCCCGGGAACAAGGGCTCCATCTGTCCGATCGGCACGACCGAGCGGATACCGAACAGGCTTTCGCGCCGATCGACGACAATGAAGTGGTTCCCGGACCGCAAGCCGAGCACCGAGGCCTCGCGGCTGATCTCGCGCAGGCGATCGAGGTGATCGCGCGCCAGCGCACGCAAATCTACATCCGCCCAGGCTTTATGGGCCAGTTCGAACAGATGAAACCCGAGACGGAACCCTCGGCTCGCGGAATCGAGCTGCAGAAATCCGCGCTCCTCCAGCGCGGAAACGATCCGGTGCACCGTCGGGCGCGGCATTCCCAATTCAGCCGCGATCGGTCCAACGCCCACCGGATTCGGGGATTTTGAAATGAATTCAATGATATCCAATGCCTTCAAAAGGGCACCAGCGCCTTGCACGCCGGATTTTGCGGATTCCATGCACAGCTCCGTTGACAACAGTCTTCAAGTTACTCTACGGTATTCATATTGTGGACTGCAAGTCCATAATATGGACAATTGGTCGGGGCGGAGTGAAAACCCGGGAATGAGGCGCCCTTACCTGAACGGCTCCGCCCGGTGACGGGTCGGGATGACAAGCTTCGGAAGATGGAGGACGAAGTTGACTTTCATTAGCGGGATCAACCCCAAACTTGGCGTGACTGCCGAAATTGCACCGCTGCGCGGCGAATGCGGTATCGGCGCGATGATGCCCTGGGCAGGCAAGCTCTGGTTTGTGACCTTCGTCGGCCACACCGGGCGCAGCGGCGCAGGCACCGGCCTTTACACGGTCGATGAAAACCTGAATATGGAGAAACATCCGGCAAGCGTCGTGGGCACCTATGCCAACCGCTGGATCCACTCCGCTACGGATCAGCTGGTCATCGGCCCGCATCTGGTGGACAAGGACGGCAATGTCCGCACGGTGCCCGACCTGATCCCGCATCGCCTGACCGCGACGATGGACCACCACGAGGATGTGGTGAACAAGATCAGCTATGTGACGATGGAAGGACTGATCCTCGAACTCGACCTGCGCACGCTCGAGGTCCGGACAGCGTTCAATATGCTGAAGGAACTGAAGCTGCCCCCAGGCAATCAGCCGCATTTCAAGGCCGGGTTCACCTGCAACGGGCGCATCATTGTCGGGAACAACACCTATGATGAACGCGACCATAAAGGCGAATGGACCGGTGGTGTCTTGGCCGAATACTACGACGGAAAGTGGTCGATCCTGGAAAAGACCGGCTTCATGGAGGTATTCGGCCGGCGCAATCTCAGCGGCACGATTTTCGCGATCGGCTGGGACAGGCGCTCCGCGATCATGCGCACGCTGATCGACGGGCAATGGACCCGCTACCGCCTGCCGAAAGCCTCCTCGGGCTATGAATATTACTGGTCGCTCGAATGGACCCGCATCCGGGAGATGGAGCACGAGCGCTACATCATCGACGCAAGCGGCATGTTCTACGAAGTCAGCCCGGTGTCCTATGAGGGCCGCGTCTGGGGCCTGCGACCGGTCAGCACGCACCTGCGCGTGGTGCCCGACTTCACCATCTATCGCGGCATGCTGGTGATGGGCGGCAACCAGGTTTCGCCGAACATGGAGCTGGACTGGTGGCGTTCCGACCGGACCGAGAACGAAGGCAAGGACACCGGCGGCACGCTTGACCTGAACGCGCGGATGGACAACAACCCGATCGCAGGCGAGCCGCAGACCGGGCTGTGGTTTGGCGCGATGGACGACCTCTGGACCAAGTTCGGCAAGCCGAAGGGCTGGGGCGGCGTCTGGTGGGAGGACAAGGTCAAGGCCGGCGAAGCCTCCGACCCGTTCCTGATGACCGGGTTCGAGCACAAGTCGATGCACCTGTCCAACAGCAGCGATCACGCTGTGTCGATCAAGGTCGAGATCGACTTCCTCGGCAATGGCTCGTGGAAGACCTATGACGTGATCGAGGTGGCGGCAGGTGGCTATGCGTCCCATTCCTTCCCCGAGGGCTTCAGTGCGCACTGGATTCGCCTCGTGGCGGACAAGGATTGCATCGCGACGGGCTATTTTCACTACACGTAACCGCGCGCAAACAATGCCATGTCCCGGAGGGAGGCCGGGGCATGGCGAGCATGCCACCCCACCGGGGGCATCAAGCTCACTTCGCGGAGTTTTTGGGAGGAGAGACCGAGATGAACCGTACAATTGGGCTGCGTGGTATTCTGGGCGCTGCGGCGCTTGCGCTGATGCCGATGGCGCTACACGCTGAACAGACGACGATCCGGATGTGGACATTCCTCAACCCCGAGGGATCGACCGTCCGGGAAAAGGTTCTGGGCAAGCTGATCTCGAATTTCGAGGCAAGCCACCCGGACATCCGGGTGCGGACCGAGCAGCAGGTATGGGATCAGATGACGCCGAAATTCATGGCGGCGAGCGGCGCGGGCAGCGCGCCGGACGTGATCTGGGTGAATTCGGATCTTCTGGGCGTCGTCATCAACAGCGGTGCTCTGGCGGATATCGGCTCCGCCTTCACGGCGGAAGACCTTGCCGATCTCGACAACCCGCTGGTGCAGTCCGCGATGGTGGAGGGCAAGGTCTACGGTGTGGGTCAGTCCTACATGATCTTCGGCCTTATCGCGCGCCAGAAATTTCTGGACGAAGCGGGCGTAGACGCGGCAGCGATCCGCACCTGGGCAGACCTTGATGCGGCCGCGAAGAAGCTGACGAAGCGTTCAGGAAATTCGGTCGAACGCTGGGGTCTGTGCCAGGATCTGGGGATGACCAAGATCGATCCGGGCCTTCTTCTGGCGCATCTGCTGACCAATGACGGTGACCGACCGGCCTTCGGGCAGACCGGCCGCGCGGACTGGTCGAACGATCGTGGGCTGGCGGGCATCCGTCATGTGACATCGCTGATCGAGGAGGGCGTCAGCCCGCGCGAGGGCCTGAACTGGACCAACGACGAGATGTATGACCAGTTCTCGGCCGGACGCTGCGCGATGATCACCGGCGCCAGCGTCCGGATCGGCAGCCTGCAAAAGGCCACGGGCGACGATGACATCGCCTTCATCCCCTATCCCTCGGACGATGGCGCGGCCCCGTCACGGCAGGCGATCAGCAACTGGACCACCTCGGTCTGGGAGGGTTCGAAGCACAAGGAGGCCGCGGCGCAGTTCGTCGCCTATCTCGTCAGTCCCGAAGCCGACGCCCTGTGGGTCACCGAAGGCGGAACCCTTCCGGCCCGGGCCTCGACGGCCCGGAAGCTTGCGCAGTTCCTGGACAAACCAACCCATCGCTACATGCGCGCCGCAGGGGACTACATCCGCAGCAGTGGCTGGGTGCCTCCCTTCGGTGCCGACATCAGCGGCTATCGCGACGATATGAACCGCGCGATCCAGCAGGTCGTGATGAACGGAACTGATCCGAAACAAGCTCTGGAACAGGCCGAACAGGCCTACAACGCCCGCCACGGATACTGATCCGCGCGCCTCGGGCCGGGACGCTGTTCCGGCCTTCCTGCCCCGTTTCCCGGAAGATCCCATGATGACACGCGCAAATCTGATCAAGGGCTGGCGCCGTAACGGCCACGGCCTGCTCTATGTCGCCCCGACGGTCGTGCTCCTGCTGCTGCTGCTTTACGGACCGGCGATCTCCGGTTTCTATCAGAGCCTGTTCCGGCTTGGCGGCGCGAATGCCGGAGCCTTCATCGGCATGGACGTCTATGCCACGGTTGTGTCCGAGCCCGGCTTTGGCAAAGTGGTCGCCAGCACCGCCTTCTTCGTGCTGGGCAGCGTGATCGGCACCGTCACGCTCGGCTTCGCGATCGCGCTCTATATCAACGGGCTTGATGACGTGTCGGCGCGGATCCTGCAGATATGGGTCATCATCCCCTGGGCGATTTCCTCGGTCGTTGGGGCGCTTCTGTTCCGCTGGTTCTACATGAGCGACCTTGGCCTGTTCCGCGAAATGCTGCGTTGGATCGGGATCCCGATGATGGACCCGATGTCGACGGGCACGGGCGCCATGCTGGCCCTGATCATGTCCGCGGTCTGGAAGAAGCTCGGTTTCGCCGTGATCCTGCTGCTCTCCGGGCTGAAGGCGATCCCCCAGGATTACTACGAGGCCGCCCGGATCGACGGTGCCAGCGCCCTGCAGCGATTCCGCGAAATCACCGTGCCGCTGCTGGCGGGGCCGCTGCTGATCAGCTCGGTCGTTCTCGGCATCGCCGACCTCAACACGGTCGAACTGCCGCTGATCGTCACCGGGGGCGGTCCGCTCGACAGCACCACGACGGTCGCGCTGTCGATCTACCAGAAGGCCTTCAGCCAGTATGACCTTCAGCGCGCGATCACGCTCGCCATCATCACCTTCGTCGTGAACATCGTCCTCGTGGCGCTCTATGTGCGCAGCGTCCGCGGGCAGGAGGAGTGAGGCGCATCATGTCTACAACCATCCGCAAGAAACTGACGCTTATCATCATCGGGGCGCTGGTGCTTCTGTTCAATCTGGGCCCGATCCTGTGGGGAGTTCTGGGATCACTGCGCCCGCGCGACGAAATCATGCGCTATCCGCCGGAGCCGATCCCGTCCACGCTCGGGATCGAGCATTACCGCACCATCACCGAAGGCGGCTTCCTGCCCGCGGCTCAGGCGAGCCTGATCTATGCGGTGGTTACCGTGTTTGCCGCGCTGATCGCCGGCAGTCTTGCCGCCTATGCCCTGGACCGGATCCGCTTCGTGGGCCGCTCGGTGGTGATGTTCCTCGTGCTGGCCGGGATTCCTCTGGCAAGCGGTGCGGCGGCGCTGATCGTGCCAACCTATCTTTACATGGTGAAGCTCGGGCTGAACGACACCGTCTTCGTGCTGCCGCTCGTCTATATCGCCTACAATCTTCCCACGGCGGTCTGGGTGCTGCGCGGCGCGCTCGGCGGTCTGTCGAGCGAACTGGACGAAGCCGCTGCGATCGACGGCGCGGGCCGCCTGCGCACCCTGTTCGAGATACTGCTTCCCCTGTGCAAGCCTGCGATCGGCGCGGCCGCGCTGTTTTGCTTCGTTGGCGCCTGGAATGAATTCGTCGCCGGTTCGGTGTTGGTCGACAACCCGGATCTGCGGCCGATCCAGGTCTCCATCTATCAGAACATGGGGTATTTCGGCCGCGACTGGGGGCCGTTGCTGGCCTCGGCGACGCTGGCGATCGTGCCGATCATCATCGCCTTCCTGATCTTCGGCCGGCTGCTGATCTCCGGGCTGACAAAGGGCGCGGTCAAGGGCTGATCCGGCTCACAGATATTCAGAAGGAAGCCACAATGGCGCATATCTTACTTGAAAACCTGACCAAATCCTATGGTGCGCTGAGCGTCATCAAGGGCATCGACCTGCAGATCGCCGATGGTGAGATGCTCGTCCTCGTCGGGCCGTCCGGTTGCGGGAAATCCACCCTGCTGCGGATGATCGCGGGGTTGGAGACGATCACCTCGGGCACGCTGTCGATCGATGACCGGAGGGTCAACGACATCGACCCGCGGGACCGCGACATCGCCATGGTCTTCCAGAGCTATGCGCTCTATCCGCACAAGACCGTGCTGGAGAACATCACCTTCGGCCTGAAGATGCGCCGTATGCCGCCAGACGAGGTGCGCAAGCGCGCGGAGTACGCCAGCGTGGCGCTCGGGCTGGAACAGTATCTGGACCGCTACCCGGGGCAGCTTTCTGGCGGGCAGCGGCAGCGCGTGGCGATGGGACGGGCGCTGGTGCGCGAACCGAAAGCGTTCCTGTTCGACGAGCCGCTCTCCAATCTGGACGCCCAGTTGCGGGTTCAGATGCGGATGGAGATTCGCGCGCTGCAACAGAAGCTCGGCGTGACCTCGATCTATGTCACCCATGACCAGATCGAGGCGATGACTATGGGGGACCGGATCGCGGTCATGCATGGCGGCGATATCGTCCAGGTGGGCGCGCCGCTCGACATCTACGACCATCCGGCAAATGTCTTCGTCGCTACCTTCATCGGATCGCCTGCCATAAATCTGTTCGACGCACGCATTTCCTCGGATGGCCAGACAGCCATCACCGCCGCAGGCCTGTCCGTCCCCGTGAGAGCGACCGGAATGGCGCCCGAGATGCCGGTTCGTATCGGCATCCGGCCAGAGCATCTGAGCCTGTCTTCCGAAGGTCTACCCGCTCGGGTTGAGGCCATAGAGCAGACTGGCCTCGACACGTTGCTGATGGTGCTCACTGCCGGCATATCCTTGCGCGTTCTCGTCCGTGACCGGCAACACCTGCATATTGGAGAGCAAATACGTTTGGTGGTGGATCCGCGGCATGTTCATATATTCACGCGAGATGGCGATGCCCTTGGAACCCGGTGTCACACCGCGCGCTGATCTGGCCGGTGTCGTTCGCCCCCGGGTTTTCCGTGCGGGGGCCGCATCGGACGGGAGGCGTCGAGCTACAAGACCGGGCATGGATACGAATCGTATTGCCGTCGTTTCCTATCCGATCGGCCGTAAGCCCTTGTGCTAGGCGCGGCGATACTGTCATCACCATTCCTTCCCGATGCACTGGAGTTTTTGGCGGGTGAAATCAGCGGCGCAGGTCGTTGGAGATCGGCCCGGCGCGCTGGCCAGTCCAACGGCTGATTGTGGAGATAGCAGACGGCCTCTTCAAAGGGGGGGGAACCGATGGAGCAGGAATATCAAGGCAGGTTGAAATCTCGTGTCAACAATCCCCCGTCATGGGAGCGCCCGGTTCAATGGCCGGAAACCGGTCTGCCCTTTGATCTCCGGGCGGTCCGTTATGTCCTGGCCGCCGCGGAGCTGCTCAGCTTCAGCAAGGTGGCTCTGGCCCTCGATATCAAGGTCTCCACCGTCAGCCGCAGCATCCGGGATCTTGAGGACAGCATCGGGGTTTCCTTGTTCGAGCGCACGACCATGGGTGTGCGCCTGACCGATGCCGGGTCGCGCTTTCTCGACGATATTCTGCCGACGATCTTCCAGATCGAGAACGCCATTCATCATGCCGGCTCCGCCGGCCGGGTCGAGGAGGGCGTCGTTCGCATCGGCATCCTGACCACGCTCGCCGGAGGTTTTCTGCGCGACCTGATTGCGGGCTACCGGCAGGAATTCGACGGCGTACAGCTGCAGATCCGCGATGGTGGTCGCCGCGAACATCTGCGCGCCATCCGGGCGCGCGATCTCGATATCGCCTTTTTCACCGGCAACGGCGCCATCGAGGACTGCGACCTGCTGGAACTCTGGCAGGAGCGGGTACATGTGGCGATCCCTGCTGCCCATCCGTTGGCCCGCGAGCCCGAGCTTGACTGGCCGCAGCTGAAAGGCGAACGGTTCATTGTGCCCTCGCAGGAGCCCGGTCCGGAAGTTCACGATTACATCATCCGCCGGATCGCCGATTACAGCACCTATCCGGATATCGGCTTCCGGCCGGTGCTGCTGGAGACGCTGATGCATCTTGTGGCGATGGGCGAGGGCATCACCCTGGTGTCGGAAGGCTGGACCCATATGGTCTGTCCCGCCCTCGTTATGCGCCCCCTGACCGCAGCCGAGGATATCGTGCCGATGTCTGTGGTCTGGTCGCCGCAGAACGACAATCCGGCCATGCGGAGGTTCATAAGTTTCGCGCAATCATTCCGGCGGCAATGGCGAAGAGCCGTTGCGGCTGGAGGGTGAGGTCATGGAAATCTTGGGCCGTTCATGGGGCATTGCTCCTTATGTCAAGCCATCTCCTGCCCGCTTATGTCATGAAGACCGGCCATAGGGATGCCACGAGCAGGGTGGCCATGATGAGGTTGAAGGCGCGCAGCCGTCTGGGGTCGGTCAGGAACCGGCGCAGGCCGGTGCCGAAGCCTGCCCAGATGCCGACGCAGGGCGCGTTGATTGCGGCCATCAGCACCGCCACGCCGGTCACCGCGGCCCATGAAGGGTGCGGCGGCAGATAGGTTGCGACCGCGCCAAGTGCCATCACCCAGGCTTTGGGATTGACCCATTGAAAGGCCGCCGCGCCAAGAAAGCCAAGCGGCCGGGCAGTTGTCCCTTCGGGTGCATCCGGGGTGCCTGCGCGGGCGATTTTCCAGGCGAGATACAGAAGATAAGCCCCGCCGATCCAGCGAAGGACAGTGTTCAGTTGTGGCCAGCGTTCGAACACCGTCCCAAGCCCCAGACCCATGATGGCGACCATCGCCCCGAAGCCGAGGCTGATCCCGGCAATATGCGGCAACGTCCGGCGGATGCCGAAATTCACCCCCGAGGCCAGCACCATCATATTGTTCGGCCCCGGCGTGACCGAGGTCACGATCGTATAGAGACCCAGGGCCAGCAGGGTCGGGGCGGCGGCCATGGTCGGCATGTCCGGTGTCATGATTGCGGCCTCAGGAAACGGCTGACCATGGTGGTGATCAGCTTGCGGCTTTCCCCGAAGTCAAGCCCATCAGTCATCAAGGGCAGCATGGGAGCCGCGTCCAGCACCGCGACCAGAACCGCGCTGGTATGGCGGGGATCGAGGCTTGGGTCGACCTCGCCACGCGCCTGACCGGCGGCCAGAGCGGCGGTCAGCAGATCGCGGATACCGTCGGTATTGTCCTTCAGAATGGTATGGATGCGCGGGTTGCGCCCTGCCTCGGCCAGAAGTTCGAACAGGATGCGGCAATGGGACAGGTCGTCCCAGCCCGACATGCTCCAAAGCTCTGACAGCAGCACGGTCGCGGTCGGCGTTTCCTGGCTATGGCCGCCGAAATGACCGTGCAGCGCGGCAAGGTAATCGTCGGCCATCTGCTCGATGATCGCCTCCTTGCTGGGGAAATAATGGTAAAGGTGACCGGGGCTCATCCCCGCCTCCTTGCAGATCATCGAGATCGAGGCGCCCTGAAGCCCATTGCGCAGGAAACAGCGATGTGCGGCGGCGAGGACCTCCTGCCGTTTTTCCTCATGCTGTTCGGGGTCGATCTTGCGTGCCATAAGGCGCCTCCGGTTTGATAGTGCGGACGCTCTATTTATCTCTTGACCGCCCGGCCAAGATGATAGAGTGATGCCTCTATCTATTATGCCGCCACCGCCCGGTCCAGCACAAAGCAAGGGGGGCAGGGGCCATCTTTCCGCGAGGTATCATGGACAAACCGATCCATCTTCTCACACAGGGGCTGGCGCTGCTGCTGGCCGCGTTCTTCCTGTTCGGGGCCTGGGGCAATCTGTTTCTCTCGCCCGAAAACGAGGCCGCCTATGCCGCCTGGGGCTATCCGGGCTGGTTTCACTATGTGACCGCGCTGTGCGAACTGGTTGCGGCCATCCTGCTCGCGCGCACCGCGACCCGCCCCTATGGCGCGGGGCTTGGAGCGGCGGTGATGGCGGCCGCGCTGCTGACGACGCTGATTCACGGCGATTACGGCCATTCCGCAGCACCCGCCGTGGTGCTGGCGGTCGCGCTTGTCGTGCTTGCCCTTTCGCTGACCCACAGGCCCGCCACGGTCTGAACCTTACCCCGGAGTCCCCTTCATGAGCCCCAATTCCCATCCGGCCGATTCGGCCGGTTCTGCAAGCATGCCTGATGATCCGCGTGACGGCTGGTCCGATCTGCTGTCCGGCCGGCATCTGGCCATCGTCACCGTCATGGCCAGCGGCATCCTGCTTTATGCGATGAACCTTTACTTCACCGCGGCGCTGATGCCCTCGATCGTCGCGGATATCGGCGGGCAGGCCTATTATGCCTGGGTCACCACCGGCTTCGTCATCGCGGCCATCGTGGCCTCGCTGTTTGTCAGCCGGTTGCTTGACAGCAGGGGGCCGGCCAGCGCCTATCTGATTGCCTTCGTCACCTTCGCGCTTGGCGCTGCCGGCAATGCCATCAGCCCGACGATGCAGATCCTGATCGCCGGCCGGATCATTCAGGGCCTGGGCGGGGGGCTGCTGGCCGGGCTCGGCTATGCGGTGATCCGCAGCGCGCTGCCCGAGCGGCACTGGGCACGCGCGACCGGTGTCGTTTCGGCCATGTGGGGCGTGGGCACGTTGTTCGGTCCGGCGCTTGGCGGGGTGTTCGCGGAGCTCGGGCTGTGGCGCTGGTCCTATGGCGGTCTTGCACTGGTCGCGCTGATATTTGCGTTGCTCGGGCAGCGGTCCTTTGCCGGTATGGCGGGGTCCGCGCGGCAGAACCCGGTGCCGGTGGCCTCGCTCATTCTGCTGGTGCTTGCAACCATCGCCATCAGCTTGAGCGCGGTATTGCCGATCGGCTGGCCGACCATGCTGGCCGTCGGGGCCGGGCTGGTGCTGCTCTGGCTGTTCGTAACGGTCGAGCGGCGGTCGGACAACACCATTCTGCCGAAGCTGACCTATCGGCGCGGCAATGCGCTCAAATGGGTCTATCTGACGGTTGCGGCGCTGAGTGCGGGCGTCATGGTCGAGAACTTCATTCCGCTGTTCGGCCAGCAGCTGGCGGGTCTCAGCCCGCTTGTGGCGGGGCTTCTGGGGGCGGTGCTGTCGCTGGCCTGGGTCATCGCGCAACTGTTCGTGGTGTCGGTGTCTTCGGATGCCGGGCGCAGGCGTGCGATCAGGCTGGGGCCGCTGCTGCTGACGGCGGGGCTGATCGTCTATGGGCTGTTTCAGGCATCAGGGGCAGGACTGGCCACGGTCGCCATCTGGGCCGGTGCGCTGACTGTCTCGGGCGTGGGCATCGGTCTGGCCTGGCCCCTGCTGGGCGTTGCCGCCATGAGCAGTTCCCGTGATCCGGCCGAGGGCGGCAAGGCCGCTGCCGCGATCACGACCACGCAGCTGATCGCCTTCTCGATCACCTCGGCCATGGCGGGCACGCTGATGGCGGCGGGTGGCGAGTCCATCGCCGATGCCGCGCGGTATGTCTCGCTTGGAATCGCGCTCCTGACTCTGCTGGGTGTCCTGACCGCGGGAATCGCCACGCGCCGATAAGAAAGCATCCGGTGCCGTTATGGCGCCGGAACAAAACCAGCGGAGTTGCAGAGGGCATTCCCTGAAGACGGATCTGACCGAGAAGCGTCGGGTGATGTATAAAGCGTCGGACCCCGTTTCAGCCCCGGGGCGCTGTTTTTTAACCATCAGCCGGTGCCGTTGGCGGGGCAGGGCGCGCGATGTCAGCACCGCCAGTTCCAGCCTTCCTTGCCTTAGCGAAGCCCCGATCCGTCGCGACGAATCGCTCCAGCATCGGTGCAATCAGTCGTGCCGGTTCGATGGGCGGTGATCCGACCGCGGCCAAGAGCCGCCCGTATGAGACAAGATCCCGGTGCAGCCCTGCGGGCAGTTCCACCGTCACCTTCACCGGCTTGTCGTCCGCGGGCGGCGCGAGTTTCAGCTTCACCATGGTCACTCTCCCTGTTTGCGGAACACGAGATCCCGGGTAACAATGATCCTGACCGGATAGCCGGGCCGGATGGTGAGCGTCGGCGTGACCTGCATCTGACGCTGGACGATCTGCTGGCCGACCTCGCCGATGGTGTCCTGCGCGCCGTCGCGGATGGCGCGGACCAGCCGGTCCTCGTCGTCACTGGCAAGTTCCGTGCCGATCGCCAGCAGGGTCGCGAGTCCGGCGGCCTTGAAGACCTCGCCCCAGTGATAGTCGACGCCATCCTCCAGCCCGGCATAACCGGCGCCATCTGCCCCTGGCAGACGCTCCAGCACCAGCGAGGATCCGTCGGGGAAGATCAGCCGGTTCCAGACCAGCAACACCCGGCGCAGGCCGGTGCCGACGCCGGCATCGTATTCGCCGATGATACGGGTGCCCTGCGGGATCATGAGCAGGGAACCGGTCGGGCTGTCATAGACGTTTTCGGTGACCTGGGCGGTGATTTGGCCCGGCAGATCGGAGCGGATGCCGGTGATCAGCGCCGCCGGAATCACCGATCCGGCCTGCAGGATGAATGGAGAGGCCGGTGCAGCGATGCGGTCGACTGCCACGGTCTGGCGATCCACCGGTCCGTTCAGGAACGCCGTCCGCGGATCCTGCGCGCCGGCCTGGCCACCGAGGTCGAGACCGGCAAGGCCGGCCATGGCCGCGCCCGCCTTTGACCCTGTTCGCGGCCCGGACTGGAAGAAGACGTTGCTCAGCCGTGCGGCTTCTTCCTCGGCGCGGCGCCGTTCCTCGTCGGGATCGACCGCAGCTGGCGCCGCGATGATGGGCGGGACCACTGGCTGGCCCCGGTTCTGCGCATCGAGGACCGGTCCTCCCAGATCGCCGGGCAGCGGCGGTCCGAGGATCGGGCCGGTATAGTCGCGCGGGAGGGAGGCCAGACCATCGGCGGTGGCGCGGTTCTCGATGGAATAGAGCTCCTCGCTGCCCGTGCCGGTATCGCGGGTCTGGAGTGCATAGATCAGGGCGCCACCGATGCCGAAAAGCGCGACTGCACCCACTCCGGCCAGAACCTTGCGCGACAGGCGGCTGACGCGCGGCGGCTCGGCACGCAGCCGCATCGGCGAGGCGGCCTTGGATGCCGGATTGCCCCCGCTCATGACGGCACCTTCCCGCTGGCCGCTGTCTCCGGCACTGCCCCTTCAACTGTTGGGGCCTTGGGCTCGACGGTCTTCGGCTCGACGCGCAGGATCCGCACCACCTGCTGGCGCCCGCCGCTGCCGAGGCGCAGTTCGGCCGCGCCGAAGAGCCGATCGACGATCAGGATATTGCCATGCACACGGCTGTTGACGATCTGCGGTTCGCCATCCGGGCCGAGCACGAAGATCGGCGGCATCTCGCCCTGCACGATACCGCGGGGGAAGACGACATAGACGCGTCGGCCGTCGTCGAAGACCGAGACCGGCCGCCATGGCGGGCTCGTGCCCTCGATCTGCAATCCGTAGCGGTAGTTCCGCGCGGCTGCGGCGGGGATGACGGGCGCGGCTGCAACGGCCTGCCGCCTCGCGCCGGGCTGGACCGGGTAGGACCAGGCCACGGCGGGCATATAGGCCGCTTCCTGCGCCCTCAGTTCGATCAGATAGCTACGCCGGTCGGTGGTAACCACGAGATTGGTCGCGATGTCAGACCGGGTCGGCTTCACGAGAATATGGACCCTGGCCGCAGCGCCACTGCCGCTTTCGGTATCGCCGATGATCCAGCGCGCGGTGTCGCCGGCGGCGATGGGACCGGCGCCGGTCAGGCTCTCGCCCGGTTCCAGCGCGATATCGGTGATCTGCCCGGGGGCGGCATAGACCTGATAGAGGGCGCCTTCCGAGAAGGGATAGATCTGGATGGCATTGTAATAGCCCTCGCGGCGCGGCTCGACCCTTGCGGCGGCATTGGCATTGCCGACCCGCGCCGGGGCGGTGTCTGCGGCAGCTCCGCCGCGCGCGACCGTCCAGCCCGGCGGGGTGTGCAGCGGCTTCGGCGAGGTCTCCGCCGCTACGCTCTGCGCGGCAGGCAAAGCCGGGACATCGGCATCATAGTCGAACTCCGGTACGGCTTTCCCTGAGCAACCGGAGATCAGCGCGGTGCCGATCAGCAGGGCTGCGAGGGATAGAGAGGTCGTGCGCCGTGAAAAGCTGCGGCGCGTTACGATGCAGGCGGTGGTCATTGACTCATCTCCCGCGACCAGCTGATGGCGTTGACATAGATGCCGAGCGGATTGGCCCGCAGCCGCTCGGCGTCGCGGGGCGCCTGAATCACGATAGTCAGAATCGCAGTCCAGCGCTCGGTGGCGCCCAGTTGGCCACTCTCGTAATGCTTCTCGGTCCAGGCCACCCGGAAGCTGTCCGGCGAGGCGCGGATGACGGAGGAGACCTCGACGGCGATCTGGGCGCGCCCGACCTTTGCGAAGGGATCGTTCTCGCGGGCATGATCGTTCAGCGCCGCCGCTCCGCGATCCGTGGTCCAGTCATAGGCCCTGAGCCAGTTCTGACGCACGATGATCGGATCGGCCGGTATCGCACGGACCTGCTCGATGAAGCGGCCGAGATGGAAAGCGATCTGCGGATCGGAGGGGCGGTAGTCCGCCACGGCCGGCGCGACGGTCTGCGCCTGGCCGAGATTATCGACCTGCACCACCCATGGCACGACGGTGCCACGCGCCGATTGCCAGACCAGTGCGGTGGCGAAGCCTGCCGAGAGGATCAGCGAGCCAAAGGCCATGTATCGCCAGTTCTTCGCCTGCACCCGGGCAGAGCCGACGCGCTCGTCCCAGACCTGGGCGGCCTTCTGATAGGGGGTCTCGGGTTCCGGTGTCTTGCCGTAATGGGGGGCGGCCCGTCTGAAGATGTTCATCTGCGATCGCTTTCGGATAGGGAAACGGAAGCTCCGCCGCCCCGGCTGTCGCCGGCGCGGATGGTATGGGCGGCCATTCCGGCGGAGCGGGTGATGCCCGAACCATGCTGCAGGCGCTGCGCCCAGCCGGGTGTGGAAGAGGCACCGCCCGGCGATCCGGCGGCGCCATTCCCGGAACCGCCCGATGCACCGCCGATTGCGCCTTGCGTGGTCGTTCCGCCGGTGCCGGTGAAGGCGGTCTTCACGCCGGAACTGTGGCTGGCCTTGATGCTGGCGGCGGCACGGCGCAGCGGAGAGAGAGCGGCGACACCTGCGGCCTTGCCGATCCCGGCAGCGCCCGCGGCGATCCCGGCCCCACCGGACTGACCTGCCGAGTTAAGTGTATAGGCAGCCGAGGCGGCGCCTGCCGTCGCGGCTCCACCTCGCACCGCTGCCGCGCCACCCTTCGCGGCCATCATGGTCCCGCCACCGGCGGCCACCAGCGCAGCGCCTCCGGCGAGGCCGGTGCCGACGGCGGCACCGGCGCCGAGTTGCGGCCCGCCCGAGACCAGGCCCGAGGCGATGCCCGGCCCGAAGATGCCGAGGCCGAGCAGCGAAAGGGCGGCGAGGACGATGGCCATGGCGTCATCGACGGTCGGGGCGACGCCGCCGAAGCCTGCGGTGAACTGGCCGAACAGGGTCGAGCCGATGCCGATGATGACGGCGAGGACCAGGACCTTGATGCCGGAGGAGACGACATTGCCGAGCACCCGCTCGGCCATGAAGGCGGTTTGTCCGAAGAGGCCGAAGGGGATCAGCACGAAGCCCGCCAGCGTGGTCAGCTTGAACTCGATCAGGGTGACGAAGAGCTGCACGGCGAGGATGAAGAAGGCGAGCAGCACCAGAACCCAGGCGAAGAGCAGGCAGGCGATCTGGATGAAGTTCTCGAAGAAGGAGACGAAACCCATCAGATCGGAGATCGACTCCAGCAACGGTCGCCCGGCATCGAGGCCGGTCTGGGCGACCCGACCGGGGCGCAGGAGGTCTGCGGTGGAAAAGCCGGTGCCCGAGGCCATCAGGCCAAGGCCGGCAAAGCTGTCGAAGACGATCTGTGCGAGGCTGTTCCAGTTCCCGATCAGATACGCGAAGACGCCGACGAAGAGGGTCTTCTTCACCAGCCGGGCCAGGATGTCGTCATCGGCGCCCCAGGACCAGAAGAGCGCGGCGAGGGTCACGTCGATCACGATCAGGGTCGAGGCGATGAAGGCGACCTCGCCGCCGAGCAACCCGAAGCCGGAGTCGATATAGCTGGTGAATATGCCGAGAAAGCTGTCGATGACCCCGGTGCCGCCCATGTCTCAGCGTCCTTCCACAGAGGTGGCCGAAGCGTCCGGGACGTTTGGCGCGGCCGTCTGCGCTCGTTCCCTGCCCAGAAAGCGGTCACGGCTCTGCGCCCATGCCGCGCGGCAGCTGTCATCTTCCAGCGCCGCATTGCCCAGTTGCTGGCAGCGCCGCAGATCCTGCCGCAGCGGATCTTCCGAGGTCCGAGCCTCCAGCACGGCCCTGACCACAGGACCCTCTGCCTCGCGGATCAGCGAGACAAGGGCAGCGGTCAGCGCGACCGCCGCCAGCATGATCGCCACGATCCGGGCGCCGGTCTTGCCTTCCATCCCCTGCCTCCTTCCCGGCCAGCGCTGCGCCCGTACCGTCAGTTGCCGTTGAACATGCGGGCATTGCCGGGCTGGTAGCCCGCGCCCGGGGTGAGAAAGCGCTCGCGCTGCACTCGGCCCTGCTCGGCGGCGGTGGCGCGTTCAGCCTCGGAGAGCGCGTCGGCGCGGCCGTTGGCGGCGATCACCGCGATCAGGTCGGAAAGCTGCTGCGATTGCAGCGCCAGAAGCTGGTTCCCGGCCTGGGTGGCCTGCAACGCCCCCTCGGCGCCCTGGCTCTCGCCGACCAGCGCCGCCATCTCGGCGCGGTTGCTGTCGATATTGCCGACGACCCCGGCCTGCACCTTCAGCGCATCCTGCAACCCGCCGACGGTGTTCTGCCAGCGGGTGCGGGCGTCCGCGACCATCTGGGTCTCGGTCGCCGAGAGCGAGACCGCGCCATATTCGCTCTGGAAGGCCTGATCGATCTGGCCGACCTCGAAGGCGAGGTTTTGCGCCTGCGCGAGCAGAGCCTGCGTCTGCGCCACATTGGCCTGCAGGGTCTGGAGGGCGGAATAGGGCAGGCTTGCGAGGTTGTGGGCCTGATTGATCAGCATCTGCGCCTCGTTCTGCAGCGAGCGGATCTGGTTGTTGATCTGCTCCAGCGTCCGCGCGGCGGTCAGCACGTTCTGCGCGTAGTTGCTCGGGTCGTAGACGATCCGCCAGGCGTGGGCTGGCGATGTGACGAAGGCTGTTCCCACCACCGTTGCGGCGAGGCAGGAACCGGCCAGCAGCAGCGCGGTCAGGGGGCGGCGGGTCATTCGGGGAAAGGTCATGGCGCGATCTCCTTGTCGCTGATTGTGTCGTAAGCGGCGAAGTCATCACCGGGATCAGCAGGGTTCGGGGCTGGCGCGGTGGCGGCATCCGCAGCAGCACCATTCCCTCTTCCCGACCCTTCCCCCTCGGCCTCGGGCACGAGGATCGTCAGGTCCGGGATCAGATCGGCCGCCCAGCCCACGCCGCGTGCTCGCAGCCAGGCGTCGAGGAATCCCTCGCGGCCATGTGCGGCGAGGATCTCGCCGATCAGCGCCTGATCGGACTTTGAGGAGGCGGCGCAGAGCGCGAGCCCGACCTCGCTGAGACCCAGCTCGAACAGCCGGTTGCCGCGGCGGGACTGGCAGTAATAGTCGCGCTTCGGTGTGGCCCGGGCGAGGATCTCGATCTGGCGGTCATTCAATCCGAAGCGCCGATAAATCTCGGTAATCTGCGGCTCGATGGCGCGCTCGTTGGGCAGAAGAAGTCGGGTCGGGCAGGACTCGATAATCGCAGGCGCAATGGCGGAATTGTCGATGTCCGACAGCGACTGCGTGGCGAAAATCACCGAGGCGTTCTTCTTCCTCAGCGTCTTAAGCCATTCGCGGAGCTGCCCGGCGAAGCCCTCATCGTCCAGCGCCAGCCAGCCCTCGTCGATGATCAGCAGTGTTGGCCGCCCGTCGAGCCGGTCGCCGATGCGGTGGAAGAGGTAGGAGAGAACTGCCGGTGCGGCGGCGGTGCCGACCAGCCCCTCGATCTCGAAGGCCTGCACCGAGGCGGTGCCGAGATGTTCCGCCTCGGCATCAAGCAGGCGACCGGAGGCGCCGCCGATGCAGTAGGGCCGCAGCGCCTGCTTCAGATCGTTCGATTGCAGCAGTACCGAAAGCCCGGTGATGGTGCGCTCGGCAACCGGGGCCGAGGCCAGCGAGGTCAGCGCCGTCCAGAGATATTCCCGGACCTCGGGCGTGATGCCCACGCCCTCGCGAGCAAGAATCGCTGCGATCCAGTCGGCGGCCCAGGCCCGCTCGCTGGTCTCATGGGTCCGTGCCAGCGGCTGCAGGGCGACGGAGGCCTCGTCGCCCTCGGTCAGGCTGCCGCCGAGATCATGCCAGTCGCCGCCCATGGCAAGGGCGGCCGCCCGGATCGAGCCTCCGAAATCGAAGGCGAAGATCTGGCTCCGCGCATAGCGGCGGAACTGCAGCGCCATCAGCGCGAGCAAGACGGATTTGCCCGCCCCGGTCGGGCCGACGACCAGCGTATGCCCGACATCGCCGACATGCAGCGAGAAGCGGAACGGGGTGGAACCTTCCGTGCGGCCATAAAGAAGCGGAGGCCCGCCCAGGTGTTCGTCCCGTTCCGCGCCCGCCCACACCGCCGAAAGCGGGATCATATGGGCGAGGTTCAGCGTCGAGACCGGCGGCTGGCGGACATTGGCATAGGCATGTCCGGGCAGGCTCCCGAGCCAGGCATCGACGGCATTGACGGTCTCGGTCATTGCGGTGAAATCGCGGCCCTGGATCACCTTCTCGACCAGCCGCAGCTTCTCGTCGGCCCGGCGCGGGTCGCTGTCCTGCACCACGATGGTCGCGGTGACCCAGGCCATGCCGGCGACATCGTCGCCGAGTTCCTGCAGCGCCAGATCGGCATCCAGCGCCTTGTTGGCGGCATCGGTATCGACCAGAGCCGATTGCTCGTTGGTCATCACCTCCTTCAGGATGGCGGCGATGGATTTGCGCTTGGCGAACCACTGGCGGCGGATCTTGGTGACCATCTTAGTGGCATCGACCTTGTCCATCAGGATGGCGCGGGTCGACCAGCGATAGGGAAAGGCGAGACGGTTCAGATCGTCGAGGATCCCGGGCGTGGTCGCGGTCGGAAAGCCGGTGATGGTCAGCACCCGCAGATGCCGGTCGCCGAGGCGCGGCTCCAGCCCGCCGGTCAGCGGCTGATCGGCGAGCAGCGCATCGAGATGCATCGGCACCTCGGGCACGCAGACGCGGTGCCGGTTCGTCGAGATGGTGGAATGCAGATATGTGAGCACCTCCGCATCGTCGAGCCAGCGGCATTCGGGCATGAAGCCGTCCAGCAGCGCCAGCACGCGCTCGGTGCGATCTAGAAAGCCGCGCAGCAGTTCCCGGGGATTCACGCCCGAGGTCTCGCGCCCCTCGTAGAGCCAGCTCTCGGCCCGTGCGGCCTCTTCGGCGGGCGGCAGCCAGAGGAAGGTCAGGAAATATTCCGAGACGAAATGGCTGTCGTTCGGCCGGGGATCGTCCCCCCGGGACGATCCCTGATCGGCCTCACCCTCGAATTCCGCGCGCCGCTCGGCGTCGACCAGAGCGGAAGCGGGATCGGGGAAGCGACTGTCGGGATAGGCGGAGGACGGGCTGCGCTGCGCCTCGACGAAGATCGCCCAGCCGGAGCCGAGGCGTCGGAAGGCGTTGTTCAGCCGTCCGGCGACCGCGACCAGTTCGGCGGCGACGGCGGACTCCAGATCCGGCCCCCGGAAGCTGGCGCTGCGCTGGAAGCTGCCATCCTTGTTCAGCACCACGCCGGGCGCGATCAGCGCGGCCCAGGGCAGGTAATCCGCCAGCCGGGCGGCACTGCGGCGATATTCCGAGAGGTTCATCATGGTGGGGCCTCAGATGTCGAGATGGCCGGGCAGGCGCAGATGCCTGCGCCCGACCTCGGCAAAGAGCGGATCGCGCTTCGCCGCCCAGACCGCCGCGAAATGACCGACGGCCCAGATCAGGATGCCGCCGAGCCAGAGCTGCAGCCCGAGGCCGACGGCTCCTGCGAGGGTGCCGTTCAGGATGGCGATGGAGCGCGGCGCGCCGCCGAGCAGGATCTGCTCGGTCAGCGCCCGGTGGACCGGGACGGAAAACCCCGGCACGGTGTCGAGTTGCTCCAGCTTCTGCCAATCGCTACCGCTCATGGCGTTCCTCCCTGGAAACTCTCCAACGGAGAGTTTCCTGTCCCTGCGGGCCAACGGTCGTCACCATCAGATCAGCGCCCCGCCGCCGAAGCTGAAGAAGCTCAGGAAGAAGCTCGACGCCGCGAAGGCGATGGAGATGCCGAAGACGATCTGGATCAGTCGGCGGAAACCGCCGCCGGTATCGCCGAAGGCCAGCGTCAGCCCGGTGACGATGATGATGATCACCGCGACGATCTTGGCCACCGGACCTTCGACCGATTGCAGGATCGACTGCAGCGGCGCTTCCCAGGGCATGGAGGAGCCTGCGGCATGGGCTGCGGGGGCCAGCAGGAGGCTGACATAGCCGAAGGTCGCGGCACAGGCGATGTGACGGCGGATAGTAAAGGCATGACTAATCATGCGGGATCTCCCTGTTCGTGGTGGAGGTTGCGGGTGGAAAATCTGTCGCGGTGACCCGGTAGTCGCCGTCCGGCCCCAGGCCGTCGACGCGGGCAAGTTCGACAAGGCGGCGGTTGCTGCCGCGCCCGGCGAGGACGGCGACCAGATCGATGGTTTCGGCGATCAGGGCGCGTGGCACGGTGACGACTGCCTCCTGGATCAGTTGCTCAAGCCTGCGCAGCGCGCCGATCCCCGATCCGGCATGGATGGTGCCGATCCCGCCGGGATGGCCGGTGCCCCAAGCCTTCAGGAGGTCGAGCGCCTCGGCGCCGCGTACCTCGCCGATGGGGATACGGTCGGGGCGCAGGCGCAGCGACGAGCGCACCAGATCGGAAAGCGTGGCGACGCCGTCCTTCGTGCGCATGGCGACGAGGTTCTGGGCCGCGCATTGCAACTCGCGGGTGTCTTCGATGATGATGACCCGGTCCGAGGTTTTGGCGACCTCGGCCAGCAGCGCATTGGTCAGCGTGGTCTTGCCGGTCGAGGTGCCGCCCGCGACGAGGATATTGGCGCGGGTCGCAACACCCAGCCGCAGCGCCTCGGCCTGCATCCGGGTCATGATCCCGGCGTTAACGTAATCGTCCAGCGTGAAGACCGCGACAGCGGGCTTGCGGATCGCAAAAGAGGCGGCGTTAACCACTGGGGGCAACAGCCCCTCGAACCGTTCACCCGTCTCGGGCAGTTCGGCGGAGACGCACGGGGACCGGGCATGGACCTCGGCGCCGACATGATGCGCGACCAGCCGGACGATGCGCTCGCCATCCTCGGGCGACAGGCGCTCGCCAGTGTCGGCCAGACCTTCGGACAGCCGGTCGATCCAGATCCGCCCATCCGGGTTCAGCATCACCTCGATGACGCCCGGATCCTGCAAATACGCGGAAATGGCAGGCCCGAGCGCGCTCCGGAGCATCCGTGCTCCACGTTGCCTGCTTGCCTCAATGCTGCCTGAGCCTGCCATCCCGTCCCCGTTCTGCCGGGGAGGAGCATGAAGGTCCCCGGATGGGGACGACTAAGGAAGCGTCATGTCAGCGGTCCGCAACAGGCTTCAGGGCGTAGTAGGGCCATGGCGTGCAGATACAGGAAAACGGCGGGATGACATTTCGTCATGCGATTACGCGGCCCTGACGAGGTCAAGGAATCCCCGAACTGACATCAGCCAGTTTTGCTGGTCTGTGTGATATGTGGCGTGAATGCTTTGTGGCAAGACGAGCTGCAGCGCCTGCGCCTGCATTTCGCCGGTCTGTGCCCGGGAGATGGACGGTTCGAGCGTTAGCAGATGCTTGGCCGTGATGCGTTCTGCCTCTGCCAGCACCTGTCGCCACCGATCCTTGCAGGTGGTCTTGACTGCCAGCATACGAAGTTTGTCGGTCGGGAAGGTGGGATCTGCATACTCAGCTTCACCTGGAAACAGGAAATCGGCCGCATTTCTCTTTTCGGTGGTGGCCTCTCGCTTGTATCGGACATTCCATTTGGTCAGCAGCGCCTCGACATGATGCGCAAAAGCATAACCGGCGCGGGATTTGCGCCTGTTCTGCACGCTCAGTGAGAAGGACAGAAATCCGTCGACATCTGCCTGTTCCCCGTCCAGAAAGCCTTCCTTGAGCCGTTCCGCCACGATGATACGCTCCAGATGCCGGAACAGGGCTTCCTCATGCTCCATCCAGGCGACAAGGGCTGCGTCGGGATCGGCCAGCGGGTCGACGCCTTTAACAGACTTACGCGCAAAAGCCGAGAAGGCAGCAGTGCCGGGAAAAGCCGCACCAAATCGCCCGACGAGCTGGTCAAGCGCATCAGGTTCCGGTTCTTCAGCCTCAATGCCAAGCTCATCAAGGATAAACTTGGCGGCAAGGTCGATACCGCGACCGCCGTCCTCACCGATATCACGCTGGCTGAGGGCGTAGTCATCCGTCAGTTGCAACCCGAAGAGCCACAGCAGTTTCTGCTCGGCAGAGCTGCCGTAAGGACACAGGATTGCAAGCACTTTCCGCTCTGAGGTCATACAGAGAAACAGCGTATCGCCCGCTTGCGCCCGGTGGACGACACTTTCAGCAGCTGCCGGATAGTAAAGACGGTATTCCGGCGCGCGATGTAGTTGCGCCTTGCGGCTGTTGTACCATGTCCCGGTCAGTTCAAGCCGGAGGGGTGCCTCCTGCTCGTCATCCATCCAGATATAGGTGACCGGGATTCTCTCCCGTTCCGCCGGTGTTCCGACAAATGCCCGGAACACATCGACGCCCTGGAACTCATGTCCCCGGGATACGGCAGGATCCACCTCTGTGCCGCGTAAGACCTTTGCGCCGGCTCCAACGAAATATCCTGAAAGATAACCTTTGCCCGCCACGTCAACCCTGCCCTTCATTTCCGGCGGAATCCCGTCCGCGCAGCTCGAGAACCGGATCGTCAGAGGAGAGCCACAGGCTGACTCTGTCAATCACCTCTTCATCCGGCCACCGCAGCTTTCCCTTCAGCGCGCATTCCCAGATAAGGGACACCCGCCAGCCCGCTGCCCGCAAGGCGGTAATATTTGCTGTGTCACGGGCAACATTTCCGGCGATCTTCCGGCGCCAGAACTCTTCCCGGGTTGCTGGCCAGCGAAACAGATAGCAGTTATGTCCATGCCAGAAGCAGCCGTTGACCTGCAGGACGGCCCGGTATTTCGGCAATACCAGATCCGGACGACCGGGCAGCGTCTTCTCGTGCAGCCGAAACCGGAAGCCACGCGCATGCAGGCCCTTCCGCAGCAGCATTTCGGGCTTCGTGTTGGTCCCGCGGATCGCCGCCATATTACGGCTGCGGGTGGCACTGTTGTGGACGTCAGCCAACTTTTCGCGCGCGCAATCCGGCATCGGACATGACGGTCAGGACATGTGGCAGCATAATCTTTGCGACTTCCGCGAAAACCGGAACAGCGACCGAATTGCCAAACTGTTTGTATGCCTGCGTGTCGGAGACCGGGATGCGGAAGCTGTCATCGTAACCCATCAGGCGGGCGCATTCCCGTGGCGTCAGCCGACGTGGGTTTTCTCCCGTGCCCCTGCTGACGAGGATCTCCGAGCCGTCCTTATAATAGCGCGCCGAAAGCGTGCGGGCGATGTCATCCGGGCCGACCAGACCGAATCCAAAGCCATTTCCCCTGGCGCGGTGCTTGGCCGCGTAGTCCTGCAGGTATTGCCAGAGCTTGTCGGTGAGCGTGTATTTCGCGCTGACTTCTGCGTCGGGTCCGATGGTAAAATGCCCCTCCGGCGCCTCCGTTCCATCTTCCGGGTGGAGAATCGAGCGCAGGCGTCTGGCACCGTAGGCCGGCAGATGCAGATCATCGAAGCTGAAGGGGACCGGATCACGAAAGCCGACGATGACGATCCGTTCGCGATGCTGCGGAACAAAGTGGCCCGCATCGATGATCCGCGTGTGGATCGAGTAGCCCAGCTCTTCCTCCAGCTTCCTCCGGATCACGCTGAACGTCCGCCCCTTGTCGTGGCTCCGCAGGTTCTTCACGTTCTCCAGCAGGAAGGCTGCCGGGCGGTGATGCTTCAGGATACGCAGGACGTCGAAGAACAGCGTGCCCTGGGTTTCATCCTGAAACCCATGCAACCGTCCGAGCGCGTTCTTCTTTGAGACACCAGCGATCGAGAAGGGCTGGCAGGGAAAGCCCGCGACCAGAACATCGTGATCGGGCACATCTGCGGCCCCGACCTCGCGGATGTCGCCGGCGATGGGCCGGTTGTCCGGATAGTTCGCCAGATAGGTTTTCTGAGCATAACCGTCCCATTCGGAGGTGAACACGCAACGCCCTCCCGCACTTTCCATTGCGCGCCGCAGCCCGCCGATACCGGCAAAGAGGTCGATGAAGGTAAAAGCGGCGTCCTTTGCCGGACGGGCATGGCTTTCCGCCTCCGTCTGCAGAACCCGGATTACCGCCTCGCGCGGGGTTTCCTCGCCACGTTTCCAGCGATAGATATGGCCTTCGGAGTAGCCCAGCTTTTTCGATGCTTCGGCAACCGACCACCCTGCCCGCTGCAGGAGGCTGTCGAAATCTGTCTGCATTCTGCTCTCCACTGTCCGCACACCATCGGGGAATTTTTTTGACACTATGTCTGCATGTCGCCCCTCCTGCAAGAACATAGTGGAAACCTGATGAAGTATTCCGCTTGTGCCCTTGCGCCCCCCTCGCCGTTGCCGATGATATGGCACGAATTTCAGGGCAAGCGCAGGCTGCCGTCGGTGAGTCAGGGCTATGCAGACACCTCTTGGAGAACTTGCCGGGCTGGACCTCTCGGATCACGATCTCTGTCAGCGCATTCTTGCCCTCGACAAACACCGGCTCGCCGAAGGCCTCGTTGTCGAAAGCCTCTTCGATCAGTATCTGGACGCGTTCCCCCGGAAGGATGAAGAGGTACCGGTACTGATCGATGCCGATACGGCAATCGCCAGGAATCCGGGTCGTGATGTCTCTTATGCCTTCGTATGGGATCGCGGCAGCGCGAAGGGGCTGGGTCGATATCTTCGGGCGCTTGGATCCAGGTATTCTGCCTGGCTGGTCCGGTTCGACGAAATCATGCACGACTTCGTTGCCGCCAGAACAGAGGAAGGGCGGCGTGCATCGGACTGGTCGCCTCTGCACGACATTGCGAGATCCCTCTCAGGGCTGCAGACGGCGCGTGATGTCGGTGTCGACCGGTCGGTCCGGGACACAAGGCGTATCAACCAGAGCTTCTGGGGGTATCTCTCGGCGCACTATGGAAATGACCTGGGGCGGCGGGTCGTTCTGCCACGGCTGTTCATGAATTTCGGCATTCAGCCATGGTTCAGGTATGTCTGGAATATTGACAGGATATACCTTCAGGGCGATCAGCTCTGGCATCTGGAGATCAAGCACAAATATCCGATGCAGGGGAACCCGCTTACCTTTGGCCTGAATGACGGAGAGCTTCGGCTGATCGGGGATCTTGCCCGTTGTGGCCTGCGCTCGCTGCACACGATCATCGTCAAACCGCGCTGGAATAAGGAAACCAGTTCAATGCTTCTGACGAATGATATGTCGGCGCGGGCAGCGGCGGCAGTTATCGGTCGGGAGATCAGCGCAGAAGATGCGCGCCAGGCGCTGTCACAACGTGCCGGACTGTCAGGTGCGGACACCTCGTTTAGCGGCCGCAGTTCACTGGTATACCGATCTTTGCCTGCCTCGGGCTTTTCGTCTTTCGGGACGCTGGGCATGCCTTATATCGAGGTCGCCGGGCGAATCGACGATTTCATGCGTGGCAGGCAGACAGAGCGGGTGACGGACGGGTGGTTGCGAGCCCTCCGACAGGACGTCTGACCTTCAGGCGCTCCGGGGCTTATGCCTGCATTGCAGCAACCGGGAAAATGTGGTTGCCGCTTAATCATCGGTCTCGTTGGTGGAAGTCGGCCCCACGTCCTCCGGGATCTCCCGCAGGAAGCTGCGTCCGGACTGCAACTGCCTTCCAAGGGTGGTGACGAACCCATCGAAGCGCTCCCGCCCCTTGGCTTGGGCCGCCGCGTATCCTTCCGTCGGGACCGGCGGTGTGACGGTCAGCCAGAAGCGGACAAAGAGGCCGAGGGTCTCCGCCGATATGCTGAGGTCGCGCTCGATCCGGGCGACCTGCCGCGACAGCCGGTCGAGCCGCCGGGTCAGGGCGGCTTCCTGCATCTGGGCCGTGTCGGGCGAAAGGAAGGATTCCAGCGCCGCCTCGACCACCGAGGATCGCGAGACGCGCTTGCGGTCGGCCAGTTCGGTGACGCGGGAGATCAGCCCTACCGGCAGCGAGGCATTGAGACGATCACGCATATCCGGTCCTTTCAGATATCCATGCCGTTGTCCGGGGTGAGGGACGCCCGCCGGGCGACACCTGCCACCTGCCGGCGCATCGCTTGGCGCTGGCGCGCGACATCCTCCTGATCGTCGCCGAGCAGGTTGCGGAATTCGTCCTCGGGCGCGGGTTCCTTTCTCTCATGGACGATCTCGACATGCTCGGGCAGCTCCGGTTCCCGGCGCAGGCTGGCATTGGCCTTGTCTTCCTCCTTTTTCGCTGAGGGCTCTGCAGACGCGGCATCCGGCTCCAGCGGGGCCAGCGACGACCAGTCGTCGGGCCGCGTCGAGGCGGCGATCTTCGCGGGATCCGGCGGCGGCAGGATGCGCTCGTTCAGCCGCGCATCCTCGAAATACCGCGCCTTCTTCGCCCGGATCGGCGCGGTGCCAGCCACCATCACGATCTCCTCGTCGGGCGGCAGCTGCATGATCTCGCCGGGGGTGAGAAGCTGACGCGCGGTCTCGGAGCGTGAGACCATGATATGGCCGAGCCATGGCGCGAGGCGGCTGCCGGCATAGTTCTGCATCGCCTTCATCTCGGTGGCGGTGCCGAGGGCGTCGGAGACGCGCTTGGCGGTGCGTTCGTCATTGGTGGCGAAGCTGACCCGGACATGGCAGTTGTCGAGGATGGCGTTGTTCTGGCCATAGGCCTTCTCGATCTGGTTCAGCGATTGCGCGATCAGGAAGCTCTTGATGCCGTAGCCCGCCATGAAGGCCAGGGCGGACTCGAAGAAGTCGAGACGCCCGAGGGCTGGAAACTCGTCGAGCAGCATCAGCACGCGGTGCCGCCGCTTCTCGCTGTGCAGATCCTCGGTCAGGCGGCGGCCGATCTGGTTCAGCACCAGCCGGATCAGCGGCTTGGTGCGCGAGATGTCTGAAGGTGGCACCACCAGGTAAAGCGTCGAGGGTCGTTCCTCCGCGATCAGATCCTCGATGCGCCAGTCGCAGCGCGAGGTGACGGTGGCGACGACAGGATCGCGGTAGAGCCCCAGAAACGACATTGCGGTCGATAACACGCCCGAGCGTTCGTTGTCGGATTTGTTCAAAAGCTCCCGGGCCGTCGAGGCAACAACGGGATGCGGACCCGCCTCGCCGAGATGGCTGGTGCCCATCATCGCGTCGAGCGTCGCCTCGATGGTGCGGCGCGGGTCGGAAAGGAAGGCGGCAACGCCTGCCAGGGTCTTGTCCTTCTCGGCATAGAGCACATGCAGGATCGCGCCGACCAACAGGGAATGGGAGGTCTTTTCCCAATGGTTGCGCTTTTCCAGCGAGCCTTCGGGATCAACCAGCACATCGGCGACATTCTGGACGTCGCGCACCTCCCATTCGCCGCGCCGCACTTCCAGCAGCGGGTTGTAGGCCGCCGATTGGGCATTGGTCGGATCGAAGAGCAGCACCCTTCCGTGCCGCGCGCGGAATCCCGCGGTGAGCTGCCAGTTCTCGCCCTTGATGTCATGGACGATGGCCGAGCCGGGCCAGGTCAGCAGCGAGGGCACCACGAGACCGACGCCCTTTCCGGAGCGGGTCGGCGCGAAGCAGAGCACATGCTCCGGCCCGTCATGGCGCAGATAGTCCTGGTCGTATTTCCCGAGCACCACGCCATCGGGGCCGAGGAGGCCAGCCTTTTCGATCTCTTCCCGCCCCGCCCATCGGGCCGAGCCATAGGTGTCGATATCGGCGGCCTCACGGGCGCGCATCACCGACATGGTGATGGCAATGCCGATGGCGAGGAAGCCGCCCGATGCGGCGATGATCCCGCCCTCGGCAAATATCCGCGGCGCATAGGCGTCGTAGAAGTACCACCACCAGAAAATCGCCGGGGGATAATAGACCGGCCAGCCCATCAGTTCGAACCAGGCGGGGCCGAGCTGGGGCTGGAAGCCAAAGCGCCAGGCGACCCATTGGGTGCCGGACCAGACCGAGATCAGCACGATCAGGAAGACGATGCCGATCTGGCCCCAGAGGATTTTCGTGCCGGACATGGGAGGTTCCTTTCATCAGAGGCCGAGGTCGCGCTTGCGCCCCAGCGACCAGTCGATGCCGCCGCCGGGCGTCGCGACGCCGGTGATATGCTGGCCGAGCTTGTGGTCGATCTCACGCGACCAGGGCACGAGTTGGAAGCCGCGCCCGCCATCGGGGCCGATCCCCTCGATCATCGCGAAACGGCCTGAGGTGAGGGTGAGCTGGCGGCGCAGCGTGCCCGACACATACTCCCCGGCCTGCGCCTTCACCTGCGGAAGACCAGTCTCGGTTGCGAGTTCCGCACCCACCGCATCCAGTTCCCGGCGGCGCAGGGTGTTCAGGAGATTGCGCTGCAGGACGATGCGCTGCCCCTCGCGCCGGGCCAGCCCTTCTTCGGCGAGATGTTCAGCGCGGGCGTCCATCGCCTTGCGGACCTCTTTGCCGAAACCGGCAGCGGCCAGCGGCATGGGCTCGCGCTCGACCAGCCTGTGATCGAGCCAGGTCGCGCCCGACGCCGTGATCTGGGCCTGCAGATTGAGGTCAGAGCGGTTGGCCAGCACTAGGGTCGGGCGCGCATCGTCCGGCCCGCCGAACCGACGGAGCTCGACGATGCCGCCAGGAGGGGGCGCGTCCTGAAAGGCCTCGATCCCGCCAAGGCGTATATGATGCGCGCGGCCATCGGTGCCGTCGATCACCGCGTAAGCTTCGCCGGTCAGCTCATCATGAAGGCCTTTGTCGACCAGTCGCCCGATGAGCGGACGTGCCGCACTCTCTCCACCGATCACGAAATCGGCGAATCCTCGATCCTCGCCCCGGCTGGCGAAAGCCCGGTGCATGGTTTTGATGATATCGCCGCGCTGGCCGAGATCGCGCAGCACCTGCTCGGCGCCCTCGGCCATCACCCATTCGCCCGGCGCAAGTTCCGTGGCGAGTTCCATCTTCCGCAGATGCTGCAGGCGGCCGACCATGAGGCGGCGCAGTTCGGGATCGGACGGGCCTTTCACCTCGGGGCGCAGATCGACCAGACCGGAATCATCGGCATGGAAACGGATCTCGCGGTCGATACGGGTCCAGCGCTCAGACGTCACCTCGCGGGCAAGGACGGAGCGGATCTCGTGCTCCTGTTTCGGGCCGAGCTCGATTCCGACCAAGTCCTCGGCCCGGGAGCGCAGCCCATGGCTGATATAGTCGCGGGCGATGACGAGATCGGCGCCGGTCTGATCGACGCCGCGCACCAGCAGGTGGACATGCGGATTGTCGGTATTCCAGTGATCGACGGCGACCCAGTCGAGCCTGGTGCCGAGGTCCGCCTCCATCTGCCGGACCAGATCGCGGGTGAAGCCCTTCAGGTCCTCCATCTCGCGCGCATCCTCGGGCGAGATGATGAAGCGGAAATGATGCCGATCATTCTCGCAGCGCCGGGCGAAAGCCAGATCGTCGGCATGATCGGTATCGGCGCCGAACATGATGCCCTTCTCGCCGTCGCGGCTGACACCCTCGCGTCGGAGATAGGCAAGATGCGAGGCCATCGGCGCCGAGCGGAAGGAATTGCCCTTGTGGCGGACGATCCGCGCCTTAGCCACGACGCGGCGCGTGGGGGTGAACAGACGCGAACGCGCGAACTTGCCACTGCCCCGGCCGAAGGTAGAGCGGCCGATACCGGTGGATCTGCCGCCGGAACCGGAAGCACGCTTCCCGGCGAGTTTGGCCCCCGGCGCTGCCGTATGCCCGGCCTTCTGGGCGGCGCGCAGCACCTGACTGACGAAGCTCTTTGCCCGTGGCGCACGGCTCTGGCGTGGCTTGCCGGGGCGGATGCGGAAATCTGGATCGCGGTCGCTCATTGCGGGCACCCACAATGGAGGAAAGCCGCACCTGCCACATCGGAGGCCTGATATCCCTGCCGAATATCGTGCAATCCGCACGCGACCGACCCGCCTGCCACACGAAAACCGAGCCGTATCAGCGGCTTGCGATGCGTGTGGCAGGTGCTTTTACCTTGCCCTCCTTCTGTCGCGTGCATCCCTCTCGCACGCTCTTCCGCCTTTCCTTCCCGGCACTTCGCCATGCTGCGCAATCCTGCGATTCTGGTCATGGCGCATCTCCGGAGGAGGATCGGGATACGAACAACTCGTCCGCAGGCGCGAGTGCATGCGGATGGGCCGGGATCGCGGGAGCGGAATGCCCGTCATTCGGGATGCGTCCATGCTGCAGGTCGGTTGCGGAATCCGCGCCCTCGGCGATGCGGCCGATTTGCGGATCCCGCGCGGAATTGTTGCGATCCGTCGATCCCACAAAGATCGAGGCTTCGCGCCAATTGGTGACCCGGGGAGCCGCAATCGCCGGGCGCGACAGAGAGCCATCGTCCACCAGCCTCGGCGCCAATGTCGCGACATAGGCGCGGGTCTCGGCCGGCAAGGTCCGGCCAGAGATCAGGTAGTCGTCGTAGCGCCCGGGTCCGGCATTGTAGGCGGCAAGCATCGCGCCGACAGTGCCGTAGCGGTCCAGCATCTCGCGCAGATAGGCGGTGCCGCCGAGGATGTTGTCGCGCGGCGCGAAAGGATCGTCGCCGAGACCATGGCGGCTGCGCAGCGCGGCCCATGTCTCCGGCATGATCTGCATCAGGCCCATCGCACCGGCGCGGGAGACCGCCGTGCTGTCGCCTGCGCTTTCGACCTGCATCACGGCACGGATCCAGTGCTCCGGAATGTCGAAGCGCCGTGCGGCCTCGGCCACGTGAACAGCAATCTGATCGAGGATCGCGCGCTGTTCGGCTGTCCTCTCCTGAGCTGTTACCGGCAGTGCGAATGGCAGGGCCAGCAGCAGGCCGGAAAGAGGAAGAAGTGCATGGCGCCGGGCAGCACGCAGCCGCCCGGAGAGCATAATCACTGCATGGAATGGGCGCCGGGATTGCATTGGGTCAATCTCTGCCATCGCGTTTGGGCGGACGGTTCCAGTGCAGCGACCATGAGGTCGCGTCGCTGCCGTTCTGAAACAGGTTGGCGCGGATCGGATGCAACAGGATCGGATCGTCGATCAGCACCGACAGATACTCGCCTGCCTTTTCGCCGGTGCGCGTCCAGGCCGCGCCGATCTCGGGACCGTCAGCGTCAGTGCCGAGATGGACGCGGTGGTCCGGGGCATTCTCGGCATCGCTGTGCTCTGCAGGCACGATGACGAGCTCATGGTCGAGCGTGAGCGTGCGGATGCGCCCGGCAAAGCCGGTTTCATCGCGGGTGAATTCGCCGATCTGGGGCATGGTCTGGTCCTTTCCGTTGCGGTTTGAGGGATGGTTCAGTGCGATGGTGGCGCGACTTCCGCACCGGCGGAGCGGCAGGCCGAATGCGCATCATCGGTCCAGAGCGGGATCGCGCGGCCGATGACGGACTGCGCGGGCAGGGGGCCGAAATAGCGCCCGTCCAGGCTGTCGCGGACCCCGTCGTTCAGCAGGAAAACTTCGCCCGGTCCGACGATCCGGCAGCCCTGCCAGACCGGAAGATTGCGCCCGAGCCTGTCCTGTGGCAGCGCCTCGGCGACCTCGGCCTCGTCGATGGTGATCGTGCTTCCCGAACGGCAGACCCGCTGACCCGCCAGGGCGGCGACATGCTTCAGCAACGGCACCCCGACTGCGGTATAGCCGCGTTCCGTAATGAAACCCGCCAGCGGTTCCGGCGGATCGATGGCAACCAGATCGCCGACAGCCAGGCTGCCGACCGGCTGTAGGACGTAGAGTCCAAGCGGCACGCTGGCCGAGGCGTTCCAGATCAGCCGGGGCGTGATCCCGGTGACGGAAATGCCGCCGATCAGCAGCGCCGCAAGACCGGTGACCGCGAGATATCGCAAGCGTGGCGCACGGTTCATGACGCGCCCCCGTGATCCTCTGGATCACCGGCGGCTGTATGGCCGCCAGCACCGGCGTCAACGCTGTCTGCGTTGTCGGAATGCCTGACGCCTGCCGCGAGATCACCCGGCGATGTGCCGCCCATCACCACATTCAGCGCGGCCTCGGTGCGCAGGATGGCGCGGCCGATGGCCTCGGGGATCTGCGGCAGAACCGCGTCGCCGAAGGCCTCGACGATCAGGCTTGCCGCAGATGTCCCTTTGCGAGAGCCGAGCGCAATGCGCGTGCGAGCCAGCCAGGCGGAAAGCCCATCATCCAGCCGTAGGTGATCGGCAAGGCCGCCGTTCCAGTCAGCCCATGGCTCCGCAGCATCGCCGCCAGCGCCCGCGCTCCGGCCCATTTGTCCGTCGCCCGGTCCGTCATTGCGCCATCCATCGCTTTGGCCATCACCGCGTCCATCGTCGGCGATTTCCGGCGGTCGTAGGCCGGGCTCCAGCGGTCCATGCGGCTGTCGCGCTTCGTCGGGGTGGGGAGGATTTCCGCCGCATGACGCAGCAGGTTCGGCGTGTCGATCTGCGCCTTCGCGCCGTTCTGACGCCTGCCGGTCTCGATCTCCCGCGCGCTCAGCCTGCGGCCGCCATTCGGCTTCACCGGCGTCGGCATCATGCCCGCATGGCGGCTGTTGTGCCCCTGCAACTGGCTCAGCACATCGCCCCGTCCACCCCGATCCGCATCCGTCTTCCGTGGCGTCGTGAGGATCATTCGCAGCGGATATGTCGACTCCGCTCCACCGCCCGCGCCGTCCTTCATCCCGTCCGAGGCCATCGGCGTCGGCAAGGGGTGGCTGCGGAACAGATCGTAGAGGCCCGATGCCTTCATCGCCCGCCGCGCCCCCGATCCGCCCTCCAGACGGATGCCACCCTGCTGGGATTGCGAGACGGGTGTCGGCAAGCTGCCCGGGATCGCAGCCGATGAGCCAGGACCGCTTGCGGACATGGTTGGCGCCGATATCCGCAGCACCCACCACGCATGGCCAGCAGGCGTAGTCGAGCACGTCCAGCTCGCCGAGCAGCCGGTCCGCGCCGCGAGTTCTGAGATTAGCGCTGTTTTCAAAAGCGAACCAGCGAGGGCGGCACTCGCTGACCAGCCGGATGGCCTCCAGGTAGAGGCCGGAGCGTTCGCCCTCGATCCCTTTGCCTTTGGTATTGGCGCTTGAGATGTCCTGGCAGGGCGGCGATCCGACGATGATGTTGGGCAGGGTTCCAAGGTCGGAAACAAGTCGAGCTGCCGTGAGGTCGCGGATATCTTCGTAAAGTCTGACATGGGGATTGTTCTCCGCGTAGAGGATGCGGCGCCATTCGATGATCTCGCAGGCGGCGATGGTAATGAACCCGGCGCGGTGCAGGCCGAGCGACCAGCCTCCTGCAGCGGCACTGAAGAGGTCGAGCGCGCGCATCATGGCAGGATGTCCCGGCGCTTGAGCCAGGCCGCGTGCTGCGCCTTCGTATAGCTGCAGAAGGGCTGGTCGGCCGCGAGGCGGTTATGGATATGCCGCCAATGCTCGGGCGAGACAGTGCAGGGATCGATCTTCAGCGCCTCGATGGCGTCGATTGCCTGCAACACGCGCTCGACCTTCGGCCAGCCGACGGCGCTTAGCAGGATCTCAGCGCCGGGGCGGATGAAGGGCAGGGTCTGGAACGGCTCTGCGCGGGTGACGGCGCGCAGGATGTCGAGGTTTGAGGCCACGGTGCCGTAATCGTTCCCGGCCCAGCGGACCAGCGCGAAGATGCTGCCGGGCGCAAAGCCGACAATCCGGCGGCTGCGGTCGATCCGCGCATCATGGCAGAAGCGACCGAAGCGCAGCCAGCGCTCGTTCTTCTTTTGCTGCCAGATCAGCTCCACCAGCGTGAGGGCAGGAGGCTCCGCGCCTGTGGTATCGTGATGCGCGGTGCTCATTCCTCGCCTCCTTCCGCAGCCGGAAAGGGCGAAAAATGATGCGAGATCCCGGCGGCCGGGCGGTGGTTGTCGTTTTTCCAGGTTTCGTGAATCGAACCGTCAGAAGAATCTCGCTTTTCCAATGGATTGGCAGAGGGCGACTGGTTCCATGTTTGTGAATCGGGCTCGTGGTAATCCGGGATTGCGTACTGGTTGCTGTGCAGATCTTGCGCCACCTGATCGTCGCTGATCGAGTGGTCCGGCTTGGAAACCAAGGGGTTCTGGGCAGTATTCGGTTCCGGGATCGCGAACCCAGTTCGCGTATCATGGAGCGAGTTCATGAAACCTCGCCCCGGTTCGCGAAACCTGGCACCCCGACAGTGGTTGTCCCCATCGCCCGCCGCTCTACAAAAGTTAGAGTCTTTTAAGTTATATAAGTTAAGGGGCGGAATCGTCGTTTCCGGCCATAGGCTTAGCTGGGGGTTCTGCGTGTGATATCCCGAATGGGCTGCGTGTGATCTCCCGAAGCCCGTTGCGTGCGATATCCCGAAGGCATCCACAGAATGATCCCCCGTTTCTGTGGGTAAGTTCAGCGGCAGGATGCGCAGGAATTCACGGCCGCCTTCCCGTTCGGGCAGGAGCCTATAGCCGGGGATTGACTGCCGGGCGGCGATGCGGCGGATCTGCAGAGCGAAATCCGATACCCGTGCGAGGCTGCCGGATTTCTCATGCAGATGCGGGATGTCGAAGATCCAGCCCTGCGGCTGCCGCCCGGCATGTTTGCGGGCCACGCGGTAGAGCCAGCGCTCTATGCCACCCTTCAGCCGGAAATAGGCCGGGTCGATGGCGAGGACCAGCGAGCGGTCGATGACGCCGCGATAGAACCAGTCCGGCAGAACCAGTTCCATGCCGTCGCTGCGGCCATCGTGGCGCGACAGTTCCTCCCATTCGTTGATCCAGGAGAACTGATGGCGGCGCCAGTTCTCGCCATGGCGGATGGTGGTGCGGATGACCGTGGATTGCAGCCGGGCGAGCGATGCCCGCAGCAGCCGGTAATCGCTGGCGCCAGACTCGCGGCCGATGGCGGTCAGCAACTGGTAGGGCGTGAAGCGCAGGAAACGGGAGGTCCGGAGCCCGCAATTCTCGGCCTCGACTATCTGGCTTGCGGCCCAGATCAGGACATCGGCATCCCAGATCGTCGCCATGCCGTGTTCGGGCACGGCGAGAACCTCGACCTGAACATCCCCGGCGGCATAGCGGATCGGGATGGTGCGGCGGCTCTTGGCGAGGGAGAAGAACGGGCGCTCCATCAGGTCGCGCTGATCGCGCGGGCTGGCATCGCCGGTGGCGATCACGAAAGGATCGAGGCGGGCGCGTTCGGAGCCGGGCAGGGGGCGGCGGGACATCGCCGCCTCAGCGCAGGGCGCGGCCGAGGGTCGGCGCGGGCTGGCGGTTGTGGGGCCGGGCGGGCAGGATGCCGCCGCGGGGATCCGAGGTCGAGGCGACGGTGCCCCGTTCGGCCCAGGCTTCCAGTTCCTCGATGGCATAGACGACACGGCCGCCCAGCTTGCGAAACAGCGGGCCGGTGCCATAGGTGCGGTGCTTTTCCAGCGTCCGTGGCGACAGGCCGAGGAAATCGGCGGCGTCGCGGGTGCGCAGGAAGCGCGGCGGTAGCAGGGCGGAATTGGCGTTCATGGAAACCTCCGTGGCTCGGAATGAGGCCGCTCCGGTGGCGCGGCGGATATGGGCCACGGTGGCGAATGGAAGAGGCCGGGACGGAGGGGGAATGAAGGGGGGCATGAAATCCCCCACCCCCGGGCGGATCGCAGGTCGCTATCGGCGGCGAAAGCGCAGCAGCCTGCGATAGCCGCCGGCGATCATGGCGGCGCCGTCCTTCAGAAGATCGCGGACGGTGTCGCGCAGCGGCGAGGTGCGCCAGTGCTCTTCGGCAACCCGCTCGATACCGAAGACGACCTCGGCGATCTCGCGCTGGCTTGCACCGTGCTCCCGGCCGTCGGCGGCGCGCAGCATGGCCTTCAGGCGGCGGCGCTGCTGCGGGGTGATGCGTCGGTCGGGCGGCACCTTGTAGCCGTTGAGATGACGGAGCAGCCGGTCCAGGGCCGCGAGCCGGTCGAGCCCGTCGCAGTCGAGCGGGATCAGCACCGCAAGGGGATCGTCCGGCTTGCAGGTCGCGTCAGTGATCAGATGCAGGTCCGGTCCGATGTCGCGCAGCAGGATGTGCAATTCGTCGGCCGCGATCCTGAGATCGCCGGACAGGAAGGCGCGCAGATTGGCGACGCCGGCCCAGGATGGCGGAGCGACGGCGACAAGACGAAGGACGGCCGTATCGGCGGCCTCGCTCCAGAGGACCGGCTGTTCACTGGCGGCAAGGCGCGGCCTAGCCGGGAAATCGCAACCCCCACCGGCGTTCGAGCGGTTCGGGAAGCGGTTGACCGAGATCGCCGGCCCGCCGCAGGGCGGCGTAATCCTTCTGATAATCGCGGTTGCGCCGCAGGCATTCCCAGGCAAGATGATCGACGCCCGCATGGTCGATGACGTCATAGGCGGAGTCCGCGCGCCAGCGCGACGTGTCGGGTCTCATGGCATTCCTCCCGCTGCACGGAACGACACACGTCAGGAGCGAGATGGTCCGGGCAATACACCCGCGCGCGAAGCCCTTGTGCCAGAAACCGCCTTGCACCGCCGGCAATGCGCGGGATTGTCCGGAGATCAGTTCGGACGGCCCAGCCTCAGGATCCTGTAGCCGTGTTCCGTCATCCAGTGCGCCCGGGCAAGATGGCTGTCATAGACCCGGCGTGCGCGTTCAGGCTCAGTCGCGGGGTCGATGCCGAACAGCACCTCGATTGCTTCTTTCCAATCCGCGCCATCGGCCTCGGCATCGAGCAGCCGGAGGTAGAGCTTGACATGATCGCGGTCGTAATCAGTGAGCAGATCGCCGGTCGGCGCGTCGTCGCGAAAGCTGGCTTTTATCATTACCTTTCCCTTGACGCGGCTCTCGTACATGGCGGGTACGATATCGTAAACTCCTATCCGGAGCATGGCGTTCTGCAAATGACATCCCGGAGCGCGGATTTGGGGCTGTACTTTGCCGTTCCAGGAAACCGGTCTCCTTGATGATCCTGACCGCCGACGGTGGTTCGACATCATTTGTAGAGAATACTCCGTGGATGAATTCTCTACAAGTCAGTGTCTTGCCGCGTATGGATATACGCGAGGTTCTGGCTCTCAATCTTCGAAAGATCCGGCAGGCTCAGGGCTTGTCGCAGGAGGAGCTTGCCTGGCGGGCCGATATCGACCGCACCTATATCAGTTCCCTGGAGCGGTGTGTCTACGCTGCTGGCATCGATGTGGTCGATAGGCTGGCTACCGCACTTGGCGTTGAGGCGTCCGACCTGCTGAAGCGCCCGACCGACACCTCTGAACACGAGGCCTGAAGGCGACGCGGCCCGACAGGAGCCGCGTCACGAGGGCGTGGAGGGGGCGGCCTATGCCGCCACCCCGCGTTGCCGACGGGAAGCGAGGCGTTTGCTGGCCGTGGCGTGATGTTCGGCGCTCAGCTCACAGCCGAGCCAGTCGCGACCGAGGGATTGTGCTGCTGCCAGCGTCGAGCCCGAGCCGCAGAACGGGTCGAGGACCAGATCGCCCGGCTGCGAGAAGGCCCGGATCAGCGGCATCAGCGCCTCGACCGGCTTCTGCGTCGGATGCAGCTTGTTGCCGGTATAGGGGAAGTCGATCACGTCCGGGATCGGAGCCTCGGGGCGGGTAACATTGCCCTTGGCCAGCAGGTAGGCCTGTTCGTGCTCGTAGCGCAGGAAGGTCGCCGAGGAAGCGTAGCGTTTGCGGAAGACCAGATGGCCGACGATGCGGAACCCGGCCGCCTTCCAGGCCTCGAAGAACAGGTCCACCTTGTTCCAGCCGTAGAAGGAGACCGCGAAGCCGCCGGGCTTGAGGACGCGGTGCGCCTCGGCGAAGGCGGGCTTCAGCCAGCGGGCGTTGTCGTCATTGGCAACGGTGCGGCCGTCGCGGCCGCGATAGCGGGTGATATAGGGCGGGTCGGTCAGGATGAAATCGACCGAGTTCGCCTCCATGCCGGTCATCAGGCGGGTGCAGTCGCCGTTCAGGACGGTGTTGCGGGGCGTGGCGCGCGGGGCGGCCGGGGCGTCGCCGCGCGGCTGGCGGGGGTGGCTGGAACCGGAGGAAGCGGTGCTGGTGGTGTTGGTGAAGGTTGCCATCGTCGTGATCCTTTTTGCTCGACCGGACCGCGCCCGTCGCGGCCCCGATGGCGGTCGCAGGACCGGAGGCGATCGGCCTCGCACCCGGAACGGGCGCAGCGCAGCGCCCGACGGCCCATGGCCGGTTCTTTTTGCAGCGCAGCGGCCGCGAGGAGCCCGTTCGCGGGCGGGGAAAAAGGACCGGCGGGACGTTGCGTTCGGCGGATCGAGCCGCAGGCGGTCTTCGGTCAGACCAGCCAGTTCTTCGGGGCTGCGACGGGTGTGGTCCCGTGTCAGGCAATGAAGGAAGGATCGCGGCGGTGGTGACCGGCACCGGCCAGCCTCCGTGAATCAAGGTTTCCGGCCCCCGGCGGTTGCATCAGAGGCACAACCCGGCCTCTGCGATCAGCCCTAGCTAACCCGGATCGGCGATGCCCGGCCGGAGAAATGACCGGCATGGAAAGAACGAGGCGATTATCCTGACCCGCGGCGCATCACCCGCAGCGCGGCGCCAGGCAGAACCAGAGGCAGGACGACATTCTGCACCCTACAGGCTGTGTCGCCTTTGCCGAGGTGCATTCCGGCCAGTTCGGCGCCGAGGTCTCCTTCAATGTGGCTGGAACCTGGACCTGGGCAAGACCGCAGAAGGTAATGGGTTCGCGTTCGGCCTGTTCCCGGGATTTGCATGCGCGCAGATGACCCGGCGGTACCTTCCTTCGCAACGTGAACGGACAGATCACCAGAACCTGCCGCAATAGCCCTCCCGGATCATGATCGCGGCGAGATCCTGCCCGTCCGGCAAACGGCAGCTTCCGATCTTGCGATTATTGCGACGCCCGTCACTCAAGGCGCAGATCCAGACGAGATTCGGGCTGAATGCAGAACACATTGATAGCGCACAAACCACGAGATTGTGTCTTGAACCCCGGAAGTTGCGTTCCAAATAAGATCGTGCGGATCGCCCTGCCGGGGGTCCTCCGCCGGAAATTCCGGTGAATTACCGACTTGTACCATGTTGCTCAATGGAGGATGTGGCTATGAGAACCACTTTTGATTTTACACCGCTGTTTCGGTCGAGCGTTGGCTTCGACCGGCTCCTGAACTCACTGGAGGCCGCCGCCCGCGCCGAATCTGCGGATAGCTGGCCCCCCTATGACATCGTTCGTGCCGACGAGGACCGCTACGGTATTACCATGGCGGTTGCCGGGTTCCGCGAAAGCGATCTGACGCTGACCCAGAACGGCAATGTGCTGGTCGTTGCCGGCAAAAAAGAGTCCGATGATAAGGCGCGATACCTGCATCGAGGCATCCCGGCGCGCAGTTTCGAGCGTCGTTTCGAACTGGCGGATCATGTCCGGGTCGAGAGCGCATCGCTGACCGATGGCCTGCTGGAGATTTCGCTGGTGCGCGAAATCCCTGAAGAGAAGAAGCCGCGCCGTATCGAGATTGTGCATGGCACATCTGCCGCAGCTTTGGCCAAGCAGGCCCGTATCCCGGCGGCGGAAACCGCCGAGCCGCAGCCCGAAACCGCCGCAGCCTGATCACCGGGCCATATCTGGCAGTCCCGAAACGCCGGGGCGTATCGGTCACACCGATGCGCCCTTTGGAGGGGTTATGCAAGAACAGGAGACACAGACATGAGCGTAAGAGATCTTATCCCACAGAACTGGACCCAAAATCTGCCGTGGTGGCGGGGTCGCAATACGCAGCCCGTCGAGGCGACGCCTGACCCCTTTGTCAGCTTCCTCCGGGAGGTGGATCGGCTGTTCGACGACTTTTTCCGCTCTTTCGCCACCCGCTCGCCGGTCCTCCCTGGTATCAGTGGCTGGCCGGGCACGAACTGGCCGAGCGTCGAGATTACCGAAACGGACAAGGCGATCAACATCAGTGCAGAGCTTCCCGGCCTTGAAGAAAAGGATGTCGAAGTCCTGCTCGAGGATGGTCTGCTGACACTGCGCGGCGAAAAGACCAGCACCACAGAGGACAGCGCGCGCCAGTTCTCCGAGCGGGTCTACGGCAGGTTCGAGCGGCGCATTCCGCTGCCCGCCGGCATCGATGAGGTTGCCGTTGAGGCGGCGTTCCGCAACGGCGTGCTGACCGTGACCCTGCCCAGGACTGAAACGGCCCAGGCGCAGGTCAAACGCATCCCGCTGAAAACCTGATCCTGGCGGGCTGGAGCGATCCGGCCCGCACCTCCCCTGTCAGAAAGCATCGGAGGATGAAATGGAACTTGCAAGAGGAGACCATATTTCCCCTGCCGCGCCCCGCATCTCGACGATTCTGCCACAAGGCAAGGGTGAAGCCACCTGGGATTCCAGCCTGCCCGCGAAGAGCGTTGCCCGGATCTGGAAACCTGCCAGATCCGCGATGACATCCGGTCGCGCGCGCAGCAAGGACTGGCGTCTGCGGATCGAGCGTGCCTCCGTGCCGTCGATCGAGCCGCTGATGGGCTGGACCGCCGGTAAGGACACAGCCCATCAGGTCGAACTATCCTTCCCCAGCCTTGAAGCCGCGGTCCGGCATGCCGAACGGCTGGGCATCGCCTACGAGGTGCATCTGCCGCCGGGCGAGGCCGAGGCGCGCCAGCAGGCGCAGGCGCTCGAGCGTCAGCGCCACGCCCATGCCGCGCGTCTGCGGCGCTTTTCCGATCAGACGCTTGACCGGCTGGGCCTTGCGCAGCATCGGGACGCCTATCGTCGCGCGCTCGGAGCGCCAGTGGGCGACGCCGGGAAAGGAGCAACTCCGATGGAGGTGGCGCAGGATACCAGCCTGCCGCTTGAAACGCGCCGCTCGATCCTGATGAGCATCGCGTTCAACGAATATCTTCAGGATCTGGCGACCTCTGAGGGGATGCCCGAGCATCATCGCCAGTCGCGGCTGAGCGACGTCGAAACCGCATTGCGGGCACTCGAAGGCGCGCAACACGCGCAGCAGGTGGCCTGACAGAGGTGCGCGATGAACCCGCTTCTTCCCCTTGACTGTCAGGCCGCCATGCCAGACCGTTTCGGACTGGTTCTGGCCGCCGCTGCCCGCACCCGCGCCCTGCGCGAGGGCGCGGCGCCAAGACTGGGCGATGCCTCGAACAGCGCGACGGAAACCGCGCTCGCTGAAATTGCGGCCGGCGCCTTCGCGCCAGCAGAACTGAGCCCCTTCCTGCCGCCGTCAGAGCCGCGGCGGCTGGCGAAACCCACCTGACGATCAGATGAGAGGAGGTAAAACCATGGTTGCGAACTGGATTTCGGACCGTTGCCATACTGGTTACCGCATCGCCGCCGGGACCGTCATCGCTGCGGGCGTCCTGCTGGCTGCCCTGCCGCTGATGCTTTCGCTGCCCGCTGCGGCCCTCTGGAGCAGCGTCCTGTCAGGCGCCGCCCTTGTCGTGTTGGCCGCCTGACTGCTGTGGTCGGGCGATCAGGTGGCTGACAGACTGCTGTTCCTGGCCGGTCTCTGGGTCGCCGTCAGCCCTTGGGCAACTGCCGTCGGCCTCGTAGTCTGGCTTGCCGCACTGCATGTGATTGGCGGCTTTGCCTTGGTCGCCTGGACCGGCGCGCGGCTCTGGTCCGCGCGCGGCAGGGGCGGCGCGCAGGCCGCCTGAACCGGTGCCGGCCCCGGTCTCCGGGGCCGGCCATTCATCGCAGGAGAGCCCGATGTCTTTGTCACTTACCGCCCGCAGCCGCTGGCTGCTCATGCTTGTTTTGTTGGTAACAGCGCTGTTTAGGCCGCTGCCGTCACGGGGCGAGTCGGCCTTAGCCTTCGACAACCGGGGCCTGCTGACGGAAGCCCCGATGCTGGAACGGGTGACACCTGCCATCGTCAATATCGCGACGCGAACCGAGACTTAGGTCAGCGCGAACCCGCTGCTAAACGACCCCTTCTTCCGCCGCTTTTTCGACCTGCCTCCCAGTCTGGCACCCCAGATGCGGGCGCGACGGTCGGGCGTGGTCGTCAACGTCACCTCCAGCGTGACGCTGGCACCGATGCCGCTTGCCGCTGCCTATACCGCCAGCAAGCAGGCGATAGAGGGCTTTACCGGATCGTTGGCGCATGAGCTTGCGGCCTTCGGTGTGCGGGCAAAGCTGGTCGAACCGGGCTATGCCCCGACCACGCGGTTTTCACAGAACATCGACTTTGCCATTGAGGACATGATCCCCGAAGCCTATGCCGATTTCGCTGCGCCGATCTTTGCCGCCTTCGCCAGCCCGGCCCTGACCACCAGGGAAACCGACGTGGCCGAGGCGGTGTTCCTGGCGGCGAATGACACTTCCGACCGGCTGCGCTATCCGGCCGGACCCGATGCGGTGGCGCTGGCGGCCTGACCCATTGTCGGCGGGGGGAAGGACCGCCAGGTTCAGCCCGGCAGCGTGACCACCATGGCACCGCGATCCGTCGCGACGACCGTATGCTCGTATTGCACCACCGGGGCGCGCGGTTCGCTGTAAAGCGTCCAGCCGTCGTCCGCCTCCGTCGCCCAGAGGCCGCCTCTGGACAAGAACGGTTCGACCGTCAGTACAAGCCCCCTGTGGATACGGCGCCGTTCACCGCGCGCGGCCCAGGTCGGAATTTCTGCGGGCTCCTCGTGCAGCGCCCGGCCGATCCCATGGCTGGCAAGGTTGCGGATCAGCGTATAGCTGCGCTGCTCTGCAAACTTGCCGATGGCGCGACCGATGCCCGCAAGCGGCCGGCCGCCGCCGACCTGGGCGATGCCGATCCGCATCGCCTGCCTGCCATCGCGGCACAGCCGATCCAGTGAGGGGCGCACGGGCGCGACCCGGTATGTGGCGCCGGTATCGGCGAAATAGCCGTTCTTTGAGGCCGAGACGTCGATATTCACCAGATCGCCCGCCGCGATCACCCTGTCGCCGGGGATGCCATGGGCGATTTCCTCGTTCACGCTGATGCAGGTCGCGCCGGGAAAATCATAGGTGGATTGCGGCGCCGAAACGGCGCCCTCGCGCTCCAGCAGCGCGCGGGCGATCTCGTCCAGTTCGCGCGTGCTCATGCCGGGTTCCATCGCTTTCGCCATGGCCTGCATGGTGTTGGCGACGATCCGGCCGATCTCCTTCAACCCGTCGAGTTCGTCCTGATTGGTGATCGTCATCGCCTGCTCTCGCTTTGATCAGATGCTGCAACCGACATCATACCGGTGATGCGCAGCGATGTCCCACATCACTGTCTTGACGCTCGCCTCGAATCGTAACATATATAGTTACATGAAACGTGACAGCCGCCTTTCCTCGGTCCTTCATGCCCTGCTGCACATGGCAGAGCATGACGGCCCGATGACCTCCGAGGCGCTGGGGCAATGCCTCAGCACCAATCCGGTCGTGGTGCGCCGCACCATGGGGCTGTTGCGCGAGGCGGGACTGGTGACGGCCGAGCGAGGGCACGCCGGGGGCTGGCGCATCGCGGCCGATCTGGAAACGGTCAGCCTGCGCCGGTTGCACGAGGCACTGGGGGAACCCGCGATCTTCGCCATCGGCAATCGTAACGAGACGCCGGAATGCCTGGTCGAGCAATCGGTCAATGCCGCGCTGGAGGGCGCCTTTGCCGAGGCCGAGGCGCTGTTGCTGGACCGTTTCGCCGATGTGACGCTGGCCGATCTGGCTCGGGATTTCGCCCGCCGCCACGCGCAAAGGCGGGCCACACAGGAGTAGGACATGCAGGACGTGATCGTGATCGGGGGCAGCTATGCCGGGATGGCTGCCGCCCTGCAGCTGGCGCGTGCGCGCCGCAAGATGCTGGTGGTCGATGCCGGCCAGCGGCGCAACCGTTTCGCCAGCCATTCGCACGGGTTTCTGGGGCAGGACGGGGTGGACCCGGCGGCGATCTGGGCCGGCGCGCGCCGGCAGCTTCTGGCCTATCCGACGGTGACCTGGATCGAGGGCGAGGCCGTCGCGATTTCGGGGCGCAAGGATGATTTCCGGCTGTCCACGGCGGATGGCACGGCCCATGCCGGCCGCCGTATCCTGCTGGCCACCGGAGTGCGAGACCTGCTTCCTGACATTCCGGGCCTGCCGGAGCGATGGGGCAAGACGGTGTTCCACTGCCCCTATTGTCACGGTTACGAACTGGATCAGGGCCGGATCGGCGTCATCGCCACCGGGCCGATGTCGATCCATCAGGCGCAGTTGCTGCCGGAATGGGGCGAGGTCACCTTCCTGACCAACGGCGCGGTGACGCTGGAGCCGGAGCAGCGCGACGACTTGCGCAGCCGCGGCGTTGCCATTGAGGAAAACCCCGTCGCCCGGATCGCGGGCGAGGCCGAGGTGGAACTGCGCGACGGCCGGGTGCTGCCCTTCGCCGGTCTGTTCACCGCGACCCGGACCGGGCCGGCCAGCCCGCTGGCCGAGGCCGCCGGCTGCGAGTTGATCGAGACGCCGATGGGCCGCCAGATCGTGACGGATGAGACGAAGGAAACCAGCCTTCCCGGCATCTTTGCCTGCGGCGACGTCGCGCGGGCGCCGCATTCGGTGTCGCTGGCGGTGGGGGACGGGGCATGGGCCGGGGCGCAGCTGCACCGCTCGCTGGTCTTGCCGGAATGAGCGGCGCGGCCCATCCGGGCGACGGTGCCAGCTATGCCGGCCGCGTCGCGCGCCATGTGCCGGGCCTCAAGGACCTGCACCGCATGGCCGGGCTGCTGCTGGCCGAGCGCGTGCCCGAGACGGGCCGCGTCCTGGTCCTCGGCGCCGGCGGCGGGCTGGAGCTGCGCGCCTTCGCCGCGGCCCATCCCGGCTGGCGCTTCGACGGCGTCGATCCTTCGCCTCAGATGATCGCCCAGGCGCTGGACATCCTGGGCCCGGCGGGCTACCGTGTCACCTTCCATCAGGGCTATATCGATGATGCCCCCGAAGGCCCCTTCGACGGCGCGACCTGCCTGCTGACCCTGCATTTCCTGCCGCGCGAGGAACGCCTGCGCACCCTGCGCCAGCTGCATCGCCGCCTGCGCCCCGGCGCGCCCTTCGCCATGGCCCATCACAGCTTTCCGCAGGCGGACGGCCAGCAGGATCTGTGGCTGCGGCGCAATGCGGCCTGGCTGGTCTCGGGCGGCGTTCCCGAGGCGCAGGCCATGGCCGGCATGGCCACGATGAAGGAACGCCTGCCGGTGCTGACGCCCGAGGAGGATGCCGCGCTTCTGGCAGCGGCGGGCTTCCGCGAGGTCCAGCTGTTCTATGCCGCTCTCACCTTCAAGGGATGGGTTGCCCGGGCGTAACAGTGCCAGATCATGCAGCAGTGGATTTTTCGTCACCCTCGGTGACCGGTTGCGCCAGTGCCTGCGCCACAGCGTCGGAGACGACGTCCGCCGCCGAGCGGACCGGATCGGTCTTCAGGTGAGCGTAGCGTGCCGTGGTCTGCACCTGCGTGTGTCCGAGGAGCCGCCCGATCATCGTCAGGTCCTGCCCGAGCTGCAGGGCATCCGAGGCGAAGGAATGGCGCAAATCATGAATACGAAGATCGTCGAGCCCGGCACGCTTGCGCAACCGCCGCCATGGTTTCTGCATGTCGGTCAGATGCTGGCCCTCCTTCCGGCCGGTGATGACATAGGGGTTCCCGTCGATCTTCGGGATGGCTTTCAGGACCTCGATGGCCGCCTTGCCGATTGGGACCAGCTTGGCGCCGGTCTTGGAATCCGGCAGGCGGAGAAGGCCGTTGCGGTAATCGACATAGCGCCATTTCAGGGTCTGAATCTCGCTGAGGCGGCATCCGGTCAGCAGCAACAGCCGGATGCAGGATGCGGCCTCGGGTTCGTCTTTCGCCTCATTCAGCACCTTGCCGAGGCGTGCCAACTCGTCCGGGGTGAGATAGCGCTCGCGCTTTTCCTCCCGGTATCGCTTCACCTTCCAGCAGGGGTTCACTCCGTCGGTGCGCACGCCCCAGGTATGGGCCACGGTGAACATCACCGAGAGGACGCCGAGGGTCCGGTTCGCCTGATAGGGGATATGCTTCATGGACTGGTGTAGTCCGACGACGTCGGCCCGGGTGATGTCGATGATGCGATGACTGCCGAACCTCGGATTGATGAACAGATCGATGGATCGCTCGTACTCGCCATAAGTCGAAGCTTTGCAGTGCAGCGCGACGTGATCCGAAAGGAAGCGTTTGCTGAACTCTTTGATGGTCGGGGAGGCCTTTCGGCGGTCGCGCTCACCGGCGGGATCGGCGCCGAGCCGCACATCCGACAGATATTTCATCGCCTCAGTGCGGGCCATTTCCGGCGTCATCGCACCATGCAGCCCGATGTTGACACGGCGCGAACGGCCGCCGGCGCGGTACTGGGCCAGATACATCTTTCGCCCCGATGGATAGACGCGCAATCCGAAGCCTTTCAGCTCTTCGTCCCAGAGGAAGAACTCCTGCCCGGTTGGCACCGCCGCGTCGACGGAACGTTTCGTGATCTTTGTCATCTTCACCCCTCCAGTTCCGGAAGCTCCGGAAGCAAATCGGAAGCAACAGGAAGCAAATCACTGTGCTGCTGTGGCGAAGAGAAGGGTAGGGTCGTCTACGCTATAAATCAATATTAACAGATGGTTATGCGAGTATTGGCGCCTTTTTCGCACCGTGGCGAAAGGTGGCGAAAACGCCCTGACCAAAACTCATAACCTGAAGGTCGCAGGTTCAAATCCTGCCCCCGCAACCAAATATTCCAACAAACTCGTCGCACCAGCGGCGGGTTTTGTCATTTTTGCTGTCTTTCCAGTAGCTTGCCGTTCGGTCCATTCGAGGATTTTCGCCAGATCACCGTGCAGTGTGGCGAAAATCTCGCCTCGTTCCGGCCCCGGCGTCAGCACGATCTTCTCGATCAGGGCGCGCCAATCCTGCGACGCTTCCTTCCGGTTCAGGGCCTTCGTCAGTGTGGCGACCTTCTTCGCGTAGATGGCCGAAGCACTCGGTAGAATGTCCGGCGTATCCGCCGGCGCATCGGCGAGCAGCGTCGTCAGCTCTTCCCTGCGCGCCTCCAGCACATCCATCTTCTCCTTCATCGAGGGATGGTACATGCCGTCCGCAATGGCCTCCACGATCTGCGCGATCTGCTTCTCGATGCTGGCGAAAGGCGGGATCGAGGTCTGACGGGGCACGGTAACTTGGAGTGTGCGACCTGAGCCGAAGACGGATTTGATGATGGATCAAGTGGACGAATTTCTTGTCGGTAAATACTCGGACTACAGGGCCGCGCTACAAGGCGTAGAGCAATGCACACCGTTCATGCCATATGGATGGTTCAAACCGCCTCAAACCGTCAGACTGGATACTGATTTAGGGCGTCAGCAGATGGTTACCGGGATCAGGCCCAGGATGTCGCCCGGGATCTGGCCAACGGCATAAATCATCTGATCAACCTGACCAGACGGCTGGAAGCGTGGAAGACGGTTCTGGAAGGGCTCGATCTTCCCCAGAAAAACGATCTGCTCCACGAGTTCGTTGTTGCCATATACGCTCAAGGCCAGATTCTACTTCGCGATCGCGCATCTCTCTCATCAGGCGAATTGTGTGCAACAAGGGGCGCTATGGTCGGACGACTTTTCCACCCTGCCCGAGGATTGGGGGATCAATGAAGGGGTCGCTGCAAGATTGGCGAAGCCCTGGCGGTCCTGGGGGAAGCTGATCAAGTCGCTCAACACCGTCGACAACGGGGACTACAAGGCGGCGACGGATGATTTCCGCAGCAAGCATACCCACCGCTTCACACCGCACGTCGAACTTGGGATGACGCAGATGATGAAACGTCTCCCTTCCCAGGATGCCCAAAAGCCCTGCTACGGGATCGGTGGCAGCGATCCTATCATGCTGGACGTCCTGGTGAACGAGGAGAAGAAGCAATGTACCCGCCTGTCGAAAAGCTACCGGGCGTTTCAGAAACTCGTTTCTGAACAAAGCTCCGTCCTCTTTGGAGAATCTTGCACCTGATCTCAGCCCCCGGACCAGGAAACGGGATTTGATTTTCCAGTCAGTGTCCACTTGTTCGGTGTGAGGGGGAAAGCCTTCCCCCTGGCCGGCACTTCGTTGCCGGCGCACCCCCATCGAGCGGGGAGACCCCGCAACGCCCTCTTAGAGTGAGAGTGCGGACGGGTTTTCCGTGACGGGTTGAGGGCTGGGAGAGAGGCTTCCGGCGCCCGTCGCGGAGAACCGCGATGTCCAGATACTTCCGCAGCGCGCACCCCGGAACCGACCGGACCAACCTTTACGACGAAATCACCAGCAAGATCATCGGCGAGTTGGAGCAAGGCCGCCTGCCGTGGGTGCAGCCTTGGGGGCACCGCCACGACGAAGGCACCGCTCGCCATGCCGGTCAATGTCTCCACCGGCCGTCCTTATTCGGGGATCAATGTCCTGATCCTCTGGGGTGCGGTCATCGAGCATGGTTTCCCCGGCCAGGGCTGGCTAACTTTCCGCCAGGCGCTGTCGCTTGGCGGCAATGTCCGCAAGGGCGAACGCGGCACCACCGTTGTCTATGCCGACCGCTTCACCCCGGAAGACGAGAAGCGCCGCGCCCGCGAGACCGGTGAAGAACCGGGACGCATCCCGTTCCTGAAAAGGTTCACCGTGTTCAACGCCGCCCAATGCGACGGTCTGCCCACAGAAATCGCCACCGTTGCACCGCCAACGCCGCCCGGCCTGATCGAACCGCGCGTCGAGGCGCTCATCAAAGCGACGGGGATCGACTTCCGCATCGGCGGCAACCGCGCCTTCTATATGCCGTCGCAGGATTTCGTGATGGTCCCGCCTCCGTAAGCCTATCCCGAGCCGATCAACTGGCACAGGACGGCTCTGCACGAGCTTGGCCATGCCAGCGGCCATTCCTCGCGCCTCGCCCGCGATTTCTCCGGCTCTTTCGGCACGAAGAAATACGCATTCGAGGAACTCGTGGCCCAGATAAATGCCGCGTTTTGCTGCGCCTCGCTTGGGATCGTGCCGACCGTCCGCCACGCCGATTACATCGGTTCATGGCTGGAAGTGCTGCGCGAGGACAACCGCGCCATCGTGCGCGCCGCTTCGCAGGCCAGCAAGACCGCCGACTGGATTCTGCCCTTCCTCCCTGAAGACGGCGAGCCGGACATAGACGCGACCTCGATCGACAGGAGGGCGGCATGATCCTGTTGACCGACGAATTGCGCGAGCAACTCCTGGCCAATGGCCGGAACCGCGACGTTGACCATGTGCCGGTGGTCAAGTTCTTCAACCCGTTCGGCGAAGGCGTCTGGCTCGCCACTGAACTGGACCCGGGCGGCGACATCATGTTTGGACTGGCCGACATCGGCTATCCCGAACTCGGAAGCTGGAGCTTGTCAGAAATGCAGGCAATCCGCCTGCCGTTCGGCATGGGGATCGAGCGCGACCTTCTGTCCGCTACCAGCCTGCCGGTTTCTGTCTGGGCCGAAGCAGCCCGTGAGGCGGGGAGCATCCGTGTCAATCGGCGTTGCATGGTGGCCCCTTATCGGCGTCCCAAAGGGACCCCTCTGGCGATGTGGTGAGCAGGCCCGTGGCGGCGTAGCTTTCCAGCTGGCGCAGCCGACGCGGGCCTGCGTTTCGGGGGTGTTCAGGCTCGTGTTTTGATGCGCCAGCTGTCGTTTCCGGTTTCGACGATGTCGCAATGGTGAGTGAGACGGTCGAGCAGCGCGGTGGTCATCTTCGCGTCTCCGAAGACGGTCGGCCACTCGCCGAATGCGAGGTTGGTGGTGACGATGACGGAAGTCTGCTCGTAGAGCTTGCTGACCAGATGGAACAGCAACTGGCCGCCGGATTGGGCGAATGGCAGGTAGCCGAGTTCATCGAGGATGACGAAGTCGAGTCGCATGAGATGTTCGGCCAGGCGGCCCGCCCGCCCTGCACGGACCTCGGCCTCCAGCCTGTTCACGAGATCCACAATATTGAAGAAGCGTCCCCGGGCGCCGTTGCGGATGACGGCTCGCGCGATCGCTACGGAGATATGGGTCTTGCCGGTCCCGGTGCCGCCGACCAGCACGACATTGCGCTGCTGGCCGAGGAATTCGCCGCTGGCCAGATCACGCACCAGCGTCTCGTTGATCGGGGTGTCATCGAAGGTGAACTCCTCGATCTCCCGGGCATAGGGCAGCTTGGCGGTGGTGATCTGGTATTTGACCGACCGCGCCTTCTTCTCGTTGATCTCGGCGGCCAGCAGTTCGCCCACGATCTGACGGGGTTCATGCTGGCGACGCACAGCCACCGCCATGAGTTCGTCGTAGGCGGCGGCGCGCATGCCATAGAGCTTCAACTCGCCCATCGCTGCCATGATCTCTGCACGATCCATCAGCCGGCCCTCCGCGAGCCGGGTCATAGCGGGCGCAGTCGGCCTTCGGTTCATGGGTCAGGCGCAGGGCCGGAGAGGTGAGCAGCAAGGGTGGCGGCTCCGGGTCGCGCCTGCGGGACAGGATGTTGAGGATCGAAGCCATCGGGCGCCATCGGTTCGAGCCCGATGGCTGAGGATCGGCGGAGTGGACGCCCTGCGAGAGCGCTTCGGCACAGGCCTTCTGCACGGCGGGAACCCCCTCTGTCAGCACGGCGCCAAGGATCTTCACCGTCTGGCGGTCGCCATCCGACGACCCCTGCAACTTGCGGCGGATCTGCTCGAGGGCGCCGGGCAGAACCCAGTCCTTGAACGGTGCGCCATTGCGCAGCGCCCCGGGTTTGCGAAGCAGGACAGGCACATAGTGCCAGGGATTGTAGATTGCCCGGCCCCGCCCGAAGTGACGGGGATGGTCCCCGACCAGCCGTTCGCAATGCCCCTCGAACCAATGGCGGGGCATGGCTCATCCATGCCGGATCTCGATCCGCTCCGCATAGGCCCGGATCTCGACCGGCCGCCCGACAGCCGTTGCCGCGACCGAGTATTTGTTGTTGTCGAACCGCACGAGGTAGGTCTTCGATACCGCCGAGAAGCCGTCGAAGCGCCCGGCATAAGGGACGAGGTGCGCGCGCTCTTCCTGGAAGACCTGCCAGACGGTCTTGTCCGTCAGTTCGGGATGCTTGCTGCTCCTGGCCGAGGCGATGCACTTGTCCAGCAGCCAGGCATTCAGTTCCTCGTAGCTCTTGACCCTGACCCGGGGTGAGAAGAACCGCTGGCGGACCGTGCCGACCTGGCTCTCCACCTGACCCTTCTCCCAGCCCGATGCCGGGGTGCAGGCGACGGGCTCAACCAGATAGTGGCTGGCCATCTGCAGGAACCGACGATTGCAGAGGCGCTCCTTGCCGGTGGAGATGGTCTCCACCGCCGTCTTCATATTGTCGTAGATCCCGCGGGTGCAGGTGCCCTTGAAGAAGGCGAAAGCCCGATCATGGGCATCGAACATCGAAGCCATCGCGGCGCCATCGGTTCGAGCCCGATGGCTGAGGCTCCTGCGTCTCGCGCGGATAGGCCCGCACGAAGAACATCCGGCTGTGGCACAGGCGAACATGCGCCACCTTGATCGTGGTGGTCGCCCCATCGATCAGGACAACCTCGTGGCTCCAGTCGAACTGATAGGCTTCGCCGGGGGCAAAACTCAGCGGCACGAAGGCGGACGAGGCACCGGAGCTTTGAGTGCGCGCCCCGAGACCGAGGCATAGCGGCGGACCGCATCATACCCGCCTTCATACCCGAGACCGCGCAGTTCCTCGTAGATCTGGATCAGTGTCAGGCGTTCCCGGCGCCCACGAGCCGCGTTGATCGCCAACAGCCGGCTCAGTTCCTCAAGCCAGGCGCCCAGTTTCGGGCGTGGCTGAACCGTCCGGGCGTAGGTGAACTCCGCTACCCCGGTGCGGATCACCTTGCGCACCGTTCGGCGTGGCCTCGGACCGATGGCGGCTCACGCCTCACTCTTCGACAGCTTCAGGTCGCGGCAGATCGTCTTGATCCCCTTGCCCTCGGTAAAATGCAGCCGCCTGATTTTTGCGATTGTCTCCACGATCAGCATCCCGCGCTCGGCCTCCGATAATCCTCGGAAGCACAATGGACCCAAACCCCGGTCGGTGGGGTCCATTTGGGACGCCGATCACACCAGAAGCGGGGGCCTTATTCCACGACGCTCAACAGTGTGTCCCTGATCATGCGAAGACCTTAAGCGACGGGCTCACCCGACACGGCCTTGGCAGTGCCGTCAGCCTTGGGCATACTCGCGGCAGTTTTCTTTACCCATTTCCCCGACGAGGCTTGTTTATGAACGCCCCCCTTCGCCAGACCGAGCGTCTCGGCCGTCTGACGACCGCGCTTGGCGCTGACACGCTGGCGCTTCTGCGCTTTGACGGCACGGACCATCTCAACGACCTGTTCGAATACCGCGTCGAGGCGCTGGCCACCCGCGATGATCTCGACTTCGACGCGCTGGTCGGCACCCATGCCACGGTCGAGATCGAGGGCCGTGAGGGCACCCAGCCCTTTGACGGCATCGTCACGCAGGCGCGATGGGCCGGGGTGGGCGAGAACGGTCACCGCTATGATCTGGTGCTGCGCCCGTGGTTCTGGCTGGCGGGGCGGCGGCGCAACCAGCGGATCTTTCACAACAGGACCGTGGTGCAGATCCTGCGCGAGCTGCTGTCGGACTATGCCCAGCTCGGCGATCCGGCGCTGGATGTGCAGCTGTCGCAGGACTATCCGGTGCTGGAATACACGGTGCAGTACCGCGAGAGCGACCTCGACTTCGCCCGCCGCCAGATGGAGCGGCACGGGATCAGCTTTCATTTCCGCCACGAGACGGGCAGCCATACGCTGGTGCTGACCGATGACGTTCTGGCGCATGAGACGATCGGCGCGCGGCCCTATAAAAGCTACGACGGCCACCACCAGGCCGAGGGTGAGCATTTCTGGGACTGGACGCCCGAGCGCAACATCACCACCGGGGCGATCCGGCTGACCGACTATAACTTCAAGCATCCTGACCAGGCGATGGAGGTCGACCGGCTGGGCGATGCCGCCCATGCGCAGGGCCAGATCGAGAGCTTCGATTATCCGGGCGATTACCTGGCGCAGGACGTGGGCAAGATCGTGGCGGGCCTGCGCACGTCGCAGGAACGTGGAGCGGACCGTCGCAACCGGGCGGTGGGCGATTGCCTGAGCCTGCGGTCTGGCAAGCGGGTGACGCTGTCGGGCGACCGGATCCCCGGCACGGACGAGAGCTACCTGTGCCTGTCAGCATCGCACCACTTCGTGTCTGAGGCCTATGGCTCGGGTGGTCAGGGCAGCGACGGCTATGCCTTTACGGGCAGCTACGTGCTGATGCCCGACACCGCGCCGATGGCGCCCCCGCGGCGCACGCAGGTCCCCGTGGTGCATGGCCCGCAGACGGCGATGGTGGTGGGCGAGGGCGAGATCGACTGCGACGAATACGGCCGCATCCTGGTGCGGTTTCACTGGGACCTTGATGCCGCGCATTCGATGCGCTGCCGGGTGTCGCAGAACTGGGCCGGAGCAGGCTGGGGCGGCATGGTCATCCCCCGCATCGGCATGGAGGTCGTCGTCGAATTCCTCGAGGGCGATCCGGACAAGCCAATCGTCACCGGGAATGTCTTCAATGGAAAGAACGACGTCCCCTACGAACTGCCCAAGCACAAGACGCGCAGCACATTCAGGACCAACACCCATGACGGTAAGGGCACCGGACGTGGGTTCAACGAACTACGATTTGAGGACGAAAAGGGCCGCGAAGAAGTCTTCATCCACGCGCAGCGCGACATGAACAGCAAGATTGAGCGTAACGCAACGACGCGTGTGAACCGCAATGCTGTTACGAGTATCGGTCACGATCAGTCATGTGAGGTTGGAAATACACTGCGGCAAATGATCGGAGGCGACATGCATCTGGGTGTGGGGCCGGGCAGGATCGGCTCCATCTCTCCGGCAGGTGCCGCCGGGAACACGCAGGGCATCGGCCCGCTGGCTGAGGCGATGGGGGATGTCGGCCGCGATCCTGGTATCGGCAACCTGATCCTGGCTGTCGAAGCCACAAAAACACAGATGATCGAGGGCGACCACAACGAGACCGTGGGGCGCAACAAGATGACCGATGTGCGCGGCAATTACACGCTGGATGCAGGGCGGCGCATCGAGATCACGGCTGGCGACAGCATCACCATCAAGGTCGGTGCCTCGCTGGTCACGCTGGATGACAGCGGCAACATCACCGTTAACGGCGCACGGATGGCAGTGACCATGGACAAGCTGTTCGAGGCCATGTCCGATCTCATCAAGCTGAACTGAGGATACCTGATGAACAGATGGTTCATTGCCATTCTGGGGATAGCGGCCGGATTTATTTTTGGGCTGGTATTTGCATTCTTTTTCGTGCCGCTCAGACTCGAATGGGTTCCTGCGGAACAGAGCGAGCTGACCGCTGCATTACCCGTCTTAAATCCTGAGGAAACTGTCATGGAACAGGCCGTATATGAACCTGACTGGCCGGCATTCGAAACCAGATGGGCCGAGGCCCCCGAGGCTATCCGTGAATTGGCGCGCGTGATTGCAAAAGGCGAGGTTCCACAGGGTTTGGATCAGTTCGACCCTGCGGTCCTGTCTGATGGTTATCATGCCCCCGCGCTGGATTTCACGCGCGACGGCCGGCCGGTCCCGTATCTTGCCACGCTGCTGCAAGAGGCGGTGATGGCCTACAATCTTGCAGCGGTGCAGGCGCTTCTGGCGCAAGGCGTCGATCCGAACGTGAACCACACGGAAGCCCTGTTTATGGCGATCGAGCGGCGTACGCCGACGGCGCCGGATTTCATGCTGTTTCCGGATTATGATGCCAGCCTGCCCATCGTGCAGGCCCTGCTCGATGCAGGCGCAAATCCCAATGTGCAGCAGTATGGGTTCCGTGATGTAACGCCGCTCAGCTTGAGTAACACAGTCACAAACCTCGGGGCGATGATTGCTCTGATCAACGCAGGGGCAGACCCTTGGATGAAACCGGACTTCATCAATGGAATGCCGGGTCGGAGTCTTATGGAATCCCTAGCATCTGGTGCTGGTCAGCTTGCCACAGCCGAGATATTGTTTCGAGTGCTACGTGCGACAAGGCTACCTTCAGGCCCTTCCAAGCAAACTGATTTCGTAATTTCGCTGCTTGAAAGGCGCGTTGATACATTCGCTACTGGTTCTGGCCCGGATTCGCGCCACACGGCGTGGCGGCTGGATCAGGTGCTGCAATTGGTTGGTAAATCCCTTGACCGGACCGCTGACACCGACCGCATCCGCGCCAAACTGAGCGCTTTCAGCTATCAGGCGGATGGCGGCTGGTATCTGGCCGAGGACGAACTCCATTCCCGTTACGATGCTCCGCTGTCTACCCCGGATCGCGGCGATCAGATCTGGGGGCCGTAATCATGCCGAACAATACTCCGGGCGTGATCACAGAGCCGGCCCGCATTCCCGGCAAAGCAGACTGGCAGCCCTGCCTGAACAAGGCAGCAATGCTGATCCTTGATATTTATGACTATGAAGATGCGGAACTGACGCCACGCCTGCGCCAGGAAAAGGCCCGTCTCTGGGAGCACTGGGAGCGCGGATGGGAAAAAGACCTGCGGAATGGTCTGTTCTGCAGGATGTATTATCCGAAGCTCTCTGCCGGGCTGACACCGCTGGATGTCTGCCCGCCCGCGCTGGTGTTTCGCGGCTCGGAAATGAATGATCAGGATCTCGATGAACTGGCTGTTCATATCGAGCTGAATTGCACCATCACTCCCACCGGGGTTGTGGATTGGTTCATGGATCAAACCGAGTTCAAGCCAATTATCCCGACGATCTCTCCGACAGGTCGATACCCTCCGACAGCTACGCGGACACAGTTACGCGCGGCGGGACTGCGTGAGCAACCGCTGATCCTGCCTTCAACGGGTAACGTGCCGATTGCACTGGGATTTCCCGGGGTCACCATTGGGACAGCGCATATCAACTGGACGGGCTCCGCCTCTCTGTTCTACGGCCAGAATGGCGATTGGCCGACCAATGTCTCACAAGCGCTTGGGGAAAGAACACCACAATACGAAGATACCATCAAGGTCGCGCAGGATGCTGCAGATGAAGCCATGCAGCAATGGAATGGCAGGCTGATGATCCTTGGTCATTCACTTGGCGGCGGCCTTGCCTCCTGCGCGGCGCTGGCGGCCAAGGCTTGGCAGCCAGATTTACAGATCAGAACGGACACCTTCAATGCCGCAGGGCTACATCGAAACACCGCAAGATGGGCGGGGCTGCCCCTTGAGAGCGCCGCCAGTGCGGGCATCCGCTCACGCCAGGTGGCCGGTGACGTTCTGACATCGCTTCAGACCCGCAAGCTCATCCCGCTGGTCTCGGATATCCTGCGGTGGGGCGGAGTCACGCTTCCTCCGGCCATTCCCACTTCGTCGCCAAGCCAAGGCGTTTCGCCGGGGGGAACGCCGGGCATGATGTTTACACATTGGGAAAGAGCGCCTGAATGGGGAAGGCTGCCCGTGCTGTTTCCGCTTGAAACGCAGGAGCTGGTCCAATCAGATTTTAAGCAGCTGTCGCTTATTGCCAGTGCTGCTGAAGACGCTCTGGATTTCAGCACGTTTGTCAGCAATTTTATCACCATGCTGTTTCAACAGCTGGGCGACAGTAACGGTCGCCTCCGCAGCTGGCACATGAAGGATTTCTATCAGGCATATGATGCGGCCCGGACCCAGGTGATCAGTGCAGGACCGGCCTTCACAAAAGCTGTAAGCACGGCACCACCGGTTCCGGACACCAAATATTTCAGCCTGGGAACGAGTGATTACCTGCGCAATCAGGTCGAGCCATTTTTCAACGGGCTGATGCACGACGCCATCGGGGTGACCCACATCATGAAAGCGGCGGTTGACTATCACATGTGGGATGCATGCGCCTATACGTTCGTTCTTGAGCGCTGAGTGTCGATGGCGCGGTGATCAACAGTGCTTCGGATTCCGGCTCTTCGACGATGTGAACCGCCCCGGGTTTACCGGAGAGTTTCTAGTTCAATGATTAGGCTGCTTTTTCGGCGGCGTTCAAGCTTGCGTAGAATTCCTCCTCTGCTTCGTTCGGCGTGACGTAACCGATGGCGCTGTGAAGTCGCGCATTGCTATACCAATCGACCCACCTCAGGGTTTCCCGCTCGACTTGGCCCACGGATTTCCAAGGACCGAGGAACTTGATAACCTCGGTCTTGAACAGTCCGATGATGCTTTCGGCCAGGGCATTGTCATAGGAATCCCCGACGCTATCTACCGAGGTGTCGATGCCCGCCTCGGCCAGCCGCTCGGTATATCGGATCGAGAGATATTGACTGCCCCGGTCGCTGTGATGGATCAGCTTGTCAGCCTCGGACGGCGCGCGCTGGCAGATGGCCTGGTTCAGGGCATCAAGGACGAAACCGGTGGTCATCGAGGTCGAGACGCGCCAGCCGACGATCTTGTGGGCGAATACGTCGATCACGAAGGCCACATAAACCATGCCCTGCCAGCTTGTGACGTAGGTGAAATCGCTGACCCACAGCTGGTTCGGCCTATCGGCGACGAAGACCCGGTTCACCTTGTCGTCCGGGCAGGGTTGGGCCGCATCGGGGTTGGTCGTGACGACCTTCTTGCCGCGCACAACGCCTTGCAATCCCATGACCTTCATCAGCCTCTCCACCGTGCAGCGGGCGATGTCGCGCCTTTCGCGGCGCAACTGGTGCCAAACCTTACGCGCGCCATATCGGCCTCTGCTACCATCGGGTATCTGCTTGATGGCAGTCATGTCCTTCCGGTCCTGCCTGGCCCGATCCGATGCTAGGGCGGGATCACGCTCCACAGCCTTGAAACTCTGTAGAACGTCGATGGTGCGATCCCCAGATCCCCTTTGATGTGCCGACCGTTTAAAGCATACCACAGATACCTTGTCATCTAGCGACGACAAGAAAACTGCCACACCCTCGGGCGCGGTTCTTTTTTGCCTTTCCGGTTGTGCCCTTATTGCTCCACGTTGCCAGATTTGCCCACAGGCGGCTCGCCACCCTTTGCTCTATGGGGCCGCGCCCGGTTTGCCGCCTGCAAGGCCGTTGCGTCCGTTCCCAAAGTCACTCCCCTGCGATCTGGACAAATCCGACAGGTCGGCTCATCAGCGAGAACTTCGTCAGCTACATCGAAGGCGGCGACGAGAGCATCAAATCTGCCGAGATGGCCGACAGTGTTGTCACGCCCGAGATCAAGATCAACGGTTACTTCATCTATCCCAGCCAGTTGTTCGCCAATGTTGCCGCCAGGGCCAACAGAGATAGTGCCGGTTTCTGAGACAGGGGCATAAGGTGGATCGACCGATGAGAAGGACGATTCAGCATGAAGACACGGAGACGGTTTTCGGCCGGCTCCTCAGCCCAGATCGCGCAGCAACCGCGAGACATGCGTCGGGCGCCAGGCGGTCCCCGTTTCGGTGGTCCAGCGCCTCTGGTTCAGCGCCGAAGCGATTTCGCGGAGGGTAGAGCCTCTTTCGCGCATCGGCAGCACGATGGGCAGCAGCGCATGGGTCGGAATATCCTTGAACATTTCATCGTCCTCGACCCTCAGTCCGCTCGACGACGCGGGTCGCAGGGTTGGCTCGCCTGCTGTTTCATCATGTCGAATGCGCGTTCTTGCTCGATCATCCGGGCGTGAATCTGCAACTCGCTTCTGCAGGCATAGGGTAGTCCGGCGACGCGCAACCGCAAGCCGGGATCGGCAAAGAACGGGGCATAGCCGAAGTCTTCGAACGGGATGCGGTCCAGCCGTGCCACCAGCAGTTCGGCGCCGTTCAGGCGGCAAAACGCCATTGCCGCCGACAGGGCCTGGAAGCCCCGGGCGCCGGCCAGGCCGTTGTCGCAGAACCGCTTGACCACCTGCTTCCCGTCTCCGATACAATTGTCCAGAAAGAACATGATATCGTGCCGTTGGGCCGTGAAGCTGCGTTCAGGATGCCCCCGATCCTCGGGACCGAGCCGCATGTAGATTACGAACCGGTTCATCACCTTTCCTTTCCACATCTGCCATGACCTGTGTTGAAAAACCCCTCGTGCAGGTTGGAAAATCGGCTGGGGCGCAGCGCATGCGCCCCATGATTTCAGAACCGCAGCGCCGTAGTCAGGAAAAAGCTGCGCCCGGCTTCGGGATAGCCCTCGACCAGCGAATAGTCGCGGTCGAAAAGGTTGCGCCCGCCGAACAGCACCTCGGCCCGGTCGCTGGCCGCCCAGGCGAAGTCCAGATTCTCCAACGCGAAGCCGCCCATGCGGGTATAAGCGATCGCCGCCGGATCCTCGGGCTGAATTGCGCTTTCCGACAGGCGCGAGCTCGACACCTGCACCGAGGGCGAGACCGTCAGCACCGGCGTCGCCTGCCAGTCCAGCCGCAGGAAGGCATTGTGGCGCGGCGTGTCGGTCGGCCGATAGTCGGCGCGCAGCGGGTCGGTGATCGAGCGGTGCAGCCAGGTATAATTCGCCACCAGCACCAGGTCGTCGGCCAGCTGCCAGTTCACTGCGACCTCAAAACCCTTGTAGACGCCATCGCCGACGTTGCGGTTCTGGGTGATCTGGTCGCCCTCTTCGTCCAACGCGCCGGTTGGGACCGAATGGATCATGTTATTGATCTTGCTGTAAAATAGCGCCGCGTTCACGGTCGCGGGGCCGATCTCGCCGCTATAGCCAGCTCGGCGTTCAGCGCACGTTCCGATTCCAGGTCCGGGTTCGGCACCGCCGTCCCGAAGCGGGTGCTGTAGCGGTCGAAGAGCGTCGGGAACCGGGTGCGCGAGGACAGGCTGGCGTGATATTCGCCCGAAGCGCCTGGCTGCCAGATCGCCGCCAGCTGCCAGTTCACCGCGTCCGAAGACCCCGTCGGCAGGCCGATGTCAGCCTCGGTCTGGTCGGCTTCCAGTACGCGGGCCTTGTCATAGCTGAGGCCCGCGACCACGCCCAAATTCTCGCGCGCCTGCCAGGTATCCTCCAGCGCGACGGACCAGGTTTCCTCGGTGCTGATCTCGGCCGGATCGGGACTGCCACCCAGGCCCGGACTCGAGAATTGGATCGATTCATGCTTGTCGCGGCGGAATTGCACGGCGCTGCGCAGAGTGTTTTCGCCGATGTCGGCCCCTCCCTCCAGGCTCAGGCCCCAGAAGCGGTCCTTGTAGCGGCTGTCGAAGGCGCGGCGCTCGGTCTGGGTGCTATGGGTGTAATCGTCCCAGGCCGAAAGCAGGTTGTCGAAGCGGTTGTAATAGGCCTTGGTCTTGACATAGCCGGCGCCGAGTTCGGTGTGCGAATAGAAGGCCAGGCTGTCGATGTCCCATTCCGGCCAGATCCAGTCGCGCTGCCGGCACTGGCCTTCGCGGGGCTCGGCGGTCAGGCTGCGGATCGGCAGGTCGACGTTATAGGGCGCGTTCTTCTGCCCGGTCTGGCGGGTATAGCTCAGCACTTATTCGTCACTCGCATTGGGTGTCCAGCCGGCTTTGAGGTTCAGCCGCGAATCCTCGCTGTCGGAATAGTCGCGCAGACCGGCGCCCTGCTGCGGGCGCGGCTGAAAATCGCGCGACAGATAGAAGCCGTCGCTGTCGCGCTTCAGATAGCTGCCTTGCAGCCAGAACTGCTCGCGCTTCATGCCCAGCGACAGATAGCCGCTGCGGCCCGAGATGTCGCCGCGATTGCCGGCCTCGACCCCCAGCCGGGCCTCGCCCTCGAAAGGTTCGGTGGGCTGGCGCGTGACCAGGTTGATGGCGCCGCCCATGCCGCCGGGACCGTTCAGCACCGAGACATAGCCCTTTTGCATCTGGATCTCGGCCAGGTCGGGGGTCAGGAAACGACCATAGTCCAGCCGGTTGTCGGCCGGCAGATAGACCCGGATGCTGTCGATCGACAGCGGCACCTGGAAGCGGTCGAAGCCGTGCACGAAGACCAGCCGCTCGTTGCGGCTGAGGCCGGTATTCCCGACCTCGACCCCCGGCACCACGGCCAGCGCATCGTCCAGCGTCAGCCGGTTCTGCCGCGCGATATCTTCAGCGGGAACGGTGCTGGCGGTGCCGCCCTGCGCATTGGCCTTGCCGGTCAACACCACCGTGCCCAGCGTGAAGACCGGGCTGGCCTGTTCGGTTTCTTGCGCTATGCCGGTCCCGGGCAGCAGCCCGGCCAAGGCCTTCGCCGCGCCACTGGGCGCTTGTCAGTGCCGTCCGTTATGTTTCATCATGTATAACGTCGCGGGAATCAGCGCCGAAGGGAATCACCATGGACATCCGCTATGTCTGCTCCGAGGAGGAGTTCAGGACCGACAGCGTGCTGAGCGCTGCGGCCGAACGCGCGACAGCGCTTGGCATCGCGTTGGCCGGCACCGTGCAGCCGGTCGATCCCAAGGTGCTGCGCGGCCATTGCGACATCGTGCTGGCGCTCCTGCCCGATGGCGAGCGGCGCAGCATTAGCGTCGACCTGCCGCCCGAGGTGCCCGGCTGCCGGCTGGACCCGAAGCGTTGGACGCCGCCCTTGCCATCGTCCAAAGCCGCCTGCCCGGCGCACAGGCGCTGGTGGTGAACAAGTTCGGCAAGCAGGAGGCGGCGGGCCGCGGCCTGGTCGGCGCCAACGGCGAGGCCTGCCGGTGCTGGTCGGTGTGGCGCCGCAATGGCGCGAGGCCTTCCTGGCCTTCGCCGAGGACAATGCCCAACCGCTGCCGTCCGAGACGGAGGCGATTGTCGCATGGCTGCAGCAGACCTGCCTTGCTAAGGTGGGCTGATCTGCGACCGCTTCGAAAGGGAACATCCCATGAAACTCAGCGCAAGAAACGTTCTGCCCGGTACCGTGACTGAGATTGTGACCGGCGCCGTGACCAGCCATGTCCGTATTGATCTGGGCGGCAGCGTGGTCACCGCCTCGATCACCAATGACGCGGCCAAGGAACTGGGACTCAAGGTCGGCGGCCGCGCCTCGGCCGTGATCAAGGCCTCGGACGTGATGGTCGGCGTGGATGAATGATGTCGGCGCAGACGCGCTGAGGCCGCATGAGCAGACCATCGGCACGCCGCAGGGCTTTGACGCCGGGCTGTGGTTCATCGGGCGCATCCGCACCCCCTGGACCTGGCGTGGCGACTGCCCGCATCGCGGCGATGCCGAAGCCGGCCCGCCGTGCCGGATCGAGCTGTTCGATCCCTGGGGGCCGGCGTTGACCGGCATCAAGGGCCAGGAGCACCTGCAGATCCTATATTGGATGGACCAGGCGCGGCGCGATCTGGTGCTGCAAAATCCCAAGTTCGGCGACCGCGCGACGGGCACCTTCGCGCTGCGCTCTCCGGTGCGGCCGAACCCGGTGGCCTCGTCGGTCGTCCGGCTGCTTGACGTGCAGGGGCCGGTGCTGACCGTGCGCGGGCTCGACTGTCTCGACGGCACCCCGCTCATCGACATCAAGGCAGCGTTCGGAGCCCGCGCATGATCCGCCTGACTCGCGGCGCATGGCCGGCCTGATCCTCGCGATGGTCGCTTCCGGTTCGGCGCTGGCGCTGGACGGGGCGCGTTTCACCGATGCGGCAGGGCGCACGGTCGCGGTCCCGGCCGTTGAAGCCGCAAGATTTGCCCTTCCTGTGCCCCGAGGCTGCCGACCTGCCGGCCCTCGGCCGCCTGACCGGCAGGGGCGACACGCTGAACCTCGAGGTGCTTCTGTCCACCCGGCCCGAGCTGATCGTCGATTACGGTACGGTGAATGCGACCTATGCCGATTTGGCGGCAAGGGTACAGGACCAGACCGGTGTGCCCTATGTACTGGTCGATGGCAGTTTCGCGCAAATGCCGCAGGCGATCCGACAGATGGCCGACGTGCTTGGCGTACCCGAACGTGGTGAGACGCTGGCCCGCTATGCTGAGACCACGCTCGCCGACCTTGACGCCATGCTGGCCGGCATTCCCGAAACGGCGCGGCCCCGGGTCTATCTGGCGCGCGGCCCCGAGGGCACCGAGACCGCCGGCCCCAACTCGATCAATGCTGAGGTCATTGCCCGCGTCGGTGCCATCAACGTCGCCCGGACCGACAGCGATGGTCTGGCGAACGTCTCGCCCGAACAGGTGCAGGCCTGGGCGCCCGATGTCATTATCGCCGTCGACCCGGATTTCGTCGCGAATGTCACCACGATGCCGGAATGGCAGGGCATTCCGGCGGTAGCGCAGGGCCGGGTCTATCTGGCGCCGGGGGCGCCCTTCGGCTTCATCGACACGCCGCCCTCGGTCAACCGGCTGGCCGGGGTGATCTGGCTGGCGCACAAGCTGTATCCCAAGGCCGCCAAGGGCGATCTGCACGGCCGGATCGCCGATTTCTACCAGCTTTTCTATGGGCCCCGACCCGATGCCGCCACTGTCTCGGTGTTGCTGGGTGACTGAGCGCAGCCTGCTGGCGCTGCTGCTGCCGGGGCTGGCGGCGATGCTGCTGGGCTTTGGCACCGGGCTCGCCACGGTGGGGCTGGTGCTGGCGCTGAGTCTCGCGCTGCGCGGCACGGGCCAGGTGCTGGTCATGGTGCTGTGCGGCATCGCCGTCGGCGCGCTGGCCGGGGCCGGCATCGCGCTGGTCAAGCTGTTGGCCGACCCCGAGCAGCAATTGCCCGCGATCACCTTCTGGCTGATGGGCAGCCTGACCGACATCAAGCGCCCAGACATCGCCGCCGCCCTGCCCGCCATGCTGCCACTTCTGGCGCTGCGCTGGCGCATCGGGCTCCTGGCCATGGGCGAGGACGAGGCTCGCGCCATGGGCGTTCCCGTCGGCCGGCTGCGGATTCTGGTCATCGCCTGTGCTACGCTGATGACCGCGGCCGCCGTCGCCACGGCCGGGGTGATCGGCTGGGTCGGGCTGATGGTGCCGCATATGGCGCGGCTCTTGACCGGGCCGCGCTTCGACCGGCTGCTGCCGACCTCTGTGCTGATCGGCGCGGCTTTCATGGTGCTGGTGGACACCGCCGCCCGCAGCATCGCCCAGATCGAGGTGCCGCTGGGCATCCTGACCGCCGTGCTGGGCGCGCCGATCTTCATCGGCCTGCTGGCGCGCGGCTCGCGGGGGTGGAGCGAATGACGCCGCTGCTGGCCGCTTGCGACCTGGCCGTAGGCCATGGCGACCGGGTGCTCATCAGGGGCGTGGATCTCCGGCTGGCGCCCGGAAAAGTGCTTTGCGTGCTGGGGCCGAACGGCGCCGGCAAGACGACGCTGTTTCGCACGCTCCTGGGACTGATCCCGGCGCTCTCGGGCCAGGTGCTGCTGGGCGCCGATCCGATTACCCGGCTGTCGCGCCGACAGATCGCGGCGCGGCTTGCGCATGTGCTGCAGGCACTGGCCAATCCCTTCGCTTTCACCGCGTTCGATATCGTGCTGATGGGCGCTGCCGCGCAGTTGGGCGCATTCGCCCGCCCCGGCAGGCCCGAGACCGCCCGCGCAATGGTCGCGATGCAGGATCTGGGCATCGCTGATCTGGCGGCGGCCGATCATACCCGGCTGTCAGGTGGGCAACGTCAGCTGGTGTTGATCGCCCGGGCGCTGGCGCAGGATGCGGCGGCGCTGGTCATGGATGAGCCGACCACCAGTCTCGATTTCGCCAACCGCCGCCATGTCGGTCAGGCGATTCGCCGCCTTGCCGAGACCGGGCGCGGGGTCATCCTGTCCAGCCACGATCCTGACCATGCCGTGGCGCTGGCCGACGAGGTGCTGTTGATGGGCCGCGAGGGGGTTGTCGCTTATGGCCCGACCGAGGGGACGATGACTGAGGCCAATCTGTCGCGACTCTATGGGGTCGGAATCAAGCGCCAGCTTTCCGCTTCCGGTCGGCTGCATTTCTACTGACTGTACGCCCCACTATCTACCGCTCGCTCAACCGCACGACTAGCATTGCAATTGCGTTTTTTCTGATCTCTGAATCAATAGGTTACCATGATTTAGATGAGGTCATGGATGTCAGGATTACCTGTCGTGCCGCCGAAAACGAACCGCAAGGAGCCGTGAGGCTACGACCGCGACCTCTACAAGCGCCGCAACGAGGTGGAGCGGCTGTTTCGAAGGCTCAAGGGGTTTCGCCGCATTTTCTCACGCTTCGAGAAGCTCGACATCATGTTCAGGGCCTTCCTGAACTTCGTCCTCATCGTCGATATGCTCAAGTGTTAACATGCCCTAATATTCTTGCGTTCTCACAACCGGAAGGGCCGCGCCATGTTTCCTGTTCGTCCGCATCGCAGCACCGGCATCCTGTCCAGCGCTTCGGGTGCCGCCTTGGCCATCCTGCGGGCCCGCGCCACGGAATGGGAGGTGGAGCTGGCCGAGACACCGGGCGGCCTGACCATGCATGTTTGGGGCAGCAGCCTGACCCTGATCCCCGACGGCAGCGCCGTCCGTATCGAGCTGAGCGCCCCCGAGGCCCGGCTGATCGGCGTCTTACAGGACAGTGCCACCGAGCTTTTCGAAAGCCACGGGCTGGGCATCCACTGGGACAATGTCGATGTCGGCGCGCTGACGCCGGGGCTGGCGCTGATGCGGGTGGTCGGCGTGACGCCGCGTACGCCGCGATTTGTCCGCGTCCGGTTGCAGGGCGAGCAGGCGGCGCGCTTTGGTCAGGGCAGCCTGCATTTCCGCTTGCTGATCCCGCCGCAGGGCCGCCCGCCGCAATGGCCGCGTGTCGCCGCCAACGGCCGCACCGTCTGGCCAGAGGGCGCAGATGCGCTGCACCGCCCGGTTTATACCGTGGCGGATCAGGCGGCGGATTGGGTGGATTTCGACATCTTCCGCCATGCGGACAGCCCGACCTGCGACTGGGCCTGTCAGGTGCGGCCGGGCGATCAGGCGGGCATCATCGGCCCCGGCGGCGGCTGGTGCCCCGAGGCGGCCACGCTGCGGCTGTTCGGCGATGAAACCGCCCTGCCGGCCATCGCCCGCATGCTGGCTCTGACGCGGGGCGATGTCCGCGCATGGTTGCGCTGTGCGCCCGAGGATCTGGGCGATCTGGCCAATGATCCGCGCGTCAGCCGCTGCGACGATCTGCTGGCGGCGCTGGACGGGGCCAATCTCGGCACGGGCGAGGATCGTCATGTCTGGTTCGCCGGTCACGCTCAGGCCGCGCGTCAGGCACGCCAGAGTCTGGTGCAAGCCGGCCTGACCAGGCGGCAGTTCACTGCCGCCGCCTATTGGGGTCAGCCCGACAGCCGGGCATAAACACCGCCGCACGCCACGAGCGCGCCATGCTCGCCCATCTCGATAATGCGGCCATGTGACATCACCACGATGCGGTCGGCATGGCGGATGGTGCCCAGTCGGTGCGCGATGACCAGTGTGGTGCGCCCCACCGACAACGCATCCAGCGCCGCCTGGATTTCGCGCTCGGTCTGGTTATCCAGGGCACTGGTCGCTTCGTCCAGGATCAGGATCGGCGGGTTCTTCAGAAAGGCGCGCGCGATGGCCACGCGCTGCTTCTGCCCGCCCGACAGCATCACACCCCGTTCGCCCACCACCGTGTCCAGCCCGTCGGGTAAGCTCTCCAACAGCGGTCCCAGCTGCGCCTGCCGCGCCGCGGTGGCGATTTCGGCATCCGAGGCACCAAGACGGCCATAGGCGATGTTTTCGCGCAATGTGCCGCCGAACAGAAACACGTCCTGACTGACCAGCCCGATCTGGCGGCGCAGGCCGTGTAGCCGCATCCGGTCCAGTGGCAGCCCGTCTACGGTGATCCGCCCCGCCGTCGGTTCATAGAAACGTGGCAGCAGCGCCAGCAGCGTCGTCTTGCCCGCGCCCGAGGGACCGACAAAGGCCACCGTCTCACCCGCCTTGATGTCCAGATTGATGGTGGACAGGATCGGGCGCGCAGGGTCATAGGCAAAGCCTACGTCCTGAAACCGGATGTCGCCGCGCAGCACCGGCGCCTCAATGGCATCGGGAGCATCGGCGATCTCAGGCTCGGTCGCCAGCAATTCCTGATAGCGGCGGAACCCGGCAATGCCGCGCGGATAGGTCTCGATCACGGCGGCGATCTTTTCCAGCGGGCGATAGAACACGCCCACCAGCAGCAGAAAGCCGACAAAGCCGCCGGTAGTCAGCTGGCCTGACAGCACGAAACCGGCTCCGACCACCATGACTACCACCTGAACCAGCCGTAACCCCATGTATTGCAGTGCCGATGACGCCGCCATCACCTTGTAGGCTTCCAGCTTCGTGCGCCGGTAATTCTGGTTGTCGGTGGCGAAAAGCGCGCTCTCATGCGCCTCGTTGCCAAATGCCTGTACGACGCGGATGCCGCCAAGCGCCTCTTCCAACCGGACGTTGAAATCCCCGACGCGGGAATAGATGGCACGCCATGTCCGCGTCATCCGCCCGCCATAGAACACCACCAGCGCCATCATGGCCGGCACGATCAGCGCCACGATCAGGGCAAGGCCGGGATGGATGGTGAACATCAGGAAAAAAGCGCCCACAAACGTCATCAGTGCGATAAATGCATCCTCGGGGCCGTGATGGGCGACCTCGCCGATCTCCTCCAGATCGCGGGTGACGCGGGCGACCAGCTTGCCGGTGCGGGCACGGTCATACCAGCGCCAGCTCAGCCGGGTCAGATGGTCGAAGGCGCGGGCGCGCATCTCGGTTTCGATATTGATGCCCAGCTTGTGACCCCAATATATCACGATGGTCATCAGTCCGGAATTGATCGCGTAAAGCGCCATCAGCCCGATGGCGGCGGTCACGGTCAGGCCCCAGTTCCCGGCAGGCAGCAGGTGGTCTATGAAGGCGGTGATCGCCAGCGGAAAGGCCAGCTCCAGCAGGCCCGACGCCACGGCACAGCCGAAATCCAACCAGAAAAGCCCCTGCCATGGACGGTAATAGGCAAAGAAATCACGCAACACGATCGGTCCTTGCTTCTTTACGCAGGAACGGCAACCCTGCCGCCGTCACCGCGTAGCAGCACCTGCATCGGCAGGCCATAGACATGTTCCAGCGCTTCGGGACGCATCAACTCGTCGGGACTGCCCTGCAGGGCCAGGCGGCCCGCCTTCATCGCGACCACATGGTCGCAGAACCGCGCCGCCATATTGACTTCGTGCAGGACGACGATGGCGGTGCGGCCCTGATCGTGACACATCCGGCGTACCAGCGACAGCACCTCGACCTGATGGGCGATGTCCAGCGCCGAAATCGGTTCGTCCAGCAACAGCGTCCCGGCCTGCTGGGCCACCATCATCGCCAGCCAGCACCGCTGGCGCTCGCCCCCCGACAGGGTGTCGACCAGCTGGTCGGCGAAGGCGACGACGCCGCATTCCGCCATTGCGCCGTCGACCGCCGCATGATCGTCCGGGCCAAAGCGGCCAAGCGCGCCGTGCCAGGGATAGCGGCCAAGCGCCACCAGCTCGCGCACCGTCATCCCTTCGGCCGGAGGAGTGGTCTGCGGCATGAAGGCCAGCCGGCGCGCATAGTCGCGAGCGCTGTAATCGGTGATGGCGCGGCCCGCAAAGGCGACGCTGCCCGCCGAATGCGCGATCTGCCGGGCCAGCACCTTCAGCAGGGTCGATTTCGACGAACCGTTATGGCCGATCAGCGCCACCATCTGCCTGCCGGGCAGATCCAGGTCGATGCCATGGATCAGCCTGCGCCCCGGCACGTCGACGCAAAGCCCCCGGATCCTGAACAGCGCGTCCGTCATCGCCTCATCCTCATCATCAGCCATATCAGCCATGGCGCACCCAGAAGCGAGGCGAAAAGCCCCAACGGCAGCTCATAGGGGAAACCGGCCATGCGGGCGCCGAAATCGGCGGCGATCATCAGGATTGCCCCGATCAGCGCCGCGCCCAGCACATGGTCCTGCGCCCGCGCCAGCCCGATGCGCCGCGCCAGATGCGGCGCCATCAGCCCGACGAAACTCAACGGTCCGATCAGCACCGTGGCGGCGCCGGTGGCGATGCCCGCCAGCGCGATCAGCCCCAGCCGCGCCCCGACCAGCGGCAGGCCGACACCCGCCGCAACTTCGGCCCCCAGCGGCAGCACCTGCAACCAGCGCCGCACCAGCAAGGCCGCGACCAGCACGCCCAGGGCCATCGCCGCCAGCGTGCCCGCCTGTGCGGCGCCGATGGTGCTGGACGATCCCGACAGCCAGGCCAGCACCTGCCAGCTTTGCGCGCTGCCCGTCGCCATGATTGCCGACAGCAGCGCCGCCGCCATGGCCGACACAGCCACGCCCGCCAGCAGCACCCGCTCAGCCGGCATGTCGCGGCGGCGGGCATAGTTCGCGACCAGCACCAGCGCCGCCATGCCGCCCAGCATGGTACCAAGCCCCAGCACCGCCTGCCCCGGCGCGGTGACCAGATACAGAGTCGCCGCATAGCCCATCGAAGCGCCGCCCGACACCCCCAGCACCTCGGGCGAGGCCAGCGGGTTCGCGGTCAGCCGCTGCAACACCGCGCCCGCCAGCGCCAGAGCCGCACCCGCTGCACCCGCCGCGACCAGACGCGGCAGGCGCAGCGGCAGAAAGGCGCGAAAGCTGTCCCAGTCCAGCACTGCCCAGCCGCCCGGCAGCCGGCCGACCCAAACCAGAACCAGCGCCGCCGCCAGCGCCAGCGCCGCCAGCCCGGCCAGCACCCGCCCCGGATGCGCCAGCCGCACTCCCGGCCCCTCGCCCGCCTCGGTCCCCGGCGGGGTCGAGCCGCGCAGGCGCGGCAGCAGCCAGATCAGCAGCGGTCCGCCGATCAGCCCAGTCAACGCGCCGGTGGGAAACATCTCTCCGGTCGCACCCGCCAGCGCCATGACCATACCGTCGCAGACCGACAGCACCAGCGCCCCGATCATCGGCGACAGCGCCAAGACCTGCGCCATGGTTCGCGCGCCCATGCTGCGCGCCAGCGCCGGAGCGGCCAGCCCGACAAAGCCGATCAGGCCCAGTTCCGCCGATACGGCGGCGGCCAGCACCACCGCCACCACGACGGCGGCCAGCCGCATGGCGGCGACGTTCATGCCCAGCCCCTGCGCCCCCACCGCACCCAGCGACAGCACCCGTAGCGGTCGCGCCAGCAGCGCCGCGCCGATGCCCGCGCAACCCAGCACCGCCGCCAGCACGCGCACTCCGCTCCAGTCCTGCTGCACCAGCGAGCCGCCGTTCCAGATCACCAGCGACAGCAGGTACTTGCCGCGCGACAGCGTGATCGCAGTGGCGATGGCCGAGGCGGTCATGGCCACCATCATTCCGGCAATGACCATGGTGACCGGCGCAAAGGCCCGCCTTGCACCGATGGCCATGACCAGACCGGCGGCCAGCCCCGCCCCGACCAGCGCTACCGGCCAGCGGCCGTGCTCCAGCAGGCCCGGCGACAGGATGGTCGCCGCGACCAGCGCCAGTTGCGCGCCGCCCGAAATACCCAGCGTCGTCGGATCGGCCACCGGGTTGCGCAGCACCGCCTGCAACAGCGCCCCCGACAGGCCCAGAGCCGCGCCTGCCACCAGCGCTATGGCGCCGCGCGGCATCAGGCCAAAGGCCAGCAGGATCTGCGGCACGCTCATGGTGCCGGGATCGAAAGGCCATGCGGGCCAATCGCCCGGCAGCAGCCGGAACGCCGCCAGCAGCCACAGGCACAACGCCAGCACTGCCACGACCGGCAGGGTGAAAATCGCGCGTCTCGTCATAGGGTGATCGGTCCCGCCTCGAATGCCTGCACCAACTCCCCGGCGAAACGCAGACCCGAAGGCAGCCCGCCGAAAGCATTGACCCGGGGCAGGCGATAGACCCGCCCCTCGGCCACCTGCGGCAGCGCCCGCCACAACACGCTGCGCCGCAACGGGCCCATCGCCTCAGTCGGCAGATCTCCGGTGACAACCAGCCGCGACTCGGGTGCATCGGCCAGACGCTCCAGCGGCAGCGGCGCGCGGAAACTGAACTGCGTCTTGCCGCCCAGGGCATTGCGCAGGCCCAGCCGCACCAGCACATTCCCGAACATGCTGTCAAAGCCGAAGGCCCGCAGGTGCCGGGCATCGCCGATCTCGACCACGCTGACCGGACGGTCGGCATAGGGCCGCAACCGCAACGCCAGCGCGTCCAGCGCCGTCTCGGCTCCGGCCTGCGCACGAGCGGCAGCCTCAAGGCCGCCGGTGGCCCGACCCAGATCCGCCAAAGCCCGCATCGCCTTGACCAGGGGCGGCTCGCCCGGCGTGTAAATGCCCAGCGACAGCACTGGCGCGACCCGTGCCAGCCGTGCCTCATGCTGCATATAAAAAGGCGAACTCAGGATCAGATCGGGCCGGGTCAGCTGCAACAACTCGTAATTCGGCGCACCGCGCAGGCCCAGATCCACCACGCCCGGCAGATCCCCCACCGCGCTTTCGTCGCGATAGGCCAGTAATTCGCAGACGGCGACGGGACTGTGGCCGATGGCGATAGCAGTCTCCAGCATCGCCCAGTCCACGGCCGCCAGCCGCATCGGCGCCCCCGCAAACGAAGGCCCCGCCGCGGCGGCTGCCACGGCGGAGAGAAGAAAGCCCCGCCGGCCGAGGCCAGGGGCAGGCCAGCTTACCACTTGTAGGTCAGCTTGGCCTGAACCGTGCGGCCTTCGCCATAGCTGCAATAGGAAAAGCCGCAGGCACCAACATAGACCTCATCGGTCAGGTTACTGACGTTAATCGAGGCTTCGACATCGCGATAGGTATAGCTGCCGCCAAGATCGACCAGGGTGACGCTGTCCAGCTTGTCGGTGTTCTCGGCATTGCGATAGCGCGAGCCCAGATACCGCACGCCGCCGCCGATGCGCAGGCCGTTGCCGAAATCGCGGTCCAGCCACAGGCTGGCCAGATGGCGCGGCGCGTCCGCCAGTTCATTGCCGTCCAGCACATCGCCCGCCGGAGCCTTCTGCTCAGTCTTGTTGTAGGCATAGCCGCCGCGGATTTTCCAGCCTTCGGCCAGTTCTGCGGTGGCCTCGAGCTCGATCCCCTGCGACCGGACTTCGCCGATCTGGCGGATGCCGCTGCCTTCGCCATCGGGCAGATCAACGGTGCGGTTCACGTTGGTTTGCCGCAGGTCATAGACGGCCAGGCTGATCAGCCCTTTGAAGGATTGTGGCTGATACTTGACGCCCGCCTCCCACTGCCTGCCTTTGGTCGGACGCAGCACATTGTTGTCGATGTCCAGCCCGGCTTGCGGATCGAACGAGGTCGAATAGCTGACATAAGGCATCATGCCATTGTCGAAGACATAGGCCAGACCGGCGCGGCCAGTGACCTTGTTCTCCTTGTATTCGGAAACCGAGCCGTAACGCTCGCCGGTCTGCTTGACCCAATCGTAGCGCAGACCCACCGAACCGCGCCAGTTGCCGGCTTCTATCTCGTCCTGGGCATAGATGCCCGCCTGCCGCAGCAAGGACGGTCCGGCATTGGCCGGCGCATAGGGGGTGCGGGCGTCGATGTTGTATTCGGGATTGCGCCAGTCCAGATCGGCGGCGGTAAAGAACTGGCTGCTTTCATGGGCGTCGTACTTGCGCACATCCGCGCCGAACAGCAGGTTATGCGTCATCGCGCCGGTGGTGACCTGCCCGTTCAGGCGGGTATCCAGGCTGATCGTCTCGCTGCTTTCCAGCTGTTCGCTGGAACCACGGCTGAAGGTCGTTGCGCCATTGACCGCCGAGGCGTAGGTGGTGCGGTAATCCCAGTCCAGTTTCTCATAGCGGAAGCCCTGGCTCAGCGTCCAGCCATTGTCGAAAGCGTGGCTGAACTCGACCCCGATGCTGTAGGACTTGCGGTCGCTGTCGTCCCAATCCTTCTGGCCGGTGTAAAGCTCGCGCAGCCGTTTGTCGTGGCCGGTCCCGGTCAGCGCAAAGGGCACCCCGGTCGGCGGCATCGGCGCGTCGTTGGTATAGGTCAACAGAAAGTCGATCGTGGTCGCGTCATCCGGGGTCCAGCGCAGCGCGCCGGCCAGATAGCCACCCTTGTTGGTCAGATCCTCGATCTGGGTGCTGTCGTCGCGCCCGATCCCGGTCAATCGCCATGCCAGCACATCGCTGGGCGCCCTGTTCATGTCAAAGAACAGCTGCTGGCTGCCATTGCTGTCAAAGCCCAGACCCGCCTCGCCGAAGTCATAGGCCTGGGCACGTTTCTGCACCATGTTGATGACGCCCTGAGGCGAACCGGCGCCATAGAGCGAAGAGGACGGACCGCGCAGCACCTCGATCTGCTGCATGCCATAGAGCTCCTGCTTGATGGCGCCGAAATAGCGCCCTTGGCGCAAGCCGTTCACATATTGACCATGCTCGGCCCTGAAGCCCCTGACATAGGGCGTGTCGAAGCGCGGATCCTTGCCGAAGGGCTCGGCCAGCACACCGGCGGTATAGCCAAGCGCCTGACCCAGGTTCTCGGCACCTTGGTCGCGGATCTGCTGGTTGGTCACAACGGCGATGGATTGCTGCGTTTCGGCCAGCGGGATGTCGGACTTGGTGGCGATCTGACTGTAGGTCGCGACATAGCCATCGGCGGCGGCCTTGGTACCGGTGGTCGCGGTCAGCACCACCTCATCCAGCACCACGGTCTCGGCTTCTGCCGCATCCTGAGCGGCGGCAGGCAGCGCCAGTGCGAAAAGGCTGGTGCCGGTCAGCAGGGCCATGCGAACATGGATGTGCATGCGAAAGACCTTTTTTGCAAGGGCCTGCGGCGAAGGGGCAGGCCTCGATTTCATTTCCTGAGGGTTTTAATACGGTTTAAGCTCATCACCCAGCAAAAACGCGACCGGCAGCGTGGCAGGAGAGTAACAGAGTGCTTTTTTTGTCGCAGTCGGCAGGGGCGGCGTGGACTTGTTGCGCTATTTGGCGCTGAAGTTGAACTGCGCATTCCCATGTCGGCTTCATGCGACGATTTCGATTTTGGCTTTTCCGAGGACTGGACCTGGCCTGCCCCCACGAGGGGGTCCGGTTTCAGTCTTAATGCATGACCGGCTTTTCGGCTATCGCCTGTGCCGCCGATGGAACCGATCCGGGTGGTTGTCGGGGCCGATGGCCTCCGGTGCCGGCTTCTGATCTACCGCGATTGAACGGGTCCACCATGAAATATGGTTTGACCATGAAGGAGGACCACGATGGGCACCAAGCGACACAAGCCGGAGGAAATCGTCACGAAGCTTCGGCAGGTTGAGGTTTTGCGCGCCCATGGCATGGCGATGGCGGACGCTGTTCGCCAGATCGGCGTTTCCGATCTGACATATTAGAGGTGGCGCAAGCCTGAACAGGGCCTGCCGGGGCCTTGTCAGGTTATTTTTGATCGGTGCGTCCGGGCTGCGTTTTCGGTCTCAGGCGGCGAGTGCTTCGGTCATGTCTGCCCAGAGGCCGAATGCGTCAGCCCGGGCGTGGCGGTATGAAATGGCGGAAAGGCAATGGCGTTTGGAGCGGAAGAGAGCGGCGGTCTGGTCATGGACGGACAGAAACCTCTGTGCCTGCCGGGCGGATCTGAACCGGCCCATCACCTTCTCCCTGCGGCGGGTGTGGCGATGGGAGGCTTCACATCGGTTGTTCAGGCCCTTGTGCCGCCGATGGTCAACCCCGGGACAAAGCTCCCGGATTGCGACACCGTAGCTGCGCGGCTTGTCGGTCACGGGAACCCGGGGATTGCCCCACCGCTTCATCAGTTTCTTCAGAAAGCGCCTGGCGGATCGCGCATTGCGGCGGCTCTGAACCAGGAATTCGCGGGTACCGCCGTTAGCGTCAACCGCGCGCCAAAGCCAGTGTTTCCGGCCGCCGATGGAGATGACCATCTCGTCCATGTGCCATTTGTCGGCCGGGTCGGGGCGGTCCCGCCGGATCGCGGCAGCGAACTGGGGCCCAAATCGCAGACACCAGATGCGGATCGTCTCGTGGCTGTCCCGGATCCCGCGCTCGGCCAGAATATCGCGGCACCGCGCGGGCTGAGCGCGAAACGGTGGTACAGCCAGACCGCATAGCCGATGACGCTACGTGGAAAGCGACAGCCTTTCAGCCGAGCAGAATCAGGCGACAAATCATGGGCCAGACATAGGCCATCGGCCGATCACAGACAAAACTGACAATGCCGTTTCAACACCTGCGCGAGGAAATCGGGATTGAGCCCATCGAGCGAATCCCGGCAAGCAGGCACGGCTGAAACTACAGCTATGCTGTCTTTGCTGTTTCCGATGTGATCTGGATGCAGTCTGTGCTTTCCTTACTGCACAGCACTGTCAAGATAATGGCGTTGCAGCAAACCTGCTGATCTCGCGTTCTGGTTCATGTTTTTGATGAGGGAATTTCAAGGCCCGGGTCATTGACACTTTGCGCGCCGCAGAGAATTTTAAGGGCTGATTCAGGTGCCGGGTTAAGCTCCGGGTAAAAGGGAAACCGGTCAGGATGACGCATGGTCACTGGCGCAGCAAGGACCTGTGCCGGTCACGTTCTGCGGGAAGGCTTTCCGGACCGCTATTCCGTTGTCACGGCCAGGGTAGCTTTCGTCCGCCAGTCCAGAAAGTCGGATAGACCGCCAAACGGGAAAATATGCACGCCCGCGATCAATGGGGCTCCGGCTTGATCGACGCCCGCCGCCAGTTCTGCAATCAACTCGTCGGGAGTGATCGGGCGCATAAGCTTCCTCAGATCAAGCGCCCTGCGTTGCAGGATGACCAGAGATGGACCGACACCGCAACTGATCCCGTATCGGATCAGATCGGCAAGCCGCGTCGGACCCGCAAGACCGGTGGTGATCGGCATATCGACCCCTGCGCTGCGCAGCCGCCTTGCCCAGTCGAGAACCGGGGTACTGGAAAACAGAAACTGGGTCAGCAGAGACGCATCCACGCCGCTGCGGTTCCGCCAGTCCTGTTTCCAGCGCAGGGCCTCATCTGCTTGCGCCGTGACGCCGCCCGGATCGATATCGCGACTGCCCTCGGGGTGGCCGGCAAAGGCGATCCCCGTAAAGCCGAGTTTGTTGAAAAGGCCCGTCGCCACGAGATCCATCGAAGAGGCGAATGCACCGGCTGGCGCCGCCACACCGCCTGCAATGACCAGCGCAGAGGACACATCTGCCTCGGCACGGTAGGCGGAGAGCAGATCGTCCAGATGGGGCCTGTCGCGGATCAGTCGCGCCGGAACATGGGGAACCGGCACCAGGCCACGGTCCCGCAAATCGCGTGCCGTGCCGATCAATCTCGTCCGTCGGGGTGTCCGCGATCTGCGCGGTGAGCACCCTTGTCCCGACAGGGATCATCGCGGCTTTTCCGGGATCAGATGCCCGGAATTTGCGCCAGCTTTTCGGGGTCACCTCAAAAGAGGCCGAAGCGAGCAGGTTGCGCGGTACCGTGCCGATAGCGATTTCGTCAGTGCTGGACATCATTTGCCTTCGTTCCGTCAGCCCGGTGCTATGTCTGTCTCGCGATGGGGTCCAGATAAAATCCCGGCCCAAGGCAGATATTCTCGCCCCGCATCCGAATGGCTAATTGTGGGCAGAAAACTTTATGATGAAATTGATGGGGACCACGCATGATAGACCGCCATCATCTGGCCATCCTGCGCGAGATTGACCGTCTGGGATCGCTTACCCTTGCGGCCGACCGGCTCAACCTGACCCAGTCGGCCATCTCGCATACGATGCGCAAGTTCGAGGACCGCTTCGGGGTGAAGGTCTGGGAAAAACAGGGCCGGGGGCCGCGCTTCACACAGGCGGGCGAGTTTCTGCTGGCGCTGGCGCATCGCGTGCTGCCACAGTTCGACCATGCCGAGCAGGTCTTGGTGGAATTCGCGCAAGGACATCGCGGCGCGCTCAGGACAGGTATGGAATGCCATCCCTGCCAGCACTGGCTGATGCGGGTAATCGCACCTTATCTGAAGGCTTGGCCGGATGTGGATCTGGATCTGCGCACGGCCTTCCGTTTCGGCGGAATCGGTGCCCTGTTAGGGCATGAGATCGACCTGCTGATCACACCTGATCCGCTTGATCTGCCGGGGATCCACTACACGCGGGTCTTCGACTACGAACTGGTGCTTGCGGTACCCGAGGCGCATGCCATCGGTGCTGTGGCGCGGCCGCAGGATCTTACGCGTGAAACCCTGATCACCTATCCGGTGTCACCCGAACGGCTTGACATCTTTACGCAATTCCTGGTGCCAGGGCACTGCCTTCCCAAACGACATCGCACGGTCGAGACGACCGAGATGATGTTGCAACTTGTCGCAGCTGAACGTGGTGTCAGTGCGGTGCCGGACTGGATCCTGCGCGAGGAAGGTGCAGGGCTGCCGGTCCGTGCCGTCAGGCTGGGGCAGGGTATCTCGAAAGGGCTGCATATCGGCGTGCGCAAAGGCGAGCAGAAAACGGATTACATCGCGGGGTTTCTTGCACTCGCGCGCCAGGCAGGCGCTCAGCCTGTGCCGGAATAGGGCGCGAAGCGGGCCTCTTCGAGACGCGCGGCCAAAGGTCGTCCGACCATCGGAAAGGCGCGTTGCGGACAGGATGTGCGCTCGCAGATCTTGCAGCCGGGGCCGATCTTCGTTGCCGTTTCAGGGTTGCGAAGGTCGAGACCACGAGCATAGACCAGACGCTCGGCATGGTACAGGTCGCATCCAAGGGCGACCGCAAAGGTCTTGACCGGCGCGCCGAAGCCGCCCTGACCGCTTTGCACCTGACGCGCGATCCACAGATAGCTGCGCCCGTCCGGCATCTGAGCCACCTGCCGGATGATCTCGCCCGGCCGCGCGAAGGCCTCATAGATGTTCCACAACGGGCAGGATCCGCCGATACGGATGAAGTGGAAATCTGTCGCTGATTGCCGTTTCGATATGTTTCCGGCCCGGTCCACCCGGATGAAAAAGAACGGCACGCCGCGTGCCTCGGGACGTTGCAGCGTCGAAAGACGATGGCAGGTGGTCTCAAATCCGACACCGAAACGTCGGGCGATCAGGGTGATATCGTATCGCGCGCGCTTGGCCGTAGCGAGGAATGTACGATGGGGTAGGATCAGCGCCCCGGCAAAGTAGTTGGCAAGCCCGATCCGCAACAGCGTGCGGGCATCCGCAGACAGCGCCGGATCCTCCGACAGCCGGGTGATGGTCTCGCCCTGCTCAAGAAAAGCCAGTTGCGTGGCGATCTGGAACGCCATCTGCCCCGGATCGAGGTGTTCGGCAAGGCGGTCGATCAGCCCCGGTGCCATCCGTCCCGGGGGCAGGGTATCGCCGATGGCCTCGGCCGCCATGTCGAGCTCGGCAACATGGTTGCGGCGCTCATAGAACCATTCGTGAACGGCCTCGAAGGCTGCGGGAGATTGGCCGGGGCCCCCGGTGATATGGCCGGCGAAGAGGTCGGCCCGGTCCGCTGTTTCGCGCAGACGGCGCTGCATGGCGATGATCGTGCGGGCGACATCGGGCATGGCCGAGGCAAGCTCTCGAATTTCCGCCATGGCGATGCCCGCGCCCTGTTCGGCAAAGGCGCTGCGTAGCTCGGTGATCAGCCGGGCCTCATCCGCCTCGGAGAACAGCTGCACATCAAGCCCGAAGACAGCGTTCAGCTTTAGCAGTACCGGCATGGTAATGGGGCGGTTGTTCTGTTCGATCTGGTTCAGATAGCTGGGGCTGATCTCCAGCGCGCGGGCCAATGCGGCCTGGGTGATGGCGCGTTCTTCGCGCAGGCGGCGCAATCGGACGCCGAGATAGGCCTTGCTCATCTTTGCAACCTTCGCAATTTACAAGCCAATCATTCGCAAACCATTGCATTTTCAGTAGTTTATCATCTGTTCGTGGTTGTGAAAAAGTGGCGTGGACAATCCTGCGAAAGCCACCGTCGATGCCCGCCCATTCCGAAACCCGAATAATCGAGATGATCTTTCCCGATCAGGCGAACCATTACGGGACGCTGTTTGGCGGCAATGCACTGCCCCTGATGGCGAAGGCGGCCTTTGTTGCGGCGACCCGTCATGCCGGTTGCCCGGTCGTCATGGCACGGTCCGAAAGCGTCAACTTCGCCACACAGATCCGGCTTGGCGAGATGCTGGAACTCAGCGCCGAAGTGACCCGCACCGGTCGCGGCTCGATGACGGTCGCGGTGGTCGGCAATGCCTTGCCGGTCTCGGGAAGTGCCAGGCGCGCTGCGCTGACGGGAAAATTCGAAATGGTGGCAGTGGATGGGGACGGACGTCCTCAGCCGATCGCCCGCAACTGCTTTAACGAAGGACAGACCGAATGATCACGCACGACCTGCGGACCTATAAATCCGCTGAACATCTGCCACGCGAAGACCAGCTGGCATGGAAAATCGCCGAAGTTGCGGCCGATCCCGTGGCGGTGGAACCGGCAGTAAGTGAGATGATCATCAACCGGATCATTGACAATGCCGCTGTGGCTGCGGCCTCGGTCGCGCGGGGGCCTGTGGCTTCGGCCCGCGCACAGGCTTTGTGTCACCCGATGAAACCGGGTGCGACAATCTTTGGCCTTGCGAATGATCGCGTCAGCCCGGAATGGGCGGTCTGGGCCAATGGCACGGCAGTGCGCGAGCTGGACTTTCACGACACCTTCCTTGCTGCCGATTATTCGCACCCCGGCGATAACATCCCGCCGATTCTGGCGGTCGCGCAGCATACCGGAAAATCGGGCGCGGACCTGATCCGGGGCATCGCGACCGGCTATGAGATTCAGGTGAACCTCGTGCGCGGCATTTGCCTGCACGAGCACAAGATCGACCATATCGCCCATCTTGGGCCGTCAGCCGCCGCCGGGATCGGGACGCTGCTGAACCTGCCCACCGAGACCATTTATCAGGCTGTGCAGCAGGCGCTGCATGTTACCACCACCGCCCGCCAGTCACGCAAGGGCGAGATCTCGTCCTGGAAAGCCTTTGCCCCCAGCTTTGCTGGCAAGATGGCCATTGAGGCCATTGACCGCGTGATGCGTGGCGAAGGTGCGCCCAGCCCGGCATGGGAAGGTGAAGACGGGTTCATTGCCTATCTTCTGTCCGGGCCCAATGCCCGCTATCAGATGCCACTGCCCGGCAGGGGCGAGGCCAAGCGCGCCATCCTTGATACTTATACCAAGGAGCATTCGGCGGAATATCAGTCGCAGGCCCTTATCGACCTGGCCCGCTGCATGGGGCCGAAAATCGGTGATCTGTCCCAGATCGATAGCATCGTCATCCATACCAGCCATCACACCCATTACGTGATCGGCACCGGCGCCAATGACCCGCAAAAGATGGACCCCAAAGCCTCGCGTGAGACGCTGGACCATTCGATCATGTATATCTTCGCGGTCGCGCTGGAGGATGGCGGCTGGCACCACGAAAAATCCTACGCACCCGAACGCGCCAACCGGCCCGAGACGGTGGCGTTGTGGCACAAGATTTCGACAACCGAAGACCCGGAATGGACCCGCCGCTACCATTCGCAGGATCCGAAGGTGAAGGCTTTCGGTGGCCGCGTCGAGGTCAAGCTGAAGGATGGCCGCGTGATAACCGATGCGCTGGCGCTGGCCAATGCCTATCCCGATGGCGCCCGCCCCTTTGTGCGCGAGAATTACGTCAACAAGTTCCTGACCCTTTCGGACGGCATCATCGCCAGCGCCGAGCAGACCCGTTTCTTGCAGGCAGCCGAAGCGCTGGAAAGCCTGAAGGCCGGCGAACTGGCGGCGCTGAACTTTACCGTCGGCGCGGATCGTCTTGGGGTCCCGCGCCCAAACGGCATCTTCGACTGGAAATGAGGAGGGAGAGATGAGCGGTACTGAAATGAGGAGGGAGAGATGAGCGGTACTGTCGTAAGACCCAAGAAATCTGTAGCCCTTTCCGGTGTGGTCGCCGGGAATACCGTCCTGTGTTCGGTGGGCCAGTCAGGCAATGATCTGCACTATCGCGGCTATGACATCCTTGATCTGGCCGAGGCCTGCACCTTCGAAGAGATCGCACATCTTTTGGTGCACGGCACCCTGCCGGGCGCGCCCGAACTGCGGGCCTACAAAGCGAAACTGAAGGCCCTGCGAGGCCTTCCGAAAGGCGTGCGCGAGACATTGGAGGCAATCCCTGCCGCCGCGCATCCGATGGATGTGCTGCGCTCGGGCGTTTCGGCGCTTGGCTGCGTGCTGCCCGAGGCGCATGACCACAATATCCCCGGAGCGCGCGACATCATCGACCGTCTGATGGCGGCTCAAGGCTCGATGCTGCTCTATTGGCACCACTTTGCCCAGAACGGCCGTCGCATCGAGGTGGAAACCGATGATGACACCATCGCCGCGCATTTCCTGCACCTTTTGCATGGGGGCGCACCCAAGGAGGCGGAAGTGCGGGCGATGCAGACCATGCTGAATCTCTATGCAGAACACGAGTTCAATGCCTCGACATTTGCTGCGCGCACCATCGCGGGAACGGGATCGGATGTCTATTCCGCCATCGCTGGCGCCATCGGCGCGCTACGTGGGCCGAAACATGGCGGGGCCAACGAGGTCGCGTTCGAGATCCAGAAACGCTATGACAATCCCGATGAGGCCGAGGCTGATATCCGCGCGCGGATAGAGCGCAAGGAGGTCATTATTGGTTTTGGCCGTCCGGCCTATACCATCGCCGATCCGCGCAATGTAGTGATCAAACGTGTGGCGAAGCGGCTGTCAGACGACGCTGGCAGCCCGAAAATGTTCGACATCGCCGAGCGGATCGAAAAGGTGATGATGGACGAAAAGCGGATGTTCCCCAATCTGGATTGGTATTCCGCTGTCTCTTATCACCTGCTTGGCGTGCCGACCTCGATGTTCACGCCGATCTTCGTGATCTCGCGTACGTCCGGCTGGGGTGCGCATGTGATCGAGCAGCGGCAGGACAACAAGATCATCCGCCCCTCGGCGAACTATATCGGGCCGGACAACCGCGCCTTCACCCCATCGAAAAACGCGGGCTTCTGACCGCACCCCGGCAGGAGGCCTGAACCATGCCCTATCTGATCGCAGACGATCTGCCGCTTGCGCCGGCGGGCCAGAGCTTCCGCGCGGCCCTGTCGCGCCCCGGCATTCTGCGCCTGCCCGGCGCGCATAACGGCCAAGCCGCGCTTCAGGCCAAAGCCGCTGGCTTCGACGCGCTCTATCTGTCGGGTGCTGCCATGACTGCCAGCATGGGCCTGCCGCTGCTGGTCGATGGCGACACCGGCTATGGCGAGGCGCTGAACGTCATGCATATGGTGCGGGTGTTCGAGGAGGCCGGCGCAGGGGCCGTGCATCTGGAAGATCAGTTGTTGCCCAAGAAATGCGGCCATCTGAACGACAAGAAACTCGCCGGCGCGCAGGACATGGCGGCCAAAGTCGCCGCCGCAGCCCGCGCCCGGCGCGATCTGGTGATCATCGCCCGCACCGATGCGGCCGCCAGCGAGGGTATCGAAGGCACCGTCGCGCGCGCAAAACTCTACGTCGAGGCCGGAGCGGATGCCATCTTCCCCGAGGCGCTCACATCCGTCGAGATGTTCAAAGAGGTCCGCGCGGCGCTGCCCGGCGTCAAGCTGCTTGCCAATATGACCGAGTTCGGCCGCACTCCGGCGCTGACGGCGCAAGAGTTCCAGGATCTCGGCTATGACATGGTGATCTGGCCGGTCTCGTCGCTGCGGGTGGCCAACAAGGCGCAGGCGAAACTTTACGCGACGCTGGCCCGCGATGGTGCAACCACCGCGATGATCCCCGAGATGCAGACTAGGTCCGAACTTTACGACACCATCGGCCTCAATGCCTTCGAGGCGCTGGACGCAAACATCGCCCTTTCCGTCGCACCCTGATCCGATCACCGCCGTCCCGTCCTGAACCTCCGGGCGGCGGTTTCGCCTGGGCGGGTGCCGCCGTTCCGGCCCCATCCCTGAAGCCTGTAGGCCATCGTGCCGATCACAACGGACCGGGCAGCGCGAAGATGCGCCGGAGCCTAAGCGTTGCCGGAATTTCATCAATGTGGTGCTGGAACTGCCTGAACGATTCGATTCAGTCGGGCCCCGCAAGGTCATGGTTCTATCTTTCCGGAGGCACACATGATCCCAGTTCATGTGTCGATGAGATAAGATCATTTTCTCTCAACCAACGGCTCGGGTATAGAGGCCGGGTTGCTTATGAAGGCAGTCGGTTTGATGGCCGTTGGCCGAGTGAGCCGGAGAAGAACACGGGGCGCCCTGAGCATTGCAATCAGGTTGGTCCCGGTCACTAGGATGCCAGATCATGACTGACAGACAGTTTGCATTCTCAATAACGACAACCCCGTTCGACGAAGATTATTGCCCTTCGGACAGTACGCGGATCACGACGAATTTTGCTAATCTGGCGCGGGGAGAAAGCTGTCGCGAGAACCTGCGCAACGCGTTGACGATGATCGACAATCGCTTCAACGCTCTGGCGCATTGGGACAACCCTACAGCGGATCGTTACTCTGTCGGGCTGGAGATCATTTCCGTTGCAATGAGCCTTGGCGCTGAAGGCACGAGTGACGCATTTCCGCTGATCGAGATCCTGAAAACGATCATCCTTGATCGGAAGACCGGCGCGCGGATCGAAGGAATCGTCGGAAACAATTTCTCATCCTATGTACGCGATTATGATTTCAGCATTCTGCTGCCCGAATACAACCGGGACCGGACACAATTCAGCGCGCCGGACGGCTTTGGTGATCTGCATGGAAAGCTCTTCCGGTATTTCGTGAACTCGGCTGCCTATACGGCCAATTTCAGCAAGGCGCCGGTGATCTGTCTCAGCGTATCGAGCAGCCGGAGATATCGCCGCACCGACAACCATCATCCGATTCTGGGTGTCGAATATAAACAGGACGCGCTTTCCACGACCGACCACTATTTCGAAAAGATGGGGTTGCAGGTGCGCTTCTTCATGCCTCCGGGCAGCGTTGCCCCGCTGGCCTTTTACTTTGGCGGCGATCTGCTGAACGACTACAGCAATCTCGAGTTGATCAGCACTATCAGCACCATGGAAACATTCCAGAAAATCTACCGCCCCGAGATCTACAACGCTAACTCCTCAGCCGGTCAGATCTACCAGCCCAGCCTGAAGCATCAGGACTTCTCGCGGTCCCGAATCGTCTATGATCGGGAGGAACGCAGTCGGCTGGCCGTCGAACAGCGCAGGTTTACACAGGAGCATTTCATCAAGCCGTATCATGCTATCCTTGAACACTGGTCCGCCAGCACCTCGCTCTGACGACACCGAAATACAAGGTCACCGACGATGAACAAGTTGCTCCCCACCTCGACTGCCGGCAGTCTGCCCAAGCCCTCCTGGCTTGCCGAGCCTGAAAAACTCTGGTCGCCCTGGAAACTTCAGGGAGAGGCGCTGATCGAAGGCAAGCAGGATGCGCTGCGGCTGGCCTTGATGGACCAGCAGCAGGCCGGGATCGATATCGTCAGCGATGGCGAACAGACACGGCAACATTTCGTTACCACCTTCATCGAGCATCTCGACGGTGTCGATTTCGAGAAACGCGAGACGGTTCGGATCCGTGACCGCTATGATGCCAGCGTGCCCACGGTCGTTGGTGCTGTGGCGCGCCGCAAGCCGGTCTTCGTCGAAGACGCGCGGTTCCTGCGCCAGCAGACCCGGCAGCCGATCAAATGGGCGCTGCCCGGCCCCATGACCATGATCGACACGCTCTATGACGCCCATTACAAAAGCCGCGAGAAACTCGCTTGGGAGTTCGCCACGATACTTAATCGGGAGGCCCGCGAGCTGGAGGCCGCGGGTGTCGATATCATCCAGTTCGACGAGCCTGCCTTCAACGTCTTCTTCGATGAGGTGAATGACTGGGGCGTGGCTACGCTGGAGCGTGCTATCGAGGGCCTGAAATGCGAAACGGCCGTCCATATCTGCTATGGCTACGGCATCAAGGCCAATACCGACTGGAAAAAGACACTGGGGTCGGAATGGCGCCAGTATGAGGAATCTTTCCCCAAGCTGCAGAAATCCAGTATTGGCATGATCTCGCTCGAGTGCCAGAACTCCCATGTGCCGATGGACCTGATCGAACTTCTGCGCGGCAAGAAGGTGATGGTCGGGGCCATTGATGTGGCCAGCGAAGCCGTCGAGACCCCGGAAGAGGTGGCAGATACGCTGCGCAAGGCTCTTCGGTTTGTCGATGCCGACAAGCTTTACCCTTGCACCAACTGCGGCATGGCACCGTTGCCGCGGCGTGTGGCAAGAGGAAAGCTGGCGGCGCTAGGAGCTGGTGCCGCAATCGTCAGAACAGAGATCTCTGCCTGACATTCCAGACCTTATCTTGTCGCGTTTTGTTTTTAGAGGCAAACGCTGTAACCCTGCCGCAGGGTTTTCATGCTCGTTTGTGGCCTACCATCATCGTCGGATGCCTAGGCATTCTCCATCGCTTGTCCGCGGCGCTGGTCGGTTATGACATACCTGTTCGGATCGGGTTCGAGGCGACCGACAACTATCACAGACCCTTGGCGCATCATCTCGGACAGGCCGGATTCGAACTGAAGCTCGTTCCCTCTGTCGGTCTCGCTCGGACGCGCGAGACCTTGCACAACAGTTGGGACAAGAACGACCCGAAAGACGCTCAGGTCACCTTAGCTTCTGACTGTCAGTCACGCCGGACCGCCCAAGATCACGTAGAACGGCCGCCCATCATCCCCTGGAATGGCTGCCCACCATCAGCTGGAACACGCACATTGCGAAAGTCCACTGGCCGCATCGCCACGAAGATCTTCACCGGCCCAAAAGAGCGGCGCAGCGTTTTGCTGTCGATCGCCAGCACCCCCGCGCCACCGGCGCCGGGATCGTCGAGTAAGGCCGAGAACGTCCGTCCGAAGTCCACGCAGTTCTCCGCCCCGCAGATCGACGCGACGAGCGCAATCGCAAGGATATCTAGAAATTCGTGCTGCCGCGGATTCCCCCGTCGAAGGTCAGGGATCTCTCCAGGCGCATCTGCCGGGGCCATGTGTCCTCCTCCGGAGCACATGGCAGAATCCAGATCGACCCAAAAGGAAACCCCTTTTCTTCAAATGCGATTCCTCTGAGATCATGCTGCGGCACCTTCATCACCGTCCTCGGTGATGGGACGAGCCAATGCCTGCGCCACGGCACGAGAGACTGCGTCCGCCGCCGAGCGGACCGGATCGGTCTTCAGGTGGGCATAGCGGGCGGTGGTCTGCACCTGCGTGTGTCCGAGGAGCCGCCCGATCATCGTCAGGTCCTGCCCGAGCTGCAGGGCATCCGAGGCGAAGGAATGGCGCAGATCATGGATGCGGAGATCATCCAGCCCGGCGCGCTTGCGCAACCGTCGCCACGGCTTCTGCATGTCGGTGAGATGCTGACCCTCTTTGCGACCGGTGATGACAAAGGGGTTCCCATCAATCTTCGGGATGGCTTTCAGCACCTCGATCGCTGCCTTGCCGATCGGGACCAGCTTGGCGCCGGTCTTGGAATCCGGCAGGCGGAGAAGGCTATTGCGGTAATCGACGTAGCGCCATTTCAGGGTCTGGATCTCGCTGAGGCGACAGCCGGTCAGCAGCAACAGCCGGATGTAGGATGCGGCCTCGGGTTCGTCCTTCGCGTCGTTCAGAACCTTGCCGAGGCGTGCCAACTCGTCCGGGGTGAGATAACGCTCGCGCTTTTCCTCCCGGTATCGCTTCACCTTCCAGCAGGGGTTCACTCCGTCGGTGCACGCGCCCCAGGTATGGGCCACGGTGAACATCACCGAGAGGACGCCGAGGGTCCGGTTCGCCTGATAGGGGATATGCTTCATGGACTGGTGCAGCCCGACGACGTCGGCCCGGGTGATGTCGATGATGCGGTGGCTGCCGAATTTCGGATTGATGAACAGGTTGATGGACCGCTCGTACTCGCCATAGGTCGAGGCTTTGCAATGCAGCGCGACGTGATCGGCGAGGAAGCGCTTGCCGAACTCCTTCATGGTCGGGGACGCCTTTCTGCGATCACGCTCGCCGGCGGGATCAGCGCCGAGACGAACATCCGAGAAATACTTCATCGCCTCGGTGCGGGCCATTTCCGGTGTCATCGCACCATGCAGCCCGATGTTGACACGGCGCGACCCCTTCGAGGTCCTTGCGGAAAGAGGCTTCAAGCTCCTCCCTGCGGAGCACGTTCGTACTATCGAATCCGGACCAGGCCTTGAGGACATGATACGCCATCCGCTGAACTTCCTCGACGACAGCCGGCCTGTGTCGTCAGTGATCGACGAGGATCAGAAAACGATCCGGGGGATCGTTTTCCCGAGGAGGGGCACCGAGTTCACCGGCAAGGCGATCCTGAAGTGGGCCAAAGAGAACGGCGTCGAATGGCATTATATCGATCCGGGCAAGCCCCGGAAAAATGACTACATTCGGTCATTCAATAGCAGCCTGCGCGACGAATGCCTCAACGAAGAGAACGCAGTGTGAAATAGCTCTTGAATCAGCTCGGCTGGCATATTTTCAGGACAGGCCACACGAACGGTCAGATAGTCACCTGTTCGAGAACTGCAATTATAGGACCAGCCAATCAAATAGAATGGGACGCTTGCTGCAGCAGCTGCAAGGTCCGCCGCAAAGGACCTTCGCGGCGAAGAGATTACGATATGTCCGGTTGGCGAGGATCGAAACCATGGCGGTCCTAATGGCTGGTGAAAAATTCGCGCTCGGCCGGGCCAAACTGGACCGCGTCAAAGCGCACGCAGGCCGTGCCTTTGACCGGCGGGCCGGATTTCGTTTCAACCGACAAGTTGTTCTTCACCAAAGCGTGCATTACCGTCTCTTTCCCTTCGTCAATCGGGCCTCAGACAGAACTGCGCGGTCTCCAATGGTTGGAAGGTCAAGATCCGATTTCATCTGATTCCGGCAAGCCGACCCAAGCTCGCGCGTCCGACTGAACGCGGCGAGCTCAATCTTCGTAGTACGGCTCAGACACGAAGCGAGGCGATGAGTAAGCCGTGCGGAGCCACGGGCGCAGGTGCCGAATTCACATCGTGTTTCGGATGGCTCCGCTGATTTTGCCTAGTCATCTGCATGGTCTTCGTGGATATGGAACGCCATGTCGATCAGCATGTCGCTTACATGGCTGTCCGCCACTTCGTAGAAAACCTGCTTTGACCGACGCTCCCCTCTGACGAGCCTCGCACCTCTGAGCAGCCGCAAATGATGGCTGACCAACGTCTGCGATAACTCCAGATTCTCAACAATCTCGCCAACAGACCTTGGACCTGGCAGGCAAAAGAGCAGGATTCTCAATCTTGTGGGATCACCCAGCAGGCGGAAAGTCTCCGCCAATACGGTTACGTCGTGCTGCGTCAAGGATGGGGCTCGTTTCAATGCTCATGCTCCTGTCAGGCGCGGACGTGCTCATGGTCGTGTCCATCCCCATGCGCGTGGCCCGTCGGAACAGGGGGTTGGGACAGACTGCATGCTTCCGCTTCGTCATTCCAGTCGATAGCGATAGTCGCATGTTCGATCATAAACTGTGACTTCAGTTCATTCTCGATTCCGCGCACGATCAAGCGAGCATCGACATCGGCAGCCGGTCGCACATGCATCGTGGCCAAGGTCCGCCCGGAGGTGATCGACCAGACATGGATGTGGCTTACGGACGCCACGCCAGGGATATTTTCGACGAGATGACGCTGAATCTTTTCGGGCGTCGCGTTGTCGGGTGCACCCTCGAGCAGGATATGGATCGACTTGCCGAGAAGGCCCCAGGCGCTGCGCAGGATCAGCAGGGAGACAACCACCGACAGGATGGGATCGATCGGGGTCCAACCCGTGTAAGAGATCACGATGGCTGCTGAAACCGCACCCACGGAACCGAGCAGGTCACCCATGACATGAAGGGCGGCGCCCTTGATGTTGACGTGTTCGCTATCGCCGCGCGTCAGAATCCAGAACACCAGAATATTGATGAGAAGGCCGGCGATGGCAACACCGAGCATCGGTCCCGCCAAGATCACGTGCGGTTCCTGGAAGCGCTGCCAAGCTTCATAGACAATCCAGACGACGATCGCAAACAGCGTGATCGCATTGATGAAACCGGCAAGGACCTCGAAACGCAGATAGCCGAAGGTTCGCCTGGAGTCGGCCGCGCGCCGTCCGAACCGAAAGGCCGCATAGGCCAGCGCCAGCGCACCCGCGTCGCTCAACATATGTCCGGCGTCGGCAAGCAGCGCCAGCGATCCTGAGATCAGACCGCCGATCACCTCCACGATCATGAACGTGAAGATCAGGAAAAACGAGAGAAGTACCTTGCGCTCATTATCGCCCGTGACGGTCGGCGCATGGGAGTGATCGTGGGAATGGTCATCGTGAGAATGACCATGGCTGTGTGAATGGGACATTTCAGGGCTCATCAGTTTGACATGAACACATGAATAAGTGTTCATATGTTTTATGTCAACCGCTCCGCTAGCAATTCGTCCCAGCTGGCAAGGCCTACGGCGGCGTAGCGGGTCACTCTTAGCCCATGCTTCCGGCAAAGCTCGAACGTGGGCAAACCAGCCTCCTGTTCCTTGATCATCCCGATAATCTGCGCTTCGGTAAAACGGCTCTTCCTCATCTTGTCTGCTCCTTCAGATTGGGCAGATTCTACATCACGGCGAAGGAACTTCCGGGGGGCAGGTCAGGACCTATATTCTTGAGTGCCGGCGGGCGGGATGCTTCAAACTCCCGACTTGGGGAGGGATCATGAGCGAACTTTACTGGCTGACAGACGCGCAGATTGAGCGGCTGCGGCCGTTCTTTCCGAAGTCCCGGGCAGGCCGAGGGCCGATGACCTGCGGGTGTTGAGCGGGATAATCTTCATCCAGCGCAATGGGTTGATGTGAAAGGTCGCGCCTGCGGCCATGCCCCGCCGAAGACGCTCTGTAACCGCTGGAAGCGGTGGAGCCGGATGGGCGTGTTCGCCACGATCATGACCGAGCAGGCTGCCGGAGCGCAGGAGACCGGGATCGTAATGATCGACGCGACCCACGCCAGGGCCCATCGAACCGCATCGAGCCTGGCGGTTCAAAAGGGGTCGCCGACGGCTGATCGGGCAGACCAAGAGGCGGTCTGAACCCGAAACTGCACGTCCTAGCGGATGCAAAGGGCCGTCCGATCCGGATGTTCCTGTCGGCAGGCCAGACCTCCGGCTACATTGGCGCGCGGGCGCTGCTTGCAGACCGGGGTCATGATGCCGGCTGGTTCCGCAACGCGCTGATCGGGACGGGTATTTCGCCGGGCATCCCCCCCCCCGCACCGGCCGGAAAACCTCGATCCCGCATGACACCGGACTCTACCGCCTGCGCCACCGGATCGAGAACATGTTCGCACGTCTCAAGGACTGGCGCTGCATCGGAACCCGATACGATCGCTTGCTGGTTCTGGCTTAATTCAGCAGCCGTTCTGGTTCATCTGTTGCACTCCGGTGAACTGTTGCTATTGAGGGCCAGTTCGCAGTGCTGCGCGGGCATGTGGTATCTGGCGCGCCCTTTGGTCTTTTGTTCCGTCGGGCGCACATAGCCGGGCCTCCATGATCCGCGCGCAGCAAGCTCTGGTCAGATTCCGACCAGTGGCCAGCCGACTGCACCCACAAAACCGGCGGACTGCAGGGGTTCGTCGGAAATTCATTTGGCCGTCTCTGGCCGATCCGGCATGTGGATTTGGGGTGTGATGGGCGCATTGACCAATGTCTTCATGGGCGTACGGCAGTCGCTGATGTGGAGTGTCATGCGCATTGTTCGCGACCGACAGATAGCCGAGGATCTGACGCAGGAAACCTATATCAGGGCGAAGAAGGCGATGGATCAGGCCCCGGTCGAGCATGTCGAGGCCTTTCTGCACCAGACTGCCCGCAATCTTGCTGTTGACCATCTGCGCCGGAAAGGAACCCGCTCGCGGATCGAGGTAGCAGATGCCGATTCGCTTGCCATGCAGCATGTTGCAGAGGATGTCCTTTCGATCGAAGACGCGATCATCGAGCGACAACGTTTTGGCCTTTTTGCGCAGGCGCTATCGGGCCTTCCGGAACGTGCTCGGACAGTGATGATCCTCAGCAGGGTCGAAAACTGGCCCAACCGTCGGATCGCAGAGCATCTGGGTATTTCGGAGAGAACGGTTTTCAGTGACCTGAAGCTTGCCATGGGGCATTGCCGTGATGCTGTGGCGCGGTATGAAAAACCGTGATCGCCCGAACCGGTATAAGCCCGCCTTCACTCGCTTGCTGGTATTTTTGCCGGTTTTGAACCTGGGGAACGTCAAGGTAACGGAGGCCCGAGCCGGACATGGGTGAGAAAGTGCACGAACGGACCGAGGGGACGGAAAAGGACTATGTCCATGAGGACCCGGCGGTCGATGCTGCGCTGGACTGGTTTGGCAGGCTTCGTGAAGCTGAAGGGGATCCGGCCGTGCTGGCCGAATTTCGGCATTGGCTCGATCAGGATCCCCGGCATGAAAGCGAGTTTCGCGATCTGGAGGCAATATGGGGATCCACTGCCTTCCTGAGGGCGGTGAAGTCCTTGCCGCCTTCTCACTCCGATGACCCGGCACCTGCCTTTCGGCGCAGCACGCACCGCTGGTCCCCACGTGTCGCCGCTGCGGCTGTGGCTGCGGTCGCGGTTTTGGCGATCTGTGCCTGGCAATCCCCCAAGCTGATGCTCCGGTGGCGGGCCGATTACATGACGGTCGCCGGAGATCGGTCGACGGTTATGCTTCCCGATGGATCGACGATGATCCTCAACACTGATACCGGCGTGGATGTCGACTTTCAGGACGGTCGCCGAGACATTGTTCTGCTGCAAGGCGAAGCCTGGTTCGATGTCCAGCATGATCCGGCACATCCGTTCCGCGTCTCTGGCGGCTTCGGTCAGGCGGTGGTCAAGGGTACGACATTCGCGGTCCGGCGTCGGCCGGATCGGGATGAGATCGTTCTTGAAACTGGGCGGGTCGATGTCTCATGCCTTTGTGACAGCGCCGAACAGATCAGGCTGCAGCCGGGTGAGGCGGTGACGGTTACAGATGCCGGGCCTCTTGCAGCCTTGCCCGCCAATCCCGACCGTCTTCTGGCCTGGCGCGAAGGCCGGATCGTATTCGAGGATGTCCGCCTCGGTGATGTAGCCGACGAACTTGCCCGCTACTATGGCGGCAGCATCCTTGTTGTCAGCGACCGTATTGGCGACCTTGTCGTCACCGGCCACTATCGCCTCGACAATATTGAGGGTGCGATCCGGACCCTGGCTGACGCCGCGGGAGTGAAGATAACCCGATTGCCCGGCGGCCTCATAATCCTGAGATAACTTATAAACTATTTTTGCCGGTTTCGCCCCTCTGCTGCGTCTAGGTAGCAGAGGGTAACGACAGGCCTGCTGCCCTCATGAGCATGAGAGGACAGTAAAAACATGGTCAGGAAGACTGCGGTGACATCGCGTCATGCAACGGGATCAGGGCTAAAGGGCAGGCGCCTGCTGGCGCTGCTTCTGTTGTCGACGGTTTTCGGTGGGGTGCTGCCCTTCAACGGGCATGAGGCTTATGCACAACAGGCAGCGAATGAGGCCGTGAGTTTCCGGATTCCGGCGCAGCCGCTTTCCTCGGCTATCGATGCGTTCATCCGGCAAAGCGGCTGGCAGATCAGCTATTCTTCCGCGCTTGTGCGAGGCAAGATGTCGCCCGGGGTGAACGGTAACATCGCCCCCAGATCAGCACTGCAACGTCTGGTTGCGGGCACGGGTATTTCGGTAAGCATCGCTGGCGCTGGATCCGCTGCGCTTGTTGATCTGCCGGGAGTGGCGGTCAGCATCCCGGATGATGGTGCGATCGTGCTGGACCCCATAGTGATCCAGAGTTCGGGTGAAAGTGCCTGGGGGGCTGTCCCCGGCATTGTCGCCACGCGGTCGGCTACAGGTACCAAGACCGATGCGCCCTTGATCGAAGTGCCGCAATCCATCAGCGTGATCGCGGCGGACGAAATCAGGCAGCGGGGGGCAGAATCCGTAAAGGATGCCGTCAGATACAGCGCGGGGGTCGGTGCGGGCGGTGCCAGTAGTTCGCTCCGGTCCTTCGATAACATCGAAGTACGTGGCTTTGCGCCTACTCCGCTTTATCTGGATGGAACATATCTGCCTTATATCGGGGACTCCGGAGGCTCGCCGCAGATAGATCCTTATCTGCTGGAGCGGGTAGAGGTTCTCAAAGGGCCTTCGTCGGTGCTTTATGGGCAGAACTATCCCGGCGGTATGGTCAACATGGTCAGCAAACGGCCAACCGAGACGCCGCTGCGCGAGGTTATCGTCGGTTCCGGGTCCCATGACCGGGCCTATGCCGCATTCGACTTTTCCGGGCCGGTTCCCCGCAGTCGCGACTTTTCATTCCGCTTTACGGGCGTTGCGACCAGAACCGGCACGAATATCGACTATACAAACGAAAAGCGCGTCATGATTGCGCCGTCCCTGACGTGGAAGCCGCAGGATGGAACGGAACTCACCATCCTGACCCATTTTCAGAAAGACAGCGGCAGGCCGGATTATCGACCGCTGCCATATGTGGGGACAGTTGTGTCCAGTCCGCTTGGCTATATAGACAAGGATTTCTTTTCGGGTGAGCTGGATTACAATAATTACGACAGGAAGCAGAGCGTAATCGGCTATGATTTCAGGCATGAATTCAGCGACAGGCTTTCGCTTCATCACAGCGCGAAATACATATATGTGGACGACTCTTACAAGACCTTTTTCAGCAATGGTTATGTCACGACAGACGGTGTGACCGATTATACAATGCTGAATCGCAATGCCTATGATTACGCATCAAAGAATACGGTGTTCGCGGCAGACACGAACCTGCAACTCAACCTCAAGGCAGGTGAGGTAGAGCATAACGCCATCGTCGGCGTCGACTACAAGTGGTTCAAGAATGACTACTGGGGTTATTATGGCTGGGGAAACACGCCCATCAGCATCACGAATCCACAATATGGAACCTTCAACCGGCCGGTTCTTGGGGCGCGGTGGGACAACAGAATAAGCCAGCTTGGCTTTTATGCGCAGGATCAGATCAAGTGGGACAAGTGGGTTCTGACCCTTGGCGGACGCTACGATATCGCCCGGCAGGAGGATCACGATACCATGAACTCTGTCGAGACCGAAAAGACCAACCGGGAATTCACTTATCGTGCCGGGCTGACGTATCTGTTTGATAACGGATTAGCCCCCTACGCAAGCTATGCGACGTCGTTCATGCCATATTCTGGCTTTGACGGGAATCAGAACCCCTTCAAGCCCACCACCGGGCAGCAATATGAGATCGGGGTGAAATATCAGCCAGCGGGTCAGAACGCGTTCATTTCACTTTCTGCCTATGACCTTAAACAACAGAACGTCCCGAGTTGGGATCAGCTTGGCGTTGCGCATCAGACCGGGGAGATCCACGTCAGGGGGGTAGAGCTGGAGGCGAAAGCGACGCTTCTCGACAGTCTGGATATTATTGCTGCGGCTTCATACACGGATTCGGTTTATTCTGAAACCGAGGATGATACACAGGGTAACAAGGTCCGGTATATGCCGCCGGTCTCGGCCTCGCTCTGGGCCAAATACAATTTTCACACCGGGCCGTTTGCGGGTCTTGGTGTCGGGGCGGGTGTTCGCTATTCTGGCAGTGGATATGGTGATGATGCGAACTCGTTCAAATATCCGTCCTACACTGTCTTTGACGCCAATCTGTCTTATGAGTTCGGATCCCGGAATCCCGATCTTGACGGTTTGCTGCTGAATGTGACGGCGACAAACCTGTTCGACAGGCGTTATGTGTCCGGGTGCAGCTATCTGAACGGCTGTTTCTATGGTCAGGGCAGGACGATTGCGGCTAATCTCAACTACAGGTTCTGATAGATCGCAGCCCCATCTATTCATCGGTGAGGTTGCGGATGGTTTTTCGAGAAATTTCATGAACCTGGAGAGCGGCTTGCGCAATTCCCGAACCGGGTTTCCGTTTCGAACGGGTTCCGGCCGTTTTCTTTCTCGCGCTGTTCGCAGGCTATCACGTCGCCGTAGCAGGGTAGGTAGGGGGCATCGCCAGAGCCGCCCATGCGCTCGGCAAGACGGGCATTGCGGCCACTCCGACTGTAGGTTGGAGTGGGCCGGATCTCTTGCTGGTGCTTGGTAGGGTTTGCTGCACTTCAGCACGTCGATCATATCGGAAAAGAGGGAAATCAGAGGCGAGTGATGTGAAAGGCAAGCTGGTTCAGGCCAGTTGTCCGGCGGGTGGTGCAAAGGCGCTTGCTTGAGGCAATCCGGACGTATCGGGTCAACCTGACCGTCGAACCGGACGGTGACTTCCTTGTAACCAAAGCCATCCGTCTGCGCAGCGAGAGCGATCTGATCCGGCGCGGCATCTTTCGCGATATTCTGGAACTGGTCGAAACCGGCGGCATAACCAGCGAGTGGGTTCCGAGTTGATCTCGGCGCAACGCGAAAGGCGGGGCGAACTCTTTGAACTTGTCGAGGGGCGCGGGTGCTGCGCATCCGCATCGGCGATCCGGATGGGTTTCTGGCGGCGGGGGCGAGCATCTGTATCGCACTGACCGGCAGTTGCGGTTCTTTGCCGGCCATGACGAGGTGTACTGGAACGCGACTGGTACCGGATGACTGTTTCCGATCGACCATGCCAGCGCAACCATCCGGCTGCCTGCCGGGGTGATTGCGCGAGATGCTGCTTTCTACACCGGCCCTTTCGGGGCGCGGGAAAAGGATACACGTCTCGTACAGAACAGTGGTGGCATCCTCCGCTTTGAGATTACGGTGCCGCTGGCCCTGCGCGAAGGCACGACGGTGGAGGTCTGGCTGCCCAAAGGCGCGCTACCGCCACCGGATGCCGGGCAGGAAAGGCAATGGTTCCTGTGCGATCACAGCCCGCCCTTAAGGTATTCGCGGCACTTGCCGCGGTACTTGTCGCCTGTCTGCAGTTGTGGTTATGGCGCGGCCGTGATCCGGTATGCGGAGTCGTCGCTCCCCCGAGGGGCTGAGTGTGGCGATGACGCAGGTGGCTTGGCAAAAGGCTTGGTTCCTGACCCTTCGCAGGCCCTGGTGCTGGCGTTGGTCGAGGTGGCACGTAATGGTCGTTTCGCCCGCACAGATGGTGATTTGCCCGTCGATCTGGCCCATGATCTGCGGCTTGTTCTGGATCATCTCGACACGGCGGGGGGGCGAGCTGCGTCTGCGCGAGGCAGATGTAGCGGCTATCAAGACCCTGCAGGACGCGCTGAACGACGATCAGCGTCGGCGACCGGGGCAAAGCAAGCAACGGCAGGACAACGGCTGGTGGGTGCTTCTGGCTCTGGTAATCAATACCGGCCTTATAGCTGGTCTGCCTTTCCTGCTGCCCTACCCGTTGCACGCCTCGCTTATCGCATGGAACTTTGTCACCATGCTGCGCCCGCTCATTTTTCATGCCGCTGTCGTCGCCTGTATCCGGCGCTGTGGCGCTGATCAGCGGACTGGCTGGCGTGGCCGTCCTGACGGGGCTGGAGGTGGTGCTGACCCGGCTGCATCTGGATCAAGGCGGAACAGTGGATATGCCTTTTGGCGATGGCTGGTCTGCTGCTGGTGCACTCGATCTTAATGTTCATTCTGGGGCGGGTCACCACCGTCGCCCGCGCGCTTCTGGACCAGATCAAGGGGGTGCATGACTATATCAATGCGGCAGAGTTGGAACGGCTGAGGATTGCGGGCGCCCCGGAAATGTCGGTCACGCATTTCGCGCGTATCCTGCCCTATGCGATGCGCTGGGGATGAAAAAGCATTGGGTTGTTTCAGGAATGGCTGGCCCGCACAGGGGATCTGGCTGTTTCGACAGTGCCGAACGGCGCCGGGCTCTTGCATGAATGCGAGTGGCCCGCGGCATTCTACCGGCGCCAGTCAACACATTCCTTGCGCGGGCAACCCCTGCACCGGCAGCTTGCTTCCGGGCTGACCGCTGCAATTGCCGGTCAGCAGTTCCTCCGCACCGGGGTTTTCATCATCGGGCTCGTCCGGTTCATCTTCTGCTGGTTCGCCGGGCAGTTCCTCTGGTTGCGGCGGTGGCCGGTAAGCGTTCCCGCGTCGGAAAGCCGCCTCCGTATGCGCTGCGGTCGAGGTTCGTATTCGCTTTTCTATGAACCGGACAACGTTGTCAGTCCCATAGCAACTCTCACAAATGATATGTTTCGAAGAAGGCAGCAGAACTTACCTCTTGGGCAGGCAGAGCGGCTTGGCTGTCTGATCGGCGGACTCGGGGAAGGTGTTTTTGTTTTGTCAAGGCTGGATGATGTGTCCGAATATCGGGTCGATATCGGGTCGAGGGCGAGGTCCGGATCGCCTCGGCTGCGGCGGGAACGCCGCACACAGGCCGTAACTGGGAGATGAGCGGGATTTCGTGATCGAATTCATGGCTGGCGAACGGCTGATCCGTATTGTGCCCGACCCCATCCTTTGGGCGGCGGCGGGCAATCGCGACAATGTCCGAAGCAGCATGTCGCCTTTTCATGGGCAGCGACCAGCGCCTGCATAGCGGGAGCAGTGCTTTACCAGGGTCTGGGTCGGACGTGGATGCTGCTGACGCCGATCAGCGCCTCGGGGCCGACCTCAAGCGACAGGCGGGCAAAGAAATCCTCGGCCAGTTCGCCTGCCAGCGCGCCGACACTGGTCAGGCGGTTCGGGGTAGCGATGGCCAGCAGAACCTGTCGGGTGTCGCGGGCTGCACCTTCGCGTGCGATAGGCAGGTCAAAGCGCATTTGCCCGCCGGCGATGACCAGAAAGCGACGTATGTCGTGGGTGACACCATTGTCGTCGATCAGCAGCAGCGTGACCGGTCGGCCTCCGGCTCCGGCTACGGTGCCGCGCAGGTTTTCGCCGCTTGCAATGTCCGGGGTGTCCAGTTGGATCGCAAGCGGCAGGACCGGATAGCGCTGGTCACGGCGTGCAAAGGTCAATGCCGGGCATTGCCGCTGGTCCAGCAGGACCGCCTGAACCGAGACGCGGGTTTCCAGCCCTTCGGTCAATTCGCGCATCATCGCCGGGATCTGCTCATCATCGGCGGCAAGCAGGTCCAGTTGCAGATCGCCTGCCGCATCCGCCACCGGCAGGGCAAGCAGGCAGGGCGCGGTCAGCCGGGTACGGATACGGTCAAAGACCTCGGCCAGCCTTGGGTCGGTCTCGACCACGGTTCCGGTTTCGGCATCCCCAGCGGGGGTGGCGGGTTCTTCGGGCGCGGATCCGGTGTCGCTGGCCAGCGGCAGCGCAGTATTGCTCAGCACGGGAGATGTTTCCGGCGACGCCGGCTCGGGTGCGCTTTCATTGCCCGTGTCGGTCAAAAGCTGCGGCTCGGGCGGCGGTGCGGGGGTGGTCACCGGGGTCAGCACCTCGGCCGCTGGCTCGGCCTTCGGCGGGGGCAGGGCAGTGACGGAAATCACTGCCGGGGCGGGGTCACCCGTTGCGCCGGGCCATGGCAGCGTCGGGCGCCACAGCAGCGCCCCGGCTGCCGCACCATGTACCGCCAGCGACAGGCCCGCGGCCAGAACCCAGCCGCCCGTGGATGAGGGCTGCCCGATCATGGCCCGCCGTTTCGCAGCGTTACCAGCCGCAATTCATGTCCGGCCAGTTCCGGCCGGCGCAATACCGCGACCAGCAAACCGGCCGGCGCGGCGCGGTCCATCAGCACATGCACCGGCCCCGGCGCCGAGGCCAGTGCCGCTGGCAGCATTTCGGGTCTGATAGGGGCGCTGTCGAGCAGCCAATCCTCGGGGCCACGGATTTCCAGCACGGGCGAGGGCAGGTCTTCGGCCGCCAGTGTCGTGGTGGTGGACAGGTCCAGAGGGGTACGTATCTGCGGTTCCTGCCCGCTAAGCAGGAAGAAAAAGATCAGCAGAAGCACGATATTGACGATGGCCAGCGAGGCGTCGATGCGCGGCCTTTTGCCGGGCGCAGGCAGGTGCAGGCTCATCATCCTGCTCCGGTCGCTTCGGCGATCTGTACCGAATCGATGCCGCGCGCCGCAAGCGTTTCCAGCACCGTGACCACATCCTGCACCGGCACCTGCGGTTGCAGCACGATCAGCAGGTTGCGCGTACCCTGCGCCGCCAGTGCCTCGGCCAGCATGGATACGCGCTCGATGTTGAACTGCTGCCCCGAGGCGACGATACCGTCCGGTCGCAACGTCCAGACGGCGGTGGCGCTTGCCTCGGTCACAGTGGTGCCGGGGCTCGGTGCGGCCTCGCCCTTGCCGGTGTCACGGATCGCTCCGGCCTGCAGGAGCAACATGGAATAGCCCATCAGATTGGCCGAAAGCATGAAAAAGATCAGCAGCTGGAACAGCACGTCTGCCAGGGCGATCATCGCAGAGATGCGGCCGCGTCTTTCCGGGCGCGGCAGGCCCAGACCCGGTAAACGCATCGAGGGCCGTGTGACCTGCATGGTTCAGCGTCCCGGCTGGGCGATCCGGCCATGGATCGCGGACGAGACGGCAAGCTCGATCCCTTGTCGCTCGTCCTCGATGCGTCCTTCCAGCCAGGCCGAGATGAAATAGGCGACCAGTGCCAGTGCCAGCCCTGCTGCGGTGGTGGTCAGTGCCGTCCAGATGCCGCCTGCCAGCAGGCGTGGGTCCGAGATTTGTTGACTGAGGGCCAGATTGCCGAAAGCGTCGATCATGCCGATCACTGTCCCCAGCAGCCCCAGCGTCGGTGCGATCTGCACGACGGCCTCCAGCAGGCGCATGCGGGCACCCAGCTGAATCAGCTCGGCCAGCGCGACCTGACGGGCCAGCTCCTCGCCATATTCCGGCTCGGCCGGGCGGGCGCGAAGGCCGGACAAGGTGGCGCGAAGCACCCGGGTCAGCACGGTGCGGCCGGGCTGGGCCTTTCGCTGCGCCTCGTCCGGGCGGCCGTTAAGCCAGTCATCCAGAATCTGTTCGCCCAGCTGGTGCCGGCCGACGCCCATGCGGCGAAACTGCATCACCTTGAAGATCGCCACAGTCAGGGTCAGCACGGAAAGCCCGGCCAGCGCGGCAAAGACGATCCAGCTGCTGATCGGCAGGTCGGCAGGCATCATAGCCCGAACTCGATATCGCTGCGGTTGCTGGTGGCCAGCCCGGTCAGGCAATCGGCGCGGTGGTCGGTACCGTCATCGGCGGTGCATTCCGCCACATCGTTGATCACGATCCGGCTCAGCGCGTCGCAGTCGCCGCCCGGCAGGGCGAATTGCGCGATCCGGGTCTTGCCGGGGGGCAGCGTGCCGAAGTCCAGGACCGGCAGGCCCTTGACCACGCCATCCTTGTCAAAGACCGCCACTTGCCAGGCCGCACGGCGCAGGCCCTGCGTCAGCCGGTTGGCAAGTACGATTGTCAGCTGGCAGGCGCCCTCGGCGGTCGAGACGGCGCCGTTCAGTTCCATCGCCAGCGTCTCAGCAGGTTCCTGCGCGTGCAGGGGTGTGCTCAGCAGGGCCAGCGCGGTCAGCAAAGCCGCGGTCTTGCCCGGGAAGGTTGCGTCTGCCGTCAGGATCGGTTTCATGCCTGTTAGAAACTCCCTTTGCCCGGAATGGGCTGTAACATGGCGGATGGCATTGCTCAATCGGCGCTGGATCAGCCTTGTCCTGCATGTCCTGGCTGCAACGCTGCTGCTGGTTGCCGGCGGTACGGCGGTTCAGGCCGGGTTGCGGCTGTGCAACCAGTCCTTCGATGTGCTGAATGTTGCGCTGGCTCAGCCCTCGGGGCAGGGTTTCGCGACCCGGGGGTGGTGGCGCGTTGCGCCGAACCAATGCGCCATGCTGGAGCGCGAAGCGTTGCGATCTCGCTATTATTACGTCTTCGCGGCGGATGTATTCGGAAACGAGGTTCTTGTAGGATCGATTCCGATGTGCGTGGCGCCGCGGCGCTTTCAGATCGAAGGGCAGCAGGATTGCCTGCTGCGCGGCTATCTGGATGCCCGCTTTGCCGAGGTGGATACGCAGGACCGTCCCGACTGGACGGTTTTCGTGACGCCAAGACCGAATTGAGGGTGGGACGTATGGTGCGGCAAGGCGTATGGCTGGCGGGGTTTGTGGCGTTTTGCGCCGCTCCCGCTGCGTTGGCGCAGGGACTGGTCATCACGCCGCTGCCGCCGGGGGAGGTGATCCGCGCAGCTGAGGCGCCGGTGACAGAGCCGGTCGCAACGCCCGTCTCCCCGACCGCTATGCCTGTTGCCATGGCCACGCAGCCGGACGTGCCGCAGCGCACAGGTCTGCCGCGCCCCTCGATCATCGTTGGTGACATGGCGGTGCTGGCCGGCTTTGACCCGCGCAGTCCGATCGGCCTGCCCTTAGCGACGCGCGAAACGATCCGCCAGCGTGATCGGGCGCTGTTCGACCGGTTGCTGGGGCGTGGTGCCTTTGATCCCGACACAGACCGTTTGGCCGAGGCGATCCAGACCGAGTTGCAGCGCATGGATTGCTATACCGGCAGCATCGACGGCGACTGGGGTGCCGGTTCGATCCGTGCTGTCGGGCGCTGGTCCGAAGCGGCAGACAGCCCTGCTGACAATGAGCCAGAGGTGCCGCTGTTTCGCGCCATCGTCGGCAAAGACGGGGTCCGCTGCGTTTCGGCCCCAGCCCCGACCCCTGCGCCAGCTGTGGCGCGCGGCACAGGCCAGCCGCGCACTGCGGGCGCGGCTGGTTCGGCACCGCGCCGGGCTACGGCCGGTAACGCCGCGACGCCACGCGCCAACGCGGCCCGGCCCGCCGCGCCGGCCGCTCAACCCCAATCGCCGCGTATCAATATGACGGTGACCGGCTCGGGCATGTATCGCTAGGCGATGACCGAGGTCGATCCCCGCTTTCGCCAGATGGGCCGGGGCGCGCGGCGCCGCCGCCGCCGGGTGAATGTCCTGCGCATGGGGGTGGTCGCGGCAGCTTTGGGCGGGCTGGGGTTATGGTGCTGGCCATGGCTGATCAGCGTCCTGTCGCCTGCGCCCCAGATGGTGCAGGTGGAATCGCAGTTTGAGATCGCCCCGGTCGTGCGAGGCGACACCTTCACCGACATCATTGGCGATCCGATCATCATCCCGCCGCCCGAATCCGGGGCCGAGGCCGAGGCGCGGCAGGTTCCTGCTCCGGCGGCGCTGGCCGCGACCGGACGGGTGACGGGCCGCGCGGCGCGGCTGGCGCTGCTTGACAGCGCGTTGGTGCCACGCGACCGGCAACTGGTTGCGGCGCTGCCCTCGACGCGTGAGGAGTTCGCGCTGTTTCAGGCCGAGCGCAGCCGCGAGCGGCTGACTAATGCCAGTTTCGCTCAGCCGCAGGCTGCGGCGGGCGATCCTGCATCGGACATCGTCTTTCTGCGCGACGGTACGCTGCGTAGTCCGCTGTGGCGCGAGCTGATCCTTGAGACCGCGCGCGACACCACGGCCGAGGCGCTGTTGGCCGAGAACGGCTTTGACGCGGCCGAGGCCGCGCGGCTGGCCCGGCGGATGCAGGCGCAACTGGGACAGGGCGATGCGCTGGCGGCTGGCACCGTACTGGCGATGCGCTGGCGGCCGCGCCATGGCGGGCGCGAGGTGATCCAGCTGTCGCTTTACGGACCGGGCGGCTATCTTGGCTCGCTGGCGCTGTCGGCGGCGGGCCAACTGGTGCCGGGTGCCGATCCCTGGGTTGACCAGCCGCTGATGCGCAATGCCATGGCCAAGGCCGAAGATGCCGCGCCGCAGGGGCAGCGGCGGCTGCTGGACGTGATCTATTCCGCCGCGCTGCGCAATGACGTGCCGCCGGAACTGATCGGCGAGGCGCTGGCGCTGATGGCACAGGTTTACGACCTGGACAGCTATGCCGACCCCGAGGATCGGCTGTCCCTGATCTATGCCGAGGGTGCGGCTGACCGGGCTGGCTCGGTGCTGTTTGTCGGCGTTTCGGGTAAGTCGGGGGACAAGGCCTGCTATGTCGTGCCGGCGGATGAAGGGTTCGAGTGTTATGCCCCCGGCGCGCGGCTGCGGCGGCTGGATTCGGCCGGACTGTTGCAGCCGGTGGGTGGCGTGCTGTCGCAGCGATTCGTACCGCCCGCCGCCGGTGGGAATGATGATCCGGGGCGGGGGCAGGTGGTCTGGACCGCACCGCAGGACAGCCCGGTACTGGCCGCCGCTGCCGGTCGCGTGACGGCGCTGGATGGCGACCGGGTCGAGATCACCCATCCCGGCGGGCTGGTCAGTCGCTATGCCGGGCTTGTCTCGGTGGCGCAGGAGCTGTCGCGTGGTGCCGAAGTGGCGCGTGGCGCTCCGGTCGGGCAGGTCGGCGTCCCGCCAGGTCGCTCCGAACCGGGGCTGGCTTTCCAGCTTTTGCGTGACGGCGTGCCGATCGATCCCCTGCCGATGCTGGGTGGCGGGGCCGAGGTTCTGGCCTCGGATTCCATCGAATCGCTGATCGGCCACATCATCCGGGTCGAAAGCGGCGGCGATGCCGGGGCCAAGAATCCGCGCTCGACCGCGACCGGGCTGGGACAATTCATCGAGAGTACCTGGTTGCGGATGATGCACAGCTATCGCCCCGATCTGGTGGGTTCGCTGAGCCGGCGCGAACTGCTGGACCTGCGGCTGGACGCCGGCCTGTCGCGGCAGATGGTGCGACACCTCGCGCAGGAGAACGAGGCCTTCCTGCGCGCCCGCGGTCACTCTATTTCGGCCGGGCGGCTGTATCTGGCGCATTTTCTTGGTCCGGCAGGCGCAGATCAGGCGTTGCGTGCCGATCCTGCGCAGTCGGTTGAGGCGGTGATGGGGCAGGCAGTGGTCGTGGCCAACCCCTTCCTGCGGGGCTGGTCCGTCGCCGATCTGCGCAACTGGGCCGACCGCAAGATGAGCGGACCGGCCGGCGGTGTTGTCGGCACCATTATCCCCGAGCGGCCTCTGACCCCCGAATTGCGCGCCTATGTGGATGAGATGGACCGACTGCGGCGCAAAGAACAGGGATGAGCGAAAAAAAACGCATGGGACTTGTCTTGGCGGCATCCGTGCGGGCAAGATGCCGCCAGCTTTCGTCTCCGCATCGTCCCAATCATTGAAGTAACCAGTGCCCGTATGCATCCAATCTTCTTTTTGCCCGCGCATCGTTTTCTGCGTTCCCGCCTTTTCATAACCACCGCGCTGATTTCGCTGGCTGGGTTGCCCCTCCGTCCCGGCATGGCGCGGGCGCAGATGTATCTGGACCTGGACGCTGCCAACGGCCATTGGGCGAATGGGGATCATATCTGGACCAACGAGGATGGCACTGCCCCTCTCGCCGCTTTGCCGGGGGACGAGATCGGCATCATCCGCGTCAATCCCGGTGAAAGCGCAACGGTAGAGCTGGACACATTCCTGTTCGACACCACGGCGGGTGGGCTGACGCTGGAATCGGGAGATTTCACGCTGCGGCAGGGCACACTGGCCCCGGGATGGATGGTGTCGCATCTGGCGTTTTCCGTGGCGGAAGGCGCGAGGTTCGAAATCTATTCCGATATCGACGGCGATATTCAGGTCAACCGCTACAGCGCCGATCCGAATGCCGGGAACGGCGATCTGGCGCTGCTTGGCAGGACCGATGGCGATATCGTCAACGATGGTCGGCTGCGGCTGGGGGGCGAACATAACGGTACCGTCCAGAACTCGAACTGGCTGGACATCCAGGGTGAAGTCAATGACGACGTGACCAATACCGGCACGGTCACGCTGTCGGGCGGCACCATTGCCGCCACTCTGGATAACTCGGGCGAGGTTGTCGTTTCTGACGACAGCCATGTCGACGATCTCGTCAACAATGAGAACGGCCAGGTCACCATATCAGCGGACCAGACGCTGACGGTAGACAGTGTTGTACTGAACGCTGGTGTTATTAGTCTTTCTGGTCGTCTTGACGGTTCTGTTGAGACGTCGGGGACGGGTCGGCTGGGGCTGTCCGGAGGCGTTCTTGATGGCTCTCTGACGAATGGCGGCCTGCTGAGCGGGACTGGCCGGATCACGGGAACGGTGAGCAATACGGGGACCGTGCGGGCCGATCAGGACGAGCTTCGTGTCGGCGGTCTGACGAACGGCGGGCAGGTCGAGATCGCCGCCGGCGGCACGCTGCGCTCGGACAGCCAGGTGCAGAACGATCGCGACCTCAGCATTGACGGCCGGCTGATCGGGGGGTTGTCGAACTCGGCGACGGGCCACACGGTGATGGGCGATGGGGGCCGTATCAGCGGCGATGTCACGAACGCCGGCACGATGGAGATTGCCGGTCGGATCGACGACCGTCTTTCGAACAGCGGCACGGTCGGCACGCGGGGCGATGTGTCGGTGGGGGAGCTGGTCACCGGGAGCGGGGGCGACACGACCATCTCGGCGGGTGACCGTCTGAGTTCATCGCGGCAGGTGGTGAACGAAGGGCAGACACATATCTACGGCACGCTTGCGGGGGATCTTCTGAACTCGGCGGGGACGACGGAGCTTCTGGGTGGCCGGATCGAGGGCGATGTCGTGAACGACGCCACCCTGAGCGCGCATGGCACCATCACCGGTTCGGTCGAGAACGGCGGCACGCTTGATCTGACCGGCGATCTGCGGGTCGGCAGCCTGACGAACGCGGGCACCACCGATGTTGGCGCGGGCGAGCGGCTGACGGTCGATCAGGTGCTGCGGAACCAGGAGAGCGGCGTGCTCAACGTCGCAGGAGCCGTGACCGTGACCGGCAGCGACGGCATCCAGAACGATGGTGAGCTGACGCTGGACGGCGCCGAAGTCACCGGCAATGTCACCAACCGTGGTACGATGCAGGTGCTGTCCTCGTCGCAGATCAACGGCAATCTGACCAACCGCGAGCTGCTGGAGATGGGCGGCGGGGGCGGCGATGTGACGCTGACGGTGGATGGCACTTTCTCCAACTCAGGCACGGTGACCGGCAGCGCCGCGGGCAACCTGACCATTGTCACCGATCTTTTCGCGGTCGAAGAGGGCGGCACGGTGACCAATGTGGACGTCATCGGCGACATGGAGAACCGCAGCACGGTGATCTATGACCGTGACAGCTTTCTGGACGGCGACCTGACCAATGGTGCGGCGGGCACGGTAAGGGTCTCGGCGCAGCTGGACATGCGCAACCACGACGTGACCAACCACGGCAATTTTACCGTCACGAATGATGCGGATTCCAACGGCAATCTGGCCAATGTCGCCCAGCTGACCAATGACGGCAGCTTCACGGTGGCCGCCGACGCCCAGGCCAATGCGCAGGCCGTCAGCAACCTGAGCGGCGGGCAGATGACGGTGGCGGGCACGCTGAACTCGGCCGGGGCGGTGCAGAACGCGGGTCAGCTGACCGTTTCGGGCCAGGTCAATGCCGGGCTGGAGAACACTGGCACGACCCGGCTGTCGGGCGGCGCCATCGCGGGCGCTGTGACGAACGACGGCCAGTTGCGGGGCAACGGCACCGTAACCGGCAGCGTCACCAACAATGGCACGCTGGCGCCGGATGGTACGCTGATAGTGGGCGGTCTGGTCAATAACGAGATCGTCGATATCGCCAGCGGCAGCATCCTGCGCTCGGCCAGTGAGGTGCAGAACAACGACCGCATGACCGTCTCGGGGTTGCTTGATGCGGGCCTGTCGAACGCAGGCACCGGGCATCTGACGCTGAACGGTGGCAGGATCAGCGGCGCGGTCGGCAATGCGGGCACCATCACCGGCACCGGCACGCTGTCCGGGCTGCTGACCAACAGCGGCACCGCCACGCTGGGCGGCAGGCTGATGGCCGGTGCCGAGAACAGCGGGACCCTGACCAGTGCAGGCACGCTGCGCACCGCTTCGCTGCACAATACCGGCACGGTGAATGTGGCTGCGGGCAGCACGCTGGTCTCGGACAGTGCTGTCGCGAACGAGAACCAGCTGAACGTCGCCGGACGTCTGTCGGCGGATGTTGCCAATACCGGCACGGTCACGCTGTCGGGCGGCACCATTGCTGGTGCTGTGACCAACGACGGCCGGTTGCAGGGTGACGGGACCATTACCGGCTCATTGCTGAACAATGACGAGGCGCGGATCGGCGGTCGCGTCGGCGGCACGGTGACCAACAACGGCACCCTGACCAGCTCTGGCCGGCTCAGCGTTGCGGGACTGGTCAATAACGAGCTTCTGAATGTGGCTGCGGGCAGCACACTGGCCTCGGACAGTGTTGTACTGAACGCTGGTGTTATTAGTCTTTCTGGTCGTCTTGATGGTTCTGTTGAGACGTCGGGGACGGGTCGGCTGGGGCTGTCCGGCGGCGTTCTTGATGGTTCTCTGACGAATGGCGGCCTGCTGAGCGGGACTGGCCGGATCACGGGGACGGTGAGCAATACGGGGACCGTGCGGGCCGATCAGGACGAGCTTCGTGTCGGCGGTCTGACGAACGGCGGGCAGGTCGAGATCGCCGCCGGCGGCACGCTGCGCTCGGACAGCCAGGTGCAGAACGATCGCGACCTCAGCATTGACGGCCGGCTGATCGGGGGGTTGTCGAACTCGGCGACGGGCCACACGGTGATGGGCGATGGGGGCCGTATCAGCGGCGATGTCACGAACGCCGGCACGATGGAGATTGCCGGTCGGATCGACGACCGTCTTTCGAACAGCGGCACGGTCGGCACGCGGGGCGATGTGTCGGTGGGGGAGCTGGTCACCGGGAGCGGGGGCGACACGACCATCTCGGCGGGTGACCGTCTGAGTTCATCGCGGCAGGTGGTGAACGAAGGGCAGACACATATCTACGGCACGCTTGCGGGGGATCTTCTGAACTCGGCGGGGACGACGGAGCTTCTGGGTGGCCGGATCGAGGGCGATGTCGTGAACGACGCCACCCTGAGCGCGCATGGCACCATCACCGGTTCGGTCGAGAACGGCGGCACGCTTGATCTGACCGGCGATCTGCGGGTCGGCAGCCTGACGAACGCGGGCACCACCGATGTTGGCGCGGGCGAGCGGCTGACGGTCGATCAGGTGCTGCGGAACCAGGACAGCGGCGTGCTCAACGTCGCAGGAGCCGTGACCGTGACCGGCAGCGACGGCATCCAGAACGATGGTGAGCTGACGCTGGACGGCGCCGAAGTCACCGGCAATGTCACCAACCGTGGTACGATGCAGGTGCTGTCCTCGTCGCAGATCAACGGCAATCTGACCAACCGCGAGCTGCTGGAGATGGGCGGCGGGGGCGGCGATGTGACGCTGACGGTGGATGGCACTTTCTCCAACTCAGGCACGGTGACCGGCAGCGCCGCGGGCAACCTGACCATTGTCACCGATCTTTTCGCGGTCGAAGAGGGCGGCACGGTGACCAATGTGGACGTCATCGGCGACATGGAGAACCGCAGCACGGTGATCTATGACCGTGACAGCTTTCTGGACGGCGACCTGACCAATGGTGCGGCGGGCACGGTAAGGGTCTCGGCGCAGCTGGACATGCGCAACCACGACGTGACCAACCACGGCAATTTTACCGTCACGAATGATGCGGATTCCAACGGCAATCTGGCCAATGTCGCCCAGCTGACCAATGACGGCAGCTTCACGGTGGCCGCCGACGCCCAGGCCAATGCGCAGGCCGTCAGCAACCTGAGCGGCGGGCAGATGACGGTGGCGGGCACGCTGAACTCGGCCGGGGCGGTGCAGAACGCGGGTCAGCTGACCGTTTCGGGCCAGGTCAATGCCGGGCTGGAGAACACTGGCACGACCCGGCTGTCGGGCGGCGCCATCGCGGGCGCTGTGACGAACGACGGCCAGTTGCGGGGCAACGGCACCGTAACCGGCAGCGTCACCAACAATGGCACGCTGGCGCCGGATGGTACGCTGATAGTGGGCGGTCTGGTCAATAACGAGATCGTCGATATCGCCAGCGGCAGCATCCTGCGCTCGGCCAGTGAGGTGCAGAACAACGACCGCATGACCGTCTCGGGGTTGCTTGATGCGGGCCTGTCGAACGCAGGCACCGGGCATCTGACGCTGAACGGTGGCAGGATCAGCGGCGCGGTCGGCAATGCGGGCACCATCACCGGCACCGGCACGCTGTCCGGGCTGCTGACCAACAGCGGCACCGCCACGCTGGGCGGCAGGCTGATGGCCGGTGCCGAGAACAGCGGGACCCTGACCAGTGCAGGCACGCTGCGCACCGCTTCGCTGCACAATACCGGCACGGTGAATGTGGCTGCGGGCAGCACGCTGGTCTCGGACAGTGCTGTCGCGAACGAGAACCAGCTGAACGTCGCCGGACGTCTGTCGGCGGATGTTGCCAATACCGGCACGGTCACGCTGTCGGGCGGCACCATTGCTGGTGCTGTGACCAACGACGGCCGGTTGCAGGGTGACGGGACCATTACCGGCTCATTGCTGAACAATGACGAGGCGCGGATCGGCGGTCGCGTCGGCGGCACGGTGACCAACAACGGCACCCTGACCAGCTCTGGCCGGCTCAGCGTTGCGGGACTGGTCAATAACGAGCTTCTGAATGTGGCTGCGGGCAGCACACTGGCCTCGGACAGTGTTGTACTGAACGCTGGTGTTATTAGTCTTTCTGGTCGTCTTGATGGTTCTGTTGAGACGTCGGGGACGGGTCGGCTGGGGCTGTCCGGCGGCGTTCTTGATGGTTCTCTGACGAATGGCGGCCTGCTGAGCGGGACTGGCCGGATCACGGGGACGGTGAGCAATACGGGGACCGTGCGGGCCGATCAGGACGAGCTTCGTGTCGGCGGTCTGACGAACGGCGGGCAGGTCGAGATCGCCGCCGGCGGCACGCTGCGCTCGGACAGCCAGGTGCAGAACGATCGCGACCTCAGCATTGACGGCCGGCTGATCGGGGGGTTGTCGAACTCGGCGACGGGCCACACGGTGATGGGCGATGGGGGCCGTATCAGCGGCGATGTCACGAACGCCGGCACGATGGAGATTGCCGGTCGGATCGACGACCGTCTTTCGAACAGCGGCACGGTCGGCACGCGGGGCGATGTGTCGGTGGGGGAGCTGGTCACCGGGAGCGGGGGCGACACGACCATCTCGGCGGGTGACCGTCTGAGTTCATCGCGGCAGGTGGTGAACGAAGGGCAGACACATATCTACGGCACGCTTGCGGGGGATCTTCTGAACTCGGCGGGGACGACGGAGCTTCTGGGTGGCCGGATCGAGGGCGATGTCGTGAACGACGCCACCCTGAGCGCGCATGGCACCATCACCGGTTCGGTCGAGAACGGCGGCACGCTTGATCTGACCGGCGATCTGCGGGTCGGCAGCCTGACGAACGCGGGCACCACCGATGTTGGCGCGGGCGAGCGGCTGACGGTCGATCAGGTGCTGCGGAACCAGGACAGCGGCGTGCTCAACGTCGCAGGAGCCGTGACCGTGACCGAACTGTCGAACGCGGGCAGCACCACCATCGCAGAGAGCGGGCAACTGACCATGACCGATAAACCGGCATGGAACCGTAGCACCGGCAGTTTGACGGTGCAGGGCACGCTTGCTGGCGATCTGGTCAACAGCGGTGCGCTGAAAGGGGACGGCACCATCACCGGCAGTGTCGAGAATCAGGGCTCCGCCAGCTGGGGCGGTACGATACTGGGCAATCTGAACAACGTCTCGGGCCGTTTCATGACGCAGGACGACGTCACGGTGCGGGGGCTGATGAACAACCAGTCGGGGGCAGAGTTCGTTGTCGCTTCGGGCAGTCGGCTGACGGTGGACAATGCGGTGAACCTGTCCGGCGGCAGCATGTTCCTGAACGGTACTCTGGTGGGCGATGTCGATAACGCTGGCCTGCTGGATCAGCAGGGCGTGGTCGAGGGTTCGGTGCGCAACACCGGCACGGCACGGCTGGGAGGTCACATCACCGGCGATCTGATCCATGATGGCGGTTCGCTGACCCTGCGCGACGGAATACGCATCGACCGCGATTTCATCCTGAACGACAGCTATACCCTTGCTGCTGACCAGACCGTGAATGCCACGCGCACTGTGGTGACCGACGGCAATGTGCTGGGGCTGGCAGGTATGCTCGGGGGCGACTTGCTGAATCAGGGCCGGGTAGATGTGATTGGCAGCCACGCCCGGGTTGCCGGTGTCGCGACGAACAACGGCGTCATCAACATGGCGGACGGCGATACCTCGGGCCGGCTGACCTTGAACGGCATGGCCGGCAGCGGCACCTATCAGCTGGACCTGGATTTCCGCAACATGAAGGCTGATCGCATCGAGGTCGAGGGCGGTGCAGCACATGGCGATATCTACCTGTCTTTCAACCAGACCGGTATCAACACAGCGCCGCGCGGCGGCGTCCGCCTGACGCTGATTGATGTGGACGAAAGCTTTGGCTCGGCCAATGATTTCACTTTCCGCCACGATGCCCTGCCGATCGGCTCGGAGCGCGTCGTCTATTCGATCGAGCGCGACGGCCAGTTCGGCGACCTGAATCTGATCAGTCAGCTGAACCCGGCCATGGGCGCGATCTTTGGCAACGTGACGCTGGTGCAATCGCTGATCGGTTCGGTTGTAAACCGGCCGACCAGCCCCTATGTCACCTCGCTGGCTTATGAAGACAAGGAAAAGCCCTGCGGCGTGGGCAGCTGGGGCCGTTCCATCGGCGGTCACGCCACTGCCAGCGGCTCGACCGACAACGGTGTCAGCCGGGTTGCGACCAAGATCGAGGCCGAATACTACGGTATGCAGGTCGGGACCGATCTGGCCTGTTTCGATAGCCGTTACAATGGGTGGAACGTCGCCTTGGGCGTCCTGGGCGGCATCAACCGCGGCTCGACCGTTCAGCCGGTCTATGCGATCGACCCCGGTAACTCGCAGAACCTGACGGGGATCCTGACCTCGCACACTTCGACGGATTTCGAACAGCGCTATGCCGGGGTTTACGCAACCGCGACCCGTGACCGCCTTCAGGCCGATCTGCAATATCGTTTCGAGCGTACGGATTTCACCATTTCGGACAACCCGCTGCCGGGTTACACCGGGCTGGGACTGGACGAGACCGAATTCTCCAGCGATGCCCATACGCTCAGCGGCTCGATCAGCTATGCGCTTCCGATCCGCGACAGCGGCTGGGTGGTGGTGCCGACGGTGGGATTCGCCTGGTCGAAGCTTTCGACCGAATCAATCATGTTCGCCGACGGATACAAGCTGAGCTTCAAGGACAGCAGCCGCAAGGTTGGCTTTGTTGGCGCAACTGTCGCCAAGACCTTCGTCCAGCCCAGCCAGAACTCGGCGCTGAACACCTTCGTCACTGGCACGGTCTACAAGGATTTCGCCGATCCCACGGTTTCGGTGTTTTACTCGACCAAGTCGGACGAGTTCGACCGGCAGGAGCTGACATCCCAAAACCTCGGCACCTATGGCGAGATCAGTATCGGTGCGAACTGGATCAAGGTGCTGGGGCAGAAATCCCGGGGCCGCCAGATCAGCGCCGGTGCCCGCATCGACGCGCGTTTTGGCGACCGTCTGGACAGCGTCGGCGTCTCGGGCCAGTTCCGCTGGCAATTCTGACTGGTCTGGGCCGCGGCCCGGGGCTAGTTTGACACAGTCGCCGCAAGTCCCGTCGGGACCTCGGCCGGCCTGACGGGAATAACGGGAGTTCGTTGGCGCATGTCCTGGTTCAGCAAGGTTGCCTGGAAAGAGGGGCTGTTTCTGCAGCCTCAGCATCTGCAGCAGGCCGACCGCTATCATGAGTATCTGGTTCAGGCCCGGACCCGGCTGATCACCCCCTATCCCTGGGGCGTGAGTGAGTTGGTGCTGGATCGCGATCAGGCGCAGCAGGGTATACTGGCGCTGCGCGCCGTGGCCGGCATCATGCCTGACGGTACCCCTTTCGACGCGCCGGGCACCGGCCCTTTGCCAGTCCCTGTCCGGGTGCCAGAGGATGCTGCCGGGCAATTCGTCTGGCTGACCCTGCCTGACAGCAGCCCCAACATGCGCGATGCGGCCCCCTATGAAGACGAAGGCGTGGCCACCCGCTGGGGTGTGGTGACGGAAACCGTCAGCGACAGCGCCTCATCCGCCCGGATCGAGCAGGTGCTGGAACTGGCGGTCCCCCGGCTGGAGATCGCCATTCGCAAGACCCCGCGCCCGGGTTATCAGAACCTGCGTCTGGCCCGCATCGCCGAGGTGCGCGACGGCGTGGTCACGCTGGACGAGACCTTTCCCCCGCCTTCGCTGATCATTGGAGCTCATCCGCAGGTCATGGGCTATCTGACCCGCGTCATCGGATGGATCGAGGCGCGTCTGGAAAGCCTTGCGCGTTATGCCACAGATCCCTCGGCCGGAGGCGGCCTGCAGGCCAGCGATTATCTGATGCTGATGACGCTGAACCGGCAGATCGGCGTCTTGCGCCACCTGTCGCGAACGCTGGCGGTGCATCCCGAGCAGCTTTACCGTGAACTGGTCTCGCTGGCCGGTGAACTGGCCAGTTTCGACAGCGCCAGCCGCCATGCTCCGGACTACCCTGCCTATGACCACGAAGACCCCAAGCAAAGCTTTGCCGAGATCGTGGCCGATATTCAGCGTCTGCTGTCGCGCGATGTCGGCCGGGCGATCCGGCTGCCTTTGCAGCAGGTGCGCGAGAATTCGTATCTTGCCGTCGTCGCCGACCGCAACCTGTTCCGCGAGGCAAGCTTTATCATCGAGGTCGAAAGCGCCAAGCCTCTGTCGCAGGTGCAGATGCAATTTCCCGAACTGTGCAAGGTCGGGCCGAACACCCGCATGACCGAGATTGTCAACAACAACCTGCCCGGCATCGCGCTGCAACACCTGCCTAACCCGCCGCGCCAGATCAGGGTGCTGTCCTCGAACGTCTATTTCCGGCTTGAGCGCAATTCGCCTCTGTGGCGTGAGTTTTCCAATGCCACGGCCATCGGCATGCATTTCGCCGGCGACTGGCCGAACCTGAAACTTGAGCTTTGGGCCGTGCCCGAGAGGTCGTAATGGCAGGCAAGGATGACGACGGCGACAAGACAGTCTTCGGCGGCCCGCTGCCCGGACAGTCATCGCAGGGTGCATGGTCACGCCCGGCGCCAGCGGCCGAAGACCCGCGCACGGTGATCGGGCGGCCGCCGGGACAAGCCCCGGGGTCCCCCTTTGGTCAGCCGCCGTCCAGCGGCCAGACCTGGATCAGTGGCGTGCCTCAGCATGGTGGGCCGAGCGGTTATCCTGCCTATCCGCCGCAACCCGGCCCGGCGTCGTCGGGGCCGGGCGGGCAAAGCCCGTTCGGATCTGCCGATCCCTCGCAGATCGGGCGAGCGGCAGGTTCGGATCAGCGCGGCTTTTTCCCCGAACTCGGCGGGCAGCAGGAACCTCAGGCCCGCGTCACGCCGCGTATCCCGCAGGCGCAGGCGATGCAGGTGCGCGAACTGGGTGCTGCCAGCTCATCGAACCCTCTGCTTGCCTCTGCCGCGCCGTTGCTGATCTTGCTGGGCCGGCTGCGCACCGGCCTTGTCGAGTTGCAGGTCGCTCCGCTGATGGAACATGTCACGCGCGAGATCGACCGGTTTGAGCGCAACGCCCTTTCCCACGGCGTCAACCCGCATGAGGCGCTGGTAGCGAAATATGCGCTGTCTGGCACGGCCGACGATATCGTGCAGAACCTGCCCGGCTCGGACCGCGGCAACTGGCAGCAATATTCGATGGTCGCGCGCTTCTTTCACAAGCGCGATTCCGGGGTGGGCTTCTTTCAGGAGGCTGAGAAAGCCCTTTACGCTCCGGCGCAGCATTACAACCTGCTGGAGCTGATGCTGGTCTGCCTGTCGCTGGGGTTCGAGGGCCAGTTCCGCACCATGCCGAACGGTGCGGCGGAACTGTCACGCATCCGCAGCGCCATTTATGAAAGCCTTCGCCGGGTAAATCCGCGCCCGGACGAGGATATTTCCGTCATGTGGACGCCGGTGGTGCAGGGCAAGGCGCGCCGTTTCGGCGCCATTCCGGTGCCGGCGGTGGCGGGTGTAGCCGCCGTGGCGCTGGTTGCGGGCTTTGCCGCGCTGCTGACGCTGATCAACCGTGATGCTTCTGTCACGGCCGAGGATCTGCGCCGGATCACATTGGACGCGCCGGCCCTGCAGATCGACCGCACCCCGGGCGAGGTCTATGTCGCCGAAACTTCGCAGTTGCAACGCATCCGCGATGCCTTCGCGACCGAGATCGCCGATGGCCGTGTCGGCGTCGAGACCAAGGGCGATTACATTGCCATCCGTGTCGGCAACCTGCAGCTTTTTGACCTTGGGTCGGTCAAGGTGAAGCCGGGTTTTGCCGAACTGGCCACCCGTATCGCTGAGGTGTTGAACGCCGAAACTGGCCCGATTCTGATTGAGGGGCATACCGACAATGTGCCCGTCTCGGGTCGGGGACGGTTCAAGGACAATTACCAGATCTCGGCCGCCCGCGCCGAGGGTGTGGCCGGGGTTCTGAAGCCGCTGCTGAAAGACCCTGCCCGCATCGCCACCGAAGGAAGAGGCGAGGACGACCCGGTTGGTGACAACGCCACCCCCGATGGGCAGGCCGCCAACCGTCGGGTCGAGATCATGCTGGCGCGCGAGGGCACCTACGACGCCCCCACCCCGCAGGAGGTCGCGAATTGAGACTGCTCGGATTCTACCTGCCCACCCCACGTTGGAATCAGCATGGCTGGTGGCGCTGGACCGTTACCCTGCTGGGGATCGCGGCGCTTTGCGCGGCGGTTTGGATCGGCGGGCCGATGACGGGCTGGGAACCGCTCACCTCGGTGTTCTGGCGTGGTTTGCTGATCGGGATTATTCTGGTCACGACACTGGCGGTACTGCTGATCCGCTGGCGCCGCCGCGTTCGCGCCGCCCGCGCCATCGAGGCGGCTCTGGTCCCGGCCGAGCCCGAGGGCGATGGCAAGGCGCTGTCCGAAAAGATGACCGAGGCGCTGGCCGTGCTGAAGAAATCCGGCGGCGCGGCCTCGCTTTACGATCTGCCGTGGTATGTCATTATCGGTCCGCCTGGTGCGGGCAAGACGACGGCATTGGCGAACTCGGGCCTTGATTTTCCGCTGGCGCAGACACAGGCGATCAGCGGTTTCGGCGGCACCCGGAACATGGATTTCTGGTTTGCCGAGGATGCGGTGCTGATCGACACCGCCGGGCGCTATACGACGCAGGACAGCGACAAGGTGGCTGACAAGGCCAGCTGGGACGCTTTCCTTGACCTGCTGAAGCGTACCCGACCGAACCGGCCGATCAACGGGGTGATCCTGTCCTTCTCGGCCGAGGACATGATGAAAGAGGATGCAGCCGCCCTGCAAACCCATGCCGAGACGGTGCGCGAACGGCTGGCAGAGCTGCATGAGCATCTAAAGATCGACTTTCCGGTCTATGTGATGTTCACCAAGGCTGACCTGATCGCCGGCTTCCGTGAATATTTCAGCAGTTTCAGCCTGAACCGGCGCAAGCTGGTCTGGGGGGTCACTTTCCAGACTGCCGATCGCAAGGCGCTTACGTATGAGGCGGTTCCGGCTGAATTCGACCGCCTTGTTTCGCGCCTGTCCGATGAGATTATCGACCGCCTTTCCGAGGAGCCGGATGGCGTCGCCCGCATCGCCATTTTCGGCCTGCCGGGACAGATGGCATTGTTGCGCGACAACGTTGCCGCGTTTCTGCGCAAGGTGTTCGAGCCGACGCGCTACAAGACGAACGCCATTCTGCGCGGGTTCTACTTCACCTCGGGCACACAAGAGGGCACGCCCATCGATCAGGTGCTGGGGGCTATTCAGGAACCCGGCATGGGCATCGGCTCGGGCTTCATGTCAGGGCGGGGCAAAAGCTTCTTTATCCATGACCTGTTGCGCGGGGTGATCTTTCCGGAACAGGGCTGGGTCTCGCATGATCGCAAGGCGGTGCGGCGGGCTTTTGTGCTGCGCTCGGTCATGCTGGCGGCGATCGCTGTGGTGACGCTGGGCCTCGGCACTGCCGTGGGTGTCAGCTACTGGAAAAACCGCGAACTGGTGCGCAATGCACAGGCTGACATCGCCGCATGGCGCCGTGACGCAGCCGAGGAGCTGCAGCGCGACGTAATCGACGATCCGAACCTTACCGGGGTGCTGCCGCTGCTGAACGACCTTGCCACCATGCCGGCGGGCTATGGCGACAGCGAAAAACCCGGCCTGTGGGAGGGCTTTGGCCTGTCGCAGCGCGAGCGGCTGAAGAAGGTTGCGACGGAAAGCTACTCCAGCGCGTTAGAGCGCATGCTGCGCCCTCGTCTGATGCTGGATCTGGAAAAGCGGATGCCGCAGATCATCGCCTCGGGCGAGATGACCGAGATTTATCGTGCGCTGAAGGTTTATCTGCTGCTGGGCAAGCAGGGCGGGACGACCGACGATCCTGCCATTGAGGCGTGGTTTGTGCAAAGCTGGCGGCAGGATTACCCGGGCCGGGCCGGGCTGGAAATCATTGACCAGCTCTCGGGCCATCTGAAAGCGATGCTGGCGCTGGACGACCGGACCAATCCGCTGATCAAACCGGATCAGGCGACGGTGGACAAGGCGCGGGCGGCGATTTCGCAATTGCCGCTGGATGAACAGGCCTATGCCATCATCAAGGATGGGGCCTTGGCCGCCGGATTGCCAGATTGGGAGCTGGTGCAGGCGGCGGGAGGCAATGCGGCTACGCAGGTCTTTACCACTCGCGACGGCAGCGATCTGGCGGCGATGACCGTGCCGGGGCTTTACACCTACGAGGGTTTCTGGGGCTACTTCTATGACCAGTTGGCCGTGGTGGGTGAGGATCTGCGCCGCGACCAGTGGGTTCTGGGCGATTTCGCCAGCTCGGCCGAAATCGAAGGCCGGCTGGCGCGGCTGGACCGCGATTTGCTGGACCGCTACCGTGCGGAATTCATCGCGGCATGGAACAAGGTGCTGGACAATCTGACGCTGGTCTCGATGGTCGCGGACAAGCCGCAATATGCGGCGTTGGGGACGGCGGCCCAGGCGCAGAACTCGCCGCTGTTGGATCTGGTCAAATCGGTGGCCGAAGAAACCCGGCTGTCGCGCGAATATGAACAGCTGGACGGCACCATGCAGGAGGCCCAGCCCGGTACGTCCGATGAGGGCGGCAACGCCGGCGGGCTGGCCGATGCTATCGGCAAGCAGGTCGCTTCGCGGGCGCAGTCGCGTTCGACCGGGGTGCAGCGTATCCTGATGGATGCCGCCTTGCAAAATCAGGGCAAAGGTGTGCGCCGCGCCGGTGTCGGTGCCGCCGAGGCTGAAAGCAACAGTGTCACCGCCCCTATTGAGGCAATCTCAAAGGCGTTCGAGAACTGGCAGCTACTGGTCGTGGGTGAGCCGGGCAGGCGACCCATCGACACGCTTCTGGGGAATCTGGGTGCGATCTGGGAAAACCTGCGGCTGGCCGAGCATAACCCCGACCAGTCAGCGGCCGCGCTGCCAACGCTGCTGAACACGCTGACGCAGTATAATTCGCAATTGCCCGAGCCGCTGGCACGTATGGTCACCAGGACCGAGGGGGATTTCCGCTCGGGTGCCTCGGATGCCTCGATCGAGGTGATGAACAGGGCGCTGACCGACCGCATCACCTTCATGTGCCGTGACACCATCGCGCCGGTCTATCCCTTTGCCGACAGTTCACGCAGCCTGTCCATCGACAATTTCGCCCGTTTCTTTGGACCGGGCGGCGAGATGGACAGATATTTCACCGAGTATCTGGAACCCTATGTCGAACGTACGCCCGAAGGGCTGTCATGGCGCGCCGACAAAGAGATCGCCCAACGCCTTTCCACCGCCACCCTGCGCCAGTTCGAGCGGGCCGAGCGTATCCGCCGCGCCTTTTTTGCCGGCGGCGGCACCAGCCCTTCGGTCGAACTGACGGTGGCGCAGGTCGACGCGCATCCGACAGTGCGCTCGGCTTTGCTGGTCATCAACGACATGCGGGTGGAAACGGCCACCGGCTCGCTGCCGCGCACGGTGATCTGGCCGGGGACGGGTAAATCCACGATCCTTGTGCTGGAACCGCCACTCGAACGCGATTCGGTGCTACGTTTTGAGGGTAGTTCGTGGACCTTTATGCAGTTTCTCGCCTCGGCCCGCTACAAGGAACAGCGCGGGGATACGCTGCGTGCGACCTTCATGCTGGGTGGGCGCAATATCACCTATGATTTTACCATCAATGCTGTGACCAACCCCTTTACCATGCCCGAAATCAGGGATTTCCAATGTCCGCAGAGCATCGACTGATCACAGGCGAGGCCGGGCTTTACGGCAAGCATCCCGGTTTTGGCGATTTCGTTTCGGCCGGGCTTGCCGAAGGCTGGCGCGGTTTTGGCGATTGGGTGCAGGCTGCTTTGGGTCAGTGGCGCGACGGCTTGGGCGAAGACTGGCAGGCGCGTTTCGACGCCGCGCCCGTATTGTGCTTCTGGATCGGGCCAGTGCTTTGCGGTATCGGCCAATCGTTGCGGGGCATCATGGCTCCGTCGCGTGATCGTAGCGGGCGGCGCTTTCCCCTGGCAGTTGCGCAGACTGGCGGCGCGGCACCGGTCCTGGACCCGGCGCAGGACTTCTACGCTGCCGCTGCCCAGGCACTGGCCGCCCTGCTGGCCACACCGGGTTTCGAGCCGCGCGAGGCGCAGGCGGCGCTGGACCTGCCGTCCCCCGGGGCAGAGGGTCCCGGCTGGCCCGGCTTCTGGGCCGGCAATCCGGCTCTGGGACCGCAGGCTTTGTTGGCGCAGCTGGCAGGCGCCGACCATGCCCATGCGACGGCGGCGCGCAGCTACTGGTGGTTTTCCGGTGGCGAGGATGGCCCATCCGGCGTGCTGTGCTGCCAAGGCTGGCCCAGCACGGAAGAGCTGGACTGGCTGTTGCGCGCCGGTCAGGGGCCGAAGGTTCCGGCATGAACGGTACCGCATCCGGATTCCTCTACGATTTCGCGGCGCTGACCGATCGTGGATGTCGGCGAGAGCAGAATGAGGACAGCGTGATCGCCCTGCCGGAATACGGTGTCTGGGCGGTCGCTGACGGCATGGGTGGCCATGCGGCCGGAGAGATTGCCAGCGGCATCATCGTCGAGGAGCTTGCCTCGACCGGGATACCGGTCAGCGCGCAGGACCAGCGCGCCCGGGTAATCGAACGTATCGACCGTGCCAATCGCCGCATCCGCAACCATACCGGCGAGAATGGCGGTGCCGGTTCGACCGTGGCGGCGCTGCTGCTGCACGAAACCGAGCTGACCTGTGTCTGGGCGGGCGATAGTCGCATCTACCTGCTGCGCGATGGCCGGCTGACCCGGCTGACCCGCGACCATAGCGAGGTCGAGATGCTGATTGCCTCGGGCCGGATGACCGAGGTCGAGGCGCGCGCCTCGGGCCGGCGTAACGTCATTACCCGCGCCATTGGCCTTGGCCCTGCCGCCGAGCCGGAACTGGTCACCGGACTTGCCAAGGACCGGGATCGCTTTCTGATCTGCTCTGACGGACTGACCGAGCATTTTGAGGATGCCGAGATCGCCGCCCTGCTAGGAGAGGCTGCCCGGGCGTCAGAGGTTGCCGCGCGGCTGATTGCCGGCACGCTGGAACGTGGTGCGCGCGACAATGTCAGTGTGATCGTGGTTGACTGTCTGGTCCCGCCACCTTCACCGGGCGAGGCGGAGGATATGGAGCGGCCATGACAGGCACGCCGCCCGAAGAACCCGCAGACAGCGGGTCAAATACCGACCGTACGATCATGGCACCTTTGGACGCGCCCGCTGACGATGTGCCGGCAGCAGATGCGACGGTCTGCCTGGCCACTGCGCAGCCGCCCGGGGCGGCGCGGCTGGTCAAGCCAGGTACCCTGATCAACAACAATTACCGTATCATCTCGCTGGTCAGCGTCGGTGGTATGGGCGAGGTCTATCGGGCCGAAAACGTCTTCACCGGTGATCCGGTTGCGGTCAAGGTGATCCTGCCCAATCTCGCTGATGATCAGGCGGTGCTGGAGATGTTCCGGCATGAGGCCCGGGTGCTGGTGCAACTGCACGACGAAGCCATCGTGCGCTACCACAATTTTGTGCTGGACCCCGATCTGGGCCGCTATTGCCTGATCATGGAGTTCGTCGAGGGCCGGCATCTGGGCGACCGGCTAAAGGGTGATGGCGCGCTGGACGACGTCGGCGCGCTGACGCTGATGCGCCGTATCGGTGCTGGTCTGGCACGGGCGCATGATCAGGGCGTCACCCATCGTGACCTTTCGCCTGATAATGTCATCTTGCGTAACGACAGGGTCGACGAAGCGGTGCTGATCGACTTTGGCATCGCCCGTTCGACCGAGCTGGGGGACGGGCTGGCAGGACGCTTTGCCGGTAAGTTCAAATATATCGCTCCCGAACAGCTGGGCCATTGGGGCGGTGGCGTTGGTCCGCACACCGATGTCTACGGGCTGGCGCTGCTGATCGCCGCCGTGGCGCGCGGCCAACCGCTTGAGATGGGCGATTCCGTGGTCTCGGCCTCGGCAGCGCGACAGGAGATTCCCAATCTGGACGGCATCTCGCACCGGCTGTTCCCGCTGTTGCAGCATATGCTTGAACCGGACCCGGCCCGGCGTCCGGCGGATATGGGAACGGTGCTGCGGATGATGGATGACCCGTCGCTGATTGCATCGCGCTATCGGCTGCCGCTTTGGGGTGGCCGGACGCCTGAACCCGTCACCGGCGGCTTTGTCACCGGCCCCGATCCGTCGGGGCAGCTGCATTCCGCTACCCCCTTTGACATGATTCCTGCGCCGTCCTCGCCCCAGCCCGTGCCGGAACCGGTGCAGATTGCACCGCGCCGGAACTGGCTGTTGATCAGCGGTGGCGCGGCTGTCGCGGTGATGGCTGTTGCGGCGCTGCTGCTGACCCGTCCCGAGGTGACAACGTCCCGTCCCGAACCCGCACCTCTGGCCCCTGATCTGATCCCGCGCGATCCGGTCACGCGTGAGGGTTTTCTTGCGGAGCAGCCTTTGCCCGCCTGCGCGCTGGCCGAGCGGATCGGCGCCGGGCCGCATGCCGGGCAGATCCTGCTGCTGGCCCCGGCCGATCTGGATGCCGGGCCGCTGCTGGCTGCCTATGGCGCTCAGTTCGGCGTGACCCCTTCGCTGCGTCGGGTCGAGGTCGCGCCGGATCAATGCCCGGTTCTGGATTTCCTGCGCGAAGTCTCCGGCCGCCCCGCGCCGGCGGTGCTGCTGCAGGCGCAGGCTGCCAGCGCCGGGGGGCAACTGCAGGTGCGCGGTTCGGTCGATGCGCAGCAAGGGCGGAACCTGTGGCTGTGGATCGTGCCGCCTTCGGGCGAGGTTTACGACCTCTCCCCGCAGCTTGGCGCGGCAGAAGGTGGCGACCGGTCCTTTGGCTTTGCACTGGCGGATGCACGTGGCGAGGAGGCCGGGAAAAACGGCTATCTGTTGGTCGCTTTGTCCACCAACGCGCCGATTGCGGCGGTGGCGGCGGCCCCCTCGGGTGTGCCGGCAACGGAACTGTTGCCGCGTGTGCTGAATGAGTTGCGCGCGGCCGGCGAGGCGCCTTCTATGGCCGTGCAGGTGTTGGGAGCGAACCCGGCGCCCTAGGCCGGTGCCCGTACCGCGTGCCGCACGCGGGGCATGTTTCAAACAGACAGGCCGACTGAGCCGTACCTTTGAAGCAGACGAACTGCCTGAAGGGTCAGAGCATATGAGCCATCTGTCCGGCGATTGGGGTAGAACGGCTTTGCTGCCCGGGCAAAGCACGGGATTCGTCTTATGAAACCAGCATGGTGGGTCCCGGTAGACCTTTCGGTTTTCGCACGCCCCCGGGTTGTTGGCCATGGCCTCATGGCGCGGCGTTTCTTGTCTGCCGCAAGAGCTGCCGGCCCGGACCCGGAGAATGGTGGGCCGGCATTCTTTTCGCAGCAGGTCGACGGCTGGGTATGCCCGTTGCGAGGGGTTTGGTCGCGGCATCTGTCGGGCTGCCAGTCCAAACCGTGCCAGACGCAACAGAGGTTGCGGATCTTGCCCAGCGGTTTCATAGTCGCCAACGTTCAGAGTTCTGCATGTGACGGCCCGGGATGGATGCGACAGCTATAGATGAGAGGACCAAGCCTCCGCGGCGGATGCTGCGTGACGCGACGCCTGCAGAGCTTTTCGCCGACATCCCGCAGCTGGCCGAACTGGTCAAGCTGCGCGCGCGGGAGGGTGAGGACGGGCTGAGCTTTCTGGCCCGGCTGCGCGCCTCGACCACGCCCGAAGAGGCAGTGACCTTTACCGCCTTCGCTGCCCTGCCCAGCGTGGCGACGGGGTGGGGCTATGAATGTCTGCGTCTGATGGCCGATCACCTGCAACCGCATGATCGCCCGGTGATGGAACGTATCGCGACATGGCTGGCCTCGCCCAGTACCAGACAGCGGCACGAACTTATGCGCGACGCGCTTTGGGCGCCATCGCGCAGCCCGGCTGTGCTACTGGCGCTGGCGGTGGGCTGGTCCACGGGTACGCCCGCACCGAATGATCCCGAACGCTCACCCGCGCATAAGACCCCGGTGGCCCTGAACAGTGCTGTATTGTCCTGCCTCGCGCGCGCTGAACTGTCCCGGCGCTCATTTTATCTGGCTCGGTTTCTGGACATGGCTGAGGCGTTGTTCCGTGCCTATTGACGCAAGATGAAGCTGACCCTGCAAATCGAGAATTTTCACGTCCTGGATGATGGTGGTCCGGTTAGCGTCGTTGTACCGGAACGCGGTATTCAGGTCGGGCGCGGCGTCGGTATGGACTGGGTGCTGCCCGATGCCAGCCGCTATATTTCGGGCCATCACTTTGATGTCGGGTTCGAGGGCGGGCGCTGGGTTTTGCGCGACTGTTCGACCAACGGGACATTCCTGCAAGGCCAGCGGCATCGTCTGGATGGACCTCATGCGCTGAGCCATGGCGATCGTTTCCAGGTCGGGCAGTATATCGTCGTCGCGCTGTTCGACATGCCGGCAGAACAGCCGATGACGCCCGAATCGCTGCCGGTGCACCGCGTGGACAGCCCGGTGGACGAAGCGGTGATCGACGACCCATGGGCAATTGCCCCGGCGGTCGAGCCGATAGATGTGGGCCCCGGGGTCGAGCAGCGCCGCGGCCCGGATTTCGCCAGCGATTTCGTGAAGTTCCCTGTGTATCAACCGGCCCCGCGCTCTGCCGAGCCGGTACCGGAACCCGTGGCTGAGGACCCCTCGACCTTCCTGCGCGCTTTTTGCGAGGGTGCTGGTATCCCGGTCGAGATGGCGCGCCATGTTGCGGCCGAGGATCTGGCCCGGGCGTTGGGCCAGGCAATGCGTACGATTGCCGATCAGGTCATGGCCGCGCTTCAGGATCGGGCCGCAGCTCGACATTTCACCCGCTCGGCCACGCGTACCATGCGTGGGGCGACCGACAACAATCCGCTGAAATTCCTGCCAGATGCAGGCGAGGCGCTGGATGCGCTATTCCTGCGTCCGCGTGCCGGTTTCATGACCGGTGCCGAGGGTTTCGACAATGCGCTGGGCGATCTGCGCCGCCACCAGGCCGCGCTGTTTGCCGCCTTGCAGCCGGCGCTGTTGGGTCTGGTGGCTGAGCTTGCCCCCGAAGAGATCGAGGGCACAGCGAAATCTGGCGGGCTTATCGGCAATCGCAAGGCTCGTGCCTGGGACGAATATGTCGCCCGCTGGGATGCCCGTACCGCCAGCGAGAACGGCATTCTGGATGAATTTTTGCGTTTGTTCGCCGAGGCCTATCGCAAGGCGGATGACGGCGGTGGCCCGGGGCTTTAGCCTGGGCGCGACTTTCAGAAAGGGGCTTCGGAATTGGCCGATTTCAATTTACTCGAACCGATCTCGTCCGAGGAGCCTTGCGGCCCCGACCTCGAACAGCAGGATGATGAGGAATTCCTGGATTACTATTTCGAGGCCGAGTCTCGTCTGCCCGAGCGTTATTTCATCCCCAGCCAGACCGGCAATCAGGACCAGTCAGATCCCCGTGCATTGAAAGACCGGCTGTTCGACCCGCGTTCGGTTCGGTTGGATGAGGAAACAGCCGCCATTACCGCGCTGTTGCACCGCTCACGCGATCTGCGCTTGCTAAGTCTGCTGGCACGCTTCCAGATTCTGGCTGGGAGGCTGGAGGAATTTACCTCGACTGTCGAGGATATGGCAGCGGCGTTGGCGCAATGGCCCGAGGACATCCATCCGCAGGGCGCCGACCGGCGCTCGGCCATCGAGGCGCTGAACACGCAGGCGACGGTCGTGATGCCGCTGCTGCACCTGCCGTTGCTGCCCGAGACGAATGTGACGCTACGTCGCTATATGGTGGTGACCGGCAAGGCCACGCCCCGCAGTTCCGAGGCGGATCTGGAGGGCACCGACTTCATGGGGCCGCTGCGCAGCGACGCAAAGCTTGCGGCCCTGACTGCGACGCATGGCCGACTGCTGCGGCTGTCTGATGCCATTCATCGCCTGACACGGGTAGCGGCAGCGCAGGCGACGGCACCCTTTCATCCCGATCTTGCTGCCCTGCGCAGCGCGATCGAGGACATGCAGCAGATGATTGCTACGGCCCGGCCAGAGCTGCGCCCCTGGCAGCCGGGCATCGTGCAAGAGCCGGCGCAGCCACAGGGGGATGAGCCGGTGGCAGGGCTGGTCCCCATTCCGCAGGCGCCGGTGGGCGACCGTCCGGTTTTCGACCGTGCCACAGCGGCGGCGGCGCTGGATGCGGCCTGCAACTGGCTGGCTGTGCACGAACCATCTTCGCCCGCGCTGGTTCTGGTGGCGCAGGCGCGGGAGCTTATCGGCAAGCCGCTGGTTGAGGCATTGCGGATCCTGATGCCTGCCGAGGCCGGGCGCGCGCTGCTGAAAATCGGACAAGGCACACCCTTCGCCCTGCCGATGGAGCGGTTGCAGGCGCTGACACAGGCCGGGCTGGATGGTCAGCCGGCAGGCGAAAATCCGCCTAAGCCCATGCAACCCATTGTCCGGCGGGCAGATCTTGTTGCAACTCTGTTGGGAGTTGAGGGATATTATACAAATAATGAACCGGCCAGTCCTGTGCCATTGCTACTCGCAAAAGGGCGTGACATGCTGCACGCGCGCTTTGACGCTATTATCGCGGAGTTACTTGCAGCGGCCCCGCCGTCCGGTGAAAACTAGGCGATATTGCGGGCATTGACTTGGTGTTGGTTTTGCAGTTTGCCTTGTGCAATGGAGGATTGATCTGATGGCTTCGGACAAGGCGACCGATTTTATCAAGCGCAACCGCCCGCCTCGGGTGAATATTTCGTACGAAGATCCCTACGATTCCGAGAAGATGGTCGAGTTGCCCTTTGTCATGGGTGTGATGTCCGACCTGTCGGGTAATGCCTCGGACGTCGAGAAGCCCGAGATGGACGTGCGCGACTTTGTCGATGTGACTGCCTCGTCGCTTGACGACTACATGAAAAGCGTGGCCCCCGGCGTCAGCTTCAATGTCGAGAACAAGCTGAGCGACGGCGATGACCGGTTGGGCGTGTCGCTGACCTTCCAAAGCATGGATGATTTCAATCCGGCTGCCGTGGCGCGCCAGATTCCGGCGCTGAAAAAACTGCTGGAGGCACGCCAGCATCTGGCCAACCTGCAACGCTACATGAACTCGAAACCCAAGGCGCAGGAGCAGCTTCGCAAGCTTTTGGCTGACCCCGAGCTGATGGCTGCGCTGGCTGAGCGCGAAAAGACGAAACCCGCCGAGGAAGAGGATAGCTGATGGCGCAGGAATCGCAGGCCCAGGTTGCCAGTCAGGACGCTCTTGGGAGCCTGGACGAGTTTTCGGATATCCTCAAGCAGACCATCAAGCCGCGCACCGATGTCGCCGCTAAAGAGGTGGACAATGCCGTCGCCGCGCTGGTGCGCGAAGCGTTGGATGACGAAAGCCTGATCGCCGAGGATGTGATCGACACGATCGATGCCATTCTGTCGAAGCTGGATCAGAAACTGACCGAGCAACTGAACGAGGTCATCCACCACGAGGAATTCCAGAAGCTGGAATCCAGTTGGCGCGGCTTGGCCTATACGGTCAACCACTCCGAGACGGACGCTTCACTGCGAATCAAGGTGATGAACGTCTCGAAAAAGGAACTGCAGCAGATGTTCCGGCGCTATCCCGGCGCTAAATGGGACAAATCTCCGCTGAACCTGCGTATCTACGAGGCGGAATTCGGCACGTTGGGCGGCAAGCCCTTTGGCGCGCTGATCGGGGACTATTATTTCGATCATTCGACGGCTGATGTGGCCCTGCTGCGCGATATTTCCAAGATCGCCGCAGTTGCTCATGCGCCCTTTATTTCAGCGGCCTCTCCCGAATTGCTGGGCATGGACAGCTGGACCGAGATCGGCACTCCGCCTGACCTGTCCGAGATATTCGATACGCCTGATTACGCTGCATGGAACAGTATGCGCGATTCCGAGAATTCGCGCTATCTGGCGCTGACCTTGCCGCGTGTGCTGTCGCGCGAACCCTACGGTCAGAACTCCAACTCTGTCGTCGAGGAGTTCAACTTCGAGGAAGAGACTGATGGCCATGCCGGCACCAAATACGCCTGGATGAACTCAGCCCATGCGATGGCGGTGAACATCAACCGTGCGCATAAAGAGCACGGCTGGACCGTGCATATCCGTGGGGTGCAGTCGGGCGGCGAGGTGCTGAACCTGCCGACGCATAACTTTGACAGCGGCGATGGCTCCAAGGATCTGAAGTGTCCGACCGAAGTGTCGATCACAGACCGGCGTGAGGGAGAGCTTTCCAAGGCCGGGCTGATCGGGCTGATCCATCGCAAGCATACTGACAAGGCCGCCTTCATCGGTGCGCAAACGCTGTATCGGCCCAAGAAATATGTGGATGAGCAGGCTACGGCCTCGGACAATCTGTCTTCGCGCCTGCCGTATATTTTCGCGGTGTCACGTTTCAGCCATTATTTGAAGTGTATGGTTCGCGACAAGATCGGTCAAAGTCCAGATCGTCTGCAATTGCAGACACAGTTGCAGACCTGGATCAACAAATACGTTTCCGGCAACCCGGAAAGTGCGACCGAGCGTGAAAAGGCCAAGAAACCTTTGGCCGGAGCGAAGGTAGAAGTGGTGGAAGATGAGGAGAATCCCGGTTACTATATGGGAAAATTCTTCCTGAAACCACATTTCCAATTGGAAGGTATGGATGTGGGCATGTCGCTCGTTTCCAAGCTTCCGAAAAAGTAACCAGTTGATACTCAAATCGTAGGAGTGACTAAATGGCTGTCGACATCTTTCTGAAGCTCTCGAACAATATTAAGGGAGAGTCCCAGGATGACACCCATAAGGACGAGATTGATGTCCTGGCCTGGAACTGGGGCCTGACCCAGTCGGGCACCACGCATGTCGGCTCGGGCGGCGGCGGCGGCAAGGTCAATGTGCAGGACATCACCTTGACCAAATATGTTGATCTGGCGACTAACGATCTGATCAAGCGCTGCACTAACGGTGAGCATATCGAATCGGGCGAACTGATCGTGCGGAAATCGGGCGGCGCAGCCCCGGTTGAATATTTCCGGATCAAGATGAGCAAAATCATGATCACGAGCTATTCGACTGGCGGTGCCAAGGACGGTCTTGACCGCATTCAGGAGACGCTGACCCTGAACTTCCGCAAGTTCGAGGTGGCCTATACCCTTCAGGAAGACACCGGCGCCGCTGGTGCCGAAACCTTGGCCGGCTGGGACATCGCCGAAAACAAGGAATGGAGCGCCTAAGCGCCTCACGACCTTCCATCGCCGACAGGGGCGACAATGTCGGCCCTGTTTCCTTGCGCAGCTTCGGCTGTGCGTAGGCTAGCGGGCGGATCATGTCGTCACGTCATCCTTCCTCTGAGGGAGATTCTGGGCGCAGGGGGCTGCGCGAGATGTCCCTGCTGCACATCTTTCGCGATTCAGCCGCAAGGCGTGATTCACGCAACCGCGAACGCCGCTATACTGAGGGCGAACGCGATCTGACGCTTCAAAGCCAAAAACGCCGCGAGGGGGCCAGTGAGGAATCGCTGCGCCGCAATCTGGTGCTGGATCTGACCAGTCTGATGAACACCATCCGACTGGATGTCTGTACCGAGCTGAGCGATACGCCAAGGGTGCGGGAATCAGTGGTCAATCACGGCCTGCCCGATCTCGATACGCTCTGGCGCGAAAGTCGCACGCCAATAGACCTGGGCCATGCCATCCGCGAGGCGCTGATCCGCAACGAACCCCGGCTGCGCGCCGAAACGCTGGAGGTACGGGTGGACGATCTGGCGCCGACCACCGACCAGCGCATCACCTTTGAGATACTGGCCGAGATGAAGTCCGACCCCACCGATATTGCCGTGCAGTTCTTTGCTGAGGTTGATCCGACCGCCGGCAAGATCGCGCTGAAACGCACGCTGGCCGAGGCATGAAAAAGGCTTTCCGCGACGCATATGAGCGCGAGCTGGACATGCTCTACGAGCGCTCGGCGGAATTTGCCGAGGAATATCCCGGCCTGGCCGAGCGGCTGGGCGGTGTACTGCGCGAGAATATCGACCCGACCATTGCCGGTCTGCTGGAAGGCACCGCCTTTCTGGCCGCCAGAGTGCAGCTTAAGCTGGACGAAGAATTCCGCGGCTTTACCACCGAACTGTTGGAGCAGATATTTCCCGATGCGCTGGCGCCGGTTCCCAGCTGTATGATTGTCGAAGCAGGGCCCCTGACCCGGCAGAACGAGGGGGTGCAGGTCTTTGCACGCGGTGAATATCTGGACGCGCGCTTTCGCGACGCAGAAAAGCGCGTGGCTTGCCGGTTCAGCCTTACTGCGCCGCTGCATGTGCTGCCGCTGACTGTTGCTGGCCTGACCTATCATGAGCAGACCACGACGCTGGGCGGGCTGGGGCAGGACCCCGATCCGGCGACCAGCGCCGGGTTGCAGATCGACCTTGCACGCACCGATGGTGAGCAGATCGGCGTCAACGCGCAGGACGCACTGACCTTTCATCTGACCGCAGACCAGTTGCGGGCTATCGCCGCCTATGAGCAGATCCATTGCAACGTGACCCGTGCTTCATTGCGCTGGCTACAGCCGAACGGCGATCCGGCCTTCATCCGCCTGAGACCCGACCAGATCGAGCAGATCGGCTTTGATCGCAGCGAGCAGCTCTTCGACAGGGATCTGCGCCTGTTCGAAGGCTTTGCCATCCTGCGCGATTTCTTTGCCTTTCCGCGCAAGTTCATGGGGTTTCGCCTGACGGGCCTGAAGCCTGCGCTGTCGCGCATCCCAGCGCGCGAGGCGCAACTGATCCTTGAGTTCGACCGTGTCAATGACGATTTGGCGCGGCAGATCCAACAGCACGACATTCGACTGAACTGTGCACCGGCGATCAATCTTTTCGAGGAAGCATCGAACCAGGTGCGGCTGGACGACCGGCGGCACGAATATGTGGTGACCCCGGATTCCAGCCCGATCACGCATTACGAGATTCAGCGTCTGCTGCGTGTGCAGGCGAGCTATGGCACTGCTCATGACCGGGTCGACGTGGTGCCGCTATACGCCTTGCCGCAGAGCGGGGCGCCGCGCGCGACATATTACTATACCGCCCGCCGCAAACCCCGCCGCTTGACCGAGATCGAACGGCGTGCCGGGCTGCGCAACGACTATCGCGGCACCGAGACCTTTATCTCGATTTACGAGCCGCCGGAAGCGGTGGTGGGCCGGCGGGCGCAGCGGCTGCATATCCGCGCTCTTTGTTCCAACCGACATCTGCCGGCGGTGCTGCCGCTGGCAGGTTCGGATGATTTCGTCATGGTTTCGGATCAGGCGCTGTCATTGACCTGCGTAAACGGCCCTACTCCTCCGCGCGAGGCTGTGACTGAGGTCGAGCGTGCCGGCCCGCACCGTATGCGGCAGGGCGACGTTTATTGGCGACTGATTTCCTATTTGTCGTTGAATCATTTCGGGTTGGACGACCGCTTTGGCCGCGATGGCGCCGCCAGCCTGCGTGAGCTGCTGAGCCTGTTTGCCGATGCCTCAGATCATGTGACCGAGGTGCAGCTGGCCGGGCTGACCGGCCTTGCGGTGCGGCCTGTCACCCGCTCATTGCGCCGGCCCGAGGGGATCTTTCCAGCGCGCGGGCTGGAGCTGGTGCTGACCTTCGATGAAGCCGCCTTCGAGGGACGCGGCGTCATTCTGCTGGGGGCGGTGCTGGACCGTTTCCTTGCAGAATACGCCAGTATCAACAGCTTTACCCAGACCGTGATTACCAGCCGGCAGCGCGGCGTCATAAAACGTTTCCCGCCCCGGGCCGGGCTGGGGCCACTGATATGACCCGTCCTGCCGGAGAGGCCGGCTTTCTGGCGCTGTTGCGCCGGCTGGAGCGTGAAGGTGCGGGCCGGCCGCGCATTGGCCGAAGCACCCGGCGGGCGCAGGATATTGTCGATATCGGGCAGGACCCCCGGCTGGCCTTCCCTTCGCAAGAGCTGTCGGCGCTGGACACAGAAGGCACCCGCGCCAGAATCCGTGCACAATTCATGGGCTTTTTTGGCCCGCATGGCGCGCTGCCGCTGAACCTGACCGAAGAGGTGCTGCGCTGGCAGGAAGAAGGCGAAGAAGGCTTTGTCGCCTTTGCCGATATCCTGTCCTCGCGTTTCTACCAGCTGTTCTTTCGTGCATGGTCGGATGCCCATGCCATCAGCCAGCACGACCGTCCGGATCAGGACCGTTTCCAGTTCTACGTCGGCGCGGTGGCTGGTATCGGCACACCCGCTTTCCGCGACCACGACAGTTTCCCCGACATTGCCCGGTTGCCATTGGTGTCGATCTTTGGGGGCCGGGTGCGCAGCGCAGTGAGGCTGCGGCAATTGCTGCACAGCCATTTCGGCTATCCGGTCGATGTGCAGGAACATGTCGTAAGCTGGCTTGAGTTCGAGCCGGACGACCTGCACGGTCTGGGGCAGGGCGGCATGCTGGGCAGCGACAGTTATCTGGGCGCGCGGCGGCAATCGGTGAACGAAAAGATTTGTATCCGGCTGGACCTGCCCGATCCGCAAACCTATCGTGACTTCCTGCCCGGCCAGCCCCGGCACGACCGGCTGGCCGGGCTGGTGTACTGGTATCTCGGCAAGACTCTGGATATCGATCTGGCGCTTGCCCTGCCTGCCGACCGTGTACCACCGGCGCAGCTTGGCCGCGATGCTGCCATTGGCTGGCTGGCCGCCATTCGCCCCGAAGGGTTGCCCCCCGGCTCTGATTATACCGAAGTCGCCCGTTTCGCGCTGGGTCGCGACACGGGCCAGAATTCCGCGAAAGGCCCCCGATGACCGCGATCACAATCGAGAAATTTGCCGGCAAAATGAACCGGCTGGGTTATGAGGCCTTCCTTCAGGCGATGCGGCAGGCGCGTGGTGACGGCAACCGCAATGTCGAACTGTCGCACTGGCTGTTTCATGCCGTATCGCATCAGGATGGCGATATTTCGGTCACCCTGCGCGCGCTGGGGCTGGATCGCGGACGGATGCTCAAGGATCTGGGCCGGGCGATGGACAGCCTGCAAAAGAACGTTACCGAAACCCCCGGCATCTCGGAACGGCTGGCGGATGCGCTGAATCATGCCTGGACCTACGCCACGCTGTTCTTCGGCGAGGCGCAGATCCGTACCGGGCACCTGCTGGTCGCGTTGCTGAATGATGCTGCCCTGCGCCGCGAGGTCGAGCTTTACTCGTCCTTGTTTGCCGACATGTCGGCCGAGCGCATCGGTGCCGAGGCCCGGACGCTGTGGCAGGACTCTGAGGAGGAAAACCTGCGCCCGATGGACGGCGTCGGCACCCCAGCGCGTGAAGGGCAGCAGGGCGCAGCAGCCACCGCGCTGGGGCGGTTCTCGGTCGATATGACCGCGCAGGCGGCCGAGGGTGGCATGGACCCGGTTGTCGGCCGCGATAATGAGATCCGCCAGATCATTGATGTGCTGATGCGTCGGCGTCAGAACAACCCGATTCTGACTGGTGAAGCTGGCGTCGGCAAAACTGCCGTGGTCGAGGGGTTCGCACAAAAGCTTGCCGCGGGAGAGGTGCCGCCAGCCTTGCAGGGCATGCGGCTGCATATGCTGGACATCGGTGCCATGCAGGCCGGTGCCAGCATGAAAGGTGAGTTCGAGCAGCGCTTGCGCTCGGTCATTGACGAGGTGCAAAGCTCGGCCACCCCGATCATCCTGTTCATTGACGAGGCGCATACGCTGGTTGGTGCCGGGGGTGCGGCTGGAACCGGCGATGCCGCGAACCTGCTGAAGCCAGCTTTGGCGCGGGGCACTTTGCGCACCATCGGCGCGACGACCTGGGCCGAATATCGCAATTATTTTGAGAAGGACCCGGCGCTGACCCGGCGCTTTCAGCCAATTTCGGTCGATGAGCCCTCGATCGAGACCGCGTGCTACATGATCCGTGGCCTGCGCGCCCCAATGCAGGCGCATCACAAGGTCCGTATCTCGGACGCCGCGCTTGAGGCGGCGGTGAAGCTTTCGGCGCGCTATCTGCCCGCGCGGCAATTGCCCGACAAGGCAGTGTCGCTTCTGGATACCGCCTGTGCCCGCGTTGCAATCAGCCAATCTACCATTCCCGCCCGGATTGCCGATCTGCGCGCAGAAATTTCTGGTTATGACAGTGAGATCGCCGCCCGCGAATCCGATCGCGATCTGGGTGAGGGCGACGAGGCCCGGCTGGCCGAGACCCGCACACGCGCCGAAGAGGCGCGGGCCCAGCTGGCTGATCTGGAAACTGCCTATGCCGATGAGAAATCGCTTGTCGGGCAGATATTGTCTTTGCGCAAATCGCTTGCCGAACGCGCAGGCGAAGATTTCGACGAAGAGGCGATCCGTGCCGAACTGACCGGCGCCATGGATCAGCTGGGCCAAATTCATGCTGATGAGCGGATGATCTGGCCGCATGTTGACGAACAGGCGGTGGCCAGCGTTATCAGCGACTGGACCGGCATTCCGGCGGGGCGCATGGTTGCTGATGAATTGCAGGCGGTGCTGGGTCTGTCGGACTTGCTACGTGAACGGGTGATCGGGCAGGATCAGGGGCTTTGCATGATTGCGCGCCGGGTCGAGACTGCCCGTGCCGGTCTTGGGAACCCGGAAAAGCCCATCGGGGTTTTCATGCTCTGCGGCCCTTCGGGCGTTGGCAAGACCGAAACGGCGCTGGCGCTGGCCGAGGCGTTATATGGTGGTGAGCAGAATATCATTACCATAAACATGTCCGAATTCCAGGAAGCGCATTCCGTCAGCCTGCTGAAAGGGGCCCCCCCCGGTTATGTCGGCTATGGCGAGGGCGGCCGGTTGACCGAGGCGGTGCGCCGCAAGCCCTATTCGGTCGTACTGCTGGACGAGATGGAAAAGGCCCATCCCGATGTACATGAGCTGTTCTTTCAGGTCTTTGACAAGGGCTGGATGGAGGACGGCAACGGCCGCCCCATCAACTTTCGTAACACGCTGATCCTGATGACCTCGAATGTCGGCACCGGTACGATCATGGCGCTTGCCCCCGAGGGCATCATCACTGATGAGGATACGTTGCAGGCCAGCCTGAAAGAGGAGTTGCTTGGCACCTTCCCCCCGGCGCTGCTGGGCCGGATCGTGACCATTCCCTACCTGCCTCTGTCGGCTGAGGTGCTGGGCGGCATCAGCCGGCTGAAGCTTGGTTCGGTGGCGCGGCGGATGCGTGACAGTCATGGCGCGCGGCTGGGTTGGGATGATGCGGTGATCAATCATATTGTCGCGCAATGCCGTGATCCGGACAGCGGCGGACGGATGATAGACAATATTATTACCAACTCGATCCTGCCCGAACTGTCGCGGCAAGTACTGTCGCGCATGGTTTCGGGGCAGGCGATGTCTGATGTGACGATTCGTATCGAAGGTGGCGGCTTCGCTTATGATTTCGCCTAGTGGTTCATTCACTGCCTCTGGATGATCAAGAAATCTGGCTCTCAGGTAGGTGTCTCGCTGATCCCCTCCTGAGAGCGTTCACTCTCCGGGCGTCTTAAGCCGATTGTCGGCTGCCATGAGGTTGGCGAAGGTGTGAGCGTGGCACCATAGGGAAGGTGCTTCACGGATGCATCTTTGATGTAAACGGTGCAAAGGCCCCGAAACGCCCCTTTGCCGAAATTATTTTGACGAGCGAGTGAGGCGGGCGGCGCGTATCAGGCACGCAGCGAGGCCTGATTCGACAGGAAAAAGCAGCTGCTGGACATGTCCTGTGGCGTCCTTGATCGGATGGCCTTTGCCATCGCCGATGAATGAGGAGGAAGCCCAGAAGACGGACTATCCTCCATAGGTGCGCTGCAAGACCCGCACCCTGAAATGGCGCTCTACGAGACGGGATATCCAGACTCGCTAAACGGGCGCCGCGCATGGTGGAGCAGAAGGCGCGATCGGTAAGGCTGGAGGTTGGCTCTTTTCAGAGACAAGCCTAGACTGTTCGGAAAAGCGGGCGTTTTTCCGGTGTGGAGAGTGACGAGTGGTGATGTTCCACGGTTAACAGCGGGACGGAAACGGACCGTGACCGGCATCCGATCATGGAGGGGATGCCCTGACGATGCGCAGCCATCCAAAACTCGTCAATGGGACCGCGCTCAAGCCGGACAAGTGTGAAGCGACCGCAGGGCCTGAAGAGGCGAGTTCAGTAGCATATTGATAAATAAAGATAAGGTGAGCCAAGAAAAATCCTGGGCTCACCTTATGCTTGCAAAAAGGCTCAAACAGTCCGGCTAATACCAACGGCATTATCCACTGACCTGCGCCCAATCGCGTGAGGTGATTGAAGCGACGCGTTCCGGCATTGCGAGGAGCGTGTTCCAGGCATCGCAGCAGACGTCGACGATGGCCTCGTAGCTGTCGAAGACCCGGTTCGCGAGGGTGTTCTGACGGAGGAACTGCCAGAGGTTCTCGACCGGGTTCAGTTCCGGACTGTAAGGTGGCAGCGGCAGCAGGCTGATGTTGGGCGGGATGATGAGGTCTGTGGAGCTGTGCCAGCCAGCACCATCGAGAACAAGGAGCGCGTGTGCACCGGGCGATACCTGCCCGCTGATTTCGGCCAGGTGGGCGTTCATCGCCTCTGTGTTCGCGTAGGGCATGACAAGCGCCGCACCGATCCTGCGGGCCGGGCAGACCGCCCCGAAGATGTAGGCCCAGGCGTAGCGGCAGTCTTTTGGCGCCCGCGGGCGTGTGCCCTTTCTTGCCCACACGCGTGTCAATGTTCCCTGTTGACCCACCCTGGCCTCGTCCTGGAACCAGATCTCCAAGGGCTTTCCTTGCGCTTCGTCAGGCAAGGCCGCGCGCGCCAGTTCGGCAAAGTTTTTTATATACCGCTTGTGCTTCGCCATCGGCCTGCGGATGGCGCGGCCGGACTGAGAGACGTGCAAAGCTGAGCCGGTGAAGGATCGCGCTCATGGTCCTCTCCGCCACGCGAATGCCAAACCGCTGCTCAACCACGTCGCAGAGGTCAATCCGACGCCAACGCACGACCTTATCCGTCGACGGGTCAGGCCCCGTCTCGACGATCACGGCAAGTTCGCGCATCTGCTCGGCGCTGAGCCGCGGGGGCCGCCCAGGAAGCGGCCGATCGACAAGGCCAGCCAGCCCTTCGGCATTGTAACGGTGAACCCAGTCACGCAGCGTCTGCCGATCCATACCGCAGCTCTGTGCCGCTTCCGTCCGGCTTCGCCCGTCAAGCACATGCGCCAGCGCAAACATCCGGCGCGTCGCTCGCGCGTCCTTCACGCGAGCCGCCTCTCGCCGCAGATCCGATGCTGAAAGGTCCGTGCGTGTGATGCCCACTGCCATCCTGATCCTCCTCCGCCTTGCAAGGGAGTGAATCAGAGGTCGGCCGCAAAGCAAACCACCTTCAGAGTCGATGGTTCATGCCGCTGGTATAAGGCTCATTTTATGCTTGGCCGCACACGAGCCGTCCCGCCTTAGCCGCATTTGGAATGGCCGCATGAAGGGCAGGTCATGCAGCCCTCGATCATACGCATCCCGTATTGGCCGCAAGAGGGGCAGGCCGGGCCGCGCGGGCGTTCGCCCACGGCGACCAGTTCGGCCTTGGGATCGGATTTCAGTGCCATGCCCTCGCCGGCAAGAAAGCCGGTCGAGATCATGTGCCGCTCGATCACCCCACCGATGGCGGCAAGAATCGAGGGGACATAGCGTCCCTCCATCCACGCGCCGCCACGCGGGTCAAAGACCGCCTTCAGCTCTTCGACCACGAAGGACACATCGCCGCCGCGCCGGAATACAGCCGAGATCATCCGTGTCAGCGCCACGGTCCAGGCAAAATGCTCCATGTTCTTCGAGTTGATGAAAACCTCGAAGGGGCGGCGGTGATCGGCCTGAACGATATCGTTGATGGTGATATAGATCGCGTGCTCACTGCCGGGGAATTTCAGCTTGTAGGTCGAGCCCTCAAGCGCCGCCGGGCGTTCCAGTGGCTCGGTCAGATAAACCACATCGGCGCCCTTGTCGGCCTGCGGGGCCTCTTCGGATTTCTCACTTACCGACAGGACCGAGCCGGTCACGTCGTTCGGACGATAGGTGGTGCAGCCTTTGCAGCCCTGATCCCAGGCGGCCAGATAGACATCCTTGAAGTCCTCGAACGAGATATCCTCGGGGCAGTTGATGGTCTTTGAGATCGAGCTGTCGACCCATTCCTGCGCGGCCGCCTGCATGGCGACGTGATCCATGGGCGAAAGCGTCTGGGCATTGACAAAATGGTCGGGCAGCGGCGCGTCGCCATGCAGGTCGCGCCACATCTGCACGGCGTAATCGACGACCTCTTCTTCGGTGCGCGAGCCGTCTTTTTGCAGGACTTTACGGGTATAGGCATAGGCAAAGACCGGCTCGATTCCCGAACTGACGTTGCCCGCGTAAAGGCTGATAGTGCCGGTCGGCGCGATGCTGGTCAGCAGCGCGTTGCGGATGCCGTGCTGGGCCACCGCCTCGCGCACATCCTCATCCATGCGCTGCATAAAACCCGAGGCGAGGTATTTCTCGGCGTCAAACAGCGGGAAGGCACCTTTTTCACGCGCCAGATCGACCGAAGCCAGATAGGCCGAACGGGCAATCGACTTCATCCACGCCCGCGTTTGCGCTACCGCATCATCGGCACCGTAACGCAGGCCAAGCATCAGCAGCGCATCGGCCAGACCGGTGACGCCAAGGCCGATACGGCGCTTGGCCTGCGCCTCGGCTGCTTGCTGCGGCAGCGGGAATTTCGAGGCATCGACGACGTTATCCATCATCCGCATCGCGACGCGGACCAGTTCATCCAGCGCCTCGGGGTTCAGCCGTGCTTCGGGGGTAAAGGGCGCCTCGACCAGACGGGTCAGGTTGATCGAGCCAAGCAGGCAGGCACCATAAGGCGGCAGGGGCTGTTCGCCGCAAGGGTTGGTGGCGGCGATCGTCTCGCAATAGTTCAGGTTATTCTGTTGGTTGATGCGGTCGATAAAGATCACGCCCGGTTCGGCATAATCATAGGTCGCGCGCATGATCCGGTTCCACAGGTCGCGCGCCTGGATGGTGTGATAGACCTTACCGCCGAATTTCAGATCCCACGGGCCGTCGGCCTTGACCGCTTCCATAAAAGCATCGGTGACGAGCACTGACAGGTTGAACATGCGCAGCCGGGCGCTGTCCTGTTTTGCCTGAATGAAGGTTTCGATATCGGGGTGGTCGCAGCGCATCGTTGCCATCATCGCACCGCGGCGCGAGCCGGCAGACATGATCGTGCGGCACATCGCGTCCCAGACATCCATAAAGCTGAGCGGGCCCGAGGCATCCGCGGCCACGCCCTTTACCTCGGCCCCGCGCGGGCGGATGGTGCTGAAGTCATAGCCGATACCGCCGCCCTGCTGCATGGTCAGCGCGGCCTCCTTGAGCATGTCAAAGATACCGGCGAGGCTGTCGGGGATAGTCCCCATGACAAAGCAGTTGAACAGCGTCACTTCGCGGCCGGTGCCCGCGCCGGCAAGGATGCGGCCGGCGGGAAGAAACCGGAAATCCTCAAGCGCGGCGTAAAAGCGGTCTTCCCACTGTGCGGGGTCTTTTTCGACGCGGGCAAGGTCACGGGCAACGCGCCGCCAGCTGTCCTCGATCGACAGGTCAAGCGACTGGCCCGCACCATCCTTGAGCCGATACTTCATATCCCAGATCTGTTCGGCGATAGGGGCTGAGAAACGGCTCATGGCGGAAATCCCTGGCTAGTGATCGAAACGGGCAAGCCGGTCTTATACACGGCCCTGCGCCCGGTTCTAGGAGGAGAAAGATGGAGCCTCTTAATATAGTTTAACTCGACGCTGATTTCCAGATTTAGCGGCAAGCTGCGGTAAGGGCCCAACCTATTGAGATTGCAGGCCGGTCAGCTCATCAATCACGTTCTGCCACAGGCTTGCCGGTTGCGCGCCGGTCACAACGTGGCTGTCGGCGACAATAAAGGTCGGGACCGAGTTGATGCCGCGCTGGCGGGCGTGTATCTCGCGCGTGGCGACCTCGTCGCGATCCTCGGCTGTGGCGAGCAGACGACGGATCATCCGGCCATCCATTCCTGCCTTTTCCCCGATCTCGACCAGCACATCGGGGTTCGAGATATTCCGACCCTCGCGCCAATGTGCCCGCATCAGCCCGGACATGACCGGGGTCTGTGCGCCCTCCAGTCCTGCCCAATGCAACAGGCGGTGCGCGTCGAGGGTATTCGGCACCCGCTCGATCAGCGAGGGGTTGATCCACAGGCCCAGCCGCTCGCTGGCCTCCATCACCGGTTTCATCGCCTGGAGGATGCCCTTTTCGCCGCCGAATTTCATCTTCATGTAGGCGACATAATCCATGCCGGCCTGCGGCATCTGTGGATCAAGGCGAAAGGGATGCCAGCTGATCGCAAAGGGGTGGTCGGGCCGGCTTTCCAGAGCAAGGTCCAGTTCAGCCTTGCCGATCATGCACCACGGGCAGACCGGATCGGCAAAGATATCTAGGCGAATTTGGCCGGGAAGCGGTTCGGTCATGGGTTATCCTTGCGATGGGCGTCCCGCAGGGCGCGGCGGTTGATCTTGCCCGTCGGCGTGCGGGGCAGGGCGGACAGAGGGATGTATTCGCGCGGCTGCTTATAGCGTGCAAGCCGGGTTTCGGCCTGCTGACGCAGCGCCTCGACCGTGGCGGGACCGGTCCAGAAGGCGGCGATTACACTTGTGCCGGGGCCGACTGGCAGCTCGACTGCCGCGACCTCGCCCGCCTCGGACAGGGCGGCAAGCGCGTCCTCAACCTCACCGGGTGAGACACGAAAGCCGCCGGCGTTCATCATGTCATCGGCGCGGCCAAGGGTGCGAATCGCACCTTCGGCGGTGGTTTCAGCCAGATCGCCGGTCAGAAACCAGTCGCCGCAAAAGCGTGCCGCCGTCTCCTGCGGTTGGTCGAGATAGCCCAGAAACAGCCCGGGGTCCGAGCGGTGGACCGCAAGGACGCCGGGCTGGCCGGAGGCAAGCTCGTGCCCCTCGTCATCAAGGATTGCGATCCGCCGGCCGGGCTGAGGAAAGCCCGCCGTGCCATCTGGTGCCGGGCGCGCGGGGCTGCCCGAGATGAAGGTCGAGCATTCCGACATTCCCATCGCCTCATGCAGATCGGTGCCGGTGCGCTCTTGCCAGGCGCGGCGCAGAGCGGGGTCCAGCCTTTCGCCCGCGACAAGACCGTGACGCAGCCCGTTCCACGGTTTCCACTCGGCCCGCAGCAGGCGGCGAAACACGCCGGGTGCGGCGGCGAGGATGGTGGCGCCGTGTCGGCTGGCGATCAGCGGGATCTGTCCGGGCGCTACGTCTTCGGCGGGAATCAGCGCCGTAGCGCCCATGGTCCAAGGGTCCATGAGGCCGGTCCCAAGCGTGAATGTCCAGTTAAAGGCCCCGGCATGCAGCAGCCGGTCCTGCGCCGTCAGCCCATACCAGCCCTGATACATCATTTGCCGGGCAAGGATGGCGCGATGTGCATGGCAGACCGCGCGGGGTTGGCCCGAAGTGCCCGAGGTAAAGACGATATAGGCCAGATCATCAGGCCTGGCCTGCGCGAATCCGGCCGGAGGCAGCGCGGCGAATCCGGTGATTCGTTCGGCCGACAGGACCGGGGCCGGGTGATCGGGCAAGGCAATGCCCTTGTCCGCGACGATCATCGCTGGCTGAATGACGGCGGCGATCTTGCTGATCTCTGCCTCGGTCAGCATAGGAGAGGTCGGAACCGGCACGATACCGGCGGCGATGGCACCAAGATAGGTGACCGGAAAGTTCGGATTGTTCCCCAGCCGCATCAGCAGCCGCTGTCCCGGGCGCAGGCCTGCCTGCAAAAGCCCGGTCGCCGTGCCCAGCACCGCCTGACGCAACCGGGCATGGGACCAACGGTCGGCGCGGCTGAGGCCCAGCACCGACATGGCAAGCCGATCCGGAGACGCGGTTCCAGCTTGCAGCACATGTTCGGCCAGATTCATTCCGTTACCCCGTCTGGTTCGTCTTTCGGGGATAAAGCCTTGCGCTGCGGGGGGAAAGAGGGCGGGGGCAGTTGCCTGTCAGGCAAGCCGCAGACATGAAAACGGCCGGCGCCTTGCAGGCCCGGCCGGTTCCGGCATGTCGCGTTGTCGTCGAATCAGAGCAGCTTCAGATCCGAGGCAGAGCTGCGGCCGTCACGGCCCGATTGCAGCTCATAGCTGATCTTTTGGTTGTCGTTCAGTCCGGTCAGCCCGGCGCGTTCGACCGCCGAGATATGGACGAACACGTCCTTGCCGCCATCATCGGGCGCGATGAAGCCATAGCCTTTGGTGGCGTTGAACCATTTTACGGTGCCGGTAGCCATTTTACCGTCTCTCCTTCAAGTCATCCCGGGGCGAAATTGCACCCGAGCCGTGCAGTGCAGCCCTTTCCCGTCAAGTCCGGCTGCCCCGTGAAGGGAGGCGGTAGAAAGTCGTGCTCACGCAGCGCAGAGGATGAACGATTCGCGAAAAAACGCAAGAACGAATGCGTCGCGCGAGATGATGCAGGATCATCTCGCGCGATTATTTTGGCAGATTGCCGCCAAACCGGGGGGGTGCGCTCAGCGCAGATCCGGCGGGGTGGCCTCGTCGCGCAGCATGGCGATGGCTGCATCCAGCGTGTGGTTTTCGCTGCCCTGCCGGTCGAGTCGCCGGATCGAGACGCTGCGTTCCTCGACCTCTTTCAGACCCACAGCCATGATGACCGGCACTTTGCCGACCGAATGTTCGCGGACCTTGTAGTTGATCTTTTCATTGCGGGTGTCGGCTTCGGCCCGCAGCCCGGCGGCGCGCAGCGCCGCCACGACTTCGTGCACATAGTCGTCGGCAGCCGAGACGATAGATGCGACCACCACCTGGCGCGGCGCGAGCCACAGCGGCATCTTGCCCGAGTAGTTCTCGATCAGAATGCCGATGAAACGCTCGAAGCTGCCCAGCACGGCGCGGTGCAGCATGTAGGGCCGGTGCTTGGCGCCGTCCTCGCCGACATATTCCGCGCTGAGCCGCTCGGGCAGGTTGGGATCGACCTGGAAGGTGCCGCACTGCCATTCGCGGCCGATGGCGTCGGTCAGCTTGAAGTCCAGTTTCGGCCCGTAGAAGGCGCCGTCGCCGGGGTTGATCTCATAGGGCAGGCCCAGCTTTTCGATGGCGCCTTTCAGCGCGCCCTCGACCTTGTCCCATTGCGCGTCCGTGCCGATCCGCACCTCGGGCCGGGTCGAGAGCTTGATGTCGAAGCCGTCGAAGCCGAGGTCCTGATAGACCGAGGACAAGAGCGCGATGAAGCCGGCGCATTCGTCTTCGATCTGGTCCTCGGTGCAGAAGATATGCGCGTCGTCCTGGACAAAGCCGCGCACCCGCATCAGCCCGTGCATCGAACCCGAGGATTCGTAACGATGGCACGAGCCGAATTCGGCCAGCCGCAGCGGCAGGTCGCGGTAGGATTTAAGGCCCTGATTATAGACCTGTACATGGCAGGGGCAGTTCATCGGTTTCAGCGCGTTGATGCGCTTTTCCCTGGCCCCTTCCTCGTCCACCTCGACGATGAACATGTTCTCGCGATAGGCTTCCCAGTGGCCGGATTTTTCCCACAGGATACGGTCCACGACCTGGGGCGTCTTGATTTCTTTATAGCCGGCGCGGATCAGGCGGCGGCGCATATACGATTCAAGTTCGCGATAGATTGTCCAGCCGTTCGGATGCCAGAAGACCATGCCCGGCGCTTCTTCCTGAAAATGGAAAAGCTCCATCTCGCGGCCAAGCTTGCGATGGTCGCGCCTGGCAGCCTCTTCCAGCATGGTCAGGTGGGCCTTGAGGTCGTCGCGGTTGCGGAAGGCCACACCGTAGATGCGTTGCAGCATCGGGCGCGAGGAATCGCCCAGCCAATAGGCACCGGCGACATGGGTCAATTTAAAGGCATCAGCCGGAACCTGGCCGGTGCTTTGCAGGTGGGGGCCGCGGCAGAGGTCCTGCCAGTTGCCGTGCCAATACATGCGGATCGGCTCGCCTTCCGGGATGCGGTTCACAAGCTCGACCTTGAAGGACTCACCCTGCGCCTCGTAGTGGGCAAGGGCGCGGGCACGGTCCCAGACCTCGGTGCGCACAGGCTCGCGGGCGGCGATGATCTGTTTCATCCGAGCCTCGATCGCGCCCAGATCCTCGGGCGTGAAGGGTTCGGCCCGGTCGAAATCGTAGAACCAGCCCTGATCGCGGACGGGACCGATCGTCACCTTGACGTCGGGCCACAGCTCTTGCACGGCGCGGGCCATGATATGGGCGAGGTCATGGCGGATCAGTTCGAGTGCCGGCTCGCTGTCCTTCATGGTGTTGATGCTGATCTGGCCGCTTTTCTGGATTGGCCATTGCAGGTCGATGTGCTGGCCGTCGAGAAAGGCAGAAATCGCATTCCGGGCGAGGCTCGGGGCGATGGATGCGGCAACCTCGGCGGCGGTGATGCCGGCGGGATAGTCGCGCGAATTGCCATCGGGGAAGGTAAGGGAGATCTGGGACATAGGTCCTCCTCGTCGGTTTGGCGCCCACGGAACGCCCGGTTGCGGGTATGTCGGGCGGGTGTGGCGCGATTGCCGCGCGTTGTCAATGCGGATAGCGTGGCAGGGGGCTTTGCGCCCCCGTCGCGTTCCGCGACTCCCCCGCAGGATATTTGGACACGAAAGAATGACGCAGTATCTCGAAGGGCCGCAGGGGCGGCGCATTGCCTATAACCGGGTCGGGGGGCAGGGGCCTGGTGTGGTATTTCTGGGCGGGTTCCGATCCGACATGCAGGGGTCGAAAGCCCTGTGGCTGGAGGATTGGGCGCGCGGGCGCGGGCGGGCTTTTCTACGCTTTGACTATTCGGGGCACGGCGAGTCCTCGGGCGCTTTTGACGAAGGCGCGATCGGCGACTGGTTTCAGGATGCGCTGGCGGTGATCCGGGGGCTGACAGAGGGGCCGCAGGTGCTGGTCGGGTCCTCAATGGGTGGCTGGATCAGCCTGCTTGTGGCGCGCACCATGCCTGAGCGGCTGGCCGGGCTGGTCACTGTGGCGGCGGCGCCGGATTTCACCGAGCGCGGCTTCTGGGCCGGTTTTTCCAAGGCAGAGCGGGCGGCATTGGCTGAGTCGGGGCGGGTCGAGTTGCCGAGTGATTATGCCGACGAGCCCTATGTCATCACCCGGCGACTGATCGAGGACGGGCGCGATCATCTGGTTCTGGACAAGCCGCTGCCACTGCCCTTTCCCGTGCGTTTCCTGCAGGGTACGGCTGATGCAGATGTGCCGATGTCCTGGGCGCTGGATTTGCTGGATCATGCCTCGGGCGAGGATATGCGTCTGACGCTGGTCAAGGGTGCCGATCACCGCTTTTCCACCCCGGACTGTCTGGAACTGATCGGCGCAGCGATCAACGAGGTCTTGGCGTGCGCGGAATAAGCGAGAGGCGGCGTTATCGCCGCCTCTGCCGGATGTTTCCGTAGGGTCAGACTGCGATTTTGGCGTCGTGTTCGGACAGGTTGACGACGCCGCAGTCGACCGGTGCCGTTCCCCTGCGCCGGCGGCGACGCGTTTCTGTGGGCTGAAGTTGTTCGTCGATGAAGTCGAGCACCAGCGGGCGGATATTCAGTCGCCAGCTTTTGCCTGCGAAGATGCCGTAATGGCCTGCGTCGGGTTCGAGGTGCTGGGTCTTGCGGTTGTCCGGCACCCCGGTACAGAGCGACAGGGCCGCCACGCATTGGCCGGGGGCAGAGATGTCGTCCTTGGCCCCTTCGACCGTCATGATCGCGACATCGGTGATCTTGCCGATGTCAATCTGCCTGCCATCCACGGCAAAGCAGTTGCGCGCGATCTCGCGCTCTTTGAAGACACGCTCGACCGTCGAGAGGTAGAATTCGGCGGTCATGTCCATGACGGCGAGATATTCGTCATAGAAGGTGTTGTGTTTATCGCCCTCGGATCCCTCGCCGCGCGCTTCGGCGAAAATCTTGTCGAGGAAGGCACGGGCATGGGTTTCGGCATTCATGGCGATGAATGAGGCCAGCTGGGCGAGGCCCGGATAGACCATGCGTCCGGCACCGCGATACTTGAAGCCGACCTGCTGGATCATCAGATAATCGAGCTGACCCATTGTCATGCGGTTGCCGAAATCGGTCACTTCGGTCGGGGCGGCATCCGGGTCGATCGGCCCGCCGATCAGGATCAGGGACCGGGGCTGGGCCTTGGGGTCGTCTTCGGCCAGGATCGCGGTGGCGGCGAGGGCCAGTGGCGCGGGCTGGCAGATTGCGATGACATTGGTATCCGGCCCGAGGTGGCGGATGAAATCGACCAGATAATTTGTGTAATCCTCGACGTCGAACTTGCCGCAGCTGACCGGAATGTCACGGGCGTTGTGCCAATCCGTCACATAGACTTCGCAATCGGGAAGCAATGAAGTGACCGTAGTGCGAAGGAGGGTGGCATAGTGGCCCGACATCGGGGCGACAAGAAGGACCTTACGGGCCAGCGGTTCGCGGCGGGCGACCCGGAAATGCACGAGGTCGCCAAAAGGGCGTCTGATCACCGGTTCGACATAGACGACATGGTCCTGGCCGTCCTCGGACACGATGGGCGGGATCTCCCAGTCGGGCTTGATCACCATGCGGGCAAAGCTGCGTTCAGTCACCCGGCCCCAGGCCGACATCAGCTTGAAAAGCGGGTTGGGGCTGAGCGCGAAAGCCGGGTAGGAGGCAAGCGCCCGTGCGCTGGCGCCCATCCATTCGTTGGTGTTTCGGATCGTCTCCATCGCGTCGTAGGAGATGATGCCTTTCAGTCCCTTGTAAGTCGTCAACATAGCCCTCTCCGTTACGCTGCGCCGGATTCGGCCTTGCCGGGGAAGGACACGGCTTTACCTGCGTTTTATGCTGGGCATAATGATTTTACGGTTCAGGGAGGATTGTCAATTATGGTGGGTAAGAATGAAAAGCCGGAAACTGGTTCCGGGGCCAAAGCTGCGGCTGGAAAAAGCAGTCGCGGCAAGACAGGCGCAAAATCCTCCTCTGCGTCAAAACCTGAACCTGCCTCAGCAGATGCCGTAAAACCTGTGCACAATCGGCAGGCGAAACCGGATAAAACAGAACCCGCCGTTTCTGCTGAAAAGACAACGAAAACCTCTGACGCCACTAAATCAGCGCAGGCCGCAAAATCTACCAGCACGCGATCTGCCGCTGCTGCCAAATCTGCGGGGGAAAAATCCGCAGTGCGGGGAACGGGATCGCGGGCGCGGGCAGCCAATCGCAGCGATCCACGTACTAGCACGCGGCGTAAAACCGCGGTGAAATCAACAGCAAAGCCCGCTGCAGCGACGCTGAGCGCGGCTGATGAGGTATTGCGGCCGCTGGGTGCTGCTGGCCTTGGCGATACGGTACCGACCGCAATGCCGGTCGGGACCAGCCCCGCCGTAAAACCTGCTGAATCTGCTGCTCAGGGGCCTGCTGACGGCTCGGCCGTGTCTGCCTTTGCGGAAGCGGCCTTTGGCGTTGATAGCACTCTGCCCGAGCAGCTGAGCCGCAATATCGAGCGCATTGAGGCGCTGACCCAGCGGTTGGTCCGCGCTTTGGCCACGCGCCGCCCCCACAGTCCGGGGGTCGAGATGCCGGGCCCTGATCTGTTCGCGACGGCGACGACTGCCTGGCTGAAGCTATTGGCTGAGCAGCCCGAGCGGGTGATCAGTCAGCAGGTCAGCTACTGGGGCGAGACGCTGCGCCATTTTGCCGAGGCGCAGGCCGCACTGGCCCGCGGTACGCTGCAACCGCCGGCTGATAGCGGGGCAAAGGACCGGCGCTTTTCGAACCCGCTTTGGGAGGCACATCCTTTTTTCAACTTTATCAAGCGGCAATATCAGATCAACGCTCAGGCCTTGCAGGAGGCGACAAGCGCGCTTGATTTGCCCGACACGACCGACCGGCGCCGGATCGAATGGTTCACCCGCCAGATGATCGACATGCTGGCACCAACGAATTTTCTGGCCACGAATCCTGATGCCCTGGAAAAAGCGCTGGAAACCGAGGGCGAAAGTCTGGTCAAGGGGCTGGAAAACCTTGTTCGCGATGTCGAGCAGAATAATGGTGAGCTGATCGTTTCTTTGGCTGACCGCGATGCATTCCGCGTTGGCGAAAATATAGGCACTACCGAAGGAACAGTGGTTGCGCGGACCAAGCTCTATGAGATGATTCAGTACAAGCCGACCACGGCGCAGGTGCATGAAATTCCGCTGGTGATTTTCCCGCCCTGGATCAACAAGTTCTACATCCTTGACCTTAAGCCTCAGAACAGTCTGATCAAATGGATTGTCGATCAGGGCTATACGCTGTTTGTAGTGGCATGGAAAAACCCCGATCCCAGCTATGGCGACACCGGGATGGCGGATTATGTCAGCGCCTATCTTGAGGTCATGGACCGGGTGCTGGATCAGACCAACCAGAAAAAGCTGAACGTTGTCGGCTATTGCATCGCCGGGACGACGCTGGCGCTGACGTTGTCGCTGTTCAAGCAGCGCGGCGATGATCGGGTGAACTCGGCCACCTTCTTTACCACGCTGACCGATTTCGAGGATCAGGGCGAATTTACCGCCTATCTGCAAGAGGACTTTGTTTCGGGCATCGAAGAAGAGGCGGCGCGGACCGGTGTTCTGGGCGCCCAGCTGATGACGCGGACCTTCAGCTTTTTGCGGGCCAATGATCTGGTGTGGGGGCCGGCGATCCGCAGCTATATGCTGGGCGAGACACCGCCCGCCTTTGACCTGCTGTACTGGAACGGCGACGGCACCAACCTGCCTGGACGGATGGCGATGGAATATCTGCGTGGCCTCTGTCAGGAGAACCGATTTGTCGGCGAGGGGTTTGATCTGATGGGGCATCGGCTGCATGTCAGCGATGTCTCTTTGCCGCTTTGCGCCATCGCCTGCGAGACCGACCATATCGCCCCATGGCGCGACAGCTGGCGAGGCGTGGCGCAGATGGGTTCGCCCGACAAGACCTTCATCCTGTCCGAATCGGGCCATATCGCCGGGATCGTGAACCCGCCCAGCAAGAAGAAATACGGTCACTACACCTCGACCGCTGGCTTTGAGCGCGGAGAGCAGCACTGGCTGGACCACGCACAGCGTCATGACGGCAGCTGGTGGGGCCGCTGGGGCGAATGGCTGGCCGAACGGGCCGGAAGCCTGGTCAAAGCCCGCGATCCGGGTGAGGGGCTTGGCCCGGCTCCGGGCGTATACGTCCACGAGCGGGCGTAAATTTTTCTGCACCGCAGCAAAAAAGATCTTGCAATGCTGCGGTGCAGAAAGTATATGGGGGGCAGATAGAGTTTCCGGTGCCAAGCCGCCAATCAAGGAGAGTGCAGATGGCCAAGACCCCCGACTTCACCAAGACCATGCAAGAAATCATGGCGAAATTCCCGATCGACACCTCGTCCTTCCAGGACGCTTTCCGCTCGCAGACCGCGCTGGGCGAAAAGATGGCTAAGGTGGCGCTGGCTGCTGCCGAGCGTTCGACCGAAATCTCGGCCCAGTGGGCCAAAGATACCCTTGCCCGCATGGGTGAACTGACCGCCTCGAAAGATGAGCCGGCCGAATACGCCAAAGCGCTCAGCGATTTCGCCACGGCCTCGGCCGAAGTTGCTGCCGAGCATATGGCTGCCTTTGCCGAAGTGGCCAAGAAAGTTCAGATGGACACCGTCGATCTGATGCTGACCGCTGGTAAGGATCTGGCTGCCGACGCCCAGAAAGTCGCTGAAAAAGCTACCCGCGACGCGCAAGCCGCTGTCCGTAAAGCTGCCACCTCTGCGACCAAGGCCTGATTAACCAGTTGATGGTTTGAGGGTTAAGGGGACAGCTGGCTGTCCCCTTTTTCACATCTGTGTCCGTGCATCTGCGGTCCTGTCGGCAGTGGTGTTAACGGCGCCGCTGGCGATTTTCTTTGCATTTCCTCAGGCCATTTCCCATCATGCTGCAAATGCATTGCCGGAGGAGCCATGGCTGAGGCCGAGAATACGACCCCGCTTCTGATCAAGCGCTATGCAAGCCGCCGCCTCTATAACACCGAGACGAGCGATTACGTCACGCTTGAGGATATTGCGGATTTCATTCGTGCGGGGCGGCAGGTGCGCATTGTCGACCTCAAGACCGGTGACGATCTGACTCGGCAATATCTGCTGCAGATCATCGCCGAGCATGAGGGCAGGGGCGAAAGCGTGCTGCCGATCGAGGTGCTGATTGATCTGGTGCGCAGCTATACGACACAGGCACAATCCGTGGTGCCGCAATTCCTTGCCGCCAGCTTCGAGATGCTGCGCGAGGGTCAGTCGAAACTCATGGAGAATCTGGCGACCTTCCCCAACCCCATGTCGTCGATGCCGGGTTTTGAGGCGTTGCAGCGTCAGCAGCAGCTGTTTCTGAAGGCGATGTCCTCGGGCTGGGGCACAAGCGGCAGCAGTGGCCCCGACCTGGAAGAGATGGGAGAGGAGATCCCTCGCCGCGCGGGCAAGAAAAGCTCGGATCCCGAGGACATGGCCGAGATTCGCCGCCAGCTAGCCGAGCTTCAGAAGCGGATTTCCAGGCTTTGAGCTAACTGCGACTTGCGCAGTCGTGCCTGTCGCGCTAGACGGGCCGCGATGGACGGTTGGCCGAGTGGTCGAAGGCGCACGCCTGGAAAGTGTGTAGGCGGGGAACCGTCTCGAGGGTTCGAATCCCTCACCGTCCGCCACTTGCCCTCGCGAAAGCGTTCTCCCGATCCGGCTGCGGCCGGATTTTTCCGTTGTTTTCGAGGGTTATGCGGCAGGGGCTCAGCACTGGCCCCTGCACTAGGAGGGCCGGAAGCGGTCTCTCGGAGCCGATATTCTCCGGACCTCATGACTGCGCAGATTTGGTGAATTCCTCTTAACTATTAGAAAAAGCTAGATTTCTTGAGAGTGTCAGCTGAACACTTCGATGCCAGTGACGTTCGTCAGAAGGAACATAAATCGAACCTTTGATTGCAGGTCATAGCCGTCACAATGGCCGGGAAACACCATACTTGGCTCCGGCCCCGGCGCGATCCATTTTATCGCCGCCTCGCCGCCCACTATTTCCGCTAGCTGACCGCCGAACGCGTCTTCACCCGCTTCGAGCGCGGACGCCCCATCCGCTCTTGGCAGCCCAGGCACGACGGCGAACGAAGCGAGGTGCTGGACACCTTCGTCTACGCCCACGCCGACCTGCACAGGCTCATCAGCATGGGGTTCAGGCCAAACGAGGAAGTCGAGAGGGTGGAATCGGTGGCGAGACGGCCCAGCGCCGAAGGCACGGACTCAATCCCAATCGTCCGATCACGATGGATGGCGTAGTCATGGCACTGGAGGCAGGCTCTATTGTGCAGGAAGGGTCGCTCTGACACTATCTGCGCAAGTCAACATACGGTGCTTTCCTCAAAACTCTCATGCCAAAGCTTTCCCTGATCAAACCTCTCGATCAACCTCCGGGCACACGTCGACTCCTCGATGATCTTAAGACCTGCCTCGGCAGCGCTGAGTTTTCCGACTTCCGTCTGATTGTAGCATACGCAAAAAGCGGCCCACTGCTTCGGCTGGAAAGTCTTCTCCAGGCGTGGAAGGCCGCCGGAAAAAGCACAGCCGCCATCCTAGGCATAGATCAGAAGGGAACTAGCAAAGAAGCTCTCGAACTCGCTCTCGCATTGTTCGATGAGGTCTACATCACGCAGGAGCCCGGTATCACTTTTCACCCGAAAATATACTTGTTCAAAGGATCCAGTGCGGCAAGGGCCTTCATCGGATCCAACAACCTTACTGTGGGGGGGACGGAGAAGAACTTCGAGTCAGCGATAGACCTTGAACTGAATCTTCCGACTGACGGGCCAGTGCTTTCTGCCATTGAGGCCGCCTGGACCGAGCTATTACCTTCTTCGTGTCCGGCGACGACGAAGCTAAACTCTACTGTGTTGGCAGGTCTCATCTCTTCAGGCCGCGTAATCGACGAAAAGACCATGCGCACATCCGGCAACGGAAGCTCTGATACAGCTGCCGTTGGCAGAGCAACCAGCGCCTTGCGATCTGGTTTGATAGTCAAGCCCGAGAGCGCGCTACCAAAGTCGGTCGCAAAGGGTGGAGCAAAAAAGAAGACAGCGACTACAGCGCCATCGATCACTACCGGTCCCGCCGCAACCAGTCCAACGCCAGTCCGCGGCCTGGCAATCCAAATCAAGCCGCATCACAATGGAGAGATATTTCTCAGCGTATCTGCTGCACTACAAAACCCAGCTTTCTTCAATTGGCCGTTCACCGGGAAAACAACTCCTAAGAAAGTTGGAAATCCGTCTTACCCTCAACTCGATCCCGATCCTATCATAGATCTGGTCGTGTTGGGCGCGTCTCCTACGCCTGCCCTGACCCTAAGCAAGTACGCCCTGAACACCGTCTTCTATGAAACGAAGAAAGAAATAAGGGTAACGGCATCTCCACTTGTAGGCGTTGTACCAGACTATTCTGTGATGGTCATGGAGCAATCTAACAACCCTCAACTCGACTACGAAGTTACAGTTTATAGGCCAGATAGCCCCGACTACCCCTTGTGGGAGGCCGCATGCAATCAGACCATGCCAGGCGGCGGAAAGAAGCCTAGGAAATTTGGTTGGTTCTAGGGCCGTTCAAAAACCAGAATCTGGTTTTCTGTTATTGCATTCTTGATATGCTTATAGTTCTCGGTCGTGACGTCGATGTCGATTGCCTCTAAGAACCTAAAACCTGCCTCTTGGGCAATTTTTGATATGTTCGCACAAGTATTGATCCTCACCCAGTTGCCGCCAGCGTTTGTGCGGCTGTCGCCAACAACATAGAACGCACGCGCTCCCGGCCGCATGACACTGTGCATGCTTTCGAGGTTTTCTTTCATGTGGACATAGTAGCGCCAAAGCAGCGCTGGCATATTTGCTCTTCTAAAACCGACGTCGATCTTGCTGTTTTCCTTAAGGATAAAACGCACCTCAGAGACCACATCCTTTGGAAGTATGGAATAGGCTTCCTTGTCGTCCATGAGCGTCGCTTCGAATGTGTCGCGTTCAGACTTCCGGATCTCACGAGAGCCTGTGAGGTTCTCCTCCAGAGTCGACCGAATCTTCGACGGAATACCCATAATCGCAAGGAGCGAGAGACGGTCGGTATCAATGTACGGAAGCGCCGTGGCGTAGGGTGGGCTAGTCACAACAGCGTCCACGCTCTGACGCTCCAAGCCCAGGAGCTCAGCGGTATGGGGCGCCCGAGAGTCGCCCTCCACAACCCTCGGCTCGATCATATCGCCGGGCTGGCGTCCTGCGACAGCCCAATACTTCTGAAGACGAGAGTGCGCGTGCGTGAGACGATCTGCAAACAACTCGAATACGGGAGCATCTTCTAGGGGCTCTTTGCGCCGTCGGATGCGCAGATCGCTTGGATCCTGCTGCGAAACGTCCCTGACTACGCTGCTGAGCGTGACCTCCAAAAAATCAACAATGGTCGGATTCCCGAGCAATCTGATCTGTGCCAGAAGCCAGTTGAGCTTGAAGAGTACCTTCTCCGGAAACCAATCATGTAGCTCTCGATGTAGATCCTTGGAAAACTGATCCAGTGAGACATCATATCCGGTGCCTCGCAGAACAACGCGATCCAGAACCGATCGGATGGCATGATCAACAATGTGGCGTGGAAGAGTGAGTATTCCGGTCTTGGCTTTTGCAATCTTCGCAGCGAGCGGGTTGAAATCGCACCCATGCCCAGCGAAGCCGTTCAACATTGCCTCAACGAGCGTCGTTCCAGACCCGCAATAAGGGTCAAGAATTCTCCCTCCTACGGGGACTCCGGAGATGTTTAGTAGGCTCTTAGCGAGCTGTGGATAAAACTTACCCTTGTATGCGTGCAGGCCATGAGTTGCATATTTGGGATCTTTGCGTTTGGAGGGATCAGCATCGCCGTTCTCAAGGACTTTCTGCCAGGTGGACTCACGCCGATCTGGATCCCCGACCACCGAATAGTCGCGGGTGAAAGCCAGCCTGCGAAGATTCCAGTAATCTGGATTTGCCACCTTTAGTCGGATCTCACCGCCAGCTTCACGCGTATTTATTCTCGCGTTGGTCAGGGCGGTTATTTCTTTAGCGCGAAGCTCAACCTCATAGTTCCACATCTTGTAGGCGGGCGCACCAAGCGAGACGACAATTTCATGATTGGGCTTCTGCAGGACAACCAACTGCTCAAGCCGCGCGCGACGCGCCGGTTTAGCAAAGGAGCGTTTTGTTGTGTGAATTGGACGGTCAACCGTCCCAACCATGCGCAATCCAGCCGCCTCAGCGGCCTCAGCAATCGCGGACGCGGTCGAGAAGCTTTCCCCTTTAAATAGTGCGTCACCAACGACGAATACAGCGAAACGCCCCGGGGCTAGCGCATAAGCACAGCCTGAGAGGACTTTGACCATATCCTCGTGATACTCTTCGAAGCCAGAGTTATTCCTTTGGTGCCTGAGATGCGATCCGATCTCTATTTGACCGAGCTTTCGTGGATCAAATCCAAGCCAGAACAGCCGAAATCGATGGTAGAGATGGTAATCCGTCGCATTGGGGTAAGGCGGTGATGTAACAATAAGATCCACAGAACATTCAGCAATACTGCGCTGGAGGTCCGCGCGGCTGTCACCAATTAGAAATTCTGCGTCTGCATACTGAAGCTCCGCCGCAGCATTATCCAGCCGCCTCATCGCTGTGCGCAAAGATTCCAAGTACGCTCGAAGGCATATCTTGAATGAAACGTTCTTCTTTACTGAAACGTATCTGGTCTCTGACTCTTGGTTGGAAACACGCAAAATTATCCGAGAAAGTGCCAGCAGGGCAGCATCCCGAGACAGATCCTTTGTCGTAGTATCGATCAAATGTCTGAGGAGGCAGAGAGCTGCCTGTGCTTCGACATCGAACCATTTTTCAATGTTGGGGATTTCGGGGCGGTATTTGCCATGCCGTTCCAGCACGGATGGCCATTGAGCCTCAACCTCGCCGTCAGGGCCCACCAACCGGCTTTCTACCGCAGCAGCAAGTTGCTCAAGATCTGCACGGATTGATGGCGTCATGAAGCCAGTCTTCACCCGTCCTATAAGCGCTGAGAGGGGGTTCGCGTCGATTGAAATTGCTCTCCGACCTAGGCGTACGGCTTCAACTGCGGTGGTGGCGCTGCCACCGAAAGGATCAAACACTCTATCCCCCGGCATTGAGAGCCGTGCGATGAGGTGTGCCGGGATTTGTGGAATGAACTTCGCAGGATATGGATGCAGATCATGTGTGAGGTAGCGAGTATCGTCGTCAGTGAATGCCCAGTCTTGTGAAGACAGGCTCGACATGACTGCTTCGACGTCGTTCAGTTCGTTAGGCCGCACAAGTCCGTGCTGTTTGGCATCGGATTCGTGATTAACGCTTGGAATCGTTGCCCTCAGTTGCTCTTCAAACCACTCAGCAAGTGTCGCTCCCTGCAGCGATGCAGCCTCCAAAACGGCGGTCTTCTTCTGATCGGAAGTTTCAACAATGATCCGTGAGCGCGACATCGACAGGCCTTTTGCGTTTTTTTCGGACGCTACTTGAGTATGAATCCGTATTCAAGTGGCAGCCTGCCGTTCAGTAGGTGTCTTTCGGTGGGATCTAGCGCTGTTCGGGTGGATTGATTCCCAAACGTTAACAATAGCTTGAGGGTCCGTTGCAGGCAATTCTTCAGCCCGTGCGGCCCGTCCTCCATCGCCTTCTTGGCTTCGTGCGCGCTCGCGGCATCGAGCCCGCGGGTGGCGGGCGGCGTTGGGAGGGGATGGGGACGGTCGATGCGCTGAACGCGGCGATCCCGGCAGGAGCGACCACCGCGGCGCGGCGGGCCGCGTAGTATGCGCGGAACAGCCCGTGGGTCGCGGCGGCCGAGCGGGTGATCCGGACTCTGAGGGAGCAGTGTGTTCAGCGCCAGCACTTCGATGACATTCAGCACGCGACCCGTCCGCGCCGCCTCTGGAGCCTGCTGCACCTAGAGGTTCACCTCTTCGATATCGGATGTCGCTGCCAAGCATTGACGATTGCCGCTTAGCTGAGCACGATCTCAGCGACGGTAGGAGGTAAAGTGTTCTATTTCCATGAGTTCCTGATAAAGCTCGAATTGGACGTCGTACATACGCGCCTCCTTCGGCATGACAATCGCGGCTTGATGGCTTGGCGGACCGGCGGCTCTCAGAAGTTTGGATGCTTCGCCAGCTTTCAGCGTCGAAATCCATCGCCCTACGCAGAGGCGCAGCTTGCGTGCCATTTCGTTCCAGGGCCGATGCTGGCCGACGGAGATACAACCGGCTTGTTCGTCGGGATTACACGGATCAACGATCGATGGGACTGGAATGGAGGCCGCCTTCCCGCCATCCAGGATCCCGAGATCATCGAGGGCGAGCGTGACCGAAGGGACGTTGACGCATATGATCTCGAATGGCTTGCCGCTGGCAGTGCGTACACGGAACGCATCCTTGTTCGTTGGGGCCCGCCGGCTGGCGCGCGCGCTTGGTCACAATGGGCTGCGCGACGGCACAAAGAGATTCTCGAACTAAGGCTTGATCGCAGGGAGCCGCCGTTCCCCGGATTCTCCAGGTTCAGGAGCCTGATCAGTGAAGTGCCCGCGCTGCCGCAAGCATGGCGGGCTGCACTATCCTCTGTCCGAGGAGTTTATCTACTCGTTTCCGAAGGGGGTGATCAGTATGTAGGGTCTGCTACCGGTCAAGATGGTCTTCTCGGGCGGTGGATGGCCTACGTGGCAAATGGGCATGGGGGCAACGTACTGCTGCGGCAGCGCGGCCATCGAGACTACACCGTGTCGATACTCGAGGTGGCCTCACCCGACATGGCTCGGGACGACATCCTTGCCCGTGAGGGTTTGTGGAAGAACAAACTTGGGACCCGAGCGCACGGCTTGAACGGAAACTGATCAATCCAGCCCAACGGAAACGGCTCCAACACCCGCGCGAGCGTGACCTCGGGCCCCTGCTTTCCGTCCAGGATCGCCTCGACTATCTCGGGCGCTAGAAGGGTCAGCCGAAGGACGCGGGTCATGTAGGAGGGCGCGATCCCCTCGCGCTCGGCCAACTCTGCGACGGTGGCGAACTCCCCGGATTCGAGCATCCGTTTCCACCGGAACGCGCGGGCGAGCGCCTTGACCAGCGCGCTGTCCGCCCGGCGTGACGGCGTTGTGCCGTCCGGCAAGTGCATCTCCTTCCGCCCGCCGCGCTTCACGATGCGGAACGGCACGTGCAGCGTCACGGTGTCGGGGATCGGCGGCTCGCGGGTCATGCGGCCGCTCCCATGTCTCCAGCCCGCATCTCGCGGGCGAGGCTCCCCAGACCATCCATGCGCAGCCGGACGTTGAGTCCATCCGTGCCGATGTCCACGCGCTCGATCAGCAGCGCCACGATACGCGCCTGCTCGGCGGGGAAGAGTTCGTCCCACAGCGGGTCGATCTGCTGCAGGGCGGCGCGGGCGTCGGCTTCGGTGATGTCGCTGGCGTGGGCGCTCGCCGCCTTCCACGTCCCGGCCACGATCTCGGGCTGGCGGAACACGGCGCGCAGCTGGTCGAAGACCGCGGCCTCGATCTCGCCCGCGGGCACGCGGCCGATGGGGCAGGATCCAGCGCCATGCTTCAGCACTGTCTGGCTGACATAGTAGCGGTACAACCGGCCGCCCTTTCGGGTGTGCGTCGGCGAGAAGGCCGCGCCATCGGGGCCGTAGAGCAGCCCCTTCAACAGCGCGGGCGTGTCGGCACGGGTGCGGGCGGCGCGTTTGCGCGGGCTCTCCTGCAGGATGGCGTGGACCCGGTCCCACGTTTCCTGACTGATGATGGCGTCATGCTCGCCGGGATAGCTGTCACCCTTGTGGACTGCCTCACCGATGTAGGCGCGGTTGCTGAGCATCCGGTAGATGTATTTCTTGTCGATCCGGTTGCCGCGCGGCGTCCGGATTCCGCGCGTGCCAACCTCCCGCGCCAGTTCCGTGCAGGACCCGATCTCGAGGAAGCGGGCGAAGATCCAGCGCACATGCGCAGCGGCTTCCTCGTCGACCACCAGCTTCCGGTTCTCGACCCTATAGCCGTAGGGCGGCACCCCGCCCATCCACATGCCCTTCTTCCGACTGGCGGCGACCTTGTCGCGGATGCGTTCGGCTGTCACCTCCCGCTCGAACTGGGCGAAGCTGAGAAGGATGTTCAGCGTCAGCCGCCCCATGGACGTGGTGGTGTTGAACGACTGCGTGACCGAGACGAACGTCACGCCGTTCCGGTCGAACACCTCCACCAGCTTGGCGAAGTCGGCGAGCGAGCGCGACAGGCGGTCGATCTTGTAGACCACCACCACGTCGACCAGCCCGTCCTCTATGTCTTCAAGCAGCCGCTTCAGTCCGGGCCGTTCCAGCGTGCCGCCGGAGATGCCGCCGTCGTCATAGTGATCGCGGACCAGCACCCAGCCCTCGGACCGCTGGCTGGCGATGTACGCCTCGCAGGCCTCGCGCTGAGCGTGGAGGCTGTTGAATTCCTGCTCAAGCCCTTCCTCGGAGGATTTCCGGGTGTAGACCGCGCAGCGGCGCTTGATCTTCACATCGCTCATGCGCGCCTCCGCGATTTCAAGCCGAAGAACACCCACCCGTTCCAGCGCGTGCCGGTGATCGCACGCGCGATGGCGGAGAGCGACTTGTAGGGCCGCCCCTGCCATTCGAAGCCTTCGGAGGTGACGGTGACGACCTGCTCGACGCCCTGCCATTCGCGGATCAGCCGCGTGCCGGCGATGGGCATGGCGTCGGCGCGGATTCGGCTCTTCTTCCGGTCGCCGCCGTCCAGTTCCTCGCCGAGCCGTTCCAACCGCCGGATCGTCTCCGGTTTCAGCCCGCCATAGGCGAGTTCCTGGATGCGATAGGCGATGCGGCTTTCGAGATAGCGGCGGTTGAACGGCGGCGGCTCGCTGTCGAACAGATCGCGCCACTGCGCTTTCAGCTCGGGCGTCGGGGTGGATTTCAGCGCGGCCAGGCGCGCGGGGATGGGATCGTGGGTCGTCATGCGGTTCTCCGGTGCGTTGGAGTTGCATGACGGCATTGGTCGGGTGGATAGTGTAGGCAACTTTCTCCGGTATCGTCAGATACTTCGCCCGCCTCCCGCATCCGCAGCCGGACCAGCCCCAGTGCCAGCAGGCCGCACAGTTCGGCGCGGCGCTCGGCGGCAGTCATCAGGAAGGGTGACAGAGGGTTGGGACGTTTCATCATCGGTAACTCGCAGGGTTCTCGACGATGAAAAGCCGGTTCAGGAAGCAAATCGGGACAGCGATCGAAGATTCTTTGCGTCGGGGGGCCATGTGAGGTTAGCCTTCACGAAACCTTGATCACGGAGGTACACGTGGTTCGTGCGCCGGCCAAATCCTGTCCCAACCTGTCGCGGCTATTCGACGATGCCGAGCCCTCGATGATTGCCGCATTCCTGCGAATGCGTGTCTTCGACAAGCTGACATGGTTGGCAGATTACCATTTCGAACCCGATGGCGCCGATGGAGATGTGCCTGCGGCAGCCATGTTGCGCGAACAGCGGAAGGAGAAGCTGTCACCCCTCGAAACCGAGGCAGCTCGTATCGTCAACATGTCGTCAGATCGCGGCCAGTTCGCGCTGGACGGACTTGTCCGCACCAAAATGCCGCCCGACCGGAAACGGCAATTCGATGGGCAGCGCGACTCGCTGGCACGCAGCTTTTGGACCTATCTCAACGAGCCGATGCTGTTCGAGGCTGCAGAGAACACCCTGCATTTGCGGCTCTACCGCCGCTATGACCGCCACTACCAGACGTTCATGGTCGCGCCTGTGCAAGACGGCGTGGCTGATGTCGCCTCATCGGCGCTGGACACCCTGCTGGACGATCTGCGGGATAGACTCGATCGGGGCGACGGATATGAAGTCGACCGGTTCGCCATTCCCCAGGACGGCGATGAGCCCGCCGAGGTCATGTACCTTGTGGTTCACCCGGAAGCTCCTACCAGTGTGCGGGAACTTCACGACGACGGGCAGCGCACGACAATGTATTTCCGCCCACCAGGGGAAATCATGATCGTGCACACCCCGAGTACCGGGCGCGTGCATGTCCGTGCTGGGACCCGAAAGCTTCGCCACGATGCGGCCGAGAGCTTCATCAGGACGGTCCTCGAACAGGAGCCCTCGCAACAACCTGTCGATTTTCAGGCCTACGACATCGCGCGGTTCTTTAACGGGTTCGATCTGGAACTCCCCGAGTTCGACGATGCAAGCATCCTGCGAGCTCGCGTGATCCGCGCGGACATCAGTATCGGAAATCTCGCCAACAGGCTGTCGGTCTCGACGTCCCTGGATGAGGACATCGGCCAGCTGATCAGCGATCAGCCGGGACTCGAGAGGATATTTCGCAATGCCCTCGCGATGCGGTTCGTGGAAATTGCTGTTCAATACCGGCGGGCGGGCGTGGACGGCGAGCGCACGCTGGACTTTACCCTGACGGATCGAAACACCACGAGCCTGCTGAGCCTGGATGATCCGTTCGAGCGCGTCCTCGGTCACCGCTTGCTCCGCCATTGGGGCATATTGCGTGATGGTCGCGCACCGACGCCCAGAGAGAGCACGGCGGTGCTGCCTGCATTGCTGGCTTTGTGGAACCTGGCATCTGACCGGATAAACGGTGCCTGGCTTCATGAGCGGGGGGTAGACGTCAAAACCCTGCTCGATCTCGGGTTCCTGGTCCCCTCAGGTTGGGAGGGTGACGACCTGATCGACGAAGAAGACGATTTCGGGGAACATGTGGCAAAGGTCGTGGAGCGTCCTGAAGGACTCGAGCTTCACTCGAGCGACGGCCAGTCATCGTCGGCCGCGCTGCCTGAGCGTTACCGTGTCTATCGGATTCGAGACGGATGGGTCGCCAGCCACCTGCGCGAGCAGCTTGGCAAGGCGCTGGACATCACAGCGATGGAGAACATCCGGCCCGACCTCATCGCGCTCGGCGCACTCGAAATCGACGGGCGTGATGTGCCGCTCTATCTCGCGCGCCGACTCGAGGACGAACGGGTCCGCGCCGCCATCGACACCGAGCTTCGCGCGCGTGACAAACAGGGGATCGGACTCGTCCTGCAGGCGGGCGACGTGGCCGGCGTCTGCCTGGCGGCAAATGTGCTCGCCAGACTCGCCGACCATATCCTGCCGGAGGGAGCCGAGTTTGCTGTCGATCTGACAAGCCTGACGGCAGCATTTCGTCGGAACCGTTCGTTGGCCCAAGGTGGGGCGGCTGTCGAGTTCCACAAGTCGGGCACCGGCGCCGGGGTGCTGAGCGTACCAGGCCGAGGCACGATCGACATTGTGGGGGAAAATCGCGTCACGGTCATCGATCGACTGGTACAGGCATATCCGACGCCCATGAAGACCGAGGACATGATCGCAGGGTTCGGGGGGCAATCCCTCAGCAGCATTTTTGGCCAGCCATTGTGGGACAAGCTGAAGGCTGGCTTCATGCGCTCTCCGAAGCGCGGACAATGGGAGATCGCGGTCTGACCGCCAACTGCGCTCCAACTGCGTTCAGGGGCTCTGACTAACTGCGATTCGCTGTTTCATTTGAGTTGCTCCTTCAACGACGGAGCATTTCAAATGCCGACCCACAACTCTCATCTCCCGGCGGTGCGCTGCGCGCAGGACCGCACGCCCCGCATCTCATCTAACGACTGGCGCTGCAGCCGCTGCGGCGCGCTGCTGGGCATCCATCGCGATGGCCTGATGCATGTGAGCTTCGCGCGAGGCCACGAATATCTGTTCAGCTATCCCGCCACGGCGACCTGCCGGCATTGCGGGACGATGAGCCAGACCAAGGGACCGGCGCGCTAAGGCGCGCCGTTCCACCCGATTTCCCGATCATCAGAGGCGCATGACGCCCTGAGGCCCGAGAGAGGCGCTGGACGCCCGGCCGGAAGGCTGGCGTCCCGTGTCTTTCTCCTGGTCCGCGATCCGCGAGGATCTCGCCCGTTCATCTGCAACCCTGCAATCCCGATGCGATTATCGTGCCGTCCGGTCGGCCGAACCGGCGCTTCGGCCTTACGCCGATATTGTCGCGCTGCTCGGCGCCCTACATCATGGGCATCTCGATTTCGATGGGCGAAACGCCATTCTCGCCGCCCTCGTGCGCAGGTCACAAGGCCGCGATCGTCCCGCGGGATTGGCCCTGCACGTCATGCTGCTTTCCCTGTGGCCGGGGCTCGATGCGATCCGCAACCGCTGTCTGCGCCGCCGGATCGGCAGCCCCGACGACATCGCGTCCGACCTGTTGGCGCGCGCGACCGAGACCATCCGCAAGCTGGACCTCTCCAGAGTCAACCAGATCGCGGCGACTGTGTTGAGGAATGCCGAACGCGACGTGCTGCGTGCCGTGATCCGTGACGATGCCCGGCAGCAGTCCTGCGCAGATCTCGATCCCGACTGGATCGCGGCCGCGCCGTCATGGGCGGAGCGGCAGCGGTTGCGCGGGGCGTTGCGACGCGATCTCGTCGCGCTGATCGGGCGGGACGCCGATCTGGTCCTCGGCGTGGTGCTCGACGGCGCAAGCCAGGTCGAGATGGGAGCCGTGATGGCCGTAACCGGGTCAGCTGCGCGCAAGCGCTACCAGCGCGCAATGGCCTCGCTGGCGCTGCATTACGCTTCGTTTGCCGGCAGGCCCCAGGGATCGACCACCTTCACCCCCATGGCGGCGAAGGGCGCGGTGTCGCGGCTGGCGACGGGATAGCCGCTGGCGGCCGCGATGGCGGCGATCGCGCCGTCCGCGAAACTCACCGCATGCCCCTGGCGCCCCGCCGTCGCGACGAGCGCGCCAAAGGCATTCGCCGCGGCTGCGTCGAACCCCAGGACCCTGCCGGGAAAGACCTCCGTCAGCATCCGCTCGAGCCGAAGCTCGAAATCATCCCGGCGGCGGCCGGGCTCGAGCCGCGCCATGCCGAACCGCAGTTCGGCCAGGCTGACGGTGGTCAGGTGCAGGGTGCTCAGCTCCTGGCGGTTGAGCCAGTCGATCACCCGGGGCTCGGGGACCGGCTTCATCGTCTCCGAGACGACGTTCGTATCGAGGATGATCATTCGAAGCAGGCCGGCTCCACGGGGGTGCGGTCGCGCTCGACTGAGAACCCGTCCATCGCGGCGCCTGACCAGATGCCGCGCATCAGATCGCCTGCACGTGGCCGGCCCTCGCGCAGAACCGCGCGAGCGATGATCTCGCGCAGCTCGGCCTCGGCGCTCCGGCCATGGGCGGCCGCCTGCGCCTTCAGGGCGCGATGCACCTCGTCGGGGATCTGTCGCACGACGATCTGGGCCACGGCCGCCTCCATCGATATCACACGCTGAAATAGATATCACATATTATTCCCGTCCTCAATGTCCCGATCGGCGTGCGGGGGTGGCTTTTGACCAGGTGAAGCCCCTGTTCACGAGCCTGATCGATGTCCTTGCCGCCGGTCCCGCCGCCCGATCTCCTCAAACGCCTGCCGGGATATTACCGGCGTTGGGAACTGACCGAACTGGTCATCCCGGATCGGTACTACTTCTTCGAGGCAGCGGGCCTGCACGGCGACGGTGAGCCGCTGTTTGCGGTTTATGTCCACCCGGCTGATCTGGCGCCGGGCGAAGGGCGGCTGCAATGAGCGCGCCCGGCATCGATCGCGACCAGATCGCGCTGTTTGTCGACGTGGTCTTTTCCTGGTGCGACGGCCTGATCCCGCTGCGCGGCCTGCCCGAGAAGGGCGTGACGCCGGTGCCGTCGAACGACCTGCGCTGGATCCCGGCAGACGCGAGCGCGCCCGAGATCATCGCCACAGCCGCGCGAGCCGCCGCCTCCGTCGGGCGCGCGATCTATGTGATCCCCGGCACGGTCGGAAACAGCGGCGAAGGTCGCGCCGAGCATGTCCGGCAGATGCAGGCGCTGGTCGTCGATCTCGACGAGGGCGACATCTCCGCCAAGCGGGACCACCTGATCCGCAACCTCGGCCCGGCGACGCTGACCATCGAGAGCGGCGGGATGACCGAGGCCGGACAGCCCAAGCTGCATCTGTGGTGGAAGCTGACCGAACCGGCCGAGGGCGAGGACCTGGCCCGGCTCTGCCAGCTGCGGGCGACGATGGCGCTGAAGGTCGGCGGTGACGACAGCTTCGGCTCCGCTCACCAGCCGATCCGGGTGCCCGGGACGATCCATGGTAAATATGGACGGACGGCGCAGGTCCGGATCGTCGACCAGCAGCCCATCGAGGTCGATCTGGCTGAGTTCGCGGCCCTCGTCGCTGCGATGCCCGCGCTCACCCCGGAAACCTCAGGCTCAGCGTGGTTCGACTTCAACGCCGGTAGCAAACCCGCAGTCGATGACGTCCTGACCACGCCGGTGCGCGAGGGGGCGCAGGATGACTGGACCCGGTTTCAGGGCGCCAGCGCCGCGATCGGGCACTACCTCCGTCAGGCGCATGATGGCCGGCTCAGCCTCGACGAGGCCTGGGAGGCGATCTGCGGCTACAATGCCGCCATGTTGCGGCCTAGTTGGTCCGAGGATCGCCTCAAGGCCGAGACGCGCCGGCTGTGGCAGCGTCATCTCGAACGCAACGGACCTGCGCAGCCGCCGCGGCAGGAGTCGCATACAGCCCCGCTCGCCTGCTTCAGTCTCGGCCAGCTGCTCGATGACCGCAGCGCGCTGCCCGACGACATCATCGCGCCTCGCGTGCTCACCCCGGGCGGGCTGCTCGTCCTCGGCGGCGCGCCCAAGGTCGGCAAGAGCGACTTCCTGATCTCCTGGCTGGTGCACATGGCGGCAGGCGTGCCGTTCCTCGGCTTCACGCCGCCGCGGCCGCTGCGGGTATTCTACCTGCAAGCGGAGCTGCAGTATCACTACCTGCGCGAGCGCCTCCACCAGATCGGCCTGCCGTCCGAAGTCCTTGTTGCCGCGCGCGACGGCTTCGTGGCCACTCCGCGGCTGAAGCTGCTGCTCGACCAGGGTGGCGTCACCCGCGTGCTGGAGGCAATCCGGAGCGCTTTCCCCGACAGCCCGCCCGACATCCTCTGCGTCGATCCTATCCGCAACGTCTTCGACGGCGGTCCCGACAGCGGCGGCGAGAACGACAACAGCGCGATGATGTTCTTCCTCAAGGAGCGAGTCGAAGCGCTGCAGGCGGCGGTCAATCCCGATGCCGGCGTCATCCTCGTCCACCACACGAAAAAGCTTTCGAAGCAGCAGGTGAAGGATGACCCGTTCCTCGCTCTCTCCGGCGCCAGCGCGCTGCGGGGTTATTACACCAGCGGCCTGATCCTGCACCGCCCGGACGACGACAGCACCGCCCGGCGGCTCGAGATCGAGCTGCGCAACGGACCGGCCCTGGAGGCGAAGCTGGTCGACAAGATCGGTGGGACGTGGGTGGAGATCGACAACCGCTTCGAGCGCCTGGTCGGCAAGGAGGCTGGCGCCAGGCAGGATGCCGAACGGCTTCGCAAGCATGATGTCATTCTCGGCCTGCTGTTCGACGAGGCCGCCGAGCAGCGGCTCTACACGTCGACGCAGTTCGCTGAGGCCTTCGAGAACCGCGGCGGCCTGGGCAGCCGTTACACCATCCGCGAACGGATCGGGGTCCTCGCGACCAAGGGACTGATCAAGTTCCGCCGGGAGTTCGCCGATCAGGGCTTCCCGCCGACGCGGTCACACTACGGCTATCTCTGCGTCGAAGGGATGCGCTTCGGGGTCGACGAGCAGGTCGATCCGGAGACCGGAGAAGTGACCGGACAAGGGCTGCCGGTCCAGCCGAGCCATTACAAATGCGCCCACTCGGGCATGGTGCTGGAGGTCGAGAACCCTGCGGTCTGGGTCCATCCGGAGGGGCCCGATGTCTGACTTCGTCATCATGACAAAGCCCGTTGTCATCCTCATACCCCTGTCATGCCTCAACGAAATCAATGGCTTGCGCATGAGGATGACAAAGTCCGCTGTCATCCCCCTTTGTCATCCGGATCGCCTTTTTCCCGTTATTTATCAATCACCTGGCCGCGGTCGGATGAGGAAGGGGGAGAGCCCCCATACTACGTATGGGAGGGCCGGCCTCCGGGCCGGACCCCCCATCCGCGACGTCCGGGCCCGCGGTCCTCCACGTCACCCCTCGTGTCTGCCTCACCCGATCACGACGGCCAGAACGACAGGAGATGACGATGGCCTGCAAGACGATGACGATGATGCGCTTCACGCCGCGCGGTTACGGTGGCACCCGCCGCGACCCCGATCAGGTCCGGCGGGACGGCTGGCATGAGCTGGGGCTGCTGGCGGTCTCGGTCGACGATCCGCGGCTGAGCTGGCCTGAGCGGGAGATGGTCGTGCAGCTGGGCTGCAAGCTCTACGGCCCCCGCGCCAGCGAGGGAGGGCACGGCGATGGCTGAGCGCCACTGGACCACTGACGATGTGGCGGATCACTTCGAGGAGGCGTTCCGCACCCTGCGCAAGCTGCCGCCGGTCAAGGCCCAGGGCTACTTCGGAGCCTGGCCGCAGGTGCTGCGGACGAAGCGCGAGATCGCCGCGATGGAGCCCGAGCCGATGCGCGTCTGGCCGTCACCCGCGGCCATCACCCGACTGGAGCGGACCTTCGACTGGGTCCTCTGGATCGAGGAGGCCGAGCGGCGGCTGGTCTGGTCCCGCGCGGCACGGGTGCCGTGGAAGCAGATCGCGGGCGAGATGGGCTGCGACCGGACCACCGCCTGGCGGCGCTGGCAGCTGGCGCTCACGAAGATCGCTGCGCGGCTGAATGCGTGAACGAGTCCAAAGTGTTGCAACACTTTTCTGTTCGACACATGCAACAGATCCGTGCTACAAGCAGGGCATGATCGGGAGAAGAGCGCCATGAGCGCCACCGATCGTTCCCACACCCATTCCATCCATTTCGCGAGGCCCCATGCCTGTGCGCCCGCCGATCCATCGCCCGGTGGGGCGACGCGACAAGCGTGAACGCGACCGCGATGCTGACCGTAACCGCGACCCCGCGGTCAGGGCGCTCTACAAGTCCGCCCGCTGGCAGCGTGCGCGGCAGATGTTTCTCGCCCGGCACCCGCTCTGCGCGGAATGCCAGCGTCAGGGCCGTGTGAGCGCCGCCAATACCGTCGATCACATCATCCCGCACCGCGGCGACACGGAGCGGTTCTGGGACCCGGACGGTTGGCAGCCGCTCTGTGCCAGCTGTCACAGTCGCAAGACCGCGAGCGAGGATGGCGGCTTCGGCAACGCCCGCCGCCAACCATAAACCACCGCCCCCCCGGGGGGAGGGTAAATCTCTGGGGCCTTCCAGCCCCGGACCGGGCGCCACCAAAAGCGCATCCGTGGCCAAAATGAAGCATGGGGGGTGCGCGGCTAAGATGTTGATTTCACTGGATACCGAAAATGACAATCGCTGAAACTGCGCACATCGGTGTTGGTGACATTGAGCGTCAGCTGGCCGTCGAATACCGGCCGCTCGACAGCCTGGTGCCCTATGCGCGCAATGCCCGCACGCATTCGGATGCGCAGGTGGCCGAGATCGCCGGGTCGATCCGCGCCTTCGGCTTCACCAACCCGGTGCTGATTGCCGAGGATGGCACGCTGATTGCCGGTCATGGCCGCGTGCTGGCGGCGCGCAAGCTCGGTATGGAGACGGTGCCGACGATCGTGCTGGCGGGACTGTCGGAGACGCAGCGCCGGGCGCTGGTGCTCGCCGACAACCGCATTGCCATGAATGCCGGCTGGGACGAGGAGCTGCTGGCGCTCGAGCTCTCCGACCTGCAGGAGGCCGGCTTTGACCTTGGCCTCACCGGCTTCGGCGACGACGAGTTGCAGAACCTGCTTTACGGCAGCCATGACGAACAGGATGGGCTGACCGAGGACGACGCCATTCCGCAGGTGCCGGCAACGCCTGTCACACGGCGCGGCGATCTGTGGCTGCTGGGTGATCACCGGCTGCTGTGCGGTGATAGCACCTCGCCGGAAGATGTTGGTCGCCTGATGAACGGCGAACGGGCGGCGCTGTTTGCCACCGATCCGCCCTACCTGGTCGATTATGACGGAACCAACCATCCGACAAAGAAAACCGCCTCGGCGCGGGCGAAGAAAATCGCCAACAAGGACTGGGGCGACGATTATATCGAGCAGCCACACTGGGATGATTCTGCCCAAGGACCGCAGTTCTACGAGGCCTTCTGCAAGGTGGCGATCGGGCATGCCATTGCCGAGGATGTGGCATGGTATTGCTGGCACGCCTCGCGCCGCCAGCGCATGCTGGAAACGGTCTGGGATCAGTTCGATGTGCTGCATCACCAGCAGATCATCTGGGCCAAATCGCGCCCGGTGCTGACGCGCTCGGTGATGCTGTGGGCGCATGAGCCGTGCCTGTTCGGCTGGCGCCGGGGCAGGAAGCCCCGCATCAACCGCGAGGGGTTCGAGAGCTGGCCGACCACGGTGTGGAACATCCCATCCTCGGAGATCGAAACCCGCGAGCATCCGACTTCGAAGCCGGTCAAGGTGTTCACGCTGCCGATGCAGCTGCACACAAGACCGGGCGACATCTGCTACGAGCCGTTCTCCGGTTCGGGCTCACAGCTGATCGCCGGCGAGAAGACCGGCCGCCGCGTCTATGGCCTCGAACTGTCGGAGGCCTTCTGCGATGTGGTCGTCAAGCGCTGGCAGGCATTCACCGGCAAGGCGGCCAGGCTCGATGGCGACGGTCGCCGTTTTGATGAGATCGCCGCCGACCGAGTGCCTGATGCCGGGACCGCGACCAGGGATGCGGCAGCGGCATGAAGCAATCCCGCACCATGTCTCTGGTGGAGGCTTTCGCCAATGTCGCCGTCGGCTATGGCATTGCCGTGGTGACGCAGATGCTGGTGTTCCCGCTGTTCGGATTGTCCACCACGCTGGCTGACAACATGGCCATGGGCGCGATCTTCACCGTGGTGTCGATCGCGCGCAGTTTTACATTGCGGCGGGTGTTCGAAGCGGTGCGCATTCGTAGTGACGGCACAGGATAAATGTATGGAGAAGCCACCATGGCGGGACGCAAGCCGCTGCCGACACATCTGAAGCTGGTGAAGGGCACGGCCCGTCCGCATCGCCTGAACAAGGCCGAGCCGAAGCCGGTGGTGGCGACGCCCGAACCGCCTGACCATCTCGACGGGCCTGCCAGGGACAAGTTCATGGAGATGGCAGAGGTGCTTGCCCGCCACGGTGTCATGACGGAACTGGATGCCGGCGCACTCGCCCGCTACGTCGTGATCTGGCGACGCTGGCTGGAGGCGGAGCAGGAAGTGAAGCGCCGTGGGCCGGTGGTGAAGACGTCGAATGACAACATCATCCAGAACCCGTTCCTGGCTGTGGCCAACAAGTGCCTGGCGCAGATGGCGCAGATCGAGAGCGAATTCGGACTGACGCCGTCGAGCCGCTCGCGCATCCGTATGGCGGAACCCGCCGAGACGAGCGATCCGTTCGAGGAGTTCCTGAACCGTGGCCGCAAAGCCTAGTTCCCTTGCTTCGCGCCCACTGGACGGGAGCGGCAGGAAAGCACCACCCTGTCCGGTTACAGCCTATGCCCGTGCGGTGGTTGGCGGCCGGATCGTCGCCGGCCGGCTGGTGCGTCTGGCCTGCGAGCGGCACCTCGCGGACCTGAAGGTGGGGGTAAAACGCGGCCTGGTCTGGGATGGCGCTGCGGCACGGCATGCGATCGACTTCTTCGGCCATCTGCGCCACTCGACCGGCGAATGGGCCGGCGAGCCCTTCGTGCTTCAGGGCTGGCAGCAGTTCGTCGTCGGCTCGCTCTATGGCTGGAAGCGCAAGGATGGATTGCGCCGGTTTCGCACCGCCTATGTCGAAGTAGCAAGGAAGAACGGCAAGTCGGTCCTGCTTGCGGGAACGGCGCTTTATGCCCTGATCGCCGATGGTGAACCGGGTGCGCATGTCTATTCGGCGGCAACGACGCGCGATCAGGCCAGGATCGTCTTTGGCGAGGCCGAGCGCATGGTGGCGGCGAGTTCGGCGCTGCAATCGAGGATCACACGCACGGTGAACAATCTGGCCGTGCTGCCGACCTCGTCCTGGTTCAGGCCGCTGTCGGCGGACGCCAGCAAGATGGACGGGCTGAACATCCATTTTGCGGCCGTCGATGAAGTGCACGAACATCCGGGACCGGAGATCATCCAGAAGCTGAACACCGCCACCGGTGCGCGGCGCCAGCCGCTGATCTTCGAGATCACGACGGCCGGCTATGATCGCCATTCGGTCTGCCGCCAGCATCACGAGTTCTCGGTGAAGGCGCTGGAAGGCACGGTGCCGACGGAATCGTCGGATAGCTGGTTTGCCTATATCGCCACCATTGATGAGAGCGACGACTGGACCGACGAAAAGGTCTGGGTGAAGGCCAATCCGAGCCTTGGCGTGACGGTGAAGCTGGATGACCTGAAGCGGCAGATCGACGAGGCTAGGGAAATGCCGGCGCAGCAGAATGCGATCCGCCGGCTGCGCCTCAACGAATGGACCGAGCAGGTCACCCGCTGGCTCGACATGAGCGTGTGGGAGGAAGGCGGACTGCCAGCTGCCACCGACTGGCGCATCGTCAAACACGAACTGGAGGAACTGGAAGGCAAGCTGCTGGGGCGTGAATGCTATGGCGGGCTCGATCTTGCCCGCGTCAACGATCTGTCGGCCTTCGTGCTGGTCTTCCCGCCGACACTGGATGAAACGCTTGGAAAGCTTGCCGACAAATGGATCGTCACCTGCCGGTTCTGGATTCCTGAGGACGACATAGTCCGCCGTGTGCGGCGCGACCGCGTGCCCTATGACGTCTGGCGCGATCAGGGATTTTTGACCGCGACACCCGGCAATGCCACCGACTTTGCCTTCATCGAGGCCGAGATACTGGAGCTGGCCTCACGCCATGATCTGCGGGAGCTGTCCTATGATCGCACCTTTGCCGGCGAGATCGTCCAGCATCTGCAGGATGAAGGCCTGAACCTAGTGCAGTTCGGACAAGGGTTTTTGTCCATGGCGGCACCCACGGCGGAGCTGGAGCGGCTTTCGGTGTCACGCTCGCTCTGGCATGGCGGCCATCCCGTGCTGCGATGGAACGCCTCCAATGTTGCCGTGCGCCATGATCCGGCCGGCAACATCAAGCCGGACAAGGAACGCTCCAGAGAGCGCATCGACGGCATTGTCGCCATCTGCAACGCGCTCGGGCGGGCGCTGGCCCGCGACGTCAATGCCGGCCGCTCGGTCTATGAGACCCGCGGCATCCTGTTGCTGTAAAGAGCTGACGAAAGAACCCAATGGCATTCTGGTCGAACTGGTTCGGCGGCGCAAAACCGCCGGCCGCATCTCCGCGCGCGTCGTTCCAGGATGCGGGTGGCGGGATCGTCATCACCACGGCGCAGCAGCTGGAAGAGGCGCTGCGCTCGGGAACGGTGACCGCCTCGGGGGCTGCGGTGACGCCCGACAGCGCCATGCGGGTGGCGGCCGTCTATGCCTGTGTGCGCATCATCTCGGGTGCTGTGGCGACATTGCCGCTGCACATCAAACGCCGGGTGGATGAGCGCACCCGCGAAGACGCCTCCGACACGCCGATCTGGACGGTGCTGCGACGACGGCCCAACCGCTGGCAGACGCCGTCGCAGTTCCGCCGCATGCTGCAGGCGCATCTGCTTTTGCGCGGCAATGCCTACGCCATGATCGTGCGGTCACGCGGACTGGTGCAGGAACTGATCCCGCTGCATCCCGACCGGGTCGAGGTCAGGCAGACGGACGATCTGGCGCTGGAATACATCTACACCCGCCAGGACGGACGGCGCATCCGGCTCCGCCAGGATGAGGTGTTCCATCTGGTCGGGCTGACGCTGGATGGCGTGCATGGCGTGTCGGCGATTGCCTACGCCCGCGAGACCATCGGGCTGTCGCTGGCCATGGAAGACCATGGTGCAACCACCTTCCGCAATGGCGCCCGCGTCAGCGGCGTATTGAAACATCCGAACAAGCTCGGGCCCGAGGCGGTCGCCAATCTCAAGGCCGGGCTCGAAGAGTTCCGTTCCGGCGGCGAGCAGGAGGGAAAGAACCTGATCCTCGAAGAGGGCATGGACTATGCCCGCATCGCCATGACGGCGGAGGATGCGCAGTGGCTGGAGGCCCGCAAGTTCAGCCGCACCGACATTGCCATGTTCTTCGGCGTGCCGCCGCACATGATCGGCGACACCGAGAAATCGACCAGCTGGGGCACCGGCATCGAGCAGCAATCGATCGGCTTCGTCGCCTGGACGCTCGAGGACCATCTGACCATGTGGGAAGAGGCGATCAACCGCGACCTGATCGGCGCCGATGACCAGCTCTATGCCCGCTTCAACCGGGCGGCTCTGGTGAAGGGCGACATCAAGGCGCGCTGGGAGGCCTACGTCAAAGGCCTGCAATGGGGCGTCTACAGCCCGAATGAAATCCGCGCGCTGGAAGACCAGAACCCGCGCGACGGCGGCGACGTCTTCTATCCGCCTCCGAACACGGCGGGCGCGCCGGCGGGGGAACAACGAGATCGCCAGGAGTCTGGCAACGGCAGCGATGGCGATCGCGTGGTCGCTGCCAGTGGCAACCCTGGCGATCGAAAGACTGGTGGCCGGCGCGATGACGAAACCGACGCCCCGTAACGACAAGGAATAAACAGATGACCCTTCTGAACACGTTGAAGCTGGCCTCGACGCTGATCGTCATGGCGGTTGTCGGGCTGGCCGCCATCAGCCCTGCCTTCGAGTTCGGCATCTTTATCGGCGGCGTCACGCTCGGCGGATACCTGTTCCAGCTTCTGGAGAACCTCTGATGAGCCTGCGCAGCCTTCCCAAGGCGCCCACAATGGCTTGCCCGCAGAACTACCAGTGGGATGCGCCGTCCGACGTGCTGGCGAAATGGGCAGAGCACCCTTTTGCAGCTGCGCCCGATGCCGACGCCGACGCCACCATCTCCATCTTCGACGTCATCGGCGACGATGGCTGGACAGGCGGCGGCGTCACGGCAAAGCGCATCTCGGCGGCGCTCCGTTCGATCGGCAATCGCGACGTCATCGTGCGCATCAACTCGCCCGGCGGCGACATGTTCGAGGGGATCGCCATCTACAATTTACTGCGTACGCACCCGGCAAAGGTGACTGTCGAGGTGCTGGGCTGGGCAGCGTCGGCCGCTTCCATCATCGCCATGGCCGGCGATGTGATCCGCATGGGGCTCGGCTCCTTCATGATGGTGCACAATGCCTGGGGCATGGTGATCGGCAACCGCCATGACATGCGTGAGGCCGCCAGCCTGTTCGATCAGTTCGATGCGGCTATTGCCGACATCTACAAGGCCCGCACCGGAATGGCCCGCGTGGAGATCGAGCGCCTGATGGACGCCGGAACCTTCATGACGGCGGCGCAGGCCGTCGAATATGGCTTTGCCGATGCCGTCGACGATGGCGTTGCAGCGCCTTCCGGCGATGCCAAAAGCACAGACCGGCGGTTGATGGCACGCCGGCAAACCGAGGCCGCGCTCGCGAAGGCCGGCTTCACCCGCACCATGCGCTCCGAGATGCTCTCGGAGTTGATCGGCTCGGCCACGCGTGATGCAGGCCAGCCTTCCGCCGCGCGCGATGCAGGCGACAATCCCGAACTGAATGCCGCCGCCCTGCAGCGGCTGATCGACACCATCAGATCATAGGAGACCCGAGATGGGTATCGAACTCACCCCGCGTGCGCGCGGGATCGTCGGCGTGCGCGCCGATTCCGGCAATGCCACCAAAATCCTGGCCGAACTGCAGAAGACCTTCGAGGACTTCAAGGTCGAGCGCGACAAGGAACTCGCCGACATCAAGGCCGGCATGGCCGATGTGGTCCAAACCGAGAAGGTCGACCGTATCAATGCCGAGATCACCGCCCTGCAAAAGGCCCTCGACGAGACCAATGCCGCGCTGGCAGCGGTCAAGGTCGGCGGGGTGGGTGGCCTGGCTGACCCCGACAAGGCCGAACATGCACAGGCCTTCGACCGCTTCTTCCGCCGCGGTGTCGATGCCGGCCTGCGTGATCTCGAGGTCAAGGCCAAGCTGACCACCCAGTCCGATCCCGACGGCGGCTATCTGGTGCCGGAAGAGACCGAGGCCGGGATCGATCGGGTGCTCGGTACCGTCTCCACCATCCGCTCGCTCGCCCGCACCATCTCGATCTCGACCAGCACCTACAAGAAGCTGGTCAATATGGGCGGGGCGACGTCGGGCTGGGTTGGCGAGGAACAGGATCGTCCTGGCACGGCCACGCCGACCTTGCGTGAGATCGCCATCAATACCGGCGAGATCTACGCTATGCCCGGTGCCACGCAGACCTCGCTCGACGATGCGCGCATCGATCTGGCGGCCTGGCTGGCCGAGGAAGTGGCGATCGAGTTCGCCGAACAGGAGGGTGCTGCCTTTGCCCATGGCGACGGCATCAACAAGCCGCGCGGCATCCTTGCCTATGACACGGTGGCCAATGCCTCCCATGCCTGGGGCAAGATCGGCTTCGTCGCTTCAGGCAAGGCTGACGGCTTTGTTGCGGCGACCGCCTCGGCCAATCCTGCCGATTGCCTGATCGACCTCTACTATGCCCTGAAATCCGGCTACCGGAACGGAGCCTCCTGGCTGATGTCGGATGCGACCATGAACACGGTGCGCAAGTTCAAGGACGCCGAAGGCGCCTATGTCTGGGCGCCACCCTCCGGCCCTGCCCAGGTGGCCACCATCCTCGGTAAGCCGGTGCACACCGACGATAACCTGCCGGCGGTGGCGGCCAATGCCTTTCCCATCGCCTTCGGGGACTTCGGCCGCGCCTATCTGATCGTCGACCGCATCGGCATCCGCGTCCTGCGCGATCCCTACACCGCCAAGCCGAACGTGCTGTTCTACACCACCAAGCGCGTCGGCGGCGGCATCGTCAACTTTGAAGCCCTGAAGCTGCTGAAGATCAGCACCTGATCCACATGACGGGCGGCTCCGGCTGCCCGTCTCTTCACAATTCCCATTCATCGAAAGGACTCCTGTCATGAAGGACGGTATCTCCGGCCTCAGCCTGGTTGCGTCTCTGGTTCCGGCCGTGGTCACGGCCACCACCAAGGGCAGCCATGCCGATCTGCAGGGCTACAACGCGGCAACGCTGATCATCACCACCGGGGCGATTGCCGGCGACGGCCTGTTCGACGTGAAGCTGCAGCATGCCGACACCACGGACGACGGCGACTTCAGCGACGTTGCCGCAGCCGACCTCCAGGGCACTCTACCGGCAGCGCTCGAAGCCGACACGGTCTGCAAGCAGGGCTACAAGGGCAACAAGCGCTACATTCGTGCCGTCATCACCAAAACCTCCGGCACGTCGATCGCCGCGGGTGCGATCTTTGCGCTCGGCCATCCCCACGACGCGCCGGTCGCCTGATCGGTCAGAGCGGCCAGACAGTCGGCAGCGCCGAGATTCTGGCCACCCCCCGTTCATCAACCTGTTGGAAGACAGCCATGCTCGCTCCCGTCCGCACGGTTGCGCCCGCGACCATGCCGGTGTCGCTGGCCGAGGCCAAGGCCCATCTGCGCGTCGATCACGATGACCAGGACGATCTGATCAGCGCCCAGATCAGGGCGGCGACCGCCTGGCTCGACGGCTGGTCCGGCATTCTCGGGCGGGCGCTGATTACCCAAACCTGGCGACAGGAGTTCGGCCGCTTTGCCGATCACCTGCCATTGCCGCTGGCGCCGGTCACCGCGATCGACAGCGTCAGCTACTTCGACGGCGACAATGTGCAGCAGACATTGGACACCGGCGTCTACGATCTGTTTGCCGACGCGCGCGGTGCCTATGTCACCCTGCGACCGGGGCAATCCTGGCCGGCTACCTTCCGTCGCGCGGATGCCGTCTCGATCATCTTCACCGCCGGCTATGGCGCGGCGGCCGACGTGCCGGAGCCCATCCGCCAGGCCCTCCTGCTCATCGTCCAGCGCCTGTTCGATGGCGCCGACACCAGCATCGATGCCGCCATCGAGCACACCGTCCATGCCCTGATCGCACCCTACCGCAGAAGCCCGATCTGATGGCCCGGATCACCGCCAATGCCGTGCGCGACCGCGTCCGCCTCGAAAAGCGCGAGGAGATCGATGATGGCTATGGCAACACCTATGGCCAGTGGGTGCCACAGTTCGAGCGCGACGCCTGCATTCTACTCTCCAAAGGCGGCGAGACCGTCATTGCCGCACGCCTGCAAAGCGTTCAGCCGGCGCTGATCATCGTGCGTTTCGATACCGAGACTGCCACCATCACTCCCACTTGGCGGCTGATCGAGACACGTTCAGGCACCGTCTACAACATTCGCACCGTCGCCGACATGGAGCGGCGTCCCCGCTTCATCACCATGCTGTGCGAGTCCGGCGTGGCGACCTGAGCGACCACCGGCAAAGCCGCGAGCCAAAACCAGACTCTCCTGGAGAAACGCCATGACGCCGCCGAAAGCGGGCCACCAGTTCCGCATGCCCGACGCCGAGTTCGAGGCGATCCTGACGCGTGCCGCCGAGGAAGGCGCGAAGCGCGCGCTCGCCGATGTCGGCCTCGACGGCGACGAAGCCGCGCTCGACATTCGCGATCTGCGCTCCCTGGTGGATTGCATCCGGCTGGTGCGCCGCACCGCGATGCAGACTGCCGTCCGCATGATCACCACCGGCGTCATGCTGGCGTTGCTCGCCGGCATCGCCATCAAGCTGAAGATCTTCGGCGGCAGCCCGTAGTCGCGCCCCATCCCATCCATCAGCCCAACCGCACCCGCCCTCGAGGCGGGTTTTTCGTTTTCGGAAGACCCTCATGACCACGACCTTCCACCGCCACTGGCGCGACGTGCCTGAAAGCACCTGGCGCTGGCCGAATTTCAGCCCTGCCGAGATCGCCTGCCGGGGGACGGGCAAGCTACTCGTCAACGAACCCGCCCTCGACAAGCTGCAGGCGCTGCGCGACCGGCTTGGCAAGCCGCTCATCGTCCGTTCGGCCTATCGCAGCCCTGAGCACAATCGCGCGGTCGGCGGCGCGACCCGGTCGAAGCACATCGAAGGCGCTGCGTTCGACATCGCCATGGCGAACCACGACCCCGCTGCGTTCGAGGTCGCAGCGCGTGAGGTCGGGTTCCTCGGGTTCGGCTTCTATCCACGCTCGGGGTTCGTCCATGTCGATCTCGGGCCAGCGCGGCAGTGGGGCGAGCGGTTCCCGGTGCGGCCTGTGCCCTTCGCGCCGGAACTGCCACCTGCGCGCGAGGTTCTGGCGGAGAGCCGCACGATGAAGGGCGGCGGCGCGGCTGGTGTGGCGACGCTGGGCGCAGCAGGGGTCGAGGTGGCGCAGAGCGTCCTCGCCGAGACCCAGACCGCGATCCTACCGCTGGTGCCGTATCTCGAAACTCTGCGCTGGGTGTTCATCACCGTGGCTCTCATCGGGATCGCGGTCACGGTCTACGCGCGGCTCGACGACTGGAAGCGGGGCCGGCGATGATCACCACTCTCCTCACCGGGTTCGCCGCCAGCCCGTGGATTCGGGCGGCTTTGCGCTACGGCGCCATCGCGCTGGCAGTACTCCTGTTCCTGTTTGCGCTTCGGCGGTCCGGCGAGCGTGCTGGCCGCCTCGCCGAACGCCTCGAAACCTCGGAGAAGACCAATGACGTCCAACGCCGGATGCTGGAAGCGGCGGCTCGCCGTCCTCGCGATCACCACGAGCTTGCTGAACGGCTGCGGGACGGTTCGTTCTGACGCCGGCAGGCACGCGACGTGCCCGCCCGTGGTCGAGTATGGCCGGGAGTTCCAGGCGCGGGCAGCCGAGGAACTGGCCCTGCTGTCGGAAGGCTCTGCGATAGCGGAGATGCTGAGCGACTATGACGTGATGCGGGAGCAAGCGCGGGTTTGCTGATGTTCCGGCACTCGTCTCCTTCTACGCGTCGCGCCTCGCAGTGGTGTCCGGGACTTCAGTTGGCAACCGGATCGACGCCTGGAAACCGGATGATGCTCCCGGACGTGGCGACTCCAGAACGAGCGAGCTGCCGATCCGGTCAGCAATGGCGGCAACGATAGCCAAGCCGAGCCCGCTGCCGTCGGTATTCGCGTTCGCCCTTTCGAAGCGCGCCGTGAGGCGGTCGAGGGTGTCGCGTGGCAGGACCGGGCCGTCGTTCGCGACAGAAAGCAGCCCGTCCGGGGTCAACGTGACGTCGACCGTCGTGTTTTGGGCTCCGTGCCGGAGCGCGTTTTCCACGAGGTTGCGGCACAGGATGGCGAAGGCGTCGGGGTCGATGTCGGACATGACGGCTGTACTCGGCAGCGTCAGCGCGATGCGGTCCTTCGTGCTGGCGCGCTCAAGATCGTCCACCACCACGCGGGCGACCGCCATCAGGTCCCCGCTCCGGTCCATCCGCAACCGCCCGCCTTCGGCCCGCGCAAGCTGCATGAGGCGTTCGGAAAGCCGGGTCAGGCGCTTGAGCGTCGCCTCGATTTCGGCGGCACGCGCTTCGGTGGCCGGCTCCTGCGTCTCCGCCCTCAGCCGCTGCGCCTGAGCGATTGCGCCGGCCAGTGGCGTTCTCAACTCGTGGGCCGCGTTCGCAGCAAAGCTGCGCTCGGCCTCGAACGACTCGCGCAAGCGGGCCAGAAGGCCGTTGAGCGTCTTCGCCAGTGGACCAATCTCCGTCGGCAGATCGTTGGCAGGAACCTCCGACAGGTCGCGGGCGCCGCGCGCCTCCAGCCGAGCACGGAACCGGCGCAGCGGATCAAGGCTGAAGCGAACGGCAAGAATGATCGCCCCCAGAGCGATCGGCAGCACAATGAGCAGCGGCAGGCCGAGGCCCATCTGGATCTCACGCGCGACCGACGCGCGATGGGCCAGCGGCTCGGCCACGGTGATCCGGATCGTGTCCTGAAGCGCTGCGTCGCTGTAGAACCGGTGGGTGGCGGTCTGACGGAACCCGGGTCCGTCCCAGGGCGGGAATACCGCCGGGTCGGCCGCGTGGGATTGCAGCAGAATGCGCCCCTCGGCATCCCGCACGAGGTAGGTGAAGAACTCGTCATGCTCCCGGATCGGCGCGAGCCGCTGCGTGATACCCTGATCTTCGCGGCCCACGATATCGGTCACCGCCAGCGGGAGGATGCGTTCCGCAGTCTCCTGCAGGACGCTGTCAAAGACCTCGTCCAACTCGCCCCGGACGATCACGGCCGTCACCGTCGCAGCGAGCAGCCACAGCACCGTCAGCGCCAGGCCGAGCGACAGGCCGAGTCGGCCCTGAAGGCTCGCGGGCCATCTCATGGACGGCCCAGCCTGTAGCCCATGCCGCGCTCGGTCTCGATGACCGACGTTCCCAGCTTCTTGCGCAGGCGGCTTACATGGACCTCGATGGTGTTGCTCTCCACCTCCGCGTCGAAGGCGTAAAGCTTCTCCTCCAGCTGTGCCTTGGACAGGAGTTGACCGGGACGCGCGAGAAAGGCCTCGAAGAGCGCCCATTCCCGCGCCGTTAGGGCAACGGGCTTGCCGTCGCGGTGCACGCTGCGCGCGGCGAGGTCGATTTCGAGCGGCCCGTGGGTCACGATGGGGTTCGGATTGCCGCTGTAGCGTCGGGCGACCGACCCGATCCGCGCAGACAACTCAGCGAGATCGAAGGGCTTCACGAGATAGTCGTCGGCGCCCGCGTTCAGTCCCTCGATCCGATCCGACACCTGGTCGAGCGCGGTCAGGATGATAACCGGCGTCACGTCTCCGCGCGCGCGCAGGCTCTTCAGGAAGCCGATCCCGCGCCCGTCCGGCAGCATCAGGTCGAGCAGGATCATGTCGTAGGTCGCGGATTTCGCAGCGTCGCCGGCCGCATCGAGGCGCATCACCCAATCGACCGACTGCCCATCGGCCGCGATCTGGTCGCGCACCGCCGCGCCAAGCACCGTGTCGTCCTCGATCAGCAGGATGCGCATGCTCGTTCCCGTCCTCTTCCGATGACCCTCCATGATCCGTCTGGCTGACACGAAGCTGAAGCGGGTGGTTGCGTCCCTTCAGGCTGCCGTCAGCTTCGCCGCGCATGAATTTCGTCAAGATGGCCGCAGCTCGTCAAGATGGCCGCAGCGAGGAGTTTGGCCCATGAAGAAGACATTGACAATTCTCGGCTTTCTCGCGGTCGTCCCGGCCGGTGTCGCGCTGGCGGACGACGACTGCTTCGTGCCGATGGCCGACTGGCAGCCGCGCGACGCCGTTGCCCGATTGGCCGAGGAAAACGGCTGGACGGTGCGCCGGATCAAGATCGACGACGGCTGCTACGAGATCGACGGCCGCGACGCCGAGGGGCGCCGGATCGAGGTGACCGTTCATCCGGCGACGCTCCAGGTGATCGAGTTCGAATACGAGGACGAGGACGACGACGATCGCCCCCGCCGGGATCGCGAAGGAGGCGACGATGACTGACGCAATCTCACACCAAGCGCCAGAGATGAGCACGGGGCCGAGCAGCAAGGTCCGTGTCTGGGATCCGCTGGTCCGGGTCTTCCATTGGGGTCTGGTCGCGGCCTTCGCGACCGCATGGCTGACTGCGGACGAGCTGCAACCTGTCCACGAGTTCGCAGGCTACACCGTCGCCGGACTTGTCGCCTTCCGGCTGGTCTGGGGCCTCGTCGGCAGTCGCTACGCGCGCTTCGCCCAGTTCCTGAAAGGCCCCGGCGAAACGCTGGCCTATCTCGGGGACATGACCCGCGGACGCGAGCGGCGCTACCTCGGCCACAACCCGGCGGGCGCGGCGATGGTCGTGGCGCTGCTGGTCACGCTGTCGGGGACGGCTTTCACCGGCTGGCTCATGGAGGACGAAGCCCGTCTGGCGATGCTTCCGTCCATGCCCGCCATCGTGGCGCCCGCCTGGGCCGACGACGACGGCGACGAGCGGGAGTATGGCGCGCGGGGCGAGGTCGAGGGACCGCTGAAGGAGGTCCATGAGACGCTTGCCAACCTGATGCTGCTGCTGGCCGCGCTGCATGTGGGCGGCGTCGTGCTGGCCTCCTTCCGGCACCACGAGAACCTGGCGCGCGCCATGGTGACGGGCGACAAGCGCGGACCCGGTCCCGGCGACATCGCCTAACGGCACCCATACTCAAGGCCGACGGTCCCTTCGGCCCCGCCTGGCCTCGCTCTCACGGGCGGGGCCTTTTTCCGTCCGAAGCCGCTCTCTTCCTGACGGCAAGCTGAAGCGGGAATCGCTGCCGCGTCAGGAAGCCCTCAGGTCGCGTCTCCAGATTGTCCTCAGCAGACGAAAGGAGACCCTGCCATGAAAAAGACCCTGACACTTCTGGTCGCGTCCACGGCGCTGACCGCCGCAATCGGCGTCCCCGCCTGGAGTGCGATGCAAGCCCCGGCCGATAGCGTCCTTCGGCCCATTGCCGCGCTCTTCGATGACTCATCGCAAGCCATGCCGCTCGTTCTCGCAAGCGACGATGACGACGACGACGACCGCTGGCGGGACGGCTCGCGTCGCGGCCACGACGATGACGACGACGATGACGATGACGACGACTGCGACGACGATGACGACGACGACGATTGCAGCGGTGCCGCTCGCAATCCCGCGCCCGCCGGCACGGTCGCCCCGCCGCAGAACGGTCTCTTCGGGAACGGCGCACCTCCGCAGGTTCAGGTGAACTGAACCGCTCCGAAGCCCCCTCCGAACTAGGATCATCACGATGAAATCGCTTCTCGCAACGCTCGCGCTGACCACGGCGCTGACGCTTCCTGGCCTCGCCATGGCGCGGCCGGTGACCCTGACCACGACCCTCAACAATTACGGCGGCGACGGGGCCTATCTCGCGCTCTACGTCACCGACACCTCCGGCGCCTATGTCGGCAGCTTGTGGATGGCCGGCGGCAAATCCAAGTACTACGAGCACCTGAGCGACTGGTACCGCGCCACCGGCGGCGACACCGCGCAGGTAAACGGCATCACCGGCGCCAGCGTCGGCGCGGGCCGCACGCTCGAGATCACGCTCGACCTCGCCGACGCGCTGTTCGACGCGGGCTACACGCTCCACATCGACGCGGCCGTCGAGGACATGCGCGACAGCCCGAACGAGGTGGCCGTCCCGCTCACGACCGATGGCGCGGGCACGCCGGTGACCGGGCGCCGGTACATCGCCAGCTTCGCCTACGACATGTGAGGAGCGGGGCCATGATCCGTGCACTCCATCGCTGGCCGGGTCTTCTGGCCCTCGCGCTCGTCACCATCCTGAGCCTGAGCGGCGCGGCTCTGTCGGTCTTCCCTGCGGCCGAGCGCATCGCCGCGCCGCAGGCGGAAGCCGGACTGACCGTCGCCGCTCTCGCGGACCGCATCCAGGCCATCTATCCGGGCGTCGAGCAGATCCGGCGCGCGCCCTCGGGCCGGATCACCGCCTACTGGTTCGATCAGGGCGCGCCGGGCGCCGCCGTGATCGACCCGGCGACGGGTGAAGGCGTGGCCTCGGCCGACCCGAACCAGGCCGAACGCTGGCTCACCAACCTGCACCGGTCGCTGTTCCTCGGGGATGGCGGCCGCATCGCAATGGCTGCAGGGGCTGCCGCCATGCTCGTCCTCTCGCTCTCCGGCGCCGCGCTTGTCGTGCGGCGGGCGGGCGGCTGGCGGCACTGGTTCGCGCGCTTGCGTGGTCCGCTCGCGGGCAGGCTGCACGTCGAGATCGCCCGGATCGCCGTCGTCGGCCTTGTTCTGTCCTCCACGACCGCCCTCTGGATGACTGCGTCTACCTTCGATCTCCTGCCGGATGGAGGCGCCATAGCGGCCGCCCCGACCGAAGTCAGTGGAGAGACGGGGTTCGCGCTGGACCGGATGCCCACGCTGCAGCAGACGCCCGTCGCCGAACTGCGCGAGCTGAGCTTTCCCTATCCCGGCGATGCGACGGACGTGTTCACGCTCAAGACGGACCGGGGAACCGGATACCTCGATCAGGGCGACGGGGCGTTGCTGGCCTGGGCCGACCTCACGGGGTGGGAACGCGTCTCGGAAACGATCTACATGCTGCACACCGGACAGGGCGCGGCGACGCTCGGCCTCGTGCTCGGGCTCATGGCGCTCGGCGTGCCCGCGATGGGCGCGACCGGCGTCCTGGTCTGGCTCGCCGGGCGACGCGGTCGGCCGCGCATCCGGGGCAATCAGCCCGCCGGTCGCGCCGAGACGATCCTGCTCGTCGGCAGCGAGGGCGGCAGCACCTGGGGCTTCGCCGCGACCTTGCAGGCCGCACTGACAGAAGCCGGGCAGAGCGTCCATGTCGGCCCGATGTCGGCCTTCACGCCGGAGCGCTACACTAGCGCCCAGCGGATCATCCTGCTCGCCGCGACCTATGGCGACGGGGCGGCGTCCGCGTCGGCGAAAGGCTTTCTCGACCGGCTGAACGCTTCCGACCGCGCGCCGAACATCCCTCTCGCGGTACTCGGCTTCGGCGACCGGAGCTTTCCGGCCTATTGCGCCTTCGCCAGGGACGTCGCGGCAGCGGCGCAGGCGAAGGGCTGGCCCGAACTGCTGGCTCTCGACACCATCGACCGGCAATCGCCGCAGGATTTCGCCCGCTGGGGTCGTGCGCTTGGAGACGTGCTCGGCATTGCACTGGAATTGTCGCACCAGCCCGTCCTGCCCACCAGCGAGACGCTGACCCTTGTCTCGCGCCGCGACTACGGCGCCGAGGTGCAGGCCCCGACGGCGATCCTCCGCTTCGCGCTTCCCCGCGTCTCGCTCTGGCAACGGCTGCTCGGGGGCGGGTTCGCACGGTTCCAAGCGGGAGACCTGATCGGCATTCTGCCCGAAGGCGGGTCCGTCCCGCGGCTCTATTCGCTCGCCTCTGGGCGCCGCGACGGCTTCATCGAAATCGTGGTCAAGAGGCACCCAGGCGGCCTCTGCTCGGGCCAGCTCACGGCGCTGGAGCCGGGCGAGACGGTGAGCGCTTTCCTGCGCCCCAACCCCGGTTTCCGTCCGGGCCGGAGCCGTGCGCCGCTGATCCTGATCGGCGCAGGGACCGGCGTCGGGCCGCTCGCGGGCATTGTCCGCGGCAACGCACGCCGTAGGCCCGTCCACCTGTTCTTCGGCATGCGCCATCCCGACAGCGACTTCTTCTACGGCGAGGAGCTGGCGACATGGCAGGACGAGGGGCGTTTGAGCCGCCTTGTCACGTCAGTCTCACGCGGGGCGCGTCCCCACTACGTGCAGGACGCGCTGCGGTGCGAGGCCACTCAGGTCGCAGAGCTCATCCGCAACGGCGCGCGCGTGATGGTGTGCGGCGGGCGCGACATGGCGGCCGGCGTGGCCGATGCGCTGGCCGAGATCCTCGCACCGACCGGGCTGACACCGGCGGTACTGAAGGCGGAGGGACGGTATGTCGAAGATGTCTACTGAGAGCGCGCGGATCGCCCTGAACGGGCCGACCATGGGCACGCGCTGGTCGGCGCTGTTCTTCGCAGGGCCCGCTCTCGACCCGGCGCCGATCCGCACGGCGCTACAGGCGGCCGTGGACGAAGTGGACGGACAGATGTCGACCTGGAAGCCCGACAGCGACCTGATGCGGCTCAACGCGGCGCTGGTGGGCGAATGGATCGCGCTTCCCGCGCGGCTCGCCGAGGTACTGCGCCTCGGCCTAAAGATCGGGCGCATATCCGGCGGCGCGTTCGACATCGGCATGGGTGACGCGGTGACGGCTTGGGGTTTCGGGCCGAAGGCGGCCGCGCCCGAGGGCATCCGCGCCGCGATGAAAGCCCCGCGCCGCCCGGCGGATCAGGCTCTGGAGTTCGAAGGCGACCGCATCTGCAAGATCGCTCCCATAGCGCTGGATCTGAACGGCATAGCCAAGGGCTACGGCGTGGACCGTCTGGTCGAAACCCTGCGCGATCACGGGATCGCCGACGCCCTCGTCGGGATCGATGGCGAGATGCGCGCGATGGGTCTCCGGCCTGACGGCGAGGCCTGGAGTATTGCGGTCGAGGCGCCGGACGCGGAACGCCGGACGCCGCATTCGATCCTCGCGCTGCAGGATGCCGCCGTCGCCACCTCCGGCGATTATCGCCACTGGGTCGAGGTTCAGGGACGCCGCCTGTCGCACACAATGGACCCGAGGCGCGGTGCGCCGCTGATCGCATCGCCGGCCTCCGTCACCGTCGTTGCCCGCAGCTGTGCCGAGGCCGATGCCTGGGCGACGGCGCTCATGGTGCTCGGTCTCGAGAAAGGAGCCGAACTCGCAAGAAAAGAAGGGCTCGACGCCCTGTTCCTCCTGCGCGAAGATTGCGGGAGCGTGAGGGGCGTGGGAGTCGGACGACTTTTTTCCGAAGAGCCAGCGGCGATTACCCCTGCAGAGGAGAGATAGGCCGCATGGAGACGACACGGACTGACCGCTTCAAGACCGCTATCCTGCTCATTGCCGCGACCGGCCTGATTGCGGGACTTGCGTTCTACTTTTCCGGCCGACCCAACGCTGCGAACCTGATCTGGATCGCCGGCGTCGTTCCCGCGCTCGCCGCGCTCGTGGTCGAGATCCTTCGCAGCCTGCGCTCCGGCGAGGTGGGCCTCGATATCGTCGCGGCGCTGTCGATGTCGGCGGCGCTCGTCTTCGGCGAGACCCTCGCCGCGTCGGTCGTCGCGATCATGTACTCAGGCGGCACCTTCCTCGAAGCCTTCGCCGAAGGCCGCGCCCGGCGCGAGATGCATGACCTTCTCTCCCGCGTGCCCCGAACGGCGACCCGGCACCGCAATGGCGGGCTGGAGGAGGTCCCGCTCGATGACATCGCGCCCGGCGATCGCCTGCTGATCCGGCTGGGCGACGTGGTGCCGGTGGACGGCACGGTGGCCTCGGAGACGGCCTTCGTCGATACCTCGGCGCTGACCGGCGAATCCCTTCCGGTGCGACTCGCGCTCGGTGCCGACGCCATGAGCGGCTCCACCAACGCAGGCGAGGCCTTCGACCTGATGGCGATACGCGAAGCGAAGGACAGCACCTATGCCGGGATCGTCAGGCTGGTGGAGGAGGCGCAGGCGTCGAAGGCGCCGATGTCTCGGCTGGCGGACCGCTGGTCACTGGGGTTTCTCGCGGTCACGGTCAGCATCGCATTCGCGGCCTGGTGGTTCACTGGCGATCCGATCCGAGCGGTTGCCGTGCTGGTCGTCGCCACGCCCTGTCCGTTGATCCTCGCCGTGCCGGTCGCACTAGTCGCGGGCCTGTCCCGCGCGGCGCATTTCGGGGTGCTGATTAAGGGCGCGGGACCGCTCGAGACGATGGCGCGTATCCGAACGCTGATCCTCGACAAGACCGGCACGCTGACGGACGGTCGGCCGCAGATCGTCTCGATCGACAGCCATGACGGCATGGCCGAGGGCGATATCCTGCGTCTGGCTGCTGCGCTCGATCAGGCGTCCAAGCATCCCGTGGCGCAAGCCATCGTCGTCGCCGCAAAGGCACGGGGCTTCACGCTGCCCGTTCCGTCAGATGTCGCAGAAATTCCGGGCGAAGGCGTCGTGGGCCATGTCGAGGGTCGCAAGGTGATCGTCGGTGGCGACGGCTTCGTGGCCTCGCGCGTGGGGCGCCAGCCGGGCGATCATTCCGCCATTGCCGCCGGTTCGGTCCTCGTCGCTGTGGCGGTCGACGGTCACATGGCGGGGCATCTGGTCATGTCCGATCCCCTGCGCGAGGGCGCGGGCGTGATGCTCCACGGGCTGCGGCGGGAGGGGATCGTTCGCATCCTGCTCGCCACCGGCGACCGCGCGGACGTGGCTGAGCGCGTGACCGAGGGGCTTGGCCTCGACGGGCTGCGCGCCGGGCTCACGCCCGACCAGAAGGTGCTGCTGGTTCTCTCCGAGCGCAAGCACGGGCCGGTCATGATGGTGGGCGACGGCGTCAACGACGCGCCGGCTCTCGCTGCGGCCGATGTGGGTGTCGCGATGGGCGCACGCGGGGCCGCAGCATCGGCGGAGGCGGCGGACGTCGTGCTGCTTGTCGACCGTATCGACCGGCTCGGGCCGGGGATCGAGATCGCGCGCGGCGCGCGCCGCATCGCTGTCGAAAGCGTTGTCGCCGGGATCGGCCTGTCGGTCATGGGCATGATCGCGGCGGCTTTCGGCTATCTCACTCCGGTGCAGGGGGCGCTCCTGCAGGAGGTCATCGACGTTGCAGTGATCCTGAACGCCCTCCGCGCGCTGCGCATCGCGCCCCACGAACCCACCACTCCGAAACCAAAGGCTGTCTCCTCCGCGCAGGATGACATCACGCAAGGAGCCACGCCATGAGCCGCCTCTCGCATTCCGAAATCCACATGGTGCATCGCATCGGCTGGCTGCGGGCCGCCGTTCTCGGCGCCAACGATGGGCTCGTCTCGACCGCGAGCCTCGTGGTCGGCGTCGCCGCGGCAGGATCCGGAAAGCCTGAGGTCCTGATCGCGGGGTTGGCTGGCCTCGTGGCCGGTGCGATGTCCATGGCGGCAGGAGAATACGTCTCGGTCAGTTCCCAGACTGATGCGGAACAAGCCGATCTTGCCCGCGAGACCCGCGAGCTGGCGGAAACGCCTGAGGCGGAACTCGAGGAGCTCACCCGGATCTACGTAGACCGAGGGCTGGATCGCGACCTGGCGGAAAAGGTTGCCCACCAGCTGACCGAACGCGACGCGCTCGGATCGCATGCCCGCGACGAACTCGGCATCTCAGAGACCGTGACGGCACGCCCGATCCAGGCGGCGCTGGTCTCGGCTCTTACATTCGCCGTGGGGGCGGTCGTTCCGCTGATCGTCGTCCTATTGGCGCCCCAAACGTCGATCGCGCTGTTCGTGGCGGCATTGACGATCGTCGGCCTCGCGGTTCTCGGCGGCCTGGGCGCCTCCGCCGGCGGCGCCGGTGTCGTTAGGGGCGCCGCGAGGGTCACCCTCTGGGGCGCTCTCGCAATGGCTGCGACAGCAGCGGTGGGAGCGCTGTTTGGCGTCACGGTTGGGTAGCAATTGTTGGGTTTCTGGGTGGAGAAGGTTGGATTTGAGCCCCATCCCCTCCGCCACTTGCCCCCGCGAAAGCGTTCTCCCGATCCGGCTACGGCCGGATTTTTCCGTTGTTTTCGAGGGTTATGCGGGTGGGGCTCAGCACTGCTCCTGCTGCCAGGTGGCCGGAAGCGGTCTCTCAGGGCCGATATTCTCCGGACCTCATGACTGCGCCGTTTTGGTAAATTTCCAGCAAGTCATTGACATTGTTCTGTTTAATCACACGCCAGCTGAACACTTCGATTTCAGGGACACGCTTCGAGAAGGAACAGAAATCGAACTTATTATCGGAGGCTCATTCTGCTTTCACTGAACGAAAACTAGGTCGTGTTGACAAAAGGGATTCCCCTTGGGCTTGGGGCATGATTCAAGCTGGCATCTGCGATGGAGACCAGCTTGGCACGAGACCTTATGTCGGACGAGGAGTGGGCGTTCTTTGAGCGCTTCATCTTCGCCGTCCGCGCCCCGAACGGGCGCAAGCCCACCAACCACCGCCTCGTTCTTGATGGCATATTCTGGATCGCACGCACCGGTGCGCCATGGCGGGACCTACCTGCCGAGTTCGGCAAATGGTCAAGCGTCTATCGGCAGTTCCGGCGCTGGACGCTGGCAGGCCTGTGGGAGGAAATCATGGATGCCCTGAACCAGAGCGGAGCCGTGCCAAGCGCCCTGCAAATGATCGACAGCACCGTGATCCGTGCCCACCATCAGGCAGCGGGCGCTAAAGGGGGACTCCGCGACAAGGTTTCGGCCGTTCTCGAGGTGGCTTTACGACCAAGATCCACCTTCTGGTCAACGCGCACGGGCTACCTATGAGAACAGAGATCACGCCGGGCCAGACGTCGGACTATCTCGGCTTCGATCTGGTGATGGTGGATAATCTGCCCCGCCCGAGCGTGCTGCTCGCAGATCGCGGCTACGATGCAGACAAGATCAGAGACGGCATGGAGGCGCGCAACGTCCTGCCCGTGATACCGATGCGCAAGTCCCGCAAAAAAACGGATTGGTGTCGATCGTTCGCTGTATCGCCTGCGCAATCTGGTCGAACGCTGCTTCAACAAGCTCAAGAACGCCAGGCGTGTCGCGACCCGCTACGACAAGACGGCGGAAAGCTTTCTCGGCTTCATTGACATCACGTCGATCCGCCTCTGGCTCCGTCATTTGTCAACATGACCTAGACGAAGATTGCCATCAACAACACCGACTATAACGATCAGGGTGCCTTCGACGCCGCGAACAACCGCTTCGTGGCGCCGGTCGACGGGACCTACCTCTTCGGCGCGACGCTCCTCTACAAGTTCAACGCCAGCACGTCGGCGCGGATGAGCGGGCGGCTCGTCCTGAACGGCACGACCGAAATCCGCGGCTCCCTCGGCGAAATCTCAGCCACTCATGTCTCGCTCGCCACCGCGATCTGGCTGCAGACGATGGTGCCGCTGACAGCCGGAGATACCGTCGAGCTGCAGGGGTATTTCCGGGTCGCGGACGGCTACTTCGCGGCCGACCACACGTCCTTCTGGGGCACGAAGATCGGCTGAGGGAGGCACGCCTTGGCACCGAAACGCCCGGAGGACAGGTTCGTCCGCCGGACGAACCAACATCCAGCGGCGTTCGAGGGCCGCGCCGGAAGTCGGGTTTCTCGGCTTCGGTATCTATCCGCGCTCGGGCTCGTCGAACTGAGCATCGTTGCCACTCTACTTTCGGTGAACGGCGCCGTGATCGGTCTTACCTTCGCCTAGGAGACACTGATTATCCGATGCACTGCAGCCGCCTCCAACCTCGTCATCATTTGGCCCGGAGCTTTGCGGGCCCATATGCCCACTGTCCTAACCGCCAACGGCGGCTTCGCCGGCGGCGCCGGGCACATTGCGATCTATGCCTCCGCGTTCACCCCGACAGACTGAGGCCGCCATGACACCTCAAGGATCCGAGCATGACTTTGTCCAGATGCCGAAGGAGGCAGAGTGAGTGTTCGAGACCCAGCAGCGCCGGCGCATCACCCGATCACGGCGCGGATTGCCAGGGCCACGACTCCCAGCGCGGCAAGGCTCGCCCCGTAGATCAGGGCGAACCAGACGAGGCGTTTCCAAATCGGGGACCGGGTCATCAATGATACCCCTCCGACGGGTCCAGCTTTCCGCGGAACACCCAGTAGGCGTAGGCGGTATAGGCCAGGATGATCGGCACCAGGATCACGGCTCCGACCAGCGCGAAGGCAAGGCTCGCGTCCGGCGCCGCCGCCTCCCAGATCGTCAGCGACGGCGGAACCATCATCGGGTAGAAGCTGATGCCGATCCCGATGAAGCTGACGATGAAGAAGCCCAGTGCCGATAGGAACGGCTGCAGATCCTTGCCGTCGTTAAGTCCGGTGAAGAACGACCAGGCAAGGCCAAGCATCAGCAGCGGCACGACCATCGACCACAGGCTGCCGGGCAGGTTGAACCAGCGCTCGAAGTAGACCGGCTCGAGAAATGGCGTGATGAGGCTGACCAATCCGATCAGGCCGAGCGTTGCGGCGCCCAGATACCAGGCGAAGCGACGCATCCGGATGTGAAGCTCTCCCTCGGTCTTCAGGACCAGCCAGGTCGCACCGAGCAGCGCGTAGCCGACCGCGACTGCGAAGCCGGTCAGCACCGAGAAAGGCGTCAGCCAGTCGAACCAGCCGCCTGCATAGGCGCGACCTTCGACCTCGATGCCCTGAACCAGGGCGCCGAGGGCGATGCCCTGACAGAACGCGGCGACGAAGGACCCGCCGAAGAAGGCCATGTCCCAGACACCTTTCCAGCGTCTCGTCCGCCAGCGGTATTCGAAGGACACGCCCCGGAAGATCAGCGCCAGCAGCATCAGGATGATCGGCATGTAAAGCGCCGGCATGACCACGGCATAGGCCAGCGGGAAGACGGCGAACAAACCGCCTCCCCCCAGGATGAGCCAGGTTTCGTTGCCGTCCCACACGGGCGCGACCGAGTTCATCATCAGGTCGCGTTCCTTCTCGGACCGCCCGAACGGGAACAGGATCCCGATCCCCAGGTCGAAGCCGTCGAGGATGACATAGACCAACACCGCGAAGGCGATGAGACCGGCCCAGATGAAGGCAAGATCGAAGAGCATTGCTGTCTCTCCTCATTCACCGGGGATGAAGTCGGGCTCGACCTGCGGCGCTGGCGTAATGCCGGCCGTCCGGATCGGGCCGTCGCGCAGGCCGAGCCTCGGCGTTGCAGGCCGCTTGTTCATCATGCGCAGGATGTAGAAGGTCCCGGCGCCGAAGATGAAGAAGTAGACGACCACGAAGGCCATGAGCGAGGCCGCCACCGCCGGCGCATCCACCGGCGCGAGGCTGTCAGCCGTGCGCAGCAGGCCATAGACGGTGTAGGGCTGGCGCCCAACCTCGGTCGTGATCCAGCCCGCGAGAACCGCGATGAAGCCGGCAGGACCCATCAGGACGGCCGCGCGATGCAGCCACGGCGCATCATAGAGCTTGCCGCGCCACCGCGCCCAGGCCCCCCATAGCCCCAGACCCAGCATCGCAAAACCGATGGCCACCATGATCCGGAAGCTGAAGAAGACGATCGCCACCGGCGGCCATTCGTCCTTTGGAAACTCATTCAGGCCCGCGATCTGTTCGTGCAGGGTGTGCGTCAGGATGAGCGAGCCGAGATAGGGAACCTCGATGGCGTAGTCCAGCCGGCCCTCCTGCTCGTTCGGTATGCCGAACAGGGCCAGCGGCTGGTTGTCGCCGTGGCTGTCGAAATGGCCCTCCATCGCGGCGACCTTCACCGGCTGATGCTCCAGCGTGTTGATCCCGTGCATGTCGCCCGCCACGATCTGGATCGGCGTGACCAGCAGCGCCATCCACATGGCCATTGAAAAGGCCTTGCGCGACTCCTTGTCGGTCCGATCCCGCAAGAGGTGCAAGGCACTGACGGCGGCCACGACGAAGGCCACGGTCAGGTAGGCCGCCAGCACCATATGCACCAGCCTATAGGGGAAGGACGGGTTGAAGATGATCGCCAGCCAGTCCTCGGGCACGAACTGGCCGTTCTCGGCCAGGGCATAGCCCTGCGGTGTCTGCATCCAGCTGTTCACCGCCAGGATCCAGGTGGCCGACATCAGCGTGCCGACCGCCACCATCGCAGTCGCGAACATGTGCAGGCCCTCGCCGACACGCTCGCGGCCGAACAGCATGATGCCCAGAAAGCCCGCCTCGAGGAAGAAGGCCGACAGCACCTCATAAGCCATGAGCGGCCCGACGATCGGCCCGGCCTTGTCGGAAAACACCGACCAGTTGGTGCCGAACTGGTAGGACATCACGATGCCCGAGACCACACCCATGCCGAAGGCGACGGCGAAGATCTTCTTCCAGTAGTTGAACAGGTTGAGATAGGTCTCATCCCGGGTTTTCAGCCATAGAGCGTTCAGCACCGCGAGATAGCTCGCCAGCCCGATCGAGAAGGCCGGGAAGATGATGTGAAACGAGACCGTGAACGCGAATTGCAATCGCGCCAGCGTCTCGGCAGTCAGTCCATCCAGCATTGTTCACTCCTTGAAATTCCGAGATGGCCAGTCCGGGCGGATTCCGGTCGTCGGCCCGATCCTTGCGAAATCGAAGTGCTTCGCGCCGCACCGCACCTGCCCGTTCAGCCAAGCCCAGACACTGTCCGCGACGGGGTCCGCGCCAAGCCTCCGGCTGACCGCGCATGCGAGCAGATCGGGCGAGAAAAGGCGATCGCTTCGCCGGTGTGGCTGTGGCGATCCACCGGGACCAGCGACGTGATCCATTCCGAAAATGGGATCAGCTGGTGGTAGACCACCCACCAGGCCACGCCGAAGGCGACGACGCCAAGATGCCAACGCCAGTCCGAACGGGCATTGGGAGGTTGATCGGGAAGGGTTTCCGAGACCGACATCGTCGTGTGCCATTCAGCGTGTCATCATCCGATCCGGGCGGCGGCCGGAACCGCCGACCGGACGTTCGCATGGCTATGCGCTCAGCTTGACCTTGCGCAGGTAGGGTCGCACTTCCTCCCAGCCCTGCGGGAACAGATCCTTCGCCTTCTCGTTCGGGATCGAGGGCGGGATGATCGCCTCGCCACCCGGACGCCAGTCGGCGGGAAGCGCCACCTTGTTGGCATCCGCCGTTTGAAGTGCGTCGATCACCCGCAGGATCTCGTCAAAGTTGCGCCCGACGCTCATCGGATAGGTCATGGTCAGGCGGATCTTCTTGTCCGGGTCGATGATGAAGACCGTGCGCACCGCCTCGGTCGTGCTTTCGCCCGGGTGGATCATGTCGTAGAGCTTCGCCACCTTCAGCTCCGGGTCGGCGACGATGGGGAAGTCGAGCACCGTGTTCTGGGTGTCGTTGACGTCCTCGATCCATTTCACGTGCTCCTCGACCGTGTCGGTCGACAGCCCCAGCGGCTTGACGTTGCGCTTGGCAAACGCCTCGGCCAGTTGCGCGGTGCGGCCCATCTCGGTGGTGCAGACGGGCGTGAAATCGGCCGGATGGCTGAAGAGGAACACCCAGGAATCGCCGGCCCAGTCGTGGAACCGGATTTGGCCCTTGGTGGTGTCGGCTTCGAAATCGGGGGCGATATCGCCGATGTGCAGACTCATTCGACCTGTCCTCCTTAGGAAACTGTCATGGTTCGCGCCCCCAGATATGGCCTGTCGCCGGGTCGTGACAGTGACAAAGTCACTCAATTCGAAAAAAGTTGTACTGAAAATGGAACAATACTATCCCGAAGCTCATGAAGCTCACGGCCTACACCAACTACGCCCTGCGAACTCTTCAGCTTGCCGCCCTCAAGGCGCCGGACCGCGTGCGTGTTGACGATGTCGTGCGGGTGCACGGTCTGGCCCGGCCGCACATCGTCAAGATCGTGCACGAGTTGGGGCGGGCCGGTTACCTTCGGACGATCCGGGGCCGCGGCGGCGGCTTCACCCTTGCCCGGCCCGCCGAGGAGATCGTGATCGGTGATGTGGTCCGGCTCACGGAGGGGCCGCTCGACCTGGTGGAATGCTTCAACCCTGACCGGAACACCTGCCCCCTGATCGGCATATGCCGCCTGTCCCGTGCCCTTCAGGAAGCGACCCGTGCCTTCATGGCGGAGCTTGACGATCTCACTTTGGACGAGATCGCCGCCAACCGGAACGACCTGCTGGCGCGCATTGCGCCCCTGGAGGCCGGGATTGTGGCGCCGGTGCGGAGAGCGAAATGAGCGTTGGCGACTGGACGGAGCGTTTCACCGGCACGCGGAAACTGCCCCGCAGGGTGCGCGACCGGCTGTTGCAGGTGGCTCGGGTGCGGCATTATCCCGAGGGGGCGCTGGTCTTCGGTCCGGCCAAGGTGCCCGATGGCCTGTTGTTCCTGCATGACGGCACGATCCGCGTCTCGCAAAGCTCGGACCGGGGGCGGGAGATCGTGCTCTACCGGGTGGAGGCAGGCGAAAGCTGCGTGCTGACCACCGCCTGCATGTTGGCCGAGGAAGCCTACAACGCCGAGGGGATCGCAGAGACAGATGTCACCGTCGTCAATCTGCCGCGCACGGCGTTCGACCAACTGGCCGGCGAGGAACCCGATTTTCGCAGCTTCGTCTTTGCCGCCTATTCCCGGCGGCTGATCGACCTTCTGCGCGTCATCGACGGTGTTGCCTTCGGCCGGATGGACGTGCGGCTGGCGGAACGGCTTCTGGCCCTTGCCGGAGACTTCAAGGAAATCTCTGCCACCCATCATGATCTGGCCAAGGAGCTTGGGACCGCGCGCGAGGTGATCTCGCGCATCCTGAACGATTTCCATAAACGCGGCCTGGTCGAACAATCTCGTGGGCGCATCACGCTGACAGACAAGGCGGGGCTGAGAGGGCTGGCGGCAAGCCGCTGAGACGGGCCCGTTTCAAGGGGCCGTCGAAGCGGTCCATCGAGAAAATCGCCGTTGGGTGACATTGTCACTGTAGAGCGCTGATCAAACTTCTATCTGTCCTCCAGCTTTGAAATCGGAGGACACCATGAACACCAATGTCGGAACCCTTGACCGGGTGGTGCGCGCGGCGCTCGGGCTGGTGCTGCTCTACCTCGCCTTCTTCGGCGGCCTGCAGCTGATGGAAGCCGCAGTCTGGAAGTGGGGCGCAGGCGCGGTCGGGCTGGTGATGCTGGCGACAGCGGCGTTCCGCTTCTGCCCGCTCTATCGGCTGATCGGCCTCAAGACCTGCCGGGAGTGCTGAGATGGAAACGGCTTTCACTCCCTTTGCCTCTTTCGGGGGCGGCCTCTTGATCGGGCTCGCCGCCGTGCTGCTGATGCTGGGCCTGGGCCGCATCTTCGGTGCGACCGGCATCCTGTCGGGGCTGATCTTTCCCGAGCGCTGTCCGGAATTCGCCTGGCGCGCCACGCTGGTGCTGGGCATGGTCATGGCACCCGGCTTGATCTTCCTGGCCACCGGCGCCTGGCCGGCGCTGGACGTGCCCGTCAGCCCGCTGATAATCGCCATTGGAGGCGTGATCGTAGGGCTTGGCGCCAGCTTCGGCTCGGGCTGCACCTCGGGTCACGGGGTCTGCGGGCTCTCGCGCCTCTCGCTGCGCTCGCTCGTCGCGGTGCCCACCTTCATGGCCACGGCCGCCATCACCGTCTTCGTCATCCGCCACGTCATCGGAGCCTGACATGATGAAACTGATCTACGCATGGGCCACGGGCCTAGTCTTCGGTCTCGGGATCGCGATTTCGGGCATGATGAACCCGGCCAAGGTGCTGAATTTCTTCGACATCGCCGACACCTGGGACCTGAGCCTCGCCTTCGTCATGGGCGGCGCCGTCGCCGTCACCTTCATCGGCTACCGGCTGGTCTGGCGGCGCGCGACGCCGCTGTTCGAGGACCGCTTCCAGGTGCCCAATTCGAACGTGATCGACGCGCGCCTTGTCGGTGGCTCGGCCCTGTTCGGCATCGGCTGGGGCATCGCCGGGTTCTGCCCGGGCGCGGCCATCCCGGCCCTTGGCATGGGCCGCTGGGAGGTGGCGCTGTTCCTGGGCGCCGTCGGCCTGGGCCTTGCTCTGGCCCGCATTCTCAAGGGGCAATCCATCCTGCCGCGGTCGGCCTCGGCTTGACGCGGACCAGTACAAAGGAGTTCACGACATGACCAAGCAAGACCAGATTCAAGCCCACGATCAAAAGATGGCCGACGCCATCGCCACGCCGATCGCCGATTACCCGGTGGACATGAGCGTGAAGCCCGAGATTCAGGGCTTCTACGACGAGGCCACGGCGACGATCAGCTACATCGTCAAGGACCCGACCTCGAACGCGGCCGCCATCATCGACAGCGTGATGGACATCGACTATGCCGCCGGCCGGATCACCTTCGAGCATGCCGACATGCTGATCTCCGAGATCGAGCGCCAGGGCCTGAAGCTCGAGTGGATCATCGAGACCCACGCCCATGCCGACCATCTCTCGGCCGCGCCCTATATCCAGGAAAAGCTGGGCGGCAAGATCGGCATCGGCGAGAACATCAAGATCGTGCAGGAGGTCTTCGGCAAGATCTTCAACGAGGGCACCGAGTTCCAGCGCGACGGCTCGCAGTTCGATGCGCTGTTCACCGACGGCATGACCTACAAGATCGGCAACATGACGGCCTTTGCCATGCACACGCCGGGCCACACGCCCGCCTGCATGACCCATGTCATCGGCGATGCGGCCTTCGTGGGCGACACGCTCTTCATGCCCGACGGCGGCTCGGCGCGGGCCGACTTCCCCGGCGGCGATGCCGGCACGCTTTATGACAGCATCCAGAAGGTGCTCAGCCTGCCCGGCGAGATGCGGCTCTTCATGTGCCACGACTACATGCCCGGCGGGCGCGAGGTGAAGTGGGAGACCACCGTCGCCGAGGAAAAGGCGAAGAACATCCACGTGGGCGGCGGCAAGACCCGCGAGGAGTTCATCCGCATCCGCACCGAGCGCGACAAGACGCTGAAGATGCCCACGCTTATCATCCCGTCGATCCAGGTGAACATCCGCGCCGGCCACATCCCGACCGACCAGCACGGCGACAAGATGCTCAAGGTGCCGGTCAACAAGCTCTGAGCCCCGCGGCTACCCGAGACGACCGACAGGAGGAAGGAAAATGGAACAGAAGCAGACCATTCGGAACCTGAACACCGCGCTCCAGATGGAGATCACGGCCACTCATCAGTATCAGTTGCACGCGCAGGTTCTGGACGACTGGGGGCTGCCGGGCCTGGCCGAGATGATGCGGCAGGAGCAGGCCGAAGAGACGGAACATTCGGACCGTTTCCTCGACCGCATCCTCTTCCTCGGCGGCGAGCCCGAGGTCGCCTTCGAGAAGGCACCGGTGCGCGCGACATCGTTGCGCGAGATGTTCGAGGCCGATCTGAAGGACGAAGAGAACGCGATCCGCTTCTATACAAATATACAAAGGCGGCGAAGGAAGCCGGCGCCGAAGGTGACATCGGTTCGCGGCTGCTCTTTGAGCAGATTGTGCTCGACGAGGAAGGCCACAAGGCCTGGCTCGAGACCCAGCTCGACCTGATCGAAAGGCTCGGAGAAGCCGTCTATGCTGTCCGCTTCCTCGGCGCTTCCGGCGCCGAAGGCTGAATGCGCAAGAAACATCGGAGGAACAGAGGAGTGTCCCAGGATATCATCAGCAGGGTGTCACCTTCGCGCGGCGCCGGCAGCCCGCGCGTCGTCGGCTTTTACGAGCCCGATACCGGTAGCTGCCAGTATATCTGCGTCGACGAAGAGACGAAGAAATGCGCGCTCATCGACATCGTCCAGCAGTTCGATCCGCGATCGTTCTCCACCGCGTTCGACCATGCCCAGTGGGCGCTGGACTACGTCGAGCGGGAGGGGCTCGAACTGGAATGGATCCTCGATACGCACCCCCACGCCGATCACTTCATGGCGGCGGCCTGGCTGAAGGAGAGAACGGGCGCGCCGATGGCGATCGGCGGGAGATCGCTGCGCTCTGGCGCAAGATCTACAACATGCCGGACGCCTTCCCCGTCGACCCCGACTTCGACCGGCTCTTTGCCGATGGCGACCGCCTCAGGATCGGCAACCTCGACGTCAAGGTGATGCTGTCGCCGGGCCATACGCTGGGCTCGATCACCTATGTCGTGGGCGACGCGATATTTGCCCATGACACGCTGATGCAGCCCGATGCCGGCACGGCGCGGGCCGATTTCCCCGGCGGCGATGCCGGCCAGCTTTACGACAGCATCATGGCGATCCTCGACCACCCTGACGACTACCGCATCTTCATTGGCCATGACTACGGCACGAAGGATCGCGACGAGCCGGCATGGGAAAGCACCGTGGGCGAGCAGAAGGCCAACAACATTCATGTCGGCGGTGGGCGACCGAAGGACGAATACGTCCGCCTCCGGAAAGAACGCGACAAGACCCTGCCGCTGCCCGACCGGATGCTCGCGGCGCTCCAGGTCAACCTTCGCGGTGGTCGGCTGCCCGAGCCAGAGGGCGACGGCCACAGCTACTTCAAGATTCCGGCAAACAAGTTCTGAGGAGTACGCGAGCAATGGACATCAAGAAGATTACGGACAAATTCTCGGTCACTCCGCAGATCACGCCGGACGAGATCGACGCCATCAAGGAGACGGGGTTCAAGGCCATCATCTGCAACCGTCCAGACGGCGAGGGCCCCGACCAGCCGACCTTCGAAGAGATCGAAACGGCGGCGAAGAAGGCAGGACTGGAAGTGGCCTATGTGCCAGTTCAGTCGGGCATGGTGCGTGACGAGGATGTCGAGGCCTTCGGCGCGGCGCTCAAGGACCTGCCGCGGCCGGTCCTCGGCTATTGCCGCACCGGCACGCGCTCGGCCACGCTCTGGTCGCTGCACGAGGCGAAGAAGCGCCCGCTGCCCGAAATCCTCGCCGCCACCAAGGCCGCCGGTTACGACATGTCCGGCGTGGCGCGGCGCATCGCCAATGGCGGCAGGACGCCGACGGACACGGGCGACGCGAAGTTCGACGTGGTCATCGTCGGCGGCGGGGCCGGGGGTATCGCCACCGCCGCCAGCCTGTTGCGCCGCAAGTCGGACCTGTCGGTCGCCATAATCGACCCGGCCGACGTGCACTACTACCAGCCCGGCTGGACGCTGGTCGGCGCCGGCGTGTTCGAGCCGGACGAGACCGCCCGCACGATGGCCTCGCTGATCCCGGCCGGCGTGAAATGGATCAAGGCTGCCGTGGCCGCCTTCGAGCCGAAGAACGACGCCGTGATCCTCGACGGATGCCGGGTGGTCAAATACGACCGGCTGGTCGTCGCGCCGGGGCTCAAGCTGGACTGGGACGCCGTCGAGGGCCTGCCCGAAACGCTCGGGCGCAATGGCGTGACCTCGAACTACCGCTTCGATCTCGCGCCCTACACCTGGCAACTGGTTCGGGAGATGAGGGCGGGCCGGGCGCTCTTTACCCAGCCGCCGATGCCGATCAAATGCGCGGGCGCCCTGCAGAAGGCGATGTATCTGTCGGGCGACGCCTGGCATCGCCGCGGCGTGCTGAAGAATATCGACATCCAGTTCATGAACGCCGGTGGCGTGCTCTTCGGAGTCAAGGAGTATGTCCCGGCACTGATGAAATACGTTGAGAAATACGACGCGACGCTGAACTTTTTCCACAACCTCGTGGCCATCGACGGCGCGGCGAAGAAGGCGACCTTCAAGGTGGCCAGGCCGGACACCGAGCCGGCCGAGGTGACGGTCGATTTCGACATGATCCACGTCTGCCCGCCGCAGGTCGCGCCCGATTTCATCCGCGTCTCGCCACTGGCCGATGCCGCCGGTTGGGTGGACGTCGACCAGGCCACCCTGCGCCACAAGACCTACGAGAACATCTGGTCACTTGGCGACGTGATGAACGCGCCCAATGCCAAGACTGCCGCCGCCGCGCGCAAGCAGGCGCCGACGGTGGCCGACAACATTGTGGCCGATATCGAGGGGCGCAGCCCGATTGCCGCTTATGACGGCTACGGCTCCTGCCCGCTGACGGTGGAGCGCGGCAAGATCGTGCTGGCCGAATTCGGCTATGGCGGGGTGCTGAAGCCGTCCTTCCCGAAGATCCTGCTGGATGGCACCAAGCCCTCGCGCGCGGCCTGGTTCCTGAAGGAGAGGATGCTGCCGCCGATCTACTGGAAGGCGATGCTGAAGGGCCGCGAATGGCTGGCGCAACCCGAGCCGATCAAGGTCGGGGCGGCGGAATAGCCGGCTCCGCTCCAGCATCCGGCGACCGTCCCGGCCGCTGCGAACCGACGGTCTCGGCACCTCCCTGTCGGGCCACGACCGGACGATCAGGGTGAACCCGCTCTGATCGTCCCATTTCCAGGACCAAGACGATGACCACGCTCCGCCGCTATCTGCCGATCCTCGACTGGGGTCGCACCTATGACCGGACCGCCTTTTCCAACGACATGATCGCCGCGGTGATCGTGACGATCATGCTGATCCCGCAATCTCTGGCCTACGCGCTTCTTGCCGGGCTTCCGGCGCAGGCCGGGATCTACGCCTCGATCGCGCCGATCATCCTCTATGCGATCTTCGGCACCAGCCGGGCGCTGGCGGTGGGGCCGGTGGCCGTGGTCTCGCTCCTGGCCGCCAGCGCCGTGGGGCAGGTGGCCGATCAGGGCACGGCGGGCTACGCGGTGGCCGCCCTGACGCTGGCCTTCCTGTCGGGCGGGTTCCTCGTTCTCCTGGGCGTGTTCCGGCTGGGGTTCCTTGCGAACTTCCTGTCGCACCCGGTGATCGCGGGTTTCATCACCGCCTCTGGCATCCTGATCGCCACCAGCCAGCTCAAGCACATTCTTGGGGTCTCGGCCCACGGGCACACCCTGCCGCAGATGCTGGGCTCGATCTTCGCGCATCTGGACCAGGTGAACTGGATCACCCTCGTGATCGGCGTGGCCGCGACCGCCTTCCTGTTCTGGGTGCGCAAGAACCTCAAGCCGGCGCTGCGGCGCATGGGTCTGTCGCCGCTGATGGCGGACGTTCTGACCAAGGCCGGCCCGGTGGCCGCCGTGGTTGTGACGACGCTGGCGGTCTGGGCCTTGGGGCTCGACGCGCGGGGCGTCAGGATCGTGGGCGAGGTGCCGCAGGGCCTGCCGCCGCTGACGCTGCCCGCCTTCGCGCCGAACCTTCTGGGCGCGCTTTTGGTGCCGGCGATCCTGATCTCGATCATCGGTTTCGTCGAATCGATCTCAGTCGCACAGACGCTCGCCGCGAAGAAGCGCCAGCGGATCGACCCCGACCAGGAACTGATCGGGCTGGGCGCGGCCAATCTCGGGGCCGCCTTCACCGGGGGTTACCCGGTCACGGGTGGCTTCGCGCGCTCGGTCGTCAATTTCGACGCGGGCGCCGAGACCCCGGCCGCCGGCGCCTTCACCGCGCTGGGGCTGCTCTTCGCCTCGCTGTTCCTGACGCCGCTGGTCCATTACCTGCCGACCGCGACGCTGGCGGCCACGATCATCGTCGCGGTGCTCAGCCTCGTGGACCTGTCGATCCTGCAGAAGACCTGGGGCTATTCCAGGGCCGATTTCACCGCCGTCGCGGCGACGATCGTCCTGACCCTGCTGATGGGCGTGGAAACCGGCGTGGCCAGCGGCGTGGCGATCTCGGTCCTTCTGCACCTCTACAAGACCTCGCGCCCGCACGTGGCCGAGGTGGGGCTGGTGCCCGGCACCCAGCATTTCCGCAACGTGCGGCGGCACAAGGTGGACACCCGGCCGCACCTCCTGACCCTGCGGGTGGACGAGAGCCTCTATTTCGTAAACGCCCGCTTCCTCGAGGACCTGATCCAGAGCCGCGTGACCGAGGGTTGCGGCATCACCGACGTGGTGCTGATGTTCTCGGCCGTGAACGAGGTGGATTTCTCGGCGCTGGAAAGCCTCGAGGCGATCAACCGGCGGCTCAAGGACATGGGCGTGCGGCTGCACCTTTCCGAGGTCAAGGGCCCGGTGATGGACCGGCTCGAGACCTCGCATTTCCTGAGCGAGCTCACCGGCCGGGTCTTCCTGTCGCAATTCGACGCCTGGACCGCGTTGGCAAGCGAGGAACACCTGAACAGAGCCGCCGAGTAGGAATAGCCAGCCCATGCTCGCCAGTATGGAGATTGGCGGGCCGGGCGTTTTCCTCGCTGGCTTTTCTCGCTCAAGCCCTTCGAGGGCCAGGCAAAGTCACCGCGCAACTGGAGAACGTTCGCCCCCGGTCCCGTCCGCTCCGCCACTTGCCTTTGCGAAAGTGTTCTCCCCACCCGGCCGCGGCCGGATTTTTTCGTTGTTTTCGAGGGTAATGCGGGAGGGGCTGAGCACTGGCCCTGCCGTCGCGAGGCCCCGAAGCGGTCTCTCGGGGCTGATATTCTCCGGACCTCATGACTGCGCCATTTTGGTGAATTTCTCATAAGCCCCTGTAGATATTGGCGAAATTCAAGCCATTGAAATTGCTTGGATTGGAGTCGCGTTTGCGTCTGCCGCGACCGGGTTCGGAAATTCTCAGGCCATGGCCCTTTCCAACCTCTGCTTCCGGCGCTCCCAGTCGGGCATCACCTTGTCGAGGAGATCGAAGAAGGCTGCCCCGTGATGGGGTTCGGCCACGTGGCAGAGTTCGTGGGTGATGACATAGTCGATGGCGTCGACCGGCGCCTGCACGAGACGGCGGTTCAGCAGCAGGCGTCCCGCCGACGACATGGACCCCCATCGCTGTCGGATCTGGCGCACGATAAGTCCCTTCGGCCGGAAAGCCTCGGGATCCGGGAACAGACCGAGACAGAGTTCGATCCGTTCCGGAAACTTGATGTGGGCCCGCTCCCGGTACCATGCCTCGACCAGTTCGCGTGTCACCTCCGGCCTGGTCGGCCGGTGAGTCTGCACGACGATGAAACCGCGGATCAGCTTCACGCTTTCCTGGACATGCGGGACGACCTTCAGCCGGTACTGGCGCCCGAGATAGAGATGCGTCTCTCCGGCGACGAACTTGCGCTCCGGCGTCCGCGGCAGGAATTGGGCAAAGTAACGTTGCTGCCTCGTCACCCATGCCGCGCGCTTCCGCAGCTTGGCTTCTATGGCGTCGAGCGTCGCGTCCTCCGGGGCCGCGATCACCACCGAAGCATCCGGCTCGACAGCGATCTCTAGCGTCTTCCTCGGACGGCGGACGATCTCGTACCGGATCTCCTGCTCGCCGTACTGCAGGCAGTGCAGTTCCCGCGTCATGCCGCGAACCGGGCCCGGGCGAGGTCCATGATCTTCAGTTCGAGCTCGTCGAGCACCTCCACGGGCAGGTCGACGCCCTTTTCGTCGCGCAGGACGTCGAAGAAGTAGTCATCGATGGCATTGCGCAGATTGTTCTGGGCCACCTCGTTCGACCAGATGTCGACGATCAGGTGGGACTTGATGATGTCGATGATCTGTTGAGCGATCGCTGCGGCATCGTCGCCGGCTACCAGCTCATCGTCTTCGGTCTTCAGCTGACCGTCCAGGATCCCGAAGAACGCCTGCGCATCCTCATCGCCCCGGATGCTTTCCGGAACATCGCGGCCGCGATCCTTGCGCGCGACCTTGCTCGCGAGGTCCACGACGCTGTTCAGGTATTCGCGCTCGGACAGCCGCTTCTCGCGGTAGGCGCGGATGGTCTCTTCGAGCAGCTCGGAGAACTGTTTGTAGAACGTCGGGTCCTCATCCATCTTCTCGGTGATCGCCCGCCGGGTCGCGCTGGCGATGCGATCGGCCCTCGAGGCCTCGGAGACGCCCGTCTCTTCGACGACGGCCTTAAGCGCGTCGGGATCGTTGATGTTGACCACCTCGATGATGGTTTCCGCCGGCATTGCCACGACGTGGTCATCAAGGAGCTTCTGGATCTTCGGCTCGAACTCGCGGACATCGACCGTCTCCTGGTAGCGTAGCTGGACCGAGCGCTTGAGTTCGGAGAACTGCTTCCAGTCGCGTTTCAGGGCATCGATCTTGGCCTCGTCGAAGACATCGAACAGCTTGTCGGACGAGAGCGAGATGTGCAGGCAGCGGCTGAATGCCTTGAGGCGCGCGTAGAACTCATGGCGCAGCGCCTCGTCAGCGAGGTGCTGCTCGAACTGCTCCATGTCCTTCTTGTTTCGAACCGGTTTGAAGAGATCCCAGAGCTGATCGTGCAGCTGGGGCAGCTTGCGGATCTCCTCGCGGACGTCATGCACCGTTCCGGCGAGGTCGGCCGCCTCGTAGCCTTCGAAGGCGCTGTACGTCGTCAGCGCACTGTCCAGCTCGCCCAGCAGCCCCTCATAGTCGACGATGAAGCCGAACTGCTTCTCCGTTCCGCCGTCCTCGTAGAGCCGGTTCACCCGCGCGATCGCCTGGAGGAGATTGTGTTCCTTCAGGGATTTGCAGACGTAAAGGACCGTGTTCCGGGGCGCGTCGAAGCCGGTGAGGAGCTTGGAGACGACGATCAGGATCTCCGGATCGCCGGAGCCTTTGAAGGCATCGATGATCTGGCGATTGTACTCTTCTTCGGTCTTGTACCGCGCCATCATCTGCGACCAGAAGCGGCGGACGAGGTCCTTGGACTCCTTGTCGACCTCCTCGTTGCCCTCGTTCTCGTCGGGCGGCGAGATGACGATCGCGCTCGACACGTGGCCGATTTCGTCGAGAACTTCCTTGAAGCGGACGGCCGCCGCCTTCGAGGGGGCAACGAGCTGGGCCTTGAAGCCAGTCCCCTGCCAGTGCTGGCGATAGTGCTCCGAGATGTCGAACGCCTTGGCTCGGATGGCCTGGTCAGTCTTGGCCAGCGCGTCCATCTGGGAGAACTTGCGTTTGAGGTCGGCCTTCTGGCTGTCAGTCAGCCCCTCGCTGATCTTCTCGAACCAGCGGTCGATCACGGTGCCCGAGACCTGCTGCTCCACAAGCCGTCCCTCGTAGAGCAGCGGCACGACGGCGCCGTCGGCGACCGCCTCGTCGATGGCGTAGCGGTGGATCAGCCGCCCGAAGGTCGACAGCGTGTTTTTCTCTTTCTTCAGCAGGGGCGTGCCGGTGAAGCCGAGGTAGCAGGCCTTGGGCAGGAGGCGCCGCATCTTGGCGGCGAACTGGCTGTGGCCGCCGTAGCGCCCCGTCTGCGTTCTGTGGCTCTCGTCGACCAGCACGAAGATGTTCGGATCCTCGTCCATCAGCTTGCTGTTCTTCAGCGCCGTGTCGAACTTGTTAATGATCGTGGTGACCAGCGGAGCCTTGTTCTGGACGAGCTCCAGAAGGTGAGCCCCGCTCGTCGCGCGGATCGGTTCGAGGTCACAGGACTTGAAGGTGTCCTTGATCTGCTTGTCGAGATCGTCGCGGTCCGTGACGATGATGATCCGCGGGTTCTCGATGCTGCGCTCCAAGGCAAGCGAGCGCCCCAGCATCACCATCGTCAGCGACTTGCCCGAGCCCTGCGTGTGCCAGATCACGCCGCCCTTGCGCGCGCCGCTCATGTCGTGCTGCTTGACCGTCTCGACGGCGCGGCGGATCCCGAAGAACTGCTGGTGGCGCGCAACCTTGCGGACACCGCCATCGAACACGGTGAAGCGGCGGATCAGATCGAGCAGCCGCTCGGGGCGGCAGAGTGCATAAACCGTCCGGTCCTGGGCCGTGACCGCGCGCTCGCCCTCGGCGGCCATCGCGTCGAAATAGGCGCGCGCGCCCGCGAAATCACCGGAGAAAATGGCGTCCTTCTCCGCCACGGTGAGCACACGGTTGGCGAAGGGCGCGATGGCCTCGTCGGTGTCTTCCTCGTCGCGCCAGGTCTGCCAGAACTTTCGCGGCGTGCCGACGGTCGCATAGCGCGCCTCGTTCCGGTTCATGGCCACCAGCAACTGGGCGAAGTGGAAGAGCTGCGGGATGTTGTCCTCGTTCTGATAGCCGATCAGCTGGCTGTCCGCCTTCTTCAGGCTTTCGGTCGGCCGCTTGTTCTCGATCACGAGGAGGGGCAAGCCGTTCACGAAGGCGACGATGTCGCAGCGCCTGGTCTGGCTCGATCCGGTCCGCTCGACCGAAAACTCGGCGGTGACATGGAAGGCGTTGTTCTCCGGCCGCTCCCAATCGATGTAGCGGAACGAGTAGCTCTTCGAGTCGCCGTCGATGGACTTCGTGATCGTCGTGCCGAGGATGAGCGTGTCATAGATGTCCTGGTTCGTGCCGCGCAGGCCCTTCAACCGATCTGGCGTGGGCTTGAGCCGCCGCATCGCCTCGTGCGCATCCTCGAGGTCGAAAGCGTACTCGCGGCCCCGATGCGTGAAGCGGTTGATGCGCATGAGCTGCTCGGCGAGAACGTCGTCCAGCACCACGTTCCGCAGCCGCCCGCCGCGCAGGCGCAGCGCCTCCTCATGCGAGAGCGGCTTAAACCCCAGCGCCACGAGCAGCTGCAGCGCCGGGACCTGGGACTGGTATTTCTCGGCGGCGTTGAAGATCTCGGGACTCATAGCGCCCACTCCGGGTGCCTGGCTGCTTTGTAGAAAGTCACGCAGGGCGCGTCAGGCGACTGGCCGAGCTTCTCGCGCTGCGGTTCGAGGATATCGACGAGGCTTTGATAATACGCGGCCTCTCCCGCGTAGGCTTCGCCCGAGGATTTCATCTCGAGGTGCCGACGATATACGTAGCAGATCGCATCGGCGACCTGCACCAGCGAGGAATGGTGCGACTTGATTGCGAAGGCCGTGTTGATGATGTGGTCAAACCGATCCGAATTGCTTCGAGGCAGCCAGATCTTCTTTCCGCGCCTCGAGCCACGGAGCTGGTAAAGACCGTCGTACCAGGCATCCGCGTCGTACAGGCCGTCCGAGAGCTGGGGCATCTCGGTCTTGTTGTCGTCCATGATGACGACGGTCAGACCCTTGCTGTTCTTCACACTCTGCATCTTCTTCTGAACGAGGGCGCAGGTGAACATGGCTCCGGCGAGCCAGTAGCTCTCGCCGAATGGATGACCGTGCCCGGCAGCACGCGCTGCATTCAGCGCCGCGAACGACAAGCCGATGCCGAAGAGCTTTCCGCCGTTGGCGACCGCCAGCTTGCAGATGTCGGTGAGGAACGCCTTGCGCTCGTCGGCAGAGATCTTGCTCCAGCCGCCCTTGCCGTTGATGAACCTGCTCGTCTTGAGCTCGGTGCTCGACCCCGGGTGCTTGGCAAGGAACTCCGCCAGCATCCTGTCGAAGTCGGCGGTTTTCTTGCGCAGCTTGTAGGCGTCCACCATCAGCCCGCACATCACGAAGACATCGCTGTCTCCCGCGGCGCCACTCTCGTCGACGTAGATGAACTTCATTGCGCCACCTCTGTCGTATTCACCCGCCATTCGCCCGTCAGCAGCTTCTGCATCAGACCGCGCTTCTGGCGGGTCAGGGCTTCAATCTCGGCGTCAAGGAGGGCGATTTCGTCACGGCCCGCGTTCAGGGCGCGAGAGATTGCTCGCTGACGTTCGATGCTCGGGACCGGAATGAGGATCGAACCAAGGTCACTGAAACTCACCGTCTCCCGGACACTTCCTTGCGCGGCCAGGGCGATGCGCTGACGTGCCTCAGCCGAACGAAGCCAGTGCCCGAAAAAATCGGAATCCAGCTCGTCGCACACTTGGAAAACGACATACATCGGACTGAGTGCGCCATCTTCCCACGCGTCGAGGCGCGCGATCGAACCTACGTTGATACGGGATGGGTTATAGGCGTATTGGCCGCGTCGCACGATCTTGTAATTCGACAGGTCCGCAGAGGCCACGCGGTGAGCGAACTGATCCTCGGCGAGGACGAAACCAGCCGAATTGGTGACGCTGAGCACGCGCTCGACCTGTTGGCCACGGTTACGGGTGGAGACCTCGCTAAGGAAATCGCGTAGGTGGAGGCGTTCAGTTTGTTCGTCATAGATCAACCTGGCGGCGAGGCCCTCCAGCCGCCGCGCCTTGGCGGCGCGCAGTGCGGCGAGCTTTTCGAGCGCCTCGTCCCAAGTCCGCAGGATCTCGGCGATCTTGCGCTGTTCCGGGAGCGGCGGAACGGAAATCTTGAAAGGCTCAATCTTTTCAAGGCTAAGGTTAGCTTGCGCGTTCTGGGTGGAGAGCGCCGCTAAGTCGTTCTTCGAAAACTTCAGCGACTGGAAAAGCCACTCGGGATCAAAGCCGTTGCGCGGCTTCACAGCCACCACGCTGTCGGGGCACGCGGCATCGAAGCCCGAAATGGCCACATCGCCAATGTTCGCGGCAATCGACATGAAGATCGTGCCGCGCGGGAACATCTTGCTCACCCCAAGACCGAGTTCATTCAGCGTCTGGGTCCAACCCTGAATGACGCGACCAGCTCTCGCGATATCGCCGGTCTGCAAGAAAGGAATTTCGCCACCGTAATACTTCGGGTCGTTTCGGGGACGCGCGGAGAACTTGCCGCGCTCGATGCTCGCAACCTTCGAGAGTGGTAGCTTGGCGTAAGGCTCACGCATCAACGCCGAGCTCCTTCAGATACCCGGCCATCTTCGCCCGAACCTCGGCCAGCTCGGCCTCGATCCGCAGGATGTCCTTCTGCACGGCGGCGACGTCGATCTCTTCCTCGGGCTCGAAGGTGTCGACGTAGCGGGGGATGTTGAGGTTGTAGCCGTTCTCGGCGATCTCCTCGGGCGCCGCCCGATGCGAATAGCGCTCGATCTCGGCGCGGGCGCTGTAGGTCTCCAGCACCTTGGTCACATGCGCCTCGTCCATCACGTTCTGGGTTTTGCCCGGCGCAAACTCCTTGCTCGCGTCGATGAACAGGACGTCGCGCCGGTCCGCGTTCGCGCCGCCTTCCTCGCGCGAGCGGTCGAAGATCAGGATGGCGACCGGGATCCCCGTTGTGGTGAACAGGTTGGCCGGCAGCCCGACGACGGCGTCGAGCAGGTTCTCTTCGATCAGCTGCTGCCGGATGCGCCCCTCGGCGCCGCCCCGGAACAGCACGCCATGCGGCACGATCACCGCCACGCGGCCGGACTGCCGCTTGGCGATCTCGATCATGTGCGTAATGAAGGCGTAATCGCCCTTGGACTTGGGCGGCACGCCGCGCCAGAAGCGCTTGTACTGGTCGGTTTCCGCGTTCTCCGCGCCCCACTTGTCGAGCGAAAAGGGCGGATTGGCGAGCACCACGTCGAAACGCATGAGGTGGTCGCCCTCGACCAGCGCGGGGCTGTTGAGCGTGTCGCACCACTCGATGCGGGCTGCGTCGCGGGCATGGAGGAACATGTTCATCCGGGCCAGCGCCCAGGTCGCCCCGTTCACCTCCTGCCCGTAGAGGGCGAAGTTCTCGGACCCGACCTCCTGCGAGGCCTGGATCAGCAGCGAGCCGGACCCGCATGCGGGGTCGCAGATCGTGTTGCCGGGCTGCGGCGCGGCCAGCTTGGCCAGCAGCCGCGACACGGCGGTGGGCGTGTAGAACTCGCCCGCCTTCTTCCCCGCGTCCGACGCGAAACGGGAGATCAGGTAGATGTAGCACTCACCGATAATGTCCTCGGTCACCCGCGACGGGCGCAGGTCGAGCGCGGGTTTGGCGAAGTCCTCGAGGAGGTTCTTTAGGCGTCGGTTGCGATCCTTTGGACGGCCGAGATTGGCCTCTGAGTTGAAGTCGATGTTGCGGAACACGCCCTCCAGCTTGGCGCGGTTCGCGTCCTCGATCTTCTCGAGCGCGATGTTGATCAGCTCGCCGATATTGGGCTCGTTGCGCTGGGCGTAGAGGTCGTAGAAGCTCGCCCCCTCGGGAAGAATGAAGCGCTCGCGCTCCAGGCGCCGGCGAATGCGCGCCTCGTCGCCACCATATTGCTTGCGGTAGGTCTCGAGGTGGTCGTTCCAGAGGTCCGAAATGTACTTCAGGAACAACATCACGAGGATGTAGTCCTTGTACTGACCGGCATCGACGGCGCCCCGGAAGGTGTCGCAGGCCGCCCAGGCGGTCTGGTTGATCTGCTGTTGGGTAATCTGATCGGTCATCAGGCAATTTCCTTCTGGTCGGCGGCCTTCGCTGCATCGCCGAGAATGGCGCTTACGAGTTCTTCGCGGCGAGCGGCGAGTTGACGGAGCAGCTGCCCCTCCTGCCGGGCGAGGGCGTCGAGTTCGACGATACGTTTCTGCGTGGGCAGGTCGGGCACGGCGATCTCGAGGTTCTCGAGGACCGCCATGGGAATCATTCTGAGGCTTGTGCCCTGCGCTTCCGCGCCGAGCCTGCGCTGCGCGTCAGGCTGGTTGATGGCCCAAGCCAGGTATTCGGGGAGAACGCGGTCCCTGTCCGGGCGAACGATCACCAGCGGAACGATGACCACGGCAGGTTCCGGCAGCGGATCGCGAATGGCCGCCGCAACGTTCGGCTCGCCGCGCGAGCGAAACACGACCTCGCCGCCACGGACAAAGTATCGGTCGGGCAGCTTGCCCAGATCGTACCTTTGGAAGTCTGGGCCCGGTGCCGCGCCTTCCGCCCCAACATCACGCAGCTGCAGCGCCGGCACGCCACCCTCCGGCAGCGGATCGAGCCTGCTGCGCGCCGTGTAGCCGGAGTGAATGTCCGAGAGCTCCGCGAGCCGCATGAAAGAATCCTCTGTAAGGCGATTTACAGAGATCTAAGCGAGACCGCTCCCTCGAGTCAATCCTTCAATGTGCAGTTTTCATCCTACAGAGAAAAATGCAGCGCCTGATGCTGCCATGTGAGCGGGAACGGCTCCAGCACCTTCGCGAGCGTCACCTCCGGCCCCTGCTTCCCGTCCAAGATGCCCTCGATGATGTCAGGCGCGAGCAGCGTGAGCCGCAGGACGCGGGTCATGTAGGACGGCGCGATGCCCTCGCGCTCGGCCAGTTCGGCGATGGTGGCGAACTCGCCGGATTCCAACATCCGCTTCCAGCGGAACGCGCGCGCCAGCGCCTTGACCAGCGTGTTGTCGGTCTTGCAGGGCTGGGTGGCGCTATCCGGCAACTGCATCTCTTTCCGTCCGCCCCGCTTCACGATGCGGAACGGGACGTGGAGAGTCATGGTCTCCGGGATCGGAGCCCCGCGGGTCATGCGGCAGCCTCGATGCCACCGGCCAGCATCTCGCGGGCCAGACCGCTGAGCCCGTCAACGCGCAGGCGGACGTTCAGGTCCTCCGTGCCTATGTCCACGCGCTCGACCAGAAGTGCCACGATGCGTGCCTGCTCGGCAGGGAAGAGCTCGTCCCACAGCGGGTCAAGTTGTTGGAGGGCCCCGCGTGCATCGGCCTCGGTGACATCGTTGGCGTGGGCACGCGCAGCCTTCCACGTGCCCGCCACGATCTCGGGTTGGCGAAACACGGCGCGCAGCTGGTCGATGATTGCCGCCTCAATCTCCCCTGCCGGTAAGCGTCCAACAGGACACGAACCCGCACCATGCTTAAGCACCGTCTGGCTTACGTAGTAGCGGTAGAGCTTTTCGCCCTTGCGGGTGTGCGTCGGGGAGAAGGCCGCGCCGTCCGGTCCGAACAACAGCCCCTTCAGCAGCGCCGGCGTCTCGGCGCGGGTGCGCGCGGCGCGCTTGCGCGGGCTCTCCTGCAGGATGGCGTGGACACGGTCCCACGTCTCGCGGTCGATGATGGCGTCGTGCTCGCCGGGGTAGCTGTCGCCCTTGTGCACCGCCTCGCCGATGTAGGCGCGGTTGTTCAGCATCCTGTAGAGGTATTTCTTGTCGATTTGGTTGCCGCGTGGGGTGCGAATGCCGCGTTTCGCGACCTCCCGCGCCAGTTCCGTGCCCGAGCCGATCTCGAGGAAGCGGGCGAAGATCCAGCGGACATGCTCGGCCGCTTCGTCATCGATCACCAGCTTCCGATTCTCGACGCGATAGCCATAGGGCGGCACCCCGCCCATCCACATGCCCTTTTTCCGGCTGGCAGCGACCTTGTCGCGGATGCGCTCGGCTGTGACCTCGCGCTCGAACTGGGCGAAGGACAGCAGGATGTTCAGCGTCAGCCGCCCCATGGAGGTGGTGGTATTGAACGACTGCGTGACCGAAACGAACGTGACGCCATTTCGGTCGAACACCTCGACCAGCTTGGCGAAGTCGGCCAGCGACCGCGACAGTCGGTCGATCTTGTAGACCACCACCACGTCGACCAAACCGTCCTCGATGTCCTCCAGCAGCCGCTTCAATCCGGGGCGTTCCAGCGTGCCGCCGGAGACGCCGCCGTCGTCATACTGATCGCGGACCAGCACCCAGCCCTCGGATCGCTGGCTGGCGATGTAGGATTCGCAGGCCTCGCGCTGGGCATGCAGGCTGTTGAACTCCTGCTCCAGCCCTTCCTCTGAGGATTTGCGGGTGTAGACCGCGCAGCGCAGCTTGCGGACGGGTTTCGATTTTTCCGGTGGCTTCGTCATTTCCGGCCCCTGTGGTTCCTGAGCCCGAAGAAGACCCAGCCGTTCCAGCGCGTTCCGGTGATGGCGCGGGCGATGGCCGACAGCGACTTGTAGGGGCGGCCCTGCCACTCGAAGCCATCGGCGGTGACGGTGACGACCTGCTCGACACCCTGCCATTCGCGCAGCAACCGCGTGCCGGTGATCGGGCGGTCACGGTCGGCGCGCATGCCACGCTTCTTCCTGTCGCCGCCGTCCAGTTCTTCGCCAAGCCGCTCCAGTCGCCGTATCGTTTCGGGCTTTAGCCCGCCATAGGCGAGTTCCTGGATGCGGTATGCAAGGCGGGACTCGAGGTAGCGGCGGTTGAACGGGGGCGGCTCGCTGTCGAACAGGTCGCGCCACTGTTGCTTCAGGTCTGGCGTTGGCGTGGTCTTCAGCGCGGCCAGGCGCGCGGGGATGGTGTCGGGCTTGTTCATGCATCTCTCCGGTGAGTTGGAGTTGCATGAGGGCATTGGTCGCTGGACAAGTGTAGGCAACTTTCTCCGGTATCGTCAGATACTTCGCCACTTTCCCGCATCCGCAGCCGGACCAGCCCGAGCGCCAGCAGACCGCACAGCTCGGCGCGGCGCTCGGCGGGCGTCATCAGGTCGGGCGGCAGCGGATTGGGGCGTTTCATGCGGCCGACCGCTCCGCCCGGCCAAGAACGGCGGCGGTGATCTCCCCACGGTTCCAGCGGAAGTTCAGGTGGCAGTTGGCTGCATATTTCGACAGGCTGAAATCCATGCCGCTGGTATCGAAGCCTGCGCGCTGCAGCAGTTCGATCTGGCGCATGGTGGCGGGATCGTTAAGCCAGCGTTTGCTCTTGGCGGCGGCGCTGGAGGTCTCGGTCATGCGCAGGAAATCGTCAGCCGCCGCCAGCGCCTGCACCCGCGTGCCGACCGCAAGGGGGCGGATCGCCTGGCCCTTGGGCCGGCCGAGCGCGTGCCAAAGCGTACCGTCGTGGAATACGCCAGCCCAGCCCTGGAAGCCGCTGGCCATCAGCGCTTGGCCGTCGCCATGCAGCGCTACCCAGAAGAACGGAGAGCGATCCAGAAGATCGATCTCGGTCATCTCGAAGGCGGTCAGCAGGCGTTTCTCGCCGATCTCGCGGGTGAAGACGTGGCCGCAGAGATCGCAGATGGAGGCACCGAGCGGCAGTTCGGCCTCGCAGGACGGGCAGGTCTTCCACGGGCGCTCGCCAGGCGGGGTCTCGTCCTCGTCGAGATCGATCTCCTGCTCTAGCGTGCCATGGCGAAGTGCCGCGCCCGCAAAATCCAGCACGATGCAGTCGGTCTTGACGATGCCGGGGAAGCGTTCGGGATCCACCCGGCGCAAGCCACGTCCGACCGCCTGAATGAAGGTGCCCTTGTGCAGCATGGGGCGCAGGATGCCGATGCAGCCCACGGGCTGGCTGTCGAAGCCTTCGGTCAGCACCATGCAGTTGGTGAGAACCTGAACCTCGCCCCGGTCGAAGCGGGCGATGAGCTTCGCGCGCGCCCGCGCCGGCATGTCCCCCGCGATCGTCTCGGCCGAAACGCCCGCAGCCCGAAACGCGTCGGCCACGGCTAAGGCATGGTCCACGGTCGCGCAGAAGAAGATCGTGCGCCGGTCGGCGGCCTTGTCCATCCAGTGCTCGACCACGGCCTCGTTGAGCACAGCGCGATTGAGCACCTTGTCCGCCTGGCGCATGTCGAAATCGCCGGCGGTGCTGTCGATGCCGGAGAGTTCATTCTCGATCCCGAGGTCGATGGTGAAGGTCCGGGGCGGGACCAGCAGGCCACGCGCGATGAGCGTGCCGATCCGCAGGTGATAGCCGACATTGCTGAAGGTCTTGCGCAGGCTGCGGCCATCGCCGCGGCCGGGCGTGGCGGAGAGGCCCAAGAGCTTCAGGCCAGGACTGACCTCGCGCGCATGGGCCAGGATCGCCTGGTAGCTCGCGGCGGCCGCGCGGTGGCATTCGTCGATCACCAGATGGCTCAGTTTCGGCATGGATGCGCGGCGGTGTTCCCGGGCGAGCGTCTGCACGCTGCCGAAGATCACCGGGCCGTCCCAATCGTCCTGCTCGGCCTTAACCACCGAGGTGGCCATTCCGGTCACGGCCCCGATGGAGGTCCGGTTCTGGTCGATCAACTCGTCGGTGTGCTGCAGCACCAGGACGCGGTCGTGTCGCCGGTGTTCCAGTTCCTCACCGATGTAGAAACCGGCGATGGCGGTCTTGCCCGCCCCGGTCGGCAGGACCAGCATGGTATTGCCGTGGGTGGCGGTGCGGTCGCGGGCGGCATCGACTGCCGCCCTCTGGTAGTCGCGTGGAATCATGACCGCCCCCCCTCAGCGTGCCCAGAAGGGTGCGGAACCGGAGGACGGCGCGCCGGACTGGCCCGTGCCGGTGTTCGACAGATGGGCGCCCGTCGCGGTGAACTGACCCTGTTGCGGCGGCTGGGGCACGCTGCCCATCAGGCGCGCATATTCGGCATGGTCGGCGCCGAGCGCGGCTTTGATGACGTTGCGCCCGGTGTCGTCGGGCTTGTCCTTGTCGCGCTCGATGCCGATGCGCGCCACGAACTCCAGCCCGCTCAACTCGCCGAGGCTGCGGACCATCCGCGCGGCGCGGGCGGCGTTCGACTGGTCATCGGCACGCACACCGCGGGCGGATTCGAGGATGCCGCGGATCATGGCGCGCCCGCGGTTGCCGTAGGTGTCGTCGCCGGGACCGCCCGCAGCCTTTCCGCGAAAACCGATGCGGGTGTAGATGCGACGCCGCGCGAACGGCCCCTCCATCACGACAGCCTCGGTGTTGAGGTAGAGGGCCGGGCTCGTCTTGCTCTGGGTCAGCCAGCCTTCCGGGCCCGCGCCGCCGGGGCGGACGGTGAGGCAGACCTTGACCAGCGTGTTGGCCGGGATGAGGTCGAAAGCGGCATCCTGCGTGTCCGCGCCGTTGAAATCCATGTCGCTCGCCATTGTCATGCTCCTTTCGTCGTCGGGGGATTGGGTGCGGTGGCGTCCGTGGGCAGATCGAAGTTCAGGCGGGCAGCGCCCTCTGGGCGCGGACCACGGATCTTCGCCATGAGCCGCCCGAGATGAGCGGGCTCGATCATCGACAACCGGCCGCTGCGGTCCTTTGCCGGCAGGCCGAAATCGTTGATGGTGGTGCAGATGAAGGCGCGGAACGCCTCGCCCTTCTCGGGGCGCAACTCGGTCAGGGTGATGACCTCGTCGACGATGCCGGGCAGTTCGAGCCCGGTCTTCGAGCCCTCGATCTGCATCGAGAAGAAGGGCTTGCCGAAATCGTCCAGCTTGCGGTCCAGCAGCCCGACCAGCCAGATGTTCTTGGCGGGCGTGTGCTGCAGATGCGTGAGCCAGCCGATCATCTCCTGGCCGAGCAACCCGTAGGTCGCGCGGAGATCCGGCTTGCCGGTGCGGTCGGATTGGGCTTGGGATTGACCCTTGCACCACTGAAGGCAAATGCGAGAGGCGACGGAGATGCTGTCGACGAAGACGGTGTCGTATTTGTCGAGCTGGGTGGCGGGGCCGAAGGCGGCGCAAACCCGTGCGAAGTGCCCGGGCCCATAGGACTGGTCGTCCCGCATCGCCGGGTTGGCGCCGCCGATCCAGGCCGCGAGATCGCGGGCGACCTCCCAGTCGCGGATGCGGATCTCGTCGCCGGGCCAGCCCTGCACGGCGAGCTCGCCCGCCTCGAGGTTCAGAAACAGCGTGCGCTGCGGATCGAGGGTCAGGAGTTGCGTGGTCTTGCCGATGCCGGAGGTGCCCGTGAGCACCCCCTTGATGCCGCGCGCCTCGCGCAGCCGTTCGTCGGCGGTGATGATCCGGAGCGGCCCGGCGCCGAACGGGGCGCTCACTTGCCGCCCTCCAGATCCCGCACAGCAGCCGAAATGGCGATGTCCGCGCCACAAGCGCCCTGGCGGCGTGCCATCTTCAATACGTCGCCAAGCGCACTCGTGAGCCGGTAGAGCTCGGACTGCTGCCACGCCAGGGCGACAAGCGCGAACTCGATGTCGTCCACAGTGGCGCGCTCGATCGGCACCGCGCGGTTCGGCCTGTCGGACAGGGCCGGAACGTTGATCGTGTCGGGGATCGCCTCCATCCAGCTCGACTGGCGCAGGCGTTTCAGGGGGGAAGTCGTGAACATGGTGATGCTCCGTGTTTTCGTCGGTTGGTGTCCAGGGATCGTCGGGAAGACTGCTGCCGGGCCTGACGCCGCCCTGGAGCTTGCGGTCGGAGTGTTTCCCCGCGTGGGGGTGTTGCATTCCTCCGAGGGCCCGGCATGAAACTGGTGGGCCGGGTTATCGCCGGTCCTGTTGTCACCTACCGGCGAGCCTCCGAGACTGTCGGGGCGGTGCCGAGATATGCCGCGAGATCAAGCGCCTCGGCCGCCTTCCGGATGGTGGCGAGCCGCGCGTAGACGGTGCTCCTATGGATCCCGAGGGCTTCGGCCGCTTCCGTCGGCGACATGTCGATCAGCGCCAGCGCGAGGGCGCGGCAGGTCGGGGTCAGGCCAGCAAGGAGCCGCTGGACGTCCCGGACCAGCCCGAACGCCTCGTCTGGTGCGCGTGTGACGGCGGCATGCGGCATCACGCTGTCGGGCAGCGTTTCCGCGAGCGGCAGCATCTCGTCTTCACCGCGCCCCTCGGCGGGACTGTCGAAGTCGATCCAAGTCCGCTCGGCCCGCAGCCGTTCGGTCGGCGCGGCCAGCGTGGCGATGCGGTTCGCCAGAACGCGGTCGGCGAAGGTGTCGTACTGACCGCGGGAAGGATCGAACTTCCCGTCCCGGCGATAGAGGTGCAGCCGCAGGTCCTGCTTGATGTCCTCGGCGTCCATTCCGGGGACGGAGCCCGAGCGGGCCAGCCGTTCGGCGCGAATGGTGATGTTACGGGAGACGCGCGAGTGCGCGTCGCAAATGGGGTGGAAACGCTCCATGAAGTTTCGCCTTCGTCCAGGTGGACGGGCACGCGGCCCGAGTGCCTGGCACCGGCGAAAATTCGTTGGAGGGCCTCGAAATCAGGGGGATCGGAAAACGAAAAACCCCACGAAACCTTGCGGCTTCATGGGGTTGGGTGGGATGGAAAAAAGTTCGGAAAGAGTCAGTCGTCGTCGGCGAAATTTCGGTCTCGCTGGTCAGCGCGACCCTGACGCAGCGCACTTGCATCGACAAGGAAGCGTGCCGCGTAACAATCGTCCTCGGCCGTGAACGGATCGTCGTCGATCCCGAACTGCACCCTTAGCGCGGCGGCGAGAAGTTGGCGCTGCTTTTCGTAACCACGCTGGAACTGCCCGAGAATGCGAACGATATCGCTCGCCGGGCGGCGCCCCTTGATGGTGGAAATCGGAAAGGACCGAGGCAATGCCCCGCCAAGTGCGGCGCAAACAAGGAGTAGCCGCCACTGGCGGTTCGGCTTGCCGTTCCGCTCATCGCGCATGCCGATCTGGTCCGGTTCAAGGCGCGCCGGAGCCTGCCCAAGATAGCTGACGTTGAGCACGGCCTCCTCGCGAAACGCGAAGCGCAGATCGGACCACCGTGCATTCGCAGGCAGAGTCATCACCGGACGCTGGGCGACGTCACCTCCGTTCGCCAGTGCCGCGATCTCGGGCGCGAAGAGATCGACAAGTGGCATGGCAGCGACGAATCCCTTGCGCGGTGCGAGGGCGAAGTGGAGGCATTCGGCCCACGTCAGAACACGCCCTTGCCGTGCCGCAAGAAAGGCCGGAACGTCCGGGTCAATCGCGCCGAGCGATGTCACCAGCAGGACGAATGGCAGATTGCGGCGATCGATGTCGAGGACGTCTGCCCGGCTGAGCGGCGCGCGCGGGCTTGTGAGCGCAGCGAACACCGGAAAACTCCGGCCGGCGGCAATGGCATGATCGCCGATGTGCAGAAGGGCCGCCCCGCGCGAAGGCGCGGTGGGAACGACAAGGCCAAGCGCCGTGGCAATGTCGGCGAATAGTCTGCGGCGGTCGAGTTCACGGATGCGGATATCGTCGGAATTGATGTCGAGGGTTTCGCAGAGTCGCCCCGGATCGCTGCAGACGGCACGGACCGAGCCGCAGGCATGTCGCACGACATGGCGCGGGCAATGTTCCCCTCCGGGCCAGGGACAGTCGATACGTTCTGCGTACTTGGAGGTCTCCGGAAGGTAGCGTTCGACCTGGGTCCAGCAATCCGTCAGGTCCACCTTCCAGTCGCGCGTGTCGGTCGCGTGACCGGGAACGCGCTCAATCGTCCTCCAGAACGCCGACGTCATCGTCCTCATCTCCGACGTTGGGGCGGCAAAATCCCTGATCCTTGAGCCAGCGGTCGATCAGATCGCTGTCGGCATCACGGTCATAGCGCGCGAGGCTCGGCGGGAGAATGGCAACCGTCCGCTCCTTGCCATCCCCATCGAACTTGACCTTGAAAACGGCCCGGTCGATGGAACCGCCCGCAAGGCGCCGCTCCCAATTGTCGTCCCAGGCCATGAAGAGGTCGTTCGCCTTGCGCACCTCCTTCTCCTTGGCCTTTCCGCCCCAGAAGCGTTCGATTTCGATCAGGCGCACCTTGACGATCTCGGAGACAGTGTCGTTGTCGAGCGATTTCTCGCCCTTCTCCAGCAGAGGATCGAGGGTGAAGCGGTTCGAGCGATCGAAGTACTCCTCGTCCCCGAAGATGACCCCGCCGAACGTCCGCAGGTAGAGCTCGGTTTCGCCTTTCGTCCCTGCATTGACGGCAAGTTCGTCAGACTCGCCGTCATAAATGACGACGTCGTGCTTCTGCGGTCGATAGTAGGCGATTCCCGATCCGCCATCATCCTGATGTCGCCCCTCGCGCCGCATCGGTTCGCCATGCCGGACCATGAACCATGTCTTCGTGCCGCGCGGAAAAGCGAATACCCGTGAGCCCTTGCCACGCCGCTTGCGGTCGAACCACTCGTCCATCCGCTCCTGCATGATCGCGGTCTGTTCGGCGGTCGGATCCGGAGCCGGTCGCGGCTTGCCGCTCTGGCCCGCGAAGTAGATGAACCGCGAACGTGTGAATGCCACGGTCTCGGCATGCTGACGTCGCAGCAGATCAGGTTTCTGGAGCCAGATCTGCAGGGCGATGTCCGCATCGGATGGTTCCTCACCGGCCTCGATCGTGAGACCAGCCCGTCCTGCCGCCTCGATCAACTCCTCGGCGGTTTCCTTGGTCGCGGTCTCGTGCACGTAGAAAAGCGCGTCGACCATTTCGGGCGGCACGTTTTCGTCGGGCTTCATCAACACCGCAGCAAGATCGTCGTAGGGAAAATCCTCATCCGCTTCGACCGGAAGTTCAAAACCCCGCGCCGAAAAATATTCCGCCCACGTCGCGAAGAACTTCAGTAGGTGCTTCGGCGAAATGCTCTTGAGGCGATCAGGGTTGGTGAAGCTTCTCGGGTTGAATGACGCCATGCGCGACGCGGCTCCAGGGTGAATCGGGGAAATTTCAGGCTATCGGCAGAGTTGTGAACGCACAAGTCCATGTTCCCGAAGTGTTCCGAACCGCACATCCGACAGTCAGGACAGCCAGCCGGTAGGTGAGGAGAGCATCTGGAGCTCTCCCATGACCACAATCCCCTTCGCGCGCCGCGCTGACATCCATCCATGCCCGCATGCGGCCCCGGCACATGAGGGCTGCGCATGATCGATCCCGATGAACGTGAACAGGCCGCGCTCCGCGCCGCCTTGAAGAACATGGCCGAACTGATGGCCGAGATCGGCTGGACCAAGCGGTTCGCCGATCTCAGCGAGGCGCAGGCGCTCGCCCTCACCACCGCCGCCGTCGATGGCTTCCAGGAGGCGATGCAGACCAGCGCGCCCCGGCCCGATCCGGAGGTGCCGTTTTGATGGACGCCGGTTTCGACTTCAACCATCGGGAGAAGCCGCCCAGTTTCGCGGACACCGTCAATGCCTGCATCGATAATGCCCTCGTTGCGGAACAGGCCGAACGTCCCGCGCGCGACTACCTCGGCGGCAGCCGGCTCGGCGATATCTGCCAGCGCAGGCTGCAATACGAATACCTGAAGACGCCGAAGGACCCGGGCGCCGGATTCTCGGGCCAGTCTCTGCGCATATTCGCGCTCGGACACGTCCTCGAAGATCTGGCCATCGAATGGCTGCGCCAGGCGGGCTTCGACCTTCGCACGCGCAATCGCCATGGCGATCAGTTCGGCTTCTCGGTCGTCGGTGGTCGGGTCCAGGGGCATGCCGACGGCGTGGTGGTCGCCGCGCCGAACGGCATGGCGGTCCCGGCGCTCTGGGAGTGCAAGTCGGCCAATGCGAAGAACTGGCGCGAGATCGCGAAGCATGGCGTCGCGAAAGCCAAGCCGGTCTACGCCGCACAAATAGCACTCTACCAGGCCTATCTCGGCCTGACCGAAACGCCCGCGCTGTTCACGGCGATCAACAAGGACACGTGCGAGATCTGGCACGAACTCGTGCCGTTCGATGCCGCACTTGCCCAGTCCGCCAGCGACAAGGCGGTGACGATCCTGCGCGCCTGCGATGCCGGCGAACTGCTGCCGCGCCACACGGCCGACCCCGACCACTTCGAATGCCGCTTCTGTGCGTGGCGGGAACGGTGCTGGGCATGACGGTCCCATCCGACACCATCGCGCCCGACGCTGAAATGATCGCGCTCTATGCCGACGTCGTGTTCGGCTATTGCGACGGCTGGGTGCCGGTCCGTGCTCTGGCCGAGAAAGGCGCGGGAGATGGTCCGCCGCATGTGCCCTTCATCGAAGCGGACGCCACGCTCGCCGCGAAACTCGCGCTTCAGGCGACATGGGCGAGCGACGCCGGCATGGCCTTGTTCGTCGCGCCCGGCACGGTTGCGGCCCCAGGCGACGCGCGGGCGGAGAGCATCGTCCAGACGCAGGTTGTGCTGGTCGATCTCGACCATGGCGACATCCTTGCGAAGCGCGACCATCTTGTGCAGCATCTCGGATGCCCGACGCTTGAAGTGGCGTCCGGCGGTGTCACCGCCGAGGGCCAGCGCAAGCTGCACCTCTACTGGCGCCTGTCCGAGCCCGCCGAGGGCGATGACATCGCCACGGTCTGCCGTGCGCGGCACATGATCGCCGCCAAGGTCGGCGGCGATCCGTCCTTCCGGTCCGCCCACCAGCCGATCCGGGTGGCCGGATCGATCCATGCCAAACAGGGCCGACGGCGGCTGGTGGAGATTCTGCACCACGGCCCCCGCGACTACGATCTGGGCGAACTGCTCGAGGCGATCATCGCCATGCCGCCGCTCGAAGGCGAGGCCGGGCTCGACTTCAACATGGCGGCCCCCGAGCGCGGCAGCGTGACCGAGCTTTTCGGCCGTCAGGTCCGCGAAGGTGGCGTCGACGGTACCACGCGCTTCGACGCGCTGTCGCGGGTGATGGGTTACTGGATCCGCCGTGCTCGCGAAGGCCATGTGCCGCGCGAACAGGCCTGGGAGGAAATCGTCTCCTACAACACGGCCCGCGTTGCCCCTCCCTGGCCGGAGGATCGGCTGCGCGAGGAAGCCGAACGCCTCTGGAAACGCGACGCCGCCCGCAACGGCGAGGTCGATGACGAGGATGACGTTCGCGATGGCGGGGGGCATGATGGGCCAGTGCCGGTGCGCTTCACCGAGGATGCGCTCGCCGCAACCTTCGCAGCCCGCCATGCCGAAACTTGGCGCTACGTCGCGGGCTGGGGACAGTGGCTGACCTGGTCGGGCAAGTTGTGGCGGCGTGAGGAGACGCTGCAGGCCTTCGATCTGGCGCGGATGATCTGCCGCGAGGCGGCCGCGCGTGCCGGATCCGCAAGGCTCAAGGCCAAGCTCTCCACCGCCGCGACGGTTTCGGCCGTGGAGCGGCTCGCCCGTTCCGACCGCCGCCACGCGACCACGACCGAACCGTGGGACCGTGATCCCTGGCTGTTGAATACGCCGGGCGGTGTGGTCGACCTCCAGAGCGGCGCATCCCGGCCACATGATCCCGGTCTCTTCATGACCAGGATCGCCGGTGCGTCCGTCGCCGACACCTGTCCCGTCTGGCTGGGCTTTCTGGAGACCGTCACCGGCGGGGACGGCGAGCTGCAATCCTACCTGCAGCGGATGGCGGGCTATTGCCTGACCGGCGTCACCACCGAGCATGCGCTGTTCTTTCTTTACGGCACCGGTGCCAACGGCAAATCCGTCTTCGCCAACACCCTGACCGCCATCCTCGGCGACTACGCCACCGTCGCGCCGATGGACATGTTCATGGCCACGCAGGGCGATCGCCACCCGACCGACATGGCGGGGCTGCGTGGTGCGCGGATCGTGACCTCCATCGAGACCGAACAGGGCAGCCGCTGGGCCGAAAGCAAGCTGAAGGCGCTGACCGGGGGCGACAAGATCACCGCCCGCTTCATGCGGCAGGATTTCTTCGAGTTCATCCCGCAGTTCAAGCTGCTGATCGTCGGCAACCACAAGCCCTCCATCCGCAACGTGGACGAGGCGATGAAGCGGCGCCTGCACATGGTGCCGTTCACCGTCACCATCCCGCCCGCGCGGCGCGACAAGCACCTGGCGGACAGGCTGCTCGCCGAACGCGACGGGATCCTCGCATGGGCGCTCGAAGGCTGCATCGAATGGCAGCGGACGGGGCTGCGCCCACCGCCCGCCGTGATGGCCGCGACCGAGGATTACTTCGAGGCAGAGGACGCCATCGGTCGCTGGATCGATGAACGCTGCTCGCTCGGATCGCACCTGAGCGCGGCCACCACCACGATGTTTGCGGACTGGAAGGCCTGGGCCGAGGCGAACGGCGAATTCGCCGGCTCGGTCAAGCGGTTCTCGGAAGCCCTGATCGTGCGCGGGTTCGAACGCCACAACACCCGTGCGGCCAAGGGATTTCGCGGCATCGCCCTCAATGACAGCAACTCTGACCTTTTCTCGGGAGAATAGGAAAATGCCAATGGATTCAGATGTTGTGACGGATGTGACGGATCATACTTATATGACCGTTACGCGCGCGCATGTGCGCGCCTGTGGAGCGGATAAGGAACCATCCGTCACACCCGTCACCGCCGCCCCCGGTCTTCAAGGCGTTGATGGAGTGGGCCGCTGCATCCTCGCGCTCGACCTCGGCACCACGACCGGCTGGGCGATCCGCGGCCATGACGGCCTGATCACCAGCGGCACCGTCTCGCTGCGCCCCGGCCGCTTCGACGGCGGCGGCATGCGGTATCTCCGCTTCACCAACTGGCTGACCGAGATCGACCGGCTTTCCGGACCCGTCGCCGCCATCTGGTTCGAGGAAGTTCGCCGCCACGCAGGCACCGACGCGAGCCATATTTACGGCGGGCTCATGGCCACGCTCACATCATGGGCTGAGCTTCGGGGCGTGCCCTACGAGGGTGTTCCGGTCGGCACGATCAAGCGTCACGCCGCGGGCAAGGGCAACGCCGACAAGGCCGCGATGGTCGCCGCCGTCCGCGCCCGCGGCTTCAGCCCGGCCGACGACAACGAGGCCGACGCCATCGCCATCCTGCTCTGGGCGCTCGAGACGAAGGGAGGTGTCGCATGAGGTGGCATCCCCACGGTTACGGCGGCCGGCGCCGGGATCCCGAACAGGTCAAGCGCGAGGGCTGGCAGGAACAGGGCGTCCTCGCGGTCTCCGCCGATGACGACCGCCTCACCTGGCCCGAGCGTGAACTGGTCCGACAGCTCGGCGAGAAGCTCTACGGACCACGTCCTTCCGACAGGGAGGCGCGCCATGGCTGAGCGCGAATGGACTGCCGAGTGCGTCGCCGATCATTTCGAGGAGGCGTTTCGTACCCTGCGTAAGCTGCCGTCGGTCAAGGCGCAGGGGTATTTCAACACCTGGCCCGAGATCGTGCGGTCGAGGCGCGAGATTGCGTTCATGGAACCCGAGCCGATGCGGGTGTGGCCCTCGGCCGCGGCGATCACCCGGCTCGAGCGGACTTTTGATTGGGTGCTCTGGATCGAAGAGGACGAGCGTAAACTCGTCTGGAAACGCGCTGCCCGCGTGCCCTGGAAACTCATCAGCCATGAGCATGGCTGCGATCGAACCACGGCGTGGCGACGCTGGCAGCTCGCGCTCACAAAGATCGCGGCGCGGTTGAATGCGCAGTGACTCCGATGTGTTGCAACACTTTTCCATGCAACAAACGAGGGCAAATCAGCTATAGTTTTGACTATGCTCGGGAGAGTAGCGCGCCCGCGACGGTGAAACCCATCGCGGGCGTTGTCGTTTCCGCCACCATCGTCATCGCCCCCTGCACCATCGAGATCAGCATCATGCCCGTCCGCCCACCGATCCATCGCCCGGTTGGCCGGCGCGAAAAGCGGGAGCGCGATCGGGACTACGCTCGCAAGCGGGATCCGCTGGCCCGCGCGCTCTATCGCTCAAAGCGCTGGCGAACGGAACGCGCATCCTTCCTGCACGATCATCCGCTGTGCGTGGAATGCGAGCGCCATGATCTGATCCGACCGGCCAGCGTCGTCGATCACATCGATCCGCATGGCGGCAACGAGACGGTATTCTGGGATCGCACCCGCTGGCAGGCGCTGTGTGCATCGTGCCACGGCAGGAAGACGGCTGCGAAGGATGGCGGCTTCGGCAATGTGCGGCGCTGCTGATAGGCCCCCCGGGGGAGGTCAAATCTCTGGAGAGTTCGCTCCCAGGACCGCGCGCCAAGCTTTCTGCATCCGTGGCCAAAATGGCGAGGGGGGGGGGTAGCGGCCCATGCAACAAGGAAATACAGCCGTGTCCGATCGCGAACTTGTCATCGAATATCATGGGCTTGATCGCCTCGTGCCTTACGCGCGCAACGCCCGTACCCATTCCGAGGCGCAGCTGGCCGAGATCGCCGGCTCGATCCGCGAGTTCGGATTCGTGAACCCGGTGCTGATCGCCGAGGACGGCACCATCATCGCCGGCCATGGTCGCGTACTGGCCGCGCGCCTGCTTGGCATGGACGCCGTGCCCTCCATCAGGCTGACCGGCCTGACCGAGAGCCAGCGCCGGGCGCTGGTGCTGGCCGACAACCGCATCGCGCTGAATGCGGGCTGGGACGAGGCGCTGCTGGCGCTGGAACTGTCCGACCTGAAGGAGGCTGGTTTCGATCTCGGGATCATGGGCTTTGAGGACGGCGAACTGGACCGACTGCTGGCCGGCGCGGAAGCGGAGAACGAGACGTCGACGCCACCCGTCATTATCCCCGAGCCTCCGCGTCATCCGGCCTCGCGCACCGGCGATCTGTGGCTGCTCGGCGATCACCGGCTGCTCTGCGGTGACAGCACATCCCACGACGATGTGCGCCGGCTGATGAATGGCGAGCGCGCCGTGCTGTTCGCGACCGACCCGCCGTATCTGGTCGATTACGACGGCAGCAACCACCCGACCCGCAACAAGGACTGGTCGGCGTCCTACGGCACGACCTGGGATGACTCGAGCCAAGGGGCAGAACTCTATGACGGTTTCATCGCGGCGGCGGTGGCCGAGGCGATTACCGAGGATGCGGCCTGGTATTGCTGGCACGCCTCGCGCCGCCAGGCGATGCTGGAAGCCTGCTGGGAAAAGGCCGGGGCGTTTGTGCATCAGCAGATCATCTGGGTGAAGGACCGCGGTGTTCTCACCCGGTCGCATTATCTCTGGAAGCACGAACCTTGCTTCATGGGCTGGCGTCGCCCGAACCGACCGCCCAAGGTCGCCGATCAGACGCTGCCCTCGACCTGGGAGATGCCGTCCTTCGCCAGGGACGAGCGCCCTGATCACCCGACCCCGAAGCCGCTCGATGCCTTCGGCATCCCGATGCGCCAGCATGTCGCGCGCGGCGGCCTCTGCTACGAGCCCTTCTCGGGCTCGGGCTCGCAGATCATGGCCGGCGAGGTCAACGGCCGCCGCGTCTTCGCGATGGAGATCAGCCCCGCCTATGTCGATGTCGCTGTGGAACGCTGGCAGGCCGAGACCGGCAAGGACGCGATCCTCGATGGCGACGGCCGGACCTTCGCGCAGGTGAGGACCGAGCGGCTGGGCGATGATGCCGGGGCCGAGAAAGCGGATGACGACGCTAAGGGTGACGCCGCCCCCCGCAAGCGCCGCCGGAGCAAGGCAGCATGAAACAATCACGCCTCATGTCGCTGGTCGAGTCCATCGCCAATGTCATCGTCGGATATGGCGTTGCCGTCGCCACGCAGATCCTGATCTTCCCGTTCTTCGGGCTGCACGTCACGCTGACGCAGAACATGGCGATGGGCGGGATTTTTACCATCGTATCGATAGTGCGTTCCTTCGCCTTGCGGCGGGTGTTCGAGGCTATGCGGGTCGGTGGCGGCGAGCACGAGTCCGACTCTCGGGGATAAGCCCGATTCATCAGCATTGCGGGAGGAGAACAGCCGGAAAGGACAAGGATCATGGCGGGTCGCAAGCCACTGCCGACGCAGCTCAAACTGGTCAAGGGCACGGCCCGGTCGCACCGGCTGAACCCGGATGAGCCGCAGCCGGTGGTCGCGACCCCGGACCCGCCCGAGCATCTCGACGAAGCGGCTGCCGCGAAGTTCACCGAGATGGCCGCGCTGCTGGCGCGGCATGGGGTGATGACCGAACTCGATGTCGGCGCGCTGGCCCGTTACGTGGTGATCTGGCGCCGCTGGCTCGAGGCGGAGGCCGAGGTCAAGCGCCGCGGCCCGGTGGTGAAGACCGTGGGCGGGAATATCATCCAGAACCCGTTCCTGGCGGTGGCCAATAAATGCCTCGCGCAGATGGGCCAGATCGAGAGTGAGTTCGGGATGACGCCATCCAGCCGCACCCGGGTGCGCATGGCAGAGCCGTCCAAGACCCGCGACCCGTTCGAGGATTTTCTGAACCGTGGCAGCAGCGCGTAAATCTGATACCGCTCGGAAGGCACCGGCGTGCCCGGTCACCGCCTATGCAAAGGCGGTCACCGGCGGCAAGATCACCGCCGGCCGGCTGGTGAAGCTGGCCTGCGCACGGCATCTGGAGGACCTGAAGACCGGCAAGAGCCGCGGCCTCTCCTGGGACCGCACGGCGGCGCTGCACGCGATCGAGTTCTTCACCCATCTGCGGCACTCGACCGGAGAGTGGGCCGGGCAGCCCTTCGTGCTGCAGCCGTGGCAAGCCTTCGTCGTCGGCGCCGTGTTCGGCTGGAAACGCGCCGATGGGCTGCGCCGGTTCCGCACCGCTTACGTCGAGGTTGCGCGCAAGAACGGCAAATCGGCGCTGCTGGCGGGGATCGCGCTCTATGCGCTGATTGCCGATGGGGAGCCGGGCGCCCATGTCTATGCGGCCGCCACCACCCGCGATCAGGCGCGGATCGTGTTTGGCGAGGCCGAGCGCATGGTTGCGGCTAGCCCGGCGCTCTCAAGCCGGGTCACAAAGACGGTGAATAACCTCGCGGTGCTGCCGACCGCGTCTTGGTTCCGGCCGCTCTCGGCGGATGCCAGCAAGATGGACGGGCTCAACGTGCATTTGGCGGCTGTGGACGAGGTGCATGAGCATCCCGGGCCGGAGATCATCCAGAAGCTCAACACCGCCACCGGCGCCCGCCGCCAGCCGCTGATCGTCGAAATCACCACGGCCGGGTATGACCGCCACTCAGTCTGCCGCCAGCATCATGAGTTCTCGGTCAAGGCGCTGGAGGGCACGGTGCCGCATGAGACGGCCGCCAGCTGGTTTGCCTATATCGCCACCATCGACGAGGGCGATGATTGGACCGACGCGGATGTCTGGGTGAAGGCGAACCCGAGCCTCGGCGTGACGGTGAAAATGGAGGATTTGAAGCGCCAGATCGACGAGGCCCGCGAGATGCCGGCGCAGCAGAACGCGATCCGGCGGCTGCGGCTGAATGAATGGACCGAACAGATCACCCGCTGGCTCGACATGGGCGTATGGGCCGAGGGCGGGCCGCCTGACGCCACTGACTGGCAGGAGGTTCGCGCGGGGTTGGAGGATCTGGAAGGCAAGCTGCTCGGGCGCGAATGCTATGGCGGGCTGGATCTCGCCCGGGTCAACGACCTATCGGCGCTCACACTGCTGTTCCCGCCAACTGGGGCCCCCGCGCTCGGTGATCTGGCCGACAAATGGATCGTGCTCAGCCGCTTCTGGGTGCCGGAAGAGGACATCCTGCGCCGCGCCCGGCGCGACCGGGTGCCCTACGATACCTGGCGCAACCAGGGGTTCCTTGTGGCCACGCCGGGTAATGCCACCGATTTCGCCTTTATCGAGGCCGAGATCATCGCACTCGCGGGGCGCTACGATCTGCGCGAGCTCTCTTACGACCGCACCTTCGCCGGAGAGATCGTCCAGCATCTGCAGGATGAGGGGATCAACCTGGTGCAGTTCGGTCAGGGGTTTCTGAGCATGGCGGCGCCGACCGCGGAACTTGAGCGGCTCTCGGTGTCGCGGCTCTTGTGGCATGGCGGCCATCCGGTGCTGCGCTGGAATGCCTCGAATGTCGCCGTGCGCCATGATCCGGCCGGCAATATCAAGCCGGACAAGGAACGCTCCTCGGAGCGCATCGACGGCATTGTCGCGATCTGCAACGCCCTCGGCCGGGCGCTCCTGCGCGACGTCAATGCCGGCCGCTCGGTCTATGACAGCCGCAGCATCCTGGTGCTGTAGGCTACTCGTCTTACGGAAAGAATGCCCATGTCCTTCTGGTCCCGCTGGTTTGCAGGCGCCCCGCCTGCGGCCTCGCCTCCGCACGCCCCATCACCGCGCGCGTCCGTCCAGGAGGCGGGTGGCGGGCTGGTCATCACCTCCGCTGCCGAACTGGACGCTGCGCTGAGGGCCGGGGCGGTCAGCGGCTCCGGCATGGCGGTGACGCCCGACAGCGCCATGCGGGTGGCGGCAGTCTATGCCTGCGTGCGCATCATTTCCGGCGCGGTGGCAACGCTGCCCTTGCATATCAAGCGCCGGGTCGATGCTCGGACCCGCGAGGATGCCTCGGATGCCCCGATCTGGCAGCTGCTGCGGCGAAGGCCCAATCGCTGGCAAACGCCATCGCAGTTCCGCCGGATGCTGCAGGCGCATCTGCTCTTGCGCGGCAATGCCTATGCCATGATCGTGCGCTCGCGCGGCACCGTGCAGGCGCTGATCCCGCTGCATCCCGACCGGGTCGAGGTGGCGCAGGGCGACGATTTGGCGCTGACGTTCCTCTACACCCGCCCCGATGGCCGGCGGCTGCGCTTGCCGCAGGACGAGGTGCTGCATCTGGTCGGGCTGACGCTGGACGGGGTGCGAGGTGTCTCACCAATCGCCTATGCCCGCGAGACCATCGGTCTGGCGCTGGCGATGGAGGATCACGGCGCCACCACCTTCCGCAACGGGGCACGGGTCTCGGGCGTCCTCAAGCATCCGCAGAAGCTTGGCCCTGAAGCGGTGGCCAATCTCAAGGCCGGGCTCGAGGCATTCCGCGCCGGCGGTGACCAGGAGGGCAAGCACCTCATCCTCGAAGAAGGCATGGATTACGCCCGCATCGCCATGACCGCCGAGGACGCGCAATGGATCGAGAGCCGCAAGTTCAGCCGCACCGACATCGCCATGTTCTTCGGGGTGCCGCCGCACATGATCGGCGACACCGAGAAGTCCACCAGCTGGGGCACCGGCATCGAGCAGCAGTCGATCGGCTTCGTAGCCTATACGCTCGAGGATCACCTGACCATGTGGGAGGAGGCAATCGACCGCGACCTGATCGGCGCGGATGATCTGCTCTATGCCCGGTTCAACCGCGCAGCCCTCGTCAAGGGCGACATCCGGGCCCGCTGGGAAGCCTATGTCAAAGGCCTGCAATGGGGCGTCTACAGCCCCAACGAGATCCGCGCGCTCGAGGACCAGAATCCACGTGCCGGCGGCGACATCTATTATCCGCCGCCCAACATGACGGCTGCGGCCGGGGACGCGGGTGACGATGCGGACGCGCCCACAAGCGAAGGAGTTTCCGATGAGCCTGCGTGATCTTCCTGCCGGACCGGCCTTGCCGCGCCCCGCGGCGTTCCAGGCCGATGCGCCATCGGACGCATTGGTCCGCTGGGCCGAAACGCCGGTCGCCGCGCAGGTCACTTCCGTCACCGAGAGCGACAGCACCATCACCATCTTCGACGTGATCGGCGAGGATGGCATGGGCGGTGGGGTGAGCCTGCGCCGGATCGCAGCGGCGCTCAGCAGGATCGGCCCGCAGGCGGTGACGGTGCAGATCAACTCGCCGGGCGGCGACATGTTCGAGGGCATTGCCATCTACAACCTGCTGCGCGCCCATCCGGCCGCGGTCACCGTCGAGGTGCTGGGCCTCGCGGCCTCGGCGGCCTCCATCATCGCCATGGCCGGCGACGAGATCCACATGAGCCCCGGCAGCTTCCTGATGCTGCACAATGCCTGGGGCGTGGTGATCGGCAATCGCCACGATATGGCTGAGGCCGCTGCGCTCTTCGAGACATTCGATGCCGCGCTGGCCGGGATCTATGCCGCCCGCAGTGGCAGGCCACAGGTCGAGGTTGTCGCGTTGCTGGATGCCGAGACCTTTCTCAGCGCCGAGGAGGCGATTGCGGCCGGGATGGCCGACTGCATGGTCGAGGGTTCGGCCGCTGGCCTGCCCGCGCAGTCACCGCAGAGCGGCGCGCAGTCGCGCCCCGACATTCAGGCGCGGCGCCGCATCGACGCGGCTCTGGCGCAGCAAGGCATCCCCCGCAGCGAGCGGCGCGCGATGCTGAAACAGATTACCGGCACGCGCAACGCTGCCGAACCCGCCACGCAGAACGCTGGCATCCCCGTGAGCGCCATCCGGCAGCTCATCGACACCATCCGCTCATAAGGAAACCATCATGGGCATCCAGAAATCCCCCCGCATTCGCGGGGCCGTTCGCGTGCGCGCCGAGGCCGGCGACGCCAACGCCATCCTCGCCGATCTGAACCGCGCCTTTGCCGCCTTCAAGGACGAGCATCAAGCCGAGATCAACGGCATCAACGCGAAGTTCGCCGATGTCGTGCAGGCCGAGAAACTCGAGCGCATCAATACCGAGATCACCAAGCTGCAGTCTGCGCTGGATGAGACCAACACCATGCTAGCCGCAGCCAAGCTGGGCGGCGCAAGCAGCGCGGATCGGGCGGACAGCCCCGAGACCCGCGAGCACGCCCGCGCCTTCAACCAGTTCTTCCGCCGCGGCGTCGAGGCCGGGCTTCGGGAACTGGAGGTGAAGGCCGCGCTTCGCACCGACAGCGATCCCGATGGCGGCTATGTCGTGCCTGATCAGATGGAACAGACCATCGACCGGGTGCTGGGCTCGGTCTCGGCCATGCGGTCGATCGCCAGTGTCATCTCGATCTCGGCCGGCAGCTACAAGAAGCTGGTCAATCAGGGGGGCGCTGCGGCCGGCTGGGTCGGCGAGCGTCAGGCCCGCCCCGAGACCGCCACCCCGAGGCTCGCTGAACTGGCTTTCCCGGCGATGGAGATCTACGCCAACCCGGCTGCGACCCAGACGCTGCTCGACGATGCAAGGGTCGATATCGCTGCCTGGTTGGCCGAAGAGGTCTCGACCGCCTTCGCCGAGGCCGAGGCTGCCGCCTTCATCACCGGCGACGGGGTGAACAGGCCCCGCGGCATCCTGGCCTATGACACGGTCGCCAATGCCTCTTACGCCTGGGGCAAGATCGGCTACACCGCCTCGGGCGTCGCGGCCGCATTGACCGATGCCAGCCACAACGGCGTCGATGCGCTGATCGACCTCGTCTACGGGCTGAAGCAGGGCTACCGGCAGAATGCCCGCTTCCTGATGAACCGCTCGCTGCAGGCTGCGATCCGCAAGCTGAAGTCGAAGACCGAGGAGCTCTATCTCTGGCAACCCCCGGTCCAGGCTGGCCAGCCGGCAACGCTGCTCGGCTATCCGATCAGCGATGACGACAACATGCCCGATATCGCCGCCGGAGCTTTCCCGATCGCCTTCGGGGATTTCCGGCGCGGCTATCTGATCGTCGACCGCTTCGGCATCCGGGTGCTGCGCGATCCCTTCACCAACAAGCCCTATGTGCATTTCTATACCACCAAGCGCGTCGGTGGCGGGGTGCAGAATTTTGATGCCATCAAGCTGCTGAAGATCGCGGCCAGCTGATCGCCCGGCTGAACCAAGGCGCGCGCGCGGCAGGGTTCAGCCCGCGTCTTCCCACCCACATTCCTGCACAGGAGGATCCGATGAAGGATCTGCATTCCAGTCTCTCGGTGGCCGCGGCCATCAATGCTGCCACCCTCACCGACGACAGCACCCCCGTGGCCATTGATCTGCGCGGTCATGACGGTGCCGAGATCATTCTCGCCATTGGCGTGGGCGGCATCACCTTCACCTCGACCAACAGGATCGAGTTCATCCTGACCCATTCCGATGACGACAGCAGCTATGAGGCGGTGACCGCAGCCGACCTGCTGGGCGTCCCGACCGTGGGCGAAGGCGGCATCGTCAAGGCGCTGGTCGAGGCCCACGCCACCGCCGCCGTTTACCGCTTCGGCTATGTCGGAACCAAACGCTACCTGAAGCTGCTGGCGGCGCTTGAAGGCACCCATGCCACCGGCACGCCGATTGCCGGCCTGGTGATCAAGGGTCACGGCCGGATCAACCCGCAGGCCGATCAGGCCTGAGACCGATGCTGCAATAACTGCGCGGGCGATGAAGACCGCCCGTGCCCTGCCTCAGGGGGTTTTGCCCATGTTCACGCTGACCCGCATCACCGCGCCCGCGACCACGCCGATCACGCTGGAAGAGGCCAAGGCGCAGCTTCGGGTCGATCACGAGGACGAGGACCTGCTGATCCAGCATTATATCGATGCGGCCACCGCCTGGCTCGACGGGCCTGCCGGCATTCTCGGTCGTTGCCTAGTCACGCAATCCTGGCAGATGGACCTCGATGCCCTCACCGGCCCGATCCTGCTGCCGTTTCCGGACAGCGAGATCGACAGCGCGGTGTTCACCGATGCCGCGGGCGTTGATCTCGACTATCATATCGCGCTGCAGGACCAGCGGCTGTTGCTGCGACCCTTGGCCGGCTTCGGCCGCCCCGCGGCCATCACCTTCACCGCCGGCTATGGCGCCCCCGCCGATGTGCCTGCGGCAATCCGTCAGGCCATGCTGCTGCTGATCGCGCATTGGTATGAGCATCGCGAGGCGGTCAGCCTCGGGGCAAGTCCATCGGCGCTGCCCATGGCGGTCGATGCGCTGCTCGCCCCCTATCGCAGGATCCGGCTGTGAGAATGGTTGCCGGACGCCTGCGGCGCCGGGTCACCTTCCAGCAGGCTGTGATCATCCGCGATCCGGACGGGATGCTGATCCAAGGGTGGGAGGATCGCTTCACCCTCTGGTGCCATGTCCACTACCTGCGCGGCTCCGAGGCCGTGATGCAGGCGCGGCTGGTGTCAAAATCGCCGGCCATCCTCACCATCCGCGCCAGTGCCGAGACCCGCGCCATCACCTCCGAATGGCGCGCCGTCATCGATGCGGTGATCTTCGACCTGAAGGAAGACCCTCGGCCCAGTGAGGGCGGCGCCTATCTCGAGATGCTGGCCGAGGCGTGAGAGGCGTAGGATGCGGGAGGCGCCGATGACACCGCACAGTTCTGATCGGTCGGATGCCGAACTGGAAGCATTGTTGGTCCGGGCCGCCGAGCAAGGCGCGAAACGGGCCCTCGCTGACCTTGGCCTCGATGGCGATGAAGCCGCGCTCGACATCCGCGATCTGCGCTCCCTGGTGGACTGCATCCGACTGGTGCGCCGCACCGCGATGCAGACGGCAGTCCGCATGATCACAACCGGCGTGATGCTGACGCTGCTCGCCGGCATCGTTCTCAAGCTCAGGATCTTTGGCAGCGGGCCGTAATGCGCGTTGCCGTCGATCAATTGTTCAGAACACACGCCCTCGAAGGCGGGTTTTTCCGTTTGGAGGACGCGTATGACCACGACCTTCTACCGTCATTGGCGTGACGTGCCCGACGGTGCCTGGCGCTGGCCGAACTTCAGCCCAGCCGAAATCGCCTGCCGCGGCACTGGCAAGCTGCTCGTCAACGCGCCGCCGCTCGACAGACTGCAGGCGCTGCGTGATCGCCTCGGCAAGCCGCTGATCGTCCGCTCGGCCTATCGCAGCCCCGAGCACAACCGCTCCCTGCAAACGCCCAAGTGCGCGACAGGATGAACGTACAGATAGCTGCAAAGACGGTCGAGATCAGAACGGCAGCTTCGAGACGAAACAAGCCGATGCCCAGCAATAGGAACAGGACGGTTTCATTTGCTAGAAATCCGATTGCCGCCACCACAGCGAACCGTCCGAAGGTCTGGGTCGCGGCCGAGCCATGTCCGGCGAAGGTGAACAGATGGTGACCCAAGAAACTGACCATGAAGGCAATCACGAAAGCAACGGCGTTGCTCATCAGCGGAAGCATGCCAAACTGGACAAGGCCAATCGCGGCGCCCAGATGGACAAGCGTTGCTGCACCCCCGGTCAGGGCGAACCGCACGACCTCGCCTAACATTCGCGTGACGCGGCAATCGTGACATCCTCGGCGATCAGATAGCCGGGGCGGCCTTTCACCTCGCTGAAGACCCGCGCCAGATATTCGCCCAACACACCGATGGACATCAACTGGATACCACTGAAGAAGAAGATCGCCACTGCCAGCGTGGACCAGCCGGGCACAGCATGGCCGAGCAGCAGCGTGCGGCTGGCTAGAAACAGCCCGTAGAGGATCGACAGCATGGCAAGGATCATTCCGATGCCGGTCCACATGCGCAATGGCCAGTCGGTGAAAGCGGTCAGCCCGGTCATGCCCAGTTTCAGCAACCCGCGGAAGCGGAACTTGGAGCTGCCCCCGCCGCGTGGCTGCAACTCGACCGGGATGGCAAGCGAGCGGAAACCGACCCAAGCATAAAGCCCCTTCATGAAGCGATTTCTTTCGGGCAGGGCGCAAAGCGCATCGACCACCTTTCGATCCATCAGCCGGAAATCCCGCGCTCCGGCAGGCATTGACACCTCGCTGCCGATATTCAGGAAGCGGTAAAAAGCGGCGGTGCAGCGGCGCTTCAACCAGCTTTCGTCATCACGATGGGCGCGGACGGCGTAGACGATCTCATAGCCTTCTCGGTAGCGCTCCAGCATCGTATCGACATAGCGCAAAGGCTCTTGCAGGTCGGCGTCGAGAATTACCACGGCTTTGCCCGTCGCATGACGCAGCCCAGCCATGATCGCCTGTTCCTTGCCGAAATTGCGCGACAGACGCAGCAGGCGAACCGGCAGGTCCCATTGGCCGGATGTGACCAGTTCCAGCGTTTCGTCGCTGCTGCCGTCATCGACGACAACGATCTCGGAATGCAGCACCAGCCCGCGCGCCTTGCGCGACACCCGTGTCAGCGTTTCCGCGATTGTTTCTGCCTCGTTATATGCCGGAATGACAAAGGATAGATCGGGCGCCAATGGCCCTGAATCGAGTGCGCGCGGCCTCATGTTTGCCGTTTCGCGACTGATATCCTGCATGCGGCCCATCATTTCACCTCGTTCGTCGGTCGGGTGACGAACAGGACGTGCCGCCCATATTCTCCCAAGTTTTCAAGACCCAATGTCGCCGCCTCCAACGCCATGGTCGGAGGCACCGAAAAAGCCGCCGATGCACCGCTGCCGGCCAGTCGCGCGAAATCTGCGGGATCAATGGCGCGCGCTTTGCCCCGCGAATAGAATTCGGCCGAGTAGCTGCGCCCGCCGAGGGTATAGAGCGGCGCATCGGGCATCGCTGTGCTGGCGGCCGCAACGAGCCGCTTGTCGGATTTCAATCGGATCTTCTGCGGCGCGAAAACCGCGCCCGAGATCAGCGCCAGGAAAAACGCGAAGATTACCGATGTCGCGATGGCAAATCCTGTTCGAGTTGCACGGCTCGGTTGGGCCTCGAACACCTGCGTGAACAGCACCACCAGCAAGACAGCGGCAGCTGGAAGGCCGGGCAGGACATAGGCGGCGAGAATATTGGATGCGGGCGTGAACAGCAGCAAAGGCGACAATGCCCAGAGCAACAGATAAACCAGCCAGCCCGAGCGATCCTGCCGGAACATTGTGACCGTCTTGTCCAGGCGGGTCAGTAGCAAGGTGGCAACCAAGCTCCATGGCAGGGCTGCCATCAGCCAGAACAGCCAGATCATGCCCTTGGCTTCCCGATGGCCAGACCCGTACAGATCGCCCTGCCAGCCGGGGGTTAGGAAACGCTGAACATGCTCTCCGATGAGGAAGTAGCGCAGGAATCCGGGTGTGGCGATTTCGGCGGCGACATACCAAGGCGCGACCAGCGCTATCAGCAATGCCATGCCGCGCGCCCATGGCAGCAAGCGCAGCAGGTGCCAGTTCCATGTCAGGGCCAGCCACAGCATCAGGGGAATGCCGCTCAGCACAACCGCCACCGGCCCCTTGGCCAGCATTCCAATTGCCAGCCCTAGAAAGACGCCATAACCCCAACGCCTGTTGCCATCACCGACCGCCTGCCAGAATCCGACCATGACCAGCGTCGTGCAAAGAACCATCGGCATGTCGGTCATCACGAAACTCGAAGCGCCAAAGAACATCGCCATCGTCGCAAGCACCGTCATCGCAACCAACGCCGTATTGCGCCCGACGGTATCACGCACCCACAGCCAGACGAGAAACAGAACCGCCAGAGCGGGCAGCAGGATCGGCAACCGAGCGGCCGCTTCGTTCACGCCGAACAGTTGCATTCCCCCTGCCGATAGCCAGGTATGCAGCGGCGGCTTGCCCCAGAACGGCACGCCATAGTCGAATTGCGGTGTCAGCCAGTTCCCGGTTTCAACCATCTTGCGGGCGATTTCGCCATAGCGGGCCTCGGTCGTGTCGGAGAAAGGTACGGCAAACATTGCCCAGAGCCGCAGAAGCCCGAACGCCGTTAGAACTGCCACCAGAAACCGGCGGGTCGGGCTATCCAACTGCATATCACACATCGTCGGTCGCACATTTGGGCGGGTTCGGGTCGCCGCCGCGTGCTGGCGCACATGGGCCTCGTCTATTGTTGTCATCTTGTCCTGCTCGATCGGCTGACGGTTCGTGTCAGCAGCTATCTACCAGGAACGATCTGTCCGGGCCGTTGCCGGAACTATACCAATCCGTAATGTCCCGACGTCTTGACCCAACCGCACAGTGGGCTATCCCTGCGGGCAGACAGAATACGGAAAGCAGCAGCCATGCGCGTCCTTGTGGTCGAGGACCATCCCGAAACGGCCGACTACATTGCCTCCAGCCTCCGGGCGCAGGGGCATCTGGTCGATCACTGCGACAATGGCCGCGATGGTTTCCTGTCGGCGCTGGACAACAGTTACGACGTGATGATCTTTGACCGCATGTTGCCAGGTCTGGATGGGCTGACCTTGATCAAATCCGTGCGCGGCGCAGGAGTCGAGACGCCGATCCTGATCCTTTCGGCGATGGACGGGATCAATGACCGGGTCGAGGGGCTTGAGGCGGGATCGGACGACTATCTCGTCAAGCCATTCTCGTTTCAGGAACTGTCAGCGCGGCTGGCAGCGCTGACTCGCAGGCCGCCGCTGAAAGCCGAGGAAACCGTCTTACAGGTGGCCGATCTGGAAATGAACCTGATCCGCCGTACGGTCACGCGGGCGGGCATTTCTCTGGACCTGCAGCCTCGCGAGTTCAAGCTACTGGAATATCTGATGCGCAATGCTGGCCGGGTACTGACCCGCACGATGCTGCTGGAATCAGTCTGGGATTTCCATTTCGATCCCAAAACCAACGTCGTCGAGACCCATATCAGCCGGCTACGTAACAAAGTGGACAGGCCCTTCAAGATCGAGTTGATCCATACCGTCCGCGGGGCCGGGTATAGCCTGCATGGCTAGGAATCTCGGCATGTTTCACTTCCTGCGCTCGACCTCGGCGCGGTTGTCTCTGCGTTTCGCCGCACTTTACGCCATCATCACTGCCCTCGTCTTTGGTCTGACTTACCACTTCGCGGATCGGGAAATCAGCGAGTGGGTGCTAGACCAACTTGCGGACGATGCAGCCGGTTTTGGCAATCTTTACGAAAGCGAAGGTCTGGATGCGGTTCAGGCAAAGCTGGGCGGATTTGACGGGTTCAACTTCGAGGATTATCGGATCTATCTGCTTCAGGACGCGGACGGCAACGTTCTGGTCGGAAATGTCAATGCCATCGACCGGCAAGGCAGCAGCGACTACGTCCCGGTCAATGCAATCCAAGCCGACAAGCCCCGCTATGAAGATGTGACGGGTTATCTGCTTCACTCGGTGCAACTCGGCCCGAACCGGCTGACATTGGGCACAAGCACCTATTTTCTTGAAGAGCTGCGCGAGGTTTTAGGCCGCGGATTCGTTGCAGGTTTTATCCTCTTGCTGCTTACCGGTTTGCTGGCCGGGATCATTGTCGGCCGCAAAACCGAACGGCGGCTGACCCAGATCGCCACGACGCTGAAATCGGTGGCATTGGGGCAGTTGGATCGACGCGTCCCCACCACTGGCAGCGATGGCGATGACCTTGCCCGTATGGCAGATGAAATCAACCGCACCATCACACAGCTTCAGCAGATGGTCGAAAGCCAGAAACAGATTTCAGCCGATATCGCCCATGACCTTCGCACGCCCATGCAGCGCCTCAAACAACGGCTGGATGTGCTTCGGAATACGCCCGACCTGACTTCCGAGATCAGGGAAGATGCGGAACAAGCCGTGGAGATCGCCGACGATCTGATCGAGACATTCCACGCCCTGCTGCGGATCGCGCAGATCGAAGCCGGTCAGCGGTCAGGTCGGTTTACCGCAGCCCCTCTTGCCCCGATCCTCGCCCGGATCGAAGACGCCTACGGTCCCGTCGCCGAAGAAAACGGTCAAACGCTGAGGTTTGACATCGAAGATCAGGACGCGATGGTTCAGGGCGATCAGCAACTCCTGACCCAGATGATCGCAAATCTCGTTGAAAACGCCCTGCGTCACTGTCCATCAGACACGCGGATCGAGGTCACGCTGTCGAGGGTGGATGACAGCGCCCTGCTTCAGGTTTCCGACAATGGTCCGGGCATCCCAGCTGAGGAACGGGACAAGGTTTTCCGCCGCTTCTTTCGCCTCGAAAAGAGTCGCACGACCCCGGGCAATGGCTTGGGCCTCAGTATGGTCAGGGCGATTGCCGAATTGCATGGCGCGGTGTTGACACTGAACGATAATCATCCGGGCCTGTGCGTTCTGGTCTCGTTTCCGCCTGTTGCTCGCGAAGATTACTAACCCCCCTGATTGCAATCGTTTTTGCGGTCGCCGTTATGCTAGGGTCCAGACTCATTGAATTTCACAGCGAGAACAAGACGGTTGCGGCGAGCATGATCGCGGAGAAGAAGGTTTCCGGGCATGCCCGGCGCAAGCTGAAGGAGATCTTCGATCGAGACGGTTCCGAGATCGCAGCCGAGGGACTGCGCCGGATCGCCGAGCTTTACCGGATCGAGGCCGAGATCCGCGGCATGGGCCCCGGCCAACGACTCTCGGCCCGCCATGCGCGCACTGCGCCGCTGGTCGCCGCATTCGGCGAATGGCTGCAGGCGCAATGCCGCCGCGTATCGATGAAGTCCCGCCTCGGCGAAAAACTAGCCTATATCCACCGCCACTGGGACGGGCTGCAGACTTTCCTGCGCGATGGCCGTGTCGAGATCGACTCCAATAATGTCGAGAACCTGATCCGACCGATTGCCCTGACCAGGAAGAATGCACTCTTCGCCGGCCATGACGAGGGCGGGAGATCCTGGGCCCGCATCGCATCCCTGATCGCCACCGCAAAGATCAACAATGTTGAGCCCTTTGCCTACCTGAAGGTAACCTTGGAAGCCGTGGCCGCCGGTCACCCGCAAGCGAGGATCGACGATCTGCTGCCTTGGAACTTCAACCCGTCAAGCTGAAAGCAGGTGAGGCGGCGCCGCCGCTTACGGAGTTCCTGAACCCCGACGTCTCCGCTCTGGCCTTCGGATGTGATACTTAGCCTTCCGTTCTGCAGGGGCGGGGTGAACGGAAATTCGATATCACTGCGGCCCCCTCTTATGCAGGGAGCCGCACGCACCCAAGTCCCCGCGAGGAAAAGCGGAACCCCGCCGGGCGGTGGACGGCTATAACGGCATCACGACGCAGCAACATGAATCATTAACGTCATCCGGGGCGTTGGGTTCCCCGCCCCCGGCTACGCGGCCCATGTAGCTCGCAGCAAAGGTAGTCGCGACGTCGGCGCGCGGCAGATAGGGGGAGACGTCGATGTCGAGCCTAGTGGCCGTCTTTCGACTAGGCAAAGCACGAGGTGCTTGAGCGCGTCGAAACTAGCGCCGGTGTTCTCATCTTGTTACTGAACCTACGGCAAGGGCGGTAGCGTTGCGGTGACCTGTCGCGCATTTCCATTGTGTGATCCTACACCGCGATCAGGAGATGAAGTGAGAAAAGTATTTGATCTTGATCGCTCGATCATACTGACGGCCCTCACCGCCCTAGGAATGCTCCTGGCCACTCTCGCGCTATGGCCGCTTCAGGGCGCTGCCGCGGCTTTCTTCTCTCTCGGAGGTCTCTCGCTTGTGTATCTGGCAGGCGGCTTGCCCGCCGCATGGCGGGCGGCCGTCACCCTGTGGGACGAGCGAGTTCTCGATATCGACCTGCTGATGGTCGTTGCCGCCGTCGCGGCGGCGGCTGTTGGTGCGCCCTTCGAGGGTGCGGTCCTGCTAACGCTCTTCAGTATCTCGACCACGCTGGAGGAACGTGCGCTTGGCCGCGCTCGCCGGGCCATTGAGGCGCTGATGGAGCTTCGGCCGGAAACGGCGCTTCGAAGGGCGCCGGACGGGTCGGTCTCGGAAGTCCCTGCTGTCGATCTACGGGTGGATGACGTCGTGGTGCTGCGGCCCGGCGCGCGCGTTCCGGCGGACGGAGTAATTGTCAGCGGCCGGGGTTCGCTGGACGAGGCCCATATCACCGGCGAGTCAATGCCCGTCGCCAAACAGCCCGGCGCCCAGGTGTTTGAGGCGACGGTCAACCTTGATGGCGTGCTCGAAATGGCCGTCACGAAGACGATCGAGGAGAGCACGGTCGCCCGCATGATCGCCCTCGTGACTGAGGCACAGGCGGCCAAGGCGCCGTCGGAGCGTTTTAGCGCGTGGTTCGGCCAGCGCTACACGGTGGCGGTGATGGCCGGAGCCGTGCTGGCCTTCGCCGCCTTCTACTGGCTGGGGCGCGACTGGGAGGAGGCGCTCTACCGATCCGCAACATTGCTGGTGGCTGCGAGCCCGTGCGCGATCGTGATCTCGGTCCCCGCAGCAATCTTGTCTGCCTTGTCGGCTGCCGCACGCGGCGGTGTGTTGTTCAAGGGCGGCGCGGCGCTCGAGACACTGGCGGCGGTCGAGACCTTCGCCTTCGACAAGACGGGGACCCTGACGACCGGCAAGGCCTCGGTCACCAGGGTGGTGGCGCTCGATGGCGATGAAGGGCGCTTCCTCTCGCTGATTGCTGGGCTCGAGGCCCAGTCGGAACATCACAGTGCGGCTGCCGTGCGGCAGGAAGCCCTCAGCCGCGGAGTTGAACCGGCCCAAGTGACAAACGTGATCACCCGACCGAGTGCCGGCATCGTCGGTGCGGACGGCGAAGGGCAGCTGTGGGCCGGAAACCCGCGCCTCGCCGCGCAGATGGGCGCGTCCATCGAACATCCGATGCTGAAGGCGCTGGCTGCGGATACCGAGACGGTCATCTATTTCGGGCGGGATCGGCACGTGATCGGGGCTGTCACCATCGCGGATCAGGCCCGCGCGACCTCTGCGCCAGCGCTCGCCGCGTTGCGCGAAGGTGGAGTCGGCGAAATCGTCATGATGACCGGCGATCGCCGCCCGGTTGCGCTGCGGATCGGCCAAGAGCTCGGCTTGAAGCCCGAGGAAATCCATGCCGACATGCTGCCGGAGGACAAGGTCAGGATGGCGGGGGAGTTGGCTGCCAGAGGCAAGGTCGCCTTCGTCGGCGACGGGGTCAATGACGCCGCCGCGCTGGCCCGCGCCGATGTCGGGATCGCCATGGGTGCTGCGGGCTCCGACGTCGCGCTCCAGGCAGCCGATGTGGCGCTTCTGTCGGAAGACATGGGACGGCTTGCCGACGCGCAACGACTGGCGCGTCGCACGGCGAGGATCATTCGGCAGAACCTCGCCTTCGCCATGGGTGCCATGGTCATTCTCGTGACAGGCGCGCTATTCTTCGAGCTGCCTCTCCCGCTCGCGGTGGTCGGTCACGAGGGCGGAACGGTTCTGGTGGTGCTCAACGGGCTGCGTTTGCTGAGGGACCCCATCCGCCGCAACGAAAACAAGTCAGCGTCACCAGATCAGGTGGTGACGGTCGACAGCATCAGCGCCCCCGTCCAACGTCATGCCTACCGTAGAATGATCCCGCGGGGGTCCGGCGTCGGCCGGCAACGCGGGGGCTAGCGCATGTCGCCACTCGCGATGGTGCTGGCCCTTCTGGCGTCAGCGGTCGTCATGTTCGCGCTCAACCGCCCGCGCATGGATGTGGTCGCGGTTATCATGATGGTCGCGCTGCCGATGACGGGCGTGATTTCCATGTCCGAAGCGTTGGTGGGGCTGTCGGACCCGAATATCGTGCTGATCGCCGCCCTTTTCGTGATTGGCGAGGCGCTTGTGCGCACGGGCGTGGCGCAACGGCTGGGCGACTGGCTGTCGGCGCGGGCCGGTGCGAGCGAGGCGCGGCTGATCTTCCTGCTTATGGTGATCGTGGCGGGAGTTGGGTCATTCATGTCCTCGACCGGGGTGGTGGCGATCTTCATTCCCATCGTGATGCGCATCGCCCGCAAAGCCGGTATCCCGGCTGGGCGGCTGATGATGCCGCTTTCCGTGGCGGCGCTGATCAGCGGGATGATGACGCTGGTAGCCACCGCGCCCAACCTCGTCGTGCATTCGGAATTGTTGCGGCAGGGGCACGAGGGCTTCGGCTTCTTCGCCTTCACCCCCTTCGGCGTGCCGATCCTGGTGCTAGCGATCCTCTACATGTTGATGGCCCGCCGCTCTTTGGCGCCCGGTCCTGCGCCCGCTTTGCCCGAGCGCGCCGCCCTGGCCGGCTGGGTTGCCGATTATGATCTGGCCGAGCGCGAACACCGTCTGCGACTGCGCCCGGAATCGGATCTGGTGGGCCAGCGGCTGGATACATTGGACCTGCGCTCCAGCGCCGGCATCAACATCATCGCCATCGAGCGCGGCAGCCGGTTTCGCCGCAAGTTGATCCATCCTGGAGCCGCGACGGTGCTCGCGGCGAGCGACATCCTGCTGATAGACCAGCGCGACCGCGGGGATGATAAGGGCTTCGATCTGGAAGCCTTCGCGCTGGCGCACGACCTGATCCCACTGCCGGTCTCCGGCCAGTGGTTCACCGACACGGCGCACGAAATCGGCATGGCGCAGATCATTGTGCCGCCGACCTCGCGCCTGATCGGCAAGACCATCACCCAAGCGCGGTTCCGCAGCACCTATGACCTGTCAGTTATCGGCATGAAGCACGGCACGAGGCCGGTCGCCAACAGTGTGATCGACGAGCCCCTACGCGCAGGTGACACGCTGCTGACGGTCGGTCCCTGGCGCGCAGTCCGCAAGCTGGCCGACGAGCGGCGCGATCTGGTTCTTTTGGACCTTCCCGCCGAGTCTGACGAGGCCGTGCCTGCCCGCCACAGTGCGCCCCTTGCCGTAGGCGTGCTGCTGGTGGTGGTGCTCCTGATGGTCTGGGGTGTGATGCCGAACGTGCAGGCGGCGCTGCTCGGCTGTCTGCTCCTGGGACTATTCCGCTGCATCGACATGCCCGGTGCTTATCGCTCGATCCACTGGCAGAGTCTGATCCTGATCGTTGGAATGCTGCCCTTTTCACTGGCATTGCAGCGCACCGGCGGGGTCGAGATCGCGGCACAGGCGCTGCTCGGCGCGCTCGACGGTGCCTCGCCCCGGCTGGTGCTCGCTGCAATCTTCGCTGTCACCGGGCTTCTCGGGCTGTTCATCTCTAACACGGCGACGGCCGTCCTTATGGCCCCGGTGGCGCTGGCCGTCGCAAGCGCCCTCGACGCCTCGCCCTATCCGTTCGCGATGACTGTCGCCCTCGCGGCGTCGGCTGCGTTTATGACGCCTGTCTCTTCGCCGGTGAACACGCTGGTTGTGGGGCCGGGCAATTACCGGTTCGTAGATTTCCTGCGGATCGGCGTGCCTTTCGCTGTGATCTGCATGGCCGCGAGTGTGGCGCTCGTGCCGCTCCTGCTGCCTTTCTAGCGACCATGCGCCGAGGCCAGAAGACTGCTAGAAGGTGGAGAAGGTTGGATATCAGGCCCATCCCCTCCGCCACTTGCCCTCGCGAAAGCGTTCTCCCCATCCGGCTTCGGCCGGATTTTCTCGTTGTTTTCGAGGGTTATGCGGGACGGGCTGAGCACTGCCCCTGCTGCCAGGTGGCCCGGAGGCGGTCTCTCAGGGCCGATATTCTCCGGACCTAATGACTGCGCCGATTTGGTGATCAGGTTGCAAGCGGCTGATTTAGAATGATTTTTTCAGATGCGTAGCTGAACACTTCGATGCCGGTGGCGTTCGCAAGAACGGACTGAAATCCAACGAGGCAAAGACTGGAAAAGCGCTCTAGACCTCGGTCGCCTCTTGGCCTGTTGTGCCGCCCGCTTCTCCCTCCTTCTGCCACTCGTCAGCATCGAGCTCTCTTACCCGGTTAAGGAACGCTTTGTGCAAATCGTTCACCTTGGCGGCCAACCACTCGTGCTGCCGCGGCCAATCGCGCTCGTCTTCCGGATCGACGTTCGTCATGTACACGGAGATGCGGCAATCTCGCCTCGTAGGCAGTTCCTCCCAGTCGAGCTCATAGCCCAACTCCTGCTCAATAGCCTGCTTCTGCTCCTGCAGCAGATGAAAGAAAGACTTCGCCTGATCGCCCGCAATGTACAACTCGGCCCTGATCTGGCGCTTCGGCCGGATCATCACTGCTCCGAGGTTGAAGCCTGTCCTGCCAATCGAGTAGCCCATCCAGGACTGCGGCTGTGGCTTGCGTGCGCCGGAGACTGGACCAGCCGCCTTATCAAGCGCTTGGTGGAAAGCATCCCAATAGGATCGCTGCTTCAGTCGAGTGTCAGAGAGTTCTGACTCGTCGATCGCGCGGGCAGCCTGAGCGACAGATCGTGACCAGTCGTTTGGTTTGGACACGATGTTGAACTTGGGTGCTGCAGGCGAGTCGCCGATTCTCCATAGTTCCACTTCCAGCCCAAAGAACCTGAAGCTCTCGTCTGTGATCTTGTTGAGCCAATCGAGGGTAGAGCGATGTTCCTCAGTGAAACGCGCCGCAATCCAGACGATTGTTACGGCTTCAAGCCCCGAGGCATAGGTCAATAGCTGTCCGAGATGACTATGGTCGGTGCGTTCGAGTTGGTTCTCGACGAGCACCCATGATCCAGTTCCGATATCCTTGCAAAGGATGTCGGCGCGGAATGGTCCTACGGATTTTTCCTGCGCCTCCAGTTCGAGATCGATCCCCAGCGTCTCGCCCAAGATTTCGAGGTTGTCTTCCCTTGCAAGCCAAGGAGTAAAATCGCTCGACTCGCTCACCCAAATCTCACGAAGGTCGACGCGCGAAAGTCGGCCAAGTCCATTGCTCGACGCCACCATCAATAATACTCCCGAATGTAGCCGTAGGCCCGCTCGAAAAGCTCTGAGTCCTGGTGGAGCTTGTACTTGAAGAGCGTCTGACGAAGCGCCTTCTTCACCTCACGCTCGCCAGCATGGGTGGCCTGCCAGCCATCGAAGCGCACCGCGCGGACGATCTCGTCGATGTCGTCGACGACGCGCTTGACCATGATCGGCGTCTCTCCGTTCTTCGCTTCCTCGAAGAGTTCCGTGAGGGCGGCCTTGCCGCGGTCGATGTCTTCCTCGACCGGCGTCTCGCGTTCCATCTTCACGACGTCCTTGGCGAGTGCGAGCAGCTCTTTCAGGAAGTCGATGCTGAGAAGGAGCCCCTGCTGGTGGCGGTTCTTGAGGTCTTCGAGGCGCTCTGCCAGCGCTTTGTATTTCGGGTTCCCGGCGTGCTTGCGCAGCCGGCCGGTCAGCTTGACCGAGATCTCTTTGGCTTTCTTCTCCGGGTCCGGGTTGCCGAGAACGGCCTCGAGCAGCTCCGCGTCCATCACGAGGGTGTCAAGGTCGTCTCGGACCGCGTCGACGTGGACGTTCTCGTGGATCAGCTCGATCGTCTTGGCCCCGAGCCGGTGCCAGAGCAGTCGCCCCGTTCCCGTCGACGGCTTGAGCGACTCGTAGACCTGCGCCAGCCAGCGATAGTCCTTCTCGTGGGGTGTCAGAACCGGGTCTGGCGATAGCGCCTCCCAAATGCGGCTCAGGACACTGAAATCCGATGCGAAGGCGTCGCGGCGCTCGTCGTTCGGCAGGCAATCCTGTGCCGCGATGAGGCCCTCGTAGCCGGTTAGGGTGCGGTCGACGCCGGCGAAATACTCCAGGCACTTCTGGATCGCGGACGGCAGCATTGCGGCCAGTTCGGCGATGTTGGACACCGCCTTCTGAACGCCCTTCTCGTCGAACTTCAGGGCCTGCGCGACGTCGTCGAAGATGCCGAGGTAGTCGACGATCAGGCCGTGCGTCTTCTGCTCGCCGTAGGGGCGGTTTGTCCGGCAGATCGCCTGCAGCAGCGTGTGGTCGCGCAGCGGCTTGTCGAGATACATCGTCTGCAAAATCGGGGCGTCGAAGCCGGTCAGCAGCTTCGATGTCACGATGATGATCTTCAGCGGGTCCTTCGGGTCGCGGAAACGGTCGAGAAGCTTTTCCTCGGCATCCCGGTCGCGCTTGTAGGCCGCATATTCCGGCTCGCCGCTGTTAACCGAGATGACGATGTCGGAGGTTTCCGGCGGCAGGTGCTTGTCGAGCTCCTTCTTGTAGAGAACGCAACTCTCGCGGTCGAAGGTCACCACCTGCGCGCCGAAACCGTTCGGTTGGACCTTCGCCTGGAAGTGCTGCGCGATGTCGGCGCATATGGCGCTGATGCGTTCCGGCGCCTTCACCAGGATCGACATCTTCGCGGCGGCGCGGCCGAGCTTGTCCCTGTCCTCGTCCGTGAGGCCCTCGGTCAGCTCGGCATAGGCCTCTTCGATCGCCTGCTGGTCGATGTGCAGGTCTACCAGCCGCGGCTCGAAATGCAACTCCTTGGTCGCGCCGTCGCGGATCGAGTCGTTGAGCCCGTAGCGGCTCATGTAGCCGTTCTCGTCGATCTCGGCGCCGAAGGCGTAGAAGGTGTTGCGGTCGGCACGGTTGATCGGCGTGCCAGTCAGGCCGAACAGGAACGCGTTCGGCAGCGCCTCGCGCATCTTGCGGCCAAGGTCGCCTTCCTGTGTGCGGTGCGCCTCGTCGACCATGACGATGATGTTGTCGCGGTCGTTCAGCACGCCGTCCGCCTCTGCGAACTTGTGGATCGTGGTAATGACGACCTTGCGCACGTCCTTGGCCAGCAGGTCGGACAGCTCCTTGCGGCTGTCGGTGCGCACCAGGTTGGCCATGTCGGCGGCATAGAAGGTGCCGGCGATCTGGCTGTCGAGGTCGATGCGGTCGACCACCACCAGCACGGTCGGGTTTTTCAACGCCGGGTGCAGGCGTAGCTTCTTTGAGGCGAACAGCATCAACAGCGACTTGCCTGAGCCCTGGAAGTGCCAGATCAGTCCCTTGCGCACCTGGCCAGCGACGACGCGCTCGACGATCTTGTTGACGCCCTCGACCTGCTGATAGCGGGCGATGATCTTGATGCGCTGCTTGCCCTTCTGCGTGGCGAACGCGGTGAAGTTGGCGAGCAGGTCCAGCACCATCGCCGGGCGCAGCATCGCGTTGACGGCCTTCTCGACCTCTCCCATGGACTGCGGGCCATCGGCATCCGTGCGCCACGGGCCCCAGAGATCGACGGGCATGCGGACGGAGCCGTAGCGGTATTCCTTGCCCTCGGTCGCGACCGAGAAGACGTTCGGCACGAACAGCTCCGGCACGTTCTGCTCGTAGTCGTCATGGACCTGGAGCGCGGCGTCGAGCCAGCTCTGGCTGGAGCGGACCGGCGTCTTGGCCTCGATCAGGACGAGCGGCAGGCCGTTGACCAGCATCACCAGATCGGCGCGCTTTTCGGTCTTGCCGGCGCGGAAGGTGAACTGCTGGGTGACGACAAAGCTGTTCTGTTCGATGTCGTCGAAATCGATCAGGCGGATGGTGACATGCTGGCCGTCCGCGCCGAAGGGCATTGAGCGTTCGCCGAGCATCCAGGCGGCGAATTCCTCGTTGGCCTTAACCAGCCCGTCCGAGCGCGCGCACATGACGATGGCGCGCAGGCGGTAGAGCACGTCGTCCACGCGGGACGGGTTGGCGGCGATGTCGGGGTTCAGGCGGATCAGGGCATCGCGCAGATAGGGCTCGACCAATGCCTCCTGCGACTCGCGCGGAAGGTCGGCGGGGCCGACGAAATGCCAGCCGAGGCCGGAGATCGCGCCGCCCTGCCGGGCGAGGCCGGGCGTGACTGTGGGTGAATTGGTGCTGCCCGCGAGGCGGTCACGGATGAAGGCTTCGACGGTGTTAGCCTCGTTGAAAGACATCAAACACCCTCCGCTATTGCCGCCAAACCTCTCATGTAGAGGGCTTGAGCCTCTTTTACCCGGGCTTCTGCATTCAGCATTGCGCTAGGTCATGTTGACAAATGGCGAAGCCAGAGCCTGATGCAGGCGATGTCGATGAAGCCGAGGAAACTGTCTGCGGTTTTGTCGTAGCGTGTTGCCAGGCGGCGACTGTTCTTGAGCTTGTTGAAACAACGCTCGACCATGTTGCGCAAGGTGTAGATGGTCATGTCGACGACCTTGCGCACCTTGCGGTTCTTTCGCATGGGGATCATGGGCAGCGCGTTACGGCTCTCGATGTCTTCTCTAATTTTATCAGAGTCATAGCCCCTGTCGGCGACCAACACGGCGGGCTGCGGAAGGTTGTCGGCCATCACCAGATCATAGCCCGTGTAGTCTGAATCCTGCCCGGGCGTGATCTCGGTCCTTATCGGGAGGCCAGCGCCGTTGACGCGGAGATGGATCTTGGTCGAGAACCCACCTCTTGAACGGCCAAGAGCCTCTTTCGGAGTCCCCCTTTTGCGCCGGCCGCATGGTGGTGGGCCCTGATCACAGTGCTGTCGATCATCTGGAGCTTGTCGGGCGCGAGCTTCGCGTGGTTCAAGGCATCCAGGATGTCCTCCCACAGCCCGGCGAGCGTCCAGCGCCGGAACTGCCGGTAGACAGATGACCACTTGCCAAACTCCTCTGGCAGGTCCCGCCAGGGCGCACCGGTCCGCGCGACCCAGAAAATGCCATCCAGAACAAGTCGATGGTCCGCAGGCTTGCGCCCGTTCGGATGCCGGACGGCTCGGATGAAGCCCTCAAAGAATGCCCATTCGTCGTCGGACATCAGATTGCGTGCCAAGGTCACCTCCCACGTAGAGATGATCTTGAATCACAGCCAGACGCGCAGGGGAATCCTTTTTGTCAACACAACCTAATTCACCGAGGCGCGGAACTGGCAGATCCGAGATATGATGTGGTTCGATGTGCTGGATGATTGCTCCGTAAGTGCCTGAAACAACGAGTGGCACACCAAAACGGCTATGCAAATAGGCGTATAGGTAACCAGGCTTGATCTTCTGCTCATCAGGGGCCACTCGCATCACATGTTCAGAGCAGGCCACTCCATCCATGTCAGAACGTGCATAGGCCATCCGGCCGATTGTTCCCGACCTAGTGATGAGGGTCCAGCCAGCTCGGATTGTGAAGTTTGGATTCGCTCGAACTTGCTTCTTTGAGATGAGGGGTAGCCCAGACAAATCTGCGGCCAGAACATCGGTGCTTCCCATAAACCGGACGCCAAACTCCTCGGCCTCTACCCACTGACGGCTCTCTCGGCCAGCATGGAAGATATCGACAGTGAGATTAGCTAAATGCGTCTTCTCCGCGGGCAGTTTCCTCAGCAGTTCCCTTGCTTCCATTGCCCCAGAAAGGTACGGACCGCAGTCTAGCCGGCGCCCATTGTTTTCCAGCCAGGTGCTCGGAACAGATTTGACCTGAAACTTTCTGCTCATTGGGACACCTCGCCGGTTTCCCGGAAGCTCTTGTACTTCTCCGCCACCACGGGCAGCTCGTCATGAATACGGCGGCTGCGGCGTGTCGTGCGGCGAATCTCGACTTCACCAGCTTCGCGTACACGTTCGACCACTTCCTCGTCGAAGATGAGTTCCTCACCGTCCGGCGCTCGCTGGAATAACAAATTGCCCCGGGCGTCGACGCCAGCGCGATCCACCACGGCCATGAAGACCTTGTATTCTGGGTGTTCGGTACGCATCAGCTCCTCCTGGCTACGACGGCGCAGCACCAGGAAGCTGGGCAAGGCAGGGGTTAGGCCATATTCCTTGACGGTGACCTTGAACGGTTCCACCGGTAGATCAACCGAGGCCAGCACTTCGCAGTGTCGCAAGATCCACCAGCGCACGTATTCATCACTCGGATTACCGAGAAGACCATCCGGCAACAAGATGCCGATTCGCCCCGTGCCCGGCTTGACCCATTGCAGGGCGCGCTCGATGAACAGGACTTCAGGAGGCACACCTCCAGCATTCAGATTGCCGGTGTTCCGGAACCCGCCAGCCTCGTCGCGCTCCCAAGTGTTGCCCAATTCGTAGCGCTCGAGGATGGAGGCGTCGCTGACCGTATCCTGGGTCGAGAACCACGGATTCAGCAGGACAACGTCCATGCTGCCCAAAGCCATCGCAGGGCGAGCAGCTTCGATACCGTCGAGATCCCCGTCCGGGAAAGTGCGCGCGTCGATACGAAAGACGCGGCCGGGATTGCCTATTGTGAAGAGAAGGTTCATGCGACTGGCCACGGCCAGAAACGGATCGATGTCACAGCCAAGGGCATTCGTGGAAGCCCAAGCCGCGGTTTCATCTTGTGCGCGGCGGATCTGCTCACCGGTAGCTTCCTCAGGCGAGGTTCCTAAAGCCGCGAGCTTTTTCTTGAAGACGTGAGCAGCGGTCATGGCCAGGAACGTGCCGGTGCCGCTGGAGCAGTCCATTATGCGTTCGCCGGGCTGCGGGTCGAGCATCTCCACCGCCATCTCGGCGACATTCAGCGGTGTCGGATACCGACCCTCGCGGCCATCCATAACGCTACGGGCAACTGCACGGAACGCTCCCGTGCGGAAACGGGGTTGCGTTTCGCTCAGGGAATAACGCGCCAGTTCCATGACCACACGAGCCGTCTCATGAGGCTCTAGCGTCAGCTCCCAGCCACGGGTTAACAGGCTTGGCTGCCAGGCCTTGGCCGCAGCGATGGACTCATTGATGCGTTGGGCGATCGCCTGCTGCCCCGGCTCCGTGAAAGGCTCGTCTCCCCTGATCCAAAACTTGCGTTCGCCGCTCGGCAGCGTTTCGTCGAAAATCTTGGCCAGCATCAACACCGCAAGCTGTTTGAAGGTGTCCTTGTGATCCAGGCCCAGGTTTCTATTCAGGAAACGGTGCGAGCGCAGCAGTGCATCCTCGAGGTCTTCCGCCTCGGCACTGACCTGAATGACCCCGCCTGTCCGATCCAAGTCAGCGGTGTGCTCCCCCGGCGCCGGCCAGATGCCTAATGGCTTCGATCGAACCTCGAACCGGGTGCGTTCAACCTGGAAGAGGAATTCTTCCTGGCCGTTCGTCCACATTCCCAACGAAGCGCCAGGGATCAATTCCAGCAGCTCCTTGAGCTCCCGCAGGTCTATGTCAGCCTCGGCAATGGACCGAAGCTTGTCGCGCTTCTTTTGATTTTTGCAGACTATAATCCGTTGCAGATTTTCATTGGTGTGCTCCGCATCGGGGCGAAAGATCGCAATATCAATGCGCTTGCGTCCCTGGCCGGGTATTTGGGGGTTGTAATTCAGCTCAATATCGTTTCGATCAAAACCGTAGCTTTCGATCAGCTGTCGGAGCACCTTTTGTACCAAGAGCTTCTTCGCCGATGCGCTCTCCTTGTTCCCCGTCAGTATATCGATGAAGAAGTTATCGGGCCCGCTTTCTTCGGCCGCATCCTGAGAAGCTTCAATGACATTTTCTTCGTCACTCATCCGTTCTGCTCCTTCAGAAACTCACGGTACTTCTCAGCGATTAGCGGCAGATCATTGTCCTCGATCTTTTCGCTGCGGGTCAGAGTTCGCTCTACGAAGCGCCCCCCGATACGAATTCGCTCAATGTGCTGTTTAGGTTCGATGATTTCTTCGCCGTCTGGAGTGCGCTTGTAGAGTTTGTTGCCACGGCGATCGAAGCCAACCTTGTCCGCTACGGCCATGAAAACTGGATATTCGTCGGCTCCGCCCAGCGCCTCGCGATGCTTCTCCTGGTCATCCTTTCGGCGCAGGAACAGAAGGCTGGTAAGAATATTGACGTTGGCTTCCGCGATGAATGCCTCCACCGGCAGATCGACGGAGGCGAGCACCTGGGCTTCCCGCATGATCCACCATCGAATATATTCCGCTGCCGGATTGCCGAGAACGCCATCGGGCAGGACGATGCCCATGCGGCCCTTGCCGGGCTTCAGCCACTTGATGCAACGCTCAATGAAGAGGATTTCGGGTGCAACGCTGCCCTTAAGCACACCGGTGTTGCGGAAACCACCTTCGCCATCCGGCTCCCAGTTGTGGGCCAGCTCGTACTGCTCCAGGATGTGCTTGTCGGTAATCGGAATATCCGACCCGAATGGTGGGTTGGTAGCGATGATGTCTACCGAACCCAGCGGGATCTCTCTTTTGGCGGCCGGAAGATCCGCCAGATGCCCCAGCGGGAATTCTAGGGAGTTGATGTTGTAAATGTGACCGCGGCCGTCACCAGCCAGCACCATGTTCATCTGCGCGGCGCGGATCAGGAACGGGTCGAAGTCGGCCCCGAATACGTTTGAAGCGGCATACTCCTTCAGCCGCTCGTGGACACTCAGAAATTCAGTGGTGCTCTCGTTACCGGCTTGGGTATTCTGCTCCTCGCGGAACTGCTTGAGCATATGGCCTAGAGTAGCGACCAAGAATCCGCCGGTGCCGCACGCTGGATCCAGTAAGATCTCGTTCTCTTTCGGGTCGAGCATCTCGACCACCAGCTTCACGACGCCCCGCGGCGTGAAGTACTGACCGCGATCGCCACGAAGGTTGACGCCAACCAGCTCCTGGTATGCCACGCCCTTCGCATCGACGTCTGTGCGGGTGAAGTCGTATTTGGCCAATTCGGAAACTATAAAGGCCAGCGCCCGGTCGGAGAGACTGATCTCCTCGTTTCCTCGGAAGATATTTTTGTACTGTTTTTTCACCTCGGTGAAGAGCTCGTCGATGCGCGCACGGATGGCCTTGCGCCCGTCCGCCTCGAACTGTTCCTTCGGGCCAGCCCAGAAGCGGCGCTGCCAAGCCTGGCGTTGCTTAGTGCGCAGGTTTTCGTCGTGCATCTTACAGAAGATCAAATACAGGAACTGCCAGAAGGCGGCGTCCTTGGGCATTCCCTCGTTGCCATGAATGAAGTTGTGACAACGGCGGAAGGTGATCTTGAGCATCTCGTTGTCGGCGACCCGGGTATGGGCATCGGAGATGACCTCCTTGGTGCCAACTGACTCTTCGGCCATGGGCCAGTCGCCAATGGGGGTGCACTTGGTTTCGAAGCGCTTCCGTTCCTTCTCTACAAAGAAGAACTCCAGGCCATTGGTCCAAAGCCCGTACTGAACCGCATCGACGTCCCGCATGATGGTTTCGATTTCGTCTAGGTCCTTGGCGGCCTGTTCGAAGTCACGGATACGGACGGCGTTCTTGCCGATAGTTGGCTCCTGGCGGCAGAGCACAGCACGTCCGAGATTCTCCAAGGTGTGCTCCTTCCCATGGTGGAAGATGGCCACATCCACCTTCTTGCGACCGCCGATGGAGAAGTCCAATTCCATATCTTCGGGAGAGAATCCGTACTCGTGGATCAGAGCTCGAATAATTCGCTGTCGAACGATTTCCTTTTTCGTTTCTTTGATCTGCTTGCCGGAAGCATAATCAAGGATGTATCCCGCCGGAATCGTGTTTCCCGTCTGCGAAGGCGCCTTCTTTTTTCTCTGCTTCGTTTCCTTAGTGCAGGCGGACATTATTGCTGATCCTCGATTGCTGATCCTCGTCGAGATGGTCTTGTGTAGTGCGCTTTTGCTGCCCGATCCACGCATCAATGTCTGCACGAGAAAAGCGCCATTGCCCCCGAACCTTGAAAGCAGGCAGCTCGCCAGCTTGAGCCATGGAGTAGACCGTTTTTTCCCCCACCTTTAAGAGGGCGGCGACCTCACGCAGCTTCAGGATCTCTTCGCTCGACACGTCAGCTCCCCTTTCTGACGAACGGCCCAGACGGGCGCGATCGGACAGATTATGCTCGCTCTTACAAGACATTGCCGCCATACGCCAGCCGTTTTTTGCGTTGCATAACACTAAACAATGCGGTAGGTACCACGGTCATGAGGAACTTCGGCGAGACACTGCGAGAACTGCGCGTTGCCCAGGACCTGGGGCTCCGGGAGACGGCTGCGAAAGTTGGGATCTCACCAGCCTATTTGAGCCGCATCGAACGTGGCAAGGAGAAGCCGCCGAGCGCGGAAGTGATCAAGGCATTGGCCCGGGTCTTGGCCGCCGATCCGGATGTACTCTTTCGCCTGTCATCCTCAACTGACCCAGAGATGACTGAGTTTCTCCACGGGCACCCAGAGCTCATGGCGCTTTTGAGGTTCCTGAAGGAGCATCATGCATCCAATTCAGAAATTCAGCGTCTTATAAAGCTAGCAAGTGACTTAGTCAAAAGGCGTGGCGCCAACTAGACATCGACGTTCATCTTTTCTCTAGTGCGGATATACAGGTGCGGCCGACCAACAAGTAGCACATGATGACGGCCTCACTGACAGGCGACCGTCATCATGGCTCAAAGTTATGCGCTGAACTGGTGAGCGTCGCGAACGCCTGAGGTGCTGGAGCGGATCATCATCTCCTCGTACTCCTCGATGTCGGTTAGGCGATAGACCACTCGCCCGCCGACCTTGAGGAACTTAGGACCCTCGCCGGTCCAACGCCAACGCTCAAGGGTCCGGTGACTGATCCGCCAGCGTGCTGCCAGCTCCATCTGGTTAATACAGATCACATCGACTTTGGTTGCCTCCATCTTCGTGTCCTTTCGTGCGGGCAATTTTGACTGCGACACAACGAAGGCGTGGGCAGAAGACACTATCAAGGTAATACTGGCCTGAGCATCTAAGGCTGGACGATGCACTGCTTTTTTGGTGAGAGCGAAGTTATGCGGTAGCGAAGATTCACCTAAGAATACGAGGGCGTGCTGGCGCGATGTGGGGCATACTTCGAGCGAGTTTGTCGAAGAGTCCTTTCCCTCCGCCATGCCCGCCGATTGCCCTCTATAGTGCGCTATAGCCGCCGATCACCGCCGATTACCCTCTAGGCAGAAAACTGCATCAAAGCCGCCGATAGCACGCCACAGCACAACAGTGGGCGCGTCGCCACAATATTGGTCAGGTCGCCGCCGTCAGGTTCACGCGCTGGGCCAAGGCTTCAGCGCTTTCCTTTCGCTCGGAATAGCGATCAGTCAGGTAGGACGACACGTCGCGCGTCAGCAGCGTGAACTTGACCAATTCCTCCATCACGTCGACGACCCGATCATAATATGAGGACGGTCTCATCCGGCCCGCCTCGTCGAACTCCTGAAAGGCTTTGGCGACAGAGGACTGGTTAGGGATCGTGACCATCCTCATCCAGCGCCCGAGCACACGCATCTGGTTGACGGCGTTGAAGCTCTGCGAGCCGCCGGAGACCTGCATGACGGCGAGTGTCCGGCCCTGTGTCGGCCTTACCGCGCCGACCGAAAGGGGAATCCAGTCGATCTGCGCCTTCATCACCGCGCTCATCGCACCGTGACGCTCCGGGCTGGTCCAGACGTGACCTTCGGACCAGAGCGAGAGCTCGCGCAGTTCCTGCGCCTTGGGATGGTTGACCTCAGCCCCATCCGGCAGCGGCAGGCCGGACGGATCGAAGATACGTGTTTCGGCCCCGAAATGCTTGAGCAGACGCTCGGCTTCGAATGTCAGGAAGCGACTGTAAGATCGCTCGCGGAGCGAGCCGTAAAGCAGCAGGATACGCGGCTGATGGGTAGACGGCGTTGTTGCACGCAATCGGCCGATGCCCGGAATATCAACGCAACCGGCATCAAGATTGGGAAGATCGTCCGGCATCAACGCTGCTCTTCCGCGAGTTCGGATACTTTGCCGCCGCGCTCATACCAGCCTTTGGAACGGTTCACGATCCAGACAACCGAGAGCATCACCGGCACTTCGATCAGCACGCCGACGACCGTGGCGAGCGCCGCGCCCGAGTGAAACCCGAACAGGCTGATGGCGGCAGCAACCGCCAGTTCGAAAAAATTCGACGCGCCGATCAGCGCCGAGGGACCCGCGACGCAATGCTGCTCGCCGGCCAGAAGGTTGAGCAGATAGGCAAGGCCGGCGTTGAAATAGACCTGAATCAGGATCGGTACGGCAAGCAGGCCGATGATCGCCGGCTGCGCGATGATCTGCTCGCCCTGAAAGCCGAACAGCAGAACCAGCGTCGTCAGCAGCGCAACGAGGGAGGCCGGGCCAAGCTTTGCAAGCAGGCGGTCAAGCGCTGCCTGCCCGCCGTTCGCCAGCACCCGGCGACGGATGATCTGCGCGATGACGACCGGGATGACGATGTAGAGCACCACCGACAGGACCAGCGTGCCCCATGGCACGGTGATGGCCGACAGGCCCAGCAACAGGCCGACGATGGGTGCAAAGGCAACGACCATGATGGCGTCGTTGAGCGCGACCTGACTCAATGTGAAATGCGGCTCGCCTTTCGTGAGGTTCGACCAGACGAACACCATGGCCGTGCATGGCGCGGCGGCAAGGATGATGAGGCCGGCAATATAGCTGTCGACCTGGTCCGCAGGCAGGTATGGCCGGAACAGCCAGCCGATGAACAGCCAGCCCAGCAGCGCCATCGAGAACGGCTTCACCGCCCAGTTGATGAACAGCGTCACGCCGATGCCGCGCCAGTGCCGGCTGACCTCGCCCAATGCGGCGAAGTCGATCTTGAGCAGCATGGGGATGACCATCAGCCAGATCAGCACGGCAACCGGCAGGTTGACCTTAGCAATTTCCATCGCGCCGATGGCATGAAATGCGCCCGGCAGAAAATGGCCAAGTGCGATACCGACGACAATGCACAGGGCGACCCAGAGGGTCAGGTAGCGTTCGAAGGTAGACATGGGATCCCCTCAGGCCGTTGCGACGCGTCGGCCGTGTTCGTCGATCACGCGCTCGCCGTCTTCCTTGACGAACGCGCCGCGCTGCGGCGGCAGCAGGTCGAGCACGTTCTCGGACGGCCGGCAGAGTTTTACGCCCTTGGGACTTACGACGATGGGGCGGTTGATCAGGATGGGATGCGCCATCATGGCGTCGAGCAACTGCTCGTCGCTCAGTGCCGGATTGCCAAGGCCCAACTCGGCATAGGGGGCTCCCTTTTCCCGAAGCAGGCTGCGCACCGATATGCCCATGCGCGCGATGAGCCGGGTGAGCATGTCCCAAGACGGCGGCGTCTTCAGATATTCGATGACATGCGGTTCGACGTCTGCATTGCGGATCATCGCCAAGGTGTTGCGCGAAGTCCCGCAATCCGGGTTGTGATAGATGATGACGTCCATGACCCGCCTCACGCTGCACTGTTACGTGGAGACGACGCACCATCGGATTGGCCGATCTCGGTCAGCTTTGTGCGCAGTGACGACTTGTCGAGACTGGCGACCGGTAGGGACGTGAAGGCCGAGATGCGGTTCTTCATGTAGCGGAAGGCCGCAACGAAGGCGGCTTCCTTCTGTATATCAGGCCCGTCGACGGCGGCTGGGTCTTCTATACCCCAATGCGCGGTCATGGGCTGTCCGGACCAGACCGGACAGGCTTCGCCTGCGGCGTTGTCGCAGACGGTGAACACGAAATCCATGACAGGCGCATCAGGCCCCGCAAACTCTTCCCAGCTCTTCGAGCGAAAGCCCTCGGTGGGATAGTCGAAGCTCTTCAGCACCTTCAGCGCGAAGGGATTGACCGTCCCCTTCGGTTGCGACCCGGCGGAGAAGGCACGAAAGCGACCCTCACCATCCTTGTTCAGGATGCTTTCCGCGAGGATCGAGCGCGCCGAATTGCCGGTGCAGAGGAACAGAACGTTGAAGACGCGATACTCTTGTGCATCAGACATGGGAGGTTCCTTTCGTGGGTTCGCAGCAGGAGGACAGCGCCGCCATTGCCGGATTGCAGACCTCCGGGTGGCCCTGACAGCAATCGCGCATGAGAAATTCCACGAGACCGGAAAGCGTGGTCAGCGCGGCGCTGTAGATGATCGACCGCCCGTCACGGCGGGACTCGACAAGCCCGGCCTGTTCGAGATGGCTCAGATGAAACGACATACGGGACGAAGATGCGCCATCCATCGCTTCGCCGATGGCTCCGGCTGACATGCCTTCCGGGCTAGCAGTCACCAGCTGCCGGACGATCCGCAACCGCGTCTCCTGCGAGAGTGCGGCAAAGGCATGGAGGGCTTGTTTCTCGTTCATCGTTATCTCAACAATTCAAGAATTATTGAGATAATAGATACGTCAAAGCTTCCCGTCGCGCCAGCGGAAATTTCGACAGCCTAATCGAGCAATGCCGCGTCAGTGGCCTTGGGAGCCTTAAGGAGGGCTATGGAGGGGAATAGCGTAGGTGTAGTTCTCTGTTTCGTCGGCTTCGGCCCGCCACCTCCTTAAATCGGTGTTGAATTTATTCAGTTATTTCCAATTTTTGTATCACGTTCGGCGAGTGATACACTATTCTGTTCTTGTTCCGTGCCGGTCACCAGCCGCTTTGCATCCGCAGACTGGGTATAATGTGCGGCCTCGGCCAGTGTCTTGTGACCGCCCCATGACTTGATGGCGTGGGCCGATCCGCCTGCTTCGGCAATGCGAGTCAAGCGTGCCGTGCGAAGGCCATGAGCGGTACGCGCTTCAAGCTTTGCCTCGCGCGCCGCGTCACTAATAAGGTTGCTAACCCCTTTTCGGACCTTGGCCGAGACCCGCGCGCTTGCAGGAACGTTAGTCCCCTGACAAGCATCGGATGGCATCGAGCATTTCTCTGCGTTCTTGATCCCATCCGCCCCCCCCAGCTTGGCAGGGGCGCTGTCCAAGGGACATAGGCCATGCCTCCGGTTTTGGACTGGCGGAACGACAGAACGCCATCCTTACCTACGTGCTGCGGGCCTAACCGATCGGGCGCAAGCCAAGCTGGAGCAGGTGGCGGCGGAGCGTGGCAAGGACGCGCTGGCCGAGGCGTTGAGGCGGGCAGGGGTGTCCTGAACCGATATCGCCACGATAACCCGCCCCGGGCCACCGAGGCGGGCTTTTTGCATTAGGATCGTGCCTGCCATTTCGCGATATCGGTGGTCCTCCCTGCCGTTCTGTCGCCGCCTGACCGGATCAATGCGTTTTGCGGTTGGCTTCGAGTTTTCGCTCCAGATAGTCGCTGGACATATCGCTCAGCCACTGTTCAGCGGAAAGCAGTGCCTTGAACGTCGTCTCATCCAGAGCGCTGCTCTCGACCGGTGCTGTCCTGCGCTCCTGCCGTGCACGGCTCAGCAGGTATTCATACTGCTTCACTATGGCGGGCGCATCGAGGATAGCCCCGACGATGGGCGTCAGGACCAGCTTAAGGGCCAGTATCTCAGCCTGAAGATCGGTGTCGGCGGATGGGTCTTTGGTGCTGTGCATTTTGTTCACATGACTGCCTTTCGATAGCGTCGATCTCTGAAAACCAATCGGCCTCCGCTGCTCAGGATTTCCTTTGCCGTGCGCCTGATGACCTGCTGATGGCGGCAGACTTGAGGGGCAGCAGCGAGCTTGGCCATGCCACGAGATGGTGCTGTTTTAGTGCCAGCGCTTCCATCATCGGCGATAGGGTGTCTTGTGAGTCCCATAGGCCGCAGGAGCGTGATCTGAGGGGCTGTGGAGACGAAGGATTACACAACTGCTCCTGAGTGGGGGCGGCATCATGACCGTGTCGGCACCGCCGCCGCGTTTAGCCCGCGCGCCTGCATGGGCAGGACGGCGGCGCTATTGCCGACATGCCCATGGACGACCTGACTCTGGATCGAAATGATAGAGGTCTGCATGGTCATCACTCGGCGGCGCTCTCGCTGATCGCAGTTTCGGCAGGTCGTTTGCGGGGAAGCTGTCCGTTCAGCACCATGTACGCGATTAGGCCGATCACCAGCCCCCAGAACGCGCCTCCGACACCGAGCATGGTGATGTTGGCGGCCGAAGCGAGGAACGTAATGAGCGCCGCTTCGCGCGATACCGGTTCCGCCATGGCCCCCGCGAGGCTGCCGCCGATGGTCCCGAGCAGCGCGAGGCCTGCGAGCGTGGTGATGAACGTCGCGGGGAAAGCCATGAACACCGCCGCAAGGGTCACGCCGAACACGCCGACCAGCACATAGAAGCAGCCTGCCGCGATACCAGCGATCCACCGCTTCGATGGGTTTTCATGCGCTTCGCGGCCTGTGGCGATGGCGGCCGTGATGGCGGCGATGTTGAACGCATGTGAGCCGAACGGCGCCATGACAAGCGAGCCAAGGCCGGTCGTGGTCACGATAGGGTTGGCGCTCGTCTTGAACCCGTCGTTCCGCAGCACCAGCATGCCGGGCATATACTGTCCGGTCAGCGTGATGAGGAACAAGGGCAGCGCCACGCTCAATGCCGCGTTCAGCGTGAACTCCGGCATGGTAAAGATCGGCATGGCGAGCTGCAATTGCAGGTCCGACAGATCGACGCGATCCTGCAAGAGCAAAAACACCAGTCCGATTACGAGGATGCCGACCACGGCATAGCGTGCGGAAATGCGTTTGAGCAGCACATAGGCAAGGATCAGCAGGCCAACCAGCACCGGATCGACGCTCGCGCCGCCAAAGGCCCCAATTCCGAATTGCAGCAATATGCCCGCGAGCAGGCCCGAGGCGATGCCGGGCGGGATCAATCGGATGACTTTCTCAAAATATCCCGACATGCCGAGCAGAACGAAGGCAGCAGCAGAGATGATGTAGGCTCCGACGGCTTCCGCATAGGACGTGGTCGCAAGCGCCGTGACAAGAAAGGCGGCGGCTGGCGTTGACCACGCCGTGATGATCGGCTCGCGGTAGCGCCAGCTCAAGAAAAGCCCGGTCAGGCCGACACCAATCGAAACCGACCATACCCATGATGCCGTCAATTCCGGGCTAAGGCCCGCAACCTGCGCGGCTTGGAAGACAAGAATGAAAGTCCCGCCATAGTTGACGATGACGGAAATCAGCCCTGCGACGATGGGATGGGTAAGATCATTCAACCGGATGGGCGATGGTGACGAACTGGACGACATGGTTCCGGGGATTCTCCAAAGGCAGGGCGCGAGGCCGTAAACATGGCTTGACATTTAGCCGGCCAATGGCCTGATGTTCCCCGCCAATTATTTCCAGAGGATCAGACCATTTGTTCAGGCACTCGCAGCTCGAATCCGTGAAGGCATGGCTCGCCCATCCGGCCCATGCGGCAATGCCGCTCCACGCGCGGATTCAGCGGGCTATCCGCCAACTGATCCTTGACGGCGCAATTGGTTCCGGAAAGGCGCTCCCAGCCTCTCGCGCGCTTGCGGCATCGCTGGGCGTTTCGCGCGACACGATAGAATCCGCCTATGCGCAGCTTCATGCCGAGGGCTTCATTGAACGGCGCGTCGGCAGCGGCAGCTTCGTGGCGGAAATGACGGAGTTCACACCCGGACACCGGCGCTCCAAGCGCGACGCTCTCATGCGCAACCAAGCGCCAAACCTAAGTAAGCGCGGCGACGCCACGTTCCGCAGCGGTGGTGTGCGTGAGATACTGATGCCGCGCCCCTTCGCACCCGGAGTGCCGGATACGCGCAGCTTTCCCCTCCCGCTTTGGGAACGGCTGGAGCGACAGGTATTGAAGGAAACCGGCACGTTGGCCCTGCTGCATGGCGATCCGCAGGGGGCCGAGCCGCTGCGCCGGGCTATCGCCGACTATGTGAACCTCGAACGCGGGGCGCGCGCCACTGCCGACCGCGTGCTGGTGCTGACCAGTTCGCAACAGGCAATGACGCTCTGCGCGAACATGCTGCTCGATCCCGGTGATCGCATTTTCATCGAAGACCCAGCCTATTACGGCGCACGCAAGGCGTTCGACGCAGCGGGGCTGGAATGCGTGCCCGTTCGGGTGGACCGGCAGGGGATTATGGTCGAGCCGATCCTGGACGATCCCCGCCATGCCAAGGCTGTTTCGTTGACCCCCTCCCACCAGTTCCCGACCGGCGTGACACTGGCGCTGGATCGCAGGCTGGCGCTGATCCAATGGGCGGCCCGGAATCAGGCGTGGATCATCGAGGATGATTATGACAGCGAGTTCCATTATGCGGGCAAGCCCACGGCCTGCGTGCAGGGTCTCGATCCGCATGACCGGACCATTTATATTGGCACCTTCACCAAATCCCTCTTTCCGGGGTTACGGATCGGCTATGTCATACTGCCGCCGCCGCTGGTGAAACCGATGACGGTCGCCCGCACATTGCTCGACGGTCACACCGCCTCCATGGCGCAACTGGTGCTGGCGCGATTTATGGAAGGCGGGCATTTCGGCGCGCATGTTCGCGCTATGCGCGGCATCTATGCGCAACGGCTTGATGTGCTTTCTAGCTTGGTCCGCAAACACCTTTCCGATTTTGTCGAACCTCGTATTCCTATCGGTGGTTTGCAGATGCCTTGCGTTCTGACCTGCGACATTCCCGAGCGCGTGGCCGTGGATGCCGCGCGCCGTGTCGGCGTGGAGTTGTTGGGACTGTCGCCGTTACATGCCACGGGCGGCGGCAAGGCCGGTTTCCTGATGGGCTTTGCCGCCTACACGCCGGCAGAGCTTGAGGTTGCGGTTAGAAAACTGGCGAACGCACTCCAGTCGGTGAGGATGCCTACCTGAATGGTCTGGATATGATCCCGCAAATGGTTGGGAATATCAGACCACTCTCATGATAGGGACCGGCGGACCGGCTGCCGCATGATGCCCATGTGGTTAGCCGCTCCCTGCCTGAACCTTGAAGGAGATAAGCGATGGCAACATCGACAGCCGAAGCCCCAGGCCAGCCCCTTGCGGAAGGAAGTGTTGGAAGCAGCAGTCTGTCGGGTGGGGACAGCACCGTATTCGCGGCCATTAACGACGAACGGGACCGCCAGCGCAACTGCATCGAACTTATTGCCTCGGAGAATTTTGTCAGCCCCGCCGTTCTGGAAGCGCAAGGCTCGATCCTCACCAACAAATATGCCGAAGGCTATCCGTATCGGCGCTATTATGGCGGCTGCGCCAATGTCGATGTGGTGGAAGACCTCGCCATAGAGCGCCTGAACCAGCTTTTCGGAAGCACTTTTGCCAATGTGCAGCCGCACTCGGGAAGCCAAGCCAATCAGGCGGTATTCCTTGCGCTGTTGACACCCGGCGATACGATCCTTGGCCTCGACCTCAAGGCGGGCGGCCATCTGACGCATGGCGCTGCCGTCAACCTGTCGGGCCGATGGTTCAATGTCGTCAGCTATGGCGTGGACCCCGAAAGCCATCTGATCGACATGGATCAGGTGGCCGAGCTGGCGCGGACGCATCGCCCGAAATTGTTGATCGCTGGTGGATCGGCCTATCCGCGCACGCTGGATTTTGCCCACTTCCGCCAGATCGCCGACGAAGTGGGTGCAATCCTTATGGTCGATATGGCGCACTTCGCGGGTTTGGTGGCCGGTGACGCCTATCCGTCGCCAATACCCTTTGCCGATGTCGTCACCTCAACCACGCACAAGACGTTGCGCGGGCCACGCGGCGGGTTCCTCCTGACCAATGATGCCGAGATTGCGAAGAAGATCAATTCAGCGACCTTTCCCGGTCTGCAAGGCGGTCCGCTCATGCACGTCATCGCAGCGAAGGCTGTGGCGTTCGGCGAGGCACTTCACCCCTCGTTCAAGACCTATTCGCGGCGCGTGGTCGAGAATTGCCGCGTCCTCGCGCAAACGCTGACCGAAGGCGGATTGGCGATCACCACGGGCGGAACCGACTGCCATCTGGCGGTGGTCGATCTGCGTCCTCTCGGCGTCACCGGCAATATCGCCGAAAAGGCGCTGGAATCTGTCGGCATCACGCTCAACAAGAACGCGATACCGAATGACCCCGAAATGCCCATGGTAACATCGGGCATCCGGGTCGGCAGCGCGGCAGGAACTTCACGCGGCTTCGGACCGGAAGAATACAGGCAGATCGCCGCTCTGATGCTCGACACGCTGCGCGCCGTTCGCGGGGGGACGCTCGAAGCCGAGCGAGAACGGATCGGCGGGCTTGTGCGCGGCCTCGTCGGTCGCTTTCCGCTGCCCTACTGACCGCCATGATGCGGGAGCCTGTTCGGATATGACAGTCTCGCTGAACGTCGATCTTTCATCGGAAGACATAGCACGCTTCGGGGACGATCCCGCTCGCGCCTTTGCCGCCAACCTGCAAGATGTGCAGGAACGCATTGCCGCCGCCTGCCTGCGCAGCGGCCGCCAGCCCGAAGATGTGCGGCTTCTGCCCGTCACCAAGACGGTTCCCGCCCATATCCTGCGCTTCGCCTTTGCGGCGGGAATCTCTGATTTTGGGGAAAACAAGCTGCAAGAGGCGCGCGACAAGCAGGCAGCACTTGCCGATCTTGCGATCCGCTGGAGCATCATCGGCCACCTCCAGACCAACAAGGTGAAATATCTCGTCCGCTTCGCATCGGAGTTCCACGCTCTCGATAGCTTCCGGCTAGCCGAGGAACTGAACCGCCGCCTTGATACACAAGGGCGCGACCTTGACGTGTTCGTGCAGGTGAACACCTCCGGCGAGGCCAGCAAATACGGCTTGCACCCTGACGATCTGACCGCGTTTGTGGAACGCTTGCCGGAATATCCCCGGCTGAAACCTCGCGGCCTGATGACACTGGCAGTTTTTAGCGCGGATACCGAACGGGTGCGCCCCTGCTTCCGGTTGCTGCGCGCTCTGCGGGACAAGACCATGGCCGTTCATCCCGGCTTGACGCAGCTATCCATGGGCATGTCAGGGGATTATGAGGTTGCCATCGAAGAAGGTGCTGATGTCGTGCGTGTCGGTCAGGCCATATTCGGCCCGCGTCCGACCGATGATGCCTTCTACTGGCCCGGCGCGATTTCGCCCTCATAGCCCTATGCCCCAACTGCCACGACACTGATCCGCCCTGCACGACGCCCATGACCTCGCGGCCGAGATGGCGGTCGATGACCGGCCGCCACGGAACAAGGATGCAGGCTGTGACAAGCTCTTTCAGGATCACGGCGCTACGGGCTCGAACATGGACAGGCCCGGACTGGAGAAGGTGCTGCGCGCGCTGAAGCCCGGCGATACGCTGGTGGTCTGGAGGCTCGACCGGCTGGGGCGGTCCCTGACCGATCTGGTGAGGTTCATCGAGGAACTCGGCGAAAGGGGATGTGAGTTCAGATCCCTCAACGAAGCGATCGACACCAGCACGTCAGGTGGGCGGTTGATCTTTCATATCATGGCCGCCTTTGCCGAGTTCGAGCGCAATCTCATCAGTGAACGTACACGGGCCGGGTTGATTGCAGCGCGTCAGCGATTCAATCGGACTGTCGGCGGAAATGGTCCAGCGGTACTGCCGCCACGAGGACACGAAGGCCGACGCTCACACCATTCTGAGGGATTATCGTGAACGCAAACGGTAAAACTTCGCAAAACTGGACAGCAGAAGCCCAAGGAAAACAGCACCGCATGAGGGGAATAATAAGGTGCAGGATTCTGTTGCCAGGCTCCTGCGGGCCCCGCCTTACGCTGCTAGGCGCAAGGGCTTAAGTTTCGGTTACCCGAGCTGCTTACGCAGCCAGAGCGACCGGAGCACGGTTGTCGTTGGCAACTGTACTTTTTGCACCGATAACGGTGGTAGCTCACCGGGACAAAGCAACAGCTTTAGACGTTCGTCGATCCTGTTTCGGCCCCAGGTGCCCCCAACGAGGGTTTTTGGTGGAGCCGCCGGGTACCGCCCCCGGGTCCGATCCGCTTATTACCTGCGCGTTTATGCCCATAGCCCGGGCGAACCCGAACAGGCGGAATATAGGCGCGGCCCAGCGGACACGCAAGGGAGCGGATGTCAGGGAGACGGGGCCGACCGCCGCTGCATACCTGACTGGCCGGTCATTACCGCATAGGGAGGAACACGTGCCGGTGAATTCCGTGCTGAGGAAATCGACCGTCGTCCACACGGGCACCCATCTGTGGCGTGATCCCGCTCACATCGTCCGGGATCCCATCCCGCGTTTACGTGGAACGTGTGGGTGATGCGCGCGGCCAGGATGCGCTGACCGGTCTATCGCCGCGCGTGCGGGGAACATTCTGCAAAATCACCGCTTGGGCGGCGGTTATTTGGCTTATTCCCGCGCGGTAGCTGATGCGCCCCGCCGGGGCAGAGCGCATCAGGCGGCGATTAGAAGCCGGCCTTGATTTTTTCGAACTCTTGCAGCTGACGCTCGCGCTGCTGGGGATCGTTCGGGGTTTGCGAAAGAATCGGGGCGTCGACGGGCGAAAGCCCCTCTTGCACCGCAGGCTCGTCCTTGATCGTCTCCATGGCGACGTTGGAGGTGTGGCCATAGCCGATCGTGTCAAGCAGGCCCTTGCCTGCCTCGGGTGCCAGCCAGGCGTTGATAAAGTCATAGACCTTGTCTTCCTTGCCCGGCCCGTTCTTGAGGTTGATGAACCCGCAGAAGAAGGTCGAGCTGCCTTCTTTGGCCGCACGCTGGAAACCGACCGGGAAGCCGTCGTTTTCCAGCAGAACCACCGCGTCGTTCCAGGACCAGGCCACATCTACCGCGCCCGATGCCATCAGCTGTGCCTGTTCGGCCGGATCGGCCCAATAGGCGGCGACGTTCTGATGGGCCTGACGCAGCCAGTCGGCGGCCGCCTTGAACTGTTCATCCGTCACCTGCGTCCAATCCGTGGTGCCGGTGGCGAGATAGGCCAGCGCCCAGGTATCGTCGGCCGAATCGGGCAGCGAGGTGCGGCCCTGATATTTCGGGTCGATAAAGACGTTCAGGCTGGCGACATCCTCGGCCGGGACGGTGTCCTTGTTATAGGCGATGGCGGTCGCACCCCAGTCGGTCGGGATGTACCAGACGCCCTGATCGTCCTTGAAGATCGGAGAATTCAGGAACTTCGCGTCGATGGTCTCGAACGCAGGGATCTTCGAGACGTCCCAGGGCTCGATCAGGCCGGCATCACGGTATTTCGACACCATCTGCGAGCAGGGGTGGGCGACATCCGCCTTGAAGCCGGACGAGAGCTTTTGATAGGCCTCGTCATCATCGCCGTAAAAGGCGAAGGTCGGGCTGTCGCCATGCTGGTCGATATAGCCCTGAAAGATCACCGGCTCTTCGAACCCGGCCCAGTCAAAGACCGTCAGTTCAGGATCGGCGGCCCATGCAGCGGTCAGGCTGGAACTGGCCAGCGCAAGGGCAAGGGCGGGGAAGCGGAGAGGTTTCATGTCGGAGCTTTCCTTGAGGCACTCTGGCTTGACGCTAGCCGCCTCACGCCAAGCTCGCAAGCATGACAGAGCCTACCAGCGGCCCGAGGCCCCGCCACCGCGCGATGAGCCGCCGCCAAAGCCCGGGGACCCGCCCGAGAGGCTGCGATAGCCCGGTGTCCGCTCGCTGCGCAGCACGGTGCCGGTCGGTCCATACCAGACGGTTTGCGGGCGCAGACGCTCACGGCTTTCGGACCAGCCGCAGGCCGGGCACCGCCGCGTCACGGTTTCATGCGAGACCATATGCCCGCCTTCCGGCAGCGGGGTCTCAAGGGGGGTGGCCTGTGTCTCCAGTCCACGCCGGCGGCATTGCGGGCAGCGATTGCGCCGCCATGCCTGCCGCGCAATGCCGCCAAGGATCACAAGCCACGCCCCGCCGAACAACAGTGGCACGATGCGGTCGACAATGCTTGTTTTCGGGGCGCGGACCGGCTGTCCTGCCGCTGTCGGTCGGGCGATCAGGTCGATTGCTGCCAAGGTGCCTTCGCGGATGCCGCGCGACATTTGCCCGTCACGAAAGGCAGGCAGCATGGTGTTGCGCATGATTTCCTGGGCAAGGATGTCGGCGTCGTTTTCATAGCCGCGTCCCAGCTCGATCCGCGCTTCGCGGTTTTCAGACAGCACCAGCACCATGAAGCCGTCGTTGCGGGTCGCGTCGCCGACGCCCCAATGGTTGAAAAGCCGGGTGGCAAAGGCTTCAAGCCCGTCCGTGCCGCCGTAGCGGGCGCGGTCAGGCAGGGTGACGACCGTGCCCTCGACCCCGGTTTGATCGCGCAGGGCGGTCAGCGCCTCATCAAGCGCCCGGGCATCCTCGGGTGTCAAAAGCCCGGCAAAGTCGTTGATCTGCGGGTCCTGCCAGTCAGGCAGCGTTTGCGCCCCGGCGGGTGTCAGCATCGCAAGCCAGAGGGCCGCCATCATCCATGCTGCCACCAGAAAAAGGCGCGGCCTGCGTTCGGGGGTAAGCGTCCGATCCGGCATCCGCGCGCCCCTCATTCCGGCAGGATCTCGGGTCCGCCGGTGATCTGCGGGTCGGGCTGGCCAATCAGTCGATCGTCACGGCCCCTGAACTCGACCGACCGCAGGATGGTCTGGATTGCGGCAATCCGGGCGCGGCGTTTGTCATCGGCGCGGATTACCGTCCAGGGCGCGATGCCTGAGTGACTGCGCAGCAGCGTGTCGCGGATCGCCGCGCTGTAATCGTCCCATTTCGCCAGCCCGTCGACGTCAATCGAGCTGAGCTTCCATTGCTTCAGCGGATCACGCTCGCGCGCCAGGAAACGGCGCAGCTGCTCGGCCCGGCCAACCTCGAGCCACAGTTTGACCAGGATAACCCCGTCATCGACCAGCATGTTTTCAAACAGCGGCAGTTGGCGAAAGAAGGTCTCACGTTGCGCATTCGAGCTGAAGCCAAAGACTTTTTCGACCACACCGCGGTTGTACCAGCTGCGGTCGAAAAGCGCGATCTCGCCCCGGGCGGGCAGCCAATCGACATAGCGCTGGAAATACCACTCATCCGCCTCGCGCTCGTTGGGTTTCGGCAGCGCGACGATATAGGCTGAGCGCGGGTTCAGGTTCTCGCGCACGCGCTCGATCGTGCCGCCCTTGCCGGCAGCGTCGCGCCCCTCGAACAGCACGATCATGCGCTTGCCCTCGCGGATGACGTCATGCATCAGCCGCACGAGCTGCAATTGCAGCCCGGCCATCTGTTCATCATAGTCCTTGCCCTTCATTTCCTCGGGGTAAGGATATGATGGGTCAAGCACCTGTTTGTCCTTGCCTGCCGCGATGGCCTTGCGCAGCGCGGGGGGGGCGTCCTTTTCCAGATAGCGCGTGATGGCGCCGACGAAAGGCAGGTCCGGCAGATTGTCATTTGCGTCTTTGCCGTTCCGTGTCATGGGATCATGCCTCGCCGATGCGGTTCAGGTCAAAATAGGTCGTCTGATAGATCTCGTTGATCCAGTTACCGTAAAGCAGATGCGCATGGCTGCGCCAGCGGTTCATCGGTGCCTGCGACGGGTCGTCGTCGGGGTAGTAATTCACCGGCACGTCGATCGGCTTGCCTGCCGCGACGTCGCGGTCGTATTCGTCCTTCAGCGTCGTGCTGTCATATTCAAAGTGGTTAAAGACATAGAGCGCGCGATGCGCCGCATCCTCGATCAGGCAGGGCCCGACCTGATCTGATGCGATCAGCGTCTTTAGCCCCGACCTTGCATCGACGTCGGCCTGGCTTACCTCGGTCCAGCGGCTGACAGGGACCAGCACATCATCGGAAAAGCCGCGCAGATAGGGGCTGGCCGGCGCAAGGTTGCGGTGGCGGAAACAGCCAAAGGCCTTTTCCTGCAATATGTGTTTCGGCAGCCGGTTAAAGTGCCATGCCATCGCCATGCCGCCCCAACAGACGCCAAAGGTCGAATGCACATGGGTCTGGGTCCAGTCAAAGACCCGCTTCAACTCATCCCAATAGGTGACTTCTTCAAAGGGCAGGTGCTCGACCGGCGCGCCGGTGATGATCAGGCCATCGAATTTTTCGCCCGTCGCCTCGACCTCGCAAAAGCGGCGGTAGAAGGCTGCCATGTGATCAGCGGCGGTGTTGCGGCTTTCATGATCCGACATGCGGATCAACTGAAAGTCGATCTGCAGCGGCGTCGCGCCGATCAGCCGGGCGAACTGGTTCTCGGTCTGGATCTTTTTCGGCATCAGGTTCAGCAGCCCGATGCGCAGGGGCCGGATATCCTGGGTCGCGGCCCGGCCCGGCGACATGACCATGACGCCTTCGTTCGACAGGATGTCAAAGGCAGGCAGGTCATTAGGCAGGGTGATGGGCATCATGCGTCCTTTCAGTCGGTGACTGTCTTTCGATCGCCTGGCCGATCAGGGCGATCAGATCCTCCGGGGTTTTTACGGTCGCGACCTCTTCGGCCAGCAGCGTCACGCCGCGCCGGGCCATGGCCTCGTAACGGGGCTGGCGATGCGCAAGCGCCCGGGCATAGGTCCAGCGGATAAAGTCGTCGGGGTTGACCTGATCCTCGCGCAGGCCCTTTTCGACCCGGTAATCGGTCCAGGCGCGGTCAAGGAACGCGGGCTGGTAATACATCGGTTTCGGCGCGCGGTCGAAGCGGCGTACCAGTTCCTCGGTATGCGCGTCCGAACCCTTGATCCAGATCAGCAGTAACTCCCGTTCCAGCGCATCAAGCACCGGGTCGCCATCAGCGAACGGCTCCACCACTTCGCAGACCGAGCCGCCAGAGTCGCAAACGAAATGCTCAAGCCCGTAGATTTCTTCGGCCCGGCGGATGAAATGCCCGGTGTCCAGCAATGCCGCGATCTCGGCGGCGCGGTGCTGGGCCTGGCGGCGCATGTATTCTTCGAACTCAAGCCCGCCGCGGGTGACGCTGCCCGGTTTGCCCAGATAGGTCGACAGCGGCGCAAGGTTCTCGAAGGTGATGTTCGAGGCGATATAGACCGAATCCGACAGCAGCAATTCGCGCAGAAAGGGGACCTTCATCGCCTCGCGCTTGAAGTTGTCGGCAATAAGCTCGCCCATGTAGCGGGTGCCGATGCGGTAATCGACCGAATAGTGGAACCAGTCACCCGAGGCGCGCAGCATCGAGGCAAGGAAAGTCTTGCCCAGACCCGACATGCCAAAGAACAGCACGCGCTTTTTCGGGGCGGCCAGCCATTCGGCTTTGGTCTGGTACAGCATGGGCCTTCCTTTTGCTGGGCTTGGCGATAGTTAGTCCCCCAAGGGGCCGAGGAAAAGGGGGCCGTGCAAGCTGGCCCTGATCCTGCGGCGGGGGTGCCGCACAGACCTGCGGCCTGTCACCTGCTGGCGGGCTCAGCGCGATGTGATCCGCCCCTGTCGCCGCGTCAGTGAATCCGCAGTAGCGTCGGACGGCCAATCGCGCTATGCTTTCAGTCAGACCCGGCAAACGGGCGATCAATTCGAGGCAGTGACGGCGGTATCCCATGACCGAGATGGTCTTTGGCACCACGCCCGTGCGGGCTGGTGATCCGATTCTTCCCCGATGGTGGCGCACGGTGGACCGATGGTCCCTGGCCTGCGTGCTGGGGCTATTTGCGGTGGGGCTTCTTTTGGGGCTGGCGGCTTCGGTGCCGCTTGCCGAAAAGAACGGCTTGCCGCAGTTCTATTACGTCAGCCGTCAGGCGGTCTTTGGTGCCATGGCGCTGGGGGTGATGTTGGTCGTCTCGACCTTTTCGCCCCGGCAGGTGCGTCGGCTTGGGGTCCTGTGCTTTGCCGTTGCAATGGCGGCGATCCTGCTTTTGCCCTTTATCGGCACAGACTTCGGCAAGGGCGCGGTGCGCTGGCTGCGGCTGCCGGGTGGCATGTCGGTGCAGCCGTCCGAGTTTCTGAAGCCCTGCTTTGTCGCCATCTGCGCATGGTTCATGGCCGCAAGCCAGGAGGTCGGAGGTCCGCCCGGCCGTGCCTATTCGGCGGTGCTGGCAGGCGTGGTCGTGGTGCTGCTTGCGCTGCAGCCTGACTTTGGTCAGGCCTCGCTGGTGCTCTTTTCGTGGTGCGTGATGTATTTCATCGCCGGCGCGCCGCTTTATCTGCTTTTCGGCGTGCTTGGCATGGCGATGATGGGGGGCGTCTTTGCCTATGGCGCCTCTGATCACTTTGCCCGCCGGATCAACGGCTTTCTTGCTGCCGAGGTCGATCCGCGCACCCAGCTGGGCTATGCGACCAACGCCATTCAGGAGGGCGGCTTTTTTGGCGTTGGCGTGGGCGAAGGCTCGGTCAAATGGTCGCTGCCGGACGCGCATACCGACTTTATCATCGCCGTCGCGGCCGAGGAATATGGCCTGATCCTGGTGCTGATCATCATTGCGCTATACGCGACCATCGTTATCCGTTCGCTTCTGCGCCTGCAGAATGAACGCGACCCCTTTGCCCGTATCGCCGGGACGGGACTTGCCTGTGCCTTTGGCGTGCAGGCGCTGATCAACATGGGGGTTGCGGTGCGGCTGCTGCCTGCCAAGGGCATGACGCTGCCCTTTATCAGCTATGGCGGCAGTTCGGTCATCGCTTCGGGGATTGCGGCGGGGATGCTGCTTGCGCTGACCCGCACCCGTCCTCAGGGTCGCATTGGCGACGTGCTGGGCCGAGGTCGGGGATGAGCGCCGTACAGACTCAAGGCCGGCCGCTCTGCCTGATTGCAGCAGGCGGTACCGGAGGCCATATGTTTCCCGCTCAGGCGCTGGCCGAGGTCCTGCTGGAACGCGGCTGGAGGGTAAAGCTGTCCACCGATGAACGCGGCGCGCGTTATGCCGGGGCCTTTCCGCAAGAGGTCGTGCGCGAGGTCGTCAGCTCGGCCACCACCGCACGTGGCGGGGCGCTGGCCAAGCTGGCCGTGCCGTTCCGCATTGGGGCGGGGGTCCTTGCCGCTATCCGCGCGCTGCGTGCCGACCGGCCCGCCGTGGTCGTAGGCTTTGGCGGCTATCCGACCATTCCGGCCATGTCGGCGGCGCTGGCGCTGCGGATCCCGCGCATGGTTCATGAACAGAACGGCATCATGGGGCGCGTCAACGCAGCTTTTGCCCGCCGCGTTGATCGCGTCGCCTGCGGCACCTGGCCGACCCGGTTGCCATCCGGGGTGAAGGGCCTCCATACCGGCAACCCGGTGCGACAGGCGGTGCTGGATCAGGCGGGGGCTGCCTATACGCCTGCCTCCGAAGAGGGGACGCTGAACCTTCTGGTCATTGGCGGCAGTCAGGGCGCGCGCGTGCTTTCCGACACGGTGCCCGCCGCCGTCGCCGGCCTGCCTGATGCGATGCGCGCCCGGCTGTCGGTCAGCCATCAGGCCCGCGCCGAGGATGTCGAGCGCGTGACCGCTGCCTATCTAGCCGCCGGCATTCCCGCCGAGGTGCGCCCGTTTTTCGAGGACGTGCCGCAACGGCTTGCCTCGTGCCAGTTGGTGATCAGCCGAGCCGGCGCCTCGTCGATTGCGGATATCACTGTGATCGGCCGTCCGGCCATCCTGATCCCTTATGCCGCCGCCACCGGGGACCACCAAAGCGCCAATGCCCGTGCGTTGGCGGATTCGGGCGCGGCGATCCTTTTGCCCGAATCCGTGCTTGACGCCGAAAGCCTCAGGCGCGACATGCGGGATATCCTTTCCGACAGCGCCCGCGCCACCGGCATGGCAGCGGCGGCGCTTTCGCTGGGTCGCCCGGATGCGGCGCAGCGCCTTGCAGATCTAGTGACGGAACTGACCCGATGAACGCAGCGACCAAACTTCCCGGCGAACTGGGCCCCATCCACTTTATCGGCATCGGCGGCATCGGCATGTCTGGTATCGCCGAAGTGCTGATGACGCTGGGCTATACGGTTCAGGGGTCGGATGCGAAACGCTCAAGGATCACCGACCGGCTTGAGGCCCTTGGCGCCACCGTTTTTGAAGGGCAGAGAGCCGAGAATATTGGCGATGCGGGCGTCGTCGTCATCTCGACCGCGATCAAGAAGGGCAACCCCGAACTGGAAGAGGCGCGCCGCCGCGGTCTGCCCGTCGTGCGCCGGGCCGAGATGCTGGCCGAGCTGATGCGGCTGAAATCCAACGTCGCCATTGCCGGGACCCATGGCAAGACCACGACGACGACCATGGTGGCGACCCTGCTGGACGCCGGTGGTTTTGACCCGACCGTCATCAACGGCGGCGTGATCCACGCCTATGGTTCGAACGCCCGTGCCGGGGCTGGCGAATGGATGGTGGTCGAGGCTGATGAATCGGATGGCTCGTTCAACCGTCTGCCCGCGACCATCGCCATCGTCACCAATATCGACCCCGAGCATATGGAGCATTGGGGCAGCTTTGACGCGCTGCGCAAGGGCTTTCAGGATTTTGTCTCGAACATTCCCTTTTATGGCCTTGCCGTCTGCTGCACCGATCACCCCGAGGTGCAGGCGCTGGTCGGCCGGTTGACGGACCGCCGCGTTGTCACCTTTGGCTTTAACGCTCAGGCCGATGTGCGGGCGATGAACCTGCGCTATGAGGACGGAGTAGCACATTTCGATATCGCCCTGCAGGCCGAGGCCGATCTGAATGGCGACGATGTCCCGGTGATCGAGGGCTGCACCCTGCCGATGCCGGGCGATCATAACGTCTCGAATGCGCTTGCGGCCGTGGCGGTCGCCCGCCATCTGGGCATGAAGCGTGCCCAGATCCGAGAGGCGCTGGCTCGGTTCGGAGGCGTTGGCCGCCGCTTTACCCGCGTTGGCGTGGTGAACGGGGTCACGATCATTGATGATTATGGCCATCATCCGGTCGAAATCGCGGCGGTGCTCAAGGCCGCGCGGCAGGCGACCAAGGGACGCGTCATCGCAGTGCACCAGCCGCATCGCTATTCGCGGCTGTCGAGCCTGTTTGACGATTTCTGCACCTGCTTCAACGAGGCCGACGTCGTTGGCATTGCCGAGGTCTATGCCGCGGGCGAGGACCCGATCCCCGGTGCCTCTCGCGATGATCTGGTTGCGGGGTTGATTGCCCATGGCCATCGCCATGCCCGGGCTGTGATCGACGAAACCGATCTGGCGCGGCTGGTCCGCGAACAGGCGCGGCCCGGCGATATGGTGGTCTGCCTTGGGGCGGGCACTATTTCGGCCTGGGCGAATAATCTGCCCGAACTTCTGGCGGAGAAAGCGGCGTGATCGCCCTTGCAAGCCATCCTGCCACTGCGGCGCTTGCTGCTGTCCTTTGGGGCGTGATGGCCTGTCTCTTGCCCTTTGTGCGGCTGCGCTGGCGCTATTCGGCCTTTTGGACGCTGGTTCTTTGCGGGGTGCCGGTGCTGGGCTGGCTGACCTATCTGTGCGGGCCGGGTTTTGGCGTGCTGTTCTTTGCACTTGGCCTGTCCCTGCTTGTCTGGCCGCCGTTTGACCCCCGGCGTCGGCGCCGTGCGCTGGTCCAGCGCGGTCTGCGCTGAGCGCGAGGCTATGGGAGAGGTCTGGCTGATCGTCGCCGGGGTCGTGGTGCTGACCGGCATCATTGGCGCATTGCGGGTTGCCGCCCGGACCGGAGGCAAGCTTGCGATCGACTTTGCCTTGCTGCTTGGCTCGGCCCTGTTGTGCTACATGATCGGCGCAAGCAAGACCGGCGGTCATTTGCCCGGCCTTGCGGGCATGCTGATGAGTCTGCTGATGCTGATCGCGGCAGGTGGGCTGCTGCTGGGGGCAGGGGTGCGCTGGCTCTTTGACGGGATCGCCCGGTCAGCGCCGAAACGCCCACCCGTCGGCAGCTGGGATATCTGGCTGTTGCTGGTCCTGTCGACCCTGGCGGTGGGTTTCAGTATCGCTGAGTGACTGCTTTCCCCTGGCTGCATTGACGGCATCCGCAACGCTGATTAACGAACCGACATGACCCAGACGCTTCCTTCGCCGCGCGGCGCACTGACCCCGAACCGAGTTCTTGCCGATCTGACCTGGCTGCGCGTCGGGGGCCCTGCCGATTGGCTGTTCCAGCCCGCGGATGAGGCCGATCTGGCCGATTTCCTGGGTGATCTCGATCCCGAGTTGCCGGTTTTCCCGATGGGCGTCGGATCGAACCTCATCGTGCGCGACGGCGGTATTCGTGGTGTGGTGATCCGGCTGGGACGTGGCTTCAACGCCATTTCATGCCAGGACGGGACTGTTACCGCCGGGGCAGCCGCGCTTGACGCCCATGTCGCGCGCCGCGCGGCCGAGGCGGGGCTGGACCTGACCTTTCTGCGGACCATTCCCGGCAGTATTGGCGGTGCGGTGCGGATGAATGCGGGCTGTTATGGTTCTTATGTCGCAGATCACCTGATCTCGGTCCGTGCCGTCGCCCGTGACGGCAGTCTGCACGAAATCCCGGCCGCGGATCTGCGCCTGGCCTATCGCCATTCGGAAATTCCCGAAGGCTGGGTGATCACCGAGGCCCGCTTTCGCGCCGGGCAGGGTGACCCGCAGGCACTCGCGGCCCGGATGGATGAGCAGCTTGCCCGTCGTGACGCAAGCCAGCCCACGCGCGACCGCAGTGCTGGCTCGACCTTCCGCAATCCGGCAGGCTATTCCTCGACCGGCCGTGCCGATGACAGCCATGAATTGAAGGCATGGCGCCTGATCGACGAGGCGGGCTTGCGCGGCCACCGCCTGGGCGGTGCGCAAATGTCTGAAAAGCACCCCAATTTCCTGCTGAATGCCGATGGCGCCACGGCCGCCGACCTTGAGGCGCTAGGCGAGCTGGTGCGCCGGAAGGTGCGCGAGACGAGCGGCCATCAACTGGAATGGGAAGTCATTCGTATTGGTGAGCCGTAACTTGCCTGCCTGTCCCGAAATATCGCGCCCGATGCGAAAAGGGACTTTTGTGATTCGGCCATAACAGCTATCCTCACCGAACAAATACCCGGATCAACCGGGGACATGAGGCGGAAATTGGCGGGCAGGTCGAGCAGGACAGCCCCGAAAGTCGTGGTCCTGATGGGCGGCCCCTCGGCAGAGCGCGAGGTGTCACTGTCCTCTGGGCGTGAATGCGCGAAGGCGCTGCGGCAGGCGGGCTTTGAAGTCGTGGAACTGGATGCGGGCAGGGATCTGCCCGCGCGTCTGGCCGAGTATGCGCCTGACGTGGTCTTTAACGCGCTGCACGGCCGCTGGGGCGAGGATGGCTGCGTTCAGGGCCTGCTAGAGTGGCTGGGCTATCGCTATACGCATTCGGGCGTGCTGGCCTCTGCGCTGGCCATGGATAAAAGCCGCGCCAAACAGGTGCTGCGCCTTGCCGGGCTGCCGGTCATGGATAGCGTGATCGCCTCGGCCGATGAGGTGCGCAACCGTCATGTCATGGCCCCGCCCTATGTGGTTAAACCGAATGACGAGGGCTCTTCGGTCGGCGTGTATATCGTGCACGAGGCCGCGAACGGTCCGCCTCAGCTCTCGGACCAGATGCCCGCGCGGGTGATGGTGGAAACCTATGCCCCGGGCCGGGAACTGACCGTCGCTGTGCTGAGCGACCGTGCGCTTGGCGTCACCGAGATCGTGACCAGGGGCTGGTATGATTATGATGCCAAATACAAGCCCGGCGGTTCGACCCATGTGATCCCGGCTGATATCCCGGCCGAAATCGCCGCCGCCTGCCGCGACTATGCTGTCCGCGCGCATCAGGCGCTTGGCTGCCGGGGGCTTACCCGGACGGATTTCCGCTGGGACGAAAGCCGCGGGCTGGACGGGCTGATCATCCTTGAGGTGAATACCCAGCCCGGCATGACGCCCACCTCTCTGGCCCCGGAACAGGCGGCCCATACTGGTATGGACTTTCCCGCGCTTTGCCGCTGGATCGTCGAGGAGGCGCTGTGCAGGGCCTGAATCCCTTTCACCGTGGGCATGGTGACGGTGGCCGTCCGGCCCCGGTGCGGCACGTTCCTGCGCGTCCTGCCCCGGCGCTGAACCGCGCGCCACGCCGCGATCCTGCGCCTTCGCGCCTTGCCTATCGCCTGAACCGGATGATGCTGCGTCCGCTGGTGCGGCGGCTTGTCCATATCGGCCTGCCGGCCTTTCTGGCGGCAATGGTCGCGGGGCTGTGGCTTTCCGATGAAACGCGCCGCGCCAATCTGACCGGTGGTATCAACGCCATCGTTGATCGCATCCAGCACCGCGAGGAGTTCATGGTCAAGATGATGACCATCGAAGGGGCCTCGCCGGTCGTGGACAAGGGCTTGCGCGCCATGTTGCCGGTCGATCTGCCGGCCTCCAGCTTTGACATCGACCTTGAAAAGCTGCGCGAGCGGGTGCTGAAGCTTGACGCGGTCGAGGCGGTTGATCTGCGCATCAAGCCGGGCGGGGTGCTGTCGGCGGTGGTGACCGAACGGGTGCCGGTGGTGCTGTGGCGCCATGCGCGGGGGATCGAGCTGCTTGACAAGACCGGGCATCGCGTTGCCTCGGTCACCTCGCGTGAGGTGCGGGGCGATCTGCCGATCATCGCGGGTGAGGGCGCAGACCTTGCCGCCCCCGAGGCGCTGGCCCTGATCGACGCGGCCGGGCCGATCCTGCCCCGTCTGCGCGGGCTGGAACGTATTGGAGAGCGGCGCTGGGACTTGGTTCTGGATCGCGGCCAGCGCATCAAGCTGCCCGAAGACAAGGCCCTGCAGGCGCTTGAGCGTGCCATTGCGCTGGACCGCGCCCAGGACATGTTTGAACGCGACATCGCGGTGATCGATCTGCGGCAGGAGGCACGGCCGGTGGTGCGGCTGGGGCTTGAGGCCCAGAACGCCATTCGCCGCGCGCGCGGCCAACCCGAGATCGGGCCTGACGGCAAACCGGTCGAAGCCGCCGGAAAATCCGGTGGAAAGAGCACGAAAAAGAGCGGCTAACAGCTTGGAGAGGCAGGAAGATATGAAGGATCTGTATCAGGGCCAGCGGGCAATGCGAAACATGCGCCGCCAGGCGATGCAGCGCGGCGTCATCGCGGTTCTGGATATCGGGACCTCGAAAATCGCCTGTCTTGTCCTGCAATTCGACGGTCCAAGTCAGTTCCGCGAAACCGATGGCGTCGGCCCTATGGCCGGTCAGTCGAATTTCCGGGTTATCGGTACCGCCACCACCCGTTCGCGCGGGATGCGCTATGGCGAGATCGAGACCATGGCCGAGACGGAACGCGCCATCCGCACGGTGATCCAGTCGGCGCAAAAGGTCGCTGGGACCCGGGTAGATCACGTCATCGCCTGTATCTCGGGCGCGCGTCCGGCAAGCTATGGGCTGGCGGGCGAAATCACGCTGCCTTCGGGCAAGGTCACCGAAACCGACGTGGCGCGGGTGCTGGCCTCATGCGACGTGCCCGATTTCGGGCGCGGGCGAGAGGTGCTGCACGCTCAGCCGGTGAACTTTGCCATCGACGGGCGTTCTGGTCTGTCGGACCCGCGCGACCAGTCGGGCAGCCGCCTGGCCTGCGACATGCATGTGCTGACCATCGACGGTGATGCTGCCGGGAACCTCGTCCATTGTATCCGGCGCTGCGACATGGAGCTGGCGGGCGTGGCCTCGGCCTCTTACGCCGCTGGGCTTGCTGCGCTGGTCGAGGATGAGCAGGAACTGGGCGCGGCCTGTATCGATCTGGGCGGCGGTACCACCGGCGTGTCGGTGTTCATTAAAAAGCACATGATATTTGCCGATGCGGTGCGCTTTGGCGGCGATCTGATCACCCAGGACATCGCCAAGGGTCTGCGCGTCAGCTACGCCGTGGCCGAGCGGCTGAAGACCCTGCATGGCGGGCTTGAGGCCACCGGCCGTGATGACCGCGAAATGATCGAACTGGGCGGTTCGACCGGGGACTGGGATACCGACCGCCGCAGCGTCAGCCGTGCCGATCTGATCGGCATCATGCGTCCCCGCGTCGAAGAGATCCTTGAGAAAGTGGGTGAGATCCTTGAGGCAGCGGGCTTTGATTGCATGCCCGCGCGTCAGATCGTCCTGACCGGCGGGTCAAGCCAGATCCCGGGGCTGGACGTCCTTGCCTCGCGCATTCTGGGACAGAATGTCCGTATCGGCCGGCCGCTGCGCATTCAGGGCCTGCCGCATAACGCGACCGCGCCGGGCTTTTCCTCGGCCATCGGGCTGGCGCTGCTGACGGCCCATCCGCAGGATGAATGGTGGGATTTCGACATGCCCGCCGAACATTATCCGGCGCGCAGTCTGCGCCGGGCCTATCGCTGGTTCCGCAACAACTGGTGATCAGGCAGAACCCGGATGCGGTGGTGTGGGCGGGCGTCCCCACCACATGCTGGAGTTTGGGCAAGATACCGCCGAGAACCCCGGCGATTACCGCCATATTTGGTATGCGACCTGTGTTTTTCGGGTGACGCTCGGAGAGAATCTGGCTAGGCTGAGAGCCATAGGGGATTCGACCGGACTGCGCAGATGTCCGGCGCAACAGATGTAAGGCAGGCGAGACATGGAACGGCAGATCCACCTGATGCTGAATGATGACCAGGAACTGAAGCCGCGCATTACCGTCTTCGGCGTCGGGGGCGCGGGCGGAAACGCAGTCAACAACATGATCGAAAAGCAGCTTGAGGGCGTCGAATTCGTCGTGGCGAATACCGATGCGCAGGCGCTGCAGCAGTCCAAGGCTGAAAGCCGCATCCAGCTGGGCCCGAAAGTGACCGAAGGTCTGGGCGCGGGTGCCAAGCCGACCATCGGTGCCAAGGCGGCCGAAGAAACGATCGAGGACATCGTCGATCACCTCATGGGTGCGCATATGTGCTTTATCACCGCCGGTATGGGCGGTGGCACCGGCACCGGCGCTGCCCCGATCATCGCTCAGGCCGCGCGTGAGATGGGCATCCTGACCGTCGGCGTTGTGACCAAGCCCTTCCAGTTCGAGGGCACCAAGCGGATGCGCCAGGCCGAGGAAGGGGTCGAACAGCTGCAGAAAGTTGTCGACACGCTGATCATCATTCCCAACCAGAACCTGTTCCGTCTGGCGAATGAAAAGACCACCTTCACCGAAGCCTTCGCCATGGCTGACGACGTGCTTTATCAGGGCGTCAAAGGCGTGACCGACCTGATGGTGCGTCCGGGCCTGATCAACCTCGACTTCGCCGACGTGCGCGCGGTGATGGACGAGATGGGCAAGGCGATGATGGGCACCGGCGAGGCCTCGGGCGAGAACCGCGCCGTTCAGGCCGCCGAGAAAGCCATCGCCAACCCGCTGCTGGACGAAATCAGCCTCAACGGCGCCAAGGGTGTGCTTATCAACATCACCGGTGGCTATGACCTCACCCTGTTCGAAATGGACGAGGCGGCCGAGAAGATCCGCGAGAAAGTCGATGCCGATGCCAATATCATCGTCGGTTCGACCCTCGACCCCCAGATGGAAGGTTCGATCCGCGTTTCGGTCGTGGCGACCGGCATCGACGCTTCGGTGGCCGAAATCCCGGCCCCGCGCCGTGGTATGCGCGAGCCGCTGACCCAGACCCCTTCGGTCACGCAGAAAGCGGTCGAAGAAGATATCCCGGTTCCCCCGCGCCGTACCGCTCCGGTCGCCGAATCGACCCTGCACCAGCCTGTTGCGCGCCCTCAGCCCACCGCGCCTGCCGCGCAGCACGAAGACGACGATATGCCGCGCCCGGCCTATCAGCCGGAACTGCGCCAGACCCCCGCTGCGCCTCAGGCCGGCGATGTTCTGAACGGTGACGCTGGCGGTTTTGTCGCGCCGACCCGCCGCCCGCAGGCCCCGGCCGGTACCCCGTCGGACGAGGTGATGCAGCGTCTTGCGCGCGCCGTGCAAAAGGCGCCTGAGCGTCAGGCCGCCCAGCAGGCGGCCGCCGAGCAGCCGCGTGGTCAGGGCCGCATGGCCGGTCTCAGCCGGATGCTTGAGCGCATCTCGGGTCATACCGAACAGGCGGAAAAGCCCGCGCCCTCGACCATCGCCGAACGTGTCAGTGAGCGTGTGGCTGCGCGGAATCGCAGCGGTTTTGATGCTGGGTTCGATGATCTGGCCAGCCCGGATCGTTCGGACGACAATGTTGAAATTCCCGCGTTCCTGCGCCGTCAGGCCAATTGAGCAGATCACAAAATTTCTGTGGCAGAATCATAGGGGACCGCTTCGGCGGTCCTTTTTATTTGCAAAATCAATAGTCTGCCCGGGTCTTGAGGCTGTGTTGCAGTCCGGGGGAGTGATTGTTTCACGCCGTTACAAAACGTTAATTGAGCAATCTGCAGGGCGTGCCTAACTCAATCTGGCGGCCGTGGGGAGATTCTCCCGGCGCGGGTCGTCAACAGAGAACGGCGGGTAAGACCATGCAGATCACCATTGCTCAGAAAGCGCAGTTCCGTGGCGTCGGGCTGCATTCCGGTGCAGCCGTGCGGCTGGTGATCCTGCCTGCGCCGGTGGATCATGGCATTGTGTTCGTGCGCACCGATCTGGACGGCGCCCGCATTCCTGCCCGTTGGGACCATGTGACGCCCTCGCAGCTTTGCACCCTGCTCGACAATGGCGAGGGGGCGACCGTCTCGACGGTCGAGCATGTGATGGCGGCGCTGACCGGGACCGGAATCAACAACGCTGTGGTCGAGGTGAACGGACCCGAGGTGCCGATTCTGGACGGTTCCTCCGCACCCTTCGTGCGTGGCATTCTTGAGGCGGGTCTGCGGCAGCAGAACGCCCCGCTGCGCGCCATTCGCGTGCTGCGCGAGGTCGAGGTTCAGCAGGGTGAGGCTTATGCACGCCTGTCCCCTGCCGATCACCTTGAGATCCATTTCGACATCGACTTTGTCGATGCGGCCATCGGCCATCAGGAAAAGCGACTCGACATGGCCAACGGCACCTTCGTGCATGAACTCATGGACAGCCGCACCTTTTGCCGCAAGGCAGACGTGGTGAAGATGCAGGAAAGCGGTCTGGCGCTTGGCGGTACCTATCTGAACGCCGTGGTTTTTGATGGCGACAAGGTGCTGTCGCCGGGTGGGCTGCGCCACCGGGACGAGGCTGTGCGCCACAAGATGCTGGATGCGGTCGGCGATCTTGCGCTGGCCGGGGCGCCGCTGCTGGCGCGCTACACAGGCCACCGCGCGGGCCATGCCATGACCAACCGGCTGCTGCGGGCCCTGTTTGCCCAGCCGGATGCCTGGGAATGGGTGACGCTGACCCCGACGATGGAAAGCCGGCTGCCCGGTGCAGGGGTGCTGGCCTCGGCTCAGCGAATCGCTGCTGCTACCCGTCAGCTGGCCGTCGCCTGAAGGTGATGGCCGGCTTCAGCCTGCATCGCTGTTTTTCCGGTTTTGGCATTTTGCGCAACCAGATTTTCTGTGCTAGGACGACCAGGCTGCACGGGCTGTTTCCTGATGCGGCGGCATGAATTTCTGACGGGCAGGGTAGAATGACAGGCATCAGATCGGGTTCCTTGGTCGCGGCTGTGCTGTCGTTGGGCCTTCTGGCAGGATGCGCGGGCGGGGGCGGCAAAGAACCCGAATCGTTCGAGAACTTCACTGCCGAAGAAATCTACAAGCGCGGCGAGTACGAGCTTGAGAATTCGCGCAAGCCCAAGGATGCGGTGAAGTATTTCTCTGAGGTCGAGCGGCTTTACCCTTATTCCGAATGGGCCAAGCGTGCGCTGATCATGCAGGCCTATTCCTACCACCGTGCCCGCCAATACGAAGAGGCGCGGGGCGCGGCCCAGCGGTTCATCGACACCTATCCGGGCGATGAGGACGCAGCCTATGCGAAATACCTGCTGGCGCTGTCCTATTACGACCAGATAGACGAGATCGGCCGCGACCAGGGCCTGACCTTTCAGGCGCTGCAGGCGCTGCGCGAGGTGATCGAGCAATATCCCGATACGGAATATGCGCGTTCCTCGATCCTCAAGTTCGACCTGGCCTTTGACCATCTCGCCGCCAAAGAGATGGAGATTGGTCGCTACTACCTCAAGCGCGGCCATTACACCGCTGCGATCAACCGGTTCCGCGTGGTGGTCGAGGACTTCCAGACCACCTCGCACACGCCCGAGGCGCTGATGCGGTTGGTCGAGGCCTATCTGGCGCTGGGTCTGAACGATCAGGCTCAGACGGCGGGGGCGATTCTCGGCCATAACTTCCGCTCCTCGCCCTTCTATGCCGATGCTTATGCGCAGCTGCGCGGTCGCGGCCTGTCGCCCGAGGCGCGTGGCGACAGCTGGCTGACGCGTGTCTATCGGCAGGTCATTCAGGGCAAGTGGCTGTAAGCGGGCGATGCTGCGGCATCTCGATATCCGCGATATGCTGCTCATCGACCGGCTGGAGCTGGAGTTCCGGCCCGGCCTGAACGTGCTGACCGGAGAGACTGGGGCGGGTAAATCGATCCTGCTTGATTGTCTTGGGTTTGTCCTCGGCTGGCGCGGTCGTGCCGATCTGGTCCGGCAGGGCGCGACTCAGGGCGAGGTGACGGCCGTCTTTGACCTGCCGCCCGATCATCCCGCCCGCACCCTTCTGGATGAGGCGGGTTTTCCGGTCTCGGATGAACTGATCATCCGCCGCGTGAACGGTGCCGATGGGCGCAAGACCGGCTGGATCAACGACCGGCGCGCCTCGGGTGAGGTGTTGCGGACCCTGTCCGAGGTGCTGGTCGAGCTGCATGGCCAGCATGATGACCGCGGACTTTTGAACCCGCGTGGCCATCGCCTGTTGCTTGATGCCTTTGCCGGGGTGGACCTTGGCCCGACCCGCGCGGCATGGGCCGCCCGGCGCGAGGCGCGGGCCGCATTGGCTGAGGCCGAGGCCGCTTTGGCAGCTGCCAAGGACGAAGAAGAGTTCCTGCGGCATGCGGTGGCTGAACTCGATAAGCTTGATCCTCAGCCGGGCGAAGAGGACACGCTTGATACCCGCCGCCGCGCCATGCAAGGGGCCGAGCGCATCCGCGAGGACGTGGTTCGCGCCCTGCAGGCGTTGGGCACAGAGGGGGCCGAGGGCGCGATGCTGGACGCCGCGCGCTGGCTTGACGGCGCCGCCGAACGTGCCGAGGGGCGGCTTGAGGGCCCCGCAGCCGCCCTGCAACGGGCGCTGATCGAACTGGGTGAGGCGGTGTCAGGCGTCGAGGCGGCTCTTGATGCGATGGAGTTTGACCCGCGCGAGCTTGAGGCGACCGAAGAGCGGCTTTTTGCGCTGCGGGCGCTGGCGCGCAAACATGGCGTTCTGGCGGATGATCTGGCGGTGCTCGCGGATGAACTGCGTGGCCGTCTGGGTCGGATCGACGCGGGCGAGGATAATATTGCCCGCCTGCGCACCGCCGTAGACGAGGCCGATGCGCATTATGACGCCGCCGCCTCTGACCTTACGCAGCAGCGCATCGCGGCGGCCAAGCGGCTCGATGCCGCGATGGCGGCCGAACTTGCCCCGTTGAAAATGGAACGCGCGGTCTTTGCGACCCTGATATCTGAGGGCGATCCGGGGCCAGAGGGACGCGATATGGTCGCCTTTACCGTTGCGACCAATCCCGGTGCCCCTGCCGGGCCACTGGACCGCATCGCCTCGGGTGGTGAGCTGTCGCGGTTTCTGCTGGCGCTCAAGGTTTGTCTGGCGCGCGGTAATGATGCGCTGGTGCTGATATTTGACGAGATCGACCGTGGTGTCGGCGGGGCTACTGCCGATGCGGTTGGCCGTCGCCTCGCCCGGCTGGCCGAGGACGCACAGGTCCTGGTCGTCACCCACAGCCCACAGGTTGCGGCCTTGGGCGGCCATCATTTCCGGGTGGCGAAGTCGGTTCAGGGCGGCATGACCACTTCAGAGGTGGCGGCGTTGACCGACAGCCAGCGTATCGAAGAGATCGCGCGGATGCTGTCGGGCGAGGAAATCACCCCCGCCGCGAAAGAGGCTGCGCGGTCGTTGCTACGCGGCTGATCGTCGGGCTCTAGTCCATGATCTTGTCGACCTGTCGGATGATGGACAGGACACGCGCGCTTTCCGGATCATAGCGGATCAGTTTTCCATCGACGATGCCATAGCGGCTGCCGGCGGGGGCCTGACTCATTCCGTAAAGGCCGGGGCGCGTCACCTGATGCAGACGTGCGCTATCCAGCTGGTCGCCGACACGCAGCGCCGAGGATTGGGATTGGCCGACGGCCTGTGATTTGCCCGCCCCTTTCGCCTGCCCCGCCGGTTCCGCAAAGCTGGGCGGAACAAGGGCGGTAAGCAGGCAGACGATAAGAATCAGGCTCTGGCGATTGCGTGACATGGGTCCAGCCTAGCACAAGAAGCTTGCTTGTAGGTTAAACGCCGCAAGCTACCGATTGGCTCCCTCACGAATGCGAGAAATCCGGGCCCCCGGGGTGCGGGCGGTGTCAGTCGTGGCGGTGCCTTGCCTCGAATCTTGGCAGCATGGCTGAAAAATCCCTGCCTTTTCCGTCCTCTTCGTCGACAAAGCGGGCGTAAAGCGCGGCGGCAAGCTCACCCATCGGCGTGTCGGCATCGGCGGATTCGGCGGCCTGCTGGCTTAGCCGCAGGTCCTTCAGCATCAACTCGGCGGCGAAACCGGGCTTGTACCCATTATCTGCGGGCGAAGTCGGGCCAACCCCCGGTGCCGGGCAATAGGCGTTCATCGACCAGCTGTAACCCGAAGAGGTCGAGACGACATCGAACATCTTTTGCCGGTCCAGCCCCAGTTTGTCAGCAAGGGCAAAGGCTTCGCATGTGGCGATCATGGTCACGCCAAGGATCATGTTGTTGCAGATCTTTGCCGCTTGTCCGGCGCCAGATTCGCCGCAATGGACCGCCTTTTGCCCCATGATGTCGAAAAGCGGGCTGACCTTTTCAAAGGCAGCAGAGCTGCCGCCGACCATAAAGGTCAGCGTGCCGGCGCCTGCGCCCCCGACCCCGCCCGAGACCGGCGCGTCAAGTGCGCCCAGCCCTGCCGCCTGCGCATCGGCCGCGACTGCACGTGCGCTATCCACGTCGACCGTCGAGCAGTCGCACAAGACCGCGCCCGACTGCATGGCGGGGATTACCTCGGCGGCAACGGCACGCAGGATGGCGCCATTAGGCAACATGGTGATGACGACCTCGGCGCCCTGCGCCGCCTCGGGGGCACTGGCGGCCTTGGTCACGCCCTCGGGCATCGGTGCCGCCAGGTCAAAGCCGGTGACCTCATGGCCTGCCTTGGCAAGATTGGCTGCCATTGGGCCACCCATATTGCCCAGGCCGACGAATCCGATCTTCATTTGTTCTCCTCCCAGATGAGTTCATCTGCGCCCAGCGGCGCCAGCATTTCTGCGACATGCGCGGGACTCGCGTCTGCGGACCAGCGCGGGTTGCGGTCCTTGTCGATAATCTGCGCCCGCACCCCTTCCAGAAAGTCGCTGCCGGCGGTGGCGCGGGCGGTAAAGCGCAATTCGCGCGCAAGGCTGTCGCGCAGGGTGGCATCCTTGCGTGCCGCCCGCACCAGCGCCAGCGTCGCCGCCATCGACAGGGGCGAGTTGCGGCGCAGGGGTTTCAGGGCGGCCTCATTGCCAGCAGTTTCCAGCGCGGCGACAATCTCGGCTACGGTTTCGCCGGCAAAGGCAGACAGGTCCACCGTTGCAAGCGGCGCCTCGGGCGCGGGGTGGGCGCCGATCGCTGTCACATCGCCGCTTTCGGCCAGCCGCTCGATCAGCGCGGGCCACTCGGCCTCGGGGATATAGCTGTCGGCAAAGCCGGTGAATATCGCATCACCCGCACCCATCCGCGCGGCGGTCAGCCCCAGATATTCGCCGCAGCGGCCCGGAGCATGGCCAAGCAGCCAACTGCCGCCGACATCCGGGATCAGGCCGATGCCGCATTCCGGCATGGCGATCTGGGTCGTGTCGCCGACGATACGATGGCTGGCATGGCCGCCGACACCGACACCGCCGCCCATGACAAAGCCCTGCATGAAGGCGACGATGGGCTTGGGATATTCCGCGATCCGCGCATTCATGATGTATTCGTCGCGGAAGAACTCGCGTCCGACGCGGTGGTCCCCGGCCAGACCGGCGCGATAGACCGCTGCGATATCCCCGCCCGAGCAAAAGGCGCGCTCGCCCTCGGCGTCGATGATGACCAGCGCCACCTCGGGGTCGTCGCGCCATTCCCTAAGCGCGGCGTCGATTGCCAGCGCCATTTCATGGCTCAGCGCGTTCAGCGCCTGGGGCCGGTTAAAGGTCAGCCGTCCGGCGCGGCGGTCCTTACGGATGATCATATCATTCATTCAGTCACGCTCCGCCAGCAGGGCGCGGCCTATGATCAGCCGCATGATTTCATTGGTGCCTTCCAGAATCTGATGTACGCGCAGATCGCGCACGATCTTTTCCAGCCCGTAATCGGCAAGATAGCCATAACCGCCATGAAGTTGCAGGCACTGATTGGCGACATCAAAGGCGCGGTCGGTCACATGCAGTTTGGCCATGGCGCAGAATTTGGTTGCGTCACGCTCTCCGCGGTCCAGCTTCCACGCTGCCTGGCGCAGAAAGATGCGCGAGGATTGCAGTGCTGTCTCCATCTCGGCCAGACGGAATTGCAGCGCCTGAAACTGGTCGAGCGTCTGGCCAAACGCGCGTCGCTCACCCATGTAGCGCAGCGTCTGTTCAAGCGCGGCCTGAGCGCCGCCAAGCGCGCCTGCCGAGATATTCAGCCGCCCGCCGTCAAGCCCGGCCATGGCATAGGAAAAGCCGCGGCCTTCCTCGCCGATCAGGTTCTCTTCGGGGATGATGCAATCGTCGAACTGGACCTGCGCCGTCGGTTGCGCCTTCCAGCCCATTTTGTGTTCAAGCGCGCCGAAACTAAGGCCGGGGGTGCCGGCCTCGACCACCACCGTCGAGATGCCGCGCGGACCGTCCTGCCCGGTGCGCACCATGACCAGATAGCAATCCGAGTAGCTGCCACCCGAGATAAAGGCTTTGGTGCCATTGAGCTTCCACCCGCCGGGGACACGCTCCGCCCGGGTGCGCAGCGCCGCCGCGTCCGAGCCCGAGCCCGGCTCGGTCAGGCAATAGGAGAACACTTTCTTCATGCTGCACAGGTCGGGCAGCCAACGGGTCTTGTTGGCCCCGGTGCCGAATTTGTCGATCATGCCGCCACACATATTGTGGATCGACAGGAACGAACCGACCGAAGGGCAGGCCATGGCCAGTGCCTCAAAGACCAGTGTCGCGTCCAGACGGCTTAGCCCGGTGCCGCCATGTTCTTCGGCGACATAGACGCCGCCAAAGCCCAGTTCGGCAGCCTTTTGCCACAAGTCGCGGGGGATGGCGCCGGCCTCTTCCCAGGCGCGGGCGTGGGGGGCAATCTCAGTGGCCCCAAAATCCCGGGCCATGTCAAAAATCGCCTGCTGTTCCTCGCTCAGCGCGAAATCCATGCTCACTCCCTCATGTCTTTCGTGTGATATGCCGTGCCGGACATGGCCGGAAAATGTTGCGCAAGTATTGCAAGCCCTGCGCAAAGGGGCGGGGCGGTTGTCCCGCCCCAGCACTGTCCCGGTGGTCCGGGATGGAAGGGGGCGTTTCCACCTCCCTCGCCGCCATCAGTCCATGGCCTTGAAGTTCAGCGCAACGCCGTCCTTGATCCCCGAGAACCAGCGCGCAGTCACTGTCTTGGTCTTGGTGTAGAAGCGGAAGGCGTCCGGGCCATATTGGTTCAGGTCGCCAAATGCCGACTTTTTCCAGCCACCAAAGGTGTAGTAGCTAAGCGGCACCGGGATCGGGAAGTTGATCCCGACCATGCCGACGTTGACGCGGCTGGCAAAGTCGCGCGCCGTGTCGCCGTCGGCGGTATAGATCGCGGTGCCGTTGCCATAGTCGTTGTCCATGACGAGACGCAGCGCATCTTCATAGGTCTTGGCCCGCACGGTCGAAAGCACCGGGCCAAAGACCTCTTCCTTGTAGATGTCCATCTCGGGCGTGACATTGTCAAAGAGCGACGGTCCGCAGAAGAAGCCGTTCTCATAGCCCTGGATTTTCAGCCCGCGGCCGTCCACGACCAGTTTCGCGCCCTGATCCACGCCAGAACCGATCAGGCGGTTGATGCGCTCTTGTGCGGCCTTGGTGATGACGGGACCGTAATCGACATCCTCGCCAGCGGTATAGGGGCCGACCTTCAGTTTTTCGATCTTGGGCACCAGCCGTTCGATCAGCGCATCGGCGGTCTTGTCGCCGACCGGCACCGCGACCGAGATCGCCATGCAGCGTTCGCCCGCCGCGCCGAATCCGGCGCCGACCAGTGCATCCGCCGCCTTGTCCAGATCGGCGTCGGGCATGATCAGCATGTGGTTCTTGGCGCCGCCAAAGCACTGCGCACGCTTGCCGTTGGTCGCGGCGCGGCCATAGATATATTGCGCGATCGGGGTCGAGCCGACAAAGCCCACCGCCTGAACGGTCGGATGGTCAAGGATCGCGTCGACGATCTCTTTGTCGCCATTGACCACCTGCAGCACGCCATCGGGCAGCCCGGCCTCTTGCGCCAGCTTGGCCAGCATGATCGAGGTCGAGGGCACGCGCTCGGACGGTTTCAGGATCATTGCGTTGCCGCTGGCCAGCGCCGGGCCCATCTTCCACAGCGGAATCATCGCCGGGAAGTTGAAGGGCGTGATGCCCGCGACCACGCCCAGCGGCTGACGCATCGAATAAAGGTCGATGCCCGGGCCGGCGTTGTCGGTATATTCACCCTTGAGCAGCGCCGGGGTGCCCATGCAGACCTCGATAACCTCAAGGCCACGCTGCACATCGCCGCGCGCGTCGGGCAGGGTCTTGCCGTGCTCGCGCGCGACCAGCTCGGCCAGTTGCTCCATATTGTCCTGGATAAGCTGACCGAATTTCATCATCACCCGCGCGCGGCGCTGCGGGTTGGTGGCGGCCCAGCCGATCTGCGCCTTTTCGGCGCTTTTGACCGCGGCGTCCAGCTCTGCCGGGGTTGCCAGCGGCACGCGGGCGATCACTTCGCCGGTGGCGGGGTTATAGACATCGCTAAAGCGGCCCGAGGTGCCTTTGACCTCTTTGCCGTCGATCCAGTGGCTGAGTTCTTCCATGAATGCCTCCCAGGAATGCCAGTCGGAGCGGATGATAGACTTGCAGCATTGCCGAAAAAAGAGGAAGTCTGGCAAAATCGTTTTGCATTTCTGCAAAGGGGTAAGATGGACTGGGACGATCTGCGCATCTTTCTGGCCGTGGCGCGCGCTGACAGCCTGTCGGGCGCGGGGCGCCGTCTGGGCATTGATGCCTCTACCGTCGGGCGGCGTGTGGCGCGGCTTGAAGCATCGCTGGGGGCCAAGCTTTTCGTCAAAACCCCGCAGGGATACGGGCTTGCACCCGAGGGTGAGCGGCTTTTGCCCCACGCTGAGGCGGTCGAGGCGGCGCTAAGCGAGGCTGAAGAGGCGCTCTCGGGTCCCGGGGACCTGACCGGGCAGTTGCGCATCGGCGCGCCAGACGGTTGCGCGAACTATCTTCTGCCGCAGGTCTGCGCCAAGTTGTCGCAGGATCACCCGCGGCTGGAGATTCAGATCATCGCCCTGCCGCGCGTCTTTAACCTGTCGCGGCGCGAAGCGGATATGGCCATTGCCGTTTCCCAGCCGCAGGCCGGGCGGCTGGTGGTGCAGCGTCTGACCGATTATCAGCTGCACCTTGCCGCGCATCAGGATTATCTGCGCGCCCATCCGCCGATCCGCTCACGCGAGGATCTGCATGGCCATCGCATGATCGGCTATATCGCCGACATGATCTTTGACCGGGAACTGGATTATCTGCCTGAAACCGGGATGGAATGGGCGGCGCTGACTTCGAATTCCGTTTCTGTGCAGATGCAGGCGATCCGGGCAGGGGCGGGACTTGGGATCGTGCATGATTTTGCCATCCCCTTTTGCCCCGGAGTGCGGCGGGTGCTGACCGATCAGGTTTCGCTGACACGCAGTTTTTGGTTGATCCGTCATGCTGATGACCGCCGCTCGCAACGCATGAACCGGCTGGCCGAGGCGCTGGCGCAGGGGATCCGCGCCGAGGTCGCGCGCCTTCAGGCTTTGGTCGTGCCCTGAGACGCTGCACTGCAACAGCAGTCTTGACGCAAGGCCGGCTTGAGGTGACGCTGATGGTCACGAGCTAAGCCAGCCCGACCCGAGGAGGAACCGCGATGCTAGTTACTCAGATCCTGTCGATGAAGCCTAGCGGCGATATCATCACCGTCGCACCGGATGCCAGCGTGGCCGATGCCGCCAGGCTGCTTTCGGAAAAGCGCATCGGTGCGGTCGTGGTCTCTGAGGATGGGCGCATTCCGCTGGGCATCCTGTCCGAACGCGACATCGTGCGCGAACTGGGCAGGCGCGGTGCCGCTGTCCTGACCCTGCCGATCAGCGAACTGATGACCCGCAAACTGATTACCTGCACCACGGGCGAGGATGCGTTGGTCATTCTGGACCGCATGACCCAGGGGCGTTTCCGTCACTTGCCGGTGGTGAACGACGAAGGCGAAATGGTCGGTCTGGTTTCGATCGGCGATACGGTTTCGGCCCGGCTGAAAGAGTTGGCGGCCGAGAAAGAGGCGCTGACCGGCATGATCATGGGGAACTGATTGCCGGGGAGCCTTTTTTGCTGTTATGGCAAAAAAGGCTCACTGCCTTGCATTTTCTTGCAAAACTCTGTTTGACTGCCGGCATCAGGCGAGGAGAAGGACCTTTTCATGCGCATCGGGCTATACCCCGGCACCTTCGATCCTATCACCTTGGGACATCTCGATATTATTCAGCGCGCGCTGGAACTGGTGGACAGGCTGGTGATCGGCGTTGCCATCAACCGCGACAAGGGACCGCTGTTCGAGCTGGAAGATCGCGTCGCCATGGTGCGCGAGGAATGTGACCGCATCGTAGCCCAGCGTGGCGGTGAGATTGTCGTCCATCCCTTTGAAAACCTGCTCATTGATTGCGCCCGCGATGTGGGGGCCAAGGTGATCGTCCGCGGTCTGCGGGCAGTGGCCGATTTCGAATATGAATTCCAGATGGTCGGTATGAACCGGGCCATGGACGACAGCATCGAAACCGTCTTTCTGATGGCCGATGCCCGCCGTCAGGCGATTGCGTCAAAGCTGGTCAAGGAAATCGCCCGGTTGGGCGGGGACGTATCGAAATTCGTCTCGCCCTCTGTCCGGGATGCACTGGTCGGCCGGTTCGCGCGCTAAGGCTTTTGCTGTTTCTTTATGTTTGGCCTGCTAACCTTTGTCCAGGCGACGGAGGAGCGGTTGGCCATGCACGATTCGGAACCAAAGCCCATTCCCATCCCGATCCCCGAACCGGGGCGGTCGCCGCTGCCTGATCCCGCACCGGATCCCGGCCCGGATGAAATTCCATTGCCTGCTGTGGTCGGGTTCGAGGCCATCCCTGCGGCCCTGGCTGAGGGCTGGCGGGATTTCCGGCGTGCTCCGGCCTTTGGGCTGCTGTTTTCTGCCTTTTACGTCGCGGGCGGGCTGGTCCTGTCCGCCGTAACCATGGCTGCAGGACGGGAATGGTGGCTTATCCCCTTTATCGTCGGGTTTCCCCTGATCGCGCCCTTTGCTGCTGTGGGGCTTTATGAGGTCAGCCGCCGGATCGAGGCGGACCAGCCGCTGATCTGGCGCGAGGTGGTTGCGGTGGTCATCGAGCAAAAAGACCGGCAGATTCCCTCAATGGCCATGGTGATCCTACTGCTCTTTATGTTCTGGGTCTTTGCTGCCCATACCATCTTTGCCCTGTTCATGGGCGCATCGGCGCTGACAAATATCTCCTCATCTGCCGAGGCGGTGTTGCAGGGACGGGGGCTTGCAATGCTGGCCACTGGCACGCTGGTCGGTGGCGGGCTGGCTGCGCTGCTTTTCTCGATCTCTGTGGTCGGGCTGCCGCTGATCCTTGATCGTGAGGTGGACCTTATCTCGGCCATCATCGCCAGCTTTCAGGCGGTGGCGGTCAATTTTCCGGTCATGCTGGTCTGGGCTCTGGTGATCGCCGGGCTGCTGTTTGCCGCGATCCTGCCGCTGTTTCTGGGGCTGTTTGTCGCGCTACCGGTGCTGGGTCACGCAAGCTGGCACATGTACCGGCGGCTGATGCCGGACGACGCTTGGGAGTGAGAAAGGGCGGCCAATGGGCCGCCCAGGATCCGGTCACAGGTCGACAGACCTTTTATTCTGAGTCGTCGCTAACCGGGCGCGCGACGGGCGGCGCCAGCTTCGGCGTCACGCCATTGGCCAATGGGTCCTCTTGACGCTGGACCGAACCTTCGAAATGGGCCCCGGATTCGATCGCGATGGTCTTATGGATGATGTCGCCTTCGACCCGCGCAGTGGCGGTCAGGCGAACTTTCAGCCCGCGGACGCGGCCAACGACACGGCCGTTCACCACCACTTCTTCGGCGACGATTTCCCCACGGATGGTGGCGCTTTCGCCGACTACCAGTTGATGGGCGCGGATATCGCCTTCCACGGTGCCCTCGACCTGAATGTCACCTTGGGTCTGGATATTGCCGGTGACCGTCAGGTCCGCCGCCAGCACCGAAGGCGGCGTGCGCGTGCGCGCAGTGGTCGCGGGGATATCGTAACTCGTGTCGACGCGCGCGGGTTCGGGCTCGGGCGTAGGCTGGGTACGGGGGCCTGGTTCGGTAACACGGGTCTTAGAAAACATTCTGGGCTGCCTTGATGAATCGCATAGGGTCCACGGCACGGCCGTTCACGCGAACTTCGTAATGAAGATGCGAGCCGGTCGATCTGCCGGTATTGCCCATATCACCGATCAAGCTGCCGCGCGATACCTTTTGGCCAACCTTGACCCGAATCTTGGACAAATGGCCAAAGCGGGTTTCGGTGCCCAGCTCATGCTGGATCTTGATCAGGTTGCCATAGCCGCGCTGCCAGCCGGCAAAGATGACCGTGCCTTCGCCTGTCGCATAAACCGGCGTTCCGACCGGAGCGGCCATGTCGATGCCCTCATGCGAGCGGCCCCAGCGGCGGCCAAAGGGCGAGGTATAGCGAAAGGCCGATTTGACCGGCATCGCCAGCGGCATTTTTTCGACGGCGATACGATAGCTGTTCATCTGATCCAGCGTGATCAGGATCTCGTTCGCCTTGGCCTCGCCCTGAGTAATGGCGGCATTGCCGCTGGACGAATAGCTGACCGGGTTCAGGGGGCCGCCCTGGCCGGAATAGCCCTGACGGACTTTGCGCAGGACCTCGTCCGGGTTCATGCCAACGCTACGGAACATATCGTCAAGCGGTTTGACGGAGACACTGACAGCGTCTTCCAGCTGCGAAAGGATCTGATCGTTCCGGGCAACGATCTGGTCACGCTCTAATGCAAGCGCATCGGCCACGCGGCGCGCGTCCTCGGCCTGCTGCACGGCATCGGCGCGGGCGTTGGCGGCCTGCTCCAGCTCACCGGCAAGGATGTCCAGGGCGGCCTGCAACTCGGCGGTGCGGACGGGTGCTGCTTCACTGTTGGCGGCGTTAGCCTCGCGGCTGGCCTTTACGGCCTGTTGCAGGCTGGCGTGAACGGCGTCGAGGCCGGTTTCCAGCTCACGCCGCTGCGCCTCGGATTCCAGAAGCAGCGATTGCATGCGCGAGACCTGATCCAGCGCGACGGCAAAGCGGTTCTGCGCTGCCACAGCTTCGGCGGCACGGCGATCACGTTCGGCCGAAAGATCGGTCAGCCGCGCCTCAAGTGTGGACTGGCTATGCACTGCGCCATTACGCGCCCCGCTGGGGGCAATCGCATCAATGACAAGGATAGAACTGGCGACGATCGACCAGCCAAAAACCAGGGTGATACCGCCGATCGCAGCAAGTTGGGTTGCGGGCCGCAGTCGCAGAAAACGGGTGCTCTTGTCCGATTTGAGAAAAAGGCGCTGCTCTGGCAGCCAGCGTTCAAGCACCGAATTCAGGCGACGGGTGATGCGCAATGTCCCAGGTCCATTGTTGTTCCGACCGTGCTGCAGGGGCAGTTTTGGTCTTGGCTGGGCAGGGATAAATCCGACCTGTGCTCAAAGCGCAACAGGGGCGGGCCGCTTAGGCAGGGTTTGGGCGGATTGATGCCGATACGCCGGGCGGTTGCAGGTGGATATCCGCCGGTGGTGGTGCGGTGAAATCTTGCAGCCCTAGATAGAGAATCTGGGTTTTGCTGATAACGAGATGGAATCGCTGTATATTACTGCGATTGCTGAATTTTTGCCGGGACCGATGAAATTGCATGGGTGGTTTTGCCACAGGCTCGCCATCCCGACTGTTCGCCGGGCACCAGCCGTCCCCGGCATCGGATCGGGCACGATGGCCAGCACTGATTCTGCCCGGCGACCTAAATTTTTGACGGAACCAGTGCAGGGTTTCGGCGTTTTCGCCGGTTCAGGCGATCTCATAGGGCAGGGGGCCGGGCCGATCCTGCGGGATGCGGATATGGCGGTCCACCGGAGGCACTGACCGTTGGTGGCAGTTCGACCGTGGGCAGATGCGGCATGACACCCCAATCGGTTCAAAAAGCTGCGGGTTCCCGATATCCAGCCCGTCTGCATAGACCATCTCGCGCGCATGGCTGATCTCGCATCCCAGCCCGATGGCAAAGCGCCGGACGGGCGCGCCAAAGGCCCCGCCGGGTTTCGAGACATCGCGTGCGAGCAGCAGATAGCGCTTGCCGTCCGGTGTTTCGGCCAACTGGCGCAGGAAACGGCCCGGGGTCTCGAACGCCTGATGCACATTCCACAGCGGGCAGGCGCCGCCGAAACGGGCAAACTGCATCCGGGTGGCCGAATGGCGCTTGGTGATCGTGCCAGCCTGATCGACGCGGACGAAAAAGAACGGCACGCCGCGATCTCCGCCGCGTTGCAGGGTAGAGAGGCGATGGGCGACCTGCTCAAGCGAGGCGTGGAACAGATGGGCCAGCCTTTCGAGGTCGTGACGCTCGGCCCGCGCGGTTTGCAAAAAGCGCGCATAGGGCATCATTGCGGCCCCGGCGAAATAGTTCGCCAGCCCCAGTCGCGCGATGTCGCGGGCCGAGGTGCTGCGGAAGCGCGCAAGCTCCAGCGTCGCTTCAAGCAGGTCGCTACGCGTTTCCAGCGCCAGCAGGTGCAATAGCTGAAAGGCCTGTGTCGCGGGTTCGGCGGCGGCGTTCAGCGTGACTCGTTTGCCTTCGCGCAGATAGACCGGGGCGCTGCCAAGCTCGGCCATGGTGACCTCGATCCCGCGTTCGGCCAGTGCGGCGATAGCGCGGTCAAGCGGGCGCAGTTCGGGGCGAATGCGGGCGAAATGCTCGGCCGCGCGGTCCACCGCGTCGATGTAATTGTCGCAGTAGTGAAAGAAATCCCGCACCTCTTCCCAAGGTGAGGGGGTGGCGTTTTGCGCTCCGGCGCCAAGCGCCTCGTCCAGGGCCGCCAGTCGTTCCTGCCCCTCGCGGTGGGCGCGGTAAAGGTCCAGAAACGCGCGTGCCAACGCTGGCGCATTGGTTGCGGCAAGTCGCAGATCGGCGCGGGGCGGGGGCGAGTCGAACAACGGATCAGCCAGCGCCTCGGCCATATCCATGACCATGCGTTCGGCATCACCCACCGCCATCGCACCCAGATCGACCGAGAATTCCGACGCGAGCTTCAGCAGCACCCCGGCCGAAACCGGGCGATGGTTGTTTTCCATCTGCGACAGATAGGGCAGCGATACGCCCAGCCGGTCGGCGAAGGTGCGCTGGGTCAGGCCCGCGCGTGCGCGGGTTTCGCGCAGGGCAACGCCAGCATAGATCTTTTGCGTGGCCATGGGACTCCTCTTTGCAAAGCAACCAATACGCTTTGCAAAGGTGTTCCGGCAAGAGGGTCAGCCGCCCGAGATGACCTGTCTTTCACGGATCATCACCCAAATGATGAAGCCGATCGAGGCGATGGCCGAGCCCGCCATGATCGTCAACAGCGGCACTGCGCCCGATTGAGCGTCAAGCAGCATCCCGGCCAGCGCGGCCAGTCCCGCCCCGCCTGCAACGGCCATTGAGCCACCAAGCCCGCTGGCCGTGCCGGCAAGCTCGGGCCGCACGCTCATCATTCCGGCATTGGCGTTCGGCAGCAGCATGCCATTGCCCAGGCCCATAAAGGCGACCGAGCCGAAAAAGACCAGCGGTGTCAGCCCGCCCAGCATATCGACCACCAAAGCTGCGGTCAGGAAGGCAGAACAGATCACCGCTCCGGCAAGGATCATCCGGTTCATGCCGATCCGGGTCGAATAGCGCGCGGACAGGAAATTCCCCAGCGCATAGCCGATAGAGGGGCCGGCGAACCAATAGCCGACCTCGGCCGGTGAAAGATGCAGCACCACCTGCCCGACGAAGGGCGCGCCGCCGAGATAGGCGTAGAACGAGCCGGCGCTAAGCGTCGCAGTCAGCGCATAGCCCCAGAACCGGCGCGAGCGGGCAAGGATGGGATAGGTCACCAGCTGCTGGGCCAGCGGCACCCCCCCGCTGCGCGCGGTTTCCTTAAGGTCGACCGCGCATAGCGTCATGACGGCAAACCCGGCCAGACCCATCGCGACAAAGCTGGCGCGCCAACCCAGGGTTTCGTCCAGGATACCACCAAGCGTGGGCGCAACCATCGGCACCAGCGACATGCCCATGGTCACATAGCCGATCATGCTGGCGGCCTGTTCAGCCGGGACCATGTCGCGCACCACGGCGCGGCTGATGACAAAGCCGGTGGTCACCACCGCCTGAATTAGCCGGAACAGCATGAACCAGCCCGCAGTCGGTGCAAGCAGCGCCCCGATAGTCGCAAGCAGAAAGATCGCAAATGATCCAAGCACGACAGGGCGGCGGCCAAAGCGGTCGCTGATCGGGCCGCAAAGCAGTTGCAGCACCGCGCTGACCCCAAGAAAGGCCGAGACGGAAAGCTGCATGAAGCCGTATTCCACGCCAAAATCCCGCGCCATGGCCGGCAGCGAGGGCAGGAAGATATTCATCGAAAGGGCGCCCGCCGCCGAGATCGAGACCAGGGTCAGAATGCTGGGACGGCGCGGGCTGGGGGAAGCCATGCTGTTCATGCACGCACCTTTGCCCCTCTAGGCGGGCAAAGGCAATCGGCTGTTTGACACGGCCCTGTCAGATTTAATGGCCCGAACCGCCGAAATTGTGAAAGATCAGAAAGGCGCCAAGACAGATGCAGGCAAAGCCCGCCGCCACGTTCCAGGTCAGCTTTTCGCCAAGCCACACCCAAGAAAACAGCACAAAGACCGACAGGCTGATCACCTCTTGGATGGTCTTTAGCTGGGCGGCGCTGAAATGGCCGTAGCCGATACGGTTTGCGGGCACCTGCAGGACATATTCGAAAAAGGCAATGCCCCAGCTGATCAGAATGACCAGAAAAAGGGGCGTGGCCTTGAACTTCAGATGCCCGTACCAGGCGACCGTCATGAACAGGTTTGATGCGGTCAGCAGACCGATCGTCGTCACAGAGACGGGCAGGTTCATTCAGACCGGTCCCAACTGCGGTGTTTTTCCAGATTGCCAAAGCGGGTGAAGCGGCCCTCAAAGGACAGCTCGACCGTGCCGATGGGACCGTGGCGCTGCTTGCCGATGATCACTTCGGCTTTGCCATGGCAGGCCTCCATGATCTGTTGCCAGGAGGCCATCTTGTCCAGATCGTGATCGGCGGGCTTTTCGCGCTCGCGGTAATACTCCTCACGGAAGACGAACATGACGATATCAGCGTCCTGTTCGATACTGCCGGATTCGCGCAGGTCAGAAAGCTGTGGGCGCTTGTCGTCGCGCGACTCGACCTGACGGGACAGCTGCGACAGGGCGATGACGGGGATGTCCAGCTCTTTGGCGACAGCCTTTAGGCCCTGGGTGATCTCGCTCACCTCATTGACGCGGCTGTCCTTGGCCGAGGTGGCGCGCAGCAGTTGCAAATAGTCGACGATCAGCAGATCCAGCCCCATGGTGCGCTTAAGCTTGCGGGCACGGGCGGCAAGCTGGTTGATCGGCAGCGCCGGGGTGTCGTCGATGTAAAGCGGGCAGTTTTGCAGATCGTGGGCTGCTTTGACAAAGCGGCGAAACTCATCCTCGGTCATGTCGCCGCGGCGGATCGCCTCGCTTGGTACTTCGGCGGCCTCGGAAAGGATACGTGCGGCGAGCTGCTCGGCCGACATCTCAAGGCTGAAGAAGCCGACGACACCGCCCGCAACCGTGCCATGGGTGCCGTCGGGCAGTTCGCCCAGCCGATGCGCCCGCGCGACGTTAAAGGCAATGTTGGTTGCCAGCGAGGTTTTCCCCATCGAGGGCCGCCCGGCAAGGATGATCAGGTCCGAACGGTTCAACCCGCCCATCTTGTGGTCAAGGTCGATCAGCCCGGTCGAAATGCCCGACAGCCCGCCGCCACGGCTGAAAGCGGCATTGGCGGCGTTCAGCGCGCCCGTCACCGCGGCAAGGAAGCTTTGGAAACCACGCTCGGCCACGCCCTGTTCGCCGAGCTTGTAAAGCACCTGCTCGGCCTCTTTGATCTGCTCTTCGGCGGAATCATCGACTGCGATGGTCGCCGCGCGGGACGAGATATCCTGCCCCAGCGAGATCAGCTCGCGCCGCAGGGCGAATTCCCGGATCATTTGCGCATAGTCGCGCGCGGCGTGGGATGAGATCGCCGCTCCGGCAAGACGGGCCAGATAGGCCGGTCCGCCCAGCTCCTTAAGCCCGGCGTCATGTTCCATGAACGCCTTGATGGTCACCGGGCTGGCCAGCGCGTTGCGGGCGATGCGCTCGGCGCAGATTTCATAGATGCGGCGGTGGACAGGGTCGTAGAAATGCTTGGCCTGAACGATGCGCGAAACGTGGTCATAAACCTCGTTATTGGTCAGGAGCGCGCCAAGAAGCTGCTGCTCGGCCTCGATCGAGAACGGTACTGCTTGCTCGGCTGCGGCCTCGGCGATTTCGCCGGGCTTTCTGATCTCAACGGCGCGTAACTCGCTCATCCCATCAGCTCCGGATATTCGACTCGGTGGGCATCGTTATCCACCTTATGAAGGGCCGGGTCTACGGCGTTGTAGGGCCGGCCAAGGCTAGGCGAAAAGCCGCCCCCTGCGCTGACGAAAGGGGCAACTGGTTACTGGTATAGCAGAAAAACCCGCACCGGGCTGGCGCTGATGGGCGCCAACCCGGTTTTTTGACGAAGGGTTATTCCGGCGGTACCGTCAGGCGACCGTGCCGGATCAGGGGTGGGCTGCCTGCCAGGCACGCGGATCGGTCAGGAATTTCTCGACCTCGGCCAGCGTTCCGGTGTCGTAAAAACCTTGCGCTTTGGCCTCGGCCAGCACGTCCCACCAGGTGCAGAGATAGTGCAGCTTGACGCCATGATCGGCCAAACGCTGCTCGGTCTCGGGGAAGATGTCGTAGTAGAACACCACCGCCGTATGCCCGCAGGTCGCGCCGGTTTCGCGGATGGCATCGACAAAGCTTAGCTTCGAGCCGCCGTCGGTGGTCAGATCCTCGACCAGAAGCACGCGCTGGCCTTCGGTCATCGCCCCTTCGATCCGGGCGTTGCGGCCATAGCCTTTGGGCTTTTTGCGCACATAGGTCATCGGCAGTTCAAGCCGTTCGGCGACCCATGCGGCAAAGGGGATGCCCGCCGTCTCACCCCCGGCGACGTTATCAAAGGCGGCAAAACCGGCCTCGCGCAGTACGGTCGCGGCCATGAAATCCATCAGCGTCGAGCGGATGCGCGGAAAGCTGATCAGCTTGCGGCAATCGATATAGGTCGGCCCCTTCAGCCCCGAAGCATAGGTAAAGGGCTCGGCGGCGTTGAAATGAACCGCCTTGATCTCCAGCAGCATGCGCGCGGTCAGCCGGGCGATTTCCTCATGCGGGGGAAAGGGCAGGGTCATGCGGGGTCCTCAACGTGCCAGTAAAGCGGGAAGCCGGGGTCAAAGACGGTGACGGTCTCGTCTCCGGCGGGGATATGGGTGGGGTATTCGGCAGGGGTGTCGCGCCGGACCAGCCGGATGCGGTCCTCATTCGGGGCAATGCCGTAGAAAGCTGCGCCATTGAGCGAGGTAAAGGCCTCAAGCTGCTCAAGCGCTCCCTCCTCCTCGAACACTTGCGCAAGGATCGACATGGTGTTCGGCGCGGTAAAGCAGCCGGCGCAACCGCAGGCCGATTCCTTGGCGCGGTCAGGGTGCGGCGCCGAGTCGGTGCCAAGGAAGAAACGCCCATCACCCGAGGTCGCCGCCTTGCGCAACGCCAGCCGGTGGGTTTCGCGCTTGGCGACGGGCAGGCAATAGTAATGCGGCCGGATACCCCCTGCGAGGATATGGTTGCGGTTGATGATCAGGTGGTGGGTGGTGATGGTCGCGCCGATACTCTCGTTACCCAGGACGTAATCAACCCCGTCCGAGGTGGTGATATGTTCCATTACCACACGCAGGCCGGGGGTGGCGCGGCGGATCGGGTCAAGAACGCGGTCGATGAACACCGCCTCGCGGTCGAATATATCCACTGACGGATCGGTGACCTCGCCATGGAAAAGCAGGGGAATTCCCGCCTCGGCCATGGCGTCCAGGACAGGGCGCACCTTGTCGAAATCGCGCACGCCCGAGGCAGAATTGGTCGTTGCCCCGGCCGGATACAGCTTGACCGCCGAGATGATTCCCTGCGCGTGGGCCACAACCACGTCGGCGGGATCGGTGGCCTCGGTCAGATAAAGCGTCATCAAGGGACGTAACGTCACTTTTCCCGGCAGCGCCGCCTGGATACGGTCGCGATAGGCTGCAGCCTGCGCGCCGGTCACCACCGGCGGCACCAGATTCGGCATGATGATCGCCCGGCCAAAATGGCCGGAAAAAGAAGCCACTGCCTGCAGCATGGCGCCGTCGCGCAGATGCAGATGCCAGTCGTCGGGGCGTCGGATAGTTACGGATGTGGTCATGATTCCCCTCTATACCGGGTGCGGCTTCATGGCCATAGGGCAAAGGCGGCTGCAAGGAACCTCTTGGCTTTTGCCCGCGATAGGAGCAAATTTTTCTGCCTACCCGCTGTTTCAGAGGAAGTCGTGATGGGTTTCGGAATGATGAATAGGTCGGCGATGCAGACGCTGCAGCTTTGGCAGCAGATGGCGCGCATGACCTGGGAGGCACAGATGGTCATCGCATTGCGCACGGCCGGGCTGATGGGCATGGTGCCGCAAGATGCCTCTGAGCCTCAGCGTATGGTGATGGAAAAAGCCAATGCCGCATCCGAGGCGCTACATGCAGCGTTGCGTGCGGCCGGACGGGGCGAGCGCGCGGATCGGGTCATGGCGGCGGCGCTGTTGCCGTATCGTCGGCGCACGCGGGCGAATATGCGCCGCCTGTCACGCAAAAACTGATCCTGGCCCTGCCCGGTTCCTGGCCGGGCATGATGAGACGCGAAAATGAAAAACGCGCCCAGTTATGTCGGGCGCGTTCCATCTTCTCAGGCTGACCTGCGACGGTTGTCCGACGCTGGCCGACAATCCTCAGATCAGCTTGCCCATGGCGACCGCAGTATCTGACATACGGTTCGAGAAGCCCCATTCGTTGTCGTACCAGGTCAGGATGCGGCAAAGCTTGCCTTCCATCACCTTGGTCTGATCCATGTGGAAGACCGAGCTGTGCGGATCGTGGTTGAAGTCCGACGAAACCAGCTTTTCTTCGGTATAGCCAAGGACGCCTTTCAGCGGGCCGTCAGCAGCGGCGCGGATCGCGGCGTTGATTTCCTCGACCGAGGTGTCGCGGCTGGCTTCAAAGACAAGGTCCACGACCGAGACGTTGGGGGTCGGCACGCGGATTGCGACGCCGTCCAGCTTGCCTTTGAGTTCGGGCAGCACCAGGCCCACGGCCTTGGCAGCGCCGGTCGAGGTCGGGATCATCGACAGCGCGGCGGCGCGGGCGCGGTAAAGGTCCTTGTGCATGGTGTCCAGCGTCGGCTGGTCGCCGGTGTAGCTGTGGATCGTGGTCATAAAGCCGCGGACGATGCCGATGCTGTCATTCAGCACCTTGGCGACCGGCGACAGACAGTTGGTGGTGCAGCTGGCGTTCGAGACGACGAGGTCGTCCTTGGTCAGCGTGTCGTGGTTGACGCCAAAGACGATGGTCTTGTCGGCATTGTCGCCGGGGGCCGAGATCAGCACCCGCTTGGCGCCGGTCGACAGGTGCGGTTGCACCTTTTCTTTCGACGCAAAGATGCCGGTGCATTCCATGATGACGTCGATGTCGCCCCAGGGCAGCTCGGCCGGGTTGCGGATCGCGGTGACCTTGATCGGGCCGCGGCCGACGTCGATCGAGTCGCCTGAGACCTTGACCTCGGCAGGGAAACGGCCATGGACCGAGTCATAGCGCAGCAGATGCGCGTTGGTTTCGACCGGACCCAGGTCGTTGATCGCCACGACCTCGATATCATTGCGCCCCGATTCAATGATCGCGCGCAGCACGTTCCGACCGATCCGGCCAAAACCGTTGATCGCCACCTTGACAGCCATGTGTGTCCTCCGCCGCTGATGATGTTGCGGGCTGCAAATAGCCCGCATTGCCGGGTAAATGCAAATGCCAGAAACCAATGGGGGCGCTAACCCAGCCGAAAATCCGATGCCGTGGCGCGAAATCTCTGCACAAGGTCGCAAGACCTGTTGCTGAAGAGGCGCGGAAAGGGACGCAGCCATGCCCATTCATGCGGCCCGCCGCCCGATTGGAAGCAGATGGAACGAATCGCCCCGGCGTGGCGTCTAACGCCAGAAGCTGAGATATTCGATCAGGCTGACGAGCTGTTTTCCCAAAAACACCGGCAGGCCCCAATGAAGAAACAGCGCATCCACCGCGAAAAGGCCGATGATCAACAGCCCCAGCACCAGTGCGATCTGATTGGTCATGCCATACCTTCCGCGATTGTTCCTGTCCGCGTTCTCTGCCCCATGGTGTGAGCCCGCACGGACGCCGCGCCCTTCTGCTAGGGCAGCCGCCTCTGGCAGGCAAGCCCCGGTTTGGTTTCCCCCCGAGGTCGGGATCTGGCGTCTTGCAGAGACGGTTCTGATCGTCCCTGCGATGCGGTGGGGTTTCGGTATCAACCTTGGCGGATGCCGCGCGACATATGCCCGTTCGGTGCTTTGGCTTGCTCATTTGCCTGGCGCGATCATGCAGAGGGTTCGGTTGTTTCGGTCTCCTGACCATCGTCCTGTTCTTCCTGCGAGATCAGGAACAGATCGCCCGAAGCTTCCATCTGCCGGATAGCGAGGACGACCTGATCCATCGCCTCTTCTGCATCCTGCGCTGAAACCTTACCAACGGTTTCCATTTCGTCGCGCAGCGATTCTGCCAGCCGTGAAGGCAGTCCGCCAAGCAGGAAATCGACTGTAGCGCGCGCATCCTCGGGCGCGCCCGCCAGCGCCTTGATCAGCACGGCATTGTCCACTTCGCGCGTGACGCGGGGAATATCGCGGGGATCAATGCGGCGCGGGATATGCGACCAGGTAAAGATGGTCTTGCGTACCTCTCCGGCAAAGGCGGCATCATCATCCTCGAGCCCGGCCAGTACGCTGTCGCGCATGCGCGAGGGAGAAAAGTTCAGGATAGCGCCGACCTTTTCGTCGGCCTTGCCCTCGATAGCCGGGCGGGGCAGGGCGTCGACCGCCTGGATCAGGGCCCGCCCGATCCGTTGCAGCGCATCAGCCCTGATGCCGCCGGTCAGCGACATCGTATAGGCGATACGCCGGGCCAGGGCCGGGTCCAGCAGGGCAAAGACCTCGGCCGCCCGCGGAACCGGCAGTTTAGAAAACATCACCGCTGCGATTTCGGGCGCCTCGGTCCGGGCAAGCTCGGCCAACACCTCGGGCGTCAATGTGGCGATGCGGTCCCAGGGGTCGCCCGTGCCGTTCAGGGCGGCAAGCCGCCGCAAGCGGTCGGTGGTGTCGGGCGACAGGTGGCCGTCAAGAAGCGCCAGCGTCCCGTCGATATCGCCCGGGAAAGACAGGCCCACCGATTCCAGATGGTCGCAGAATTCGGCGACGATGGCGTCACGCGTCTGCTTGTCGATGACCCCCATCAGGGCCATTTCCTGAGCCAGCACTGTCTGCAAGTCCTGCGGCAGCCGGGCAAGGTCGATGTCCTCGCCCTCGGCCAGAACCAGCCGTACGATCACCGCTGCCTTTTGCCGCGGGCTTAGACCCGCCGTCCCGATAGCCGGAACGCCCATGAATTGCCCCCGATTCCATAACCTTCGGGGGCAATCTGACAGCAAAAGACAAACTGCGGGTTAATGGGCGCCGTTTTCTTCGAAAACGCGGGCAAAGATCGTGTCCACGTGCTTGGTGTGATAGCCAAGGTCGAACTTCTCTTCGATCTCGGCCGGGCTCAGTGCCGCGGTCACTTCGGGATCAGACAGCAGCTCGGTCTTGAAATCGGCACCCTGTTCCCAGACTTTCATGGCGTTTCGCTGGACCAGCCGATAGGCGTCCTCGCGGCTGACACCGGCCTGGGTCAGCGCCAGAAGAACACGTTGAGACATAACCAGTCCTTTGAACTTGTTAAGGTTTTTCAACATGTTTTCGGGGTAGATAACCAGTTTCTCGACCACGCCGGCAAGCCGGTTCAGGGCAAAGTCCAGCGTGATGGTGGCGTCGGGGGCGATACCACGCTCGACCGAGGAATGGCTGATGTCGCGTTCATGCCAAAGGGCGACGTTCTCCATCGCGGGGATCACGGCCATGCGCACCAGCCGGGCAAGGCCGGTCAGGTTTTCAGTCAGCACCGGGTTGCGCTTGTGCGGCATCGCCGACGAGCCTTTCTGGCCGGGGCTGAAAAACTCTTCGGCCTCAAGCACCTCGGTACGCTGCATGTGGCGGATTTCGATGGCGATGTTTTCGATCGAGCTGGCGATGACGCCCAGCGTGGCAAAGAACATCGCGTGGCGGTCGCGCGGGATGACCTGGGTCGAGATCGGCTCGGGGCGCAGGCCCATCTGCGCGCAGACATGTTCTTCGACGCGCGGGTCGATATTGGCAAAGGTCCCGACTGCGCCCGAGATCGCGCCGGTTGCGACCTCTTCGCGGGCGCGTTGCAGGCGCTCGCGCCCCCGGGCCATTTCGGCATAAAAGCGGGCAAAGGTCAGGCCCATGGTGGTCGGCTCGGCATGGATGCCATGGCTGCGACCGATACGCACGGTGTCCTTATGTTCATAGGCGCGCTTTTTCAGCGCCGCCAGAACCTTGTCCATATCGGCCAGCAGAATGTCCGCCGCCCGGACCAGCTGTACATTCAGCGTGGTGTCGAGCACGTCCGAACTGGTCATGCCCTGATGGACAAAGCGCGCCTCTTCGGCGCCGATATGCTCGGCCAGATGGGTCAGGAAGGCGATCACGTCATGCTTGGTCACCGCCTCGATCTCGTCGATGCGGGCGACGTCGAATTCGACGTCTTTTGCTTTCCAGACGGCCTCGGCATTCTCGCGCGGGATCACACCCAGATCGGCCTGGGCGTCGCAGGCATGGGCCTCGATCTCGTACCAGATGCGGAACTTGGTTTCGGGCGACCAGATGGCGACCATTTCGGGGCGGGCATAGCGGGGGATCATGCGGGGCTCCTGATGTTTGCCGGGCTTTTAGCGGCAAGGCCCCCGCCCCGCAACCACGGGCTGGCGAGGGTCCGCGCCGGCCCTGATGGAAAAAAGCCGCCCCAAGAGGCGGCTTTCCCTGTCACTGTCCCGAAAACGGATCAGCAGCTGTAATACATCGCGTATTCGATGGGGTGGGGCGTATGCTCATAGGCATAGACCTCTTCCCACTTCAGCTTGATATAGCCTTCCAGCTGATCGCGGGTGAAGACATCCCCGGCGAGCAGGAAGTCCATGTCCTTTTCCAGCTCTTCCAGCGCTTCGCGCAGGCTGCCGCAGACCGTCGGGATTTCAGCCAGTTCTTCGGGCGGCAGGTCGTAGAGGTCCTTGTCCGAGGCCGGGCCCGGGTCGATCTTGTTCTTGATGCCGTCCAGGCCGGCCATCAGCAGCGCGGCAAAGGCCAGATAGGGGTTGGCGGCCGGATCGGGGAAGCGGGCCTCGACGCGCTTGGCTTTCGGCGATTCCGTCCACGGGATACGCACGCAGCCCGAGCGGTTGCGGGCCGAGTAGGCGCGCAGAACCGGAGCTTCAAAGCCCGGGATCAGCCGCTTATAGCTGTTGGTCGAGGGGTTGGTCAGCGCGTTCAGGGCCTTGGCGTGCTTGAGGATCCCGCCGATGAACCACAGGGCTTCCTGGCTAAGATCAGCATATTTGTCGCCGGCGAACAGCGGCTTGCCGTCTTTCCAGATCGACATGTTGACGTGCATCCCCGAGCCGTTGTCGCCTTTCATCGGCTTGGGCATGAAGGTCGCGGTCTTGCCATAGGCGGCAGCGACGTTGTGGATGACGTATTTGTATTTCTGGATGTTGTCGGCCTGCTGGGTCAGCGTGCCGAAGATCATCCCCAGCTCGTGCTGGGCGGTCGCAACTTCGTGGTGATGCTTGTCGACCTTGATGCCCATGCGCTTCATGGTCGAAAGCATTTCGCCGCGGATGTCCTGCGCCGCATCGACCGGGTTCACCGGGAAATAGCCGCCCTTGTGGGCCGCGCGATGGGCAAGGTTGCCGTCTTCGTAAACGGTATCGGTGTTCCAGGCGGCGTCGACCGAGTCGAGCTCGAACGCGACCTTCTGTGGGGTCACCGAATAGCGCACGTCGTCAAAGAGGAAGAACTCGGCCTCGGGGCCGAAGAAGGCCGTGTCGCCGATGCCGCTCGACTTCAGATAGGCTTCGGCCTTGACGGCGGTGCCGCGCGGGTCGCGGGCATAGGGTTCGCCGGTGTCCGGTTCGACCACGTTGCAGTGCAGGCACAGGGTTTTTTCGGCGTAGAACGGGTCGATATAGGCCGAGGACGCGTCCGGCATCAGTTTCATGTCGGACTGGTCGATCGATTTCCAGCCAGCGATCGAGGAGCCGTCGAACATGAAGCCTTCTTCAAAGAAGTCCTCGTCCACCAGATCGGCGACCAGGGTCACATGCTGCAGCTTGCCCTTGGGATCGGTGAAGCGGACATCGACGTATTCGACCTCTTCCGCCTTCATCAGATCCAGAACGTCCTTGACTGTCATTTGGGTCCTTCCTCCATCAGTCTGACCGGCGCCGCCGCCGGGCATGGATACCAGTTGAATATTTCCGTGTCTTTGATCCTGCGCGGGGTCGCGGATCAGACCGCGTCGTCGCCGGTTTCGCCGGTCCGGATGCGGATGGCCTGCTCTACGGGCAGGATGAAGATCTTGCCATCGCCGATTTTCTCGGTGCGGGCGGCCGAGATGATGGCGTCCACAGCGGCTTCGACCAGGTCGTCAGGCAGGACCATCTCGATCTTCACCTTGGGCAGGAAGTCCACCACATATTCCGCGCCGCGATAAAGCTCGGTGTGACCTTTCTGCCGGCCGAAGCCCTTGACCTCGGTGACCGAAAGACCCTGCACGCCGACTTCCTGAAGGGCCTCTTTCACATCGTCCAGTTTGAAGGGCTTGATGATGGCTTCGACTTTCTTCATCGCCTGATCCTTCTCTCGCGACTTGCCTGGGACCTGATTGGCGGGTTTGATGATGCGCGTCCATGCGGCTTGACGGGGAAAGCAGCATGCAGACAGCAAATCCCGGGCATGTGCCCGTTTATTGTGCGGGTTGCCTGAATTATGTGCGACAGAATGGCCGGGCGACGCGAGATCCTGACGACTCGACAGATGCGTGCGCTGGAAGGAACCGCGATCAACAGTGCCAGCGTGACCGGAGCCGCGCTGATGGAGCGGGCCGGAGCGGGTGTTGTGACCGAGGTTCTGACCTTTTGGCCCGAGTATGCACAGCAGCCGGGGCGAGCGGTGATTCTCTGCGGGCCGGGCAATAATGGCGGCGACGGTTATGTCATCGCCCGCCAACTGGCATCGTGCGGCTGGCAGATCCGGCTGGCGGCGCTTGCGCCCCCCGTGACGCCTGATGCACGCGCCGCGGCGGCGGGCTGGATCGGGACGGTTGCGGCGCTTGACGATATTGGCCCCGAGGACTTTCCGCCCGGCACCCTGTGTATTGATGCGCTTTTCGGAACCGGGTTGACGCGCCCCTTGCCTGATGAATGCGCTGCGCCTTTGCGGCTGGCTGCTGCCTGTGGCTGTCCCATCGTCGCGGTTGATATCCTTAGCGGGCTTTGCGCTGACAGTGGCCGGGTGCTGGGTGGGCTGGATCTGCCGGCGGTGGCCCTGACGGTCAGTTTTCAGCGCGCCAGGCTTGGGCATCTGCTGGCACAGGGGGGCGAGCTTAGCGGTGCGTTGCGCCTTGTCGATATTGGTCTTGATTCGTGGATGAAGGGGGTGGATGGACCTGCCCTGCTGGCTGGTCCTCAGCCCGCGCTGGCAAAGCGCGCTGGCCACAAATACGACCACGGCCACGCGTTGATTCTGGGCGGAGGGTCGGGGCAGGGCGGCGCAGCGCGGCTGACGGCGCGGGCGGCGTTGCGGGTGGGTGCGGGCCTGGTGACGCTTGCCTGTCCGCCCGACGCGTTGGCCGAGAATGCGGCGCGGCTTGATGCGGTGATGTTGCGCCCGGTCCCCGATCGTGCCGGGCTGGAGCGGTTGCTTGAGGATCGCCGTTTCAACGCGCTGGCTCTGGGTCCGGCGCTGGGGCTTCAGCGCGCGCGCGATCTGGTCCCGGTGGCGCTGGCGTCACAGCGGGCGGTATTGCTGGATGCCGATGCGCTGACTGCCTTTGCCGATGCGCCCGGAACTCTGTTTTCGGCGCTGCATCCGGGCGTGGTGCTGACCCCGCACGGAGGTGAGTTTGCCCGGCTATTCCCTGATCTGGCCCGTCAGTTTGTCGCCCCGGCCCCAACTGGTCCTGCGTTTTCACGACTGGACGCGGTCCGACAGGCGGCGGCGAGGGCTGGCTGCACCGTATTGCTCAAGGGGCCCGACACGGTGATCGCTACCCCGGGGGGAGAGGCGCGCATTGCCGCCGCTGTCGGAGAGGCCGCTGCGCCATGGCTTGCAACAGCGGGCTCGGGCGATGTGTTGTCTGGCATCATCGCCGGTCTGCTGGCGCGCGGGTTCCCGCCGCTTGATGCTGCGGCGACGGGGGCCTGGCTGCACGCCGAGGCCGCGCGTGATTTTGGCCCTGGCCTGATCGCCGAGGACCTGCCCGGGCGGCTGCCTTCGGTGCTTCGTATGCTTGGCTGTTAAACTTTCCTCTCGCCAGCCGAAAACGGCTTTGCTAAGAGGGGCGCCAATCCGTGGATGGCCGGTTTCGGTTCGCGCGGATCAGGATGCGGGTGTGGCGAAACTGGCAGACGCACCAGATTTAGGTTCTGGCGCCGCAAGGCGTGGGGGTTCAAGTCCCTCCACCCGCACCATATTGAAAAATATACACAATCTTGCGTATATAGGCAACGGATTTGACCCTGTGCCGAAGGGTTTTGGCACATGTTTTAGCACTATCACGTTCCGTCCCTGTTCTGTTCTCTACGACTCTGAGCCGCCTTGGAGACCTGCTTTTGATTTGCTTGTGAGCGGTACTTTTGGACCATCGTCAGCGTCTTGTGCCCTGTAACTGACTGGATCTCGGCGTCCGTACATCCTGCCTCGGCTAACTGCATGGCTGCGGTATAGCGCTAACCGTGACGAGGCATGACACCAGTGGGTTTGCCCGAGCCCCATCGTCGGCGGCCAGCCATCGATGAAGAAAGTTGATTTCTCCATCATTCAGGTGACCGTCAGCGAGAAGGCCGCGGGCAATACCGATCAGTTCATGGATTTGCCGTTCGCCTATCCGTTGGCCGCGAAATTGGCCTGCCCGTGCTGTATCCGATATGTGAACCTCCATTTTTTCTCCTGAGCGTAGGAAGCAACTAACTGATTCTGGGAGTCAAAAATGGTCAACGGCATCCCCGAGGTTCAAGTCATGTTTCGCCGCAAAGCGGCGAAGGTTGTCGCAGCCGCTAAGGCGCAGGCGCGGGTTAGTGGAGAGCAGGTGACGTCCGCGATGTGTTATCTCGCGCCGCGCGAGGAGGGCGAATTGATCCGCTCGATCCGAGTGGAGGATGCAACGACGGTCCAGACCGGTAAGGGCTCGCGAGGGTTCATCGAAGTGGTGGTCAAGGTTGGGGACGAGGCCACGATAGTAACCAACGATCGCGGCGCCCGCTTCCAAAACGCCAAATTGCAGGAGTATGGCACGAAGAACATGCCCGCTAACCTCTTCTTCAACCCGGCATGGCGGCCGAAGACCCGCGCTCGCTCTGCGATTACGCGAGCAGTCCGGAAAGCGTGGGTCAGTGGACCAACCAGCGCGCGGCACTTGTTGACCTCCGCGAGCATATCCCCTCCCCGCTGCTGACCCGCGCTGGCCGATCTGGTGCTTGAGGACAACCAAAGCGCGCCTGCGCCGCCCGCCACCCCTGTGGGGGGTCTTTCGACATCGCCCGATGCGACGCTGGCCGATGCCACTTTGCGGCCACTGCGTGCGCTGCAATCACCCCTGAGGAACTGCAACATCATCGCGAGCGCAAGCAAGCCCCGGCGGAAGATCCTGCCGCCCGACCCCAGCCCGTCCCGTTTCCAGATAACGTCCGCGTGGACGAGGATGAGGAACGCCCGCGCTGCAAGGTTCAGCTGCTCTGCTTCATGCCGGTCAGTCCCGATGTGGATCGCACCGAGTTCCGCCGGCAATTGAAGTTGCAGGAGCGGGCGCTGAACGCGATGACGCCGGGCGAGATGTTGGGCAACCGTGGCGCCTATCTCGCCAATCCCGAAGGCATGCGCAAGCTGTCCGAGCCGTTGCAGGCAAGAACGAGAGCGGAATATCGGTCCTCGAAAATTAGGGAATACAATAGGTTATATGGCCCAGATGGCAGAAAAATGCTCGACGCGCACATGGAAACCGTTGCCGCCTTGCACAATCCCGACATGATCGCGGGCGGGGCCTATACCTCGGTTGCCGATCCGTCGATCCCGCTGCGAGACCGCATTGGCGGCCTCAACGAGAACAGCTCGATGGGATCGCAATGGCGGGGCGGCAGATCGCAGCGGCTGGCGAATCACGCCATGGAACAGCAAAGGAACGGATGTCCTTCGGTCCAGGTCGTTCTTGAGATTTGTGTCGATCGAGGGCGGTGAGGGAGAACAAGCATGGTTCAGTATAGTGAGCAGGATTATTTCGACGCGCTGATCCGCAAATATGCGCCAGTTGCTCATTCCTATCCGACAGAAGCACAGGTCGAAAAATGGCGGGGGCGCCTGCCGGATTTCCTCTTGCGCTGGTGGACTGAACAAGGCTGGGGATCGCTCAGCAAAGGTCAGTATTGGGTTTGTGATCCGGATTTCCTGCGCCCGGTGATGGACGAGGTCTTCGCGGGTGATCCGGAATACAATGTCGATGATCTGATCCCGTTCGGTTATAATGCGCTCGGGATGATCGATGTGTTCATGGGGGCGGGCAGGACCATGACCATCAACCTTGCTTTCGGGACGGTGACATGGCGCGATCAATCCAGCCCAGATTATCGGGGTAGCAGGCCCGATTTCAAGCCAATATACTTCCAAATTGATGATGGCGCCTACCGTCTTGACTGGAACGACGAAGACATGATCCCACTATTCCCCTGGGCACTGGAAAATCTTGGCGAACTGGCCCCTGGCGAAATCTATGGCTTCGTTCCCGCCTATTCGGCCTCTGGTGATTACCCCGTCAGGAACCTGCAAAGATTGCCGCTGATCGAGCATCTGGTCATGCTGGCTTCGCTGTCACCGCCGACGCTCTACGATTATGTCCAGCCCGAGGGTGAACAAGGAGGCTTCGGAACGCTGGTGCCACGCAGAAAAGTCGGACGGCAGCCATAGTGTTACCCACAACCTTCCCGCGACTCTCTCAACTTCTCTGCTCGATGAGCGATGTTACCCGTTTGCAGGCCAATAGCTATCCTAAAATGAATGCGTGACTACGGGTCTGCCCCGGTCGCGGCATTGATATAGAAGGAAACCCGCTATGAACGATGAGATCGGCGTCGATTTCAGTGGCATGAATTTGCAGGATTACGGACCAACAGACCGCAGTCATCCATTCGATGATATTCTTGATGTGCTGGGACCGATGGATTTTGTCGAACCGGTCAGCCAAGCAGAAGCGGAGCGCTATCGCGGGAGACTACCGGACGGGCTGCTGGATTTTTGGGTCAAGAACGGGCGGGGTGCATTGCTGCAAGGCTATGCATGGCTCTGTGATCCCGAACTGCTCCGGCCAGTTCTGGAAGCTGTGTTCGAAGGAGATCCCGAATATTCGGCAGATGAGTTTGACTGCTATGCCTATGAATATGACGGTAGAGTTCGAGCGTGGAGTGCAAAAAACCAGCACTGTGAAATAGATTTGACAGCCTTCGATAACGCAACAGTAGACGTTTACGGACCTGAACCGCTACCTGATGTTCAGTTTGGCACAATGACGCCAGATTTTTTCGTTGCCCATTACTTGCGGAATCGCGGTTACAATCTCGCCCGTGATATGGACGAAGAGTATACGGACTATCACTTGTTCACCTCAGCCTCGAACCGGCTTGGCCGTCTTGAGCCTGGCGAGATCTTCGGTTTTTTCCCCTCACGCCAGATGGGCGGCGAAGGATATCCCGAAGATATGCGCAAGGTGAAAATCGTTGAGCATCTGCTTTTCCATGCTCAGCTTGATCGGGCCACCCTGATCGGCTGGGAGCCGATACCGGATGGCGGCGGCCTCAGGCGGCCTGTTCCGATCCGCAAGCTTGGCCCGCAAGGCGAATAATCCCGTCCGCAGCCTCGGCCAATACGCGCGAGATCGGGCCCAACTGGCCGGGAGTGCCCTGTTTCAGCTTACGGATGATCGGTGTGCGGATCGCCGCGACCGCGATCCCGGTCGTTTGCCGTAGCGGCAGTCCGGACAGGACTTTCACCATCAAGCAGAATTGGATGGGGGCATCGCTGAATACCGGCGGCCGACCGTTGTACCCGGCCTTCGGTGCGCGCCAGACCATGTCCTTGTCCAGCCAGATCAGCAAAGACCCGCGCCGCCTGAGCGCATCGTTGTAGGACTTCCAGTTCGTCGTGCGGTAGTGGCTCGGGTCAGGCCGGGTCATGACAGACTATTAAACCCATGGATTCTACATGGAAATCCTGCTTGCCGGGGACGTCTGCAACAACGCCGCTGCAATCACACAAGCGTCGCCATACTCATTTCTTGAGTTGGGACCTATATTCTTGAATGCCGGCGGGCGGGATGCTTCAAACTCCCGACTTGGGGAGGGATCATGAGCGAACTTTACCGGCTGACAGACGCGCAGATTAAGCAGCTGCGGCCGTTCTTTCCGAAGTCCCGGGCAGGCCGAGGGCCGATGACCTGCGGGTGTTGAGCGGGATAATCTTCATCCAGCGCAATGGGTTGATGTGAAAGGACGCGCCTGCGGCCGATGGCCCGCCGAAGACGCTCTGCAACCGCTGGAAGCGGTGGAGCCGGATGGGTGTGTTCGCCACGATCATGACCGAACAGGCTGCCGAAGCGCAGAAGACCGGGATCGTAATGATCGACGCGACCCACGCCAGGGCGCATCGAACCGCATCGAGCCTGGCGGATGCAAAGGGCCGTCCGATCCGGATGTTCCTGTCGGCAGGCCAGACCTCCGGCTACATTGGCGCGCGGGCGCTGCTTGCAGACCGGGGTCTTGATGCCGGCTGGTCCCGCAATGCGCTGATCGGGACGGGTATTTCGCCGTGCATCCCCTCCCGCACCCCCCCTCCCGCACCGGCCGGAAAACCTCGATCCCGCATGACACCGGACTCTACCGCCTGCGCCACCGGATCGAGAACATGTTCGCACGCCTCAAGGACTGGCGCTGCATCGGAACCCGATACGACCGTTGCCCGATCCTGTCCCTCTCCGCCTGCACCCTGGCCGCAAACGTCATATAGTGGTTGTGAGCCCTGATTCTGGGCCGGCAGAAGACCCACGGCGGCCGGGTGGATGGGTCGTGCTGCAGGATAGCCGCAGGATAAAGGCGAGTAGCCGAAGCGCATGCCTGTGGATTCGTGTGTGTCACACAAATTGCCGAGGAGCGTTTTGGAAAAATGACGCAGGCGCGTAACGCCGGGATGATCTCAGAAGGTTGCGGCAATGAAAGCAGTCGGTATCGCGCCTATTTTCCGGGGCTTTGGGTGTCAAAGAAACCAGCTTTCATTCGTGTCGGAAACACTGCGTGAAGAACCGCCCATCACAGCCCTGCCGGCAAAGGGCACAGGGCCTTGGGGGTCACCGGCATAGGCCCAAAGGGCCCGCCTGCAACGATGTGAGCGTCGGCAAGAGGGCCCCCGCACCCGTTTGTTATGCCGCCTGGAAGGCGCTCCGATAGGCTCCGGTGGGGATTTCATGCGGAGTAAAGCTTTCGGCCGATGCCCTGTGCCACCTGTCGTGCCATTCGGCAAGGTCGGGATAGGTCTCGCCCGACACCAGAAAGCCTTCGGGCAGATAGGGGCTGGCGATGTTGCCGTCGGTGAACTCATTGTCCCTGAGGCGGAACATCAGGTGATATGGCATGAAGTCGCTGGGCCTATGCAGACCGGCTGCGCCCGCCAGCTCACCGAGGGTGTGAAGCGTGTTCCGGTGGAACCGTGCAACCCGATCACTTTTGTCCCCGACGTCAATCGCCCGCTGCCTGCGGGGATCCTGAGTGGCAATCCCGACCGGGCATTTGTTCGTATGACAGGACTGTGCCTGAACGCAGCCGATCGAGAACATGAACCCGCGGGCCGAGTTGCACCAGTCCGCCCCCAGCGCCAGCGCCCGGGCTATATCGAAGGCCGAGATGACCTTTCCGGCCGCCCCGATCCTGACCCTGTCACGGATACCTGCCCCGCGCAGGGTGTTGTGAACAAAACTCAGACCTTCCAGCATCGGCATGCCGACCCGGTTGGTGAACTCCAGCGGGGCGGCTCCGGTGCCGCCCTCTTTCCCGTCAACGACGATGAAATCGGGAACGATGCCTGTTTCAAGCATCGCCTTGACCATGCACATGAACTCGCGCCGATGGCCGATACAGAGCTTGAATCCGACGGGTTTGCCTTCTGAAAGCTCGCGTAGCTGACCGATGAACCTCATCATCCCCAGCGGGGTAGAAAATGCGCTGTGCGCCGCAGGTGAAATGCAATCGACGCCCATCGGGATGCCACGAGCTTCGGCAATTTCGGGCGTGATCTTAGCGGCGGGAAGCACGCCCCCATGACCGGGCTTGGCCCCCTGGCTGAGCTTAAGCTCGATCATCTTTACCTGAGGATCGGCGGCCTGCTTTGCAAAACGTTCGGGCGAGAAGCTGCCATCCTCATTCCGGCAGCCGAAATAACCGGAGGCCACCTGATAAATGAGATCGCCCCCGCCTTCCCGATGGTAGCGGCTGATGCCCCCTTCGCCGGTGTCATGTGCGAAACCGCCCTTTTCCGCACCCCGGTTAAGCGCAAGCACGGCATTTGCCGACAGAGAGCCAAAGCTCATGGCGGAAATGTTGTAGATGCTGGCGTCATAGGGCTGACGACAGTCCGGCCCCCCTATCTTGACCCGGAAATTGGTGTCACTGATCGTCACCGGCACGGCTGAATGGGTGATCCAGGCATAGCCAGAGCCATAGACGTTTTGCGTGGTGCCGAAAGGCCGCTTGTCCTCAACGCCCTTGGATCGCTGATAGACGAGCGCACGGGCTTCACGGCTGAACGGCTCTTCGTCACGATCGCTTTCGATCAGGTATTGACGGATTTCAGGCCGGATCGATTCCATCAGGAAACGTACGTGACCGATCACCGGATAGTTGCGAAGGATGGAATGCCGACGCTGTTTTATGTCCCACAGCCCCAGCAGAGAAAGGCCCGTCGCGCTGATCGCCAATGGCGCCCACCAGCCGCTGTGAAGAACTGTCGCAGCTGATGCCATCACTGCCGTGATACATGTTCCAGCAAAAACGGTATAGCGGGCGGACGAAAACATGGGGAACCCCTTAACCAGGTTTGGAATGCCTGAACCATCATATTGCATAGGTCCGCTCAGACAAGGCGGGCTGGTCAGCGAGATGCCGCAGAGCCGGTGACGCAGCGTAAGCAATGAAAACCCACAGGCATTCTTGAGCCTGTTGAGACAGCGTTGGACACTATTGTGCAGGCAGGCCACCTGAAAGCTGCAGGGGCGGCTCCTGGTCAGGACCGTTCAATGTGACGCAAGGGCCTCTTTTGCAGCACTGTGCCCACGCACATGTCGCTTGACCGAAAGCTGCGGATCCCGGGGCCGCGATGACGTCCGTGCCACTGTCTGCCTGGGCAATGACAGTAAAGCCATCCTGCATCAGAACCTGAAACGGACGGCAGGCGGCGGTGCAGGTTATTGCCGGCCGCTACCTGGTTACAGATCAAATATCCGGCCTCGGCTCAGCAAAGCTTCGGGATCAATTGCACGTTTTATACGCCGGAACAGGTCCAGCGTGACCGGATCAACGCGTTGCAGGAACGCCTGTTTTTTCGATCTGCCGATCCCGTGTTCGGCGCTGATGCTGCCGCCGAACTGATCGACCGTCCCGAAGATGATTTCTTCGGCGCGGGCAAACAGTGCTTTCCGCTCTTCGACAGGCCAGTCGGCGGGTGGCACGATATTGAGGTGGATATTGCCGTCTCCGACATGGCCATAGGTGACCGGTTGCCCTTCGGGCAAAGACTGCGCCAGGGTTTCAAGCGCGGCCGAAAGAAAGGCCGGGATCTGTGCGATCGGCACCGAAACATCGGTGCGAAGGTAAGGCCCGCTGCGGCTTTGCGATTCAACCATCGCCTCGCGGCAGGCCCATAGCCGCTCTGCCTGGGCTTTGTTCATGGCGATCACCCCGTCCATCAGCAGGTCACCCGCATCCGCGAGGCAGCTTTCCAGAAGGGCACGCAGATCGACTCTGCCGCCACCTGCCAACTCCATAAGGATATAGACCGGGCAGGGGGTTTCCAGCGGGTCAGAAAGTTCGGGGCGATGGGTAAGGCCGCGTTCAAGACCTGGTCGTAACATGATCTCAAAGGCTGAAAGCAGGTCACTGCAACTGCGCCGCGCCATGGCGTAAAGCGCCATCGCGTCCTCGACCGTGTGCAGGCCGATAAGGGCGGTCTCGACCTGGCTTGGTCTGGGGAACAGTTTCAGCGCCACGGCGGTGACAATGCCAAGCGTGCCTTCGGCGCCGATGAACAGTTGCTTAAGATCGTAGCCGCGGTTGTCCTTGCGCAGGGTTCTCAGGCCGTTCCAGATCCTGCCGTCGGGCAGGACCACCTCAAGCCCCAGAACAAGATCGCGGGTCATGCCATAGCGCAGGACGTTGAACCCGCCGGCGTTCGTTGCGACATTGCCACCAATCCGGCACGACCCCTGAGCGCCAAAGGTGATCGGCAGCAGGCAATCCTGTTCTTCGGCCGCAAGCTTGGCGGTTTCAAGGATGCAGCCGGCCTCGACCACCATCGCAAAGCCGACCGTATCAATCGAGCGGATGGCATTCATCCGGTCAAGCAGCACCACGACCTCTGGCCGGTCAGGGTCAGAGACTGCCGCGCCCACCAGACCCGTCAGACCCCCTTGCGGTACGACACCGGCGCCGAGTTCAGCGCAGCGGATCATAAGCGCCGAAAGCTCTTGCGCCGAGCGGGGGCGAGCGACGGCAAGAGGGGTGCCGACATAGGCCCTGGTCCGGTCCCGCGTGTAAGACGCGATGATGTCCGGGTCGGTCACAAACAGATCGGCATCGAAACCCGCAAAAAGGGCGTCGGCAGTCACGGTCCGGGGCGAGGCAGTCATCGGTTGTCCTTTGTGTCGGGCGGCCTGCGCGAGGCGCAGGGGGTCAGTAAATTCCGCTGGCACGCATTTCGGCCAGGTGGCGTTTCATGTCGGCGACGCGTGCGCGATGCGCCTCATCCCGGCCCAGGCTGACGGCGGTTGAGAGAATGTCGATGATGACCATGGCGGCCACGCGCGAAATCGTCGGGGTAAAGACGTCGGTGTTCTCCAGCGTTTCGACCACGATGCCGATGTCACAGTGGCGCAGCAGCGGGCTTTCCGAACCGGTGATGCCAATGGTCCGGGCGCCGCGTTCTTTTGCAAGGCGGGTCGCCTGGATCACCTCACGCGTGGTACCGGTGTTCGAGATCGCTACCACGACATCACGTGGCCCGACCATTGCGGCGGTCATGAACATCTGATGACCGTCGGTCGGGGCGCCGCAGGGTACGCCAAACAGCGGGAATTTCTGTTGCGCATCGCGTGCGACGATGCCGGATGCGCCAAAGCCAAAGAATTCGATACGGTCGCAGGAGGAAAGCGTCTCGACTGCGGCGGCCAGCCGCTGGGGATCAAGTTTGCTGCGCGCCCAGGCGAGGTTCGAGAGGTTGAAGTCAAAGATCTTGGTGACGATGGTGCCCAGATCGTCCTCGGCCGAGATTGCACTATGCGAGGTCGAGCGTGAAAAGGCCAGTGAGCGGGCAAGCTTTACCCGAAGATCGCGAAAGCCTTCGCAGCCGATCGCAGCGCAGAAACGCAGAACGGTCGGTTCACTGACGCCCGATGCTTCGGCCAGTGCGGCAAGGGTCATTTCGGTGGCGGCAAGCGGGGCCTCAAGAATCGTCTCGGCGACGCGGCGGTCGGACTTGCGTAATCCGGGCAGGGCGCGCCGGATTACCTCAAGCAGGTTGTCGTCAAGGCTTTCGCTTGCCATCAGATCCATCAGTCAGTCCTTCTGCAGGTCCATTGCCATGCCGATTTCGGGACGCAGGATGATCGGATCGCGGCTTGCTGCCGCGGCCGCGTCGATGGTCGCCGGATCGAGCGTGTTGAAGGCAAACATACCAAAGTGATGCGGCACGAGGTAGCGCGCTGCAGCTGCGGTCGTGACTGTGATCGCCTCATCCAGCGTCAGGTTCCCCGGAATCCCGGCATCGCGCCGTTCGGCGTCTCGTCCGTTGACCGGCAGCAGCAGGATGTCTGTCCCGAAATCACGAAACCGCTCGGCCAGCCCGGGGTAGGGGATCGTGTCGCCGGAATGCGCGATGCGGGCTCCGCCCGAGGCAAAGGCATAGCCAAGAAACACATGCTGCCCCTTTTCGTCCCGCTCAAACATTTCATGGGCGGCCGGCAGCACCCGCAGCGTCAGGCCGGGCAGGGGCTCCGGTTCATCATCGGCGTTGACGGCGATCAGGGAGGCATTCTCGCCGATCCTTTCGCGCGCCGCCTCAACCCGGGCGGCCGGCACAACAAATGGCAGGTCGGGAAAACGGCGATGCAGGGGGCCCAGAGTGTCGGGGTCCATATGGTCGGTATGGGCATGGGTGATCAGCACGATGTCTGGCCGCGGCAGAGCCTCGGGCGTCACCGGTACCGGCATCATGCGACGATGATCGAAACGCTTGCCGGCATATTTCCGCGCCAGGCTGTCGGACAGGTAAGGGTCGATCAGCAGGCGATGCGCCCCGGTGTCGATCCAGAAACCGGCCTGCCCCAGCCAATGGATGGCAGGGCCGTCTGCGATAGCTCCGGGCCGGGGGTTAAGCCGCATGGCACTGCCCCGGATGAGCGGACGGAAAGCGTTTCATGCAGCGATCCTTCCGGTTACTTCGCCGGCAATCCGGGCGATAGCGTCGAATTCCGGACCCGAGGTGGGAATCGCCACATCGAAGACCTCTGCGATCACCTGTGTCCAGCCGTGGATGAAATAGGTCCAGCCGTCCTCAACCTGCAGCCTGCGCGCGGGGGCCTGAGCACGAGCCTGATCCAGAAAGACCAGATCGCCACGATAGTTCAGCTCCCACACCACGGCGCGTTCCGGGAACTGACAGGCATCTGTCAGCGGCGATCCCGGCGCGTCTTTGCCAAGCCCGGTCGCGTTCACGATCAGGCTGCCGGGTTTCATTCCTGCCAGCACCCGGTCATTTTCGGCGGCGGTCGGGGCCAGGACATATTCGACCGGAACGTCGCTGCCGATCTGCCGGTGGATGTCGCGAATATGGTCAAGGCGCGGCTGCGAGCGGTTGGAAACCACGATCCGCGAAGGTCTGTCTGCCCCGCGTCGGGCTTGCATCAGGTGCCATGTCATGGCGATGGTCGAGCCGCCCGCCCCCATTGAAAAGAACTCGGCCCCGGTGCTGGCGAAATGCCCGGGTTGCAGGAAACTGTCGATCGAAAGACCGGATGAGATCGGGTCCTTGGCGTGGCAGATCAGCCGTCCGTTCCGTTTTGACAGGCAGCTTGTCTCGGCCATCAGTGCGGCGTGCGGGTCGATTTCGTCGAACAGGTCGCGGCAGGCGGCAAAGAGATCAAGCTTGTGCGTGGTGACAAGTGCGCCGAGTGACTGGGGATCGGCCTTGATGAATTCAACGGCCTCGCGATAGCGCGCGGGTTCGGCATGTGGCTGAAAATCCATGCCGCGAATCTCGACATCGCCCAGGCCGAGATGATGCGCCCAGGCGGGAAAGACCCGCATGATCGAGCTTTTCGCGGTGGTTACGCCGATGAAATAAAAGGTCGGTTTGCGTGCGGCTTCGTAGGGCATTCGTGATTTCCTTCGACTTCAGACGGCATTACCGACAAGCGCGGCGGCGACTTCCGGGGGGCGGGGAACGTAGCTGGTATTGTCGGTAAGGGTCCAACCGTCATCCACTGCGACGACGCGGTGACGCATGCCGCCAGAGCGTTCGATGATGCCATAGTCCTGACCCGAATCGGCGGGGTAGCAGAACACCATCACCAGATCTTCGTCGCCGATATTGACCGTGCGGTGAATCCAGTAGGGGGGCACGTAGCAGATCGTCTGCGGCCCGATCTCGACAATGCGGGTTTCGCCATCGGGCGATTCCAGCTGCATCAGCCCGGTGCCTTTCTGGCCATAATAGATTTCGGGGCGGTCAGATTTCGCGTGAATGTGGCCACGGGTCAGAAAGAACTCATCGCCGATGCGGCCGGGGCTCATTCTGGTGACGCCAAAGATCACATCCCCTGCTTTTTCCGAGGGGCGAAACTCGGTGACGTCATAGACGACCCGGTCCCCCTCGGCCAGCAGGGCGGCAAAGGCCGTTTGATCTGCATAAAGACCCGCCAGATCGCTGAGGCGCTTTTCGTAATGTCCGGTTCCGTTCGACATCGTGCCGGCCTCGGGGGATACGCGGCAGCTTGCTGGGGTAGGGATGGACATGCAGGGCCTCTCTGTTTGGTTGTTTTGCTACGTAAAAGATAGCGAGATTGAAATCAATACTCAATTATTATGCCCTATTTGCCAAGGTTACACTAAATTGCGGCGAATATTATTGTTGACTCGGAAAATATTAAGTTGCAAAACTACGAAAGATGAGCAGCGGGCGCATGTCCCGGGACTCACCACCGTCTGGGAGGAACTGCCAATGAAAACCACTGCAAGGCTTGCGCTTGTCGCTGTTGCTTCGATTACGGCCATGAGTGCGGCTGAGGCGTCCGCATGCACCATCGGCCTGTCGATGAAGACGCTGGATGCCCCCTATTTTGCCGCGCAAGAGGTGGCCGCCAAAGCTCGTGCCGCCGAGATCGGCTGCGAGATCATGACAGCCGATGCGGGCAATGATCTGAACAAGCAGGTCGCTGATATCGAGGATATGGTGGCGCGCGGGGTCGAGGCGCTGCTGGTCAATCCGCGCGACAGTCAGGGACTGGTCCCTGCCGTGAACGCGGCCTCGGCTCAGGGGGTCAAGGTTTTCGTCATCGACTCGACGCTGGATTCCAGCGCGGATTTCGTGACGCTGGTGCAGTCGTCCAACAGTCGCAACGGCCTTTTGGTCGGGCGCTGGATCGCCGATCAGACCAAGGGAAAGCCGCTGAAGATCGCGCTGATCTCGGGCGATCAGGGCAACGAAGTCGGGCAAGAGCGCCGGCTGGGCGTGCTTGCGGGGCTGCTTGAGGGTCAGTTGCAGACCAGCGGCACCGCAGGGTTTGAGATCGTCGGCCAGGGCTGGGGTCTGTGGAACAATGAAGGCGGCCTCGACGCGATGGAGGACATCCTGGTCGCCCATCCGGACGTCAATGTTGTGCTGGGCGAGAATGACTCGATGGTCCTTGGCGCGCGCAATGCGCTCAAGGCGGCAGGCAAGACGGACGTGCTGCTGGTTGCGGCCGCTGACGGTCAGAAAGAGGCGTTGGAGCTGATCAGATCCGGCGAATACGGGGCCACCGGCCTTAACGATCCGGCAATCGTCGCGACTACGGCGGTCGATCTGGCCAAACAGGCAGTCGATGGCGAGCTGCCTGAAGGTATGGGCAAGATCACCTATACCGAGCCCGCAGTGATCACCAAAGACAACGTCGGCAAGTACTATCGCCCCGACGCGGTGTTCTGATCGACGGCGGCGGGGACGGCTATGGTCTCTGCCGCCTTTTATCCTCCGATCCCTTGCAGAGAAGCTTCCATGACAGAAGTGGTGCAGCTTTCCGGTATCCGGAAATCCTTTGGCGGCATCCATGCTCTTAAAGGCGTGGACTTCGTCCTTCGCTCTGGCGAGGTGCACGCCCTGCTGGGTGAAAACGGCGCGGGCAAGTCCACCCTGATGCGCGTTCTGGGCGGAGAGCATTTGCCGAGTGAGGGAGAGATCCGTATCGACGGCCTGTCGGCCGTCTTTCACCGGCCCGCAGATGCCATGCAGCGCGGAATCGTCGTCATCCATCAAGAGATGGCGCTGGTTCCGGACCTTAGCGTTGCCGAAAACATCTTTCTTGCTGAACTGCCCCGGCTGATTTCCTGGCGCGAGATGAAGCGGCGCGCGCGTGACATCATTCAGCGGCTTGGCTTTGACATTCAGCCGCAGGCCATGGTCCGGGATCTGTCTGTTGCTCAGCAACAAGTGGTTGAAATTGCCAAGGCACTTTCAAGAAATGCGCGCGTCATCGTCTTTGACGAGCCGACTGCGGTGCTGTCGGTGCAGGATGCCGAGCGGCTGCTTACGATCATCCGCGACCTGCGGGATCAGGGTGTCGGGGTGGTCTATATTTCGCACCGCCTTGATGAGGTGTTCCGCATTGCTGACCGTATGACGGTCATGAAAGACGGGACGACCGTCGGCATGGTCGAGAAAAGCGCGGTGACTATTGATGATGTCATCCGCATGATGGTCGGACGTCGGCTGGATGCGCTTTTTGGCGAGGATGTCCCGCGTGAAATAGGGCGTGAGTTGCTGCGTACCGAAGGTCTTGGGCGTGGTAACGTGGTGCGGGACGTTTCGCTGACGGTGCGGGCCGGAGAGATCGTCGGTCTGGGCGGCCTTGTCGGTGCCGGACGGACAGAGCTTGTGCGGCTGATCTTTGGCGCTGACCGTCATGACGCCGGCCGCATCTTTGTTGCAGGGCAACAGATGCGCATCCGCCGTCCCGGGGACGCGGTGCGGGCCGGGATCGGTCTTGTGCCGGAAAGTCGCAAGGATCAGGGCGTCGTTCTGGACATGCCGATCCGCGTGAACGCGACCATGGCGCGCCTTGACCCGCTGACGAACCTTGTCGGTGTCGTCCGCCGCCGCGCCGAACGGCAGGCCGTTGACGCCCTGTCGGATCAGCTGCGGATCAAGGCTTCCAGTCAGGATGCTCCGGTCTCAAGCCTTTCGGGTGGCAACCAGCAAAAGGTCGTGCTTGCGAAATGGTTTCATGCAGAAGGGCGCGTACTGATCTTTGACGAACCCACCCGCGGCGTCGACGTTGGTGCCAAGACCGAGATCTACTCGCTTATTCGCAGGTTCGCGGCAGAGGGTAAGGCGGTGCTTGTGGTGTCGTCCGAACATCACGAACTGTTCGGCCTGTGCGACCGTATTCTTGTGATGCGTGAGGGCAGGCTTGCCGGTCAGCTTATGCCCCCCGACTACTCCGAAGAAAAACTGCTGAAGCTGGCGATGACCAGTAACGCGAACGCTGCATGAGGATAATTCCATGTCCACGGTGACCAAACCCGATACTCGCCGTCTTGATTTCGGTGATCTCATGCATCGCTATGGAACCTTCGTGATCCTGATCGTGCTGCTTGCGGTTGCCAGTATGCTTTCGGATGTGTTCCTGACCCAGCGCAACCTGATGAACGTCCTGCGGCAGGTGGCGGCGACCGGGCTGATGGCCGTCGGAATGCTGTTTGTCATCCTGACCCGGGGCATCGACCTGTCTGTCGGTTCGGTTTCGGCGCTGGGCAGCGTGGTTTCCGCCGTCCTTGTCCAGCAGATGGCACCGGGGCTTGCGATCGGGGCAACGGTTGTCGTCGGCGCGGCCTGCGGGCTGGTTTCCGGCCTGCTGGTGGCCTTTCTGCGCCTGCCGGCGTTTGTGACAACGCTTGCCGTGATGACCATTGCGCGCGGGGCCGCGTTCATCGCCTCATCCGGCCAACCCATCAGGATGGGAGAGGCGGGGCAAACCATCACCGCCTTTGGCACGGGTTTTGTCGCGGGAGTTCCCTATCCCGTGTTGCTGATGCTGGCGGTTTTCGTCATTGCTGGGCTGGTGCTGACCTATACCCGGTTCGGCCGGCTGGTTAAGGCCATCGGCTCAAACCGTGATGCGGTTCGCTTGTCCGGGATCTCGGTCTCGCGCTATGAGGTCGCGGTCTATGTCATCTCGGGCATTCTGGCTGCTGCTGCGGGGATCATCTCGTCCAGCCGCACCGGGATCGGCTCGGCCAATATCGGGGTCGGCGCTGAACTTGACGCCATTGCGGCGGTGGTGATCGGCGGCGCAAGCCTGATGGGCGGGCGTGGCAGTGCTCTGAACACCTTTGTTGGCGTGTTCATCCTTGGCATCATCGCGAACCTGATGAACCTTGCCAATGTGCCTGGCTATCACCAGCAGGTCTTTATGGGCGTCATCATCATCGGGGCGATGCTGCTGCAATACGGCTCTTCCTTCTTTCGCCGCTGATTTCGGAGAATACATCCATGTATCTTGAACGTTTCCGACTGGACGGCCGTGTTGCCGTTGTCACCGGCGCAGCCCGAGGCATCGGATTGGCAATCAGCGAGGCGCTGGCCGAGGCCGGGGCAACCGTGATCCTGACCGATATGGATGGCAAGGCAGCCGAGGTCGCAGCGGCAAAGATCACCGGAACCGGCGCCCGGGCCCAGGCTGCCGCACTGGACGTGACCGATGTCGCGGCGGTCGAGGCCCTGGCGGCGGATGTGGTCGCACGACACGGCAGGGTCGATATCCTGGTGAACAACGCAGGTATCGCCATTTCGAACAAGCCGGCCGAGGACATGACGGATGAGGTCTGGGCCAAGGTCATCGACGTGAACCTGAACGGGGTTTTCTGGTGTTGCCGCGCCTTTGGCCGCGCAATGCTGGAACAGGGGACGGGCAGCATCGTCAACGTTGGCTCGATGTCGGGCTTTATCGTCAATCGCCCGCAAGAGCAGGCGAACTACAATGCCTCGAAAGCTGGTGTCCACCATCTGACCCGTTCGCTTGCTGCCGAATGGGGCGGGCGGGGGGTGCGGGTCAACGCGGTCGCGCCCACCTATATCGAGACCGAGATGAACGCCTATGTCTATGATGACCCCGAGATGCATCGGCATTGGATCGGCGGCACTCCCATGGGCCGGATGGGCCGTCCCGACGAGGTTGCCTCGGTCGTGCTGTTTCTTGCGGGTGATGCGGCAAGTCTGATGACCGGTTCCATCGTTTTGGCGGATGGCGGTTATGTCTGCTGGTAAGATCATGCCTGCCGGTATGCGCTTTCCCGGTCGTTACCTTCAGGGACCGGGTGCGCTTTCACGTCTGGGTGCGGAAATTCAGGGCCTGGCGCCGGGGTCATCTGCGCTGGTTCTTGTGGATGGGGGCGTGCATGGGCTGATCGCGGGCGAACTTGCCTCTGCATTGGACAAGACCGACGCGCTGGTCCTGCGCCATGGCGGCGAATGCAGCGAAACCGCCATTGCTGCGGCAGCCGGGGCTGCGCGCGACAAGGGTGCTGGCGTGCTGGTTGGCATCGGCGGGGGCAAGGCGCTGGATACTGCCAAGGCTGCGGCGCATGAGGCTGGCTTGCCGGTCATCGTCGTGCCGACCATCGCGGCGTCAGATGCACCGTGCAGCGCCCTTGCGGTCGTCTATCATGATGATGGAACGGTGGCTCATGACCGCTTTCTGCCCCGTAACCCTGATCTGGTGCTGGTCGACACGGGGCTGATCGCCCGTGCGCCTGCAAGATTTCTGGCGGCGGGCATCGGTGACGCACTTGCGACCTTTTATGAAGCCGAGGCTTGCAGGCGCAGCGGGGCGGCGAATTGCCTTGGCATGCCCGGCCTGCCGCTGGCCTATGAAATCGCCCGCTTTTGCCGCGACACGATTTTTGAACATGGTGCTGCAGCTTTGGCCGAATGTGATGCCGATACCGCAGGCCCGGCGATCGAGCGGGTGGTTGAGGCGAATATCCTGTTGTCCGGGATCGGGTTTGAATCCGGCGGCGTCGCTGCTGCCCATGCCATTCATCATGGGCTGACAGAAATTGATGCGGTCCATGGCCATCTGCATGGCGAAAAGGTTGCCATTGGGGTTCTGGCGGGCCTGTTGATTCAGGGGGATGAGGCCGAATTCGCCCGCGTGCGCGATTTTTGCGCCAAGGTCCGCCTGCCAGTACGACTGGGCGATATCGGGCTTGTCGCGGCAAGCGATGATGATCTTTTCCGTATTGCCGAACGGGCTTGCCGCCCCGGAGAAATCATTCACAACGAGCCGATGCCCGTCACTTCGCCGATGGTCGTTGCTGCTCTGGCACGGCTGAGATGACGTCCAAGGCGTTCATACCTGAGGGAACCTGCCATGCGTGACCTGTATCTTGCCATTGACGTCGGCACCGGCAGCCTGCGGGCGGCGCTGGTCGAGCGTCGTGGTACGATCCTTGCCATGAGCAGCCGCGAGCATGAACAGATCGTGCCGCAGTTCGGCTGGTCCGAGCAGCGCCCGGCGGATTGGTGGGCAGGCACGGTCGAGGCGATCCGTGACGTGCTGACCCGGGTCGAGAACGCGCCGGCCCGTGTCTCGGCGATCTGCGCCTGCGGACAGATGCACGGGACGGTTCTGATCGACGCGGACGGTCAGCTTACGCGTGAGACGGTGCCGCTGTGGAACGACAAGCGCACGCTGGCTGACGTCGGGGATTTTGCTGCCCGCCACGCCCCGGGGGAATATCTTGCGCGGACGGCCAACCCGCCAAGCCCGGCCTGGCCTGCTTTCAAACTGCGCTGGCTTGCGGCCCATGACCCGGCGGCCATGGCGGCCACCCGGACCGTTCTGATGCCCAAGGACTGGATCAACTTCAAGCTGACCGGCGTTCGCGCACAGGACCGCACCGAAGGGTCGATGAGCTTTCTGATGGACGCTGCGACCCGCGACTGGTCCGGCGAACTGCTGACTCTGGCCGGGATTTCGCGCGATCTGCTGCCGCCGCTTCGTGATCCGGTCGAGGTGCTGGGCGGGTTGACGCCGCAGGCCGCCGCGCGGCTGGGCCTTGCCGAAGGGCTGCCAGTTCTGGTCGGAGGCGGTGATTATCCCGTTGCCCTGCTTGGGTCGGGCGTCATGGCGCCCGGCATGGCTTCGGATGTCACGGGGACCTCGACGATTGTGACGCTGTTGCACGACGCCCCGGTCATCGACCCCGAGGTCTCGAATGTCGCGACGGTCGAGGGAAATTGGGGCAGCCTGACCCTGCTTGATGCGGGTGGTGATGCGATGAGATGGGCACGGCGCGCCTTTCACGAAAATCGCCGTAGCTATGCCGAGATTGCCGATGCTGCACGGCACGCTTTGCCGGGTTCCGGCAAGCTGTTCTTTTTGCCCTATCTGTCGGGGGAACGCTTTGGCGAATACCGCAATTCGCGCGCGCAATTCTTTGGATTGACCGCCGCGCATGGACTGCCCGAATTGCATCGGGCCGTGCTGGAGGGCGTGGCCTTTTCCGTGCGCCTCAGGCTTGGGGCGCTTCAGGTGCAGGGCCGGCGCCCCGAGCGGTTCGTTGCGGCCAGCGGCGGTGCAAAATCCGACCTTTGGCTGCGGATCAAGGCCAGCATGTATCGCGTCCCCTATCTGGTCCCGCGCGAGCTGGAATGCGGCGTCATCGGGGCTGCTGCGATGATGGCGGTCGCTGTCGGCGATGCGCCGGATCTGGCCGAGGCAGTCCGGCGTATGGTGGTCTTTGATCGTGAAATCCTGCCCGAACCGGAATGGGCGGATTGCTATGACAGGATGATGCCGATCTATGAAAAGCTCTACGCCGCTGCGCAGCCGTTTTACGCTGAACTGGATGCGCTGATATGAGGGCGGTTCTGTGGGATCTCGACGGGACGCTGGTCGATAGTGAGCCTGCTCACGAACTGGCCTTTGATGCGGCGATTGCCGAGCTGGGCCTGTCGGTACCGGCAGAGTTTCACGACCGGCTTTTGGGTGCGAGCGAGGACCGCGTGCATGAAGCTTTGGTGGCTCAAACCGCCATCACGCTGGATCGTGCAGGCTGGCGCGCGGTGAAATGGCGGCATTACCGCGAGACGGCGGACCGGATCACGAGGCTGTCGCAGGCGGATCTGTTGGCACCGCTGGCCAATGCCGGTCGGGACATGGCCCTTGTCTCGAATTCGACGCGTGCCGAGGTTGAACATAATCTGTCGGTCGCCGGCCTTGCCCGCTATTTTCCGGTGACGGTCAGCCGTGACGATGTTCGCCGCGGCAAACCCGATCCCGAAGGCTATCTGCTGGCCGCAGAGCGCCTTGGGGTTCCGCCAGCCGACTGCGTCGTCGTTGAGGACAGTCCCACGGGTGCTGCCGCCGGTCTGGCAGCCGGAATGACGACGATTTTTTGTCCGCAGATTCCCACGTTAAAGCCGCCTGCGGGGGCGTTGATCGCCAGCCCTGGCAAACTTGCGGGCTTGTTCGGACGGCTGGGTCTGCTGCCGCAGGAATGACGAACCGATCCCGGCCTTTAAGGCCGCGCCTCGGTGTAGATGGTGAAAACTCAGAGGAGGAGTGACGTTATGGGTTATCAGGAGGTCTTCGGCACTACCTTTGCCGGCAAGACCGTTTTGCTGTCCGGCGGCACTGGTGGTATCGGCCTTGCCCTGGCCAAGGGGTTTGCCGATTGCGGTGCAACGGTGATTGCGACCGGGGGCTCGGAAAAGCGGCTAGCCGGGGCGCAAGCCCAGGCAAGGCCGAACCTGTCCTTTGAGCGGCTGGATGTCCGGGACCATGACGCGGTTCGGGCGCGGTTTGAAAAGCTGGGCGAGCTGGATGTTCTGGTCAACTGTCAGGGTGTCGCGCGTCCCGGCGATGAATGGGACGAGGAAACTTTTCTCGCAGTCATGGACATCAACCTGAACAGCGCGATGCGGCTTGCGCGGGCGGCCTATCCCGGCCTGAAGGCCCGGCGCGGCAATATCATCAATGTTGCGTCAATGTTGTCCTATCTCGCGGATCCGACGGTCCCGTCCTATACCGCCTCCAAGACGGGGATCGTCGGGTTGACCCGTGCGCTTGCCCACCAATGGGGTGCCGACGGCATCCGCGTCAACGCCATTGCGCCCGGATACCACAAGACCGAGATGACCAAGCCGCTGTGGTCCGAACCCGAGGCCGCAGACCGCATCGCGCAGCGCGCGGCGGCCAAGCGGTGGGGCACTGTCGAGGATCTGGTTGGCCCCACGCTGTTTCTGGCCTCTGACGCGGCTGGTTTTGTTACCGGGGCGGTTCTGCCCGTCGACGGTGGTTACCACACCGGCTGATTTGTCCCGCCTCTGAAGCAAACCGGTACGGGCAAGGGTGCGGTTGCGCATTTTGCCCGCTGCCTTCGCACGCCTGTCCAACAGTGGAGATGAATAATGAAACCCATCCTTTCAACCGTGGCTTTTCTTGGCCTTTGCGCCGCTTTTGCTGCCTCCGCAGGTGCCGCCGAGATCAGTGCCTGCCTGATCACCAAGACCGACAGCAACCCCTTTTTCGCAAAGATGCGTGAAGGGGCGGTCGCACGCGCCAAAGAAGTCGGGATCGAGCTGAAAACCTTTGCCGGCAAATATGACGGCGATCATGAGGCGCAGGTCGCGGCAATCGAAACCTGCATGTTCGAAGGTGTAAAGGGAATCCTGATGTCGCCCAACGACAGTGCGGCCATCGTCCCTCTGGTCGAACAGGCAAGGAATGCGGGGATCCTTTTCATCACGCTGGATTCACCGCTTGATCCTGTTGATGCGGCGGATGCGACCTTTGGGACCGATAACTTCAAGGCGGGCGAACTGATCGGCAAATGGGCGGCAGCCCAACTGGGCGACAAGGCTGCCGAGGCACGGATCGGTTTTCTGGATCTGAACGCAAGTCAGGTCGCAGTGGATTACCAGCGCGATCAGGGGTTCATGTCCGGCTTTGGTATCGACGTCAAGGATCCCAGGGTGATCGGGGATGAGGATGACAGTCGTATCATCGGCCATGCCTATACCGACGGTGCCGAAGAGGGTGGCCGCAAGGCGATGGAAACCATCCTGCAAATCAATCCGGACGTGAACGTTGTCCATACGATCAACGAACCGGCTGCGGCGGGCGCCTATGAGGCTTTGGTTGCGGCTGGTCGTGAAAAAGATGTGCTGCTGGTTTCGGTGGACGGGGGCTGTCCGGGCGTCAAGAACATTGCCGAAGGCATTATCGGCGCGACAGCGCAGCAATATCCGATGCGCATGGCGCAAATGGGTATCGATGCGATCAAGGAATATGCCGAAACCGGGAAAAAGCCTGAACTGGAGCCCGGGAAAGACTTTTTTGACACCGGCACGACCCTGATTACCGACAAGCCGGTCGAGGGGCTGGAGTCGATCGACTCTGCCGAAGGCGCCAAGCTCTGCTGGGGCTAAGCTCATCGGGCAAAGAGGCCGCTGCTGCCTCTTTGCCTTTCAGAAGCACCTGGGAGACTATTCATGACATCTACAGAAAAGTCGGTCTCGGCCGACAGCTTCCGGCACGGGGGCGGGCGCTCGATGCTGGATCGCGTTCAGCATGCGCTGCATACCAACCCTTCGCTGGTGCCGCTGCTGGTCCTTGTCGTTTCGGTCCTGGTCTTTGGCATCCTGATCGGGCCGAGGTTCTTTTCCCCGCTCGCGCTGACGCTGATCCTGCAACAGGTCGCCATTGTCGGGATCGTCGGCGCGGCGCAAAGCCTTGTCATCATCACCGCGGGAATCGACCTGAGTGTTGGGGCGATCATGGTGCTAAGCTCGGTTATCATGGGGCAGTTCACGTTCCGCTATGGCCTGCCGCCGGGTCTGTCGATCCTGTGCGGGCTTTCGGCGGGTGCGCTGTTTGGTGCGATCAACGGGCTGCTCGTGTCGATCATGCGGCTGCCGCCGTTCATCGTGACACTGGGCATGTGGCAGATCCTGATGGCGGCGAATTTCCTGTATTCCCGCAATGAAACGATCCGGGCGCAGGATATCGCGGCAGAAGCACCGCTGCTGCATCTCTTTGCCGCGAAACAGAACATCGCCGGGACCGATTTCACCCTTGGCACCATCTTCATGCTGGCGCTGGTGCTGTTTCTGGCCTTTGTGCTGCGCCATACGGCCTGGGGACGGCATGTCTATGCCGTGGGCGACGATCCGGGCGCGGCCGAGCTTTCCGGGGTGAATGTGCGGGGCACGCTGATCTCGGTCTATGCAGTGGCGGGGCTGATCTGCGCTCTTGCCGGGTGGGTGATGATCGGGCGGATAGGGTCTGTCTCACCCAATGTTGGTCAGCTGACGAACATCGAAAGCATTACCGCTGTCGTCATCGGGGGGATTTCGCTTTTCGGGGGGCGTGGCTCGATCATGGGCACCCTGTTCGGCGGCCTGATCGTCGGGGTCTTTACCCTTGGCCTGCGCCTGCTCGGGGCTGACGCGCAATGGACCTATCTGATGATTGGCGTGCTGATCATCGTGGCGGTCGGGGTCGATCAGTGGATCAGAAAGGTAACATCATGACCCAACCAATTCTGCAGGCCCGTGGGCTGGTCAAGCGTTACGGCCATGTCGTCGCGATGGATGGTGCTGATTTCGACCTGTATCCTGGCGAGATTCTTGCCGTGATCGGCGATAACGGTGCCGGAAAATCCTCGCTCATCAAGGCCTTGTCCGGCGCGGTTCGGCCCGACGCGGGCGAAATCCGGTTTCAGGGCCAACCGGTTCAGTTCAACTCGACCAAAGAGGCGCAGCGCGCGGGGATCGAAACGGTTTATCAAACGCTTGCCATGTCTCCGGCCCTGTCGATCACCGACAATATGTTCATGGGGCGCGAGTTGCGCAGACCGGGTTTCGCCGGATCGGTGTTGCGGATGCTCGACTGGGGGCGGATGCGCGCATTCGCTCGTGAAAAGCTGAATGAGCTGGGCTTGATGACCATCCAGAACATCAATCAGCCGGTCGAGACCCTGTCCGGCGGTCAGCGACAGGGCATCGCCGTGGCAAGGGCTGCGGCCTTCGGGTCCCGGGTCATCATCCTTGACGAACCGACCGCTGCGCTGGGAGTCAAGGAGTCACAGCGCGTTCTGGACCTGATTGCCGAGCTGAAGGCCAGGGGGCTGTCGATTGTCCTGATCTCGCACAATATGCCGCATGTGTTCGAGATCGCGGACCGCATCCACATACACCGGCTGGGAAAGCGGCTTTGCACCGTCAGGCCAAAGAATTGCAGTATGCCCGATGTGGTCGGGCTGATGACGGGGGCGCTTGGTCCGGAAAGCAACCCGGCAGAGGTGGTCGGATGACAAGCCCGGCTTAGCCCCGAAAGGGGGCAGGGTCTGCTTGCCGGTTTGCTGATGCTGGCGGCGGGGGCGGCGACTACATCGCGATCAGGGAGAAGCCATTGCAGAAATCGCCCCGGTTCAGTGCTGTCTTCCTTGCCCCTCGTCGGACACCGAAGGACCCAGGCACGGTGCGGCGGTTGGCAAGACCGGTCCGAAACAGAATGCAGGCGGACACTGGGGCCGTTATCGCGACTTAAGCCACTGGCCGCGAAAGTACGTACCGTGCATGCATCAGGGGCTGATCAATCAGTGCAACAGGGTTTGGCCTAAAGCATGCCCCGGGGACCGGAGCGGTTCGGATACAGAGAGCCGCATTGTCGCGCAGTATGATGGCGAACTGATCGCGCCAGTTTCTGATCTGGTCTTGTCGGTGATCCGGTTCTGTCCGCTCATACCCGCGATGCGCCAGCCGCAGGTCCGGGCAGCCGAATCGATGGATGACGCTGCTGTCGCCGTGCGGCTGGGCTGAGGTAGAGGCTAAATGGTGCCCACCCCGGCAGCTTTACCTTGCTGCCGGCGCCTTCAGCATTTCGCCAAGCCGGCGGATGCCTTCGTCGATTTGCTGGTCGCTGGCGCAAGAGAAGCTTAGTCGCAGCGTGTTGCGCCCCGACCCATCGGCAAAGAACGCGCCCCCCGGCACGAAGGCCACCCGGGCGTCACGGACGGCACGGGCAAGCAGCTCTGCCGCGTCAATCGACGGGTCCAGCGTTACCCAGATGAACATCCCGCCTTCGGGCCGGGTAAAGTGAACATTTGCGGGCATTTCGCGCGCAAGCGCCGCGATCATCCGGTCACGGCGGGCGGAATAGACCGTGCGGAGGCGGTTGACATGTTCGTCAAACAGCGCACGGGCCACGTCATTCGTCGCGATCTGGTTCAGTGTGGGCGAATGCAGGTCGGCAGCCTGTTTCATCAGCACCAGCCGCCCGATCACGTCCTTGGCTGCGCAAACCCAGCCGACGCGCAGGCCGGGCGACAGGGTTTTTGAGAAGGTGCCGCAATAGATGGTGCGGGTCCTTTCGATCCCGCCATTGCGGGCGACATCGAGAGCAAGGATCGGAGGAATTGAATCGCCGTCAAACCGCAGGGACTGATAGGCCGCGTCCTCGATGATCGCGATGCCAAGAGCCTCGGCCTGATCAAGAAGCGCCTCACGCCCTGCCAGGGACAGGGTTTCCCCGGTGGGGTTGGCGAAATCAGGCGAAAGATAGGCGAATTTGATTGCGCCGCCTGCGGCCCCGGCCTGCGCCTTCAGCAGTTCGGGGGACTCGTTGCTGAACGGATCAAGGCGGGCATAGCGCGGCTCATAGGCATTGAACGCACCAAGCGCACCCAGATAGCTGGGCCATGTGACCAGCGCCGTATCATCCGGCGACAGCATAAGCTTTCCTAGGTAATCAAGTGCCTGCTGCGAACCCGAGGTGATAAGGATATTGTCCGCATCGCAAGAGACGCCCAGATCGGCCATGCGCCCGGCGATCCATTCGCGCAAGGGGCGATACCCTTCGGACACCGAATATTGCAATGCGACCTTGGCCTGTCCGGGCTGCATGGCGGTGGCAAGGGCCTTGGAAAACGCCTCGGCGGGGAAAAGCTCGGGGTCGGGAATGCCACCGGCAAAGGAAATGATGTCGGGCTGGTCCAGCAGCTTGAGCAATTCACGGATTTCGGACGCCTTCATCCGGGCGTTCCGCGTCGCAAACACATCAGACCATTGCATTGATTCCACACTCCCGGCCACAAAATCTCCCGATAACTGCGCCTCTGCGCAGGTGAATGCAATGGGGGGTGTCGGGAAGGTTATGTCACGTTTCCGAGCTTGATTTCATAGGCTGTGCGGACGACCGTTATCACGTGGTGCAGAACAGACGAGGGGTTGTCTGTGCGCCAGACCAGCTCCCAATCCTGCGTCAGAGTCAGGTCTTCAAGCCGCGTCAGCGAGACATTGGGCGGGACATGCACATCCATCGGCATGATGGCGCAACCCATACCCGCCGCCACAAGCGACAGCATCATTGAGCCATTGGCGGCCAGTGTAGCGGGTTGTGGCACAAAGCCTGCCTCGTGAAAGGCATGGATAACCCAATCGTGCCATAATGGCGCAACATGGCGCGGCAGCCAGACGAAATCGCGACCTATGAGGTCCTTTAGTCGTTTCGGCTGGCCTTCGGGCCAGCGCCAGTCGCTGGGATAGCCGATGCCAAGCCCTGCGGAATAAATGGGTATGCCGGCCAGTTCGGGGTCGTTTGGCGGACGAAACAGCGTCAGGCCGGCATCCAGGCGACCTTTTCGCAGCAAAGGCAACTGCGCTTCGGACAGCAGGTGGCTGAAGGTCATCGATACATCGGGCAGTGCGTCACGCAGCGAACGCAACAGCTCGCTGATTTGGGCCGGGATGATCTGCATGACGGGCAGGGCCAGCGACAGGGTCCCAAGCTCGCCCCGTCCGGCGCGGATCGCATTCTGGCGCGCCTGTTCAAAATCGCTGAGCAGGCGCACAGCGTCGCGCTGAAGTTGCAGCCCGGCATCCGTCAGCGTCACTCCCCGGGCCGTGCGGGTGAACAGCTGAGTGCCAAGATCCGTCTCCAGCTCCTGGATCTGCCGGGTCAGGGCGGGTTGAGCGACGCGGATCGACTGCGCGGCGGCGGTGATGCTGCCGCATTCCACGACTGACAGGAAATATCGCAACTGTCTCAGCTTCGTTGCCATATCCGTTCAGCATGGATGCGATCTTTATAAGGTATTTCTGGGTATGAAACCAGATGGTTAGCATTACGCCTGGTCACCTCTGACGGGCGTCTTTGCTGTGGTCCGGCTTTGTAAGAGGTCTGCCAGAATTCTGTTCCTGCTGCGGCAGGCAATCGCGCTGATCGCGCAGGAGGAGAAGCGGATGAATATTCTTGCAGGGGCTCGGGCTCAGCATGACTACATGATTGCTATCCGGCGACGTCTGCACGCCAACCCCGAACTATCCTTGCAAGAGGAAAAGACCTCGCAGCTGATCGCCACAGAGCTGGAGGGGATCGGCATCCCCTATGTCCGGGTCGGGGATTACGGGCTGGTTGCGACGATCAGCGGCGCGCGGGCCGAGCCGATGGTCGCCCTGCGTGCTGATATGGACGCGCTGCCGATCCATGAGGCGAATAGCCATCTGGATTATATCTCGACCGTGCCCGGCGTCATGCACGCCTGTGGCCATGATGGACATGTCGCCATGCTGCTGGCTGCGGCGCGCATCCTTTGGGCCAATCGCGATGCGCTGCAGGGTTCGGTAAAGCTTTGCTTCCAGCAGGCCGAAGAGGTCGGAATGGGCACCGCCGAAATCAAGGCCGAGCTGGCCCGATTCCCCATTCAGTCCATCTTTGGGATTCACCTTTGGTCAGAGCTTGAGACCGGCAAGATCTCGGTCGAGGCGGGATCAAGGATGGCTTCCGGGAAAAAGCTGTCGATCAGGGTCAAGGGGCGCGGCACCCATGGCGCCTATCCCAATCGCGGCGTTGATCCGATCATCGCCGCGGCTGCGATCGTGATGAACTGCGCCACCATCACCAGCCGTGAGATCGACCCGCTTGCCCCGGTTTCGCTAAGCTTTGGCAAAATCGCCGGTGGCGAAAGCGCGAATATCATCCCCGAAGAAGTGATGATCGAGGGGACCTTGCGCACCACCTCGCCCCGGATTCAGGCTGAGATGGTGCAGGCGGTCGAGCGTATGGCCATTACCGCGGCCGAGACCTTTCGGGCGACGGCGACGGTTGAATGGGGTTTGGGTTGCGGGATTGTTGAGAACCATCCCACCTTCAGCCGCATTGCCGAACAGGCGGTCCGCAATCTGGGCCTGTCCTCGTCAATGACCAAGTTCAACACGCTGATGGCGTCTGAAAATTTTGCCGATTACCTCGACAGCTATCCCGGGGTTTTTGCTTTTATCGGCATCCGAGATCCCTCTTTGGGCTCAGACTTTCCGCATCATCATCCGAATTTCAATATCGACGAAAACTCACTGGTTCTGGGTGCGGCGCTGCATGCGCAATACGCGATCGAATGCCTCTCGGGCGGCAAAGGGTTAATTAATGAGTGATGCGGTCATCATCGAAAAGCGCGGGTTTCTGAGTGCGGTCGAGCGTATCGGCAACAAGATCCCCCATCCTCTGGCGATATTTCTGGGCATTATCGCGCTGGTACTGCTGCTTTCGGCGCTTTTGTCATGGGCGGGTGTCACCGCCACCCACCCCCAGTCAGGAGAGGTGATCGCTGTCCGCAGCATGCTGACAATCGACAGTATTCTGACCTGGATGAGCAGGCTGACGGCGAACCTGCAAAACTTTCCGGTGTTGGCAGTGGTCATCGTGATGGCCGCCGTAACCGGTATTGCCGAACAGGTCGGCTTCTTTACCGTCGCGATTAAGCAATCTCTGCGCAATGTCCGCGGCATTTATGTCGTCTTTGCCATCGCCTGCATCGCTGCCATCGGCAATGTGGCGGGGGATGTGTCCTTTGCCATCATTCCGGCCCTTTCGGCTAGCGTCTTTCTGGGCATGGGCCGGCACCCGCTGGTCGGCCTGTTTCTTGGCTATGCCGTGGTCGGAGGCGCCTTTGGCGTCAGCGTTATCCCGGGCGGTTTCGATGTGATCCTGACCCCGATCAGCGTTCAGTCGGCGCATCTTTATGATGAGAGCTTTGACATGAACATTCTGAACGGCTATTACCTGCTCGCGACCAGCACCATCGTCGTTGCTGCCATCGCCACCTTCGTGACGGTGGTCTTTGTCGAGCCGCGCTTTGGAAAATACGAAGGCGAACTGGCGGGGACGCCGGATATCGTGGTCACGGATGTCGAGCGCCGGGCGCTGCGGCGCAGCTATCTGGCGGTTGGGTTGTTCCTTTTGGCCGTCATCGTCGCAGCGATTCCGCAAAACAGCTTTCTGCGTTCGCCCTCGGGTTCGCTGGTGGTCGATGCACCGCTGATGTGACTGATCTTTCCGTTGCTGCTGATGGTCTTTTTCCTGGCCGGGACGGTGTTCGGGGTTGGCACCGGCAAGATCGGCAACCTAAGCGATCTTGCGCGGCTGATGACCGAGGCGGTCAAGACGGTCTCTCCCTTTATTGTCATCGCCATCGTGGTCAGCCAGTTCCTGTATCTTTTCAATGAATCGAACCTGGGCGCGGTACTGGCCATTCGGGGCGGGCAGGCACTGACCCAGCTGGCGGTGCCGGTTGTGGCTGTCCTAATACTGTTCTTTCTGCTGGAAGCGGTTGCGGACATGTTTATCATCAGCGGTTCGGCGCGTTATCTGGTCTTTGCGCCGGTCTTTGTTCCAATGATGATGCAGCTTGGTGTCCATCCGGCGCTGACGCAGGCGATCCACCGTATGGGAGGCAGTGTCGCCAACCCGCTGACTCCGCTGAACGCCTTTTTTCCTGTGCTGCTGGGATTGGCGCAGAAATATGACCGCAATGTGGGGATGGGGACAATCTTCAGCGCGATCATCCCCTATAGCATCGCCTATTCGCTGGGATATCTGATCCTGATCGTCCTGTGGTATTTTCTGGATCTGCCGGTCGGGTTCGGCACTCCCGTCAGCTATCCGTAAAGGATCGGCGCGCAGTTTGCGCTGGGCTAGGCCCCGCGCACCTCTGCGATCATCGACCTGAGCTCGTCCAGGGATTGCTGGCCGAACGCGCCGAAGTCCCCGGCGATGTAGGTGGGTGTTCCGGACAGCCCCATGTTTTCGGCCAGAATCCAGGAATGCTCGATCTGGCGGGCGATATTGATGTCCTCCATGTCGCGGCGCAGCTCACCCATGTTGAGGCCGACCGAGCTGGCGGTGGCGATGGCGCTTTTGTCATCCGCCGGACCTTTGATGCGCATCAGGCTGGTGTGGAACTGCCAGAACTTTCCCTGTCGCAGCGAGGCGAGTGAGACTTTTGCACAATAAAGTGATCCGGCACCAAAGACTGGCCATTCCCGCAGCACCACCCGCAACTGCTGATCCTCAAGGATCAGCCGGTGCAGGTCAGCGACCGAAGCGCGGCAATATGGGCAGTTATAATCAAAGAACTCGGTCAGCGTCACATCACCAGAGGGATTGCCCAGAACTGCGCCCAGCTTTTCATGTTCAAGCGCCTGACGCAGCCCGTCAGGCATGGGATTTTCCTGTGCAGAGGCAGGGATGCCGGTGATGATGACGGCTCCTGTCGCAAGGCCGGTCTGCAGGAATTCGCGCCGGTTGCGAGAGGGGAGTGTTCTGTCTGGCATGGGCCTGTCCTTCTGCGATCTGGAGCGCATTGATAGGCGGCGGGCCTTAACCAAGCCTTAAGCGCAGAACTGTTCGCGCCTGATCACCCTTAAGCTGGTGTTAAGCTTTCTCGCCCATTCGGGCGCGGGATCCGATACCCCGAACGACTGGAGCGTGAAATATGAATCAACCTTGCCACCAACCCCCGCATGATCCGCGCCGCAAAACGGCGACTGTGGATGGCACAGCAAGCAGACGTGCGTTTCTGGGCGGGCTGATCGCCGGAGGGCTGGCGCTGCCGCGGCTTGCATCGGCTCAGGCCATTGATCCGACGACGGGGCAGGCCGTTTATGGCTCGGCGGCTGCCGGGCAGGCGCCGGATGTGGGCGTCTATCAGATCGACCCGACCAAAGACAGCCGCCGCAACCTGTCTTCGTTCCGCAATCGGCATTGGAGCGAGTTCTACCCCTCGCTTGGCAAGGGGGTCATTCTGGCGGACATCTCATCGCGTGCGCTGCATTACTGGTCGGGCGACGGGAACACCTATCTGCTGTTCCCCTCTTCGATCCCGGTGTCGGAAGAGCTGACCAAGCGCGGCCGGACCGAGGTGGTGCGCAAGGCCGAGAACCCGACCTGGACGCCAACCCCCAGTATGCGTCAACGCGATCCCAGTCTGCCGCAGCGGGTCGAAGGCGGGGCGCCGGACAATCCCTTGGGGGTCTATGCCCTGTATCTGTCCTGGCCGGCCTATCTGATTCACGGCACCCATGATACGCGCAAGATTGGCCGTAAATCCTCAAGCGGTTGCTACGGGCTTTATAACGAACATATCGCAAGGCTTTACCCGCTGGTCGAGATCGGCACGCAGGTCACCATCTTCTGAGCCTGCGCAGCGGGCGACCCCCAAATGTGATCAGGTGGTGCGGGGTGCGGCGGGCAGGATCAGTTCTGCCCGCTCTCCGCCATTGTGGCGCGGGGACAGGCGCAGCTCACCCCCCATCGTCCGGACCGCGGCGGCAACGATCGAAAGGCCCAGCCCGCTGCCCCCGCCCGAGGGGCTGGACGCACCGCGATAAAAGCGTTCGATGACATGAGGGCGGTCTGCCTCGGCAATACCGGGGCCGCGGTCCAGCACCGCAAAGCGTACAGTGTCGCCGTCCCGCAATAGCCGTGCCTCGACGCACGCGCCTTTGGGCGAGGCGAGGATTGCATTTTCCAGCAGGTTACGCAGTGCCGGTGCCAGCAGGGCTGCCTGCGTGGTGCGCCACTGGGTTTCTCCGGTCTCAAGCCGCAGGGTGACGCCGCGCGATTGCGCCAGAATCACCAGCGCATCGGCGACATCGGCAAGGATGCGCGCGCCTTCTTGCGGGGGTGCGCCGCTGTCGATGGCGTTCTCGGCCGCTGTCATATCAAGCAGTTGGCGCACCATCCGGTCAGTGCGGTCCACCCCGCGCGCGATCTGCCCCAGCGCCCGATCCCGGGTTGCCGTGTCCGGGGCCATTGCGGCGACTTGCGCCTGCGTTTTCAGCCCGGCCAGCGGGGTTTTCAGTTCATGCGCGGCAAAGGCGGTAAAGCTGCGCTCGCGCTCGCGCAGCCCCTCGACGCGCTGGAACAGGCCGTTCAGTGCCTCGATCATCGGGCGCAGCTCCGAGGCTGTATCGACCTGACGCAGCGGGCTTAAATCGGTCGCCGGACGGCGCGACAGCGCCTGAGTCAGCCGGTCAAGCGGCGCCAGCCCGCCGCGCACCGCCAGCCAGATCAGTACCGCCAGCAGCGGCAGGATCAGCAGGGCGGGTGCGAGCAGTCCCATCGCGACGTCATGCACCAGCCGTTCACGTATCGAGTGTGCATCGCCCACCATGACGCGCACGCCCATCTCGCGGTCCACATGGGTATAGACGCGCCAGACCTCGCCGTCGGCCTCGCGCTCGCTGAACCCTTCCTGCCGGGCAAGCTGGCCCGATGGCGCGCCGTCGGATTCGCTTTTCAGTTGGCCGTCAAAGCCCCAGACCTGACAGATCAGCTGTCGGGCATAATCATGCGGTCCGGTGCCTGCCAGGGCCGGTGCTTCGTCGACCAGCATAGCTGCATCGGGGGCGGCGATGCCGCCGTTGCGACGGATCAGCGAGGCGACCATGCGGGCCGATTCCTGCAGGCGGCGGTCCAGAACATGGCCGACCTCGACCCGCGTCGAATGCTGAATCCAGCCCATCGCAGATAGCCAGATGATGCCGGTGGCGACCAGCAGGATCACGAACAGCCGTTTGCGGATCGAGTTCATGCCCCACCGTCCTGTTCGCCGGGCTTGCCCAGCCGATAGCCTGCCCCGCGGACCGTTTCGATGAACGAGGGGCCAAGCTTGGCGCGCAGCTTGTGGATATGGACCTCGACCGTGTTGCTCTCTACTTCGGCCTGCCAGCCATAGAGCCGCTCTTCCAGCACCGATTTGGCAAGGATCGCGCCGGGGTGTTCGATCAGCGCCTGAAGAATGGTGAACTCGCGGCGCGAAAAGGGGATATCCGTACCGTCGCGCCTGCCCTGCATGGTGGCCGGGTCCAGCTGCAACCCGTTCCATTCGATCACTGCCGCCGCCCGGCCCTCTTGCCGGCGCAGCATGGCGCGCAGGCGGGCGGCGAGTTCCGCAAGGTCAAAGGGCTTGCCAAGGTAATCGTCCGCCCCTGCATCAAGGCCTTGTACCCGGTCGCGTACCTGATCGCGCGCCGTCAGCAGCAGGATTGGCAGGCGCGACCCCGCGGCGCGCAGCTCGGCCAACAGGTCCAGACCCGAACCATCGGGCAGCATGATGTCCAGCACCATGCCGGCAAAGCCGCCACCCGTCAGCGCGGCGCGGGCATCACCCAGTGTTCCGACCGCATCGGCGGTGAATCCGGACAGGCCCAGGCCGACGCTTAACCCGTCTGCAAGGGCCGGATCGTCCTCGACAATCAAGAGGCGCATGGTTTTCCCCGCAATTCGTGACGATCACGCTATCGTTGATAAAGCTTAAGGTGGGCTTAAGGTCGCGTCTTTAGCCAGAGCCCATGATAACGAGATTGTTCCCCGCACTTGTGGCGCTGCTGATCGCGGTCCTTGCCGCCAGCGCCTCCACTGCCCAGTCACACAAGGCACCTTTGCCGCCGCATGAGGCCTTTGCCCTTTCCGTCAGCCACGATGGAGAAACAGGGCTTTCGCTGAACTGGCGCATCGCCGAGGGGTATTATCTTTACCGCAGCGAATTTTCTGCCGAGGCGGGCGGCCAGAGCCTGCCGCTTTCTTTGCCCGGGGGCGAGGTTCACGATGACCCCTATTTCGGCACGGGCCAGATCTATCGCGACGCGGTCTCGGTCCGGCTTGAAAGGATGGATCGGCCGGTGACCCTGCGTTGGCAGGGCTGTCAGCAGGATGGTATCTGCTATGCGCCACAAACCGCGCGGCTGGACGCTACGGGCAAGCTGATGGCAGGCGATGCCCAAGCAGGCGCGGGGTGGAGGCCGCAGGCCGCTGGCCCCGGGCTGCGGCTGACGCTGGCGCAGGATCAGGGGCTGGTGCAGGGGCTTGCCCTGCGCGGCGGGGGTGCATTGGTCATCGCGGCTTTTCTGGGCTTCGGCTTGCTGCTGGCCTTTACCCCTTGTGTCTTTCCTATGCTGCCCATCGTCGCGGGCATGCTCGCCGCGCAGGGTGAAAGTCTGACCGCGCGGCGGGGTCTGTTGCTGACCAGCGCCTATGTGCTGGCGATGGCGGTGGCCTTTGGTCTGCTCGGTGTGGCTGCGGCGTGGTCGGGGGCGAACCTGCAACTGGTGCTGCAATCGCCCGCCGCGATCGCTGTCATTGCGGTGCTATTCGTGGTGCTGGCCCTGTCGATGTTCGGCTTTTACGAATTGCGCCTGCCGCAGGCGCTGTTATCCCGCCTTGGCCGGGCCGGGAGCCGTCGCGGCTCGGTCGGGGGGGCTATGGTGCTGGGCCTTACCTCGGCGTTGATCATTGGCCCCTGCGTGACCGCGCCGCTGGCCGGGGCGCTGATCTATATCGCCCAGACCGGAGATGTCATTTTAGGGGCTGGGGCGCTGTTTGCGCTGGGGCTGGGACAGGGGCTGCCGCTGCTTGCTATCGGGCTTTTTGGTCCGCGCATCCTGCCCCGCAGCGGTGGCTGGATGGAGGGCGCGAGACGCGCCTTTGGCGTGATCTTTCTGGGCTTTGCGATCTGGCTGGCGGGGCGGGTGCTGCCGGGTCCGGCGACGCTGGCGCTTTGGTCGGCCCTGCTGGTCGGGATGGCGGTCTTTCTGGGTGCGCTGGACCGGCTTGAATGCGATACGACGCGTACGCGGCGGCTTGGCGCGGCTATGGGGGTGCTATTGCTTTTCGCCGGGTTGGTTCAGGGTTTTGGTGCGGCGCTGGGGGCCGGTGATCCCCTGGGCCCGCTGGCGCCGCTTGCCGGACGGGACGTGCCCGCTCCGACCAAGGCAGGGCCACAATTTGCCGAGGTCTCGACCCGTGACGAGCTTGGCCGTGCCCTGACCGCGGCTCAGGGGCGTCCGGCGCTGGTTTACATTACCGCTGACTGGTGCGTGACATGCCGCGCCATCGAGCGCGGGCCTCTGGCCGATCCCGCCGTTCATGCCGCGCTGGCTGATCTGGCACCGATCCGGCTGGACGTTACCAGCTTTAACGCCGAGGCACAGGCGCTGATGCAGGATCTGGCTGCTGCTGGCCCGCCGACGATGATCTTTCTGGATCCTTCGCGGGCTGAGGCTTCGGGCAGCCGGCTGATCGGCGCGATGGACAGCGCCGCGCTGCTGGCCTCGATTGCGAAGATCGGGCTGTGAATGCGATCTCGATCGGGCCGTTGGTCCTTGACGGCGCACGCTTTGCCGCCGTGGTGGCGTTTGCCCTGTTCTTTGTGCTGGCTGAGGTCGCAGCGCGGGCAAAAGGGCGCGATGCGGTGCGCTGGCCAATTATCGCGGCGCTGGTCTGGGTTCTTGCCGCGCGGGCTGGCTTCGTCCTTGCGAACTGGTCCAGCTTTGCCAGCCATCCGCTGGACGCGTTGAAGCTGTGGCAAGGCGGCTTTCTGCCTGCTGCGGGCTGGGTCGCTGGCGCAGCCCTGCTGCTGTTTATGCTTTTCCGCCGCGTGCACGGCGCGGGTCTGGCGTTGGTTCTGGGCGGAGCGGTCGCCTTTCTGGCGCATCAGGTCGTCATCGCCGCGCTTCCGCGTCCTGTGCTTAGCGTGCCTGATATCCAGTTGCTGACGCTGGATGGAAAGGCGGTGCAGCTTGCCGGGCGCGGCCGCCCGTTGGTGCTGAATCTTTGGGCGACCTGGTGCCCGCCGTGCCGGCGCGAGATGCCGATGATGGTCGATCTGGCCGCGAATAGCCCCGGCATCGATTTCGCCTTTGTCAATCAGGGGGATGACCTGCGCCGGATTGCGGGCTTTCTTGTTGCTGAGGGCCTGCCCGGACAGGGGATGATCAGTGACCCGCAAAGCCGGTTGATGGGAAAGCTGGGTGCTATCGGCCTGCCCTCGACGCTGATCTTTGACGCGCAGGGCAGGCTGGTCGCGTCCCATACGGGTGAGATTTCGCGTGCCGCCCTGACCCGCATGATTGCGCAGGCGGCAATGACCACGCAGCTAAGATAAGGAGACGTTATGAGTATCACCCGGCGCGATATTCTTGCCGCGACCACTGGCCTTGGCATTTCCGGTCTTGCCACAGGGGCGCTTCTTTTGAGCCGCAGACAGGGTGCCAGCGTAAAGCCGACGCCCGATGCGGTGATCGACCAGGCGCTGCACGATCCTGACAACCCGGTGCTGGGCAATCAACAAGGCGCACTGACCGTTGCTGAATATTTCGATTACCAATGCCTTTACTGCAAGATGGGCCATGCCATGCTAAGTCGGGTGGTCCGCGATGAAGGCGATATCCGGCTGGTGATGAAGGACTGGCCGATCCTTGGCGCACCTTCGGTTCTGGCCAGTCAGCTGGTGCTCGGCGCTGTGTCGATGGGTCGCTATCATCAGGCCCATGACGCGCTGATGGCGACCGACGCGCGGCTGTCCCAGGATCAGATCCACGAGGTTTTGAACGCGGCCGGCATTGACCCCGGGACTGCCCTGACTGCCTATCGCGCCGAACGTGATCGGTGGGACGGGCTTTTATCGCGCAACTCGGCGCAGGCGGCGGGGCTGGGCCTTGGCGGCACGCCGGTCTTTGTCATCGGCGGAACGGTCTATCCGGGTGCCATGGACGAAAACCGCCTGCGTCGCGCCATCGCTGAGGCGCGAGGTCAAATCTAAGCTGAAACGCCCGCCACTTTATAAAAAGGAGATCCCATGCAACGCCGAAATCTGATCCTCGCGGGCGCGAGCCTGCTGTCGCTGCCGGTTCTGGGCCGTCCGGCCCTTGCAAAGAAAACGCGTGAGAACCCGATGCCCGAGGATCTGCGCAAGGCGCTTGAGCGTGACCCGACCTCGCCGGTTCTGGGCAATCCGCAGGGGGACATCACCCTGACCGAGTTCTTTGATTATAACTGCCCGTTCTGCCGTAAGATGGTCGATCCGATGCACCGGCTGATCACCTCGGACAAGAACCTGCGGGTCGTCTTTCGTGAATGGCCGGTTTTCGGCGAGGATTCGGAATTTGCCGCGCGCGCCTCTTTGGCTTCATTGCAGCAGGGGAAATACTGGCAGATGCATACCGCGCTGTTTCGCACCAAGGGCCGCGTGACCGAGGTTGCAACCATGCGCGCCGCGCGAGAGGTCGGTCTGGATATCGCCCGGCTTGAACGCGACATGGCTGCCGAACAGATCGAGCGCCATATTTCGATGAGCCATATGCTGGCCGAACATATGGGGCTGGTCGGTACCCCGACTTTTGTTGCGGGCGATGAGGGCGCCTTTGGCCAATACAGCCTCGCCGATCTGCGCGGGCTGGTGGAACGTGCGAGAGAAACCCTGGGGTAGGGTGTCGCCAAGGCTGATGCGCCGCTGACTATCCTGACAGGCAGGGATGCGGCGGCCTGACGGTGGTCGTCCCTGGGTGGGGCGATGATGGTCAGGACTGTCCTTCCTGATCAGCCTCGGCCTCCAGCCGTTCGCGCAGCGTGGCCATGACCCGGTGCGCGGTTCGGATTTCCTCGGCTGACAGGTCCTTTGCCAGCGCATTCACCCGGGGGGTATAGGCGTCGATTGCCGCTTCATAGGCTTGGCGCCCCTTTTCGGTCAGCACCACCAGTTGCGCGCGGCGATGGTGGGGGTTGGGCTGAAACTCGACGAGCCCTTCTTTTTCCAGATCATTCACGATGCGCTGAACGTTCTGACGGTTCGCGCCAAGATCGCGGGCGATCCAGGCCACAGGGCGTGACATTTCTGACAGAACGATTGCGCCCAGAACCTGCCAGCGTGCGCTGGTCAGGCCGAATGGCGCAACCAGCCTGTCCCCCCAGCCAAGCGTCAGGTTGTTCACGCGGAACATGGTCAGGATCAGCCCGGTCAAGGCTTCGCCCTCTGGGATTGCCGCCTTTTGCTGCACTTTCCTCTCCGTGCTTAGGTTGACACCATGGTGTCAAAGATCTAATTGTAATCATAATACCAAATCGACATCATAATTACAATTTTGCTCTGTAAAGGAAAGCGTCATGCCAAAGATCATCCACCCTATCGCCGGATTAGTCGCTTTCCTGACGGTTGCAGGTTTCTGGCTTTCGACAGTGATTTCAGAGCTGTTTTTGGGTTTAGCAGCAGTTGTTGAGGTCAAGACCGCTATTCCATGGGGTTTTTGCTGCTGGTCCCCGCGCTGGCCCTGACCGGAGGGACCGGGTTTTCCTTAATGCGAGGTCGCCGAGGCAGGCTGGCCGACGCAAAGCTGCGGCGCATGCCGATCATTGTCGTGAATGGGTTGTTGCTTTTGATCCCGGCGGCGCTGTTTCTGGCCTTTAAGGCCAAAGCTGATGAGTTTGATGCCTATTTCTACATCGTGCAGGCGATCGAGTTGATTGCAGGGGCGGTGAATATCACCTTGCTTGGGCTCAATCTTCGCGATGGGTTAATGATGAAGGGCCGGTTGCGCCGTCGCAATGTGTAAATTGCGGCGTAACGCATTGGCTCTTTCACAAAGCTCCGTGCAGCTTGCAGGCAGCCAGTCAGGCCAGATGGCAGGCAACGGCCTGGCCGGGGGCAAGCTCGCGCAACGTGGGGACCCGGCTACGGCAGTCGTTGACCGCGATTGGGCAACGCGAGGCAAAGGGGCATCCCGGCGGCAGGTTGACCGGGCTTGGCGGATCGCCTTGCAGCCGTGCCCCGCCGCCGCGGCGCCGATGCTCGGGCGCAAGCGAGGGGGCGGCGGCGATCAGCGCCTGCGTATAGGGATGCCGGGGAGAGGCAAATATCCGCGCAGCCGACGCCTTTTCCACGATCCTGCCCAGATACATCACGGCGATCTCGTCGCAGACATGGCGGACGACGCCAAGATCGTGGCTGATGAACAGATAGGTCAGCCCGGTTTCCCGCTGCAATCGTCGGATCAGGTTCAGCACCTGGGCTTGCACCGCCACATCCAGCGCCGAGACTGGCTCGTCAAAAACGATCAGATCTGGTTTGGTCGCCAGTGCCCGCGCCAGCCCGATGCGCTGGCGCTGCCCGCCCGAGAACTGATGCGGGTACAGCGATTTCAGCTCGGGGCGCAGACCGACCTGAGCCAACAGCTCTTCGACCCGGGCATCGCGCTGGGGTGGCTGAAGCAGACCCAGCAGGTCCATGGGTTGGCGGATGATCCGCCCCACCCGGTCGCGCGGGTTCAGGGATGAGAAGGGGTCTTGAAAGACCATCTGAAAGCGTGGCCGGGCGCGGCGCAGCTCCTGGCCCTCGATGCGGCTGATGGGGATGCCGTCAAGGTCGATCTTGCCGCTGGTGATCGGGGCAAGGCGCATGACCGCCAGCGCCGTCGTGGTCTTGCCCGAGCCGGATTCACCGACGATCCCCAGTGTCTGCCCGCGTGGAATGTCAAAGCTGACGCCGTCGACCGCATGGATCGTGCCGCCACGCCCGGTCGGGAAATGCACCCTGAGGTCGCGGACGGAAAGAAGCTGGCTCATGCGGAAACCTCATTGGCTTGCAGCCGGATGCAGGCGGCCGAGTGGTCCCGGGACATCGCGACATGATGCGGCTGGGCTGCGTTGCAGGCCGGAACTGCCAGCGCGCAGCGCGGTGCAAAGGCGCAGCCCCGGCCAAGATCGGTCAGGGCCGGTACGATGCCCGGGATCTCGGGCAGGTCGGCGTCGGGATCGGCGTCGATGCGCGGAATGCTGGCAAGCAGCCCGCGCGTGTAGGGATGGCCGGGGTTGTCCAGAACCGCATCCGCCGGACCGCGCTCAATGATGCGACCAGCGTACATGACCGCGACCTTGTCCGCCATTTCGGCCACTGCGCCCATGTCATGGGTGATCAGAATGATCGCAGTGCCGGTTTTCTGGCGTAACTCGTCAAGCAGCGCAAAGATTTGCGCCTGCACGGTCACATCCAGCGCCGTCGTCGGTTCATCCGCGATCAGCAGCCTTGGTTCGCAGGACAGCGCCATGGCGATCATCACGCGCTGGCGCATCCCGCCTGACAGCTGGTGCGGATAGGCGCGGGCGCGCAGCTCGGGTTCGGGGATGCCCACGGCGCGCAGCATCTCGACCGCGCGGGCAAGCGCGGCCCTGGGGCTGACCTTTTGATGCAGGCGTACCGCCTCGGCGATCTGCTCACCGCAGGTAAAGACCGGGTTAAGCGAGGTCATGGGCTCTTGAAAGATCATGGCGATATCGCCGCCCCGGATCCGGCGCAGCTCAGATTGCCGCAACCGGGTCAGGTCGCGACCCTGAAACAGGATGCTGCCGCCGACGATCCTGCCCGGGGGTGAGGGGATAAGCCCAAGGATCGACAGCGCGGTCATGCTTTTGCCACAGCCGGATTCGCCGACAATGGCCAAAAGCTCACCAGCGGCGACGCTGAAGGACACGTCATCAAGGACATGGGCCACGCCGCGGCGGGTGACGAAATCGACCTTGAGGTTGCGGATGTCCAGAACGGGTTCGGTCATCATGGCTCAGCGTTCTCTCATCCAGGGGTTGAAGGCGTCGTTCAGCCCGTCTCCGACCAGGCTGATGCCCAGAACGGTCAGAAAGATCATCGTGCCGGGCAGGGTCACCACCCACCACGCGTCCAGCAGATATTCGCGTCCGGTGCCGATCATCAGGCCCCAGGACATGACATTGGGGTCCGACAGGCCAAGAAAGCTAAGCCCTGCCTCGAAAAGGATGGCCATGCCGATGGTCAGAGTGGCCGAAACAATCAGCGGAGGCAAAGCATTAGGCAGGATGACGCGCCAGATGATATTGCCGTCGCCCGCGCCGACCGCGCGCATGGCGCTGACATATTCCAGCGTGCGGATGCGCCGAAACTCGGACCGGGTCAGTCGTGCGGTCTGGGGCCAGCTGACGATGCCGATCGCCAGCGCCACGTTGATAAGTGTCGGCTGAAACAACGTGACCACCACCATGGCAAACAGCAGCGGAGGCAGGACCTGAAAGAACTCGGTGACGCGCATCAGCATGTCATCGACAAAGCCGCCGTAAAAGCCTGCGTAGGCGCCGATCACCACCCCGATCAGCATGGTGATCAGCGCGGCGGAAAAGCCGACGGCCAGCGTGGCGCGACCGCCCTCGATCAGCCCGGCAAGGATGTCGCGGCCAAGGTTGTCGGTGCCAAGCGGAATTGTCGCCTCCTCGCCCGGCGGTGTCAGCGGAGCCCAGACGATTTCGAACGGATCGACCTGATAGAGAAAGGGTCCGGCAACGGTCATCAGGATGACCAGCCCCAGCAGCAACAGGCCAAGCATGGCGGCAGGGCTGCGGCGAAAGATGTCCCAGGCTTCGGCCATAGGGCCGCGGGCTGCTGGAACCGTGGTTCTGGCGGGCGCGGTCATGTCTTAGCGACCTCCGGCAAGGCGCGGGTCCAGCAGACGCGAGATGAAATCGGTCAGCAGGTTCGCGATGATGACGATCAGAGTGGAAAAGAACAGGATACCCATCACAGTGGGATAGTCGCGGGCCAGAATCGACTGAAAGGCCAACGTCCCAAGTCCTGGCCAGCTGAACACCGTCTCGACCAGGACCGCGCCCGAAATGATGGTGCCGAACTGCATGCCCGCGACGGTCACGACCGGCAGCAGGGCGTTGCGAAAGGCGTGGCGGCCAAAGACCTGCCGCTCGCTGACCCCTTTGGCGCGGGCGGTGCGGATGTAATCCGCGCCCAAAACCTCAAGCATCGCGGCGCGGGTCAGGCGGCTGTATTGCGCCAGATAGACCAGCCCCAGCGTCAACGCCGGCAGAACCAGATGATGGGCGATGTCCAGTGCACGGCCCAGCGGGCCACCCTGTTTCACCACGTCGATCATCCCGGCGATCGGAAACAGCGGTATGGTTGCGCCAAACAAGATGACGAGCATCAGCCCGGTCCAGAACACCGGTGCCGAATATCCGACAAGCGACAGCACCGTGACCAGTGCCGAGGCGATCCCGCGCGGATTGCGCGATGCCAGCATTCCCAGCCGCGTGCCGATGATCAGCGCAAAAGCCAGCGCGGTCGCCACCAGAAGCAGCGTTGGTCCAAGGCGCGACAGGATCAGTTCGGCCACCGGGCGATTGTAGAAATAGGAGGTGCCCAGATCGCCTTGCAATGCGCGGCCCAGATACAGGGCCAGCTGGGTCAGTACCGGCTTGTCGAGCCCGTATTGCTCGCGGATCGCGGCCATGACCTCGGCATTGGCTCCGCCCATTTCACCGGCGATGACCTCGGCCGGATCACCGGGGGCAAGCTGGATCAGCAGAAAATTCAGGACCAGGACCGCAAGGATCAGGGCCGCTACGTAAAGCAGCTGCCTGAGGATAGCTTTGAACATCTCGATTGCCTCTGCCGGTTATTGCTTCAGCCAGACCTCATCCATCGGCCCCATTGCCCCCCAGATCGAGATGGGCGGGTTCTGCACCGCCTGAGACCAGACCGTGTGATAGGGAATCTCATTAAGGAAATGGATCGGGATGTCGGCGGTGATCTGTCCAAACGCCTGGGCGTAAAGCTGTTTGCGCTTGGTCAGGTCCGGTTCGTCCCCGGCTGCGTTCAGGAGCTGGTCCACCTCTTCGTTGCAATATTGCTGGGTGTTAGACCAGATGATCCCCTGTCGGATGTTCGAACACAGATAGGTCCGGTTCACCCCGATCACCGGGTCGCCCCAGTTGAAGACCAGATCCATCGTCATATCGAAATCATAAGAGGACACACGCTGTGCCCAGGTCGGGAAATCCGGCGAGGCGCGGACCGAGACCTCGACCCCCGCCTTGGCCAGCGCCGCCTTGACATATTCCGCAACCGAACGCTGCTGCTCGTCAGTGTCGGGCAGATAGTCGATGCGCAGTTTCAGCGTCTGCCCCCCTTCGCCAAAGCCTGCCTCGGTCAGCAGAGCCTTGGCCTTGTCGAGATCAAAGTCATAACGCTCGACCTCTTCGGTAAAGAAGGGACTGTCCCGCACGACCGGCTCGATCGCGGGTTTGGACAGGCCTGAATGCAGGGCCTTGGTGATGAAATTGCGGTCGATGGCGTAAGCGATGGCCCGACGCACGCGCACATCGGACAGGGCGGGGTGCTTGGTGTTGAAGGCGAGCCAGTTTACCGGACCGATCCCGGCATAACCCTGATCGCTGATGGTCAGGCTGCTGGACTTCTCAAGCCGCCGGATCAGTCGGGTCGAGTCGAGCATCGGGAAAAGCTGCGCCTCGCCCGATTCAAGCGCCAGCACGGCCGAGTTCGGATCCTGATACTGGCGGATGACGATCCGATCCAGATAGGGCCTGTCTTTGAGGAAAAAGCCATCGTGACGCTCCAGGATGATATGCTGCCCCGGCTCGAAAGCCGTTACCTTGAAAGGGCCCGAGCCGACGGGCATGTTGTTTTTCGGGTTCGACTTGATGTCCTGCCCGTCGTCAAAGACATGTTTGGGCATGATCGGTGTCAAAGCCGATGACAGCACCAGCAGGATCGCGGGATGGGGCTGCGTCATGCGGATGACAACGGTCTGCTGGTCAGGCGCCTCAAAGGTCTCGGCCGGCGCGAGCATGCTTGAAAACGGGTGGTTTTCCTTGACGACGCCCAGCGACCAGATCACGTCCTCGGCGGTGATCGGCTGACCGTCATGAAAGGTCGCGCCGCTGCGCAGCTTTAGGGTCAGAACCTTGCTGTCCTCGCTGAACGACCAGCTTTCGGCCAGATAGGGCTGAGGCTCGAAATCCTCACCATAGCGCAGCAATGTGGCAAAAATCTGTGCGGCGGGGACGGCGGTTGCGATGCCCGACTGGACGGCGGCATTCAGGTGGCGTGGTTTTTGCACCGAGGCGACGACCAGCGTGCCACCTCTTTGCGCCTCCTGCGCAGAGATGGAGGGGGCGGTGCCAAGTGCGGCCAGGGCGACCGCGCCGGCCAGCAGGAACCGACGTGAAAAGGCAGGGCTCGGGATCATCTGAATCTCCTGTTGGTCGCGCGCCAAATTCTGTGGTGGCGCTGCATCCAATGGATCGGCCATAGGCGGCCTTTCCGGCAAATGCATTTTTGCGCCAGAATTCCTCAGAAATCTTGTGGAAGGTAGGGCCGCACAAAGGCGCGGTCAAATTCCCCGCGCATCGCCTGCATCTCGCAAGTAGCTATAATCGCTTCGCAAACTGGCGACAGTTGTACGTCACGGCGAGTCAGGACCCCCGCGCGGGGGGCGTCATGTTCGCCCGCCAGCGGCAGCCGGACCAGATCGCCCCGGGCATAGGTCTGCTTACTCATTGGGCGGATGTTAAAGATCCCGTAACACATTCCGGCGGCGATCAGCGCCCGCATCATGTCGGTCGAGCGGGCTGAATAGACCACGTTCGGTTTCAGCCCCCGCGCCGAAAAAAGCTCCATCAGGTAGCGCCGCGACATGTCGAGATCCAGCACCACCAGCGGTTCGGGCGCCAGTTGTTCCAGCGTGACGAAACGTCCGCTGGCCAGCGGATGAACCGCGGGCAACGCTGCATGGGGATGGGCAACGAAAAGCGGCAGGAAGCGATAGGTCATGTCGTTAGCCATCCCATAGCAAAAGGCGAAATCGGCGTCACCCGTATCGACGGCGCGGGCGAGCTCTTCCCAGTTCCCCTCGATCACCTCGATTGCCAGATTTGGGTAACGTTCGCGAACTTCGCACAGGATGGTCGGCAGCAGGATCGGTGCCAGCGGCGTGAAACAGGCGATTCGGGCGGTGCCGTCGATGCGTTGCTCAAGATCGGTGATCTTGCCGTCGAAACGCGACTGCGCTGCCAGCAAAAGGCGGATCTCGTCGATGATCTTGCGGCCAAAGCTGGTTGCTGCAATCCCGCGTGAGGGCACGCGGGCAAAGATCGGCTGGCCCAGCTGTGCCTCGATATGGTCGATGGCGGCCGCGATGGATGAGGGCGAAACTGCCAGCCCCTCGGCTGCGGCAGTGATCGATTGGTGCCGCTCGGCCGCTTCGATGTAGTGCAGGTGTTTCAGCGTGTAATGCATCGAACCCTCATCAAAATAGCGGAAATACCCCGAAATTATGCATTTCACACAGGATCTTTGTCACGGCTAATCTGCTCTGAACGCCGCTTCTGACGGAGAAATTTCATGATCCCGACCGTATTTTCAGCCCGCCGCATCATCACCATGGACCCATCCCGGCCCGAGGCCACGCATGTCATGGTGTCCAGTGACGGGCGCATCCTTGCGGTCGGCGGACCCGAAGAGATGCGCGGTCGTGGAGAGCTGCGCTATGATGAGCGTTTTGCCGAAAAGGTACTGATGCCCGGTTTTGTCGAAGGTCACGCCCATATGATGGAAGGTTCGGTCTGGCGCTTCACCTATCTGGGTCATTACGACCGCATCGCCCCGGATGGACGGTTGTGGAAGGGGATCGGCAGCACCAATGCGCTGGTCGAGCGGTTGCGTGATCGGGCCGGGGAACTGGCCGACGGGCCGATCATCGGCTGGGGCTTCGATCCGCTTTTCGTGCCCGGAGACCGGTTGTCGCGGCTGGATCTTGACCGCGTATCGACCACGCGGCCGGTCATGGTGCTGCATTCGAACGTGCATCTGCTGACCGCCAACAGCGTCGCACTGGAAATGGCCGGATATGACGAGAACACCGATATTCCCGGCGTTGTGCACACCGAGGATGGCGCGTTGCACGGCGAGTTGCAGGAAATGGGCGCCATGTTCCCGGTCATGCGCCGGGTCGGCGCAAGCTTTCGCTCATTAAGCGGCGATCCCGAGGCTGTCTGGAATTTTGCGCGCTCTGCTTGCCGGGCGGGGGTTACGACTTCGACCGACCTTCTGAACGAACTGCCGGATGACACATTGGCCGACCTTTTTGCGATGACGGGTGATGAAGGCTATCCGCTGCGGCTGGTCCCCATGCTTTCGGCCATGTCTTTGCCGCCTGAGGCCGTGGCTGTGCGCGCAAAAGAGCTGCGGGCGCGTTCGACGGACCGGCTGCGGCTTGGCGGGGTCAAGATTGTCACGGATGGCTCGATTCAGGGCTTTACCGCGCAACTGAATGCGCCGGGCTTTCACAGCGGTATCGACAACGGCATCTGGAATATCGCCCCCGAGGCGCTGAACACCCTGGTGGATGAGCTGAACCGCGAGGGCGTCCAGATGCACATCCACGTCAACGGTGACGGCGCAAGCCTTGCCGCGATCGAGGCGCTGGAGGCGGCGCTTTCAGGCCATTTCCGCCCCGATCACCGCCACACCCTGCAGCACTGCCAACTGGCCGACCGCGCCCAGTTGCGCCGCATCGCTGCGCTGCAATGCTGCGTGAACCTGTTCGCCAATCATCTGTATTACTTTGGCGACAAACATTATGAGGTGACCGTCGGCCCCGAACGCGCCTGCCGCATGAACCCCTGCGCCAGCGCGCTTGAAATGGGGATTCCGCTGGCGATCCACTCGGACGCCCCGATCACGCCGCTGGCACCGCTGGTTACGGCATGGTGTGCGATCAACCGCCTGACCGACAGCGGCCGGCAACTTGGCAGCTCGGAACGGATCTCGTTGGACGCGGCGCTTAACGCCATCACGCTGGGTGCCGCCTATACGCTGAAGCTTGACGGAGAGCTGGGCTCGGTCGAGGTCGGCAAACGTGCCGATTTCGCCGTGCTTGAGGATGACCCGTATGTGCTTGGCCCCGAGAGTCTGCGCGAAGTCCGGGTCTGGGGCACCATTTTTGGCGGCAAGCCGGTTCAGGCGGGTTCGTTCTGAACATGGCACCTTTGCCGGTCAATATCCTCTGCGGCTATCTGGGTGCGGGCAAGACGACGCTGCTGAACCGCCTGCTTGAACAGCGGCAAGAGCGTATCCTCGTCATGGTCAATGATTTCGGCGATATAGCGATTGACGTGTCACTGATTTCACTCCGCTCAGCGGATACGATCCAGCTTAGCAACGGCTGCATCTGCTGCACGATGGGCGGTGGGCTGTTCGAGGCCTTTGAGCGGGCCCTGCGGTTTGGCAACAAGGTCGACCGGCTGATGATCGAGGCAAGCGGCGTTGCTGAACCCCGGCGGCTGGCGAGCTTTGCTTTGGCCGAGCCGGATCTGGATTGTCGGGCGGTGGTGGCGGTGACTGACCCGCAAACGCTGCCCGAACGACTGGCTGACCCGCGGATAGGCAAGGTCGTGGAAAGCCAGATCCGCGGTGCCGACGCCGTCTTTTTGTCACGTGCTGATATCGCCTCCCGTGCATCCATGCGCCGGGTGGCAAGGCTGACTGCCGGGCTGAACCCTTTGGCAAGCCAGCATCGTGCGCTGGATGGGGTCTTTATGCAGGCGCTGGCTGCGCCCCATGATGGCCGCAGCCTTTTGGCGCTTGCGCCCGAGCGTGATCACCAAAGGTTGTTTGCCAGCCGCACCATCGCACTCGGCCCCGCGCCCGAACGCGGGCGGCTGGCCGAGATCATCGAACGGCATCGGCACGCGGTTCACCGGCTTAAGGGCTATGTCCGATGCGCGGGGATCGAGCGCCCCCTTCTTGTACAACTCGCAGGTGGCGCGCTGTCGCTTGATCCTGCCGCGCTGCCCGAGGGTATGCAGGTGAACCGGCTGGTCGCAATCTCGCCCGATGCCAAGGCTTTGGCGCGGCTTGAGGCTGATCTGGGCTTGGCGGTGGCTTAAGAATGTCGCCGCGATGATCCGTCCCTGCTGGCCGAAGTCGGCTTAGCGGTTGCGAAATAAGGGCTTTCGATTTTCAGCAAAGGCGTTCATTCCGTCGCGGCGATCCTCGGTGGATTTCCTGTCCGGCCAGCGCCTTGACCGGCAGTATTTCCCTGAACGGCTGGAGGTGCGCGACCACCTGCCTTTGGCCGCCTTCGGGAACATCCGGAAATTTGTGCCGCGAAATGAGCTGCGGGCGGAATGCGAGGCTGCCAGGAATTGTCCTGCATCACGGCGGCAAACGGCTGGTCAGCGTGATGCAATGCGGTGGCTGGGGCGGGCCACCTGAACCGTCGGGGAAAGTCGGGGGCGGCAGCCGCCCCCGCTAAGGCTTACCTGCCCAGTGTGACGAAACGCTTTTCATCCTCGATGAATGTCTTTTCATCCGGCGCGGCTTCGTTCGAGCCGAAGGGCATCTGGGCGATCAGTTTCCAGCTGGAAGGGATGCCGAAGGCCTGCGCCAAAGCCTCATCCGCGATGGGGCTATAGTGCTGCAGGCTTGCGCCGATCCCTTCTTCGGCCAGCGCGGTCCAGACTGCCAGCTGGGCCATCCCCGCCGAGTTGCTGGAGAAACCCGGGAAGGCATCCGCATAAAGCGGAAAGCGTTCTTGCAGGTCGCGGACCGTGTCCTGATCTTCATAGAACAGTACGGTGCCGGCACCGGCGGCAAACCCCTTCATCTTGGCCTCGGTCGAGGCAAAGGCGTCGGCGGGGACGATCTTGCGCAGCTCTGCCTCGATCAGCGACCAGACTTTATCGCTTTCCGCGCCGAACAGGATGACAGCGCGCGAGCTTTGCGAATTGAAGGACGAGGGCGACAGGCGGATGGCCTGTTTGATCAGGGCTTCAACCTTATCCTGAGAATGGGGCAGGCTCTTTCCAAGTGCATATTGGGTCCGCCGCTGGGCAAGCAGTTCGATGGTCTTGTTGGTCATTATGGATCATACCTTACTAAGATCCGCCGGGGAGGCTGGATGATTGCCGCCTAGTTCTGCCCCGCATCACGGGCGGCGGCAAGCCTTGGCCCCCAGATATTGGGAGGCCGCATGAAATGGCGCAAGCTGTGGGGTTTCAGCCCTTCTGGTATCCGGCTGTCGCCTCGACCGGATAGGGAAAGCTCTCGATCTGATCGAGGATGGACATCGCCCCGATGATCAAGGCGCGAATTCCGTCGCGGTGCTCGGGGTCGATCGGGTTTTCATCCGGGTCAGTTGGTGCGTCGCGTGCGGTCCGGGGCAGCACCGTATCGGCGACGGCGACGCAATGGAAAGCGATGGTCAGCAGCAGCCAGCGGGATTGTGCAAAGGTCAGCCCGCATGAAAGCATCATTGCCTCCTGATGCGCGACGATTTTTTCGGTCATCGCGGGGGTGATCATGTCGCCGCGCAGCAGATAGGGGGCGATCCCCGGATGGGCAGCGACAAGACGCCAGATCGATTCCGCAAACCCGGTCATATAGGTTTGCAGGTTCTCGCGCCTCGCTTGGGCAGGTGGGGGAAACTGCCAGCGCAGAAATATCTCTTCGGCGATCAGGCGGCGCAGCTCTTCCAACCCCGAGACATGCTTGTAAAGGCCCATGTGGCTGACACCCAGCCGGGCTGCGACCCCGACAAAGGTCAGCTCTGGCAGGCCGATGGCGATACCGGCATTGGCGATACGCTCGCGCGTGATGGTCGGCGGGCGGCCACGGGGTGCGGCAGGGGTGTCCGAATTCATGGCGTTCCTTTCTGGTCTTGATGGGGCGGCCACGCAGGCGCGCATAGAGCATATCGCCTGTCGTTTCTAACCAAATCTGGGCTCTTCATCTGACCAAAACATTAAGTTGACTGTTTCTGTAGGTTGGTTTACAGGCCATCTCCGAATTTAGTTGAGACATATGCAACTAAATACTGCGGGGACAATGACCATGAAGAATTCCAACATGATACCGGGCGAGACAGGCCGCGTTCGGACCGTCGCCCGCCGGCTGTGGGTGACGACGATTCTGGCCGGGCTTGCGCTTTCCACTGCTGCCGCTGCGCAAGAGGCGCCTAGCGGCGCGGCAGAGCCGGCAGAAGGTGCGGCGATCCGGCTGAACACCATTGTCCTGCGGGCCAAGGGTGGTACGGCCCCCGCCTATTCCGGCGGTCAGGTGGCTGCCGGCAGCGGCGTCGGTATCCTGGGCAACAAGGACTTTATGGAGACGCCCTACAGCACCATCGCCTATACCGATGAGCATCTGCGCAACCGCGAGGCGCAGGATATCGGTTCGGCTATCGGCGGCACGGATCCTGCGATCTATGTTCCGAACAAGCGCAATATCTATGAGACCTATACGATTCGCGGCTTTTTCAGCTCGGCCGATGACGTGACCTTTGCGGGGCTGGTCGGGATGGCGCCGAACATGCGCGGCACCACCGAATTCGCCGAGCGGGTCGAGGTGCTAAAGGGGCCTTCGACCTTCCTTTACGGGATGCCTCCGGGCGGCAGTGTGGGTGGCGCGGTGGCACTGGTTCCCAAACGCGCGGGCGACGATCCCCTGACCCGGGTGACGACCTCTTACAGTTCGGACAGCCTGTGGGGCCTTCATGCGGATGTTGGTCGTCGGTTCGGCGCGAATAAGGAATGGGGCCTGCGCGTCAATGCGGTAACCCGCGACGGCGATACTGCGGTCGAAAACCAGAAGCATGGCGTCGATATGGGTTCGGTGGCGCTGGATTGGCGGGGTGAGCGGGCCCGCGCTGCGCTGGACTATTACAAGCTGCGCGAGGATATGAAGGGCGTGAACTATTTCGGCCTTTCGGCAGGCAGCGACGTGACCACCCTGCCCAAGGCGCGCAGCGGCGAGCATTCCTTGGCCGCGCCGTGGTCCTTTAACACCAATGAGACCGAGACCTTTGTTCTGCGCGGAGAGGTTGATCTTACCGACGATATCACCGCCTGGGCCGCATATGGCCGCCGCACCGGGGGATATGACGCGCTGATGACCAGCAGCACGCTGCTGAACAATGCCGGGGACATGACGGTCAGCGCCATCCGTTCGCGTCGCGACGGGACACAGGAATCAGCCGAGTTGGGCTTGCGCGGCAGTTTCATCACCGGTGCGGTCGGGCATGACTGGACCATTACCGCGACCCGTTTCGATTCCGGCAACACCTATAAGGATGCGCGGCTGGGAATTACCTCGACCACCAATATCGCCAATCCCGACTGGGGCCATGCCCCGGATCTAAGCGGCTATGATGCCAGCGGTCCGACCCAGATCATCAATCAGAAACTGACCAGCATCGGCGTTGCCGATACGATGAAGCTGTTTGACGACCGGTTGCAGCTGACCCTTGGCCTGCGTCATCAGACCGTCGAAAGCTCGAATGTGATGATCAGCCCCACGGGCGTTCGCACGACAAGCGCGAGCTATGATTCCAGCCGGACCTCTCCCGCACTGGCCTTTGTCTATAAGGCGACCGACCAGCTGTCTTTCTATGGCAACTATATCGAGGGGTTGAGCCCCGGGCAGGATGCCCCGGCAAACGCAGTGAACGCGGGTGAGACCCTGCCCCCCTATCGGACGCGGCAGGTCGAACTGGGCGGGAAATGGGATCAGGGCGCATTTGCGACAACACTGGCACTGTTTCAGATCACCAAGCCAAGCGCCTATCTGGACCCCGTGACCATGGTCTATGGCGTTTACGGCGAACAGCGCAACCGCGGGATTGAACTGAACGTCTTTGGTGAGGTTGCACCCGGTCTGCGTCTGCTGGGCGGCGCGTCTTATACCGATGCCAAGATCACCAAGGCCAGCGTTTCAGAGAATGAAGGCAGGAAGGCGGCGGGAACTCCGGCCTTTATGGCGAAACTCGGGGTGGAATATGACGTTGCCCCGGTGCCCGGCCTGACGCTGACCGGTGCCCTGAACCATACGGGCAAGCGTTATGCCAGCAACGACAACACCTTGTCGCTGCCCGCCTATACGGTACTCGACATCGGTGCCCGGTATGAGGCCGAAATAGGCGGCAACCCTTTGACGGTCCGCGCGACGATCCAGAACGTCACTGACAAGGCCTATTGGGCCGGTGGCAATCTTGCCGGTGGCTATGGTGCGCCGCGGACCTTCCTTTTGTCAGCCAGTATGGATTTTTGATCCATGGACAGGCCTGTAGCCCCCGCAGCCGGGCCGGGGGCAGGTAACGATTGTCGCCCCTGGCGGCGGCGCGGTATGGGCCGGGCCCTGCCGGGGGCGTTGTTTGCCGCCCTTTGCCTTGCGTCGCTGATGGTCGGGGCAGGGCGGATGGAACTGGCGCAGCTGACCACGTTTTCGGGTGAGGCATGGCTGACTTTGACCGCCAGCCGTCTGCCAAGGCTGGCGGCAGTGGTGTTGACCGGCGCGGGGCTTGCTGTCTGTGGCGCGGTTCTGCAACAGATCCTGCGTAACCGGTTTGTCGAACCCGCGACCACCGGCGGGCTGGAGGCAGCCAAGCTGGGCATTCTGGTCGCCCTGACCCTGTTGCCCGGGGCGGGGCAGGGTGTCCGTATGGCGCTGGCCATGGCGTTCTGCCTTGCTGCCAGCCTGATCTTTGCCGTGATTACCGCAAGGCTGCGTGCGACGGTACTCGTGCCGGTGGCGGGGCTGATGTATGGCAGTGTGCTGGGCGCATTGGCCGAATTCTATGCCTATTCCCGCAACTTTCTGCAGGGGATGCAGGGCTGGATGCTGGGCGATTTCTCAAAGGTCGTGCAGGGCAGCTATGAGGTCGTCTGGCTGGTCCTGCCGGTGGTCGCCGCGACCTATGTCTTTGCCCGCCGCTTTACCCTGATCGGCATGGGGGCAGAGGTCGCGGCAAGCCTTGGCCTTGGCTATCGCGCGATGGTGGTCCTTGGGCTTGTCCTCGTCTCGGCCACGGTGGCGGCGACGGTGATCACGGTCGGGGCGATTCCATTTGTCGGGCTGGTGGTGCCCAATCTGGTCTCGCTCTGGCGTGGGGATGACCTGACCCGCACGCTGCCAATGATTGCGGCAGGTGGTGCGATGCTGCTTTTGATCTGTGATCTTTTCGGGCGGCTCATCATCTGGCCCTACGAGGTGCCGGTCGGTCTGACGGGCGGCGGTGTCGGCGGGCTGATGTTTCTGTTTCTGATCCTGTGGGGCAGGCGATGACGGCGCGCGCGACTTTTGCCCTGACTGCGTTTGGTCTTGCCCTGCTGGCGCTGGCCTTTGTCCTGCAAGGCGCTGCGGCTGACCCGGTCTGGCTGATCCCCCGGCGACTGATGAAGCTTGCTGCGATGATCGTCGGAGGCTGCGCCGTGGCGCTTTCCTCGATCAGTTTTCAGACTGTCGCAGGCAACCGGATCTTGACCCCGGCGGTCATGGGATATGAGGCAGTCTATCTGCTGCTGCAATCGGTTCTGGTCCTGACCCTTGGGGCCTCAGGCCTGACCCTCTGGGGCGGCAGCGGGGGCTTCCTGCTCTCGATCCTGTTTATGCTGGGCTATTCGCTTACCCTTGACCGCTGGCTGTTTCGCGATGGGCGGGCGGACCTGTGGATGCTGATGCTGGTCGGTTTGGTCCTGACCATGGTGATCGGTACCGTCACGCAATTCCTCCAGTTGCGCATCAGCCCCGGAGAGTTCGCGATCTTTCAGTCCGCCGCGCAGATCTCGTTTGAGCGGGTTGAGCCCTGGCGTCTGCTTGTCTCGACCATCCTGTTCTGCGTGATCTGTCTGGCGGGCTGGCGCGGGCTGCCGGCCCTTGATGTGCTGGCGCTTGGCCGGGATCAGGCGATGTCGCTGGGCATTGATCATCGTCGTGCGGTGCGCAGGCTGCTTATGCTGATCGCGGTGCTGGTCGCGGTATCGACCAGTCTGATCGGCCCCACAGCCTTCATGGGGATTTTCGTCGCCAACCTTGCCTATGCACTGGCGCCGGGCGCAGGTCATCGCCTGACCCTGCCCATGGGCTGCGCTATCGCTGTCGGTATGTTCCTGCTGGCGCAACTGATGGTCGAACACCTGTTCGATTATCGCACCACGGTCGGCATTCTGGTCAATCTTGCCTGTGGCGTCTGGTTTCTGGCGCTGATGCTGCGCCAAAGGAGCATGATATGATCCTTCTGACCGACATCGGCAAAAGCCACGGTACGCGCGCCGTCCTGACGGGGATCACTGCGCGGTTTCCAAGGCAAAGCCTTACCTCGATTATCGGGCCGAACGGCGCGGGGAAATCGACGCTGCTGATGCTGATTGCGCGTCTGGCCGAACCGGGTTCAGGCCGGATCACGCTTGGCGGTGCGGATATTGCCCGCATTTCCCGGGCTGAATATGCCCGGCGCGTTGCCACGTTGCGCCAGTTCCCCGCCATCGAGTTACGCCTGACGGTCGAGGAACTGGTCGCCTTCGGCCGCTTTCCCCACAACCGTGGCCGTCCGACCGCCGAGGATCGCCGCGCCACGGATGAGGCCATTGCATTTCTGTCGCTCGATACAATCCGCAAGGCGCGGCTTGATGAGCTTAGTGGAGGTCAGCGGCAGATGGCTTTTCTGGCCATGACGATTGCCCAGCAGACCGATTGCCTGCTGCTTGATGAGCCGCTGAACAATCTCGACATGCGCCACGCGCTGCGGATCATGCAGGCGCTGCGCTCGCTTTGCGACGATCTGGGCCGGACGGTCGTTGCGGTGATCCATGACATCAACTTTGCTGCCAACCATTCTGACCAGATCATCGCGCTAAAGGACGGCAGGCTGCATTCCTCGGGCACGGTCGATCAGGTGGTGACCGAGGCCGGGCTGCGCGATCTCTATGGCCTTGATTTCCACATCCTGCCGCGCCCGCATGGCCGGCTTTGCGATTACTTCACCCCGAAAGGAGAAGCGGGATGAGCCGATCCCCCCGACTGCGCTGCGGCGCCCCCCTTTTGCTGGCGCTTGCGCTGGCGATCCTGCTGCCCGGTCCTGCCAGCGCCGAGGCTGTGCCCTTTGCCCCGATTCAGGTCGAACATGCATTGGGAACGACAAGCATCGAGCATCGGCCCGAAAAGGTCGCGGCACTTGACATGAATGAGCTTGATTTCCTGGACCAGCTTGGCGTGCCGGTTGCGGGCACGGCCAAGGATTATGTGCCGCATTTCCTTTCGAAGTACCGGGAAGATCCGGCGGTTGCGGATCTGGGCTTTATCGTCAAACCCAATGTTGAAAAGATCCATGCCCTGCGCCCGGACCTGATCCTTATCACCTCGCTACAGGCGGAACATTACCGCGAGATGAGCCGCATCGCCCCGGTCCTGCATTTCGATGTCGATTACCGCGATAGCGGGGCGGGCCATATCGAGGTCGTGCGGGATCACTTCCTGCTGCTCGCCCGGATTTTTGGCAAGGAGGGGCGGGCGCAGGAAAGGCTGGCTTCTCTTGACGCAAAGCTGATCGCCCTGCGCGACCTGACCCGCGACCGTCCTGAGCGTGCACTGATCGTCATGCACAACAACGGTGCTTTCAGCGCCTTTGGCCCGCATTCACGCTATGGTTTCGTATTCGAAACCTTCGGGGTCAGACCTGCCAATGACGCGGCAGAGACCGGGGTTCATGGTCAACCCGTGACCAGCGAATTCATTCAGGCCACCAACCCTGACATCATTTTCGTGATTGATCGAACCGCGGTGATGGAGCATCGGTCCGTTCTGGACCCCGAGACCATCGGCAATCCGCTGTTGCGTGAAACCAACGCCTGGAAAAAGGGCAGGGTGATCCTTGTCGATCCCGAGGCCTGGTATGTGACCGCAGCCAGCATCACGCCGCTGGAAATCATGATCGACGACGTAAGCCGCGCCTATGCGCATTAAATCCGCACCGGGCGAGGGTCCCGAAAACCGCAAAAGGCAGGACCGGATGTTGCAAAAAGCCGTTGCGCCGGGTCTTTACGAAATTGTCCACTCTCGGCGTCAGGGCGCGGTTTTTGTCGCCTCTGCAGGGGCCCCGGGGTCGTCACGCATCCTGCGCCTTGACCCCGACACGCTTGCGGTCGAGGCTGAGATTCCTTTGCCGGGCAAGGGCTTTGGCCTTGCGCTGGATGATGCGGCGGGTCGCCTTTATGCAAGCGGCGGCACCGAACCAGAGATCACGGTGATTGATATTGCCGCCGGTGCCGTCACTGCGATCATCCCTCTGACCGCGTTCGGGGACGGTTATCATTTCCGCGAACTTATTGCCGATCCACAGCAACGCCGGCTTTACGCGCCGGGTGTCTCATTCTCGGACAGCGCGCTGCATGTCATTGATACGCATTCCCTTGCGGTAGAGCGGGTGGTGCCGGGCCTTGGGTTCGTCGCGACGGGGATCGCGCTGGATCAAGGGCAGGGGCGGATATTCATCTCGAACATGCAGGGCCAGATCATCACGCTGGACCGCGCGACGCATAAAATCATCGGAAAGGCCGAGACGCCGGGGGACCAGCTGCTTAATCTGGCGCTTGATGCCGCGGGCGGGCGGATATTTGCGACCGATCAGGGCCATGCGTATTTCGATACGCTCTGGCAAGAGCACCTGCCGACCTATCGCCGCAAGGGGCGCGGCAATCGCCTGTTTGAGCTTGAGGCGGCGACCGGGCGCGAGATCCGGCACGCACCGGTTGGCGTCGGGCCGATTGCGGTCCTGCATGACCCGACACGTCGCCGCATTTATGTCACCAATCGCGGCGACCGGACGTTGGCCATTCTGGACAGTGACACGTTTGAACTGGTGGGCCGTGTCCTGATGGATGGCGCGCCGAACAGCCTTGCGTTGGATGCGCAGAACGCCGTTCTTTACGTCACCGTCAAGACGCCTGAGGGCGAAGTCAAGGGCGGCGTGGAAAGTGTCGTGCGCCTTGCCTTGTAAGATGTATTCGGGGGTGAGAATACGCGGCCCTTCCAGGGCCGCGTATTGGCATCTTAAGCTTCGGTAAATATCTCTTCGCGCGATTTTCGCATCGAGGGCAGAACGGCGACCGCCAGCGCCCCCAGTGCGATCAGCAGCAGTGCCGCCGACAGGGGCGAGGTGACGAAAGTGCCCATGCCTCCGTCCGAGATGATCAGCGCCTGACGCAGCTTTTCCTCAAGCAACCGGCCCAGGACAAAGCCGAGGGCCAGCGGCGCAGGCTCGAACTGCAGCTTGTAAAGGGCAAAGCCGACCAGGCCCATGATCCCCGCCATGATCACCTGTGCCCCGTCGTTCGAGATCGAGAACAAACCGATGCAGCAAAAGGCGACAATGGCCGGGAAAAGCAGGCGATAAGGCACCTTCAGCAGCTTTACCCACAGCCCGATCAGAGGCAGGTTGATCACAACAAGCATCAGGTTGCCAATCCACATCGAGGCGACCAGTCCCCAGAACAGATCGGGGCTGTTCTGGATCACCTGCGGTCCCGGCACGATGCCCTGGATCATCATCGCCCCGACCATCAGCGCCATGACAGCATTCGGAGGAATGCCCAGCGTCAGCAGCGGAATGAACGAGGTCTGCGCACCCGCGTTATTGGCCGATTCAGGACCCGAGACAGCCTGCGGCACGCCCGAGCCGAAATCCTGAGGCCGGTCGGACAGGCGTTTTTCCAAAGCATAGCTGGCGAATGGGGCAAGGATCGCACCATTGCCCGGCAGCACGCCCAGAACCGAGCCGAGGCCGGTCCCGCGCAGGATCGCGCCAAAATTCTCACGCAGCTCTCTCAGCGTTGGCAACAGGCGGCCGATCCTGTTGCGCATCACGTCCCGCTTTTCGGGATCGGCAAGGTTCTTGAAGATCTCGCCAAAGCCGAAAATGCCCATGGCCAGCACGGTGAACTCGATCCCGTCGCTGAGCATGTAGATGTCAAAGGTCATGCGCTCGCGCCCGGTTTCCATATCCGCGCCGACGCAGGACAAAAGCACGCCCGCGACGATCATCGCCAGCGCCTTGACCAGCGAGCCATGCGCCAGCACGACCGCAAGCACCAGCCCCATGATCATGAGCGAGAAGTACTCGGCCGGCCCGAACAGCAGGCCCAGCCGCGTCATTGGCGTTGCAAGCGCAGCGATGACGACGGTGGCCACCGTGCCCGCGATGAACGAACCGATGGCGGCCAGTCCCAGCGCCAGCCCGGCCTGGCCCTTTTTCGCCATCTCATGCCCGTCGATGGCGGTCACGACCGCGGTGGCCTCTCCGGGGATGTTGACAAGGATTGCGGTGGTCGAGCCGCCGTATTGAGCCCCATAATAGATACCGGCGAGCATGATCAGCGCCCCGGTCGGGTCAAGCGACAGCGTGACCGGCAGCAGGATCGAAATTGTCGCCACCGGTCCGACGCCCGGCAGCACGCCAACCAGCGTGCCGATAAGGCAGCCGATAAAGCAGAACAGGATGTTTTGCAGGGTGAACGCGACCGCAAGGCCCAGCCCCAGATGTTCAAGAACGGCCATCATGTCAGTATCCGATCAACCATGGGGCCACGGGCAGCGACAGCCCCAGCGCATAGCGAAACAGACCGATGCAAACGACGGTCAGGATCACGCTAAAGACGACAAGCTCGCCGATGCGCATATCCTTTGCGGCAAGACCGGACAGAAATGTCGCCAAGGGCGTTGCCACCGCCATACCTAGCGCAGGGATCTCGAAGGTGCCGAACTGGTAGCCGCGGATGGTGATTGCGAACAGAAACACCCCGATCAGCACCGGCAGCATGTCGCGGACCGGCCAGCGCCCGGTCGATTCAGGCTTGTCAGACCAGGTGACCGCAATCTGCACGAACCCCAGCGCGATCAGGATCAAGGCCAGCGCGCGCGGCAACAGTCCCGACCCCACGCCGCTTTCGCTTGCAAAGGGCAGATCGGCGCTGGCGTAAAGCGCAAAAAGGCCAAGACCGATCAGGCTAAGCCCGGCAAGCCGTTCACGACCGAGCCATGGGCTTGACAGAGGCGGCAGGGGCTGCGCTGGCTCATGCGCCGGCAGATCGACCTGGATTGTTTCTGGGCCTTGGGTCATCGCTTATTCCACCTTGATATCGGCGGCTTTGACGACCTCGCCCCAGCGGGCGCGCTCGGCGGCCATGAAACCGGCGAAATCCTGTCCGACCAGATCAGAGGGCACGCCGCCATCCTTGTTCAGGCTCTCGATAAAGGCGGGATCGGCAAGTGCCTCTTGCGTGGCCGCCGCAAGCTTGTCGCGTACCTCTTGCGGCAGGCCTTTGGGTCCCAGCAACCCGTACCAGGCCGTGGCGCTATAGGTGGGCAGCGCGGCCTCGGCCACGGTCGGTACATCGGGCAGGCCGGGGAAACGATCCTTGCCGGTGACGGCCAAAGCCTTCAGCGTGCCGTCCTGAATAAGCCCGATGACCGAGGGGACCGTAGTGACCATGAAATCGACATGCCCACCCAGAAGGTCGTTGATCGCAGGACCCGCGCCTTTATAGGGGACGTGCTTCAGTTTGACCTCGGCGGTCTGGCCCAAAAGAAGGGTGGCAACATGGCTTGCCGAGGCATTGCCGGCCGAGCCATAGACGAGCTGACTTTCCCTTGCTTTGTCCAGCAGCGCCTGCATGCTGTCGACCTTAAGGCTGGGGCCGGCGACGACGACCAGCTGCGCATCGGCAATCATTGCGATCGGGTCCAGCGTCTCGGCTGGGTCGTTGCGCAGCCTGAAGATATGGGGGTTCACGACCATCGGCCCCTGATTGCCGATCAGCAGCGTATAGCCGTCGGGCTGGGCCTTGGCGACGACATCGGTGCCGATGTTTGCGGCGGCGCCGGGGCGGTTTTCGACAATCACCCGGCCCCCAAGCGCGGTTTCCAGCCGCGCGGCAAAGATCCGCGCGATGGCATCTGTACCCCCGCCTGCCGCGTAAGAGACGACCAGCGTCACGGGTTTTGACGGATAGTCCTGTGCCATCGCGGGCATCGAGGTCAGCGTCAGGGCCGCTGCGGCAACGCCCAGCATGAATCGGCGTGTATAATTCATCATCCTGAATTCCTCCCTTGTGTTCAGAGTGGTGGCGAGCGCCTCCTCGACGCCGTCAAGCTTGTCAGTTCCTGCGGCGCACGAGCGCGGCACCCTCGAAAAGGCGGCGGCAGGTGCGGGTCACAAAGACGACTGGCCTGCCTCCTGCCGCCTCATCCAGTTCGACACGGACGTTCATGCGACCGGTCGGATGTTCAAATGTCAGATCAGCCGGATAGCGCAAATCGGACAGCGCTGCGCCAACAATGCTGTCGGGCAGGGTCGCCGCAATCGCAATCGAGACTGCCCCCGTGGTCGCAAGCGCGCTGTGGCAGCTATGCGGGGTGAAATAGCGCACCGCGAGGCTGCCCCCATTCCTTGGCGCGCCGATCAGCACTGGCTTTGGCAGGACCGAGTTGCGTACCCCTGCAAGCCCCATCCGGGAGCCGGCCTCGACCCGGATTTCTTCAAGACGCGCCATGAAATCGCGGTTCCCGTCCAGTTCCGCCGCGCTTTCCGAACCGGTCAGGCCAAAAGCCTCGGCTCGTGCGATCACGACCGGGGTCGCGCCGTCGATCAGCGACACCGGGATGCCGTGGATGATCTCATGCGGGGTGCCCGAGGGCAGCATCTTGCCGGTCTTTGCGCCAATCGCCTCCAGAAATGCCAGATATACCGGTGCGGCTGTTCCGGGAACGCCGTCGATCTGGGTATCGCCCTGATAACGCAATTCGCCACCCGGTGTCTGGATGCGCGCCTCGATGATCTTGCCGGTGTTGACGTTGTGAACCTTGACCCGGGTTTCGCCGTTCTGGGCCGGAACAAGGCCCTGTTCGATGGCAAAGGCGCCGACGGCGGACAGCATATTGCCGCAGTTCGGCCCGGTGTCCACCAGCCTCTCAAGCACGTTCACCTGTGCAAACAGGTAATCGACATCCGCCCCTTCGCGCGTGGCCGGGCCGATGATCGCGACTTTGGAGCTAAGGGTATTGCCGCCGCCGATCCCGTCGATCTGCAACGGATGGCCCGAGCCCATGATCTCGATCAGCAGCTGATCGCGCTGTTGCGGATCGCTGGGCAGGTCGCTGCGCAGAAAGAACGGCCCCTTAGACGTGCCGCCGCGCATCATGACGCAAGGAATGCGGATCTGATCGTCCACGCTGATTCTCCTCCGAGGTGCCACCGTCCACCTCACGAAGAAGCAATTGCTACAATCAGACTGTGTTGTGAATTGCAAAGAATTTCATTATTATTGCGTAATGCAAAACAATTTCGAGTTTCTGGATCTTCGCGCCTTTCTGGCCGTGCTGGAATTTTCCTCGTTCAGCGAGGCGGCGCGTTATCTGAACATGTCCACTCCCGCGCTGTCACGGCGGATCAAATCCTTTGAAGAGGCGGTTGGCGCTCAGTTGATCGAGCGTACGACCAGGCGCGTGGCTCCGACCCAGATAGGACGCGAGCTGATGCCTCTGGTTCGCCGGCTGGTCGATGAATTCGAGGAATCGATCCTGTCGATCAGCGATCTGCGTGGCCGCCACCGCGCACAGGTGACGCTGGCTTCGGTGCCGACCGCGGCCTTCTACTTTCTGCCGCGGGTGATCGAAGCGTTTAACCAACGCTTTCCCGGTATCCGCTTTCGCATCATGGACCTGTCGGCGAACGAGGGGCTGGATGCTGTCGCGAATGGCGAGGTCGAGTTCGGCATCAACATTATCGGCGCTTCACGCGAGGAACTGATCTTTACCCCGCTGATGGAGGATCCCTTTGTTCTGGCTTGTCGCCGCGACCACCCCCTGGCCGCGACCTCGACCCTGCCATGGGAGGCGCTGCAGGGCCATCCGCTGATCGGCGTTTCCAAGAAATCGGGCAACCGTGCGGTGCTGGACCACGCTCTTGCCGCCGCAAATCAGCAGCTTGAGCTGAACTGGTTTTACGAGGTGAACCACCTTTCCACCTCTTTGGGGCTGGTCGAGGCGGGTCTGGGCATATCGGTCCTGCCAAAGCTCGCCACCCCGCAACGCGAGCATCCGCTGATCGCGACGATCAAGCTGGTCGATCCGATTGTCACCCGCTCGATCGGGCTGGTCGAGCGGCGCGGGGCGCGCCTGTCACCATCGGCCATGCGGTTCAGAGAGATGCTTGTGACCGAGTGGCGGGGCTAAGTCTGGCGCTTGGGTAGGGTGACGATTTTTGGGGCCCGGATCGCCGCTGTTTTCGGCCAGCAAAATCAGTAGTTTTATTGACATGGTGGAAATGCAGGATAGTCAAAGGTTTGCAACAAGTCTGGTCCCACATACGCGGGGATGAACCGGCCACCCGCCTTGGGCGCTGGCAGAAATCGGACTTATCCCCGCGTATGCAGGGACGAATTGGGGGCGCGGTTGACAACCTGCCTCTGCCTCCCTAGATATACACCCAACGTCAGGTTAATGTGGTGCGAAATTGTCGTCTCGTATGCAAATCGGAGAACTGTCCGAGCGGGCTGGAGTCAGCCATCGCACGATCCACTATTACGAACGTCTGGGCCTGCTGAAACCTGCCGAGCGTGAGGGTGCGGGTTATCGCTATTACGACCAGACCGCGCTCAAGCGGTTGGAAAAGATCGCCGCGCTCAAGCGTCTTGGGCTGAGTCTGGACGAAATTGCCGCTGTCATCGACCTGTATTTTGAAGATGCAAGCGGCATCAAGGGCAAGGAAAAGGTGCTGGAGATCCTGCAGACGCAGATCGCCAAGGCCGATACCCAGATCAGTGAATTGACCGCGTTCCGGCGCGATCTGGAAGCCAGCATTGCCCGTATGCACAAGCTGATCGCAGAGGCGCAGCAGCAATAGGACGGGCAGGGGACAGGATTACATGCATCTTAAATCTACACTTAACGTCGGGTCTCAGTTTAGGGCCGAGGCCCTGGCAGTGCGCCATATCTCGTTGCTCGCGCTGCTTATGGCCTGCGGGTTCATGGTGGTTGGCCAGCTTTATGTAACGATCCCGATGGTCGCCGAAATCTCGGCACGGTTTGGCATCGATCCGGCACAGGCAGCCTTGGCCGGCACCGCTTTCGGCGTGGCATATGCGGCAGGTTTTCTGCTGCTTGGGCCGATGTCGGACCGTCTGGGCCGCAAGCGGATGATCCTGATCGGCCTGATTGCGACGGCTATCGCAACTGGCTTTGTTGCCCTCGCCGACAGCTTTCAGGCACTTTTGGCAGCGCGGGCGGTACAAGGCCTTGCTGCCTCGATCTTTCCCCCTGTTGCCTTGTCGCTGGTGACTGAGGAACTGCCGCCAAAGCATCGCCCGCTAGGCGTATCGCTGATGAGTTTCGCATTTCTTGGTGCAGCCCCGCTGGCGCAACTTTTTGCTGCATGGGCGCCTGGAGGCATGACCCAGACGATGCTTCAGCTTGCCCCATTTTATCTGCTTGGTGCGGCGGGTCTGTTTTTTGCGGTGTCGGCAGGGCGCGCGACGCTTGCTTCTGCGCCTGTCTCGGGCGGGTCGCGTCTTGGTTCGCTTTTGCGCGATCCGGTCATCCTTGCGGCCTGGGCTGCTGCGGTTACCGTCCTGTTCGGGTTTGTCTCATTCTACGGTGGCGCGCAGGCTCTGGGTGCACAGCTTGGCATTGATCTGCAGACCCTGCGCCTGATCGGTTTGCCGCCGTTGCTGCTGGCATTCGCAGCGGCGCCCCTGACCCGTCGATACGGTGCCACGGTGACTGCGCGGGCGGGCCTGGTGCTTGCGGCGCTGGCGCTTGCCATCGCTACGGCTGGTTCGTCGCTTGCAATTGGCGCGGCCGCCGCCGCCCTTGCTGCGGGCGTTGCTCTTGCCGTTCCCGGCCTGATCGCAACCGTCGCGGGCCGGGCAAGCAATACCAACCGTGGCCTTGCCCTTGCCATCTACAGCTTTGCGCTGTTCCTTGGTGCCAGTTTCGCGCCCCCGGTCGCGCAAACGCTGGGCCGTATCGGCACTGTGCCGCTGTGGCTCTGCCCCGCTGCGCTGTTGTTGCTGGCGACTCTTGCGTTGTCTGTCGGCGTGCGCCGCGGCCAGTCCGCAGCCTGACCCTTCAAACAGTTCCGGGCATGAGGCCGCCCCCAACTTTCTGTCCCCCGTATGCTGCATAGGCGCGCGCTGCGTAGAATGGACAGAGCTTCCCGGCTGAGGATCAACCAGGAACTGGCCGCATAATCACTGGACGGGCGAAAAGAGGCGTGTCCTTTTCACGCTCCATCCTGCCTGCCAGCTTACAAGACATGCCTTCTGCGGGCTGGCTTTCCCCTTGTCGCGCTGACTTTTGACCGGCGCCTTTCCCAGCGGTCCGACGGACCGCACTGATATCGGAGTTTCAAAAACATGACCCTCAAGGCACAAATGCAGGCGGTGAATCCCGCTGACATCAACATCCCCAATATTTCGCAGGCCATTTTGGTCGAAAGTGGCAAGCTGCTGTTTTTGTCGGGCCATGTGCCGCTGCGCCAGGATGGAACCCTGGCGGGACCAGAGCTGGAAGATCAGCTGGAGCAGGTGTTCCAGAACCTCAAAGACACGTTGCAGGCGGCGAATGCGGATTTCTCGAATGTCGCCAGAATGACGATCTATATCCGCGACCTGTCCTCTGCTGACCTTGGCACAATCCGTTCTGTAAGAGATCGCCACATCGACCAGAGCCGCCCTCCGGCAAGTGCGCTGATCGGTGTCGCCGCGCTTTATGATCCGGCTGTCAGGGTCGAGATTGATGCAGTCGCTGCTATCCCCTGATCATATCGCGCGACAGATAAGGCGGCCGCTTGCCCAGGCGGCTGCCCGTCTGGCATCCGATGATGCCGACGACGTGCTATCGGCTCCGTCAACAATGTCTGCGCTGGTTTGTGGGTTATGAGTATGTTGATCGGAGTGCCTGGCCCGTCATCCTATTGTTTGCCTGATGCCAAACAGGGCTGCGGGGCTGAGTGCTTCATCGTTCTGTTCGGCTTTCTTGCAAGCTGCGCGATGGGGCGCATCACATGACCCCAGCAAAGCTGGGACAGTTTCCTGTGCGGCCTGCGTGAAGGCAGGTGCGGAAACACTGGGAACTAACCTGAGCTCTGCTGCACGGATGTGATGAGGGTGCTTTCACTGTCCTCGCCTCACCAAAGAGGCGGTGATCTGCACAGTCCAGTGCTGTCGCCAGAGGCCATATCGGTCGCCTGCGATAGGGGGGCGGCAACGCGGGTGATGGTTGTGATGCAGGCGAGATCAGGCGGTGGGGTAAAGAGTCCGGTCTGAACAACCTTTCAGGCGGCTATTTTGACCTTGATGCGTGGATTTTCCTGTCCAAGGATTGCGGCGACCCGCTGAAGCAACAGGGACAAAAGCGCCCCGAGATGGGTAAGGATTTTGCGGGTGTTGTGGCCGCAGGCGCAGAGGACAGCAAAGATCGGCGTCGCCGATAGGCCCTTCCTGCCCTTCAGCGTCATGCCGTGATCCGCTTTCCTGACCTTGCCAGTGCGTATGCCTGTTATCATGCGCCGGAGTATCAGCAAGCCCGCGCCCGCCGTCTTGGTGCCTGTGATGGGCATGTCGTCATTGTTGAGGGCGTCGTCCAGACAGGCTGCCGTCACCCTGCCGTCGGTTTATGGGCTGACAGCACCCGATCAACACCCCCCGTGCAAAAGTCGATCAGATGAAGGGTCAGGCTTTCGGTATCGGGGGAGGGTTGCTTGCTGCTGTCATGTGCGCCCAGACGCGCAAAGCGGCTGCCCGAAGCCAGCGTCATGACCAGTGCGCCGACCATGAACAGATAGGCGTCGGCGATGCTTTGACGCGGTGCGCCGGGATAGAGCTGCGACAGCGCCGCGATAAAGCGCTGCGCGGTGGGGTCATAATGCTCGGCCAGGATGCCGCGCCTGGCCTCGCGCGGGTCGATCGCCTCAAAGGCTGTCAGCAATGCGAAAGCTGCCCCCTGCTGATTGCCGGAATAGCGCATCGCGACCGAAGGGCGCACAAAGGCTTCGGCCAAATCCCGGATGCCGAATTCGGGGCGCCCGATCGCCTGAGCCAGCGCATCGCTGCGCGCCTCGGCCAGCTGGTTGGCCCGGCGAGCAAAGACTGCGCGATAAAGGCCGGCCTTGCCGCCAAAGTGATAGCTCAGCAGTGACAGCTTCACATCGGCCGCCGCCGCAAGTTCGCGCATCGAAACACCATCCTCGCCACCATGTTCGGCAAAGAGGCGCTCGGCGGCGTCAAGGATGCGGTCAGAGGTTGGTTTCTCGGTCATGGCGGCGGATCTCAAATTTGAACGGACGACCAATCAAATTCTTTACGGGTCATTGATTCTTTGCTATCAGCAGTGGACCCGGTCCAAAAGCTGCGAATTGCGCGGCAGGTCAGGTCGAGGGAGAATTGGGCCCCCGGGCTCATGTTTGTGGGCATATCTGTCTGCCGTCCTGACGGCACCACCTTGCGTATCCATTCGCGGGGGTTGGTCGGTCATGCCCTGCGTTTGAGGGAGGAGGTGCGCATGTCAAGCCGCCGCATCGTTGATCTGTCGGTCCCGATTGAGAATACGGACTATGCCGACCCGCCGGGCATGGGGCCCAGCATCGAATATTTTGCCCATGATGCCACCGGACCGGACATCATTGCCTTCTTTCCTGGCATGACGGTAGAGCAACTGCCGGGGTCCGAGGGCTGGGCGCTCGAGAAAGTTCGGCTTTCCACCCATAACGGCACCCATGTCGATGCGCCTTATCACTATCATTCCACCATGGATGGCGGTGTTCCGGCGGCAAGGATTGATGAATTGCCGCTGGACTGGTTCTATGGTCGCGGCGTCAAACTGGATTTTCGCCATCTGCCGGACGGGCATCTGGTCTCGGCTACCGAAATCGAGGCCGAGTTGGCCCGTATCGGCCACGAACTGATGCCGGGCGATATCGTGCTGGTCAATACCTCGGCCGGGCTTGCCTATGGTCAGCCGGATTACGTGTCCCGTGGCTGCGGTATGGGGCGCGAGGCGACGCTGTGGCTGACGCAGCGCGGTATCCGTGTCGTCGGGACCGACGGCTGGTCCTGGGATGCGCCTTTCGTCCATACCCGCAAGCGGTGGGAAGAAACTCGCGACCCCGCCATCATTTGGGAAGGGCATCGCGCCGGGATGGTGCGCGGCTATTGCCAGATTGAAAAGCTGCACAATCTGGAAGGCCTGCCGTCCTTTGGTTTTATGGTGTCGTGCTTTCCGGTCAAGATCCGCGCGGCCTCTGCCGGCTGGACCCGCGCCGTCGCCATCTTTGACGAATGAACTGCGCCGCCGCGCTTGCGGCGGGCATGTCCTCACGTCTTTTCAGGGATAAACCGATGATCCAGAATCAAGAAAGCTCTGGCGAGTTTCGTCGGAACGGCGTTCTGCTGCTGGCAGCAACGCTTGGCAGTGCGGCGGGGCTTAGCTCTCTGCCCTTCTACAGCCTTGGCAGTTTTGTCGCTCCGCTGGAGGCTGAATTCGGCTGGAGCAGGGGGCAAGTAACCTCGTCATTCCTTTATACGACGTTGGTTCTTGCGGTGATCGCGCCGTTTCTGGGCAATCTGATCGACCGTGTCGGGACGCGGCTGGTAGCGCTGGTTTCGATCCCGCTTTTGTCCGGGGTACTTTACGCAATGAGCCGTTTTGAGGGCTCGATCGGTCAATTCCATATGCTTTACGCACTGGCCGCTTTGGCCGGGGCAGGGACGACCCCGATCAATTACACCCGCGCGGTGAATGGAGCCTTTGACAAGGTGCGTGGGTTGGCGCTTGGCATCTCGCAAGCAGGGATTGCCGTTGCCGCCATCACCCTTCCCTTGCTGCTTGCCAGCCTGAACCAAAGTTATAGCTGGCGGACGGGTTACCTTGTCCTGGCCCTGCTGGCGCTGGTTCCCTGGCCTTTTGTTCTTTTGGGGTTTCGCAGCGCCCCCATGCCGCGCGTCGCAAAAGCCAGCCTTGCCGAGGGTCGGGGCGAACTGTTCCGCAGCCGGCTGTTCTGGAGTGTGGGCATCTCATTTGCAGCTGTCGCCGTGGCGGTGTCTGCATTGGTCGTCCACATGGTGCCGTTGCTGCGGGATGCGGGCATGACGCCGATTGCCGCGGCCAGTACCGCCTCGGTCATTGGCTTTGGCGTGCTGGGTGGGCGGCTGCTCACCGGCTGGCTGATCGACCGCTTTTTCGCTCCTTATGTGGCTGCGACCCTGTTTCTCGCGACCGCCGGGGGCTGTCTCTTGCTGCTTTACGGAGGTCCGGGCATGGTGCCGCTTGCTGCGGCCCTGATCGGCCTGTCGCTTGGGGCTGAGGCTGATCTGATCGCCTATCTGACCGCGCGATATTTTGGCATGGCCCGCTATGCCTTCGTCTATGGCTTTATCTACTCGATGTTCCTGATCGGTACGGCCACGGGGCCGGCGCTGGCGGGCAGGCTTTATGACGCCTCGGGCAATTACAATTCGACCATCTGGACGGTGATCTGCCTGCTGGTCGCGGGATCGGTGGTGATCCTGTGCCTGCCGCGATTTGAGAAATCCGCATCCGTCGTTCCGGCGCAGTGACGCGCCCCCGTCAAGGAGAACCTCATGTCCCGCAAGAAACAGCCGGTTGTGATCACCTGCGCCATTACTGGTGCGATCCATACGCCGACAATGTCTGACGCGCTGCCTTATACGCCCGAAGATATCGCCACGCAGGCCATCGCGGCGTCCGAGGCGGGGGCGGCGATCCTGCATTTGCATGCGCGCCGTCCCCATGACGGCGGCGTCACCATCGACCCCGATGCCTTTGCCGCCTTCCTGCCGCGCATCAAGCAATCCACCGATGCCGTCATCAACATCTCGACCGGCGGCAGCCTGACCAACACCGTAGACGAGCGGATCCGGCCCGCGCTGCGCTTCTCGCCCGAGATGTGTTCGCTGAACATGGGCAGCATGAACTTTAGCTTCCACCCGCTGGCCAAGCGCTATGACAGCTGGAAATTCGACTGGGAGCGCGACTACGTCGCCAAGTCCGACGGCAATATCTTCCGCAACACCTTCGCTGATATCGAGAACGCTGCGAACCAGCTTGCCCCCCACGATATCAAGTTCGAGCATGAATGCTACGATGTCGGCCATCTTTATAACCTGCGCTTCTGCATGGATATCGGGCTGTTCAAGGCGCCGGTCTTCATCCAGTTCATCTTCGGCATCCTGGGCGGTATCGGCCCCGATATCGACAACCTGATCTTCATGAAGCGCACCGCCGACCGGCTGTTCGGCGATGATTACCGCTGGTCGGTTCTTGGCGCGGGCGGCGCGCAGATGCCCTTTGCAACCACGGCCAGCCAGATGGGCGGCAATGTCCGTGTCGGGCTTGAGGATTCGCTGCTGATCTCGCGCGGGAAACTGGCGGAATCCAATGCCCAGCAGGTCGCCAAGATCCGCCGCATCATCGAGGATCTGGGCAGCGAGGTCGCCACCCCCGAGGAGGCGCGCGAAATCCTGGGCCTGAAAGGCGGCGATAGGGTGAATTTCTGAACTGATCGCGAACAACAGATGTTGTGCAGGCAGCTGCGCGCGCTCCTGTATCCCTTCTGCCGGTATTGGGCGGGCAGGGCGGAGCTGTCAATTCGCAACTTGCGCGGTCGCGTGGATTGCGGTCTGGTGAAGGTGACGGGTTAGGCGATAGGCAGCGCGTTTGCTTTGGTGGCAAGCTTCGGTATCGTGAACTGACCCAGCCCGAGCCAGGATACCGCTCATATCACCACCGGAATGGGCATAATACCGTTCACAGAAAAAAGGACAGAGATCGCATATGTCGAAACGAATGATCTCGATGGCGTTGGTGCTTGCAGCCTGGCCAGCTCTGGCAGATGATATCTCTAATCTTAATCCCGGCGTCACGACTTCCGAGCTGCTGGCGACCGCACCGGTGCGCTGGGTTTCAGTCCCGCAAATTGTGGCCAGTCTGGAAGGGCAACCACCCATGGCCGTTGGCTTTGATGTGGATGATACGGTGCTGTTTTCCAGCCCCTGCTTTTATTATGGTCAGAACAAATATTCGCCCGGCTCTGACGATTACCTTAAGATGGATGAGTTCTGGACCGATATCCACACCAACAATTGCGACCGGTATTCGATGCCGAAAGAAGTTGCGCGAGAGCTGTTGGATATGCATGTAGCGCGCGGTGACGAGATTTACTTTATCACCGGACGCACGAAAGGTAGCGGTGGGGAAACCTTGACTGCCACTTTGAAAAGCGCCTTTGGCCTTGGAAAAATGAATGACGTCGTTTTCACCGCTTCGTCCGAAAACAAGGTCCAGTTTCTAAAGGATCATGAGCTGAAAATATACTATGGCGATGCTGACAGCGACATGCGCGCTGCGCTTGAGGCAGGGATTCGGCCAGTTCGTGTGATGCGGGCCCAGAATTCCAGCTATAAGCCCGAGCCTCGCAACGGAAACTTCGGCGAAGAAGTGATCATAAACTCGACCCAGTAGCACGTGGCTTTGGTCGCGCACGCGCCGCCGGGCTAACTGTAAGTTGGTCAAAGCAAAGCCGGTCGGTGCGGATCCGGGCCGCGATATCCCCAGCAATGTCTAAGAAAGCTGAAAAACAGATCAACGATCTTGCTGATAAAGGGGCAGGAACCCGCGCATAGGCTGTTTTGTAGCAGCCGGGTGCATTTGCCCCGGGGTCGGTTGCTTTGCTGTGGCTGGTAATGCAACAATCCGTCGGCAGAGGGGGAAATGTACGCGCCAGATCATCGCAAAAGCGCAAAATTCAGGCTGGCCGCCATGTTATGGGCGGTCATCTTGCTTACCGTTCCTGCTTTTGCGGATGAACTGCGGATCATCACCTCATATCAGGCGGATGTGGTTGACCCGTTGGTCGAGGCGTTTGGTCGCGAACATCCCGATATCCGCATCCGGGTGCTGAACAAGAATACCCATGCCGCGGTCGATGAGGTTCTGGCCGGGAATGATCGGGGATTTGATCTGTTCTGGGCTTCGGCCCCCGAAGCTTTTGTCGTGCTGGACAAGGCCGGGCGTCTGGCTGATCTGGGCGACGGTTCATATGCGGATTTTGCGTGGTCCGCTGTCGGATGGACCTGGCGCAATGCGGATGACAGACCTGTGCCGCAGGATTGGAATGACCTTCTTGAACCTGGGTTCAACCAGGATATCGCCATGTCGCACCCTATGCGATCAGGCACGATGCATTCTCTTTTAGAGACGATTTTGCAAGATCGCGGATGGCAGGCGGGCTGGGCCTGGATCCTGGAGCTGGCAGGGCAGCTGAACACCATTTCGGCGCGCAGTTTCGGTGTACTTGAGGGGGTTGAGGATGGCGATTACTCGATCGGACTGACCATCGACTTTCTGGCTTTGACGCGTGAGGGGCTGAACTTTCGCTATGGCCGCCCGGTTATCCTTATCCCGGCGCGGATTGCCGCATTACAAGGGGGCGTCCAGCCCGAGGCAGCCAGGGCGTTCGTGAATTTTATCCTGTCACCCGAGGGCCAGCGCATCCTGTTGCGCCCCGATATCCGGCGTATCCCGGTCGATCCCCGGATCCGCGCCGAGCAACCCGATATGCTTGACCCTGAGGTTCTGGCGGCCCTGAATTTCAGCTGGTCCCGCTATGACCCGGAGCTGGCCGCAGGGCGCTACTGGCAAGTCAAGCAGCTGTTTGAGGCCTTCGTTGCCCGGGACCTGTTGCTGCGCCGGGATCTGTGGCGGCGTTTGCGTGCGCTCGACCATGCGCCAGCGGCCGAAAAGGCACGCATCCGCCGGCTGCTGACATGGATGCCGCTGACCGAACATCAGGCGCGTTCGGCCCCGACTGATCGCGAAACGCTGCTGGAGTGGTCCGAACGCTCATACACGATCCTGCGCGACGCCGAGGCACTGATCCGCGCGTTGGAGCGGTCATGATCCGCCGGGGCTCGATCCGGGGGCGGTTGATGGCGGCCCTGGTGCTGGTCGTGCTGATCGCGGCTGGGGTATTGGCGGTCGGCATGGTGGTGATGCTGCGCGCCGAACGGGATTTTCGTGCGTTGGCGCAGGATCGCATCCCCGCTGTTGCGCTTGCGGGTGAACTGGCTGAGGCGACGGGCGAGCTTGCGGCGCTGGCGATGCAACTGGTGGCGGACCCGGCAATGCCTGCCGAACGGATGAAGCGCGCTATCGACGGCGCTTCGCAGGGGGTCGAGGGCGTTCTTTCCTCGCCGCTGTGGCAGGCCGCGCCTGAACGTGCGGGGACCCGTGCAGAGATCGAAAGAGCCGAGCGTACCTTGCGTCATTCCCTGATCAGTTTTGGCAGGATCAGCACAGATCTGACCCGGCGGGCCCAGCTTGACGCGCGGGTCGGGGCCGACCTGCGTTGGATCCATGCCGATGTGCAGGATCAGGTGCAGGGGATACTTAGCGATCTGTCCTTTAATATGGACACGCAGCTGGCGGCCTTGACGACGGACACTGACCTTGCCGCGCGTGCGGGGGCCGAGCAGGCGCTGTCCCGGGACTGGCTTTTGCGTGATCGGGTGCAGCAGATCGGCTCTGAGGCTGCGACGCTGACGGCGCTGCTGTTACAGGCGCGTTCTGCTGATAGCCTGGATGCGCTGGAACAGGTCGGCATCCTTGGCCGCGATACGCTGGACCGGTTGGCGCTTGCCCAGCTGAACTTGCCTGAACGCGTCGATGTGAGGCTGCTGCTTGAGGCGCTGGAGCGGTTGAAAGCGTCCGCCTTGGGGGCTGAAAGCATCTTTATGCAGCAGCGGCAGAGGTTGGAACTGCATCACGCCGCAGTCTCTGAGTTGCAAACTGCGCAGGCGGCCCTGGCCCGGATGCAAGCCTCGTTAACCGATCTGGGCCGGACCGAGCGGATTGGGGCACAGCGCCGTGCTGATGCTGCCGCGACTGCCATCTTGCGCGGTTCGGTCGGACTGGGGCTTGTCACATTGCTGGGCGCGGTCGCGACGGCGGTCATTCTGGCGATCTTTGTGCACAAGCGCATTCTTTTGCGGATCGAGGCGCTTTCTGCCGATCTGACCCGGATCGCGCGGGGCGAGGATGGCGACCCTTTGCGCCCTGCCGTCTCTCAAGAGGATGAGATTGCCGAGATGGCCCGCGCCGTTGAGGTCTTTCGCGCCTCGGTCCACGCTCGCCAGCGGGCTTTGGAACGGCTTGAGATGACGCAGCGCGAACTGGTGCAGGCGGGTAAGATGGCCGCCCTTGGCCAAATGTCTGCAGCGATCAGTCATGAGATCAACCAGCCGCTGGCAGCCGTCGGACATCGTCTGCACAACCTGCGCGCCGCTTACCCCGAGGCGTATGCCGCGATTGCCCGGATCGAGGCGCTGCTGGAGCGGATCACCCGAACCATCGGCCACCTGCGTCGCATCGCCCGCCGCTCGGCCCATCGCAATATGCGGGTGATGCTGGCCGAGCCGGTGCGGGCCGCGCTTGAGCTGCTGGATCATCGCCTTCGGGCCGAGGGGGTTCGTGTTGATTGCCTGGATCTGGAGGGGGTTGCGGTTGCTGGGGATGAAATCCTGTTGGAGCAGGTTTTGCTGAACATCCTTGGCAATGCGCTGGACGCGATTGATACGCGCGAAGACGCTGCACAACCGGGCCTGATCCGCATCGAATTGCACGGCGACGATCCAGTCTGGCTGATTGTGCGCGACAACGGCATCGGGCTTGGGGGTCAGAGTGGTCAGTCCCTGACAGATCCCTTTGTGACCACCAAAGAGCCGGGCAAGGGGCTGGGCCTTGGCCTTTCGATAGCGTTCAACGTCATGCAGGACATGGGTGGGCATCTGGAAATCGAACAGCATACCGAAGGCGGAGCCGAGGTCCGGTTGCGCCTGAACCGCTGGAGTGAGGGGGGGATGGCGTGCCCGAGGTGATGCTGGTCGAGGATGATGCCGACCTGAGGCTGGCTGCTGCCGAAACGCTGGAGCTGGCCGGTTTCCGTGTGCATGCCTTTGATGCGGCAGCGCCAGCACTGGATGTGCTGGTGGCAGATTTCCCCGGTGTGATCCTTTCTGATCTGCGGATGCCGGGACTCTCGGGGCTGGATTTTCTGGACCGTGCGCGGGAAATCGCGCCTGACGTGCCTTTCATCCTGATCACCGCCCATGGCGATGTGCCGGCCGCCATCCGCGCCATGCGTGGCGGCGCTCATGACTTTCTGGAAAAACCCTGCCCGCCCGAGTTGATGCTGGATGTGTTAAAGCGGGCGCAGGCAATGCGCGACCTGCATCTGGAAAATACCCGCCTGCGCCAGATACGTATCGAGGACCGGCTGATTGGACGATCTGCCGCTATGCGCGATTTGCGTGACAAACTGCGGGCGCTGGCGAGGCTACAGCTTGATTTGCTGATCTCGGGCGAGACCGGGACCGGCAAAGAGCTTGTCGCGCGTGTCCTGCACGATCTTTCCCCGCGCCGCGACGGACCTTTTGTCGCCGTTAATTGCGGCGCGCTGGCTGAGACCGACGTGGACCGAGAGCTTTTTGGCACCAGTGACTCGCCCGGTCTGATCGCACGGGCTGCGGGTGGGACGCTGTATCTGGATGAGCTTGAATCCATGCCCGACGGGCTGCAGGTGCGACTGTTGCGGGTCGTTGAGGCACGCGAGATCACCCCCTTGGGCGCCGGACCTCGTCCGGTTGACATACGCATCCTTGGCAGCGTCAAGCGCCCGCCCGAGAGCCTGACAGCTGAATCCCGGTTGCGGGCGGACCTGTTTCACCGTTTCCACGCAACATTGCCTTTGCCTCCCTTGCGCGAACGCGAAGAGGATGCGGCCATGCTGGTTACCCATTTTGCAGCCGAGGCGGCCGCCCGGCACAATCTGCCTAAACCTCATATCGACAGCAGTTTGCGCCGCCGCATCGCTTATCACGATTGGCCCGGTAACGTTCGGGAGGCCCGCAACCTGGCCGAACGTCTGGTGATCGGGCTGGACACCAGCTTTCCTCAGCCCGGATCGGCACCCGGCGCCACGGATCAGATGGCAGGAATGAGCTATGACGCAGCCATGGAGGGGTTCGAGGCCCGCTTGTTGCGATTCGCCCTGATCCAGACCGGTGGGCGCAAGACCGAGGCAGCGGCCCTGCTTGGTATTCCGCGCAAAAGACTTTATCTGCGGCTGCGTCACCATGACATGCTGTAAGTCCTGTGGAATGGGTCAGAATTGACCCACGGGGCGTGTCAAAACTGACACAAAATAATTAATAAAAACAAATACTTGCAAGGTTAATTCCTGCAATGCACAGTTGGTGTGCCATTGCAGGACCGCCCAGTCCGGCCTGCCTGATGCCTGTGGGAGGAGAACCATGAACAGGATATCTGCATTCAGCGCCTTTGCGCTGATGATGACTTCGGCTGCCGCCTTTGCCGATACGGTGACAGTAGTGACCTCGTTTCCGCGTGACCTGACCGACCCGTTCAAGGCCGCCTTTGAGGCCGCGCATCCCGGTACGACGCTTGAAGTCGTCAGCCGCAACACCAACGCTGCCGTCTCGCATCTGCAAGAGACCCGCAGCGCGAATACCATTGACCTGATGTGGGCGTCTGCCCCCGACGCCTTCGAGGTACTGAAAGAGGAAGAGTTGCTCGCCAAGGTGGACGTAAAGTTCGAGGGCATTCCCGATGTGATCGGTGGCTATCCGGTCCATGATCCCGACGGCACCTATTTCGGCTTCGCTGCCTCGGGTTATGGGATCATGTATAACACCCGTTACGTTCAGGCGAACGACCTGCCCATCGCGCGTGAATGGGAGGATCTGAAGCGTGCTGAATATAACGGCCATGTTGCGATGTCCTCGCCTTCGCGTTCTGGCACTACCCACCTGACGGTCGAGACCGTGCTGCAAGGCGAAGGCTGGGATCAGGGCTGGGCCACCTGGAAGTGGATCTCGGGCAACATGAATACCGTTACCGAACGCAGTTTTGGCGTTCCGGATGCGGTCAATTCGGGCGCGACCGGCTTTGGCATCGTCATCGACTTTTTTGGACTCGCGTCCAAGGCATCGGGCTTTCCGGTCGAACTGGTCTATCCCAGCGTGACCGCCATCGTACCAGCCAATATCGGCATCATTGCAAATGCGCCGAACCCCGAGGGTGCAAAACAGTTCGTCGAGTTCCTGCTGTCGCCAGACGGGCAAAAAGTCCTTTTGGACCCTGCGATCATGCGTCTGCCGGTCGATCCCAAGATCTATGCCAGCGCCCCCGATGGCTTTCCGAACCCGTTTTCCGAAGAGTTTGCGCCGGGTGCGATCGAGTTTGATGTGGATAAATCCGGGGTCCGCTACAATCTGGTGAACTCGCTTTTCGACGTGCTGGTGACCTATCGGTTGGACGATTTGCGCGGGGCCGTTGCTGCCGTGCAAAAGGCCGAGGCAGCCCATGCCGACACCGGCAACAAGGAGGCCGCCGCGCTGATTGCCGAGGCCCGTGCGCTGATCGAGGCCATGCCGATCACCGAGGCCGAGGCGCAGGACCCGGCCTTTACCCAGGTTTTTACCATCTCGCGCGCTGAACCCGGGACTGAGGTTGTCGGCCGTCAGGCTGAAATCGAGCAGGCCTGGGACAGCTTTGCGGTCGAGAACTATCGCAAGGCCAAGGAACTGGCTGACCAGGCCACAGCGATGAAGTGACGGCAGGAAGTTCGATCCCGCGTTGCCTGTGGCGGCGCGGGTATCCGTGACGCCTTTTGACGCCCCGAGGACACCATGCCCAACACTTCCCAGACCGCTTCAAGCGGGTTCACCTTGTTTCCGCGCCTGTCAGGAGCTGCGGTCGCAGGTATCTTGATCGCGATCTTTTTGATGGCGTTTCTGATCCTGCCAGTGGCGCAGGTAATCTATGTAGCCTTTCTGGAGGCGCGGACCGGTAGCTTTACACTGCAGAACTTTCAGGACTTTTTCAGCACGACGCTGTTTCGTGAAAGCTTTGTTAACTCGTTTTACGTCTCGCTGATGTCGGTGGTCGTGGCGACGGTGATCGCGCTGCCTCTTGCCTATATCACCACACGCTTCAACTTTGGGGGTGCGGCGGTAATTCAGGCGCTGGGGGTGATCCCGCTGATCATGCCTCCCTTTGTCGGGGCGGTGGCGATGTCGCTGCTATTTGGGCGCAACGGCTCGATCAACTTGCTGCTGAACCAGTATTTGGGCTTTCGCATTCCGTTCATGGAGGGGCTGAACGGCGTCATTCTGGTCCAGTCGATCCATTACTTTCCGTTCATCTTGATCAACCTGTCGGCAAGCCTGCGCAATATCGACCGCTCAATGGAAGAGGCGGCGCAAAACCTTGGCTCGTATGGGATGCGGATGTTCCGGCGTATCGTCTTTCCCCTGGCGATGCCTGGCTATCTGGCCGGGGCGGCGCTGGTCTTTATCAAGGTGTTTGACGATCTGGGCACGCCACTGCTGCTGAACGTGAACAACATGCTGGCTCCGCAGGCCTATCTGCGCATCACCGGGGTCGGCATCAATGATCCGATGGGCTATGTGATCTCGTTCATTCTGGTGGCGTTCTCGGTCTTTTCGCTTTGGGTGTCCTTTCTGTTCATGCGGGGCAAGGACTATGCAACCGTGCAAAAGGGTGGTGGTGGCCTGTCCCGCAGGGATCTGAAACCGCGCGAGAAATGGCTGGCATGGGGCGTGATCCTGCTGATCCTGGCCATGGTCCTGTCGCCCCATATCGGGCTGCTTTTGCTGGCATTCGGGACGATCTGGTCATTCTCGCCGCTGCCAGACGGGTTCACCGTGCAGCATTTTGGCACGATTTTTACCCAGTCATCACAATATGTCTGGAACACGCTTGTCTATGCCGGATCGGCGGCCGTGGTCGACGTCGTTCTGGGAACTGCCATCGCCTATATCGTGATCCGCACCGGGCTGCCGGGACGCAAATGGCTGGATTACATGGCAACCGCTGCGCTGGCCGTGCCTGGGGTGGTGCTGGGGATCGGATATTTGCGCATGTTCCACGGCATCCAGCTGCCTTTCGGGTTGGGCCAGATGTCCAGTTTCTGGGGGATCATCATTGTGGCGCTGGCCGTGCGGCGCCTGCCTTATGCGTTGAGGGCCTGTATGGCGGCACTGCAGCAGGTCGCGCTGTCGCTTGAAGAGGCTGCCGAAAGCCTTGGCGCCTCACGCTCAAGCACTATCCGCCGTATCGTGGTGCCGCTGATGACCGGGGGCATCCTTGCCGGGTTCGTCACCAGTTTTGCCACAGCCGCGGTAGAGCTTTCGGCGACGATCATGCTGGTCGGACGATCCTCGGACGCGCCGCTGGCCTATGGCATCTATCTTTACATGCAATCGCCCGCCGGACGCGGTCCGGGGGCCGCGCTTGGTATCCTTGCCGTCGTGATCGTGGCGGTCGGCACCTACCTTTCGCAGCGCATCATTGAGCGCGAGCGTGCGCGCCAGACCATGACTGGCGATCAGCACTAGTTTCGGAGAAGCACAGATGACACAGACCAAAGCTGGCATCCGTATCGAGGATCTGCACCTGTCCTTCGGTGACACCAAGGTGCTGGAAGGTATCGACATGGTCATCGAACCGGGTGAGTTCTTTGCCTTTCTTGGCCCTTCGGGGTCGGGGAAATCGACTCTTTTACGGGCGATTGCAGGTTTTGGGCCCACGCCACGCGGACGCATCCTGATCGGTGATCGTGATATCGCAAACCTGCCACCGTGGAAGCGTAACGTCGGCATGGTGTTTCAGTCCTATGCGCTGTGGCCCCACATGTCGGTGCGCCGCAACGTAGCCTTTGGCCTGGAAGAACGCCGCCTGCCTGCACGCGAGATCGGCCCCAAGGTTGAGCGCGCGCTTGAGATTGTCGGCCTTTTGCATCTGGCTGACCGGATGCCCGCCCAGCTTTCAGGCGGGCAGCAGCAGCGCGTCGCACTGGCACGCACCATCGCCATCGAACCACAGGTTCTGCTGCTGGATGAACCGCTCTCGAACCTTGACGCTGCGCTGCGGGTTCAGATGCGGCGCGAGTTGCTGGCCTTGCAGCGCAAACTGGGCCTGACGACGATTTTCGTCACCCACGATCAGGAAGAGGCGAACACCACTTCTGACCGGATGGCGGTCCTTGATAAGGGGGTGATCCAGCAGATCGGCACTCCGCAACATTTGTATGACCAGCCGGCCAATGCCTTTGTTGCAGGGTTCCTTGGTACCGCGAATATCCTGAAAGGCGCCCTGCAGGGGGCAGAATTCGTGACGGCGGGTGGCCAGCACCTGCCCGTAGCAGCCATGGTCAAGGGCGCGAACTGCATCGTCCTGCGTCCCCAGAATATCCACATCAGCATGTCGGATGGCACGATTGCGGGCAGGGTCGCGCATCGCGAGTTTCTGGGCAGCCAGATCCGCTATCTGGTAGATACGGCGGACGGCAAGATTATCGTCGATACGCTGCACTCTTCCGGTCGGCCACCTTATGACGAGGGCGCGCCCGTGTCGCTGGCGATCGACAGCCAGAACGCGCCCTTGCTGGTAGCCTGATCCATGGCCGAGCTTTGGTTCATCCGCCATTTCCGTACGCCATGGAATGCTCAGGGCCGTCTGCAAGGCCGACGGGATATCGCCTTGGAGGACCCGCTGAGCCTGCAGGGTATGGCGGTGCTGGCTGCAAACCGTCAGGCTTTGGCAGGACGGGATTTCGCTTTGGTCCTGACCTCTCCGCTGGAGCGGGCGCGCCGCACGGCCGAACTGCACGGCTTTGCCGCCGAGCCTGACCCCGACCTGGCCGAGATCGCATTTGGAGCGTGGGAAGGGCGCACCTGGGCCGAACTGGAGGCCGCCCATCCGGGTGCTTGGGAAAATGCGCCACACACCTTGCCGCTGGGCGAGCCGTTTTCCGATTTCATCGCCCGGATCACGCGGGTGCGCGAGCGGGTGTTGGCGGCCTCCGGGCCAGTCCTGGCTTTTGGCCATGGCGCATGGCTCGGTGGTTTGCAGCTGGCCGTTGACGGCGGAAAGGGAATGCCCCGTCAGGCGCTTGGCAACGGAGAGCTGGTCAGACTGGACCTGACAGCCGTGCGGCAGGTTCAGGAGGGGTAGCAGATTGATGGGCCTGGCCCAGGCAAAGGCGCCCAGTGGCTCAGGCCAAGCCCTTGACGCTGCGCCCTACAGCGGGTGATCCTGCATCTCCTGTGCGACCCCGGCATCGACCGGGGTTTCATAGGTCATCAGAATATAACCCAGAACCGAATAAAAGCCGACGGTGGCGATCAGGTCGATCACCGCCTTGCGCCCCAGAGTCTGGGCCAGCTCTGCCTCAAGCGGCGCTGGCAGGCGGCGCTGTTCGAACAGCGCATCTACCGCTGCGGCGATCAGCCCATCCTCACCATCGGGTCTGTTGTCGTTTTCGCCGCGCATGCCCAGAATGCGCTGATCCGGCATCCCAAGTGCGCGGGCGCGGCTGACGTGATGAGCCCATTCATAATCCGATCCCATGCGATGCGCGGCCCGCAGGATCACCAGCTCTGAGCGGATCGGCCCCAGAGCGGTATCCTTGACGATATGCTGGCGCAGCGGTGCCCAGGCCCGCAACAGTGCGGGGTGATGGGCCATGGTGCGATAGACGTTCAACGCTCCGGCAAAGCCTTCGCGCAGGTCAAGGATTTCGGCGGGCCAGTCGGCATCCGACAGCGGAGGGCAGGGCGAAGTCATGGAAAGCTCCGGGTCAGGGAAAGTATTTGGCATAGATATGGGGCGCACGGTCGGCCCATATGCCGGTAAAGCCCCGATAGCGGGCGATTTGGGCAAGGTCGACTTCGACCCTCAGCACATCCTCGCCATCATGGTCCAATGCGCCCAGCACGGCACCATCGGGTGCGAGTGCGCAGGAGCGGCCGAAAAACCGCTGTCCGCCATGGCTGCCACAGCGGTTGCAACTTAGAAAAAAGACGCCGTTTTCGGTTGCCCGGGTATAGGCCCGGTGCAGAAATAGCGCCTCATCCGCGACTGGCGTATCTTCGGCACCAAAAGAGGCCCAGACCGAGGTGACTATCCCCGCGCCCTGCATGGCCATGATGCGGGTGATTTCAGGAAAGCGGATGTCGTAGCAGATCTGCATGCCAAGCCGGGTTTCACCAAAAGCGTGGGTATGGATCTGGTCGCCGCCAGTGAAATACAGCTTTTCGTTCTGCCACTGGTGGATCTTGGCATAGCAGCCCAGAACACCCGAAGGCCCGATCAGCAACGAGCAATTGCGCATGACGCCCGCGCGTATAGGGTCGCGCATCCCCATACCTATAACGATATGCGTGTCATGCTGCTGCGCTGCCTCGGCCAGTGCTGCGATCTCGGGCCCATCGGGTGCGGCGCAGGCGTGATAAAGCGCGCCGGCATAATCTGCGGCCGGGATGGTCATGGGTCCGCCCGGCACCATTGGCTCGACATAGCCGGTGTTGACAAGTTCGGGGAACAGGATCAGTTGCGCGCCGTGCCCCGCCTCGGCGGCGATATGGTCGTGGACCTTGCGCAGGTTCCGGGTGGGGTCCAGTGTTGTCACGTCCATCTGGACAAGACTTGCGGTGATCATGTCAGCACCTCCAGCCGGCGTCCTGCGGCAAAATCCCAGTCCCGGCCAGGCGCTGCCGCGATCAGGCTGCGGGTGTAATCATGGCGCGGATGGGCCAGCACCTCGGCCGCGGGGCCATGTTCCACCACCGCACCGCGGCGCATTACCATCACCTCATCACAGATCTGTGCTGCGACACGCAGGTCATGGGTGATGAACAGGATGGCAAGATTACGTTTGGCCTGCAAATCTGCAAGCAGCTCCAGCACCTGCGCCTGTACCGAGACATCCAGCGCGGACACCGCTTCGTCAGCGACGATAACCTCGGGGTCCATCATCAGTGCCCGGGCAATGGCGATGCGCTGGCGCTGGCCGCCCGAAAACTGATGTGGAAAGCGTTGCAGGCTGGTACGAGGCAACCCTACGACCTCGATCAGCTCGCCCGCGCGGCCAAGAGCTGAGGCGCGGCTTTCGCCCAGGTTCAGCGGCCCCTCGATCATGCTTTCGGCGATGCGCAGCCGCGGGTTCAAAGAGCGGTTGGGATCTTGGAACACCATCTGCACCCGGCGCCGCGCCGAGGCCAACGCTTTGCCCGCGCGCAGGCGGGCGATATCCTGACCATCAATGCGGATTTCGCCGGCGCTGGGATCCTCTAGCCGCAGAACGCAGCGCGCGACGGTGGACTTGCCTGAACCGCTTTCGCCGACGATGCCCAGTGTTCGCCCCTGCGCCAGGCGAAAGCTGACACGGTTTACCGCATGGACGCGATGCGGGGCGCGACCCATAAGTTGACCGGCCAGCGAACCTATCTGGAACACCTTTTCCAGCGCGTTGACCTCGATCGCTGGGGTGCCGGTTACCTCGGGGCGCGGCTTGCGCGGTGTCAAAGAGGGCACAGCCCGCAAAAGCGCCTGCGTATAGAGCTGCGTCGGGCGGCTTAGCACCTCTTCGACCGTGCCGGATTCGACCATTTCGCCATGACGCATGACGCAGACGCGATCAGCAATATCGGCGACTACGCCCATGTCATGGGTGATGAACAGAACGGCAGTATTCTGCTGTTCCTGCAATTCGCGGATCAGCGTCAGGATCTGCTTTTGGGTCGTTACATCCAGCGCCGTGGTCGGTTCATCCGCGATCAGCAGCCTGGGTTTGAGAGCCAGTGCCATGGCGATCATCACCCGCTGGCGCTGACCGCCCGACAGCTGGTGCGGATAGCTGTCATAGATGCGTGGGGGATCGGGCAGATGCACCGAGGCAAAAACCTCAAGCGCCGCTTGCCTGCGTTCGGCCGGGCTCATGCGGCGGTGCGCGCGATACACCTCGTCCATTTGCAGACCGATTTTCAGCACCGGGTTCAGTGCCGTCATCGGTTCCTGAAAGATCATCGCCATATCCGATCCGCGCAACGTCTTGGTTCGCGCGGGGGTGGCGGTCAGGATCTCTTCACCGTTCAGTTTGACCGACCCTGAGGTCGCGCACAGCTCGCCCTGTGGCAGCAGATCCATCGTCACCAGAGAGGTCACGGATTTGCCCGATCCGGATTCCCCCACAAGGCAGACCGTCTCGCCCGGTGCGATGTCAAAGCCGACGCCCTTGAGAATCTCGACGGGCTCGCGACCGCAGGTCGATACGCGCAGGTCGCGGATCGACAAGACCGGCGGGGCAGCAGTGGTGTGATCAGCCATCACTCGGCCCTCCCTTTCATCTTTGGATCAAGGCGGTCGCGCAATGCATCGCCCAAGAGATTGATCGACAGGATGCACAGCGACAGCACGATGGCTGGCCAGAATACCAGCCAGGGTCGCATGGCAAAGTAAAGCCGCCCTTCGGCCATGATATTGCCCCAGGTCGGGGTTTCGGTGCCAATACCTACGCCAAGAAAAGACAGCGCTGCCTCGGTCAGGATAGCCGAGGCGTAGATATAGGTTGCCTGCACGATCAGTGGTGCAATGGTCGCAGGCAACAGGTGGCGAAGGATCAGGCGCGGAGCGGGTGTGCCAAGCAGCTGGGCAGCCTCGACATAAGGTTCGGCACGGGCGGCCAGCACGCGTGAGCGGACCAGCCGCACCACCTGCGGGATTTCGGGGATCATGATGGCGATGATGACTGTAACCAGCCCCGCCTTGGTCAGCGCGACAATGGCGATGGCCAGCAGGATACCGGGAATGGCCATCATCCCGTCCATCAGCCGCATCAGCACCGCGTCAATGCCGCGAAACCACCCGGCCAGCAGCCCCAGCGGCAGGCCGATCAGGATCGCACCTGCCGCGACGCCCGCACCGACCACCAGCGAGACGCGGGCGCCATATATGATCCGGGAATAAAGGTCGCGGCCAAAGCTGTCGGTGCCCAGCCAGTAGGTTTCGGACGCCGGTTGCAGACGCATGGCGGCATTGATCCGTGTCGGATCGAAATTGGCAAGCTGTGGGGCAAGCACCGCCATGGCAAGTGCTGCGGCAAGGACCACCAGCGACAGGATGACGGTCCAATGCGGCAGGTTGCGGGCAAATCGGCGGCGCGGCAAAGCGGGGTAGGCGGGCGTCGTCATTGGTAGCGGATCCTTGGGTCGGTCAGCGCATATGAGACGTCGATCAGCAGGTTGATGACGACATAGGTTCCGGCGGTCAGCAGAATGATTGCCTGAATCAGCGGATAGTCCCGCGCCAGCACAGCATCGACCACAAGCCGGCCAAGACCGGGGACGTTGAATACCGTTTCGGTCACCACCACGCCCGAGATCATCATCGCAAACCCGGTTCCGACCACGGTCAGGATGGGGATTGCCGCGTTGCGCAGCGCGTGGCGAAACAGCACCACGCGTTCGGACAATCCCTTGGCGCGGGCGGTGCGGATATAATCTTCGCGCAGAACCTCAAGCATCGCCGCGCGGGTCATGCGTGACACAAGCGCGATATAGATCGAGGACAGCGCCAGCCCGGGCAGAAAGATGCGGTGCAGAAAGGGCCAGATCCCATCGGAAAGCGGCTTATAGCCCTGGACCGGAAACCACTTCAGATGCACTGCGAAAATCCCGATCAGCACATAGCCGATGACAAAGATCGGCACTGAAAATCCAAGGACTGACAGGGACATGACCAGCCGGTCCACCAGCCCGCCATGGCGGCGCGCAGCGGCGACGCCCAGAGGCAGCGAGATGATGACGGTCAGGATCATCGCCACCGTCGCAAGCGCCAGGGTCGGGCCGATACGCTGGCCGATCATTTCAAGCACCGGACGCTGTGAAATCAGCGAATTGCCAAAGTCGCCATGCAGCATATTGCCGATCCAGGTCGTGAACTGTGTGGTCAGCGGTGCATCAAGGCCAAGGCTGTCGCGGATAGCGGCTATCTGTTCGGGGCTGGCCTGATCGCCAGCGATGGCCTGGGCCGGGTCGCCCGGCGTCAGCCGCAGCAACAGAAACACGATCAGCGCGATCAGGAACATGACGGGCACCGCCATCAGCAGGCGGCGCAGCAGATAATAGAGCATGACGACCTCTCGTAAAGCGTCGGCGCGCGGGATGGACCCGCGTGGGGACTGGCTTATTCAGGCTTTTTCACGCCCCAGAAGAGGGTGATCGGCCCGGGTTGCAGCTCGGTGATGCTGTTTCGCCATGCCGCGACCGACTGGAACTCTCCGGCATTGTAGTAAAAGCCCTGATCATAGGCGATCTGCTGGATTTCCGAGGCGATGCGCTTTTGCTCATCCAGTTCGGTGGCGACCAGATACTGTTCGCGCAGGGTCTCGATTTCGGGGCTGACCGGCCAGCCCGCCCAGGCGTTGTCGCTGCCCGACCCGTCCAGCATGGCATGCACCAGAGGGTTCCAGATCCCGGTCACGCCCCAATAGGTAAACAGCATGTTCCAGCCGCCCTCGGCCGCGGGCTGCCAACCGTTCTTGCGTGATTGCAGCGTGGCCCAGTCCATCGAGGCGATCTCGACTGTGAAACCTGCCTCGCGCAGGCGTTCGGCGGCGACGATGGGCTGGGTGGACAGGATGGTCAGGTCCGTCGGCTGCATCATCAGCACCGGCGTTCCGTCATAGCCCGAGCTTTTGAGGATTTCTTGTGCCTTGGCCATCCGCTCTTCTGGGCTGCCGGTCAGGTATTGCGAGCCGGCATCCGAGGCCAGAGGCACCCCGCACCCGTAGTCCGAGGCGCAAAGCGTGTAATATTCCGGATTGCCGATGGCGGTCTGCATCAGCTGCTCCTGATCCAGTGCATACATGGCGGCGCGGCGGACCTCGGCATTGTCAAAGGGCGGCAGGCGGTGGTTGAAGCGGCCCGTCACCTGATTGCCCAGCGGGTTGATGACGCCGTATGCCACCTCGTCATTCATCTGCAGCAAAGGCAGCAGATCAATGGTCACCTGCTCGATCAGGTCGATATCGCCTGATTGCAGCGCGTTGATCGAGGTCTGCATGTCGGGCATCGCCTTCCACACCACCTTGTCGATATTCACGACCTTGCCGCCGGCAGTCCAGCTGGCCGGCTCAGAGCGCGGCTGATAGTCCTCGTTTCTGACATAGACGGCCTGATCGCCGGGCCGGTACTCTTCGGCGACGAATTTGAACGGGCCCGAACCGATCATTTCGGCCACTTGCTCGCCCGCCGGGGTCTCGGCCAGACGTTTTGGCATCATAAAGGGTGGCACGGGTGAGGGTTTGGCCAGCAGGTCCAGCACATGCCCAAAGGGCCGGTCCAGCTTCAGGACCAGCACCCTGTCCGAAGTCGCCTCTATCGAGGCGACATATTCCATCATCTTGCGTCCGGCCGGATCGTTTGCCGCCCAGCGTTTCAACGAGGCTGCGCAATCCTCGGCCGTGACCGGGGTGCCGTCATGCCAGCTAAGTCCGTCGCGCAGGGTAAAGGTATAGGTCAGCCCGTCCTCTGATATCTGGTAGTCAGCCATCTGGGGCTGCGGTTTGTAATCCGCATCCATCCCCAGCAACGTGTCAAAGACCATGAACCCGTGCGTGCGCACGATCTGGGCCGTACTCAGATGCGGGTCCAGCGTGCGCAATGGTGCCTGCATCACCACATTCAGGACCGTCTCGGCCAAAGCCGGACCAGCCTGAAGAAACCCTGTCGCCATAGCGGCCCAGCCGAGGGCGCGAAGTCCCGAAATCGTCATCATACCTCTCCTGTTTCTGGTTTTTTTGTGATTTCCGGCAGTTCGCACCACGGCCATGCCCGGGTGACGTCCAGCCGGCGATAGGGGATCAGCCGCACATCCGCAGGGCCAAGGTCGGGGGTGTCGACCACCAGGATGCGTTCGGCCAAAGGTTCGTAAAAGTCGCGAAAATGCGTCTTGGAACGCAGCAGGATCACATCGTAATCCTGTGGCTGCTCGCCAAAGATGGCGAAAGGATCTCCGTCTACGGCAAAGGCGAAATGCGATGTGACCGAAATCCGCACCTGCCCGATCTGCAGCAGCGCGGTCAGGCCCAGATCGACGAAGCTGCCCTGCTGATAGCGGCCTGACACAGTAAAGCTTTTCTGGCCGGACCATAGCACGTCTGCTTCGGCATTGATCGGTCCGCCGGTCTCGGGCGCGCTTTTGCCGCCAAGACTGACCGGAATGCGTGCGCCGGCGCCCGCTGCATGAGCCTGTGCCGCCGTCTGTGGATCCAGCAGGAACGGCACCATGACCTTGCCGACATTCCGGTTCATTAAGGCGCGCAAAAGATGCGTGGAATCGTTCATCCGGTCTGCGTGCTCCAGCAGCACCACCGGTCTGCCTGTTGCAGGATGCGCGGCAAGATCTGCCATGGCCTCATCGACCGAGATCACCGGGACGGCCCCGGACAATTCACGCCGCAGCCCGTGCAGGCGGCGGGCGAAATGCAGGGCCCGGGCCTCGGCCGAGGCTTGCCCCTGCCAGTCAAGGCAGATGACCGACATGCCGGTGTTGGCGGCGTCCGCGTAAGAGAACCCGGCCATGACCGAGATGTCGCAATCATGCCTGGCCTCAGTTTCGCGTGCCTCAGCCATGACGGTCGCAAGCGGTTGCAGCGAGGTGGCCGACATGATCGACGGGATGACGATACCCGGACGCGCCACCGCAAGCCCGGGTCTTTGTCCGGTGCGGATCATGCGCAGCAGGGCGCGGGTGGCGCGCTTGCCGGTTTCGCCCATGTCGATATGCGGGGAATGGCGGTAAGCTACGGCGATATCGGCGCCTTGCAGCATCCGCGCGTCGATATTGCCGTGATAGTCCAGGGCGACAGCAACGGGCAGATCAGGCTGGGCGGCACGCAGGCTGTCGATGATATGACGTTCGACATCTGTATAGCTGTTGGCCCAGCAAGCGCCGTGGAGAAACAGGACGATCCCGTCAAGCGGTTCTGCCTTGGCGACCCCTTCTAGCAACTCATCGGTATAATGCGCCACAGCTTCGTCGCTTGCCGGACCCAGCGCGCCCAAAAGCGTATGGAACAGCGGCACAAGCTCGGCGCTTTCGGCGTCACAGACCCCGATGCAGCCGCCCGGAACGGTATTGGTGCCGCGAAACCTTACCAGGATCTCGGCACCGCGGGTACAGACGCGCTGGAACTCGGCCAGCTCGACCTGTTGCGGAACGCTGCTGACCGATTCAAGGTTGAAACCGGCAAAGGCGATGCGCGCTTGCATGACAACGCTACCCCGCGGTGGCGGCGGCGATGGCGCCGGCAAGACGGTCGATGATCTGGTCGATTTCCTCGGGCTGAATGATATAGGGCGGTGCCAGCAGCACATGATCGCCATGCACCCCGTCGATGGTGCCGCCCATCGGATAGCACATCAGCCCTCGCGCCATCGCCTCTTTCTTGACCCGGGCGTGAATGCGAAGGGTCGGATCGAAAGACGCCTTGCCGTCCTTGTCCGCGACAAGCTCGATTCCGCGAAACAGGCCTCGCCCCCGGATATCGCCGACATGGGGGGATTGACCTAATGTTGCGTCCAGGCCCGCTTGCAGGCGTTCGCCCATGGCCTGCACATGTTCCATCATTCCGGGGCGTGACAGGATCTCGACGACCTTATCGGCGGCGGCGGCCGCGACCGGGTGGCCGATATAGGTATGGCCGTGCTGAAACAGCCCCGAGCCATCGGCAAAGGCGCGATAGATCTGTTCGGACAGCATGACTGCGCCAATGGGTTGGTAACCACCCCCAAGCCCCTTGGCGATGGTGACAAGATCGGGGCGCACTTCCTCGGCCGTGCAAGCGAAAAGCGAGCCTGTACGCCCCATGCCGCACATCACCTCGTCAAGGATCAGCAGGACGCCATACCGGTCGCAGACCTCGCGGATCAGGCGGAAATAGCCGGGGACCGCCGGAACCGCGCCCATGGTCGCACCGACAACGGGCTCGGCGACGAAAGCGATGACCTGATCGGCCCCCAGCTCGATGATCTTGGCCTCTAGTTCCGCTGCCAACCGCTGGGCATAGGCGTCGGTCGTCTCGTCCGGGCGCTGGTCGCGATAGGCATAGCAGGGGGAAACGTGGTGCGTTTCGGGCAGGATGGGCTGGAATTGGGCACGGCGCCAGGCATTGCCACCAGCGGCGAGCGCCCCGATGGTATTGCCGTGATAGCTTTGGCGGCGGGCGATGATGTGGCGCCGCTGCGGCTGGCCGATCTCGACGAAATACTGGCGCGCCATCTTTAACGCTGCCTCGACCGCCTCGGAACCGCCCGAGACGGGATAGACATAATCCAGCCCCTCGGGAGCCAGTCTCACCAGCCGCTCGGCCAGCCGCTCGGCGACGTCGGTGGTGAAAAATGAGGTATGGGCATAGGCGATGTGGTCCATCTGGACCCGCATGGCCTCAAGCACCTCGGGATTGCCATGGCCCAGACTGCTTACCGCTGCTCCCCCGGAGCCGTCGATATAGCGACGCCCTTCGGCATCCTGAATATAGACGCCCTGTCCAGAGACGGCATGCGGCAGCGCCGCCGCAATCGAGCGGTGGAGTATTCTGGTCATTTATTTGCCCTGCTGATGAAGGGGAATCGCTCTCCCCCTCCTCCCTGATTCGTTTGTGCCAAAACTTATGGTATCAGGCAACAAATGTTTTATTTCTTCGTTGAAGAAACGTCTGTTGTAAACGAGCGCAGTATTTGGCGGCTTCTTGGTCGCGCTAATTGGCGGATCGTCAGATGGCGCGAAAGGGTGGGAGCGGAAATGCCGCTTTCATCAGCCAACTCTTCCAAGCGGAAGTTGTCGAACGACCTGCCAAATGCCGTCGATCAAGACATTGATCGTCGGCAAAGCTGCTATGGTAGCGCTACGCGCCCGCCCTTTGAGCCTCGTCCTGATGCTGGCTGGCGCGAAGTCGGCTCTCGTTCGCAAGAGCAGTTCTCACGGAAGGACCTTGCCTCCGATCATTTTGGCGACAGGGTTTCAATGATCCGGCAATCGGCGACGATGCCACACTCGCATTGGTCGATCATTCGGTCGAGTTCGGCCTTGAGCGCCATCAGATCAGTGATCTTCTTGTCGACCTCTGCACGATGTTCGCTAGCGATGGCATCAACTGCTGCGCAGGATTGTCCACGATTGTCGGAGAGGGCGAGAAGCGCTCTGATTTGGTCGAGTGAGAAGCCGAGGTCACGTGCCCGACGGATAAAACTCAGCCGGTTCAGATGATCCGGCTCATAGGCCCGATAGTTACCTTCGGTACGTGAGGGCTCGGGCAGTAGACCGTTCTTCTCGTAGAACCGGATCGTCTCAACCTTGGTACCGGTTTGCTTTGCAAGATGACCGATCGTCAGAATGGAAGAGTTCATTGCATGACCCTGTAGCAAATACAGGGTCACTGTAGGTTCGATGTCGATGTTTGTCGATCTTGACGCTATTGCGTCGCTCTGGCGCTCTCCACCTCTTCACGCACCAAATCGTAGAGTTGCTGCGGGCCGAAGGATTCCAGCGGCCTGCCATTGACGAAAAAGGTTGGTGTCTGACGGACGTTATTGCTCTGAACGTCCGCCAGGTCCTGCTCAAGAACGGCATCGATCTCGGCCGAGGACATCTCACGCCGTGCCTGCTCAACATCCAACCCCGCCGCCGCTACGATTTCCCAGGCTTTTTCGAGATCGGGTGCGTCATGCACGGCCCATTCCGGCTGTCGCGCCAGCAAGGCCTCCAGCACGGGTGCGTAGCGGCCCTGAAGACGGGCCGTTTCCACAATCCTGACGGCTTCGTCCGATCCCTCATGGAAGGGCGCGTATCGGATAACAAGTCGCGTCTCACTAGGGAAATTCGCCATGATCTGCTTAACGGCAGGATAGAAGGCTCGGCAAGCCTCACAGGACGGATCGAAGAATTCCACGATCGTCACCGGTGCATCCGCAGGGCCAATGATCGGTGAATGCGCCCTGACCAGCGCGTTCCCTTGCGCTGCTGCAACGGGCTGTGCCGAGTTGCCGCCGTAGCGGTCGTAGATAAAGGCACCGCCGGCAAAGACAATCAGTGCGACAAGGCCAGTGAGAAGTACGATGGACCGTCTGGTCATGTTGAACGCTTCCGGTGCGCGAGAAGGAGAAGAAGGGCGATGCTCAAGAAGGCGGCGAGCGATAGGTAAGGGAGCGGCAAAACGCCGAGGATTGTCATATCCGCGCTCGAACAGGATGGGCCGTCTTGTCCACATGGTTCGATGGCTGCGGGAATGATGCCCGCATAAAGCAGAGAGTGGAATGCCGCGATCGCCGCGCCAAGGGCAGCCAATGGAAGTCCGTACCAAGAAACGCCGGCATCGTCTCTAAAGCTAGCAACGGCCAGGATGATCGCCAGCGGGAACATGAAAGCGCGCTGATGCCAGCACAGATTGCACGGCGTCTGCCCCATGATCTCGCCAATGAACAAAGCGCCGAGCGAGGCGGCAAGCGCGATGAGCCATGCCAGAAACACGAACGCCCAGCTATTGGCAGTCGTGCCCGCCCCGGTGGTCATAGCACTCGCTTTCGCATCATTCTGTTTCGCTCCAATCAAGCTTACATATGGAGCATATCTGCACCCTATACCCACTACAGGGACAAGTCTCTTGCATGAAGCTGTGCGGCGAATTCGCACGGATTGCCGCGCAAAAACGAATAAACAGGGTCGGCTCTTGACCCTGTAGTTGCTACAGGGTCTATCTGGGGTGTCACATCAATGGTCGAGGTGACACCATGACGGCAGCGAGCCCTTACAGACTGCGTATAGAAGGCATGGACTGCGCCTCGTGCGCATTGAAAATCGAGACGGCGATGCAACGCCTGCCGGGCGTTAGCGACATCAATGTCAGCTACGCCAACGAGACGCTAGCATTGCAACTCGATGAAGACCGGACGGCCCTCGGCACTATTGAGCAAAAGATCCGAGCGCTCGGCTACACGCCAGTGATCGAGCAGGCTGAGACGAAGGCGGGTCCGCCTCGGAAGCGCATCACAGAGGCGTGGTGGAAAGGCAGCAAGGGTCGGCTTGTACTGCTGACCGGCGCACTTTTCATGCTTGCCTTCGCCATTGCGCGTATCCTGCCGGATTGGGGGCAATGGCTCTATTCAGGTGCGGCCCTGATCAGCGTTATCCCGTTCGCGAGGCGGGCGGTCGCCGGTGCGATGTCCGGCTCGCCCTTCACTATCGAAACGTTGATGACAGTCGCGGCACTCGGCGCGGTCGCCATTGGCGAGGCCGAAGAGGCTGCTGTCGTGATCTTTCTGTTCGCAGTGGGCGAACTGCTTGAAACCGTGGCGGCAGGCCGTGCGCGGGCAGGTATTGAAGCGCTGATCGATCTCGTGCCCCGGGTCGCGTTCCGCGAGCGTGATGGTGTCATTGAGCAGGTCGCTGCCGAAGAGTTGGCCATTGGTGATGTCGTCGTTGTTCGGCCTGGGGACCGTGTGCCGTCTGACGGCACGGTGATTGACGGTGCATCTGAGGTCGATGAGGCACCCGTGACAGGCGAATCCATGCCCGTGCTGAAAGAAGCCGGCGCAAACGTCTATGCCGGCAGCATCAATGCAAATGGCGAGTTGCGGGTGTCGATCAGCCATGTCGCGGCCGACAATACCATTGCCCGCATCATCCACATGGTCGAGGAAGCTCAGGAATCAAAGGCCCCAACGGCGCGTATGATCGACCGTTTCAGCCGCTGGTATACGCCGGGCGCTATGGTCGTCGCGGCTCTCATCGTTGTGGTGCCGCCGCTCGCCTTCGGCGGTGACTGGATGACATGGGTATATCGGGGTCTTGCGACGTTGCTGATTGCTTGTCCCTGCGCGCTCGTGATTTCCACGCCGGCGGCTATTGCCTCGGGTCTTGCCGCCGGCGCGCGTCAGGGATTGCTGATCAAGGGGGGCGCGGCACTGGAAATACTCGGTAAGGTCGTAACTGTTGCCTTCGACAAGACAGGAACCCTGACGCGTGGCCATCCCCAGGTGACGGACATTGTGCCGATCATTGGGGACGAGAACTCCGTCCTTGCCATTGCAGCGGCCGTCGAGCGCAGCACCAGCCATCCTCTCGGGGTTGCAATCGTGGAGGCGGCAAAGGTGCGGGGGCTCGAACTGCCCGTCACCTTCGGGGGCGGCGTTGCCACACCCGGCAAAGCGGTCACAGCGCGGTTGAAGGACGGCTTCGCTTCGGTCGGGTCTCCTCGTCATGCCGCCGAACAGGCTGCCCTCGAAGAGAATATCGCCGAGACGATCACCACACTGGAGAGCCAGGGCAAGACAGTCGTCGTGCTTATAAAGGGCAAGACCATCGAGGGATTGATCGCGTTGCGCGACGAACCGCGCGACGACGCTATCGAAGGTGTGAAGCGACTGACAGATCGAGGTGTGCGGCCACTGATGCTGACCGGCGACAACAAGCGCACGGCCGACGCCATTGCGGCCCATCTTGGCCTTGAGGCAAGCGCCGAATTGTTGCCCGACGCCAAACTTGCCGAGATCGGTCGCCTCAAAGCTAATGGCCCGATCGCCATGGTGGGAGACGGTATCAATGACGCGCCGGCGCTCGCAGCCGCTTCCGTTGGCGTTGCCATGGGTGCAGGCACCGACGTTGCTCTGGAGACCGCAGATGCCGCGCTGCTCAGAAACCGGGTGACGGGTGTTGCCGATCTCATCGGGTTGTCACAGGCGACACTCGGCAATATTTGGCAAAATATCGCCATAGCGCTTGGTCTGAAGGCCGTCTTCCTCGTGACGACTCTATTCGGCATTACCACGCTCTGGATGGCGATCCTCGCCGATACGGGCGCTACGGTCCTCGTTACGGCCAATGCGCTGCGCCTGCTGACCTGGCGCGGCACCCGCGACAAATGAGCTTAAGCAGTGCGCGAAGGCAGGTCGCGGCTTCCACTTCTTGCCAAGAAAGCCGAGGTGTAATTTATGAGTAATCAGTCCAAGGGCAGTACCACTTCATCCGAGAAGAGCGAACAATGGGCGCTCGCATGGGTGCTTGCGATCAATACGGCCCAGGCAGCCATTGTGGGAGGATTAGGTTGTGTTGACAAAAAGGATTCCCCTGCGCGTCTGGCTGTGATTCAAGATCATCTCTACGTGGGAGGTGACCTTGGCACGCAATCTGATGTCCGACGACGAATGGGCATTCTTTGAGGGCTTCATCCGAGCCGTCCGGCATCCGAACGGGCGCAAGCCTGCGGACCATCGACTTGTTCTGGATGGCATTTTCTGGGTCGCGCGGACCGGTGCGCCCTGGCGGGACCTGCCAGAGGAGTTTGGCAAGTGGTCATCTGTCTACCGGCAGTTCCGGCGCTGGACGCTCGCCGGGCTGTGGGAGGACATCCTGGATGCCTTGAACCACGCGAAGCTCGCGCCCGACAAGCTCCAGATGATCGACAGCACTGTGATCAGGGCCCACCACCATGCGGCCGGCGCAAAAGGGGGACTCCGAAAGAGGCTCTTGGCCGTTCAAGAGGTGGGTTCTCGACCAAGATCCATCTCCGCGTCAACGGCGCTGGCCTCCCGATAAGGACCGAGATCACGCCCGGGCAGGATTCAGACTACACGGGCTATGATCTGGTGATGGCCGACAACCTTCCGCAGCCCGCCGTGTTGGTCGCCGACAGGGGCTATGACTCTGATAAAATTAGAGAAGACATCGAGAGCCGTAACGCGCTGCCCATGATCCCCATGCGAAAGAACCGCAAGGTGCGCAAGGTCGTCGACATGACCATCTACACCTTGCGCAACATGGTCGAGCGTTGTTTCAACAAGCTCAAGAACAGTCGCCGCCTGGCAACACGCTACGACAAAACCGCAGACAGTTTCCTCGGCTTCATCGACATCGCCTGCATCAGGCTCTGGCTTCGCCATTTGTCAACATGACCTAGCGGGCCAGGCGCTTCTCAAGGCCCGGCATGCCCATCAGGACCAGCCCAAAGCCGTTCTGATCGCTTAAATCGCGCAGGTGTTCGAGCGACTTGATGGTCAGCCGGTCGGCTTCGTCAATGATCACGAGAGGACATGCGCGGCGGGCAGCTTCATAGTTGGCATTTTCCGACGAACCAGCGGAAATCGTTAGTCTGGCGTACCCCATCTTGGTCAGGTTGGTGCCCAGCACCGCATCGATCGTCTTGGGTGTGTTGCTGACCGTCACCGTATAGAAAATGGCTTGGCACTTTGAAATTTCCGCCACCAGTGAAGGTGCTAGCGATCCAAGAACACCATAGCTTTGCAGGTTCGGGAAACTGGCAAACTCGCGTGCCGATCGCGTTTTGCCTACGCCAGGACGACCGTGACATACGCCAATATAGCGATAGCGCGAGCAAGCCTCTGCGAACTCCACGAAGCGTGAGTGTTCTCGGGTTGGCAGGAACGGCTGCTCGGTCGGAAACTCAATCGTCAGTGGCGTAGAGCCGGAGCCCTCGGACGGTGGTGGTTCGGGGAGCCGGACCCGCTTGGTCGCCATCGGCAGCCTCCATGTCGGTGAGCGCGCCGATATCACGTCTTTTCGCGTTGCGCCGCGCATGTTGGATCTCGCGCAGCGATGGCGCGGCTAAATGATCGGGGCTCAGGGCACGACAGATGAAATGGCCCTCATGGTAGACATGCACTTCAGTGAGATCTCGCGGATCGTAGAGCACTTCGACATTTTCACCGACAAAGGCCGCCAGTGTGGGCTCCACGTATCGGCGACCAAGTAGGCGAATGCCGTCGCGCAGCACCTTGCGTGACTTGGGGACATGCACCAGCAGCATGTCGAGCTGTTCGATGCTGTCGGGCATCACCGGCAGAAAGCCCCCCTTCTGCCAACGAACGACGGGCGCTTCGCCTGTGCTTCCGTGTGAACGGGCATGGTAAACGCGGCAGACGAATGACTCGAAGCTGGCACGAAGTTCATCCAGCGAGAAGGCCGGCTCCGACAATGGCTTGCCTCGGATCACGTGGCCAGGAAGGTCGGGCAGAAACATGTCGTTGATGGTGCGAAACACCCGCTCTATCTTGCCGCGCCCGCGTGGCCTTCCCGGCAAGGAGTGAGTAAGACGAATCTTGAGTGCCATGCAGGCTTGCTCGATATGTTCGGAGACGAAATCCGAGCCGTTATCGACATAAAGCTGTTCTGGGATGCCACTGACGATCCATTGGGGATCAGCTTTACGCCAGATAGCATGACGCAGTGCCAAAGCGGTGTTTAGCGCGCACGGCGCAGCCAGGCTGATGAAATAGCCTGCGACGGCCCGACTGAAGTCGTCGAGCACCACGCTCAACCACGGGCGAACCGGATTTCCGGCCTGATCCAAAACAAGGATGTCGAGAACCGTATGGTCGGCCTGCCACATCTCGTTGGAGACGCTCGCCTCCCGACGATACACCAGTTCATGATGGTCTCGGTATGCAGCCGGGTTGGTTGCTGCTGCGATCCGGCTTTCGGGCACATCGCGAACGACGCGAGCGACTGACGAGTAGCTGGGCGCCCGATGTCCTTCGGCGACGGCGAGCGCCGCGACCTTTCGATGAATAGCGCTGACCGGAGGACGGGGCCGCTTGAGAGCTAGCTCGTGAATTACCGCAGTCAGGTGATCAGGCATATGCAGTCTGCCTTGATCGCTGCGTGGTCGACGTTCGAGACCGGCCAGCCCTTTGGTACGGTAGCAGCTCAGCCACCTTTGCAACGTCCGCTCACTTGCGACGCTGGCATGCGCCAATGCCGTAAGCGTAACACCGTCATTCAGATGCGGCTCGATGGCGCGAAAGCGTTCAACCGCCAGCGACGATGAGAACGCTGGGTGGGTCATATTAGGTCATGTTGACAAATGGCGAAGCCAGAGCCTGATGCAGGCGATGTCGATGAAGCCGAGGAAACTGTCTGCGGTTTTGTCGTAGCGTGTTGCCAGGCGGCGACTGTTCTTGAGCTTGTTGAAACAACGCTCGACCATGTTGCGCAAGGTGTAGATGGTCATGTCGACGACCTTGCGCACCTTGCGGTTCTTTCGCATGGGGATCATGGGCAGCGCGTTACGGCTCTCGATGTCTTCTCTAATTTTATCAGAGTCATAGCCCCTGTCGGCGACCAACACGGCGGGCTGCGGAAGGTTGTCGGCCATCACCAGATCATAGCCCGTGTAGTCTGAATCCTGCCCGGGCGTGATCTCGGTCCTTATCGGGAGGCCAGCGCCGTTGACGCGGAGATGGATCTTGGTCGAGAACCCACCTCTTGAACGGCCAAGAGCCTCTTTCGGAGTCCCCCTTTTGCGCCGGCCGCATGGTGGTGGGCCCTGATCACAGTGCTGTCGATCATCTGGAGCTTGTCGGGCGCGAGCTTCGCGTGGTTCAAGGCATCCAGGATGTCCTCCCACAGCCCGGCGAGCGTCCAGCGCCGGAACTGCCGGTAGACAGATGACCACTTGCCAAACTCCTCTGGCAGGTCCCGCCAGGGCGCACCGGTCCGCGCGACCCAGAAAATGCCATCCAGAACAAGTCGATGGTCCGCAGGCTTGCGCCCGTTCGGATGCCGGACGGCTCGGATGAAGCCCTCAAAGAATGCCCATTCGTCGTCGGACATCAGATTGCGTGCCAAGGTCACCTCCCACGTAGAGATGATCTTGAATCACAGCCAGACGCGCAGGGGAATCCTTTTTGTCAACACAACCTAGCATCGGAATCTGAGCTTTTACGTTGCACTTTGCACGTTTTTTACCAATTCTGACGGCACATGACCCAAAGGCTTGGAACGAATGTCTCATCAAGACGCCCTGCGGGCTCAACTCATTGCCGCGTTTGATGGAATGCCGTCGCAGTTGCAGCAGGCCGCGCGCTATATTCTTGAACATCCAGATGAGGTGGCGCTGGTCTCAATGCGGCAGCTGGCGCGCAGTGCGGGGGTGCAGCCCTCGACCATGACCCGGCTGGCCAAGTTTCTGGGTCTGGATGGTTATGACGACATCCGTGCCCATCATGCCCGCGCCATCCGGCAGCGCATTGATGGTTTCGCTGCCCAGCAGCAACGGGCGAGCGTAAGCCAAGACGGGCTGGCCGTGCAGATGCTGCAAAGCCTCTCGGTGCAGATTGCGCGGCTGACCGAGCCGGGGGCCGTAAGCCGCTTGGAGGCAGCCGCCGCACGTCTTGGCGAGGCCCGCCGCATCTATGTGCTGGGGCTGCGCTCTTGTCATCTGGTTGCATGGCATTTCCATTATGTGATGACGCTGCTGGGAGAGCACAGCGTGCATCTGGACGGGCCTGCGGGGACGGTCGGTGACGGGCTGATGGGGGCCGGACCGCAGGATGTGCTGCTGGCGGTGTCGATCAACCCTTATGCGCGCTATTCGCTTGAGCTGGCGCGCATGGCCCGCGACAAAGGGCTGGGCATGGTGGCGATTACCGACAGCGAGGTTTCCCCTTTGGCTGCCATGGCAGATGAAGTGATCCTTTGCCCTACGGAAAGCCCGACCTTTTTTCACACTCTTGCCCCTGCGCTGGCCGTGTCCGAGGTGCTTTGCGGGCTTTTGGCCAATCGCAACCGTGAGGGTGCATTGGCTGCATTGGAAAATGCCGACCGGCATCTGTCAGAGCTGAACACTTATTATACCGCCCCAAAGCGACGTCAGTCATCCAAGGGGGCAAAGAGTGATGGGCCGGAATAATCGGCGTCGTCATCCGAGAGCGAATAGAGTTTGCTGCTTTGCCACAGGACAAGGTTGGCTGATGCGTCAGGCCTGACCTGTGCCGCCTCTATGCCCCCGGTAAAAACTTGGCGGATGGCCATATTCGATCTGAAATGCCCGTGTCAGCGCAGAGGGATCGGCATAGCCGCAGCGTGTGGCGATCTCGGCTATGCTGAAACCGGAACTTTGCGCCAGTCTTCGCGCCTCACGCAGCCGCAGGGATTTGTAGATGGATTGCGGGGTGGAGCCGGTGTGTTCCAGAAAAAGCTCTTCCAGTTTTTTTCGGCTGATCCGAAGTCGCCCGGCGATCTCGGGTATTCGTAGCGGATATTCAATCTCTCTGCGCATCAGAGAGATGGCATCGTTGACAAGCTGGCTGTCCAAAGGCCGGATATCCCTGAGGTCGTTTCTGATGCCATGCATGAACATGCTGGCAACCTCGATTGACAGCATCGGTCCATGATGTTCGCGGATAAGGGACAGGATCAGGTCGAAAGCTGTCGTCACGCCGCCGCAGGTAATGCAGTTCCCATCCGCGACAAACCGGTCGGTGAACACCTCGACATTCGGAAACTGCTCGGCAAGGGCATCAAGCTCATCCCAGTGAATGGTGGCGCGGCGTCCATCCAGCAGCCCGGCCGCGGCAAGTAACCAGGCACCTGTATCCATGCCGATCAGCTTTGCATATTTACCTGCCGCAGCCCGGAGCGCGCGCGCCACCTTGCCTGTCGCGTGCTGGCGGAAATCATAGCTGGGCATCACGATCAGATAGTCTGCGCCATCGTCCTGGGTCAGCCCCGCCTCGGGCATCACCGGCAATCCGCTGGAAGAGGTGACCTGCGCACCCGTCATGCTGAGAAAACGCCACGTATACAGCCTTTCCCCGGCCAGATCATTCGCCGCGCGCAAGGGTTCGATCGTATTGGCCAGGCAATGGTTCGAGAACCTGTCGAACAGCAGGACATCGACTCGCCGAATTATTTTCGCCTCCTGCCATTTCTGCATGAAAATAAACCTACTTTGCATGATCTTGCTTGCCGAGCCGTTACATAGTCAGGGGGCATCGGCAAGGGAGAAGGCCATGGATTTCGCACTGACTCAGGAACAGGACATGATCGTGAAAACGGTCCGGGACTTTGTTGAAAACGAAATCTACCCGCATGAACAGCTGGTTGAGCGCAGCGGAACGGTCCCGCGCGAAGTTGCCGAGTCTTTAAAGCAAAAGGTTCGCGACCTGGGCTTTTACGCCTGCAACTTTCCTGAAGAGGTCGGAGGCGCAGGGCTTTCCCATGTCGATATCACCTTGGTCGAGCGGGAACTGGGCCGAGGTTCGATGGCGCTGACGCATTTTTTCGGGCGCCCCCAGAATATCCTGATGGCTTGCGTCGGAGATCAGCGCGAACGCTACCTTTTCCCCGCCGTGCGCGGTGAGAAAATGGATGCGTTGGCCATGACCGAACCTGATGCGGGCTCTGATGTTCGTGGCATGAAATGTCAGGCGGTCCGCAGCGGTGATGACTGGATCGTCAACGGCTCAAAGCATTTCATCTCTGGCGCTGAACATGCCGATTTCTTCATCGTTTTTGTCGCCACGGGCGTCGACGATTCCCCGTACGGACCAAAAAAGCGGATCACCTGCTTTCTTGTGGACCGTGGCACTCCGGGGTTTGAGGTCCGTGACGGATATAACTCTGTCTCACATCGCGGCTACAAGAATTACACGCTTTATTTCGACAGCTGCCGCCTGCCGAAAGAGCAGGTGCTGGGTGAGGTGGATGGCGGCTTCAGGGTCATGAATGAATGGCTTTACGCCACAAGATTGACGGTCGCGGCCTTTTGTGTCGGCCGGGCGCGTCGTTGTTTTGACTATGCCCTGAACTACGCGGCCGAGCGCAGACAGTTTGGTCAGCCGATTGCGAAATTTCAGGGTGTCAGCTTTCAGATTGCCGATATGATCACCGAGATCGACGCGGCTGATTGGCTGACCCTTGCGGCGGCGTGGCGTCTGGATCAGGGGCTGCCTGCGAACCGCGAGATAGCGAGCGCCAAGCTTTATGCCTCTGAAATGCTGGCCAGGGTCACGGACAGGACGTTACAGATCTTTGGCGGCATGGGGCTGATGGACGATTTCCCCATCGAGCGTTTCTGGCGCGATGCGCGGGTCGAACGGATCTGGGACGGCACTTCCGAAATCCAGCGCCACATCATCAGCCGCGATCTTTTTCGTCCTATGGGCGCGTGATGGAACGGTTGCTCAGACCACAAAGCATCGCCGTGGTGGGCGGCGGGTCATGGTGTGCCAATATCGTCCGCGAATGCCGCAAGATCGGCTTTACGGGTCCGATCTGGCCGGTTCATCCGTCAAGGGACCAGATCGAGGGCGTCAAGGCCTACCCCAGCGTGCAAAGCTTGCCGTTCCCACCTGACGCTGCCTTTGTCGGCGTGAACCGCGAGGCAACGATCCCGGTTGTCGCCGCATTGGCACAGATGAAGGCGGGCGGGGCCGTCTGCTTTGCCGCCGGCTTTTCAGAGGCCGCCGCCGAGTTGCCGGACGGCGCTGATCTGCAACAGCGGCTGATCGCGGCGGCAGCAGAGATGCCGTTTCTGGGGCCGAACTGCTATGGTTTCATCAATGCGCTGGATGGCGCGGCGCTTTGGCCCGACCAGCACGGTGCGGTGCGGATTGATCGCGGCGTGGCGATCATCACGCAAAGCTCGAACATCGCCATCAACCTGACCATGCAGCGGCGCGGGGTTCCGGTGGGCTATGTCGTGACTGTGGGCAATCAGGCCCGGACCGGCCTGCCCGAGGTCGGCGAGGCGCTGTTGCGTGACCCGCGTGTCACTGCACTTGGCCTGCATATCGAGGGGATCGGCAACCTTACCGCTTTCGAGGCTATGGCCGCGACGGCAAGGCGGCTTGGCAAGCGGATCGTCGCCCTGAAGGTCGGTGCCTCGGAACAGGCGCGTGTGGCAACGGTGTCGCATACTGCCTCGCTGGCCGGGTCGGATGCGGCGGGGCGGGCGTTGCTTGGGCGGCTTGGTATTTCGCAGGTCAGCAGCCTGTCGGCGCTGCTTGAGACGCTGAAAATCTTTCACGTTGCTGGATCTTTGTCCGGTGCGCGGATCGCCTCGATGTCCTGTTCGGGCGGCGAGGCAAGTCTGATTGCGGATGCCGGACTGGCGGCCGGGGTCGAGTTTCCGCCCCTTGGTCCCGAACAGCGCCGGACGCTGGGGCAGGCGCTTGGCCCCAGGGTCGCCTTGTCAAATCCGCTGGACTACAACACCTACATCTGGGGCGACAGCGACGCGTTGACCGATTGCTTTCGCGCCATGGCCGATCCAGAGCTGGCCATGTCCTGCGTGGTGTTGGATTTTCCGCGTCCGGATCGCTGTGCGACGCAGGAATGGGACCGGGTGCTGGGGGCTTTTGCGGCCAGCCGCCACGGCAGCCGGGCGCCTGATCTGCCGCTGGCCCTGATTTCAAGCATCCCCGACACCATGTCCGAAGAGGTGGCGTTGTGCTGTTTGGCGCATAATATCGTACCACTTTGTGGCATCCCCGAGGCGATGGAGGCGATTGCGGCGGCTGCCTTGCCTTCATTGCGCAACGCCCCCGACCCTTTGTGGGACCCCGGTCCCGATCCCGTCGCAGAAGAACTGCTGCCCGAGGCAGAGGCCAAGGCTCAGCTTGCCGCCCATGGTATCCGCACGCCCGTTTCCTGCCGGGTGAATGGGGCACATGAGGCGGTTTCGGTTGCTCGGGAACTGGGCTTTCCGGTCGTGCTGAAGGGTGAGGGGTTCGCGCATAAGACCGAGGCTGGCGCGGTCGCCATCAACCTGCGCTCAGCGGAGGACGTGCAAGAGGCAGCGACGCGTATCAACGCGGCCTCTTATCTGGTCGAGGAAATGGTCACCGGTGCGGTGGCCGAGCTGATTATTGGCATCACCCGCGACCGCCCGCATGGCTGGATGCTGACGCTGGGGGCAGGCGGTGTCCTGACAGAGCTGTTGCAGGACAGCGTCTCGCTGCTGCTGCCGGTCAGTGCCGAGGAGGTCGAGGGGGCACTGCATAGGCTGCGTATCTGGCCGCTGCTCGAAGGTTGGCGCGGCGGGCAGGGCGCCAACATTGGTTCGATCATCGCGGCGGTGATGGCGCTGCAATCATATGTTCGCGCAACGTCCGGTCTGATCGAGGCCGAGATTAACCCACTGATCTGCCGCACGGGTGATGCCGTTGCGGTGGACGCATTGATCCGAAGGGGGAAGCAATGAGCGCAGTTCTGACCGAAATCCGTGGCCATATCCTTGAGGTCACGCTGGCAAGGCCCAAGGCGAATGCCATCGACCTTGCGACCAGCCGCGAGATGGGCCGTGTCTTTGCCGGGTTTCGCGACAACCCCGATCTGCGCGTCGCGATCCTGACAGCGGCCGGTGAGAAATTCTTTTCCGCCGGCTGGGACCTGAAAGCCGCCGCCGCCGGGGACCCGGTTGACGGAGATTACGGGGTCGGCGGTTTTGGCGGGTTGCAAGAGCTGCGTGGCCTGAACAAGCCGGTCATCATCGCCGTAAACGGGATCTGCTGCGGCGGTGGGCTTGAGCTTGCTTTGTCAGGGGACATCATCATTGCTGCCGGACACGCGACCTTTGCCTTGCCTGAAATCCGCTCGGGGACGGTCGCGGATGCGGCGTCGATCAAGCTGCCCAAGCGCATTCCCTATCATATCGCGATGGAGCTTTTGCTGACCGGACGATGGTTTGACGCGAAAGAGGCGCTTGGCTGGGGCCTGATCAACCGTATCACCCGCGCCGAAGATCTGATGGCCGAGGCGCGCAGGCTTGCCGATGAGCTGGCCTCTGGGCCTCCGCTGGTCTTTGCCGCGATCAAGGAGATTGTTCGCGAGGCCGAGAACATGAAGTTTCAGGACGCGATGAACCGGATCACCAGGAGCCAGTTTGAAACAGTCGAGCGGCTTTACAGTTCTGAAGATCAGTTCGAAGGGGCGCGCGCCTTTGTCGAGAAACGGGATCCGGTCTGGAAAGGGCGCTAAGGTGTACCGGGCACCGGCCAGTGTTCCCCAGTGGTCAGGCGCGCGTTCCTCCCGCTGACACATTGTGTGGGCTTGTCCCAACCCTGCCTACCGGGGTTTCTTGCAAACAGGCGCGGCGGCACAGCCCATATTGCGTTCCATGGCTTTGGGGTCAGTGACCAGACAGGGCGTCGGAACCGCCCCGCGATCGCATGTGCTGGTGCCGACGGTGCCGGGGACGGGTAGATATCCGGGCAGCAGGTGGCCCGCTGCGCTTGCGCAAGGCATCCATCGCTGGCTGACTTCTGACCGGCAGGCGCTGCTTTTCTCGGGCGGGGCGACGGCCAGGGCGGCCCTGGCCCATACAGGCATTTCCGCGTTGCAGCTTGCGGGGGAATGTCTGCCGGGGTTGCCTCTGGCCAATATGGAGGAAATCAGCATTATCGTTATATCTGGCGGTTTCGGCGAAGCGGATACCCGCGTCACGCTGCCAGAGATCTTTCAAGGGCGAAACCGAATGGCGGAACCGGGAAAAAGGGCAAGGAGATCGCTGAGCGAGATCGTGTTCGAACGTATGGAACGGGCGATCAAATCAGGCTCCTACCACCCTGACGAACGACTGCCGACCGAACATGACCTTGCAGCCGATTCGAGGTCTCTCGCCCAGTTGTCCGCGATGCGCTGCGAAAGCTGCGCGAGCGCGGGCTGATCTATTCGCGTCAGGGCACGGGTAGTTTCGTGCGCACCATCGGGCTGAAGCAGCCGTTGGGCTTTGGGCCGCTTGAGAATGTCTCGGATCTGCTCAGCTGCTATGAATTCCGCCTGACGCTGGAACCCGCGGCTGCCGCCTGTGCGGCCGAGCGTCGTGATCTGGCGGCGCTGGAGCGCATCGACGTGGCCCTTGGCCTGATGCGTGATGTGACCAACCGCCAACACCATCGCGAGGATGCTGATTTTCAGTTCCATCTTGCGATCGCGATTGCCTCCGAGAACACCTATTTCTCGATCGCGATGGAGGCGCTCAGGGATCATATCGCCGTCGGCATGCGCTTTCACGGCGCCACTGTCGTGCGTGAGGTCCGGGGGCTGGCGCAGGTGTTCAAGGAACATGCGGCGATCTCAGATGCGATACGCACGGGCGATTCAGTCCTCGCACATGACCTGATGCAAACTCATCTTGAGCATTCGCGCGACGGGTTGTTTACAAAGCGCAGGCCGGTCATTGTTGCAGGGAATGGCGATCTGCCCGTGAGCTTGCACGAACAAGGCCCTGATTTGCAGCAGGCTGCGGCTGGTCAGGCGCCAATCTGCGGGGTCAGCACGCGGCGGATCTCTTGCCCGTCGCGGCCGGGGGGCTGACCGAACAGGCGGCGATATTCCCGGCTGAACTGCGAGGGACTTTCATAGCCAATCGCATAACCGATCCGCGCCACATCTGCGTCGCCCGACAAAAGCAGACGTCGCGCCTCTTGCAGGCGCAGCTGCTTTTGATACTGCACTGGCGTCATCGTTGTCACCGCCTTGAAATGGCGGTGAAAGGTTGCGGGACTCATCCCCGCCACATCGGCCAGTTTGCGGATGCTTAACTGATCGGCAAAGCTGTCGCGTATACAGGCGATGGCCCGGGCGATCCGCGCCATTGGACTGCCGGCAAGCCCGACCTGGCGCAGCGCCCGCCCCATCGGCCCATTCAGCAGCAGCCAGGTAATCTCGCGCTGGATCAGCGGCGACAGGATCGGCAGGTCGCGCGGCCGGTCGCACAGAGCAAGCAACCGGCACAGCGGGTCGATCAGCGCGGGTTCCAGCGCATGTACCGCCAAAGCGATGGGGGCGGCAGCGGTGTCTTTGCCCGGCCCCAGTGCCAGCAGCAGATCAGAGATCGTCGCAGGGTCAAGCGCCAGGCTGAAAGCCAGATAGGGGCGGTCGGGGGATGCGCCGGTGATCTCGGCCCGGATCGGGACCTCCATTGATGCGATCAGGCACTTCCCGGCATCATAGCGATAGGCGTGCTCGCCCAGCATGCTGGTCTTTGAGCCCTGGACCACCACGCAAAGCGAGGGGCGATAGACGGCGTGGATCGGCCCGGTCGGTGTGGTGACCGAGGTCAGAACCAGCCCGTCAATGGGGGTTTCGCGACCATTGGCCCGAAACTGGCGGGCGATCAGATCCCTGAGCGGGGCGAGGGCGTCGTTTTCCATGATCTTTAATCTAGAGCCTGCGCGCGGGATCGGCAGCTGAAAATATGCTCCGGTGAGAGGATCGTGCAAGGATTTGCGAGGATCGGCGTGCAGTTCCGCGGCCTGCCGGGTCTATCTTGGCCCTGATCCGGTGCCTTCTGGCCCCGGAACACCATCCGATATGAAGGAACACCCCATGCGCTACCGTACCCTTGGCCCAAGCGGCCTGCTGGTTTCTGAACTATGCCTCGGCACCATGACCTTTGGTGGCTCCGAGGGGATGTGGGGTCAGATCGGCCAGTTGCGTCAGGACGAGGCCGACCTATTGGTCAGGGCGGCACTGGACGCCGGCATCAACTTTATCGACACCGCCAATGTTTATGCAGGCGGGGAAAGCGAACGCATCCTTGGCCAAGCCATTCGCAACCTTGGCATCCCCCGGGATGATGTGGTGATTGCGACCAAGGTGCTGGGCCCGATGGGCGAGGGGCCGAACGCCCGCGGGGCATCGCGCGCCCATATCATGGCGCAGGCCAGGGCAAGCCTGAAGCGGCTTGAGACGGATCATATCGACCTTTACCAGATCCACGGCTTTGACCCGCTGACCCCGATGACCGAGACGCTTGAGGCGCTTGATACGCTCGTCCGGCAGGGGCATGTGCGCTATATCGGGCTGTCGAACTGGGCGGCATGGCAGGTGGTCAGGGCAGTCGGGATCACCGAGGCACGCAAGCTTGCCCCGATCCTGTCGCTGCAGGCTTATTACACCCTCGTTGGCCGCGATCTGGAACGCGAGATCGTGCCGATGCTGAAAACAGAAGGCATCGGCCTGATGGTCTGGAGCCCGCTTGCAGGCGGTTTTCTGTCGGGCAAATACAGCGGCGGCAGTGCTGCGGATCAGGGGCGCCGGGCGATCTTTGACTTCCCGCCCGTCGACCTTGAGCGTGGCGATGCCGCTATCGCTGTCATGCGCGAGATCGCCTTGGCCAAGGGCTGCACGGTGGCGCAGGTGGCGCTGGCATGGCTGCTGCATCAGCCGGTCGTGACCAGCGTCATCGTGGGAGCCAAGCGGATCGAGCAATTGCAGGACAATATCCGCTCGACCGAGGTCAGTCTGTCGGCCGAGGATCTGGCGGCGCTGGATGCGGTGACCAAACTGCCCGCCGAATATCCGGGCTGGATGCTGGAGCGTCAGGCCGAATACCGCGCGCCGCATGCCGGGCAAAAGGGCTGAGCCTTGGTTTTCAGGCTGGATGAACACCGGGCCCCGCAGGATCGCGGGGCCCGGCTTTTCTTATGCGGTCAGCAGAGTTGGACCCGATTTGCCGGCGAGATACTGCCGCAGCACCACTGCGGCAAGGATCGCCGCCCCGATCAGGGTCGAGATCAGTTCGGGCGCAATCATCATAAGCGCGGCGATGGGCAGAAGGATCCGCTCGAACAACAGCAGCGGGCCGATGAGCCAGTTGGTGATCGCTGCCGACAGCGCCACGATGCCCAGTACCGCGCCAGCAAAGGCCAGCAGAAAGTCGGGCAAGGTAAAGGCCTGTGTAACAATCAGCAGCGAGGGCGAGAAGACAAAGACGAAGGGCACAAGTGCCTTGCCCATCGACAGCCGGAAAGCCGTGTTCCCGGCCTTGAAGCCGTTGGCCCCCGCGATCCCGGCGCCCGCATAGGCGGCAAGCGCGACAGGTGGCGTCACATCCGCAAGCACACCGAAGTAGAAGACAAAGAAATGTGCAACCAGCGGCTCGACATTCATCATTCCCAGCACCGGCGCGGCGACAGCAACCATGATGATGTAGTTTGCTGTTGTCGGCACGCCGCAGCCCATCAGCACACAGACGATTGCGGTCATCACCAGGGTGAAAAGCAGCGTCAGCGTCTGGATGCTGAACAGCTCGAACGGCAGGAAGGTCAGAAAATCGTGAGACGAGGCCGCCCAGTTCTGCGCCACGCTCGTCACCATGAAGGCGATCTTGAAGCCGACTCCGGTCAGGGTGACGATCCCGATCACCACGCCGACCAGTGCGGCGGCGGCGGTGACGGCCAGCGATTGACGTGCACCGGCGACAAAGCCTTCATAGATGCCGGCGGCGGTTTCCTTGATGCCTTCGACCGCGCCTGCGGCCATGATCCGCTGGATCAGATAGACGATCATACAGGCAGTGATCGCCCAGAAGGCCGACAGAAAGGGCGTGCGACCCGACATCAGCATCCACACCAGCAGGATCAGCGGGAATACCGACAGCCAGCCTTCGCGCAGGACTTTCCAGGCTTTGGGCAGTTCCTCCTGGCGCAGGCCGCGAATGCCCAGACGTTTGGCCTCAAGGTGGACCTGAACCAGCACGCCAAAGAAATGCATAAAGGCCGGGACGATCGCCGCGATCAGGATGGTGCGCAGCGGAATGCCCAGATATTCGACCATCAGGAAGGCCACTGCGCCCATGACCGGCGGTGTGATTTGCCCCCCGGTCGAGGATGCCGCCTCGACGGCCGCAGCGAAGTGGCGCTTGAAGCCGATTTTGATCATCGCCGGGATGGTCAGCGCGCCGGTCGTCACGGTATTGGCGATCGACGAACCCGAGATCGTCCCGAGCATGGCCGAAGAAATAACCGAGACCTTGGCCGGCCCGCCTGCAAACCGTCCGGCCAGTGCGGTCGCAAGGTCGATGAACAACTGTCCCAGCCCGATCTTTTGCGCCATCACCCCGAACAGGACGAAGTGGAACACATAGGTCGCGATGACGCCAAGCGCGGTGCCATAGATCCCTTGCGAGGTCAGGTAAAGGTGGTTGACGATGGTCGACCAGTCCGCCCCAGGATGGACCAGAATCCCCGGCATCGACTTGCCGAAATAAGCATAGGCGATGAACAGCGCCGCGATCACCGGCAAGGGCCAGCCCATCGAACGGCGGACTGCCTCCATCAACACGACAAGCAGCAGCGTGCCCATGGCGATGTCGATGGGCAGCGGGTTGCCGACACGGAACTGCAGCTGCGAATAGATCCACGGCACGTAAAAGGCGCTGATCGCGCCGCCGATGGCCAGTGCCCAGTCATAGACCGGCACGCCAAGGATGGCGAAACCGTCGGTCTTGTGGCGGTTGCGCGCCAGTGCCGAAAAGCTGAGAAAGATGATGAACAGCGACACGCCCATATGCAGCCCGCGATGGGTGGTCGCGCGCGGGATGCCAAAGCCGGCTGTATAGAAGTGGTAAACCGAAAGCAGGAACAGGATGATCCCTGACAGGATGGCGACCGGACGCGTCACTGTGCGGAAGCGCGCCTCGGGATCGTACTCTTCCTCAAGCGCGCGTAGCTCGTCGTCGGAAAGTGTGCGTGTGGTTTCGGTCATGCGGTGTTTCTGCCGTTCGGTTCAGGTCCAAAGGACGCGGACCGGGAACCGGTCGCGTCCTTGACGAGTTTCTGGCGGGGCAAGCTTACTGCAGCTTGCCAGCTTCCTTGTAGAAACGCTCGGCACCCGGGTGGAAGGGGATACCGGCGCCCTGGGTGGCGCTGTCCAGGGTGATCAGCTTGCCCTTGGCGTGGCCAGCGGCAAACAGTTTCTGGGTGTTTTCGTTGTAAAGCGCCTTGGTGATGCCATAGATCAGCTCTTCGGGCTGGTCGGCGTTGGTGACCAGCTGCGCCCCGACCGAAAGCGTGGTGACATCGGCCGCCTGGCCTTCATAAGTGCCGGCCGGCACCGTGTCGGTGGCAAAGAAGGTATAGGTGCTGAGCAGCTTTTCGACCTCGGGGCCGGTGATCGGAACCAGCGTCACCTCATGCTGGCTGGCCAGCTCGGCGATCGCGCCCGCCGGGTAGCCGCCAACAAAGAAGAAGGCATCCATCGCGCCGTCGCGCATCCGGTCAGCGGCCTGATCAGGCTTGAGGTATTCCGGCTTAACATCGGCCTCGGACAGGCCAAAGGCCTCAAGGATGATCTTGGCATCGACCAGCGTGCCCGAGCCGGGCTCGTCCAGCGAAACGCGCTTGCCCTTCAGGTCGGCGACCGAAGCGATACCCGCATCGGCACGCGCGACAAGGTGGATGCTTTCGGGATAGAGGTTGGCGATCAGGCGCAGCTTTTCGACGGCCGGCTGGCCTTCCCAAAGGCCGGTGCCGGTCTGGGCCCAGTAGGCGACGTCGGATTGGCTGAAGCCGGCCTCCATCGCGCCGCCGTTGATGGCGTTCACATTGCCCACCGATCCGTTCGAGGCCACGGCGGTTGCAACCAGACCCGGCACACCGCAGGAGCCGCCGTCTTCGCAGGCGCGTGAGCCGGGCGGGCTGGAGATCGCGTTCGCGATCAGGCCGCCGATCGGGTAATAGGTGCCGGCGGTGCCGCCCGTGCCGATACGGAAGAACGACATTTCCTGTGCCATAGCGGCCTGACCAAAGGAGGCTGCGGCGATGGCTACGGCCGCGAACAATGTCTTGAGCTTCATGTCGAGATCCCTGTTTTCCAGACTGTTCTGAACAAGCTAGTCCACAGTCACGTGAAGTGACAACCATTCATGCCGGGCAGATCGGAAATGGCGTGACGTTCCAACGGGTGGTTTTAGCGGGCGCGCGTGCTGACAGACCGTCGCGGCAGCAGGATTTTCAGTTGCAACCACCGCTGGTTAGCAGGGACGCCCGAGGTGGCCCGGGCACGACAACAAGACCTCGAAACCGGGCGGCTTGTTTGGGGCGCTGTTCGACGGGAAAGTGGTGGAATCTCCCATTGGTTGTCTTGACCGTGGGGTTTTATTTCGCAGAAGTGCTGATTCGAGGTTGATCCGGTCAGATCTCTGTCGAATGGCGGGAGTGGGGGAGGCAGCTGTCCTGCCGTCCTTAGCCCGGCCGACGCCGTTCACGAGGCGAGCGGTGCATCGTCGGCCTGAAAGACGAAGGCCTCAAGTGCCTCTGGGGCGATGGGTTTGAACAGGATCTGTAGCCCTGCCCGGCCTGCTGCGCGCCGGGTCTCGGGGCTGCGGTCTGCGGTAATGATCCGGGTCGGACGGCTGCCGAAACGGCGGTGTAGTGCCTGCGCCGTCTCAACACCGCTTGGGCCTTCGCCCAGTTGTTGATCCAGCAGATAGATGTCGGGGATGACGCCCATCTCTTCGATAAGCGTTAACGCCTCCGAGCCGCTGCTGGCTTCGACCACCTCGACGCCGCGCCGTTCGAGCAATTGGGTGATGGCGCTGCGCAGGTCCTCGTCATTTTCAACCAGCAGCACGATGCGGCCCATGCCGGTCTCGGGCAAGGGCGAGGGGGCCGAGGTCTGGCTGTCGATCGAAGGCAGGTCATGGGCCACCGGCAGTTCGACTGAAAACAGGGTGCCGCGTCCGGGCACCGAATGCAGCTCAAGCCGGTGATCCAGCAGCGCGCAGGCGCGTTCGACGATGGCAAGGCCCAGCCCCATGCCCTGTGCCGCCGACGCCGTGCCCTCGACGCGGTGGAATTCGCGAAAGATCGCCTGCTGATGTTCCGGGGCGATGCCGGGGCCGGTGTCGTGGACCTCGATCCGCAGATGGTCGCCCCGACGGCGCGCACCGACCAGCACCCGGCCCGAAACCGTATAGCGGATGGCATTGCCGATCAGATTTTGCAGGATGCGCCGCAGATAGGTCGCGTCGCTTTGCACGGCCAGCCGGCATGGCATGATGCGCAGCCGCAGCCCCTTTGCCGCAGCAAGCGGGGCAAATTCGTCGGTCAGCTGCGCCAGCAGCAGCTTCATCGACAGGGGCGCGATCTCGATCTCGGTGCCGCCGGATTCCAGCCGCGACAGGTCCAGAAGCGCGCTAAGAATCCCCTCGACGCTAAGCAGCGCGTTATGCGCCTTTTCCAAAGTGCCTCGCAGGGCGCTGTCTCCGGCATCGTCGCGGGCCGAGGCAACGAACAGTTTGGCAGCCGACAGCGGCTGCAGCAGGTCATGGCTTGCCGCCGCGACAAAGCGTACCCGGGCAGAATTGGCACGTTCGGCATTGGCAAGTGCTGCGGCCAGTTCCTCGGTCCGGGCGGTCACGCGGGCCTCTAGCGTGGCCTTGGCGCGCAACATCGAATGGATCGCCAGCCGTTCGCGCGTGACATCGGTAAAGGACATGACAAAGCCGCGTTCGGGCATCTCGCGGCCATGGACGTCCAGAATGACGCCCGAGGCATGCCACAGCTCAAACGACAGCGGTGGGCGGGGCGCGCGCATCCGTACCCAGTCACGCAGCTGCGAGGCCGAGAACCCCTCGTTAAAGCGGGCCTGATAAAGCGTCCGCACCGTCAGCCGCTCAAAGCTGAGCCCGCGATGCATCAGCGCCGCCGGGATCTCCAGCAGGTCCGCCAACCGCTGGTTCCAGCCGATCAGTGCCCCATAGGCGTCAAAGATGCCGACACCCTGATTGATGTGTTCCAGGGTCGCGCGGATCATCCGCGCCTGACTGTCCAGCAGCTTGCCATGCTCGATCCGCTCGGTACGGATGATGCGGGTCACATCGGTATGCAGGACCACCGTGCCCCCGTCAGAGGTGCGCTGTTCGCTGACCTGAATCCAGCGGTCTCCGGTCAGGCCAATGTTGAAGTGCTGTGATTGGCCGTGCAGTTGCAGCCGTTGGGCGATCCAGGTGTCGGGGGTGGTCCCTTCGGGCAGCAGGACCTGACGGGAACGACCAAGATGGCGGACATAGGTCGCAAAACTGATGCCCGGCGCCAGCGCCTGATGAACCTCGGTAAGGTCGGCGCAGAAACGGCTGTTGCAAAGGACCAGCCGATCCTCGGGATCGAAAAGGGCAAAGCCTTCCTCGATGGCCTCGATTGCCTGTGACAGGTCGCGGCGGGCGCGTTCGGCAGTCGCATTGGCGGCGTTCAGCCGTTCAAGCGTTGCCTCAAGGTCGCGGGTGCGCTGGCGGACGCGCTCTTCCAGAAGGGCGGCGCGGCGGAACTCCTCGAAGGCCGCGCTGTTTTCGTCCCGGCGCTCTTCGGAATGGCGCATCAGCGCCTCGGCGATGATCAGCAGCTTTTCGAGGTTGTGCCCGGCCTCATCGTCGCGGTCGATCAGCCAGTCAGAGATGCGTCCTGCCATCAGTCCACCCCTGTAAGCCGGGTCCCGGGCGGATAGATCGCGCAGCCGGTCAGGGTGTGGTTGACGTGCAGCGGGCCAAATTGCTCACCATAGGTGGAAAAGCCCCAGACGCGATGACGGCGCAGCACATCCGATACGGCAGCGCCGCGCTGTTTGTGTTCAGCCTCGATCCGGCGCAGCACGCAGTCAAAGCCAAGGACCGCCACCGGCGGCACCGGCGCGGCAAGCTGCGACAATTTCCGGTCAAGATGCGTGGGCAGGTCATCGGGTTCGGTCAGCGCCAGCACCACGCCCGCCGCAATGGCTGAAAAGAACAGCAGATCGCCCGAGGGCAGCACCCGTTGCACCGCCCGCACATGGTAACGGCCCCCGACCCGCACGGCGAGCGGATGCGAAGCAAAGGTCAGGTAGTCGATTAGCTCAGGATCCTTGCCAAGAATGCGGGCATATTCCTGCGCTGCCGGTTCGGCGTTGATGCGCTGCACGATGCGGGCGGCAGGATCTGCCTGTGTGACCACCATGCGCCTTTCGGTGGGGTTCAGGTGGTCCATGTTCAGCGCGCGGACCGGGCATAGTCCGCGCAGCACCGACAGGACCGCCGCATTACGCAGCGCCCGGCCGCGATGAATGACCAGCGTTTCCTGAAAGCGCAGCCCGTCGCCTGCCGATCCGCCGATCAGCGGCACACTGCCCGAGCCTGCCGCCAGCGCCGAGGCAAGATCGTCCTCGCGCAGCGACAGCCCATCGACAAGCAGCACCGCGAATTCATGGGGCAGATGCGCATGGCTGTTGGCAAGGTCATGGCGCAGCTGCAAGAAAGCCGCCGCAGCCGCGCTGCGCGACAGGTGGTCCAGATCAGTCAGCTCAAGCACTTCGGCCGCGAAAAGATCGGCAGGAAACCCCAGCGCCAGCACCGCGCCTTCGTCATAGCCAGCCTCAGAGATTTCGCCCGCGGTGGTGCAGCCGACGACATGGGTGGCAGGCAGTTGAGCGGCTGTCTCGGCGGCGATGCGCGCGATATCGGCCTGGGGTGAGACAAACAGCATGACCAGCGCAAATGGCCCCGGCCCAAGATCCCGCGCCAGTCGCCCGGTCACATCGGTATCCCGGGCCGGCGCACTGGCGCGCGCGATGCAATCCTGCGCTGCGCCCACCCCGGCCTCCTTTCCGTTCCTGCACCTGCGAGATTGAACTTAACGGTTCAGTTCTTCGCTGTCATTGCCGGTGATCTCTGATCCTGTGGTCATGGCGTTGAAGCTGATGTCTTGCGCAAACAGCACCGCCTGAGTGCGGGTCTGCACGCGCAGTTTGCGCATGATTGCGGTGACATGCGCCTTGACCGTGGTTTCGGCGATCGACAGTTCATGCGCGATCTGCTTGTTCAAAAGCCCCGCGCTGATCAGTTGCAGGATGCGGGCCTGCTGGCGGGTCAGTGAGGCAAGCCGGGCCAGCGCCTCTTCTTCCAGGCTGGGGGTGGCATTGTCGAGCGCAAGGCGGCTTGTATGCACTTCGCCCCTGGCAATGGCGTCAAAAGCCTCGCGGAATGCCTCGCGCGGGGCGTGTTTGGGCACATAGGCGCTGACGCCAGCCAGTAGCGCGCCGCGCACCACCCGCCGCTCGTCCATGGACGAAACCACGATGATGGGGCGGTCCGCCGCCGCCTGCCGCATGCGCACGACGCCTTCGAGCCCGTTCACATCGGGCAGGTGCAGGTCCAGAACGATCACATCGGGCACGGGCTCGCAGGTCATACGATCCAGCGCCTCGGCAAGGCTGCCCACAGCCTCGACCCGGGCAATGCCGACCGGGCCGGTCAGCGTCATCGACAGCGCGTCGCAAAACAGCGGGTGGTCGTCCACGATCAGCGCAGTGTTCAGCGGCCGGGGTGTCGGCGGGCAGGGCTGGGCTTGTTGCATGGTTCCGCTCATATAGCTGCCGTGACTGGCAGGTCGGTCGTGTCTGTTTCGGGCGGCGTGCCCGCGAGGTATGGCGACTGTCATCCCGGTTCCTCCAGTCGGATCAGCCAACCGCCCGAGGCGTTGACCTGGATGCCATAGCGCCCCGGCCGTTCGATCAGGAACCAGCCCGAACCGGTCCCGGCCTGATGCAGATTCTGGATCACCGCGCCCGATGCGTCCAGCAGATAGACCACCATGATTGCATCCATGCTTTCAAAGACCAGCCGCGTCGGCTTGCTGAGGTCGAACAGCGGCAAAATGCGATTGCCCGCGCCGCGATGTTCCACGACCGGTTTTCGCGCGGCCAGCCGGTCATAGCAGGCAAGTCGCTGGGCGTCGTCCCTTTCGCCCCGGCAGGCATCAAGCGCGGCTGCAGGGTCAAAGCCCAGGGCGGGTGCCGCGGCCAAAGCCGCTGACACCAGGATCACCAGTCCACGGGGCATCCCGTGCAGTTCTCCATATGCACCCCCTCCCAGATCGCATAGGGGGCGTGGTTCCCCTGCATCACCGCATTGGCAAAATCGGCATTGTAGAACTTGGTCTCCATCAGGTTCGCGCCGATGAGCTGTGCGCCGACGAATTTCGATTTTGGGGCCATGGCGGCCTCCAGCGTCGCGGCGGTCAGGTTCGCGCCTGAAAGGTCGGCGCCCGAAAGCCGGGTATAGTCCAGATTGGCCCCGGTCAGGTCGGCATCGCGCAGGATTACGCCCTGCAGCTGTCCCATCTGCAGGTTTGCCCCACGCAGGTCGGCGCCGGTCAGGTCCGCGCCTTTCAGCTCGGCCCCGAAAAGGTTTGCGCGCATCAGATTGGCGCCCCTCAGGTCGATGCCGTTAAGCTTGAGCCCGCGCAGATCGGCATGGCTCAGGTCAACGCGGGGGCAGGCTGCGCCGGGGCCGATTTCGCAGCCATTGATGACCAGCGATCCTTCGCGCGGGGCTGGCTCATCGACGATGACCGGCCATGTGCCGCCGGTCTGTCCGGAATTGGCCACATGCACGCCCGAGGCAAGGGCCAGTGCGGCAAGGATTGTCAGGCTTCTGAGCATCTTGGTTCCCTTGGGTCTGGGGGTGAAGGTCCGGGCGGGACAAGGCCCGCCCGTCCGTCTGTTTCAGCCCGGCGCTACTTGGTTGCGGTCATCAGGTCGTCCGGGATCTCGAACACCCAGAACGAGCCGCCCTGGCTGACCTGAGTGGTCAGCGTAGCCATGTCGCCGCCCCACAGCGGCACCGCGCCGCCATAACCCGAGGCGATGCCCAGATATTGCTTGCCGTCCATTTCCCAGGTGATCGGGGACGAGACGATGCCCGAGCCGGTATTGAACTTCCACAACTCTTCGCCGGTCTCAGAGTGGAAGGCTTTCACAAAACCGTCCGAGGTACCGGTAAAGACCAGATCGCCTGCTGTGGCCAGCGTGCCGGCCCAAAGCGGGAATTCCTCTTTATGCTCCCACTTCTTTTCGCCGGTGGCCGGGTCAAAGGCGCGCAGCGTGCCGATATGGTCTTCGTAAAGCCGCTTGATGCGGAAGCCCTGACCCAGATAGGCGGCACCGGCCTGATAGGTGACGTTCTCGGTCCAGTAATCCTCGGTCCAGTGGTTGGCCGGGACGTAGAACAGGCCGGTCTTGGGGCTGTAAGACATCGGGTTCCAGTTCTTGCCGCCAAGGAAGGGAGGCGAGACCTCGATGCTTGCGCCCTTGGTTTCACCCTCGGCGGGCAGGGGCGGGCGCTGGCCCTCGACCTCGATCGGGCGGCCGGTCTCAAGGTCGATGCCCTTGGCCCAGGTGATGCCGTCGACAAAGGGGAAGGCGTTCAGCAGTGCCGTCGGCCGGTTGATCTCGCCGCCCCGTTTGGACAGGGCGTCGATGTCGGTGACATAGAAGAAGCCGTTGCGGTCGGCATGGGCCCCGGCGCGATGGACGTTGCCATCCTTGTCCTTGTAGTCGAACAGGATGATCTCGTTGTTGCCCGAGAAATCCCAGGCGTCATTCGGGGTGTGCTGGTAAAAGCCGACCAGCTCGCCGTTCGTCGGATCGACGTAAGCCTGTCCCGAGGTATAGAGACTGTCGCCCGGCGTGCGCGCCCAGGTGTTCCACGGCGCGGGGTTGCCGGCACCGACGATGATGGTGTTCGTTTCGGGATCATAGCTTGCCGATTGCCAGGGCGCACCGCCGCCGTGGCTCCATGCTTCGACCTTGCTTCCGTCGGGACTGTTGGGCCAGCTTGGCGCGGCAGGATCGCCGGTGACCGTGCCTTCGGCCCCGGCCAGCGTACCCTTGTGCCCTTCGACAAAGGGCCGCATCCAGATTTCCTCGCCCGTGTCGACATCGCGGGCATAAAGCTTGCCCACCACGCCGAATTCGTCGCCCGAGCTGCCATGGATCAGCATGACGCGCCCGGTCTCTTTATCCTTCACGATGGTCGGAGCGCCGGTCATCGTATAGCCGATCTTGTGGTCCTCGAACTTCTGACGCCAGACCACTTTCCCGGTGTCCTTGTTCAGCGCGTAGATGCTGGCGTCCAGCGTGCCAAAGAACACCTTGTCGCCATAGATCGCCGCGCCGCGGTTGATCACGTCGCAGCAGGGGCGGATATCTTCGGGCAGGCGGGCCTCGAATTTCCACAGCCGTTTGCCGGTCCTGGCGTCCAGCGCCCACATCCGGGAATATGAGCCGGTGACATAGATCACCCCGTCATGGACCAGCGCCTGAGTTTCCTGCCCGCGCTGCTTTTCATCCCCAAAGGAAAAAGACCATGCCGGGCGCAGGTGCTTGACCGTTTCGGTGCTGATCTGGTCAAGCGACGAAAAACGCTGCGCCTTGACCCCCATCCCGTACATCAGGACGTCATCGGTGGTTTCGGCATCGTTCAGGATGTCCTCCCACGTGACGGGGCTGGTTTCGGCCTGCGCCAGCGCCACTGCGCAGGTCAGGGCCAGGACGCTGGCCGAGGTCAGTTTCAAAAAGCGATTCATGCAGTCTCCTCCTATACATGAACGACGGGGTTGCCCGCGTCGGGTGCCTTGTCCGTCCAAGCTTCAGGCGCTGCCGATGACCGGCAGAGCCCCGGTTTCAAGGTCGCCAAAGCGACGCACGACCGAGCGCAGGTATTCTTCGGGATTGGCTCCCAGCCCGGCGAATTCAGGGGCAGGGCCGGCAGCCATCGTTTCAACCGGCGTCAGGCCCAGTTCGGCAGCCATCCGCAGTCGTTCGCGCGTGACCTGTAAATAGGCGCGGGTCTGCGTGATCCCTTCGCCTGTGCGGTGATAGCTGCCATGACCCGGCACCACCCCTGCGCTGCCCAGCCCCTCAAGCTGATCCAGCGATGCAAGCCAGGTCGCGAAATCCGCGTCAGGCAGGCTTGGTGCCCGGTCGAGAAACACCAGATCCCCGGCAATCAGCACACCGGTCGCCTCATCAAGGATGGCAAGGTCGGCCGAGGTGTGACCGGCAAGCGGGATCATCCGCAGCGCCCGCCCCCCGATCTGGCTTGTGCCAGGGTCGATATTGCCGGTCGCTGGCGTCGTGCGCGTGCCGGAAATCCAACTGCCAAGGATCGAATACAGCGTCTCGGCATAATCCTGGGCGTATTCGCGGCAGGTCGCGGCGGTCTCTGCCAGTGCCAGCAACGGGCGGTCGGCCAGGGCCGCGTTGCCGAACCAATGGTCAGGGTGGTGATGGGTGTTGATCGTCGCCGCCAGTCCGCCCAGCCGCTGTTCGGCAAAGGCGCGGATCTCGGTCCCCATGGCGACGGTCGAGCCGCTGTCGACGATGATCGCACCCTGATCCGTCGCAAGCAGCGCGATATTGACGATATCGCCGCCGTTTTCGCGGCTGAAGACCTCGCGCCGGCCCTCGATCATCCAGATGCCGTCCGCGACCTCAAAGGGTTGCAGGCCGTAGCTGCGCGGCTGGGCAAAGGCGCGTCGCTGCAGGACAAGCGCAGCGGATCCAGCCAGAAGGGCACGTCGGGACAACGCTGTCATGGCGTGGCCTCCACCCTGCCTTCGAAGGTGTATCCCAGATTGTCGCGGGCATGGATAATGACCGGTCCGCGCGCCAGATCGGGGGGCAACAGAAAGGTCAGCGCCGGATTTTCCTCTAACGGCTCATGCAGCTCAAGCGTGGCGATTTCCGCCCCCGAGGCATCAAGCAGCGCAAGCTCGGTCAGGTGATGGGCCGGAATGCCGTCGGCAAGACCGGTGTCCTGCGGGTGGCGCAGCCGCATCCGCAGACGCCCGGTTTCAGGCCAGAGCCGGGCGCGCAATTCGCCAAACCCTTCTTGCCAGTCGGGGCGTTGATGCGCGGCGGCGGGGGCGCTGCAGCCGCCACCAAGCGCGCTGACATAGGCCGCACCAACCAGCCATTCAGCGGCCCCGGTCTCGGCCGAGGCGCGCAGGGCCCCACCGACCTCGTATTTCACGCCAAAGCCCAACAAGGGCAGGGCGCGCCCGGGGTGAAAGACGATGGCCTTGGGAAAGGGGCTGTAGTCGATGGTGACGACGATGCGCCGGATTGGCCGGGTGACGGCGGTTGCGTCGATCAGAAAGGGGACATGGCTGGAATCCTCGGCCGCGCCCGGCGCAAGGACGGTGACGGCCGGGTCATTGCGCCAGACCGCCGGATCGCCCAGAAATTCCTGCCTGTGTGACGGCCACATGCCGCTGTCGAACGCGTCGCCCCCCACGGCCGCCGGTCCGGTTTTGCCGGTCAGCAGGGGCGGAGAGGCCGCGCCGGGCAGGATGTCCGTCAACAGCGCCATGCCCTATTTCCTCAGAACGCTCTGGATCAGCTCGGCGGCGGCAGGTGCGTGCGAAGCCCCGCTGCGCAGGATATGTGCCGCCTGATCCAGCACGGTCACAGTGCGCGGCGCGCCCGAGAGTGCCTCAAAGCCGCTGCCGGCGGTCTCCAACTCCTGGGCAAGCGCGGCGATCTGATCCTCGCCCGCATCCGGGGGCAGCGCTTTGACCTTGTCGTACAGCGCAGCGATCTCGGTGCTTTTCCCGGCTATCGCATCGGCATCGGGGCGGGTCTCGATATAGGTACGGATCGCCCAGATCGCTTGCTGGTTCAGGATGCCTTCGAAAGGCGGCATCTTGACCGCGCCATTCTGTTCATAGCCGTGCAGGATGCGGTCCAAAAACCACTCATCACCATATTCACTGGCCTCAAGAAAGCGCAGGTCCGGCGCAAGCCCGCCCGAAATCGCCTCCAGCCCGTGGCAGCGGGCGCAGTTGCTGTTAAATCCTTTGGCACCGATTTCTACTGCCTTGAACAGGACCTCTCCTTCGGCTTCGCGCCAAGGGTTTTGGGTCGCCATCTCGGCCGGCAATTCGGGCAGACCAGTGGTGTCGACTGCCTGCGGGGCGGTGTCACCATGGCCTAGCGCCATCGGCGCCCAGAATGCGAGTGATAGGGCAAGAGGAAATATCTTGCTTATCCTGCTGGTCATGTTCCAAAGTCCTTCGCGCATATCCGGTGTGTGCTCTGTCCTGGTCAAATTTCCTTGAGATCGAGAGAGGGTAAATTGTGCCATGGTCGTATTGCACATGCCGCGCAGGGGCCGGACCCTGCCGTTTCGCCCCAGAATCGGGGCATTTCTCCTGCTTCTGGCGGGGCTTTTTCCTTTGGCCGCTTTGGCTGAGCCAAAGGCGCTGTTCGGTAGTGACGGCTACCGGATCGACAGTTATCGCGCCCCCGTGCCTGATACAGCGCCCGGTGCGCGGACGCTGGATATTGCCGAGGTTCAGGCGCTGGTCGCCAGGGGCTGGACGCCCGTCGATGTCATGGGTGCGCGCATCTTTGAGATCGGCGATGACGGAGAATGGATCATGCCCGAGCGGCATCTTTCGCTGCCCGGTGCGCACTGGCTTCCGGTGGTCGGATGGGGCCAGCTGGAGCCATGGCAGAGCGATTATCTGGACGCGAGCCTGCAGCGCATTACGGGCGGCAATCGCGAAGCGGGGCTGATCCTGTTCTGCAAGCTGGATTGCTGGCTCAGCTGGAATGCGACCAAACGGATTGCGGCGCTGGGCTATACCAATCTGGGCTGGTTTTCGGGCGGGGTGGATGCCTGGGCGGATGCCGGGCTGCCACTTGTCGAAACGCGGCCCGAACCATATCGGCGCGAATAACGTCAGGTTGGAGTTGCCCGGGCGCGGATATGGGTTTGCCCCAGCCATCCTGATGCTGTGCAGCAGTCGGGTCAGGGTCAGTAAAGTCTCGGCAAACCAGATTGTCCGGCCAGCAGTTTTGACGCTGGAGCTTGTTTATCTCTGGTCGCCGGTAACGCGGGCCGGCCCCGTACTCGCCACTGTCTACAACGGTGCAATAACGTCCTGTCGGGCGCTGGGTTTCCGTTTTCACGGCGGGTTTACCGCTTGTGAAACAGAGGTGGGCTTTGGCTTATTTCCCAAGGGGCTTTCCCAAGGGGCGGATAAATGTGCAAATAAATGATATTAATTACATATTCTGGCATCAGATATCTGGAAGCAACGGGCTACAGGTGGGTCCGTGTGACAGCCAGTACTGTGATCAGCTGAGCAGTCAGAGCTGCAACAGGGGATCTCATGGCCAGAATTGAAAAATGGGCTGTCCAAAGTCAGCGACGGCGCCGCTTCCTTACGTCACCTCGGCGCCGTCTGGAGGCATTATCGACACAGAGATCTTGCTTCGGCCGGAGGAATCTTTTCGGCATGGGCAAAGATATCGGGCTCGACCCGGCCGGGGCTGATCCAGATCACCCGCACGCGGCGGCGCCCGAAGTGCCTGTCAGCAATGCTGTCTTGTAGTCCGAAAATGCCATTGTCGTCTTTCTTTCATCAGGGTTCAGAGGCCCGGAATGTGGCGGGTCAGGGGCGCAATGGTCACACCGCCCGTGGTGATGCCTTCACGCAGGCGCCGGGCCAGTCCGACCGCGCCCGATGTGTCCGGGTGGATCAGAATCGACTGCTCTGGCATCGGGATGACGGTACCCCGGACCGTTTCGACCTGGCCGTCGCGAATGACGCGCATGACACGGGCCACTACCTGCGCGAGGTCGTGGATCGCCGCCTCCGGCTGGCTGCACGGGGCAAGCTGGCCATTTTCAAGATATCCCCGATCAGCCAGAAACAGCCGGATCACATTGCCGCTGCGTGCCAGCGCGGCCTTTTCCAGCGCACTGCCGGGCAGGACGGGGAATGAGATTTCGGGGTCAGATCCATTGTTGCCCGCGTCGAGGTCTCTGCGACGGCAGGGTTGCCAAGCCATGTGGGCGAGACACGGACATGCCGATGCAAAGTCTTGGCTGGCGCATTATTCCTCCCGCCTGGTCAAAGAAAGCCGGCGCCACGACGGCGCCGGCCCGGCTCTGTCACGCGGTCGCCTAGAAGGTGCCGCGAATGCCGATACCGACCATGCGGGGCGAGGTCATGCTGGCCTGAGTAAAAACCGTATTGCCACGTGCCGCTTCGAGCAAGGTGGGTGTGCGTTCGTCAAAGAGGTTGTTGACATAGCCGTAAAGCTCGACCTTGTCGTTGATCCGCCAGCTCGCGTTCAGATCGACAAGGGTATAGCCATCAACCTCGAATGCCGGAGTATTGGCGGTGTTCGAGTAATAGCCGTCGACATAGCGCAGCTGTCCGCCAAGGTTCAGCCGGTCGGTCGCGTCCCAGCTTGCGCCGAGGGTCAGCATCCTGCCGGGCGCACGGGCGAATTCATTACCCTCATAGGCGGGAATCTGATCGAAACGCTCAAACTCGGTATGCAGCAAGCCAAGGCTGCCGCGCAGGGTCAGCGCATCGGTTGCGCGCCAGTCGGCACCCAGTTCCAGCCCATAGGCGCGGGCGTCCTGTGCGTTGACCGTTTGCAGATAGGTCACGCCATCGACCAGATGGGCGATGTTGTGCTGGGCGTTGCTGTAATCCATGTAGAAGAGGTTGCCGGTCAGCATCAGCCGCCCCTCCATCAACTCGGCGCGGGTAAAGAGCTCATAGTTCCAGACGGTCTCGGCGTCGAATTTGGTCCATTCTTTCGAATAGCCAAAGTCCAGCGATACGCCGCCGGGGTTGTAGCCCTTGCTGATCAGCGCGCCGACGTTCCAGTCTGGTGTGACCTCATAGGTCAGCGACAGCTTGGGCAGGAAAACGTCGAAAGTTTCATCGTAATCTACGTCGCTTTTGGCAAATAGCGGCGAGACGTCGCCCTGACGGCGGATATGGTCGCGCTGGTAGCGCAGCCCCGCCGACAGCGTCCAGCGTTCGTCCAGCCGCCAGTTCAGTTCACCATAAAGGCCAAGGTTCGATTTCTTGTCGCGGAAGGTCGAGATGCCCCCTTGGTTCAGCCACTCGTCCTGATCGGTGAAAGCGACATAGACACCTGCGACGCCGCTGACCTTATCTTCGGGCATACCGAAGGTCAGCTTGCTTTCGTTTGAGTAATTGTCCTGTGAGACATTGGCATCCCCCATGGTCGGGGTGCCGACGCGGCGTTCGACATCCGAGGTCGAATATTGCGTCTTGCTGCTGACGCTGATCCCGTTGCCCAGGTCGTAATCGACATCAAGGATTGCCGTGTCAGTGGTCTGATCCCAGCCTGGCATCCAGGTGGTGATGGATTGCAGCTTGTCATAGGGCTCGGCCGCGCCCTCGGCGCTGGGGCGCTTCATCCGGCTGTGACTGTAGGTCAGCCTGGCCGACAGGCCCGGCAGGTCGGCCGGTTGCCACAGCAGCTTTAACCGCGCATTCGCGTTCAGGAAGTCCTGCCCGATGTCGTTTTGGATGAAGTTCGAGCCGACATAGTCGATGAATGTGTCGCGTGCCGAATAATCCAGCGAGATACGGGCGGCCAACTCTTCGCTCAGCGGACCTGACCACATGAACGAGGCCGCACGTTGATTGTAGTCGCCGCCCTCCAGCCGATAGGCGCCCTCGGGGGTAAAGCTTGGGTTCTTGGTGTTGACGATGATCGCCCCGGCGATGGCGTTGGCGCCTTGCGAGGTGGTCTGCGGCCCCCGGAACACCTCGACACTATCCACATCCCAGGTCGAGGTCGCGCCAAAATACAGTTCATTATAGCTTAGGTAATGGCCGTCCAGGTTGATCGTCGCCCGCGGCACCGATCCGGCAAAGAATGCATTTGCCCCGGTATGCGGTCCCTGCGCGTCCTGTCCGCGAATGACCGGCGTGCTGACATTGTCGGTATAGATCACGTTGGGTGTGCCGGCGATCACACTTCGAATCTCGGTCTTGCCGGCCTTTTCCTTTTCGATCTCACCCGAGGTCACCACCGAGACTGAGCTTGCGGTCTCTTTCAGGTCGCGAGTGATGTTGTCGCCGGTGATGACGATGGTGTCGAGCGTGATGGTGTCGGAAGGCGCCTCCTGCGCGCAAAGGGGTGCTGCGGCAATAAGCGTGACCAGACTGACTGTTTGCGTCAGCTGGCGGTGGCGATATCTGTGGGACATTGGTTCCTCGGCTGGTCGCGTTGTGCTGGCTGGCGCGGGGAACTCGCTGGCATTTCCTGTTCCACATTGCGCAATGCGTTCTGCATGTCAATCGGCCATATGCCGGGCACTTTGCTAATGGCTGCTCGGCGCGCTAGTGTTGCGCGGCTGTCACGTGCCTGTCATGGGTACCAGCCGCGAGCACAGGAGAAACATCCGATGGTGGAGTTCGAGCCTTTCCTTGATAAGGATGCGAAGCTCTCGCGGCAGAAACGGTCGGGGACGATCCAGTCGATCTCGGTTGCGATGCGGTTTCTCAACATTCTTGCCGGGGCCGAACGGTCGCTTGCCCTGACCGAGATCGCCCAGCTGTCGCGCACCAGCCGTTCGACCGCGCATCGCTATATGCAAAGCCTCGTCAAAGAAGGGCTGGCGGTGCAGGATCCGGTCTCCAGCCGCTATGACCTTGGTCCGGCCTCGCTAAGTCTTGGCGTTGCCGCGTTGCGCCGTATCGACGCGGTCGAGATCGCGGGCTCGCAGATGAAACAACTGACCGAGAACCATGGGCTTAGCGCCGGGGTCTGCATCTGGACCGAGCGCGGCCCGACCATCGTGCGCTGGTTTCGCAGCGCCCATTTCGCGATTACCGCGATCAGCCTTGGCGATGTGCTGCCGGTCGATAACACCGCCTGCGGGCTGGTATTCCAGGCCTTTCTGCCCCGCGCGCAGATCGAGGCGGCGCGGCGCTTGCAGCCTGTGAGTTTCCGCGGCACCCCGCCCGGCAAGGCGGTGATCAACCGTATCCGCAGCGAGGGCTGGGCCGAGCTGACGAGCCATCTTTTGTCCAATGTGACCGGGCAGGCGGCCCCGATCCTTGATGCACAGGGGGAGCTGATCTGCGTCGTCACCACGGCGGGCAATCTGGGTAAGCTTGATTCGCCCCATGCCAGTGTGGCGCTGCGTGATGCAGCGCGGCTTATCAACCGCGCCACCGGTGGGCAAAGCGCCTTTGACTGATCAGTCGCGCGGGCGCGGAATGACCATTGGCCGCCCGGTCAGCGGATCGGCCTGAACCAGCGCGGCAAGGCCAAAGACCTGCTCGATCATCGCCTCGGAGACGATGTTTTCGGGCGCGCCCTCGGCCACCACCGCGCCATCCTTCATCGCCACCAGATGCGAGGCATAGCGAAAGGCCAGGTTCAGCTCGTGCAGCACCGCGACCACGGTGCGGCCCTGCGTGTTCAGCCGGGCCAGAAGGTCCAGCAACTCGACCTGATGTACGATGTCCAGATAGGTTGTCGGTTCGTCCAGCAGCAAAATCCCGGTCTCTTGTGCCAGCACCATGGCGATCCAGACCCGCTGGCGCTGACCCCCCGAAAGTTCGGCCACCGGGCGCGCGGCGAGCGATAGTGTGCCGGTCATGTCCAGTGCGGCGCGAACGGCGGTTTCGTCCCCCGGCGACCATTGCTGCAAAAAGCCCTGATGCGGGAAACGCCCGCGCGCGACCAGTTCGGCCACTGTCAGCCCATCGGGTGCGGTCGGCGACTGGGGCAAAAGGCCCAATCGCCGCGCCACTTCGCGCGTCGGCAGGCTGAGAATCGCCTTGCCGTCCAGAACCACCTGCCCGGCATCCGGGGTCAGCAGCCGGGCCAGCGCGCGCAGCAGTGTCGACTTGCCGCAGGCATTCGGGCCGACGATGGCGGTGAATGATCCGTCCGGGATCGCCAGCGACAGATTTTCCGACACCGGCTGCGCCTGATAGCGCAGCGTGACCGCATCGGCGTGCAGGCGGTAGGACATTCCCGCGTCTCCGTTGGGGTGTTTCTTTGCGGCATGTGTATTGCATTGCGGAATATGCTCTGCAATATGGTTTCAGCCATTGCGCCAGAGACCGGTCCGGCGATCAGCCATCCCTGCTTTTCAGACCCGCGCCCGACCCCGGGCGGAAAGGATGCCATGGCCAGCCTGAACCCCGAATCCGTCGAAGACCCCGAAGGTCTGCTTGCGCAGCCAGATCACATGCGTGACATGGACCGCGTCATGCTTGAGGTGGTCGCGATCCTCTGCCCCTTTCCCTCGGTCGCGCGGGTGGTGGGTCGGATTGATGCGCATGATCCACAGGCCTGGGGTGCCGCAAATGTAGCCGTCCGCATCGAAGTCGAGACCCCCGAGGGGCAACGCCCGGTCTCGCGCATCTATACGATCCGCAGCTTTGACCCGCGTTCCGGCACGGTCGAAATCGACTTCGTGATCCATGATGACGACAGTCCTGCGATGCGTTGGCTGCGGGCTGCAGGACCCGGCACAAGGGTCCATATGATCGGCCCGCGCCAGCACCTTGTTCCCGGCTTTGCACCCGGTAAGCGCGTGGCGATCTTTGCTGATGAAACTGCGATCCCCGCCGTTTTCGCCATCCTTGATGCGTGGCCGGATGGTGTTTCCGGCAGCCTGTGGATCGAGACCTCTGATCCTGCAGCGTTCGAGGAACTGCCGCGCCTTGCGGGACTTGATTATCATTTGATCCGCCGCGCCCGTCCGGCCGGCACTACCGGCGCGCTTTTTGCTGCCGCCCGGCAGGCGATCTCTGCGCCCGGGGGCTGGACCCTTTGGGCTGCGGGCGAGCGGCAGGAGATGCGTGAGTTTCGCAACCATTTCCGTGCTCTCGGACTTGGTCGCGACGATGTACGGGTCTTCGGCTATTGGAAGCATGGCTCCAGCAGCTCAGAGATCGACCGGATCAGGCTGCGCGAATATGCCGAGATCCGTCGGCGCGGCCTGCGGCTGGAAGACCTTGATGACGCTGAACTTCCGATCTGAGGAAAACCCATGCTCATCCGTCTGGTCCCGCTGATCCTTGCGTTTGTCCTGCCCGCCGTGGCGTACGCCGAGGGCTGGCCGCGCAAGATCACCGACGCATTGGGAGAGGTGACCATTGCCGAACCTCCGCAGCATATCGTTTCGACCTCGCCCAGCCTGACCGGCATCCTGCTGGCCATTGATGCACCGCTTGCTGCGACCGCATCGGCTTTGATTGGGCCTTTGACTGACGATAAGGGCTTTTTCCTGCAATGGGCGGCGGTGGCTGACCAGCGCGGGGTCGAGGTCCTGTATCCGAACCTTGATTTCGACATCGAGGCGCTGATGCTGCAAGAGCCGGACCTTGTCGTCGCCTCATCGACAGGGGGCGACAATATCCTGCCCTATCTTGAACAGCTCCGGGCGCAGAATGTGCCGGTGGTTGTGCTGGATTACGCAAATGACGGGTGGGAGGATCTGGCACGCACCCTTGGCCGTGCCACCGGGCATGAAAAGGATGCCGCCCGAGTGACCGGGGATTTTGCCCGACAGGCGGCCGAAACGCGGGCGGGACTGGTCTTGCCTGCGGGAGATGCCAGCATCGTTTCTTACAACTTTGCGGGCACCTATGCGGTCAGCACACCCGACAGCCCGCAGGCGCGTGTCCTTAAGGCGCTTGGCTTTTCCATTGCCGGTCTGCCGCAGGTGATGCGTGGCGAGGTTTCGCGTTCGGCAGATTTCGATTTCGTCTCGCATGAGAACCTGTCCGCCGCGATTGCCGGAGACAGCGTCTTTCTGCTGAACGGGACCGAAAGGACGGTGCAAGAGTTCATCGCCGATCCGGTGCTGGCGAACCTGCCTGCGGTGCGCGAAGGGAGGGTGTATCCGCTGGGGCCGCATTCGTTCCGGGTCGATTACTACTCGGCCCTGCAGATTATCGAGACGGTCGCGCCCTATTTTCGCAAATGAGGCCACTTGTGCATTCCTCGCCCGCCGGCAGGCAATATGCGGTGGGGCTTGCTGTGCTGACCCTATTGGCGATGGCGAGCCTTGCCATCGGCTCACGCCCCGTGCCGGTGGCGCAGGTGGTGTGGGCGTTGGTTGACCCTGATCCGGGCAATGACCTGCATCTGGTGGTGCGCGAACTACGCCTGCCACGCATGTTGCTGGCGATCTTTGCCGGGGCGGCGCTGGGACTGGCCGGGGCGGTCATGCAGGCTGTGACGCGCAACCCCCTGGCCGAGCCGGGCCTGCTGGGCGTCAATGCCGGCGCGGCCATTGCGGTGGTCCTTGGCGCCTCAGGCTTTGGGCTGACGCAGATGGCGCAGTATGTCTGGTTCGGCTTTCTGGGTGCAGGGCTTGCGGGGGGCGCGGTGTTCCTGCTGGGACGCGCCCATGAAAGCGGGACCGATCCGGTCAGGCTGGTGCTGGCGGGGGCGGGGGTCTCGGTCCTGCTCGGCGCGGCGGCTAATCTGGTAATTCTGAACTCGGGGCTTGAGGTGCTGGACCTGTTTCGCAACTGGGGTTCTGGTGCGCTTGATGGACGGGGCTGGGCGGTCGCCCTGACCATGGGCGGCGCGCTGGCCTTGGGGGGCGCACTGGCATTAATTCTTGCGCCGGGGCTGAACGCCATGGCGTTGGGGCACGACGCGGGCCGGGCACTGGGGCTGCGTGCATCACGGTTCTGGGCGCTTGCCTGCGTGTCGGTAATGATCCTTGCCGGGGCGGCAACCGCTGCTGCCGGCCCGATTGGATTTGTCGGGTTGGTCGCACCACATATCGCCCGTGCGCTTGCCGGGCCAGACAATCGCCGGGTGCTGCCGCTGTCGGCGCTTTTCGCGGCAGCGGTGCTGCTCGGGGCAGATATCATCGGCCGTGTCGTTGCCGCTCCTGCCGAGGTGGCGGCCGGGATAGTCGCGGCCATTCTTGGCGCACCGTTCTTTATCCATATCGTGCGGCGCTTTCGTGTGGCGCGGCTATGATTCTGCCCGGCGCCCGTTTGCTGCGGCTTGGCCGCCTGTCGACTTTGTGGCGACCGCGTGCCGTTGCGGTCTGTGTGGTGCTTGCATCCGCCTGCCTGGTGCTGGGGCTGCTGCTGCTTGGGACCGGCACCATGGCCTTATCCCCGATACAGGTGGTCGAGGGGCTGGCCGGCCTATCTGCCGAGCCTAAGGTTGCCCGTGTCCTGCACGGTATTCGCCTGCCTCGGGTGCTGACTGGTGCGCTGGTCGGTGCTTCGCTTGGCATGGCGGGGGCGGTGTTTCAGTCGCTGTCGCGCAATGCGCTGGGTTCCCCTGACGTGATCGGTTTCACCACCGGCGCGGCGACTGGTGCGCTTTTGCAGATTATCCTGTTCAATGCCGGGGCTTTTCAGGTTGCTTCTGCTGCGGTGGGTGCGGGACTGGCGACAGCGCTCGTGGTACTGGCTTTGTCGCGCGGTGGCCGCGGCGGCACGGGTGGCGGTTATCGGTTGATCCTGATCGGTATCGGTATTGGTGCAGTGATGACGGGCGTCAATAACCTGCTGATGGTGATGGGTAATCTTGATCGGGCTATGTCGGCTCAGATCTGGCTTGCCGGTTCGCTGAACGCGCGTGGCTGGGCGCATGTCTGGCCCGTCGCTGCAGGGCTTGCGCTGTTCGTGCCGCCATTGGTGCTGAACGCGCGCCGTCTTGCAATCATGGAGCTGGGTGATGAAATGGCCGTACAGCTTGGCGTGAATATTGCGCGCAACCGGGCGATGCTGGTCATTGCGGCGGTGGGGCTTACGGCAGTTGCGACCGCCAGCGCAGGGCCGATCGCCTTTATCGCGCTGGCTGGGCCGCAGATCGCACGACGCCTGACGCGCGTGGCGGAGGTGCCGCTGATCTCGGGCGCGCTGACCGGGGCTTGTCTGCTGATGGCGGCGGATCTTTTAAGCCAGCGCGCGCCCTTTGGGCTGATGCTGCCCATCGGCACGATGACCGGACTATGTGGTGGATTCTATCTGCTATGGGTTCTTATGCGCGAGCGCTGAGCAGAAAGGAAGGTGCGGGTGGTTTGGCGCGATCCAATGCCTGTCCCGGGCAGATTATGATGATGAATCAGATGGATGCGCAGAAGTTTTTATCAGCATCACCGCGAACAAACTTTAAATTTGACACGCGTAAATTATTTGCCTAACTTTCCCTGAACCGCCGTGGGGAGGAGCCTCGGTGGACAGTCGGGCGTGCCGACCTAACTCTCCTCGAAATGCGAGATCCTGGGAGGATTCCATGACCTTCAAGAAAGCGCTCCCGGCGCTGTTGACCACTGTTGCCCTGACCATGGGTGGCGCTGCATTCGCTGACGGCATCGGCGCCTCGCTGCTGACCCAGCAGCATCCGTTCTATATCGAGCTGGCCGATGCGATGAAGGCCGAGGCCAAGGCCAAAGGCGTGGCCCTGGAAGTCAGCATCGCTAACCAGGACCTGAACAAACAGCTTGCGGATGTCGAGGATTTTATCGTCAAGGGCGTCGATGTCATCGTGATTTCGCCCGTGGACAGCCAGGGCGTGGCGGCGGCGATTGCCAAGGCCGACGCGGCCGGCATCAAGGTCGTGACCGTGGACGTCCCCGCAGCCGAGGCCAAGGTGACCTCGCATATCGGTACCGACAACTACACCGGCGGCGTCAAAGCTGGTGAGCTGATGGCCGAGGTTCTGGGCGGCAAGGGCAAGGTTGCGATCATCGACTATCCGACCGTGCAATCGGTCGTCGCCCGGGTCGAAGGCTTTAAGAAGGCGCTCGAGTCCCACCCCGAGATCGAAATTGTCGCACAGCAAACCGGCATCACCCGCGCCGAAGCTTTGGCCGTGTCCCAGAATATGCTGCAAGCGAACCCCGAGATCACCGGAATCTTTGGTTTTGGCGATGACGCTGCGCTTGCTGCGGCGGTTGCGGTCAAATCGGCCGGGCTTGAGGATCAGGTCAGGGTCATCGGCTTTGACGGCATGGAAGAGGCCCGCAACGCCGTTGACACCAATCCGGTCATGGTCGGCGTGATCCAGCAGTTCCCGCAAGAGATGGGCAAGACTGCGATCGACACCGCCGTCGATGTCATCGCGGGCAAAGAGGTTCCGGCCGAACAGCCCATCGTGCCCGGCGTTTACACCAGGAAATAAGCCAGCAGCGCGGGGCGCGGCCTTATGGCCTTGCCCCGCGCTTTCCCCTGGAGGGCAAGAGGATGAGCGAGGCTACGCCCGTCGTGCTGTCGATGCGCGACGTCAGCAAGCGTTTCGGCCCGGTCGAGGCACTGAAGTCCATGCGGCTTGAGGTGCAGCCCGGCCGTGTCCACACTATTCTGGGCGAGAATGGGGCCGGGAAATCGACCCTGATGAAGATTCTGGTCGGGGTGCATCCGCCCTCGGGTGGTGAGATGCGGCTGGAAGGCCGGCCCTACCAGCCTCAAAGCCCGCGCGATGCGGCGGCCCAGGGTATCGCCATCGTGTTTCAGGAACTCAGCCTGTGCAACAACCTGACCGTGGCCGAAAACATCATGGCCATGCACGAGCCCTCGCGTCTGGGTTTCATTAACGACCGCGAACTGCGGGCGCGGGCGGCCGAGCTGGTCCGCGATCTGGGGCTGCCGGTCGATGTTGACGCCAAGGTCGGCCGGCTTTCGATTGCGCAGCGCCAGCTGGTTGAAATCGCCAAGGGCCTTAGCCGTCCTGCCAAGGTTCTGATCCTCGATGAGCCAACCTCGTCCCTGTCGGATTCCGAGGCCGAGATCCTGTTTCGCATCATTGACCGTCTCAAGGCGCGGGGGACGGCGATCCTTTATATCTCGCACCGGATGGAAGAGATCATGCGCCTCTCTGATGACATTACGGTCATCCGCGATGGCGCCTATGTAGCAACGCGTCAGCGGGACGAAACCTCGATTGAAGAGCTGATCACCCTGATGGTCGGTCGCCGTATGGATGAGATCTATCCGCCGCGCCTTGCCCCTGCGCCCGGACCCGAGGTTGCGCCCGCGCTTGAGGTGCAGGGGCTGAGCGGTCCGGGCTTTCGCGAGATCAGCTTTGACGTTCGCCCCGGTGAGATCCTGGGCTTTTTCGGCCTGATCGGCTCGGGCCGGTCCGAGGTGATGAAGGCCCTGTTTGGCATGGGCGCGCATACGGGACAGGTCCTGCTTGGGGGCAAGCCTTCCCGCATCGGCTCCCCGGCCGAGGCCATTGCCGCAGGCATCGGCTTTGTCACCGAAAACCGCAAGGAAGAAGGCCTGGTCCTTGGTGCGGCGGTGCGTCCGAACATCTCGATGGCGGCCTTGCCGCAATTTGCAGGCAGCGCGGGTTTTCTGCGCTTTGGTCGTGAACGCCGCGCGGCGCTGGATGAGGTAAGGCGCCTCGCCATCCGGACCAGTTCGCTTAACACCATTGCCGGCACCTTGTCGGGTGGGAACCAGCAAAAGATCGTGCTGGCGAAATGGCTGCTGACCCGTCCGCGCGTCCTGATCCTTGATGAGCCGACCCGCGGCGTCGATGTCGGGGCGAAATTCGAAATCTATCGCATCATCCGCGAACTGGCCGCCGAAGGAACGGCGATCCTTTTGGTGTCCTCGGAACTGCCCGAGGTGCTGGGGCTCGCGGATCGCATCGCCATCATGTCCGAAGGCGCCCTTAAGGCAACGCTGGCGCGCAGCGAACTGACGCCCGAACGCGTCATGGCCCATGCAACGGGAACCCATCAATGACCCAGACGACCGATAATACACCCCGCGCGGGCAGGCAGCAGCTTGTCGTGGCGCTGCATCAATACGGCGGCATTCTTGTGTCGCTGGTGCTGCTTTGCGTGATCTTCACGCTGCTGAACGAACGTTTCATGACGGTCGCAAACCTGACCAACATCCTGCAACAGGTAGCGGTGGTCGCGATTGCGGCCTTTGGCATGACCTGGGTGATCCTGCTGGGGGAAATCGACCTTTCCATCGGCTCGATCATCGCCGTTGCGGGGATGGCTGGTGCACAGGCGCTGGCCTTTGGCGTGGGCTTTGTTCCTGCGCTGTTGTTCACACTGGCGGCCGGGGCCCTGATGGGACTGATCAACGGGGTGCTGACCGCCAAGCTGGCTCTGCCCTCGTTCATCGTGACCGTCGCGACCATGGGCATCTATCGTGGCTTTGTCAGCCTGCCGACCAACGGTGCGCCGGCGATGATCTCGGACGCGTCATGGACAGCCATCGGCAGCGACCGGCTGGCAGGCATCCCGATCATCATCTGGATTGTCGGGGTCCTGTTCATTTTCAACCATGTCCTGCTGTCGCGCACGACCTTTGGCCGTCGTACATATCTGACCGGGGGCAACCGCGAGGCGGCGCTTTATTCCGGCATCAAGGTCGACCGGCTCAAGATCGCCATCTTTACCCTTTCGGGCGTCATGGCGGCGATCTCGGGGATCCTGCTTTCCTCTCGCCTTTACTCGGCCCAGACCAATGCGGGCATGAGCTATGAACTTGACGCCATCGCGGCGGCGGTTCTGGGGGGCACCAGTCTTGCCGGCGGTGTCGGCACCATGGTCGGGACGCTGATCGGCGCGCTGATCATCGGAGTGATGAACAACGGCATGAACATGCTGTCCGTGCCCTATTTCTATCAGCTTATCGTCAAGGGTCTGGTGATCCTGGTTGCGGTCTGGCTGGACGTGCGCGCCAAGCGGCGGCAGGGGTAAAGATGGTTAAGGTTCTTACAATCGGCGAGGTTCTGGTCGAGATCGTCGCCACCACCCGCGGCAACGGATTTCTTGAGGCACAGCCGCTGGTCGGGCCGTTCCCCTCGGGCGCTCCGGCGATCTTTATCGACCAGGTTGGCAAGATGGGTACTGCCTGTGCCATCGTCTCGCGCGTCGGCGATGACGATTTCGGACAGGTGAATATCAGGCGGCTTGCGGCAGATGGCGTCGATGTCTCGGGGATCGAGATCGCACCGGGCGAAAGCACCGGCAGCGCCTTCGTTCGATACCGCGAGGACGGCAGCCGCGCCTTTGTCTATAACATCCGCCATTCGGCCTGCGGCAAGCTGCGACCGACCCCGGCATCCGGGGCGCTGATCGACAGCTGCACCCATCTGCACGTCATGGGCTCGGCCTTTTCGGCGCCGGAGCTTGGGGCGATGGTGATGGATGCGGCGCAGCGTATCAAGGCGCGGGGCGGTACCATCTCGTTTGATCCGAACCTGCGGCCAGAGCTGTTGAACGCGCCCGGCATGCGCGAGGCGCTGGATGTGGTGCTGGCGATGACCGACCTGTTCATGCCCTCGGGGGAAGAGCTGTTTTTGTTCGATCCCGCCCGGGATGAGGCGGCGGTGATCGCCTCGCTGCTGGGTCGCGGCATCCGCACCGTGGTCGTGAAACGCGGCGCGCTTGGTGCAAGCCTGTTTCAGCAGGGTCTTAGGCTCGACGCTGCGCCGCTCCCGGTGGATGAGGTTGATCCGACCGGGGCGGGCGACACTTTCGGTGGTGCCTTCCTCAGCCTGTGGCTGGCGGGGGCAGAGCCCTCGCAGGCCCTTGATCTGGCCAATGCCGCCGGAGCCCGCGCCGTCACCCGGCTGGGCCCGATGGAGGGCACCTCGACCCGTGCCGAACTCGATGCGCTGCTTGCGGAACGGAAAGGCTGAGACATGACCGACAACCCCCTGAAATCCATTGCCGGATGGCGTTATCGCCCCGGCCCCTCGGGCATCCCTTCGATCTGCACCGCTCATGCGATGGCGATCGAGGCCGCGATGCGCTGTACCCTGCCAACGCCCCTGCCGCTGCTGATCGAGGCGACCTGCAACCAGGTCAATCAGGACGGCGGCTATACCGGCATGACCCCCGCCGATTTTCGCCGCTTTGTCGAAGAGATCGCGGCGCGCGTAGGTTTCCCGTTGCAGCGGCTGATCCTTGGCGGTGATCATCTGGGCCCGAACCCCTGGAAGAGCCTTCCTGCGGATCAGGCGATGGAAAAGGCCGAGGTGATGATCCGCGCCTTTGCTGCCGCCGGTTTTACCAAGCTGCATCTCGACTGCTCGATGGGTTGTGCGGGTGAGCCGGTGGCGTTGGATGACGCCACTACCGCCGCCCGTGCCGCGCGGCTGGCAGCCGCAGCCGAGGCCGCGCGTCCCCAGGACGGTATTGCCCCGGTCTATATCATCGGCACCGAAGTCCCGATCCCGGGCGGTGCGATGGAGGAAATCGAAACGCTGGAGGTCACCAGTCCCGAGGCGGCGCTGACCACCTTTCAGGTGCACCGTCAGGCCTTTGCCGATGCCGGTCAGGATGATGCTTTCGCCCGCGTTATCGGTCTGGTGGTCCAGCCGGGGGTCGAGTTCGGCAACCACAATGTTGTCGATTATGACCCCGAGGCTGCGCGTGATCTTAGCGCCGCGCTGGCCCGGATGCCCGGGCTGGTGTACGAGGCGCATTCAACCGATTATCAGACCCGCGGGGCATTGGGGGCGCTGGTCCGGGATGGCTTTGCCATCCTTAAGGTTGGGCCCGGGTTGACCTTTGTGCTGCGCGAGGCGCTTTACGGTCTTGATGCCATCGCCGGCGAACTGTTCCCCGACCGGCACCTCCGCCGTCTGCGCGAGGTGATGGAAGAGGTGATGCTTGACGCCCCCGGCAACTGGGACCGCTACTATCACGGCTCTGACGCCGAGCGCGCATTGCAGCGCCATTTTTCGTATAGCGACCGCATCCGCTATTACTGGCCACAGCCTGCTGCCGAACAGGCCGTGAGCGCGCTTTTCGCGCTGCTTGAGGGGGTCGATTTGCCCGAAACGCTGATCTCGCAATATCTGGGAGGTCTTTATCCCGATGTGCGGGCCGGCCGGTTACCACCACGCGCCCGCGATCTGGTCCTGGCCGCAGTCGAGAAGTTGGCACAGGACTATGTCGCTGCCTGTTGTCCCTGAGGGTGCGCCGTGGCGAAAACACGCCCCCGCCCATCAGGTTTGCGACGGGCAGGGGGCTGCTATTGACCGGCATCGTCCGCAGGATGATATTGTCAAATTAAGTCTTTACGCGAGATAAAAAATGCTTCGGCGTCAAGCCGGACAAGGGGGGCTGTATGGAAGAGCAGAAGATCAGGAATATGGAAGAGTTCTCGGCCGTCAGCGGTATCTCTCGGCCGACGATCTCGAAATATTTCAATGATCCGTCCAGCGTCCGGCGTTCGACTCGTGAGAGGATCGAAGAGGCGATTGCCCGCTACGGTTACCGCCCGAACCTTTTTGCCATCAATCAGAACCGCAAGCTGACCAGGAATATCGGCATCCTTGTCCCCCATATCGTCGATCCGTTCTATGCCGAAATCGTGCGCCAGATCGAAACCCGCTGCATCGAGGCCGGCTATTGGGCCATCGTCCTGTGCTCGCATGGTGATACCGAGCGTGAGCTGAGCGCCATCGAGATGCTTTATTCCCTGCGCATCGCGGGGGCGGTTATCGCACCGCTTGGGGACAGCTCTGCCTCGGACCGCATTCATCAACTCGCTGCTGATATCCCGACGGTGATTTTCGACAACCATATGAATGGAGATGAAATTTTTGTCGGAACCGACAATTTTCAAACCGTTGGTCTGATGGTTGATTACCTGTGCCGCAGCGGCGAGCCACCCTGTTTTCTCGACATGCCCGCCGTTAACACCAACGCCCGTGAGCGACGTGAGGCCTATGTCCGTGCCATGGAAGAACAGGGGTTTCAGCCCCATGTTTTCCCGGTCGAGTCGACCCGATGGGATTTCGAGGAACTGGGCTATGACGCCGGTCTGCGCCTGCTGTCGGCACATGGGCTGCCCACCAATACCGTTCTTTGCGCCAATGATCGTATCGCCATCGGCCTGATCGCCGCAGCCTTTGAAAAGGGGCTCAGGGTAGGGCGCGGCGCGGCTACCGCCCTGCGCGTGGCGGGTCATGACGACCATCCTATGGCCCGCTTTACCGCCCCCGGCCTGACCACTGTCGCACAAGACTATGTATCAATTGCGGAAAACAGCGTCGACACGCTTTTCGGCATGATCGAGAACGGTGTGCGCCCCTCAAATCCTTTGCGGCGGCTTGAGGGCAAGCTGATCCTGCGTGCCTCTGCCTGATTTTATCCCGTATCATTTTAACTTTTCACGAGCAAAAATATTTATCGACTGCTCGCAGTCTGTTGCTGCCAGCTTTGTGGCACTCTCTCAGGGCGGTGCGGCTGTCCTGAAGACGCTGCCACGGTATGCTTGGAACGCCGGCGGCTTTTGGCTATGACGGCGCTCCAGTCAGCAGAGGATGCCGCCCGTGGACGCAACCGATCGCATTGCCCGCACCATAGCCGCCGAGATCAACGCCAACCCTGCACAGGTTATGGCGGCGGCGGCCCTTCTTGATGGTGGTGCTACCGTGCCCTTTGTTGCCCGCTACCGCAAAGAGGTGACGGGGGGGCTGGACGACACACAGCTGCGTACCCTTTCCGAACGGCTGGTCTATCTGCGCGAACTTGAGGCGCGGCGGGTGGCAATTTTGGAATCGATCAAGGGGCAGGGCAAGCTGACCGATGATCTGGCCCGCGCCATCGCCGGGGCGGAAAGCAAGGCCACGCTTGAAGATATCTACCTGCCCTTCAAGCCCAAGCGACGCACCAAGGCGATGATCGCGCGCGAAAACGGACTGGAGCCGCTGTTGCGTGCCATTCAAGAGGACCGTGCCACTGCGCCTGAGGCGCTGGCCGCCGCCTATGTGACCGGGGCTGTTCCGGATGTGAAAGCGGCGCTTGATGGCGCGCGCGACATTCTGGTCGAGGAACTGTCCGAGAATGCGGCGCTTCTTGGTCGGTTGCGCGAGTTCATGCAATCCGAGGCGATCATTTCTGCCAAGGTGATGCCGGGCAAAGAGCAGGCCGGTGCCAAGTTCAGCGACTACTTTGACCATGCCGAGAAATGGGCGTCGATCCCGGCGCATAGGGCGCTGGCGATCCTGCGCGGCGCCAAAGAGGAAATCCTGACCATCGGAATCGCGCCCGAGCCTGAGACCGGTACAATGCGGGCCGAGGGTATCGTTGCCGCAGCTCTGGGCCGACTGGGCGATCAGCCGGGCGACCTGTGGCTACGCAAGGTGGCTGGATGGTGCTGGCGTGTACGGCTGTCCAACACCATGTATATCGACCTTTTGACCGAGCTGCGCACCCGTGCCCATGCCGAAGCGATCCGGGTTTTCGGTCGCAATCTCAAGGATCTGTTGCTGGCCTCGCCCGCCGGGCCGCGTCCGACCATCGGGCTTGATCCCGGCATCCGCACCGGGGTCAAGCTTGCTGCTGTGGACGGAACCGGCAAGCTGGTCGAGACGGCGACCCTTTACCCCTTTCCGCCGAAATCCGACCTGCGCGGGGCCGAGGTGGCGCTGGCCGCAGCCATCCTGCGCCACAAGATCGAATTGATCGCAATCGGTAATGGCACTGCCAGCCGCGAGACCGAGCGGTTCGTGGCCGATGTGCTCAAACGTTTGCCCACCGGGGTCAAGGCTCCGGTCAAGGTGATCGTTTCCGAAGCTGGGGCCTCGGTCTATTCCGCCTCGGAACTGGCTGCGAAAGAGTTTCCCGAACTTGATGTGTCGCTGCGCGGTGCGGTCTCGATTGCCCGGCGCCTGCAGGACCCCTTGGCCGAACTGGTCAAGGTGCCCCCCGAATCGATCGGGGTCGGCCAATATCAGCATGACGTCGACCAGCGCCAGCTTGCCCGGACGCTTGAGGCCGTGGTCGAGGATGCGGTGAACGCGGTCGGCGTCGACCTGAACACTGCCTCTGCGCCGCTGCTTGCCCATGTGGCCGGCCTGGGCCCGTCACTGGCACAGGCGATTGTCGCGCATCGTGACGCGCAAGGACCGTTCCCGTCGCGCGCCGCGCTGAAAAAGGTCGGCGGCCTGGGCCCGCGCGCCTTTGAACAATGCGCCGGATTCCTGCGCATTCGCGACGGAAAAGAGCCGCTCGATGCCTCTGCCGTCCACCCCGAGGCTTATGGCGTCGCGCGCCGCATCGTCGCTGCCTGCGGTCGGGACATCCGCCAGATCATGGGCAATGGCGAGGCGCTGAAGGGAATCCGGGCCGAGACCTTTGTCGATGATCATTTCGGCCTGCCCACCATCCGCGATATCCTGTCCGAGCTGGAAAAGCCCGGTCGTGACCCACGGCCAAGCTTTGTCACGGCAAGCTTTGCCGAAGGTGTCGAAGAGATCACCGATCTGCGTCCCGGCATGGTGCTGGAGGGGACGGTGACCAACGTGGCGGCCTTTGGTGCTTTCGTCGATATCGGTGTGCATCAGGACGGGCTTGTGCACATCAGCCAGCTGGCCGATCGTTTTGTAAAAGACCCGAATGAGGTTGTGAAGGTAGGCCAAGTGGTCAAGGTCCGCGTGACCGAGGTTGATGTGCCGCGCAAACGCATCGGCCTGACCATGCGCAAGGACGGCGGCGCCCCGGCACGCGACGCGCAGAAAGAGCGGGGGCCCAGACCCCAATCGGGACGCGGCCCCAAATCAGCCGCCCCTGCAGGCAAGGAACAGCCCGGCGCGCTTGGCGCGGCGCTGCTGAACGCGCTGCGCAAGAACTAGGCGGGGCGCGGGTCAGGCCCTCAGCAGGGCGGCGCGGAACTCTGGGTCCGACAGCACGACCTCTTTGGTGCCCAGTTCGGCTGCCCGTGCCAGTGCGCGCGAAGTCTGGACCTGCGCAAACTCGACCGCTTGGGCAAGACTGCGGCCTTGCCCAAGCGCGGCAGTGATCAGCCCGGCGAACAGATCTCCGGTCCCGGCCATGGCCACTGGCAGGTGGGGCGTCGGATGGCGTGTCAGCCCGTCAGGGCCGCGAATGACGCTTTCCAGCATACCGGGCGCGGTCTCGCGCAGCTTGCAGCCGGTGACGATCAGCTGTGCCTCAGGCGCCATGTGCAGCGCCTCTGCTGCGTGATGGACATCCGCCAGCTCTGCGATAGGCTGCCCGGTCAGCCATGCAATCTCGAACGGATTGGGCGAGGCGATATCGGCCATAGGCAACAGCCGGTCGCGAAAGATGTCCGCGATCTCTTTGGGCACATACAGCCCCGGCTGCTCATCGCCCAGAACCGGATCGCAGTAATAGCGCAGGCGCGGGTTGACCGCTTTGGCTTTGGCGACGAAATCAGCGATCAGCCGCGCCACCTCGATTGAGCCGATATAGCCGGTCAGCACGAAATCCGCCCGTTCGGGCAAACCGCGATCCCAGGCCCCCTGCAACAGCTCGGCAAAGAAATCGCCGGGCAGTGGTCTGCCGCGCAGACTTGGGTAGTCGGGGGTATTCGAAAAGATCACTGTCGGGATCGGTGTCACCTCCAGTCCGGCGGCAAGCATCGGAAACACTGCTGCCGAATTGCCGACATGGCCCAGAACCACCTGGCTCTGAATTGAGATCACAAGCGGGCGGATCATGGGCTTCCCTCCAGTCGCTTCGTCCAGTCCTCGACCCGGCCGCTTTCCAGCCGGCGCATGGCATAGCGCCGCCAGCCTTCGGCCAGAACCTCCAGCGCGGCAATGCCCTGCAACTCGGTCATGTTCAGCCGGTCCACATAAAGCGCATGCCAAAGCCGGCGCAGTGTCCAATCGGGCGCGATGCGGTCAATCAGCTCCAGCCGGTCCCCCGGCGCGACGGTGCCGGGTTGCAGGACACGGTAATACCAGCCGGTGCGCCCGCTTTGCTGGACGCGGCGGGCCATGTCTCTGACCCCGAACCGGTGGTTCAGCTTCCAGCAGGGCTGCCGTCCCTGACTGACCTGAACAAGGGCCGACCCCAGACGAAAGATGTCACCGACCGCCACCTTTCCCTCATCCAGCCCAAGGGTCGAGATATTCTCGCCAAAGGCCCCCGCGGTCTCCAGCAACCTAAAAGCTTCTTTCGTGCCCAAATATCCCGCGGGGGTCCGGGGGTGCGAAACCCCCGGCTGCCCCAAGGGCGCCAGAGAGGCCTGTTCATCCCGCCAGGCCGCATAGTGATCGAACGGATAATGATGCACAGCCTTTTCCGGCCCGCCATGCACGCGCCGGTCGGCCTGTTCATCGCCCGCAAAGCCCTCCGGTCCCAGCGCCAGCGGGTGGTCAACCGGGTGCTTGTCGATACCGCTCGACTGATCGCTGCCCGGCAGCGGCGCGGCCTTGCCGGTCAGCAGGATGATCTCGGCCATGGCGTCCTCTGTTCACTGCCGTGGCCAGATTAGCCAAAGCCGGGGCAGGCTCAAGATGGCTAGACCGCAATCGCACGGCGCAGGGCGTCATGGTCCATGGCAGCGGCTTCGCCCTGCATCACTACCGTGCCACGATCCAGGACGATGATGCGGTCCGCAAGTTCCAGCGCGAAGTCGACATATTGCTCGACCAGTACGATAGCCATGCGGCCCTGATCGCGCAGATAGCGGATGGCGCGGCCGATGTCCTTGATGACCGAAGGCTGGATGCCTTCGGTCGGCTCGTCGAGGACCAATAGTTTTGGCCGTGTCACCAGCGCCCGGCCGATGGCAAGCTGTTGCTGTTGTCCGCCTGACAGGTCGCCGCCGCGCCGCTGCGCCATCTCACCCAGTATCGGAAACAGCTCATCGACCTCGGGCGGGACGTGACGCTCGGCGCGGGGCAGGCCTGCAAAGCCGGTCTCAAGATTCTCGCGCACGGTCAGCAAGGGAAATATCTCGCGCCCCTGCGGACATGAGGCAACACCCGCCCGCGCCCGCGCGTGGGGCGGCAGATGGGTCAGGTCGCGGCCGGCAAGCGATATCCGTCCGGCCGAGACCTTTTCGCGTCCGGTGATGGCCCGCATCAGGCTGGTCTTGCCAACGCCGTTGCGGCCCATGACCGCCGTGACCTGCCCGACCGGTGCCTGTAGCGAGACCCCGCGCAGCGCCTGCGCCGCGCCGTAATGCAGGCTGACATTTTCGACGACCAGCGCGTCAGCGGCCAAGATAGACATCGATTACCTCGGGATTGCGGGAAACATGGTCAAGCGGCCCCTCGGCCAGCACATGACCCTGATGCAGGACCGTGACGCGGCAATCGAGCGCGCGGACGAAATCCATGTCATGCTCGACCACCACGATCGAATGCTCGCCCGCAAGGCTGCGCAACAGCTCTGCGGTGCGCATCGTCTCGGCGTCGGTCATGCCGGCGGCGGGCTCATCCACCAGCAAAAGGCGCGGTTTTTGCGCAAGCAACATCGCGATTTCCAGCCATTGTTTCTGGCCGTGGCTCAGCGCACCGGCAAGCAGGTCAGGGTCAGGCAGGCGCACCAGATCAAGCAGCCGGGCACGCTCTTTCACCGCTGACTTGCCATGTGGGCCACGCAGGGCCGACCAGACGTCGCGGGGTCCAGCCAGGGCCAGGTCGATATTTTCGGCCACGGTCAGGCTTTCGATGACCGTTGGCTTTTGGAACTTGCGGCCGATGCCCAGCCGGGCGGTGCCTGCTTCGTCCAGTCGCGTCAGATCATGGGTGGTGTCAAAGAACAGCGTGCCGCGGTCAGGCCGGATACGACCGGTAATCAGGTCCATCATCGTGGTCTTGCCTGCGCCGTTCGGGCCAATGATGGCGCGCAGCTCTCCCTTGTCGATGGCAAGGTTCAGATCGTTGATTGCCCTGAAACCGTCAAAGCTTTTCGATACGCTGTCGATGTTGAGGATGGTCATGCCGGAACCTCCTTTGACTGCTTGCGGGCAGGGCGCAGATCCCCAAGCGCACCGACGATCCCCTTGGGCAGATATAGCGTGACGAGGATGAACAGAGCCCCCAGCGCATACAGCCACGCGTCGGGCAGCCAGCCGGTCAGCAATGTGCGCGTCAGCGCAACCATGATTGCGCCAAGTGCGGCTCCGGCCAGCGTGCCCCGGCCGCCAAGCGCCACCCAGATCACCACTTCAATCGAGTTTGCGGGTGCGAATTCCCCCGGGTTCACGATCCCGACCTGAGGAACGTAAAGCGCGCCCGCCACCCCCGCCATCATGGCCGAGACGGTCCAGACGAACAGTTTGTAATGCTCGACCCGGTAGCCAAGAAAGCGGGTTCGGCTCTCGGCATCGCGGATTGCGACCAGCACCCGGCCAAGGTGACTTGCCGTGATCGCCCGGGCAAGCAGTAGCCCGCCCGCCAGCGCCAGCGCCGAAGCGATAAATAGCACAAGTCGCATTTCCGGCGAGGACAGCGATACTCCCAGCAGGTCCTTGAAGTCGGTCAGGCCGTTATTGCCGCCAAAACCCATCTCGTTGCGGAAAAACGCCAGCATCAGCGCATAGGTCATCGCCTGCGTGATGATCGACAGATAAACTCCGCTGACCCGTGCCCGAAAGGCGAACCAGCCAAAGACAAAGGCCAGGCAGCCCGGCACGAGCAGGATCAGCGCCAGCGTTGCAGCAAAACTGCCCGAGGCGAGCCAGTACCATGGCAGGCTGTCCCAGTTCAGAAAGACCATGAAATCGGGCAGTTCGGGATTGGCATAGACGCCGCGCGTGCCGATCTCGCGCATCAGATGCATGCCCATGACATAGGCGCCAAGCGCGAAGAATGCACCATGTCCCAGCGACAGGATGCCAGCATAGCCCCAGACCAGGTCCAGCGCCACGGCAAGCAGCGCGTAGCAAAGGTATTTCCCCGCAAGCTGAATAGCATAGCCGGGCAGGATATTGCCCTGCATCAGCGGGATCGCCACGGTAAGGATGAAAAGCCCGCCTAGAAAGACGGTCATGTTGCGGTCGATCAGGCGCATGTCAGCCCTCCACCGCCCGGCCACGGGTCGGGAACAGACCACGCGGGCGTTTCTGGATGAACAGGATGATAAAGATCAGGATCATCACCTTGGCGAGCATCGCCCCGGCCAAAGGCTCAGCCAGCTTGTTCACGATGCCCAGCGTGAACGCCCCGGCCAGCGTGCCCCAAAGTGAGCCTGCCCCACCAAAGACCACAACCATGAAGCTGTCGACGATATAACCCTGACCTAGGTTCGGTGAGACGTTGTCGATCTGGCTAAGCGCCACCCCCGCCAGCCCGGCGATCCCGGCACCAAGACCAAAGGTCAGCGCATCGACGCGGCCGGTGCGGATGCCCATTTCTGCCGCCATGGCGCGGTTCTGGGTGACGGCACGCATCTGCAACCCCAGCGCGGTGCGGCGCAGCACCAGCATCAGAAAGCCAAAGACGGCCAGCGCGAACAACATGATCCAGATGCGATTCCAGGTCAGCGACAGGCCCAGCACCTCGACACTGCCCGACATCCAGGAGGGGTTGCCGACCTGCCGGTTGTTTGGCCCAAAGATCGAGCGGACCGCCTGTTGCAGGATCAGGCTGACGCCCCATGTGGCAAGCAGAGTTTCAAGCGGCCGGCCGTAAAGCCTGCGTACGATGCCACGCTCAACCGCGATGCCGATGGCGGCAGTGACAAGAAAGGCAAGCGGCAGGGCAATCGCCAGCGACCAGTCAAAAAGCCCCGGCGCGTGGGTGCGGATGACCTCTTGGACCATGAAGGTCGTATAGGCGCCAAGCATCACCAGTTCGCCATGCGCCATATTGATGACGCCGCAGACGCCAAAGGTGATCGACAGGCCGATGGCCGCAAGCAGCAGAACCGAGCCGAGCGACAACCCCTGCCAAAGCGTCAACCCCCATCCACGCAGTGCCTCGGCGCGTTCGATATCTGCAAGCGCCGTCCGGGCTGCATCCTTTAGCGCCGGATCAGAGAGCAGCGGGCGGATCCGACCTTGTGCCGCCGCGCCACGCCGCTCGGCGATCAGGGCAAGGGCCTCGGCCCGTTCGTCGGGTGTGGCATCGGGCGCGACAAGCAGCACTGATGCCCGCGCAATTTCCAGCGCGTCGCGGGCTTTTGTGTCGGTTTCCCGCGATAGTGCAGCCTCCAATGCGGATAGCTGCGCGGGATCGGGCGCGGCCTCGACCTGCGCGGCGGCGCGGGTGCGTGCGGCGGGGCTTTCGGCGACAAGACCCAGCGTGCCCAAGGCGGCACGAACATGGCCACGCAGGTTGTTGTTCACCCGCACCGGGGTCACATCCCGGCGGGTGACCGAGCCTGCGGGATCGCCGCTCAGCGCATCTGTGGCGCTGCCATCGGTGACGATTACCAACCGGCCGTCGGATTTCAGCACTGCCAGATCGCCGCCGACCAGTGCGGTCAACAGCGCCTCGGCCCGGGGATCGCCGCTGCTGGCCAGTGCCGAGACACGGTCCGCGCGGTCGTCATAGCTGCCCTCGGGCAGGGCCCTGGCGATTTCCTCAAAGCTTTGCGCCAGCGCTGCGGCGGGCATGATAAGGCAAAGCAGGATCAGCCGGATCAGTCGCATATGGTCCCTCGCCTGGCCCGCGCGCGGCACTACAAGGGTGCGGCGCGCGGTCTTTCTTCATGGATGGGATCAGTTCGATGCGGTGGTTTCGGCGCCGCCGCAGGTCTTGGTCGTGGTGTTGTAATTGCCGCAGCGGATCGGATCGGTCCAATCGGCGATCAGATCCTTTGAGCCGGGCAGGTAATCGGACCAGGCGTCGCCGGGAACCTCGCCTTCGCTTTCCCAGACGATGTCGAACTGGCCCTCGGCATTGATCTCGCCCACCATGACCGGCTTGGTAATGTGGTGATCCTTGCCCATGATGGCCTTGCCACCCGTAAGGTTCGGAACCTCGATGCCGACCATGGCGTCGATGACCTTGTCGGGGTCGGTGGTGCCGGCTTTTTCGACCGCCTTCACCCACATGTTAAAGCCGATGTAATGGGCCTCCATCGGGTCGTTGGTCACGCGTTTGTCGCTGCCGGTGAACTTGTGCCAGGCGTCGATGAATTCGTAATTCGCAGGGTCGTCCACGCTTTGGAAATAGTTCCATGCGGCCATGTGACCGACCAGCGGCGCGGTGTCGATGCCCGCCAGCTCTTCCTCGCCGACGGAAAAGGCGACGACGGGGATCTGTTCGGCGGTGATGCCCTGATTGGCAAGTTCCTTATAGAAAGGCACGTTCGCATCGCCGTTGATGGTCGAGACGACTGCCGTTTTCTTGCCAGTGCTGCCAAAGGCCTTGATGTCCGAAACGATCGTCTGCCAGTCGGACTGACCAAAGGGCGTGTAGTTGATCAGGATATCCTCATCCGCGACGCCCCTGTCCTTAAGAAATTGCTCAAGGATCTTGTTCGTGGTCCGTGGATAGACATAGTCGGTGCCGGCCAGCACCCAACGTTCGACCCCCTGATCCATCAGATATTCGACTGCGGGGATCGCCTGCTGGTTTGGTGCCGCGCCAGTGTAAAAGACGTTACGCTCGGATTCCTCGCCCTCGTATTGGACGGGATAGAACAGGATGCTGTCGAGTTCGCGAAACACCGGCAGCACCGATTTGCGTGACACGCTGGTCCAGCAGCCAAAGACAGCGGCCACCTGATCACCCGCGATCAGCTCGCGCGCCTTTTCAGCAAAAAGAGGCCAGTCCGAGGCCGGGTCGACCACCACTGGTTCGAGCTTGCGGCCAAGGACGCCGCCCCTGGCATTTTGCTGCTCGATCAGCATCAGCATGGCGTCTTTAAGCGTGGTCTCGGAAATCGCCATCGTGCCCGACAGCGAATGCAGGATGCCGACCTTGATCGGCTCGGATGTGTCCTCGGCCAGCGCAGCCGTGCCGATCAAAGCGGAAAGCAGCGATGCGGTAAGGGATGGGAGTTTCATGCGGACGTTCTCCGGATAAGGACGAAGGGAACTGCGCCAAGCTAACGGCCTCGCGGCGGCGCAGAACCAGCGCGAACCGTGCCGGGGGCGGCAGAAAACCGGGCGCGCCCTGATGGCAGGCAACCCCGTGTCGCACTTGCCCGGTCAGGCGGCATTGCAATGTTCGCGCCCCGGCGGAACCCGTGTTCTGCCCGGGATGCGGGCGGCGGGCGGAATATCTGCCCGGTCCTTGCGCAGATGACGGATGGCGCGCGCGGCAAGGGCGCGATGCGTTGCGGGTGCGCCGCCAAGCTGGCACCTGCTGGGACGAAAGAGAGCAGGAACCAGATGGACAAGCGTCTTTCGATCGTGGTCATCGAGCCCGACCCGGAACGTGCCGCCCCGATCGTGGACGGGCTGCGCGAGATCGGAGACCACGACATTCGCATCATCTCGGAGGAAACCGGCCTTGCCCGCCACATCGCCGAGTTTCGGCCAGATATCGTGCTCATTGATCTTGCCAACCCTTCACGCGACGTGCTCGAAGAGCTGGCGCTGGCGTCGGGTCCGACCGAACGGCCGGTGGCCATGTTCGTCGACCGCTCGGACGAGCATCTGACCCGAGCTGCGGTCGAGGCTGGGATTTCCGCCTATGTCGTAGACGGGCTGCGCCCCGACCGGATCAAGCCGATCCTTGATGCGGCCATTGCGCGGTTTCACATGTTTCAGCGTATGCGCGCGGAACTGGCCGCGACCCGCGCCGCGCTGGAAGAGCGCAAGGTCATCGACCGCGCCAAGGCCGTACTGATGAAGGCGCGCGGCATCGACGAAGAGGCCGCCTATGCCCTGCTGCGCAAGACGGCGATGGATCAGGGCAAACGCGTGGCCGAGATCGCCCAGCAGCTTGTCCTTGCCGCGGGGTTGCTTTCATGCGGCTGACATCTGTGCGCCTTGGCTATGTGCCGCTGATCGACGCTGCGCCGCTGATCGTCGCGGCCGAATTGGGCTTTGCTGCTGAAGAGGGGCTTGAGTTCAGCCTTTTGCGCCTTGGCGCATGGGCGCAGGCCCGGGACATGCTGGGCGCGGGGCTGATCGAGGCCGCGCATATGCTGGCGCCCATGCCGGTAGCGCAGGCGATGGGGCTGGGTCCGGCCCTGCCGGATCTGGATCTGGTAATGTTTCTGTCCCAGGGCGGGCAGGCGGTGGCGGTCAGTGCTGCCCTGGCTGCGCGGATGCGTGATCTGGGCCATGACTTCGACTTTCGTGACGCGCGCAAGGCCGGCGAGGCACTGCGCCGCGCGGCGCCCGAGCGGCTGCGCGTGGGGGTGCCGTTTCATTTCTCGACCCAGCTGGAGCTGATGCAGCACTGGCTTGGCGTCTGCGGTTTTGATGCGGCGCCTGAGGTCGTGACCGTGCCGCCCCCGCTGATGGCGGAATCCATGGCGGCGGGCGAGGTCGATGCATTTTGCGTTGGTGAGCCATGGGCCTCCAGCGCGGTGGATCGGGGTGTCGCGGCGCTGCTTTTGCCCGGCACGGCTGTCTGGGCCTCTCCGCCTGAAAAGGGGCTGGTGCTGCGACGGGACTTTATCGCGGCCGAGCCCGAGATGACGGGGGCGCTGATGCGCGCGATCTGGCGTGCCGGGCGCTGGCTGGATGAGCGTGAGAACCGCGATACCGCTGCCGAGATTCTGTCGCGGCGCGAATATCTGGACCTGCCCGCCGAACTGGCTGAACGCGGTCTGACCGGGCGCTTGCAGGTGACCCCTTCGGGCGAAATCCGCCACGTGCCGGGCTTTGTCGCCTTTCACGCCGGTGCCGCGACCTTTCCGTGGAAAAGCCTTGCCGCGCTTTTTGCGCAGCGCATTGCGCGGCGCTATGGGTTACAGCCCGATGCCGCAATGCGGCGGGCGATGGCGCATTTCCGTACCGATCTTTACCGTCAGCACCTGCGCGCGGCCGGGGCCGCCCTGCCCGGAGCCTCGGCCCGGCTTGAAGGTGCCCTGACCGAGGATCGCGAGGTCGGTGCCGAAAAAGGCCAGATGATTCTGCGTGCCGATGCGTTCTTTGATGGCACGGTGTTTGAGCCGCCTTTCGCGGATTGAGCGTTTTGCAGGCAGACTACTCGTTTGCCTGCCCGGCTTTCGGGCGAAGCGGTCAGGTAATGCTGCGATGCCGCATCAATCCTTGATCCAACGTTTTCCCTGATCCAGTCTGAACTCATGGCCCGACGCAACGGCGCGCCATGGGCCCGCTCGCAATGATGCGGCACGGATTCCGCAAGGGCGCGGAGATCCATCCCCCCTGAAAGCGCATGTTCCGCCGCGGCCCTTTGCCGCCCGGCCCACGCTTTCCGACAGCCTTCGCCATCAGAAACGCATCGGAGCCATCATGCCCGCCCTTACCTCTCAGACATCCCCCGCATCACCTGCCGAGGCCTGCCGCGCGTTGGGCTTCTCGACCTTTGCCTTCACCATCTGCTTTGCCGTCTGGACCATTTTTTCGATCATCGGGTTACAGATCCGCGAAGAGCTGTTGCTCGGCGAAACTCAGTTTGGCCTGCTTATCGGGCTGCCGATCCTGACCGGCTCGCTGGTGCGGATTGCATTGGGCGTACTGACCGACCGGCTGGGCGGGCGGCGCGTCTATACGCTGACCATGCTCGCAGCCGCGGTTGCGACCTTTCTTTTGTCCTGGGCATCGACCTGGCCGCAGATGCTTATTGCCGCGCTTGGCGTCGGGTTGGCCGGCGGGTCATTCGCGGTCGGCGTCGCCTATGTTTCACGCTTTTATGCAAAGGGGCGTCAGGGCACGGCGCTGGGCATCTTTGGCACCGGCAATGTCGGCGCTGCACTGACCAAATTCGTGGCGCCTTTTGTCATGCTGGCCTTTGGCTGGCAGGCGACAGCGCAGATCTGGGCTGCTGCGCTGGCGCTGACTGCGGTACTGTTCTGGATCTTTAGCAAAGAGGATCCGGTCACCGCCACCGGGGCAGGGCGCAGAACCTCGCTGCGGGCCGAGTTCGCACCGCTTGCCCAGATGCGGGTCTGGCGCTTTTCGGCCTATTACTTCTTCAGCTTTGGCGGTTTCGTGGCGCTGGCCCTGTGGCTGCCGCATTACCTGACGCAGGTTTACGGGTTCGACATCAGGACTGCCGGGATGATCGGCGCGGCCTATTCGATCCCCGGTTCGATCTTTCGCGCCTATGGAGGCGTGCTGTCTGACCGGATCGGGGCGCGGTCGGTGATGTATGCGACCTTTATCGTCTCACTTGCCGCGACCGCGATCCTGTCGCTGCCCGGGGCTGTGCCGGTTTCGGTGTTCCTGATCGTGATCTTTGTCCTTGGCTTTTTCATGAGCCTCGGCAAGGCGGCCGTCTATAAGCACATTCCCAGCTATTATCCCGCTCATGTCGGCGCGGTCGGCGGCCTTGTCGGCATGATCGGCGGGTTGGGCGGTTTCGTCCTGCCGCTGCTCTTTGGCTGGCTGCGCGATCAGACCGGGCTGTGGTCCAGCTGTTTCATCGCGCTTTTCGCGCTCGTCGCAGCCTGCACGCTGTGGATGCACGCCTCGATCCGCCAGATGGGCCGCGCGCCCCTGCAAGCCGCCTGAAAGATAAGGAGTCCTGCGATGAAGAAACTTGTCGTCATCGGAGCTGGCATGGCCTCGGGCCGTTTGCTGGAGCATCTGTTTGAGGCCGCGCCGGGCGAATGGCAGGTCACATTGTTCAACGCCGAACCGCGCGGCAATTACAACCGGCTGATGCTGTCCCCGGTCCTGTCGGGCGAAAAGACCTATGAGCAGATCGTCACCCATGACGCGGATTGGTACGCCGCACATGGTGTCGATTGCCGCTTTGGCGAGCCTGTGGTGCGCATCGACCGCGCAAACCGCAGGGTCCACTCCAATGCCAGCAGCGCCGCGTATGACGCGCTGGTGATCGCCACAGGTTCGGCGCCATTCATTATCCCGGTGTCGGGTTATGATCTGCCTGGCGTCGTGACCTATCGCGATCTGGAAGACACCAACGCGATGATCGAGGCCGGGGTTGCTGGCAAGGACGCAGTGGTGATCGGGGGCGGGCTGCTGGGGCTTGAGGCCGCAGCGGGCATGGCCGCGCGGGGGGCGAGTGTTACCGTCATTCATCTGATGGGGCACCTGATGGAGCGCCAGCTTGACCCCGCGGCCGGCTATCTGTTGCAGCGCGATCTGGAGCGGCGCGGCATCAGGGTCCACTGCAAGGGCGCGACCAAGGCGATCCTTGGCCATGGCCGGGCCGAGGCGGTGCTGCTTGAGGATGGTACCGTCTATCCTGCTGATCTGGTCTGCATGGCCGTCGGCATCCGGCCCGAGGTGCGCCTGGCCAATGATGCCCATCTTGAGGTCGAACGGGGTATCGTCGTTGATGACGCTCTGCGCACCAGCGATCCTCATATCTTTGCCTTGGGCGAATGTGTCGAGCATCGCGGCCAGCTTTTTGGCCTTGTCGCGCCGCTGTACGATCAGGCCAAGGTTCTGGCCCGGACCCTTATGGGCAAAGAGGCCCTGTTTCAGCCGGTCCAGACCGCGACCAAGCTGAAGGTGACGGGCTGCGATCTGTTCAGCGCCGGCGATTTCGCCGAGGGCGAGGGGCGCGAGGACATCGTTTTCCGCGACCCCGGACGAGGCATCTACAAGCGGCTGGTCCTGCGGGAAAACCGCATCATCGGCGTGGTGATGTATGGCGATACCGCCGACGGGAACTGGTTTTACGGGCTGATGAAGGACGCCACCGACGTCGGAGAGATGCGCGATACGCTTATCTTTGGCCCGGCCTTTCAGGGAGGGTCCAGGCTGGACCCTATGGCGGCCGTTGCAGCCTTGCCGCCTGAGGCGGAGATTTGCGGCTGTAACGGCGTTTGCAAAGGCACGATCACCGAGGCGGTGCTGAACGGTGCCACCTCCCTTGATGCGGTGCGGGCCTGCACCAAGGCCTCGGGTTCCTGCGGAACCTGTTCGGGATTGGTCGAGCAGGTGATGAAGCTGGTTCTTGGTGACGGGTTCGCCGCTTCCGCACCGGCAGGCATGTGCAAATGCACCGACCACAGCCATGAGGACGTGCGGCGGCTGATCCGCTCGATGGAGCTAAAGTCCATCCCAGCGGTCATGCAGGAACTGGGCTGGAAAACCGTGGGTGGTTGCCACTCTTGCCGGCCTGCGCTGAATTATTACCTGCTGGCCGAATGGCCGCTGGAATATCAGGACGACCGCCAGTCGCGTTTCGTCAATGAAAGAAACCACGCCAATATCCAAAAGGACGGCACCTATTCGGTGGTGCCGCGTATGTGGGGCGGCGTCACTACCCCGGCCGAGCTGCGTGCCATCGCCGATGCGGCCGAGAAATTCGCCGTGCCCATGGTCAAGGTCACCGGCGGCCAGCGCATCGACCTGCTGGGTGTCCGCAAAGAGGACCTGCCCCATATCTGGGCCGATCTGAACGCGGCGGGGCTGGTGTCGGGCCATGCCTACTCCAAGGGGCTGCGCACGGTCAAAACCTGCGTTGGCAGCGAGTTCTGCCGCTTTGGCACCCAGGATTCGACCGGGTTGGGTATCCGGCTGGAAAAGCTGCTTTGGGGGTCATGGACGCCGCATAAGGTAAAGCTGGGTGTCTCTGGCTGCCCGCGCAACTGTGCCGAGGCGACGTGCAAGGATGTGGGCGTGGTCTGCGTGGACAGCGGCTATCAGATCAGCGTCGCAGGCGCGGCCGGGATGGAGGTGAAAGAGACCGAGCATCTGGCCTCGACCCCGTCCGAAGATGAGGCGGTCGAGATCATCACCGCCTTTATTCAGCTATACCGCGAGAATGCGCGTTATCTGGACCGGCCCTACAAATGGGTGGCGAAGGCCGGGCTCGACTGGGTGAAAGCCCAGATCGAGGATCTGCCCACACGCCATGCCCTCGTGCAGCGTTTCGAGATCAGCCAGTCGGTCTATCGCAAGGACCCCTGGGCCGAACATTCAACCGCAACCGAGACGCCACGCTGGGCGCCTCTTGCCGATCTGACCCTGGAGGCCGCGGAATGACCGTCTTTGTCGATATCGGAGCTCTTGACGACATTCCCCGTCAGGGCGCGCGGGTGATCCACACCGCTCATGGCTGTGTGGCGGTATTTCGTACCATGGACGACCGCGTTTTTGCGCTGGATGATCGCTGCCCACACAAAGGCGGCCCCCTGTCCGAAGGGATCGTCCATGGCGACCGGGTGACCTGTCCGCTGCACAACTGGGTTTTCGACATGAACTCGGGTCAGGCGCAGGGGGCCGACGAAGGTGCGGTCCGCACCTGGCCCGTGCGCGTTGAACAGGGGCGCATTCTGATCAGCGCCGAACTTGTCTTTCGCTCCAACGCTGCCTGAAGGAGGTCTGTCATGTCCTATGTAAATCCTGCCGATTTTGCCAAAAAGATGATCGACGCGGGCGAGGCCAAGGTTTTTATGTCCACCCGGGATACGCTGATCCGCGCCTATATGGCCGGGGCGATCCTTGCGCTGGCGGCCGCCTTTGCGGTCACCGTGACCGTGAACACCGGCGAGCCGCTGCTGGGGGCTCTGCTGTTTCCGGTCGGGTTTTGCATGTTGTATCTGTTGGGCTTTGACTTGTTGACCGGGGTGTTCACACTTGTGCCCCTGGCGCTGATCGACCGCCGGGCGGGCGTCACGCCGGGCGGCATGATGCGCAACTGGGGCCTGGTCTTTTGCGGCAATTTCGCCGGAGCCTTTACGGTTGCGGTTTTCATGGCGATCATCGTCACATTCGGCTTTTCCGAGGCCCCGAATGCGGTCGGCGAAAAGCTCGGCCATATCGGCGAAGGGCGTACGCTGGGCTATGCGGCCCATGGCGCGGCGGGGATGCTGACGCTGTTTATCCGCGCGGTGATGTGCAACTGGATGGTCTCGACCGGAGTGGTCGCGGCGATGATGTCCACCAGCGTGTCGGGCAAGGTGATCGCCATGTGGATGCCGATCCTTGTGTTTTTCTACATGGGGTTTGAACATTCCATCGTGAACATGTTCCTGTTCCCGGCAGGTCTGTTGCTTGGCGGACAGTTCACCATCGGCGACTACCTGATCTGGAACGAGATACCGACGGTTCTGGGCAATCTGGTCGGCGGGCTGACCTTTGTCGGTGCCATGATCTACGCCACCCATCACCGGACCGCGCCCGCCCGGGGGGCCGAGGGGGACGACCCGCTGCCGGTAGCTGCTGAATGAGCCGCGCGATGCAGACCATCCGCACCACCTGTCCTTATTGTGGCGTCGGTTGCGGCGTGCTTGCGACGCCTGATGGCGGTGGCGGGCTTGCGGTGGCGGGCGATCCCGCGCATCCGGCGAACCGCGGTCGGCTTTGCGTCAAAGGCGCGGCCCTGGGCGAGACGGCCGGCCATCGCGGCCGGCTGCGTGCCCCGCGCATCCATGGCCGCGAGGCGGGCTGGGATGAGGCGCTGGACCTCATTGCCCGCCGCTTTTGCGAAACTATCGCTGCGCATGGCCCGGATTCGGTCGCCTTCTACGTCTCGGGTCAGCTTCTGACCGAGGATTACTATGTCGCCAACAAGCTGATGAAAGGCTATATCGGCTCGGCCAATATCGACACCAATTCGCGCCTTTGCATGGCTTCTGCGGTTGCGGGGCATCGCCGCGCCTTTGGTTCGGACACGGTGCCCGGGCTTTACGAGGATCTTGAGCTGGCCGATACGGTGGTGCTTGTCGGCTCAAACCTCGCCTGGTGCCATCCTGTCCTTTACCAGCGGCTGGTGGCCGCGCGCGAAGCACGGGGGACGCGGGTCATCGTCATCGACCCGCGCCGCACCGCGACCTGTGATATCGCCGATCTGCATCTGCAAATCGCACCGGGTTCTGATGCCGCACTTTTCAACCTGTTACTTGCGGAAATCAGCCGCAGATCAGAGGTTTGTCCCGACGATCTTGAAAATATCCAAGAGGCGCTGGCGCCAGCGCGAGCCACTTCCCCTGCTGTGACGGGGCTGGCGCATAGCCAGTTGCGGCAGTTCTTTGATCTGTGGATGCACAGCGACAAGGTGGTGACAGTCTGGTCGCAGGGCGTGAATCAATCCGACTGCGGCACCGACAAGGTGAATGCGATCCTGAACTGTCATCTGGCCAGCGGGCGGATCGGCCGGCCGGGAATGGGACCCTTCAGCGTCACAGGTCAGCCCAATGCCATGGGCGGGCGCGAGGTCGGCGGGCTGGCCAATATGCTGGCCTGTCACCTTGAGATCGGGAACCCTGACCATCGAGAGGCGGTGCGTACCTTCTGGAACGCCCCGCGCATGGCGCAGCGCCCTGGGCTGAAGGCCGTGGATATGTTTCGCGCCGTCGAAGAGGGGCGCATCAAGGCGCTGTGGGTCATCTGCACGAACCCCGCCGTAACCCTGCCCGAGGCTGACCGCGTCGCCCGTGCCATCGCGGGCTGCGATTTTGTTGTTGTTTCGGACATCATGGCACAGACTGACACCATGCGGTTTGCGCATGTCGCCCTGCCTGCGACCGGCTGGGGTGAAAAGGACGGTACGGTGACAAATTCCGAACGCCGCATCAGTCGCCAGCGCCGCGTTCTTACCCCGCCCGGACAGGCGCGGGACGACTGGCGCATCCTTGCCGAGGTCGGGCGGCGTATGGGCTGGGGCGCATCCTTTGGCTGGCAGCACCCGGCGCAGGTCTTTGCCGAATACGCGGCCTTGTCGGGCGTGGCGGCGGGTCTCGGTAGCGATTTTGATATCTCGGCTCATGCCGGGATCAGCGTGGCGCAATATGATGCGCTTGAGCCGTTCCTTTGGCCACAATCGGCCACAAAGCAAGGCGGGCGGTTCTTTGGCGACGGGCGCTTTCACACGCCCTCGGGGCGCGGGCGGATGGTCGCGGTTACGCCGCGCCCCCCGCAGCCGGTCAGTGAGGCCTATCCGTTCCGGCTGAACACCGGTCGGGTGCGCGATCATTGGCACACGATGACCCGCACCGGCCTGTCACCGCGCCTGTCCCGGCATCTGGCCGAACCTTATCTCGAGCTGCATCCGACCGACGCTGCCCAACTGGGCCTGCAACCTGCAGCCCTTGCCGAGGTGACCAATGCACATGGAAGCGCGGTGTTGCGCGTGCTGGTCAGCGACCGCGTCGCGCCAGGGCATCCTTTTGCGCCGATGCATTGGACGGGCGAGACCGCGCCCACGGGCCGGGTTGATGCGCTGGTGCCGGGCGCGACGGATCCGGTCTCGGGCCAGCCGGCGCTGAAATCGGCGGCGGTGGCGATCAGGCCGTTCGCGGCGCGCTGGTTCGGTTTTGCCGTTTCTGCTGCTGAGATACGACCCGACTGCGACTATTGGGCGCGGGCGATCCTGCCCAATGGCGTGCAGGCCGAATTGGCTGGGCGAGAGCCGCCTGCGGACTGGACCGACCATGCCCGGGCCCTGTTTGGCCTGGAGGATGAGCCGCTGGTCGTGCACGACCGCGCACGCGGCCAGGTGCGGCTGGCCTTTCTGCGCGATGGCCGCTTGCAGGCGGCGTTATTCGTTGCGGCCGAGCCGGTGGCCCTGTCGCGAAGCCATATCACGGCACTGCTTTGCGAGGGTGGTGCCGAGGTGCTGGCTGGCCGCCCCGGAGCCGGCCGCCCGGATGAGGGGGCGCTTGTCTGTGCCTGTTTCGGTATCGGCGTCAACAGTATAGTCAAAGCGATCGCCAGTCGCCGCCTGACCTCGGTCGAGGCGGTCGGGCAGGCGTTGCGCGCGGGTACCAATTGCGGTTCATGCCGGCCCGAGATCCGGGCGCTGCTTGATGCCGGTGTGGCCTGCCGTGAGGCAGCACAATAAGGCTCAGCTGTCCTTGCTGGCAAAGACCATTGCCGCGCCGTGCTGGACGGCAAGGTGGATCAGGCTGCCTTGGGCGGGCAGGACCAGACCGGGGACGCGCGATTTCATCAGCGCGCCTCCGGGCTCAAGCCGCGTTTCGATCAGGCTTTCGCGGCCCAGATAGCGGGCACGCTTGACCCGCGCCGGTGCTCCGTCCATATGCGAGGGGATCAGGTGTTGCGGGCGAATGACAACCTCGGCCCGGCTGCCTTCGATAAGACCGGGGGCAGGGAATGCCCCCAGTGCGGTTTCAACCCGGCCGCCTGACACACGTCCTGCAAGTGTGTTAAGATCGGAAAAGAAGGCAGCAACGCCGCGATCCGCCGGGCGGTCGTAAAGATCCTGCGGCGGGCCCTCCTGGACAAGCCGTCCTTCGCGCATGACGGCAATGCGATGGCCCATCAACATCGCCTCTTCGGGGTCGTGGGTGACCATCAGTACGGTCGTCCCGGTTTCGCGAAGAAGGTCCAGCGCCGCATCGCGCACGCCGTCGCGCAGCCGGTTGTCGAGGCTGCAAAAGGGCTCATCCATCAGCATCAGGCAAGGGCGCGGCGCCAGCGCGCGGATCAGCGCGACGCGCTGCTGTTCACCCCCCGAAAGCTCATGAGGGTACTTCGTCGCATAGCCCGACAGACCCACGCGCTCCAGCAGTTCACCCACGCGGTTGCGTCTGTCTGCCGCCGGGCCTTGCAGGCCAAAGCCGACATTGGCGGCGACGTCGAGATGCGGAAACAGCGCGAAATCCTGAAACATCAGGCCAACCGGGCGCCGCTCGGGCGGGAGAAAGGTGCCCGTGTCGCACATGGGGCGGCCGTCGATGCGGATGCGCCCGGAATCGGGCTGCTCGATCCCCGCGATCATACGCAGCGTCGTCGACTTGCCACAGCCCGAAGGGCCAAGCAGACAGGTCACCTGACCACGCACGACGCGAAAGCCGACATCCTGAACGGCAGGGGTGTCACCAAAGCGGCGGCAAAGCGCCTCGACCTCCAGCATGGGATCTTGCGGGGCGGCCTGCGCGGCCAGCCCCCGAACATCCACCTGGCTCGCCCATTCAGGAGGGCTGGCGAACTGGTTCATCGGGCCCCCTTCGTGACCGTAACCGGATGAGAATAGTTTACTTTAGTAATAAGTTTAGTAAACGTGTCGAGAAATCGCAAGGAGGACTGGTGATGCGTGTTGGACTATCCGGGCTGATCGGGGCGCTGCTGGCAGCGCAGGCGATGGCTGCAAGTGCTGAGGAACTGAACCTTTACACCACGCGCGAGCCGAATCTGATCGAGCCGCTGCTGGCGTCCTTCACCGAATCGACCGGGGTCAAGGTCAATACGATCTTCCTTAAGGACGGGATGGCCGAGCGGGTCGAGCAAGAGGGTGCGGCCTCGCCCGCCGATGTGCTGATGACCGTCGATATCGGCAATCTGGTCGATCTGGCTGATCGCGGCCTGACCCAGCCGGTGCAATCCGAGGCCCTGAGCGCCGCGATCCCCGAAAATCTGCGCGACAAGGATGGCAACTGGTTTGCATTGTCGCAGCGGGCGCGGGTACTTTACGCCAACAAGGATCTGGATCTGACCAGCTTTACCTATGAGGATCTAGCCAAGCCCGAATGGAAGGGCAAGGTCTGCATCCGTTCCGGCCAGCATCCCTATAACGTCGCGCTGACCGCCTCTTACATCGTCCATCACGGCGAAGAGGCCGCTAAAACCTGGCTTGAAGGCGTCAAGGCTAACCTTGCCCGCAAGGCTGGCGGTGGCGACCGCGATGTGGCGCGCGACATCATGGGCGGCATTTGCGAAATCGGCATTGCGAACTCGTATTACGTTGGCCTGATGCGCAGTGGCGCCGGTGGTCCCGAACAAGAGGAATGGGTCAAGGCGATCAAGGTCATCCTGCCCACCTTTGAAAACGGCGGCACTCAGGTGAACGTCTCGGGTGCGGCTGTGGCCAAACATGCGCCGAACCGTGATCAGGCGGTCAAGCTGCTGGAATATCTGGTCTCGGACGATGCGCAGAAACTGTATGCCGAAGCGAACTTTGAATATCCGGTCAAAGCCGGTGTCGCGGTCAGCCCGGTGATCGAGGATCTGGCCGGCCTGAAAGCCGATGGCACCGATCTGACCGAGATCGCCCGTCAGCGCAAAGCTGCGAGCGAACTGGCCGAGGCGGTGGGCTTCGACAACTAAGACCCTGCAGGCACCGACCGGATGAACCCTGAACTGGTGCAAAGCCCCCGTGATCGCGCGGGGGCAGGCTGGCAGGCGGCAGCTATAGCTGTCGCCGCGCTGGTTTTATTGCCTGTGCTTGCGCTGGGGCTTTTTGCACTGCAGGGCAGTCCGGGACTGTGGACGCATCTGATCAGCAATGTGCTGCCGGTGGCGGTGCAACAGACGGTGATCCTGCTGCTGGGGGTCGGTATCATCGTCGCCACCCTTGGCACAGTAACGGCATGGCTGGTTGCCTCGTGCGATTTCCCGGGGCGGCGGTTTTTCGGCTGGGCGCTGCTTTTGCCGCTGGCTGTGCCGACCTACATCGTCGCCTATGCTTATCTGGACCTTCTGCACCCGGTTGGGCCGGTGCAGGGGGCGATCCGCCATTTGCTTGGCTATTCCAGCCCGAGAGAGTTCCGCCTGCCCGATATCCGCTCGATGCCGGGCTGCATCTTTCTGCTGGGGATGGTGCTATACCCCTATGTCTATTTGCCGGTGCGGGCGCTGTTTGCCATGCAGGCCGGCAACCTGCTGGACGCAGGTCGGACGCTGGGCGCCGGGCCGGTTGCGACCTTTCTGCGCGTTACCTTGCCCTTGGCGCGGCCAGCAGTGGCCATCGGCACCGCGCTGGCGCTGATGGAGGCGATGAACGATATCGGCGCGGCCGAGTTTCTGGGCGTGCGCACGCTGACCGTTTCGGTCTATTCGACGTGGATCAACCGCTCGGATCTGCCGGGGGCGGCGCAGATCGCACTGGCGATGCTGGCGATCATCATGGCGCTGGTGCTGCTTGAACGCCGGGGCCGCAAGCGTCAGCACTATGCCGCCGGAGCGCAGCGCAGCCAGCCCCTGCGCCGTACGCGCCTGCGGGGCTGGCGGACCTTGGGGGCGATGCTGGTCTGCGCGCTGCCGATCATGCTGGGGTTCGTTGCCCCTGCCTGCTATCTGGTGGCCGCAGCATGGAGCCGCTACCGTTTTGCCGGCCTGTCGCCGCGCATTCTGGAAGAGGCTGCAAACACCGCCTTTTTCGCCGTTGTGGCGACGCTGGTTGCGCTGCTGCTGGGGCTGGTTGTGACGGGGGCGGCGCGGCTGCGGCCCGGCCTCTTGACCCAAAGCATGGCGCGGCTTTCGACACTGGGTTACGCAGTGCCGGGGACCATTCTGGCAATCGGCCTTTTACCGGTGATTGCGCTGGTCGACCGTCAGATCTCGGCGGTGTCGCAGACGCTGTTCGGTGCGGCACCCGGGTTGCTGCTGCTGGGCTCTGGCGCGGCGCTGATCTATGCCTATGCCGCGCGCTTTCTGGCCATCGCTACCGGAGGGATCGAGGCGGGGCTTAGCCGGGTGCCGCGTTCGCTTGACCATGTGGCACGCACGCTGGGGCGCAATCCGGTGCAGGTGTTCCGACAGGTTCATGTGCCGATCTCACGCCCGGCGCTTGCAGCCTCGGGGCTGCTGATCTTTGTCGATTGCGTCAAAGAGCTGCCCGCGACCTTGTTGCTGAGGCCGCTGAATTTCGAGACGCTTTCGACCCATCTTTACGGCGAGGCAGCGCGCGGCACTTATGAGGATGCTGCTATCGCGGCGCTGATCATCGTGGTGATCGGCATCTTGCCGGTCATGGTTCTGGCACGGACGATCAGACGGTGACTGCGGCAGATTGCCCCTTTTCCGGAACGCAGATTTCTGACAGGGCTGCCCCTATGCAGGTCAGGGACGCATATCGGTCAAGAAAGGACGCGCTGCGGCGGCTGTGCTGCTGGCTGGCGGTTCTGCCGTTCCTGCTGTTCTCGCTGATTCTGCCGGGCACCATGCTAAGCCGCGATGCGCAGGGCGGAATTACCGTCGTGCTATGTTCGGGCGTCGGGCTGGTCGAGATGGCTGTCGCCTCCGACGGCAGTCTGATCCCCAAAGAACAGGCGCCGCACGGCGATCATCACACATGCGACTGGAGCCCGCATGGCCAGCCTTTGCTTGGTTCGGGTTCGGCCCCCATGGCCCTGCCGCAGGCGGCCGAGGCACGGCTTGCGCTTTGGCCTGCGCCTGCCGCCCTGCCGCATGGCGGGATGCTGCTTTTACCCTCGGCACGGGGGCCGCCTGCGATCATCTGACGGAGATATTTGCTGCAAAACCCTGTGACCATGAGGTTCGGGGGCAATTCCCATCAGATGAGATATGTCATGAAAAACCATGTTTTCCGTGCGCTTTGCGCCACGCTGCTTGGCCTTGCTGCCACTCCCGCCCTTTCCCACGCCACGCTTGAGCAAAAAGAGGTTTCGGCAGGCTCGACTTATCGTGCGGTGATCCGCGTCGGTCACGGTTGTGAGGGTCAGGCAACCAATACCCTGCGCGTCGAACTGCCCGAGGGGTTCTATAATGCCAAGCCGATGCCCAAGGCGGGCTGGACGCTGGAAACCGTCAAGGGCCCCTATGCCAAACCCTTTGACAATCATGGCAAAGAGATGACCGAAGGCACACGCGAGGTGATCTGGTCGGGTGGCGATCTGCAGGATGACTGGTACGATGAATTCGTCATCCGCGGCACGGTCGGGGCTGATATCGCGCCCGAGACGGTGCTGTATTTCAAAACGGTGCAGGAATGCGCGAATGGCCGCGAGGACTGGACCGATGTCTCGGGCAGCAAAGAGGTTCCGAATCCTGCGCCAGGTGTTACCGTCACCGCTGGCAAGGGCGATCACGGGCACGGCGGCCATAATGCTGCGGCGGATGATGGCGCGATCAAGCTGGGTGATCTGACGCTGAGCAACGGCTTCAGCCGCGCCACACCTCCTGGCGCGCCGGTCGCTGGCGGGTTCGTGACCATAGCCAATGCCGGAGCCGGGGATCGGCTGATATCGGCCAGCGTCGATTTTGCCGGCCGCGCCGAGATCCATGAGATGGCGATGGAGGGCGAGGTCATGCGGATGCGCCAGCTGCCGGAGGGCCTGACTATTCCCGCCGGTGAAACGGTTGAACTTAAGCCCGGCGGTTATCACCTGATGTTCATGGAGCTGAAACAGCCGCTGGTCGAGGGCGAGACGGTCAATGTCACGCTGAAATTCGAGAAAGCGGGCGAAGTCACTCTGCCGCTGCGGGTTGGTCCCCGCAATGCCGGCACCGAAGACAAGGGGAACGCACATCATGGCCACTGAACACAAATCCGGGCTGAAACCCCTGCGCTATGTTCTTTGGGCGCTGGTGGCTCTGGCCGTGCTGGGGGTAGGCTGGTTCCAGCTTGTCTCGCCCCGGTCGGGGACTGGCTCGATCGCTGATACCGGGGCGGCCGCGCTGGGGCGCGGCGAATACAGCCTGACCACGACCGAGGGGACGGAGTTCACCCAGGCGTCGTTGAAGGGCCAGCCCTCGGCGGTGTTCTTTGGCTTTACCCATTGCCCCGATGTCTGCCCGACGACCCTGGGCGATGTGGCCAGCTGGCAGGAAGAGTTGGGCGAGGACGGCAAGGCGCTGCGGGTCTTTTTCGTCACCGTCGATCCCGAGCGTGACTCGGTCGAGACGCTGCGCGAATACGTCTCGTGGGTGCCGGGCGTGATCGGTGTCTCGGGGGCTCCGGAAGAGGTGGCCAAGGCGATCAAGGCTTTCCGCATCTATGCCCGCAAATCCCCGATGGAGAGCGGCGATTACACGATGGACCATTCCTCGACCATGCTGCTTTTCGATGCCAATGGCGATTACGCCGGGCTGATCGGCTATCAGGAAGAACGTGAGCGCGCCCTCGCAAGCCTGCGCAAGCTGCTCAACAGCTGATCTGCAAAAGCTTTTCCGGCGCCGCTATGGGATGCGGCGCCGTCTTTCTTGCACATAGACTTTGGCCGATCCTGTCTGGGTCGGCCTTTCTGTTTCCGAAATGTTTTGGCAGGCCCTCACGCTGCTGTTCCCACAGGGGTGATTGCTGGATGTTAGCGTATGATTTTCCGCTGTAGGATAGTTTGCATTCCTCCTTGCAGGAAACTGTGCGGATTCTGTCGGAGAATGCAGAGGTTTTTGCGCGTCTCATGCCGGGTGGGGTGGCCGTATGAATGACGATGTCAGAACTACTGACCGAATACGCCAGATGGTTTCGGAAATTCCCGAAAGGTTTCGGACTGGGGGTTGCGCGGGCCAGGGCCACCGAAAAATCAGGGCCATCTGCGGCTCGCGCAGAGAGATCCTGGAGAAGGGGAGGGAAATAATGGAAAAAGCACGTCGGAGCGATTTGCGTCACGTTGTGCTGGCTGCCCTGATGGGCAGTATCGCAATGCCTGCCGTTGCTGACGGGCTGTTCTATGTCGCGGGTGGGGTCGACAAACAGGCCCGGCATTTCAAGGAGCTCGTGAAACTCTGGAAGAGTGTACCAGTTTGCCGCCGCGGTCCGTGCCGGTAAAAATGGCGAAATCCGCCATTCCGGGGCAATCTGTCTGCAAAGCTGGCTGACCCAGCCTGTATGGGGCCATTGGAGGACGGATCTGAAATGGCTGCGGCGGGATTCGACCGCCCATGGCTTCAGGGGCGGTCCGGGCGGTGTCGGTATCCATATCCTTGATTTTGCGACCTGCATTTCCGGTCAGGACGCGGCGCAGGTATCCTGCCTGCTCAAGGTCTTTGACAAGGTGCCGGGTAGGCGGATCGGGGACTATGTGCTTGACGCCAATGGCAGCGCGACCATGCGGATCATGCTGCGCAACGGCGCGCTGGGGACGATGGCGGCGACGCGGTTTGCAAGCGGGCATCACAACGACCTGCGCCTGCGCCTCTCTCGCGATCGGGACGGGCTTGAAGTCAGTTTCAAGATCTGCGTGAGCGCGGTTGCGCGCCTGTCTGTTCCCTTGAGGCTGCGGCCTGGCATGAGGTCGGACGTCCGCCCGCCCGATGGTTTATGAGCGTTTTACCGCCGCGATCCGCGGCGAGGGGGTGGCTGATCCCGATTTTGCCTGCGGCGCGGCAACGTCTGCCGGACCGGGCTGAGCAGTTCTTGGCCGAGGCTGAGCTCAGCCGCGCTGTTCAGGACCATACCGATCCGGGGGCGGCTTCCTTTTTCCCGGCCGCCGCCGGAGCCTTCGTCAGGGAAAGTGTGATGACGCAGACCGTTCCCGCCGTCGCCGTGCGCCCCTCCCGCATCCGTCTTGGCAGATCAGTGGCGGGCGGGGTGCCCATGCCTTCAACCTCGCTGGTATCGAAGGGCGCAAGGATCCCAATTATATTGATGGATTTGTCTTATTGTTCAGAAATCTTATGCCTGAAATCCAGCCAAAGATTAGCGCCACTCCTGCCCCCAGGCATGCGCCAGCAAGGGCGCCAAATAATATGCTGCTGAGTATCCCCTCTGTCCCTGCTACCCCCATTGCCAGAGCGAATAAGGATAGAAAAGCAACATAGACGACGCTTCCTGCGACGGCACCATATGCTGTCAAGCTGATGACAGAGAGAGCTTTGCTTTTTTGCAGAAAGTAGAGGCCCGGGAAACCAAGGATACCCAAGCCAGAATAACTAAAAACAGCGGAAAATAATAATGCAAAGCCCAATCCGCTTTTGTGAACGCCTGTTGCCGATGCCGAGATGACAATCAGAAGAGGTGGCAGCAAGGGCGCCACCGCCGACGCAATCAAGAATCGAATATTCATTTGCATGAGCAATTCCTGAATGTTTTTTGCGGATCGCTGATACCAGACGTTATCAATACGATTCTATAGTTTGGTCTGTCTTGCTGCAATGGCGCAAACTGGCTGGCCATCAGCTCTCGTGTTTTCTGCGTCACACTGATGCGATTGGCTCTTTGCGATTTCAGTTTTTCTGTTCCATTCCGGAATATAATTTCTCGGAGACGGCTATCGGGAAACTGTGCTTCTGTCGATCTCGTAACGCCCGTCGAATCGCCGCGACGACCTCGGTCCTCGCCCAAAGAGCCCTCTCGATATAGTCCTTGGATTTCTCTCTGTCCGGAAATATTCCGTGCATTCCAGCACCGTATAGTTTCGTCAGTTTGCGACTGGAATCCAGTGGGTCACACAGTTGGATCAGCCGCGCCATCGCCTGTCGCGCGGATCAGATGCCGCGCATCAGATCCGCATCTCCATCGGCCACTCGGGGGCTGTCAGGAGGGGTTTGCCAATATCCATGCCTAGGCGACGCGCGCCATTCCCCACCCGCCGATCGGGTAGTCGGCCCAATCCGGCGGTGATCTTTCCCGCTATTCGTGAGGGGCTTGAGGGCGTCATCTTCGTCGATGTCTGCCTGCGCTCAGGCCGGCGCAATCGAGCCTGGGTGTCGCTCGCGCTATAATCGCCCCGGCGTCCACTGTTGTTGTCGCGTCGGTTCCTTTGCCGGCCATTGTTCCTGTCGCCGCGCCTGTGCTACCTCGCGGCGCAGGAATGGAGGCATGTGTGATCCTTTGCGAATTCGGTCCTGAGAGCGGGCCGGTCCTGTTTCAGGACCCGCAGGAAGTCGTGGTAGTGACCCGCGCCGAGGACGCCGCCCCCGCGCTTTCCCGGCTTGAGGATCTGCGTCGGCGGGGGGCGTGGATCGCGGGCTGGCTGTCCTATGAGCTGGGCTATGCGCTGGAGCCGGTGCTGACCGCTGATATGCCCGCCGACCGCCGTGCGCCGTTGATGGTCTTTGCCGCCTTTGCCGCGCCCGTGCCCGCGCCCGCGCTGCCATCCGGCGATGGCGCACGGCTTGCGCCCTTGCAGCCGATGATCTCGCAAGGGGAATATGCCGCGGCCTTTGCCCGTACGCTCGACTATATCGGGGCGGGGGATTGCTATCAGATCAACCTGACCTTTCCGATCCGCTCGTGCCTGGTGGCAGGCACCCCGCTTGAACTTTACGCGGCGCTGGCCGCGCGGCAGCCGGTGGGGTTTGGTGCCTATGTCGACCTTGGGGTGGGGCCGGTGGTGGTTTCACGCTCGCCCGAGCTGTTCTTTCGCCTCGATGCGCAAGGCAGGATCGAGGCGCGGCCGATGAAGGGCACGGCCCCGCGAGATCCCGATCCGCTGCGGGACGCGGCGCTGGCGGCGGGGCTTGCCGCCTCGGAAAAGAACCGGGCCGAGAACCTGATGATCGTCGATCTTTTGCGCAACGATATTGCCCGCATTTCGCATGTCGGCTCGGTGCGGGTGCCCGAGCTTTTCGCCGTGGACAGCTTTGCCACTGTCCATCAGATGAGCTCGCGCGTGACTGGTCAGCTTGCGCGTCCGGCCGAGCTGGGCGAGCTGATGCGGGCGCTGTTTCCCTGCGGATCGATCACCGGTGCGCCCAAAATACGGGCCATGCAGATCATCCGCGAGGTCGAACCATACCCTCGCGACGTCTATTGCGGTTCGATCGGCTGGATGGCGCCGGATGGGAGGGCGTGTTTCTCGGTCGCGATCCGGACCCTGTCGATCTGGCCCGATGGAGAGGTCATCCTGAATGTCGGCGGCGGCGTCGTCCAGGATTCGACCGCCGAGGGCGAATGGGAGGAGGCATTATGGAAAGCGGGCTACGCGCAGCATCTGGCGACCCCGACCTGAGGCTGATCGAGACGGTGCTGTGGGACGGCATCCAATGCCCCCGGATCGAAGGGCATCTGGCCCGTCTTGCCTCGGGTGCGCGCGCGCTTGGCTGGCCATGCGATCTGCGGGCGGCGCGCGCGGCACTGGTCGCCCCGTGGGGCCAGCCTGCGCGGCTGCGCCTGACCCTCGACCACGCCGGGCGGATTGAGGTGACGCAGGCGGCGCTGCCCCGATCGCGGCCCGAGTGGCGGCTGGCACTGGCCGGGACCCGGCTGTCTTCGGACGATCCGTGGCTGCGGCTCAAGACCACGCGGCGGGCGCATTACGATGCTGCCCGCGCCGCTTTGCCCAAAGGGATCGACGAGGTGATTTTTCTTAACGAGCGGGGTGAGGTTTGCGACGGCACAATCACCACGCTGTTCTTTGATCGCGGACAGGGTATGCGCACGCCGCCGCTTGCCTCAGGCCTGTTGCCGGGTGTCCTGCGCGGCCAGATGCTTGCCAGCGGGGAATGCCGTGAAGAGTTGCTGCTGGCTGCGGATATGCCCCATCTCAGGCTATGGGTCGGCAATGCGCTGCGCGGCCTGATCCCGGCGGTCTGGGTGGGATAGGGCGCGACGGGGGGCTTTCGTCCGGGGATCAGCGGCCTGGGCCTTGTTACCTAACTGTCGCATTTGCATTGCCCGAGTGACCTCCATCCGTTAGGAAACCCGACTCACGGGCGGGGGCGGCTTTGGCATCAGGCTGACCGCATCGCATCGGAGGGACCGCGCCGCGGGCAGAGCAGGGGGGACCGAATGCTCGATCTGACGACCATCCGCAGCGAGCTTGGCTCGCATTACGATCTTGAGCCCTCGCTCGAACTGGCCGAGCGTATGGCCGATATCCATGCGCGCATGGGCCGTGTCATGCCATGGCCGGACTGGGCAATTCATGCCCCCTATGTCGCCGCGATCAACAAGCTCAAGAAAGAGCGTAATGCCGTCGTGCTGGCGCATAACTATATGACGCCCCAGATCTATCACGGTATTTCGGATGTCGTGGGCGACAGCCTTGCGCTTGCCATCGCAGCGACCAGGGTCGAGGCCGAGGTGATCGTCCAATGCGGCGTGCATTTCATGGCCGAGACCTCAAAGATCCTGAACCCGCAAAAGACCGTGCTGATGCCTGATATGGAGGCCGGCTGCTCGCTTGCCGAAAGCATCACCCCAGAGGGGATCGCTGAAATGCGCGCCCGTTTCCCGGATGCGCCGGTGGTCAGCTATGTCAACACCACGGCCGAGGTAAAGGCTGCCTCGGACATTTGCTGCACCTCTGCCAATGCGGCGCAGATCGTTGCGGCGCTGGACTGCGATACGATCATCATGACGCCTGACAAGTGGCTGGCACAGAATGTCGCCCGGCAGGTCCCGCAAAAGCGGATCGTCTGGTGGGACGGGGCTTGCGTTGTGCATGAACGCTTTACTGCGCAGGATCTGCGGGATTTTCGCTCGTGGAACCCGGGGCTGAAGATTATCGCCCACCCTGAATGCCCGCCCGAGGTGGTGGCCGAGGCCGATTATGCCGGCTCGACCGCCAGTATTCAGGACTGGGTCGAACGTGAGCAGCCCCGGCAGGTGATGTTGGTCACCGAATGTTCGATGGCCTCGAACATCTCGGACGCTAACCCGGACGTCGAGTTCCTGGGCCCCTGCAACATGTGCCCCTATATGCAAAAGATCACGCTGGAAAAGGTGCTCTGGTCGCTGCACACCATGACCGGAGTGGTCGAGGTGGACCCCGAAATCGCCGCACGCGCGCGCCTTTCGGTCCAGCGTATGATCGACCTGTCGCAACGCCTGGCGGCCTGACGCATGCGCGAGGTCTCGACCGGCCGCGTCGTCATCGTCGGCGCCGGGCTGGGCGCGCTTTATGCGGCGCTGAAACTGGCGCCGCGCCCTGTGCTGATGATCTCGCCCGAGGTGCTGGGGCAGGGGGCCAGTTCGGCTTGGGCGCAGGGCGGGGTGGCTGCGGCCATGGACCCCGCCGACAGCCCTGCCGCCCATGCCCGCGACACGCTGATTGCGGGTGCGGGCACCGTCGATCCCGAGGTTGCCCACCGCGTCACCCAAGAGGCCCGCGCCCATATCCTTGACCTGACCACGCTTGGCACGCCGTTCGACCGCAGGCCGGACGGCGGCTATGTCATGTCGCGTGAGGCGGCGCACAGCTTTGCCCGCGTCGTGCGCGTGCGCGGGGATCAGGCGGGGGCGGAAATCATGCGCGTCCTCGTCGCCTGCGTGCGCGAGACGCCCTCGGTGCAGGTGCTTGAGGGCGTGATTGCAACTGGCCTGTCGGTCGAAAACTGCGCCGTGACGGGGGTCGAGGTGGCGCTTTCCGGTCCGCAAGGTTCGGCCCCTTTGCGCATCCGCGCCCCGGCGGTGCTGCTGGCGGGCGGCGGCTCGGGCGGGCTTTACGCGCTGACGACCAACCCTTCGCGCATTCGCGGACAGGTGATCGGCATGGCGGCGCGGGCCGGGGCGGAAATCGCCGATGCCGAATTTGTCCAGTTTCATCCGACTGCGATTGATTGCGGCGAAGATCCCGCGCCCCTGGCGACCGAGGCGCTGCGGGGTGAGGGGGCGCATCTGATCAACCGTCTGGGTGAGCGGTTCATGCCGGCGATCCACCCCGATGCCGAGCTTGCGCCACGCGATGTGGTGGCCCGCGCCATTTATGCCCAGACTCAGGCAGGGCTGCGGCCGATGCTTGACACCCGGGCCTGCCTTGGGCCGCGCCTCCTCACCGATTTTCCCGCTGTGGCCGAGGCCTGTGCCAGGGCGGGCATCGACCCCACGCGCGAGCCGATCCCGGTCGCTGCCGCCGCGCATTACCATATGGGCGGCATCGCGGTGGATGATGATGGCAGGGCCAGCCTAGACCGGCTTTGGGTCTGTGGCGAGGCCAGCTCGACCGGGCTGCATGGTGCAAACCGGCTGGCCTCGAACGGGCTGCTTGAGGCGCTGGTCTTTGCCCGCCGCTGCGCGCTTTCGATTGAGGCGCAACCAGTTCCTGTGCAGGATGAACCACAGGTCCTGTTGCCCGATTTGCCTCCGGGCACGGTGCCCGATCCTGCGCTGGTCGCCCGGCTGCGCCGTGCCATGACCGAGGGCGCAGGCGTCTTGCGCGACGCCGGTGGCCTTGCCCGCTGCCTGCGCGAGATTGCTGCCATCGAGGCTGCCCAACCTGATTGCCCCGCGCTTTTGAACATGACCGCAACCGCGACCCTGATCGCTGCGGCGGCGCTGATGCGGCAGGAAAGCCGGGGGGCGCATTGCCGCACCGATTTCCCGCAGACCATGGCCGAGGGCCGCCGCTCGCGCCTGACGCTGGCGCAGGCGCTGGCCTTGCGCGCCTCGCTTGAACCGGAGACGACATGACCGACATGCCCCCGCTGCCCGAGATGATCCTTGAGCCCCTGGTACGGGCCGCACTGACCGAGGATCTGGGCACCTATGGCGATATCACCACCCGCACGGTGATCCCGGCCGGGACCCACTATCGGGCACGGATCGTGGCACGCGAGGCGGGCATTGCCTCGGGCATGCAGCTGGCCGCCATCGCCTTTCGGCTGATCGACCCGAGCCTTGTCTGGCGGCTGCATCATTCTGACGGCAGCCCCTTTCAGCCGGGCGATACCTTGGCCGAGATCGAGGGCGAGGCCGCCTCGATCCTATCGGCCGAGCGGGTGGCGCTGAACTTTGCCGGCCGCCTTTCCGGTATTGCGACCCAGACGGCGGCTTTCGTGGCCGAGACGGCGGGCACCCGGGCGCGCATCACCTGCACGCGCAAGACCACTCCGGGTCTGCGGTTGGTCGAGAAACAGGCGGTGCTGCATGGCGGCGGTTTCAACCACCGTTTCAGTCTGTCGGATGCGATCCTGATCAAGGACAATCATATCGCCGCGGCGGGCGGCATTCGGCCGGTGTTGCAGGCGGTCAAGGCGCGCGCCTCGCATATGATGCGGGTCGAGATCGAGGTTGACCGCCTTGACCAGCTTGCCGAGGTACTGGACGAAGGCGGTGCCGATGTCGTTCTGCTTGACAATATGCGGACCGAGGATCTGCGCGAGGCGGTAGTGATGGCACAGGGCCGCGTGGTGCTGGAGGCGTCGGGCAATATGAGACTTGCCCGTATCGCCGAGGTGGCGACGACGGGTGTTGACTATATCTCGGTCGGGGCGCTGACCCATTCGGCACGCACGCTGGATCTGGGCCTGGATTTCTGAGACACAGAGCCATGTCGCCGCCCTGCGCGGGATCCTGCCCATGCACCTGTTGCCTGCCCGGCGCATAGCCACACAGGCTGTTGCGCCGGGCCTTGATAGCTGGTGATTTCCAACCATTGCCCTTAGTCGTGCTGGCTGCCAGCATCCCGCCCGACCAAGAACGTTAAGGAGAGGTCCATGACCGTTCATACCGTCCCGACCCGGCCCATTGAGGGCCAAAAGCCCGGCACGTCCGGCCTGCGCAAGAAGACCCCGGTCTTTATGCAGCCGCATTATCTGGAAAATTTCGTGCAGGCGATCTGGAACGGTACCGGGGGCGCGTCGGGTAAGACCTATGTTCTGGGTGGGGACGGGCGCTATTTCAGCGACCGCGCCGCGCAGGTGATCCTGCGCATGGCTGCGGCGAGCGGCGCGAAAAAGGTGATCGTCGGGCAGAATGCACTGCTGTCGACCCCCGCCGCCTCGCATCTGATCAGGCTGCGCAAGGCAGATGGCGGCATTATCATGTCGGCCAGCCACAACCCCGGCGGCCCGAATGAGGATTTCGGCGTCAAATACAACACCGCCAATGGCGGCCCCGCGCCCGAGCCGGTGACCGAGGCGATTTTTGCCGCCAGCAAGACGCTTGGTGAATATCACATCCTGGATGCACAGGACGTCGATCTTTCCACCCCCGGTACAACGACCCTTGGCGGGATGGAGGTCGAGGTCGTCGATCCGGTCGCCGATTATGCCGAGCTGATGCGCTCGATCTTTGATTTTGACAAGATCCGGGCGCTGTTTGGCGATGGTTTCCGCATCCGCTTTGACGCCATGCATGCCGTCACCGGCCCCTATGCCAAGGCGATACTTGAGGGCGCGTTGGGGGCGCCTGCGGGTTCGGTGGTCAATGCCGTGCCTAGCCCCGATTTCGGCGGCGGTCATCCCGATCCCAACCCGATCTGGGCCAAGGATCTGATGGATGTAATGTTTGGCGCCGATGCGCCGGATTTCGGCGCTGCCTCGGACGGGGATGGCGACCGCAACATGATCGTCGGGCGGAATTGCTATGTGACGCCTTCGGACAGCCTTGCGGTACTTGCCGCCAACGCGACGCTGGTGCCTGCCTATGCCAAGGGGCTGAAGGGGGTTGCCCGTTCGATGCCGACCTCGCGTGCGCTGGACCGCGTGGCCGAAAGCCTGGGCCTTGCCTGCTGCGAAACCCCGACCGGATGGAAGTTCTTTGGCAATCTGCTTGACGCCGACCGCGCCACGCTTTGCGGCGAGGAAAGCGCCGGAACCGGTTCGGATCATGTGCGGGAAAAGGACGGCTTGTGGGCGGTGCTGTTCTGGCTGAACGTGCTTGCCGAGCGCCGTCAGTCGGTTGCCGAGGTCATGGCTGATCACTGGGCGAAATTCGGCCGCAACTATTATTCGCGCCACGATTACGAGGCGGTTGATGCCGGCGCGGCCTCGGAGCTGATGGAGGCATTGCGCGCCCGTCTGTCCGAACTGCCGGGCCAGACCATTGCCGGCCTGCGTATCGAGGCGGCGGATGAGTTTGCCTATGATGACCCGGTGGATGGTTCGCGGACCGAACGTCAGGGCCTGCGGATCATGACCCAAGGTGGTGGGCGCATCGTAATGCGCCTGTCGGGCACCGGGACCGAAGGCGCGACCCTGCGCGTCTATCTTGAGCGGGTCGAGACTGATCCGGCCCGGATGAAAGACGATCCGCAAGCGGCACTGGCCCCGATCATCACAGCCGCCGAGGAAATCGCCGGTATCCGCGCCCGTACCGGCCGGCCCCGGCCCGATGTGATTACCTGAGACCTTGCGGCGGCGGGGTGTCCCCGCCGCCCTTGTCCACTGCCGGTGTTCAGACCCTTTGGCCGCGCACCCATGTTCCGCGCATGACCGGGGTTTCGCCCATCATTGAGAATCGGATCAGATCGGCCCGCAGCCCCGGCGCGATACGGCCGCGATCTGCAAGGCCCGCAGCCTTGGCCGGGTTTCGGGTTACAGTTGCGATGGCACGGGGCAGGTCATCCCAGATCCGCGCAAGGATCAGCGCCCCGGCCAGCAAAGCCGAGGGCACATAATCCGAGGACAGAATGTCCAGATGCCCGGCCCGTGCCAGTTCGGCTGCCGAGACATTGCCGGAATGCGATCCGCCACGCATCAGGTTCGGCGCCCCCATCATCACCATGATGCCATGAGCGTGGCATGCGGCCGCCGCCTCGGGCGTGGTCGGGAACTCTGCCAGCCGCACCCCATGACCTGCCGAAGTCACGACATGTTCGGCGGTGGTGTCGTCATGGCTGGCGAGTACCGCGCCCAGACGATGCGCGATCTCGACCGCCGCTGCCTCGTGCTGGTCGCCGAAACGGGCACGCAAATCCCGCAGTCTTGCGACATGCCGGGCGAATTCCTCGTCCGACAGTTTGTACTTGCCCTGCACATACTGGGCGAGCTTGCTGATATCGCGGAACTGACGCTGACCGGGGGTATGGTCCATCAGGCTGATGATACCGACGCGGTCCTCGGGGCCGAATTCGTCCAGTTCGGCCAGCAGGGTCTCTGAGCAGACCTCTGCACGCAGATGCAGCAGATGACTGATCCGCAGCACATCTTTTTCACGCAGCGCGGCCAGTTCATGGGCAAGCGCGCGGGCATATTTCTCGTAATCCTTGTCCGGTCCATTATTCGGGATCGAGCCCACGCGCATCGCATCAAAGACCGTGGTGATGCCACAGCCTGCCAGCTCGGCATCATGGGCGAGGATGGCATTAGCATGGGGCCAATCCACGCCAGGGCGCGGGCGCAGGTGACGTTCAAGGTTGTCGGTATGCAGCTCGACCATGCCGGGGGCGAGGAAATCGCCTTGCAGATCCTCGGCCCCCGTCGGGACAATCTCGCCGGGCTCGATCGCTGTGATGACACCATTCTCGATGATAAGTGCGCCGGTCGTCACGGTATCAGGCAGGATCAGGCGGGCATTGGCGAGGATGGTGCGGGTCATGGTGGGCCTTGAGGTTGCGGGCAGGCGAAAGGTGCAGGCAAGGGGTGGCGGATCGGCTTGCAATGGTCAAGCCTTGCCCCCTGCTCTGCTGCGGGCTGCTGTTGCGCCGGCGGCGCGGATCAATGGATATTTAGACACGAAAGAAGTCTGGAGGCGCTGTTCAGGAGCAGAGCATATCGACCCATTCGGGCACGACCGTCGTGGCGGGACCGATGCGGCGTTGGGTGAAGTCGCGACTGACGGCCGAGTCGACGAGATTCAGCTCGATGGTTTCGGCACCATTGCGGCGCGCGTGTTGGGCGAGACCGGCGGCGGGATAGACGAGGCCCGAGGTGCCGATGGCGGCAAAGATCCCGGCGTTTTCGACAGCAGCCCAGATTGCCTCCATATGATAGGGGATTTCGCCGAACCAGACGATATCGGGCCGGGTTTCCGGTGCCCCGCAGGAGGGGCAGAGATCTTGTGCCCGCATCACCAGCGGTGCTGGCCATCGACAGCCGCAGGCGGCGCAGAGGGCGCCGAGCAGGCTGCCGTGCATATGGATCACCTCGGTCGAGCCGCCGCGTTCGTGCAGATCGTCGACATTCTGCGTGATCAGTGTCAGGTGGTGATGCCGGGCCAGCCGGGCCAGCGCCCGATGCGCGGCGTTGGGCTGGGCGCGGACCGCAGTGGCGCGGCGCTGGTTATAAAAGCGATGAACCAAAGCTGGATCACGCCGAAAGCCCTCGGGCGTTGCGACGTCCTCGATCCTATGATTTTCCCACAGCCCGTCACTGGCGCGAAAGGTCCGGATCCCGCTTTCGGCCGAGATGCCGGCCCCGGTCAGCACGGTGATGCGCATATCAGGCTCAGCGTGCGCAATAGGCCTCGGCCGCGGCGGCAAAGCTTTTGTAGCGTGCCCAGAAGGCGTTGTCGGCGTCGCTTTTCGACATGCGGACCTTTTGCGCTTCGTCCGCGTCACGGAAAAAGCGGGCAGCGCGGCGCTGGTCAGAGCGCGATAGCGTCTGGTCGGCGACCTGCTGGATGCAGCCACAGACCTGGCTGTTGCGGGCGCCGCGTTCTGAGCGCACGCATGCAGAATCAATCGGCCCTGCTACGGCCCATGGCGCAGTAAGCACCACCGCCGCGGCGGCGGTCATCAGTCGGTTGAACATTCCTGTCTCCTCGGCTCGTGTCGCGGCATGGGGCTGGGCACCCTCTGTCTGCTGCGATCTTTCTGCCATCAAGGTTAGCAGAAGCTGCCTTTGGGCTCAATTATGGCGGGCAGCGAACGACGGGCCAAGGATGGCGGCTGAGCCGCGACGAGGCCCAAGATATGCCCTCAGGCCGGTTCGGGGGTATAGCCGGCGTCGCGAATCACCTGGGCGGCGCGGTCGCGCTCCAGCCCCTCGACAGTGACGCTATGCGTGGGCAGATCGCAGCTGGCATGGCCGCCTGCCTCGGCCACCGCCTTTTCGATCGCGGCGGTGCAATGGTTGCAGCTCATGTCCTCAACGCGGAACTTCATCAGGGCATCCTTTCGCCTGGCCGGACCTTTCGCTTGTCCGGGAACCGACCTATGATCGCGCCACGGCGCCACGGGCGCAACTCCCCCTCATGAGGCTGCGACCGATGGTCACCGAAAATTTCCGTGGTGCGATCCTGATGGTGATCTCGATGGTGCTGTTCGCCTTCGAGGACATGTTCATCAAGCTGCTTTCGGCCGAGCTGCCTTACGCCCAAGTGCTGGCGCTGATCGGGCTTTTGGGGCTTTGCGTCTTTGGCACCATGCTGAAGCTGAAAGGTGGGCGGCTTTTTACCCGTGACCTTGTACGGCCAGTCGTGTTGTTCCGCGGGTTGATGGAGGCAGTCGGCTCGATCGGGATCGTCGTGGCGCTGGCACTGACAGAGCTGTCTTCAACTTCGGCGATCATGCAGGCCTTGCCGCTTGCCATCGTGGTTGGCGCGGCGCTGATGGGCGAGCCGGTCGGCTGGAGACGCTGGGTCGCGATTATTGTCGGCTTTCTTGGCGTATTGTTGGTGATCCGGCCGGGGCTGGACGGGTTCCAGCCGATCTCGCTGATGGCGCTTCTGGCGGTGGTGGGGCTTGCAGGCCGTGATCTGTGCACCCGGCATGTACCGGCGCGTATCCATTCCGATCAGCTTGCCGCCTCGGCTTTCTTTGCCATTTTGATTGCTGCCCTGCAGATGGGGTGGGTGCTGGGGCAGGAGTTCGTCATGCCCGACCTGCGTCAATGGCTGCTGGTAGTGGGCTGTATCGCTGTGGGTGTGGGTGGGTATGGATTGCTGGTTGCCGCAACCCGCGTCGGTGAGGCCTCGGCCCTGGCTCCATATCGTTATGCCCGTCTGGTGTTTGCCCTGATTCTTGCCTTTGTGGTCTTTGGTGAGCGGCCGGATGTTCTGACCATGCTGGGTGCTGCGATCATCGTTGCCTCGGGTTGCTACACGATGTGGCGCGAGGCGGTGCTGCGTCGGCGCCAGCTGCGCGCAGCCGGCTTTGCCCCGATCTCTTGAATCCTCTTCCCGCAACGCAAAAGCCCTTGTATAGCCCGGCCATGACCGACCTTGATCTCATCCGCAATTTTTCGATCGTGGCACATATCGACCACGGTAAATCCACCTTGGCCGACCGGTTGATCCAGATGACGGGCACGGTCGCCGAACGCGACATGAAAGCCCAGCTGCTGGACAGCATGGATATCGAACGCGAGCGCGGTATCACCATCAAGGCCAACACCGTGCGCATCGAATACCCGGCCAGGGACGGGCGCACCTATGTGCTGAACCTGATCGACACCCCCGGCCACGTCGACTTTGCCTATGAAGTCAGCCGCAGCATGCGCGCCGTCGAAGGCTCGCTGTTGGTTGTGGACGCCACGCAAGGGGTCGAGGCACAGACGCTTGCCAACGTCTATCAGGCCATCGATGCCGGGCATGAGATCGTGCCGGTTCTGAACAAGATCGACCTGCCTGCCGCCGAGCCTGGTCGCGTCAAGGAGCAGATCGAGGACGTGATCGGCATCGACGCCCATGACGCGATCGAGATCTCGGCCAAGACCGGTCTTGGCATCCCTGATGTGCTTGAGGCCATCGTTACCCGCCTGCCAGCACCCAAGGGCGACCGGGACGCACCGCTTAAGGCGATGCTCGTCGATTCGTGGTATGATCCCTATCTGGGCGTTGTCGTGATGATCCGTGTCATGGATGGGGTGATCCGCAGGGGCGACCGCATCCGTATGATGCAGACTAATGCCGTCTACGGCATCGATAAGCTTGCGGTCCTGCGCCCCCAGATGCAGGATATTGCCGAGCTGGGGCCGGGTGAAATTGGCGTGCTGACTGCGTCGATCAAGCAGGTGCGTGACACCCGCGTCGGCGATACCATCACCCATGAGCGTAAGGGCTGTGAGCAGCCGCTGCCGGGCTTCAAACCCGCGCAGCCGGTCGTATTCTGCGGGCTCTTCCCGGTCGATGCCAACGATTTTGAGGCGTTGCGCGATGCTATCGAAAAGCTCGCACTGAACGACGCCAGCTTTAGCTATGAGATGGAGACCTCGGCCGCGTTGGGTTTCGGTTTCCGCTGCGGATTCCTGGGCCTTTTGCATCTTGAGGTGATCCGGGACCGGCTGGAGCGCGAATACGATCTGGATCTCATTACTACTGCACCTTCGGTGGTGTTCAAACTTTACATGAAGGATGGCGAGGTGCGGGACCTTCACAACCCCGCTGATATGCCTGACCTGACCCATGTTGATCACATCGAAGAGCCGCGGATCAAAGCCACCATTATGGTGCCTGACGAATATCTGGGTGATGTGCTGAAGCTTTGTCAGGACCGGCGTGGTATCCAGCTTGACCTGACCTATGCCGGCAATCGGGCCATGGTGGTTTATGACCTGCCGTTGGCCGAGGTGGTTTTCGACTTCTATGACCGGCTCAAGTCGGTGACCAAGGGCTATGCCAGCTTTGATTACCAGATCTCGGAATATCGCGAGGATTATCTGGTCAAGATGTCGATTCTTGTGAACGATGAACCGGTCGATGCGCTGGCGATCATGGTTCACCGCGACCGGGCCGAATCGCGTGGCCGTGCCATGGTCGAAAAGCTTAAGGACCTGATCCCGCGGCACATGTTCAAAATTCCGATTCAGGCAGCGATCGGTGGTCGGGTGATTGCGCGTGAAACACTTAGCGCCCTGCGTAAGGACGTGACGGCAAAATGTTATGGCGGTGACGCAACGCGTAAGAAAAAATTGCTGGAAAAACAAAAGGCTGGCAAGAAAAAGATGCGCCAGTTCGGCAAGGTCGAAATTCCGCAGACCGCCTTTATTCAGGCGCTGAAGATGGATAGCTGATAGTTGCACTACCCTGAACCGGGTGCGTGCAAGCAGCCCCGGTTCAGGGCAGATATGTGCAAAAGAAGGCAGGCGAGTGCTGGTCGTCATAGACCCATCCTGGCGCCCACAGGTTAAATTCGGGTTACCTTCAAAGAGGCTGGGGGTCCCTGCGGCAGATAAATCCCCCCCGCTGCATGTCTGGTTGGGAAAGCCGCAGCAAATTGACGCAGATCAAAGTCGCCGAGGCGCATTTTGTGTATGGCCCTGTCCGCGAACAGGAGCGCCTTATGAAGCTGACCACCCGCAAAACCATTTTGACCGCGCGTCGAGATGCTATTCATGCTGATCTGGCGATGATTCGTCATGAGCTTGAGGCCTCTCAGCCCCAATCTATTTCAGGGGAACACGGGGCCGTTATTCACGCCCTTGGTCAAGCTGGTCAGGCTGAACTGGAGCAGATCGAATCGGCGCTGCAGCGGATCGCTGGCGGTGACTATGGAGTTTGCACCTGCTGCGGTGCTGTGATCCCGGCAGAGCGGTTGGATTCGTTGCCGGATATCCTCACCTGCACGGGCTGCCAATCGCGCGGGTTAAGCTGAGGCGACAGTCCGGCCGCCTGATTAATTGCCTAGTCGTAAGGGTTTGTTAACCCCTGGTGGCTAAACAGGGGTCATGCGTATGATCCTGTCCCTGGTCCTGATTCTTTCCGCCTGCGCTTCGCCATCGCCGCAATTCTTTGGCGCCACCCGGTATGACACGACGCTGGATGGTATCCGGTTTGTCGTTTTTCACGACGGTGCGCGGGCACAGGTGATCCGCCTTGGTTATCTTGACCGTCAGACCCGTGCCAGAATTCCTGAACTGATGGTGGTGGCCGCCGAACAGACAACCGGATGCCGGGTCATTCCCAACAGCCTTCGCAGTCGCATTCCCGGCGACACAGGCGAGGCGCAGCTGTCTCTGCGGTGCCCTGACGGATGATCCGTGATAAATGCCGCTGTCTGGGTCAGGACTTAGTCCAGAAAGGCCGCGACTGTCCCGGCCACTTCGGCGGGACGATCCGCATGCAGCCAATGTCCGGCACCGGCGATGGTGCGAATGTCAGCCTGCGGGAAATGCGCCCTGATCGCTTCGGATTGCTGCGGGGCGCGACAATAGTCCGATTCCGAGCCGATCAGAAATAACGCAGGGCCGGTAAAGCTGCCTTTCGGGGCGTTCTCGGGCCAGCCCACCAGAAACGGCATCTGATCCCGCAAAGCTGCAAGGTTGAATTTCCACTGCGGCGGATCGGCTTTCAGGTCCAGCGATTGCAGCAGAAAGGCACGCACACCCGGATCTGAAATATGTTCGGCCAGACGTGCGTCTGCCTCGGACCGCCGCTCGATACCGGCCAGATCGGTTGCCTCCATTGCGTCGATATGGCTGGCTTGACTATGCGCATAGGCAAAGGGGGCGATATCCATGATGATCAGCCGACGAACAAGGTCCGGCTGGGTCAGCGCCAGCATCATTGCCGCCTTGCCTCCCATCGAATGGCCCAGAATATCGGCCTGTCCCCCTTCGGCAGCGACGATCTGGGCCAGATCATGGGCGAGGGCGGGGTAGCTGTGATCGGGATCGTGAAAGCTGTCGCCATGATTGCGCATATCGACCGCGATCACTCGCCGTGTCTCACTCAGGCGACGGGCCAGACCGCCCAGATTGCGCCCCGATCCGAACAGCCCGTGCGCCAGCAGAACTGGCGGCTGATCCGAATCTCTACCCGTAATTGTCATGTTCAGCATCATGGATCTAACCTAGCGACACTGGCGAGCTTGCGCCAGAGAGGGTAGGTTGGCGAAAACCTGCAATGGGCGTGACGGGGGACGTCATGGGTATCGAGAAGATCCGGCCGATGGCCGATGAGGTGGCGGGCCTTATGGCGGCGCGGTTTGGTGGTGTCCGTCGCGGGCAGCACGCCGATCTGGGGAGCATGCTGCGCAAGCGCGGCGGTGCCTTGCCGCGGCGGCTGAGGCGCGAGGCCCGGGTACTGGCCGACGCCGATCTGAAGGCTGGACAGCCCAAGTTGGCGCGGCAGGTCGATTTTGAACAGCTTGAGCGCGCGCATAAGGCGCTGGTTTCTTACCTGCGTCCGCTTGGGCAGGGGGGGCGGATGCAAGGAGGCGTGGTCGGCGTTGCGGCAAGCGTGATGTTCGGCCTGCTGATTCTGGCGGCCGTCGCCATCTGGATCATGAAGGTGCGCGGGTTGATCTGAGCCGCAGGGGGGGGAGGGTCGAGCCTGAAGAGCACAATAGAAAAAGCCGGCGCATATTGGCCGGCTTTTTCTTTGTATCAGATGCTCAAAGAAGGTGTGGGACAGGAATGCTGTAAGAATACGTATTCCGCCCGGTCTTGTGAGCTGCGCAGGGCTGTCTGTCCCGCGCAGCGTTGCGATCACAGGCCTTCGTAAAGGGGGAAGCGGGCGCAGAGCTCGGTCACCTCGGCCTTGACGCGGGCCTCGACCTCGGCGTTGCCCTCTTCGCCATTCGCGGCCAGGCCATCGACCACTTCGACGATCCAGCGGGCGATCTGGCGGAACTCTTCTTCCTTGAAGCCGCGCGTGGTGCCAGCCGGTGCGCCCAGCCGGATGCCCGATGTCACGAAGGGTTTTTCGGGATCAAAGGGCACGCCGTTCTTGTTGCAGGTGATATGCGCGCGACCCAATGCCGCCTCGGTCGCCTTGCCGGTCACGCCTTTGGGGCGCAGGTCTGCAAGGCACAGGTGGTTGTCGGTACCGCCCGAGACGATGTCGATGCCGCCCTTCATCAGTTCGTCCGCCATGGCGCGGGCGTTGGCCACGACCTGAGCGGCATAGCCCTTGAACTCGGGGCGCAACGCCTCGCCGAAGGCGACGGCCTTGGCGGCGATGACATGCATCAGCGGGCCGCCCTGCAGGCCGGGGAAGACGGCCGAGTTGATCTTTTTGGCGATCTCGGCGTCATTGGTCAGGATCATGCCGCCACGCGGGCCGCGCAGGGATTTGTGGGTGGTCGTGGTCACGACATGTGCGTGGGGCAGCGGCGAGGGATGCTGGCCGCCCGCCACCAGACCGGCGATATGGGCCATGTCCACCATCAGATATGCGCCCACTTCGTCGGCGATCTTGCGGAATTCAGCCCAGTCCCAGATGCGGCTGTAGGCGGTGCCACCGGCAAGGATCAGCTTGGGCTTATGCTCATGGGCGTGTTTGCGGATCTCTTCCATGTCAAGCAGCTGGTCCTGCTGGCGCACGCCATACGAGACAACGTTGAACCATTTGCCCGACATGTTGACCGGCGACCCGTGGGTCAGGTGGCCGCCCGAGTTCAGGTCAAGCCCCATGAAAGTGTCGCCCGGCTGCAAGAGAGCCAGGAACACTGCCTGGTTCATCTGGCTGCCCGAGTTCGGCTGAACGTTGGCAAATTCGCAGCCAAACAGCTCTTTGGCGCGCTCGATGGCCAGATTCTCGACGATATCGACATATTGGCAGCCGCCATAGTAGCGCTTGCCCGGATAGCCTTCGGCGTATTTGTTGGTCAGAACCGAGCCCTGCGCCTCAAGCACCGCTTTGGAGACGATGTTTTCGGAGGCGATCAGCTCGATCTCGTCGCGCTGCCGGCCCAGTTCCTTGCGGATGGCGTCGAAAATCGAAGAGTCGCGGCTGGCGAGCGTCTCGGTGAAGAATCCGGTGTCGGTCATCTGGTCCTCATGCAAAAAGCAGGCTCGCTGGCCTTCTAACGCGTTTCATTCTGGCCCGCTAGGACGGATGCGACGCAGGGGCGGTAGATTATCCCATATGCCAAAGGGCTTGCACCCGGCACGCTGCACGCCATGATGGCCGCATGAAAATGCACTTTATCGCCTCTGGTACCGAAACCGCCGTGACCGCCGCCGAGGCGTTGTCCGAACGTTATGGTCATGTGCCGATCCGCGAGGCAGAGGTGATCGTCGCGCTTGGTGGCGACGGGCTGATGCTGTCGGTGATGCATCAGAACCGCGGGCTGCCGGTCTATGGCATGAACCGGGGCACGGTCGGCTTTCTGATGAACACCTATTCAGAAGAGGATCTGCCCGGCCGCATCAGGGCAGCCGAAGAGACGCTGATCAACCCGCTGGCCATGACCGCCGGAACCACCGACGGGCATGAGCACTGCGCACTGGCGATAAATGAGGTCAGCATGCTGCGCGCCGGACCGCAGGCGGCACGGCTGCGCATCAGCGTGAACGGCCGGGTGCGGCTGGAAGAGCTGATCTGCGATGGTGTTCTGCTATCCACGCCTGCAGGCTCGACGGCCTATAATTATTCGGCAAACGGGCCAATCCTGCCCTTGGGTTCAGGTGTGCTGGCGCTGACGGCCATCGCCGCCTTTCGCCCGCGGCGCTGGCGTGGAGCGATCCTGCCGAAAAGCGCGACAGTGCGCTTTGACGTGCTTGAACCCGACAAGCGCCCCGTGATGGCCGATGCCGATTCGCGTGGCGTCGATTCGGTCCTGTGGGTCGAGATCCGGTCCGAGAAAACGATCCGTCATCGCCTGCTGTTTGATCCCGGACACGGGCTTGAGGAACGGGTGATCCGCGAACAGTTCGTCTGACGCCCGATTCCATTTGAGACTGCGCGCGCTGCGCGGTAAAGGGCCGGACATGATGAATCGTCCTGATCTTCCCGCCGAAATCGCTCGCCGCCGCACCTTTGCGATCATTTCGCATCCCGACGCCGGCAAGACCACCCTGACCGAAAAGTTCCTGCTGTTTGGCGGGGCGATTCAGATGGCTGGTCAGGTCCGGGCCAAAGGCGAGGCGCGGCGCACGCGCTCGGACTTCATGAAAATGGAGCAGGAGCGGGGGATTTCGGTCTCGGCCTCGGCCATGTCCTTTGACTTTGACAACTGGCGCTTCAACCTGGTCGATACCCCCGGCCACAGCGATTTCTCTGAGGACACATATCGCACCCTGACTGCGGTGGACGCGGCGATCATGGTCATCGACGGCGCCAAGGGCGTCGAAAGCCAGACGCGTAAACTGTTCGAGGTTTGCCGGTTGCGCGATCTGCCCATCCTGACCTTCTGTAACAAGATGGACCGCGAAAGCCGCGACACGTTCGAGATCATCGACGAGATTCAGGAAAATCTGGCCATCGACGTCGCCCCGGCTTCATGGCCGATTGGCATGGGCCGCGACTTTATCGGCGCCTATGACCTTTTGAACGACCGGCTGGAGATCATGGACCGCGCCGACCGCAACAAGGTGGCCGAGTCGATTCAGATCAGCGGGCTCGACGATCCGAAACTGGCCGAACATGTCCCCGCCGGTCAGCTGGAAAAGCTGCGCGAAGAGCTTGAGATGGCACGTGAGCTTTTGCCCGCCTTCAATCGCCAGTCCTTCCTTGAGGGGCATATGACCCCGATCTGGTTCGGTTCTGCCATCAACAGCTTTGGAGTGCGCGAGCTGATGCGCGGCATCGGCGAATTCGGCCCTGAGCCGCAGCCGCAAGGCGCGGCTGAGCGTCAGATCGCGCCCGAGGAAAAGCCGGTGACAGGCTTTGTTTTCAAGGTTCAGGCCAATATGGACCCCAAGCACCGTGACCGGGTGGCCTTTGTCCGTCTTGCCTCGGGCCATTTCGAACGTGGGATGAAGCTTTTGCACGTCCGTTCGAAAAAGCAGATGGCGGTGTCGAACCCGGTGCTGTTTCTTGCCGCCGATCGCGAACTGGCCGAAGAGGCCTGGGCGGGCGATATCATCGGCATTCCGAACCACGGCCAGCTGCGCATCGGCGATGCGCTGACCGAGGGCGAGGCGCTGCGCTTTACCGGCATCCCCTCATTCGCGCCCGAGCTTTTGCAGGCCGTGCGCGCGGGCGACCCGATGAAGGCCAAGCATCTGGAAAAGGCGCTGATGCAATTCGCCGAAGAAGGCGCGGCCAAGGTCTTTAAACCGATGATCGGCTCGGGCTTTATCGTGGGCGTCGTCGGGGCGCTGCAATTCGAGGTGCTCGCCAGCCGGATCGAACTTGAATATGGCCTGCCGGTTCGGTTCGAGGCGACGCAGTTCACTTCGGCCCGCTGGCTTTCGGGTCCGAAAGACAAGGTCGAGGCCTTTTCGCAGACGAACAAGGGCCATATGGCGCAGGATCATGACGGCGATCTGGTCTATCTGACCCGGCTGCAATGGGACATCGACCGGGTTACCCGTGACCACCCCGAGCTTAAGCTGACCGCCACCAAGGAAATGATGGTGTAAGCGAAATCCGTGGCGACGTGGATCGCCGCCACGGTGATCTTTCAGCGCAGTTGCTTGCGCTTGGTCTCTGGCGCCCACATGATCGAAAAGATCAGCCCGATAAGCGGGAACATCGCCATGATGATCATGGTTTTGGATGCGCCCAGGACCTCAAGCGAGGTTGGCAGCAGATAAACCGCCGTAGCTGCTGAGATCCGCGAGAAGGCGGCCGAGAAACCGACGCCGGTCGAACGCAGCCGGGTTTCAAAGATCTCGGCCGGATAGACGTATTCGATGTTGTTTGCCGCCGGGGCGACGAACATGTAGATCGCAAACAGCGCGACCACCACCCAGACCGGCGCCTGCGGGAACAGGCCAATCGCCAGCAGGACCGCGAACATGACCGCGAAGGTCGAGATCACGAAATGCCGCCGCGTCAGCCAGTGCAGCAGAAACAGGCCAAAGATCGCGCCGAGAATTTGCACCGTATTCAGCCAGACATCGACCACTGTCGCATCATGGATCTGAAGCATCTCAAAGACCGGGCCGACAAAGGTGAAGATGGCAAAGAACGGCCCGACCTGACAGAACCAGAACAGCCCGGAATAGATGTGCTGGCGCCAATGAGGCGAGGTCAGCAGCTCGACCGGCGAGGCGTGCGATTTCTCCAGCACCACATCAGGGATGTCGTATTCGGCTCCGAAATGTTTGGTGACCACTGCGCGGGCTTCGGTGTCACGCCCCCGCGCCTTGAGCCACATCGGGGTTTCGGGCAGGCGCAGCCGCAACAAAAAGGTGATCAGCGCCGGTACCGCGCTGGTCGCCAAAAGAAAGCGCCAGTCATCGCCCTTGTAAAGATTGCCGATGATAAAGGCGGCGGTAAAACCGACTTGCCACCCGACCGAGAAACAGCCCAGCAGCACGCCACGCCCTTTGCGGCGCGAGAACTCGGCCAGAACCGAGGTTCCGACGGCGTATTCCACCCCGATCGCCAGTCCCAGGGCCAGCCGCAGCGCCACCAACTGCCAGACCTCGCCCACCATGAGCTGCAAAAGCGACAGCACCACAAAGGCCAGCAGATTATAGGCGAACACTGGCCGGCGGCCATATTTGTCCGCAAGGTTGCCAAAGAACATCCCACCGACGAAAACGCCTATCAGCGCGCTTGCCGCGATCAGGCCCTGGCTTAGCGCAGAAAGCGCCAGTTCTTGCTTGGCGAGCGTCAGCGAGGGGCCGACGATACCCAGAACATAGCCATCCAGCGCCGCGCCCCCCAGCGAGGCGGCAACGGCGATGATGTGAATGGGCTTCAGCGGCGCCTCGTCCAGACTGCGCAGCCGGGGGCCTCCGTTCTCGGCGAATTGTTTCATGCAGTTCCTCCTGCTCCTCTTACCCCGCCCGAGACCGGCAGCTCGCAGCCGGGATAGATCGGGAAGGGTGCCTCCGCGGCAGAGGATGCATTGCGCCAAGGCAGCAGCAAGGGGGGAAGCGGGCAATATCAGCCTTAGGATACCGTGGGTTGCGACACCTGCCCGGATGAATTGCGACAAGGGGCCTTTTGCATGGAATATGCCGCCGCCCGTAAAGCACAGGCGGCGGCGTAACGCGATTCTGTACGGTCGTTCTCAGACCACCGTGACGTCCATCGTCACCTCGGCATTCAATACCTTGCTGACGGGGCAGCCTTTTTCGGCCCTGCGGGCGCATTCCTCGATCACTGCCTTGTCGCCGTCGCCGCGGATTCTGGTGTTCAGATGCGCAGTCTTGATCGAAAAGCCGTCGCCATCCTTGGCCAACCCGATTTCCGAGGTGGTCTCGATCTTCACATTGGTGATGCCCGCTTCTTGCAGGATCAGGGACAGCGCCATGCTGAAACAGGCGGCATGAGCCGCGCCGATCAGTTCTTCGGGGTTGGTGCCGGGCAGCCCCTCAAAGCGGGTGTTAAAGCCATAGGGCTGGCTGCTCAGCGCACCGGATTTGGTCGATACTGCGCCCTTGCCGTCCTTGAGCGCGCCTTCCCATACTGCTGAACCGGAATTGACAATCATCGCCGTTCTCCTTTCTGCCGTGACCTGCCGACAGAATGCGCAATCCCTTGCGCGGGTTCAATCGCCAGCCTATCCCGCCACAAGGAATGGGAGAGGGAAAACCGCATGCCGGTGCATGAACTTGCCGCTTTGGGCGCTGCGGCCTGCTGGGCGATTACCGGCATCCTGTCGCAATCGGCGGCCCAGGCGCTGGGACCGTTCGGCTTTAACCGCCTGCGTCAGGGCATGGTCGCGATCATGCTGGCGGTTATTGTCATTGCTACCGGGCGGCTGGGCGGGATCGCTTTCGGGGATCTGTGGCGGCTTTCCTTGTCGGGCGTGGTCGGCATTTTTCTGGGCGATACACTGCTTTACGTGACGCTGATCCGGCTTGGTCCAAGGCGCTCGGGGGCGCTGTTTGCACTGAACGCGCCTATGGCGGCACTGATGGGCTGGCTTGCTCTTGGCGAGTCTCTCTCTCCCTTGGCGATGCTCGGCGTCGTGCTCTCGACGGCTGGCGTTGCCATGGCGGTGCTGGGCCGGCCTGGACGATGGGGCGCGCACCGGTTCGAGACGATCGAGGGTTCGGTCTGGATCGCTACCGGTTACGGGCTGCTGGCGGCGGCGGGGCAGGCGCTTGGCTCGCTGATCGCGCGGCCGGTCATGGCATCGGGCTTTGACCCCTATGTGGCCTCTCTGGTGCGGGTTTCGATCGCGGTCGCCTGCCTTATTCTGCTCATGACGCTGCCGATCGCCGAATTAAAGCCCCGCAATAAGCCGACACCACGCGTGCTGCTGCTGACTGCGCTCTCAGGGCTGATCGCTATGGTCATTGGCATGACGCTGCTGATGTTTGCGCTGCAGGGGGGCAAGGTCGGCATCGTCTCAACGCTCTCCGCGCTGTCGCCAGTCCTGATCCTGCCGGTACTTTGGGCGATGACAGGGACGCGACCCTCGCCGACCTCATGGGCGGGGGCTGTGATGGCGGTCATGGGTATGGCGCTGATCTTTCTTTCCTGACGGGGATGTCATTAGCTGGTGGATGCGGTGCCCGGCTTCCATCAGCGCCGCCTTACGGAGAAAGCACCATGCGTTTTGTTACCTTTATTGCAACCACTCTGATCGCCCTGCCCGCCATCGCACAAGAGGCCGCGACCATGGACCATTCCGGCCATGGTGCCGTCACGAGTTCCTCGACCGTCGACTATGAACAGGCGATGGAGCGGATGCACGCCGATATGATGATTGAATATACGGGTGACGCTGATGTCGATTTCATGCGCGGTATGATCCCGCATCATCAGGGTGCCGTAGACATGGCGAAGGTCGTACTGGAGCAAGGCAAGGACCCCGAGGTCCGCAAACTTGCCGAAGAGGTCATCCGCACCCAAGAGGCTGAAATCGGGCAGATGCAGAAATGGCTGCAAGAGCACGACAAGGCTGAATAAACCTGATTCTTTTGTGTCCAAATATCCTGGGGGAGCTGATCTGGCCCCCGTCGAGGGGGCCGGATCAGCGGGGGCAAAGCCCCCATTCCCTTAGCCCAACAGACGCTGCGCCTCGTGAATGGCGAAACGGTCGGTCATGCCAGCGACATAGTCCAGGACCACCCGGGCACGGCCGGTCTCGTCCCTTGCACCATCGGCTGCCTCGCTCCAGGTCTGCGGCATCTTTGACGGATCGTTCAGGAACAGCGGGAACAGCCCGTTCAGCATCTCTGTAACCCGCTTGCGTTCGGTCACCACCGATGGCGCGCGGTACATGCGCTGGAACAGGAACAGCTTGATCGCCTTGAGGTTCTGGTACAGCGGCTTTGAAAAGCGGATGATCGGCCCCTCCATATCACGGATTTCCTGCACATTTCCGGGCTGCAGGCTGGCAAGACGGTTCTGGGCGACCGCGATTACATCCTCGACCATGACGCCAAAGACGCGGCGCAAGGCCTCGTGCCGGCGCCGCATGGTCTCAATCCCCGGGTGCAGACGGTCTACTTCGGCAAAGGCTTCGCCGATAACCGGCAGTGCTGCCAGGTCTTCTTCGGTAAACAGCCCTGCACGCAGCCCGTCATGCAGGTCATGATGGTTATAGGCGACATCATCGGCGACGGCTGCGACCTGCGCCTCGGCGCTGGCATTGCTATGCAGCTCAAGATCCCATTCTTCGTTCACCTCGGCCAGCGCATAGGGCAGGGGACCGGAGACCGGGCCGTTGTGTTTGGCAATGCCTTCAAGGCTTTCCCAGGTCAGGTTCAGCCCATCGAAATCGGCGTAATGACGTTCAAGCCTGGTCACGATGCGCAGCGCCTGAGCATTATGGTCAAAGCCGCCATAAGGGGCCATCAGCGCCGCCAAAGCGTCCTCGCCCGTGTGGCCAAAGGGCGGGTGGCCCAGGTCATGGGCCAGCGCCACGGTCTCGGCCAGATCGGTGTTCAGCCCCAGCGCCCCGGCAATCGTGCGGGCGACCTGGGCGACCTCGATCGTATGGGTCAGGCGGGTGCGGTAATAATCGCCCTCATGTTCCACAAAGACCTGAGTCTTGTGCTTAAGGCGACGAAAGGCGCTAGAGTGGATGATCCGGTCGCGGTCCCGCTGCCAGGGACTACGAAAGGTGGACATGCGCTCGGGCCAGCGGCGGCCACGGCTTTCTTCGGGCTGGCAAGCATAAGGTGCCGTCATCTGATCCTGCGTTTCTTGCGAGACTGCGGTCCAGACCCTATATTCCACAGCGGAAGACGGAAACGGGAACGCCCCATGAACAATGGCTTAAACCTGCCCCCTAAGGTTACCGAACGCGCCTTTGCCCGGCTGGCCGAAATCAATGGTGACGGCCCGGTGCGCCCCTTGCGGGTAGCCGTCGCGGGCGGCGGCTGTTCGGGGTTTCAGTATGACATCCGGCTGGACGACGTGGCCGAGGATGATCTGATCCTCAGCAACGGCGGCCAGGCCGTGGTTGTCGATCCGGTCTCGTTGCCCTTTCTTGCCGGGGCGACCATCGACTTTACGGATGAGCTGATCGGTGCGCGCTTTACCATCGACAACCCCAATGCCAGCTCGTCCTGTGGCTGCGGCACCTCTTTCTCGATCTGATCTGGCGCGCGGGCGGGCAGGCGGCTAGTCTTGCCCGTATGAAAATCGCGACCTTCAACATCAATGGCGTCCGCGCCCGTATCGAGACCCTGACCGGTTGGCTGGCCGCAGCCCATCCCGACGTCGTCGTCCTGCAGGAGATCAAGACCCAGGACGAAGGTTTTCCGCATGAGCCGATCGCCGATCTTGGCTACAACATCGAAACCCACGGGCAGAAGGGTTTCAACGGCGTCGCTATCCTCTCCAGGCTGCCGCTTGAGAATGTGAGCCGCGGCCTGCCCGGCGATGACGGTGATGAGCAGGCCCGCTATATTGAGGCGACGGTTGTCGGCCGTGATGCCCTGCGCATTGCGGGGCTCTACCTGCCGAACGGCAACCCTCAGCCGGGACCCAAGTTTGATTACAAGCTGGCGTGGATGCAGCGGCTGTACGACCGGGCAAGGGCGCTGCTGAAGTCCGAGATGCCGGTGGCGATGATGGGTGACTATAACGTCATCCCCGAGCCACGCGATGCGGCCTTCCCCGAAAAATGGGTCGACGACGCGCTGTTTCAGCCCGAAAGCCGGGCGGCCCTGCGCCGCATCATCCATGACGGCTGGATCGAAGCGGTACGGCTGCATCATCACGGCAGCCAGCGCGGCCCGTTCACTTTTTGGGATTATCAGGCCGGTGCCTGGCAAAAGGACAACGGCATCCGCATCGATCATGTGCTGTTGTCGCCCGAGGCCGCTGATCTGCTGATAGATGTCGGCATCGACCGCGATGAGCGGGCAAAGGAAAAGCCCAGCGACCACGTTCCGGTCTGGGTCGATCTGAACCTGTAAAGGCCACACCCGCAGGAAAGGGCGGGGATCACCTGCCCTGCATGCCCCCTTGGCACGGGTTCCCGTGGACGGCGATTGCTTTAGTCGCCGTCGTCAGGCACCTCGTCATCATCGCCAAAGCGGGCGTCGTCGTCAAATTCGTCTTCGCCCTCACCAACATATTTCGAGGACAATCTGATCGAATGATTGTCATGGATCGGGTCCATGACGATATCTGCCGGGATCTCTCCCGCCAGCCATTCGCGGATCTCGTCCTTGGTCTCGTCGACGTCCTGTTCCGTGACCCTGGCGATATAGGTTATGAAGGCACGCTGATCGCCGTCGATCTCTTCCAGGTCGCCTTCATCGGCCTCGGGCCATTTTTCAACGATGGCGTCGAAAAAGGCGGGCCAGTTATCGCGGACATGTGCCCATTTCATCAGTAGCCCCCTCCACCACCGAAGCTGCCCTGAACCAGACGCGACGCGCCGGTGATATCTTCGCCTATGCCGGCAACGGTATTGCACGCCGTCAGTCCAAGAAGGGTCAGGACAACAACGATTCGACTAAGTCTCATTTACTTTACCTCCTGCCACCAGGTTTCTGGCATAAAGCCGGGCCAGTCACCGTAAAGCGGCGTCTTTTCAGGATAATCCAGATCGGCGCGATGGGCCAAGCGGGAAATCCGTGAATAGCTGACCGGGATGACATAACGTCCGGCGGTTAAGACACGGTCAAGCGCCCTCACCGCGGCGAGATAATCCTCGCGCGAGCGGGCCTGACCCATTTCGGCGATCATCGCCTCGGCGGCGGGCGAATCCATGCCCATCCAGTTCTTGCTGCCTGTCGTCGTCACCCCGTCGCGGCCCCAATACAGCCGCTGCTCATTGCCCGGCGACAGTGACAGGCCGCGCTCATACCAGGTCATGTCGAACTGGTAATTGTTGGTCCGCTCGACATATTGCGCGGCATCGAGTTGGGTGACGCGTGGGTGAATACCCAGATTGCGCAGCGACTGGACAAAGATATCGACGATCTGCCGGGTCTCGGCGGCGGTGCGCATGGCGCTGCCGGACTGGTTCAGCAAGATCTCAAAGCTGAACGGGCGGCCCTGCGCGTCACGCAGCTCGCCATCTTGCACGGTCCAGCCCGCCTCGGCCAAAAGCTCAAGCGCGGCGCGGATCCCCTTGCGGTCGATGGCCCGCTCACCCCCTTCGGGCAGGGCATAGCCTCCGATCGTGCCGGGGGGCAGGTCGTTGGCAAAGGGGGCCAGCAACTCGGCCTCGCGGCCAGAAGCGGGACCGGGTTCCATCGCCAATTCCGAGTTTGAGAAATAGCTGGTGATACGAGGGTCCTTGCCGCCGCTAAGCGTCATATTGATGAAGCGGTAGTTAAAGGCTTCGATCATCGCTTGCCGCACCCGCCAGTCGGCGAATAGCGGATTGCGGGTGTTCATCACCAGACCAATGATGCCCGAGGGCCGGCCATGGGTGATTTCGGATTTCACGATCCGGCCGTCGCGCATGGCAGGAAAATCAAAGTTCTTTTCCCAGCGTGCCGCGACCAGCTCGCGCCAGACGTCGATCTCGCCAGCCTTGAAAGCCTCGAACATGGCTGAGGCGTCGCCGAAATAGTCGTAACGGATGGTGTCGAAATTGTTCATGCCGCGGGTCACCGGCAGATCGCGTGCCCAGTAGTCGGGGTTGCGGCGCAGCGTGATCGCGCGACCCGGATCAACCTTGTCGATGATATAGGGGCCCGAGCCGATGGGGGCCATCAGGCTGGACTGACCAAAGTCGCGCCCCTCCCATTGCGCCTTTTTCAGTATCGGGCGCATGCCCATCAGCATCACAAGCTCACGATCCGGGGTATTGAAGGTAAAGCGGACCGAGCGCGGGCCAGTCTGCTCCATCTTTTCGACCTTTGACCAGACGACGGTGTAGCGCGGATGCCCTTTGGTCCCCAGCGTCTCATATGACCACATCACATCTTCGATAGTGACCGGAGAACCGTCCGAAAAACGCGCTTCGGGACGCAGAGTGAACTCAACCCAGCTGCGTTCATCATCGGTTTCGACTGTTTCAGCAAGCAGTCCGTAAAGCGTGAAGGGCTCGTCCAGCGAACGCATCATCAGCGGCTCGGCCACGATTCCCGGCTGGGTAAACAGGGGCCAGACCGGGTTGCCCATCAGGATCCACGGGTTCAGCGAATCGAAAGTGCCCGTCTCGGCCAGGCGAATCGTCCCGCCTTTTGGCGCCTCGGGGTTGACGTAGGGCAGATGAGGAAAGCCCGGTTCAAGCGCAGGTTCTCCATACATTGCAATGGCATGCATGGGTTCGGCAGCACTTGCCAGCGGCATGCATGCAACACCCAGACAAAGCGCGATTCGCCGCCAGATCGCGGATTCGTTAGCAAATTTGAAGAATCGCATGCTCGATTGCCCTGATTTCCGGGTCGGTGATCTTGTTAAGCCCGAGATTAACCGGCTGTTCACCGCGACGCAAACTTACGCCTTGGACTCAGAAGGCGAAAAGCGTATAGATAAGGCACTGCTCGATAGGTTTCTTGCCTGTATGAAACCTGCCTCATGACTTGCGCCCGCCTAGTGCGGGCGCTTTTTTTCCTGAGCCTTTCGACCGCTGCTCCTGCTCTTGTGTGGGGCAGGCTTTTTGCCCATGCTGCCGCCAGATTTTGGTTCATGTGGCAGGAGACGGCGATGTTCGAGAAATTCCTTGGCGGCAAGACGGCGGTGGTAACCGGCTCGAATTCGGGAATCGGTCTTGGCATCGCCCATGAACTGGCGCGGGCTGGTGCGGATGTCGTTCTGAACAGCTTTACCGATGCGCCCGAGGATCATGCGCTTGCCGAAAGCATGGCACGTGAACATGGCGTCAAGGTGCGCTATATTCAGGCTGACATGTCAAAGGGGGCCGATTGCCGCGCGCTGATCGAAAAGGCGGGGACCTGCGATATCCTGGTGAATAATGCGGGCATCCAGCATGTTGCGCCGATCCCAGATTTTCCGGCCGGGAAGTGGGATGCGATCATCGCCATCAACTTAAGCTCGGCCTTTCATACCACTGCGGCGGCGCTGCCGCTGATGCGCAAGGCCGGGTGGGGGCGGGTGATCAATATTGCCTCGGCCCACGGCCTGACCGCGAGCGAGTATAAATCGGCTTATGTTGCGGCCAAACATGGAGTCGTCGGTCTGACCAAGGTCACGGCGCTTGAGACGGCGAAAGAGCCGATCACCTGCAACGCGATTTGCCCGGGCTATGTTCTGACCCCGATCGTGGAAAAGCAGATCCCTGACCAGATGAAGACCCATAACATGAGCCGTGAGGATGTGATCGCCAAGGTCATGTTGCAGCGCCAGCCTTCGGGGCAATTCGCCACAGTCGAGCAAATGGGTGGTACCGCAGTGTTCCTGTGCTCGCCCGCAGCGGATCAGATCACCGGGACGACCATTTCGGTCGATGGTGGCTGGACGGCGCTGTAAGCTGGAATTATGGGGCGGCCCGACCGCCCCATAATTTGATCGGGGCCTTAGCCCCAAACCGCCTCAAACTCGCGCCACTCGCCCTTGCTCATGCCGCTGTTTTCCTGGGTCACCGTCTCGCCGGCGAGGCGGCGTTTCAAAACCTCGACGCCTTTCGCGGATAGCTGGACGGCACCCAGACGGTAATCCTCGAACGCGGCATAGGCATGGGGGACCCAGTCGCGGACGATGTTACAAATCACCTCGGCATAGGCGCGAATTTCATATTGTGCATGGGCGTCGGCGCGCAGACGCAGGAAGTGGAACAGGTTGTGCAGGTCCACCTTCCAATACCATTGCGTATAGACATTGGCGGGCAGATTCATGCGCGCCAGTTCACGGGCCAGACCCTGCTGACCCTCCTGGCTCAGCATCTGTTCGTAATGGTCATAGGCGCGCATCGCGTCCTCGCGCAGCAGGTCAAGCACGCGCGCAGCCTCATCCCCTTCCAGCACCTGACCCCGGCCCTGATTGTTCACTGTCGATTGCGCCGCCAGATGCTCGGGGGCGGGAATGTAGAACTCACGGTCAAGAATCGAATAGCGCGCCGAATATTCGTTTACGTTGGCAGTACGGTGGCGAATCCATTGACGGGCGACAAAGACCGGCAGCTTGACGTGAAACTTGACCTCGCACATCTCGAAGGGGGTCGAATGCCAGTGCCGCATCAGATAGCGGATCAGCCCTTCGTCATTCGACACCGATTTCGTGCCCCGGCCATAGCTGACCCGCGCCGCCTGGGTGATGGCGGAATCGTCGCCCATATAGTCGATGACACGCACAAGGCCGTGGTCCAGAACCTCATGGGCCTTGTAAAGATGCTGCTCCATCCCCTCGGAAACCGCACGCAGGGTAGGGCTGGGATTTGCACGCTGCTCGTCGATCTGGGCCTGTTGTTCGGGGGTGATGGGCATGGCGGAATCCTCGGCTGATTAAGCATATCTTGTGGCATTACCCGCCGCTACATTCAACAGTTTGTGTCGGCCGTTTGCCGGGGCAGGCTGCCGCAGGCGTTGCAGATACGGGCGTGAAATGTCACTCTGCCGGCGATGGGGCGCCATGACTTGCGCCCGCCAGGCACATCCTGACAGGAGGAAACTACGATGAAGATTCGATATCTGCACACTATGGTGCGGGTGCTGGACCTTGAAAAGAGCATGGCGTTTTTCAAGCTGCTGGGGCTTGAGGAAACCCGGCGCATCGAAAACGAAAACGGGCGTTTTACGCTGGTCTTCATGGCACCGCCCGGCCAGCCCGAATGTCCGGTCGAGCTGACTTGGAACTGGGACGGTGATGAGGGGCTACCGTCGGACAGCCGTCACTTTGGTCATCTCGCCTATCGCGTCGAGAATATCTATGAGATTTGCCAGAAACTGATGGATGCCGGCGTTGCCATCAACCGCCCGCCGCGCGACGGGCACATGGCCTTTGTCCGCAGCCCCGACAATGTCTCGATCGAGCTGTTGCAGGAGGGTGAGCATTTACCCCCGCAAGAACCTTGGGCCAGCATGGAAAATACCGGCCACTGGTAAGACGCGCAAAGACGCAGGGGGTACAAACCCGCCCGTCTGCCACGTGCGATCCCGGGTAGGGATCAGCAGGGATCAATAGATATAGCGGATCTGTTCGGTCCAGAAACGTTCGACCCGCCGCCATTGCAGGTTCACCGCCTCAAGCGGCGGGTCATCAAGCACGCCGGACATCTCCAGTCCCTCAGCGTGGCGCATAAAGAGCTGTGCCACGCAATCGTGCACCTCCTGCCCCGCCGGGGTCAGGCGGACCCGGACTGATCGGCGGTCCATCTCACAACGCTCGTGGTGCAGATACCCCAGCTCGACCAGCTTCTTGAGATTATAGGATACGTTCGAACCCTGATACATGCCGCGCGACCGCAACTCGCCCGCCGTCACCTCGGCCGTACCAAGATTATAGATCAGCAATGCCTGCACCGGCGTCAGTTCTGACCGGCCCAACCGCTCGAACTCATCCTTGATGAGGTCGAGCAAAAGCCGGTGCAGTCGTTCCAGCACCTGCAGGCTTTCCAGATAAGCCTCGATCCGGCCATTCCGCGGCGGGGCCTGCGGGGCGGGGACCATTCGGGCAGATCTGTGTTGCATGGGCGATTTCCGTTCATGGCCTTGTTTGGGCCAAGATGGCGCAGATTTGCCAATCTTCGGTTAACCGCCGGCAGGTTCGCTAAAATTGCCGCTATTTCTTTACCAGCCGCTTTGCGGCAAAGCGCGCCACGCGGTTCAGCATCGGCACCAGCGCCTCGGGCCCGGCCTGCCGGCCCGAGAGTCGCGCCGTGATCCAGGGGTAAAGATCCTGGTCATTTTCATCGAGCAGCGTTTCGTAGAGATCAAGCTCGGGGTCGTTCATCCCCTCAAGCTCGCTGTCCGAAAAGGGGCCAAGGATCAGATCCATCTCTTTGGTGCCCCGCCGCCAGCTGCGCATCCGCAGCCTTTTCAGCCTTGTCTGTCTGTCGTCCACGCTCGCCCCCGGCTTGCCTGTCTGCGGGGGCGGGCCTATGACAGGACAGCCCAGCCGCAGGATGAGTTCGATGAGCCTTTTGTCCCAGACGCTTGCCCGCGTCAAACCCTCGCCCACTATTGCCATCACGGGCCGCGCGCGCGAACTTGCCGCCGAAGGCCGTGATATCATCAGCCTCTCTGCAGGCGAACCTGATTTCGACACCCCGGCCCATATTCGCGAGGCAGCCAAGGCCGCGATCGACGCCGGCCACACTCGCTATACCGCAGTCGATGGTATCCCCGAACTGAAGCGTGCGATCTGTGACAAGTTCGCGCGGGAAAACGGGCTTGATTACAAGCCCTCGCAGGTCACCGTTGGCACCGGAGGCAAGCAGATCCTATATAACGCCCTGATGGCGACGCTGAACCCGGGAGATGAGGTTATCATCCCCGCGCCCTATTGGGTCAGCTATCCAGATATGGTGCTGTTGGCCGGGGGGACGCCGGTCGTTATCGAGGGGGCGATGCAGAACGGCTATCGCATCACCCCCGAGCAGCTTGAGGCGGCGATCACACCGCGGACGAAATGGGTGATTCTGAATTCGCCTTCGAACCCGACCGGTGCGGGCTATAGCGAAGATCACCTGCGCGGCCTTGCCGATGTCCTGATGCGCCACCCGCATGTCTGGGTACTGTCGGACGATATTTATGAGCATCTGGTCTTTGACGACTTCCGCTTTGTCACGCCTGCACAGGTCGAGCCGGGGCTGAAGTCGCGCACGTTGACCATGAACGGCGTTTCAAAAGCCTATGCGATGACCGGCTGGCGCATCGGTTATGGTGCGGGACCCGAAGAGCTGATCCGCGCCATGGCCAAGCTGCAGTCGCAATCGACGTCGAACCCCTGTTCGATCAGCCAGTATGCGGCACTGGCCGCGTTGGAGGGGCCACAGGATTACATCAACGAAAGTCGCGCCGTCTTTCAGCGCCGCCGCGATCTGGTCGTCGCGGGGCTGAATGCCTGCCCCGGCATTGATTGCCCGGTGCCGCAAGGGGCATTCTATGTCTACCCCTCGATTGCGGCATTGATCGGCAAGACCTCGGCCGCTGGTACGGTGATCGTGGATGATGAGGCTTTTGCCACGGCGCTGCTGGATGAGACCGGGGTTGCGGTCGTCTTTGGCGCGGCCTTTGGGCTGTCGCCGCATTTCCGTATCTCTTACGCGACCTCGGATGAGATGCTGGCAGACGCCTGCGCGCGCATCAAGCGTTTCTGCGAAGGCTTGCGCTGAAAACGGCGGCGGCGGGGCAGGGACCCCGCCGCCCTGTCACAAGACCGGTCAGGCCACGAAAAGCTGGGGTTTCGTCAGGCTTTCGGGGCGCAGGATCGCGTCCAGACGCTCTTTGGGCAACAGACCCTTTTCCAACACCAGCTCATAAACGCCGCGGCCGGTCAGATGCGCCTCGGTCGCGACCTCGGTTGCGGCGGCATAGCCGATATAGGGGTTCAGTGCCGTGACAATCCCGATCGAGCGGCGCACGGTTTCCTTGAGCACGTCGCGATTGGCGGTGATGCCGCGCACGCAGTTATGTTCCAGCGTCTGACAGGCCGCGATCAGATGGCTGACCGAACGGAACATGCTGTAGGCGATCACCGGCTCAAAGGCGTTCAGCTGCAATTGCCCGCCCTCGGCCGCCATGGTGATGGTCATGTCATTGCCGATCACCTCGAAACAGACCTGATTGACGACCTCGGGGATGACCGGGTTCACCTTGCCGGGCATGATCGATGAACCGGCCTGCTTCGCAGGCAGGTTGATTTCGTTGAACCCGGCGCGCGGCCCGGATGAGAGCAGCCGCAGGTCGTTGCAGATCTTGCTGAGCTTGACCGCCACGCGTTTCAGCACACCGGATACCTGTACAAAAGCGCCGCAATCCTGCGTTGCCTCGACCAGATCGGGGGCGGTGACCACTGGGATCACGGTGATTTCCGCCAGCCGTGCCCTTACCCGTTCGGCATATTCAGGGTGAGTGGTGATGCCGGTTCCGATGGCCGTAGCGCCAAGGTTGATCTCGCAAACGAGGCTTGCTGCTTCGGCAAGGCGGGTCTCATCCTCTCCGATGGTGATGGCAAAGGCGTTGAATTCCTGCCCCAGTGTCATCGGCACCGCCTCTTGCAGCTGGGTGCGGCCCATCTTGAGGATATCAGAGAACTCGGCGCCTTTTTCGGCAAAGGCCCCACGCAACGAGGCCAAAGCCGCGATTACATTTTGCAACCCACGCCACGAGGCCAGCCGCAATGCCGTCGGATAGACGTCATTGGTGGACTGGCTCATGTTCACATGTTCGTTCGGGTGCAGATATTGGTATTCGCCCTTGGCATGGCCCATGATTTCAAGGGCGCGGTTGGCGATCACTTCATTGGCATTCATATTGGTCGAGGTCCCGGCCCCGCCCTGAATCTGATCGACCACGAACTGATCGTGCAGCTTGCCGGCGCGGATTTCTTCGCAGGCTGCGACGATGGCGTCGCGGCGCTCGGGCGAAAGCAGACCCAGATCGGCATTGGCCAGCGCCGCCGCTTGCTTGATCGCGGCAAGGGCCCGGATCAGCTCGGGAATTTCACCGATCGGCCTGCCCGAGATCGGGAAGTTCTCGACGGCGCGCAAGGTATGGACGCCCCAATAGGCCTCGGCAGGCACCTCGCGATCGCCAAGCAGGTCGTGTTCGATGCGGGTTTTTTTCATGTTCACCTCGGGCGCAGGCACCCGGCCCGCCAAGGCGGTTCCGGCGCGATGCGCATTTCTGTCGGATATGTTGCTATGACAGGGCGTGACGCGCCCCTGTGTGTTCAAGATTTAGGCAGGATCAACAGCGTTTTCCAATGCCAAGTCGCGCTGGGTTATTCTGTTTCTGCATAACCCTCGCCAAGCTCACGCGCGGCCTGCCACACCCGGCCGGTAATCCCGCGCCCGCGGGCGGCATTGCGGTAAAGGCGGATCTCCATCGGCAGTTCGGGGGCGACGACTTCCAGGCGGCTGGTCTCGATTTCGCTTTCGACCAGCCGGCGGGGCAGCCAGACCACGCCGTGACCGGCGACGGCCATGCTTTTCATCGCCTCGGCCATGCTCGCTTCATCGGTATGGGCGACATAGACTTTGGGCGCGCCGGGTTGGGTCAGCGCGATCCGGGCCATGGCGTTCAGAAACGAGCCGCGCGAATATTTCAGCATCGGCATGCCCTCGGTCAGCCATTCCTCGGGCCAGCCGGGGCGGGCGACGGCGACAAGGCTGTCCTGACCGACGACCAGATGCGGAAAGCCCTCTGGGTCCAGCGGGATGTTCACCTGTGGGTGGGCATAGGTCAGGAAAAAATCATAACCGCCCTCGGTCAGGGCCTCGATGCAGCGGTCAAAGTTTTCGGGCTTGACGCGGCTGGTCATCTGGCCGGCCGCTGCCTTTAGCCGCATCAGCCAGCTGGGCAGAAAGGTCACGGTCAGACTGTGCAGCGCCACAAATGAAATCTCTCTGCCATGACTGCGGGTGTGATCCCGAAACTCGGCGCGGCGGGCGTTGATCATGCGCACGGCCTCTTCGGCGGTTTCGCGAAACAGCACACCTTCCGGGGTCAGGGTCACCGGATAGCTTTCGCGTGACAAAAGGTCCGTTCCCAGCCATTCCTCAAGTGCACGGATGCGGCGGCTAAAGGCGCTTTGCGTCACCCCGCGCAACTCGGCCGAGCGCGAGAAGCTGTGCGTTTCGGCCAGAACCAGAAAATCCTCAAGCCATTTGAAATCCATGCGCCCCCCTTTTGCCCGCTTTAGCCGAGCCCTCGCCAGCGCGCCACGACAAAGGCGGCTGCGGGTGCTGCGGGGTCAGATCTCGGTCCAGTTCTGCTCGACCACCGCCTCCATCGAAACATAGCTGTTCGTTGCGTGCAGATGCGGCAGGGTCGAGATGTGCTGGGCAAGGATCCGGCGATAATCGGTCATATCGCGCGAACGGACCTTGATCAGATAATCAAAGCCTCCGGCGATCATGTAGCACTCTTCGACCTCAGGGATGGCGCGGACGGCGGCGTTGAAGCGCTCCAGCGCCGGCTGCCGGGTATCGGACAACCGTACCTCGACATAGGTGACGTGCGTGAGGCCCAGCTTGAGCGGAGAGAGGATGGCGCGATAGCCCGTGATCAGCCCCATTTCCTCAAGCTGGCGGATGCGCAGCGCCACCGGTGTCTTGCTAAGCCCGACCTTGCGCGCCAGCTCGGTGATGGGAATACGGGCATTTGCCACCAGCTCTTGCAGGATCTTGCGATTGGTGGCGTCGAGCGCTTCTTCCATGGTCCAGATATGGCCTGATCTTCGTGACGATTGGCTATGAAGATGGCATAATATGGTCACATGGTCTAGCTCATTGCCGCTATCAGGGCCTTGTCTTGCAGGAGAATGCCATGCCCGTTCCGTCCCGTTCCGCTGATCTGCCCCTTTCTGCCCTGGACCTTGAGGCAAAGTTCCAGCCCGAGGCCGCGCTTTTGCAGCGCCTCAGTGCCGAGGCGGCGCTTTCGGATGCTCAACGTGCCGCGATCACGGCCCGGGCTGCTGATCTGGTGCGCCGGATCCGGTCCGAGGCGAAACCGACTCTGATGGAGCATTTTCTGGCCGAATACGGCCTTTCGACGCGTGAAGGCGTGGCGCTGATGTGTCTGGCCGAGGCGATGCTGCGCGTCCCGGACCGCCAGACCATCGACGCGCTGATCGAGGACAAGATCGCGCCCTCGGACTGGGGCAAACATCTGGGCGAGGCGTCCTCATCGCTGGTCAATGCCTCGACCTGGGCGCTGATGCTGACGGGCAAGGTGCTGGACGACGATCAGGGCGGCATCGCTGGCACTTTGCGTGGGGCCATCCGCAGGCTGGGCGAACCGGTGATCCGCGCCGCCGTCGGCCGGGCGATGAAAGAGATGGGGCGGCAGTTCGTGCTGGGTCAGACCATCGAGGCGGCGCTTGAACGTGCCGCGCAGCGCGAGGCGCAGGGCTTTACCTACAGCTATGACATGCTGGGCGAGGCGGCGATGACCGGTGCGGATGCGGCGCGCTATGCCCGGGACTATTCCGATGCCATCGCGGCGATTGCCAAGGCCTGCACCAAAGGGTCGGTGCAGATGAACCCCGGCATCTCGATCAAGCTGTCGGCGCTGCATCCACGTTACGAGGTTGCGCAAGAGGCCCGGGTCATGGCCGAACTGGTGCCGGTGGTGCTGTCACTTGCCCGGCAGGCCAAGGCTGCTGGCATGGGCATGAACATCGACGCCGAAGAGCAGGACCGGCTGGTCCTGTCCCTGAAAGTGATCGAGGCGGTGCTGTCCGACCCCTCGCTTGCCGGCTGGGACGGGTTCGGCGTCGTGGTTCAGGCCTATGGCAAACGCGCCGGTCAGGTGATCGACTGGCTGCATGCTTTGGCTGAAAGGCTGGATCGCCGCATCATGGTCCGGCTGGTCAAGGGCGCATACTGGGACAGCGAGATCAAGCGCGCTCAGGTCGAGGGGCTGCCGGGCTTTCCGCTGTTCACCACCAAGGTTGCAACCGATGTCAGCTATATCGCCAATGCCCGTAAGCTGATCGGCTATGCCGACCGCATCTATCCGCAATTCGCCACCCATAACGCCCATACCGTGGCCGCGATCCTTGAAATGGTCGGCGATATCGAATTCGAGTTCCAGCGCCTGCATGGCATGGGTGAACGTCTGCATGACATTGTTTTGCGCGATCACAACGGTCGTTGCCGTATCTATGCGCCGGTCGGGGCGCATCGCGACCTGTTGGCCTATCTGGTCCGCCGCCTGCTGGAGAATGGCGCCAACAGCAGCTTTGTGCATCAGATCGTGGATGAGGCGGTTACGCCCGAAGAGGTCGCGCGTGATCCGCTTGAGGCATTGGCCTCGGCGCAGCCTCCTGCCGGGCTGGTGGCACCTGATGCACTGTTTGGCGCGACGCGTCCCAACTCGCAGGGGTTTGACCTTAGCGATGAAACAACGCTCGCCCGGATCGAGGCCGCTCGGCAGGGCTCGCTGCCTGACGCTGCGCCGCTGACCGTCTCGCCCTCCTCGGGGCAGCGGGCAGAGGTCCTGAACCCCGCCAGTGGTGAGGTCGTTGGCCATGTGACCGAGGCGGATGCCGAAACCGTTGCGCGCGCCATCGAGGATGCCCGGATCTGGGACGCATCCGCCCCTTTCCGTGCTGAGGCTCTGCGCCGTGCCGCTGATCTTTACGAAGCGAATTTCGGCCCGATCTTTGCGGTTCTTGCGCGCGAGGCGGGCAAGACCCTGCCCGATTGTGTGGGTGAACTGCGCGAGGCGGTGGATTTCCTGCGATATTATGCCGCCGAGGGCGAGGCCCAGACCGGACGTCCGCGCGGCGTGATCGCGGCGATCAGCCCGTGGAACTTTCCGCTGGCCATTTTTACCGGCCAGATCGCGGCGGCTTTGATGGCTGGCAATGCAGTGCTGGCGAAACCGGCCGAGCAGACGCCGCTGATCGCTGCCATTGCCGTGCGCCTGCTGCATGAGGCAGGGGTGCCCAAATCTGCGCTGCAACTTCTGCCCGGTCAGGGCGGGACGGTCGGTGCGGCGCTGACCTCGGACCAGCGTATCAATGGCGTGGTCTTTACCGGCTCGACCGAGACGGCGCAGATCATCGCGCGCGCCATGGCCGAGCATATGGCCCCCGGCACACCATTGATTGCCGAGACCGGGGGACTGAACGCGATGATCGTCGATTCGACTGCCCTGCCTGAACAGGCGGTGCGCGATATCGTCGCCTCAAGCTTCCGTTCGGCGGGGCAACGTTGCTCGGCGCTGCGCTGCCTTTACGTGCAAGAGGATATCGCACCGCATCTGATCGCCATGATCAAAGGCGCCATGGATGAGCTGCGCATCGGCGATCCGTGGCGGCTTGCGACCGATGTCGGGCCGGTGATCGACGCCGAGGCACAGGCAAATATCGAGCAATATCTTGAAAGCCGCGCGAATCTCGTCCTGCATCGGGTCTGGGCGCCGAAACAGGGGCATTTTGTGGCGCCGGTGCTGCTTGGTGTCAAAGGTATCGACGATCTTGACCGTGAAATCTTTGGTCCCGTCCTGCATGTCGCAACCTTCCGCGCGGGAGAGCTGGATCAGGTGATCGCGGATATCAACCGGCGTGGTTTTGGCCTGACCTTTGGCCTGCACACCCGGATCGATTCGCGGGTGCAAGAGGTGTCGGACGCGATCCATGCCGGCAATATTTACGTCAACCGTAACCAGATCGGCGCGGTGGTCGGCAGTCAGCCCTTTGGGGGCGAGGGGCTGTCGGGCACCGGCCCGAAGGCGGGCGGGCCGCTTTATCTGGGACGCTTCTTTGCGCCCGAGACCGTGAGCGCCACAGATGCGGGGCAGGGCGGAACGGCGGATCTTGGTACGCTAAGCGCCGCTTTGCGTACGGCCGGCGCAGCCCGGATCGACGAGCGGCTGATGCCCGGCCCGACCGGAGAGCTGAACCGTCTCGTTCTTCATGCCCGTACGCCGCTGATCTGCCTTGGGCCGGGGCGCGAGGCGGTCGCGGCGCAGGTGGCGGCGGTCAGTGCACTTGGCGGTCATGCCGTGCCGGTCCATGGACATCTGCCCCCCGAGGCGCTGGAGGCGCTGCAAGGTTTCTCGGCGGTACTGTGGTGGGGCGATGCCGCCCAGGGGCGCGCCTATGCCCGTGTGCTGGCAGCGCGTAAAGGACCGATCCTGCCGTTGATTACCGCTGCACCTGATCTGGCCCATGTCGCGCATGAGCGTCATCTGTGCGTCGATACCACTGCTGCGGGCGGTAATGCCGCATTGCTGGCGGGTTAAACACGCATAGCTCCGGCCCGCGTCGGGCGGGCCGGTCAGTCCTTGCGCATTGCCTCAAGCCAGGCATGGATCGCGGTCAAAGCCTCGGGTTCGTCAAGAAAGGGGATATGCGCGCGGTCGGGGACCTCGGCCCGGATCATGTCCGGACGGCGACGCTGCATTTCGTTGGCAGTATCTCTTGCCAAAAGGTCCGAATTCGCCCCCCGGATCAGTGCCAGAGGCAACCCCTGCGCCGTGTCGAACATCGGCCAAAGATCGACCTCGGGTCCCTCAAAGGCTGCCATGAACGCCTGCCGCAGTTCGGGATCGTAGTTGATGCGCAGGCCAGCGGGCGTTTCAAGATAATGGCGCTGTGCCTCTTCCAGCCAGCGGCTTGCGGGGACATTGGCAAAGCCGGGCATATTCGCGGGCAGACGCTGCGCCAGATCCTCCAGGGTTTTGGCGGCAGGGTTGCGGCCCAGATAGTCGAAAATACGAACCAGCCCTTCACGTTGCAGGACCGGACCGACATCGTTCAGACACAGGCCCAACAGCCGGTCATGCGCGGTCGCGGCCAGAAACATGCCGATGATCCCGCCCCGCGAGGTGCCGAGCACCGCCGCCCGCTCAATCCCCAGGTGATCCAGAAGGGCCAGCGCATCCCGTGCCTCTTGCAGGACGGTATAGCTGTTGCCGCCGGTCCAGTCGGAATCGCCTCGGCCCCGGTAGTCGGGCCGGATCAGCCGTACCCCGGACAGATGCGGGGCAAGATAGTCAAAGTCGCGCCCCGTCCGGGTCAGACCGGCCAGTGCCAGAACCGGCAGCCCTTCGCCTTCATCGCGATAGGCAAGCTTTGCGCCGTCCTCGGCCCGGAAAAAGCGCGGGCTCATTACAGGTTTTCCGATTGCGGCATTCCCAGAACGTGATAGCCGCCATCGACCAGCACGATTTCCCCTGTGGTGCAGGCACCCCAGTCCGAACACAGCCAGACCGCCGTGCCGCCGATCGCCTCAAGCGTCGCATTGGCGCGCAGTGGGGCGTTGGCCTCGGTGTGGCGATAGGTCTTGCGCGCGCCGCCGATCGCTGCGCCGGCCAGCGTTTTCATCGGGCCGGGGCTGATCGCGTTGACGCGGATCCCCTCGGGGCCAAGGTCATTGGCCAGATAGCGGACCGAGGATTCCAGCGCCGCCTTGGCCACCCCCATGACGTTATAGAACGGCGTGACCCGGTTCGAGCCGGCATAGGTCAGCGTGATGATCGAACCGCCGTCCTTCATCAGCGGCTGCGCGCGGCGGGCCAGATCAATCAGCGAATAACAGGAAATCGTCAGCGAGTTCTTAAAGTTGTCGCGGGTCGTATTGATAAAACGGCCAGTCAGTTCAGTCTTGTCGGAGTAGGCGATGGCGTGGATCAGAAAGTCGAGCCCACCCCAGCGCGTCTCGATCTGTCTAAAAGCGCGGTCGAGCGATTCGTCATCCAGCACGTCCACATCCATCAGGAAATCAGAACCAAGCGACTGCGCCAGCGGCTCGACCCGCTTGCCAAAGGCTTCGCCCTGATAGGTAAAGGCCAGTCCGGCACCCTCGTCAGCCAGAGCTCGCGCAATCCCCCAAGCGATAGAACGGTCATTCGCGACCCCCATGACAAGGCCGCGTTTCCCTTTCATCAATTCGCCCATGGTTTAACCTTTTCCTGATTCATTCACGATATTTGGACAACACCAGCGTGGCGTTGGTGCCGCCAAAGCCGAAACTGTTGGAAAGGACGCTGTCAAAATCGACATTGTCCATCCGTTCACGCACGACCTCGGCGGGTTGGATTTCGGGGTCGAGTTCGGTGATATTGGCCGAGGCGGCGATAAAGCCGTTCTGCATCATCAGCAGCGAATAAATCGCCTCATGCGCGCCGGTCGCGCCCAGCGAATGCCCGGTCAGGGATTTGGTAGATGAGATGGGCGGTACAGCGCCCTCACCAAAGACGCGGCGCAGCGCCTTGACCTCGCCGACATCACCCACCGGGGTCGAGGTGCCATGCGCATTGACATAGCTGACCTGCCGCCCCTCGGGCAGGGTAGACAGTGCCAGCCGCATCGACCGCTCTCCGCCCTCGCCAGAGGGGGCAACCATGTCATAGCCGTCGCTGGTCGCGCCATAGCCCGTGACTTCGGCATAGATCTTGGCACCGCGCGCCAGCGCGTGACCCAGTTCCTCAAGCACGACGACGCCGGCGCCACCGGCAATGACAAAACCGTCGCGGGTAACGTCAAAGGGCCGGGATGCGCTTTGTGGCGTGTCGTTATATTTCGACGACATCGCCCCCATGGCGTCAAAAAGGCAGGACAGCGTCCAGTCCAGCTCTTCGCCACCACCCGCAAAGACGATGTCCTGCTTACCCATCTGGATCAACTCGGTACCATTGCCGATGCAATGGGCCGAGGTCGAGCAGGCCGAGGTGATCGAATAGTTCACACCCTTGATGCGGAACGGCGTCGCCAGACAGGCCGAATTGGTCGAGGACATGCAGCGCGTGACCATAAAGGGTCCCATACGCTTGGGCGCACCCTTTTCCAGCACGATGCGATGCGCGTCGAACAGATTCGCGGTCGACGGCCCGCCAGACCCCATGACCAGGCCGGTGCGTTCGTTCGAAACATCCTCGGGCGCAAGGCCCGCGTCCTCGATCGCCTGTTCCATGGCGATGAAGTTATAGGCGGCACCCATGCCCATAAAGCGCAGGTTGCGCTTGTCGATGTAATCCTCGACCGCGATTTGTGGCATGCCGTGGACCTGGCTGCGAAAGCCGTGCTCGGCATATTCCGGGGCAAAGACGATCCCCGACCGGCCGGTCCGCAAGCTTTCGGTGACTTCGGCGGCATTATTGCCGATGGGAGAGACGATGCCCAACCCGGTGATGACGACACGGCGCATGGCGTGCTCCTGGTTCCTGGGTCAGGCGGCCGACAGGGCCACCTTCATATCCTTGACTTCGTAGATCGTTTCACCGTCGGCCTCGACGCGGCCGTCGGCAACGCCCATGGTCAGTCGGCGGGTCTGGATCGCCTTGGTAAAGTCGACGAAATAACGCAAAAGCCTGCGGTCGGGGCGTACCATGCCGGTCAGCTTGACCTCGCCCACACCCAGCGCATAGCCGCGCCCCTGCCAGCCGCGCCAGCCAAGGTTAAAGCCGGTCAGCTGCCACAGCCCGTCAAGACCCAGACAGCCGGGCATGATGGGGTTGCCGGGGAAATGGCACGGAAAGAACCAAAGCTCGGGATGAATATCGAATTCGGCGACAACATGGCCTTTGCCGTGCAGGCCACCCTCGGCCGAGATATCGGTAATGCGGTCCATCATCAGCATCGGCGGTTCGGGCAATTGGGCATTTCCGGGGCCGAACAGCTCGCCACGGGCGCAGGCCAGCAAATCTTCCTTGTCAAAGCTGGTCCGTGTCATCGTCATGCGCGTCTGTTCTCCTCGATCCGGCATTGCGTTGCTCATGCTGTCCGTGCTGCTGTCGCCGGGCAACGCCCTGCACGAAACCTGACCTTCGATCTATCATTCCGTCGCGGCAAGGCGCAAGGGCGCAGGGGGTGTTGATGATCGGGCCCTCTGTCGCACCCACCTGTATATTGGAAAGCCCCCGCCGGTTTCTTCTTTCGTGTAAAAATATCCATTAATAACAGTGCATCGTCAGGCCGCGTGTTCTGCCAATTCACCGGCTCGCCGCGCGATCAGGCCGATCCCAGCCGCAATATCACCGTCGCGGATCGAGGAATAACCCAGACGAAAGAACGGGCAGGGGACCGGCGGGGTCTCGAAAAATACCTCTCCCGGCTCGATCAGAACGCTGTCGTCAAGCAGCCGCGCGGCCAAAGCGCCGCTATCGATCCCCACTGGTCCTTCAATCCACAGGCTTGAGCCGCCCGAACGTGCTGCCCCGGCAATGCGCAGGGGTGTGGCAGCCAATGCGTCTTCCATCAACGCGCGACGACGCTTCAGTGCGCCGCGCAGCCGCACGATATGGGCGTCGTAATGCCCTAGCGCGAGAAAATAGGCAGTGATCCGTTGCAGGTGGTTCGGAGGGTGACGCAACATGATCGCCCGTAGCGCCCGCGCCCGCGCAATGAATGGCTTGGGGGCAACCATGTAGCCGATGCGCAGTCCCGGAAACAGCGACTTTGAGAAGCTGCCGATATAGATCACCCGCCCGCTGTGATCGAGCGATTTCAGCGCCGGGGCCGGTGGGGCAAGATAGGACATCTCGAAATCGTAATCATCCTCGATGATCAGAAAATCCTGCGCGGCGGCGCGGGCCAGCAGGTCGCGGCGGCGCGGCAGCGGCATGGTCGCGCCGGTAGGGATATTGTGACTGGGGGTGACGATCACCAGCCGCGTGTCCTGGGGCAAAAGCTCGGGGTTCAGCCCGCCCTCATCGACGGTCAGAAAGGTCGTGGGACTGTTCGCGCGGCGCAACGTTTCGGCGAAATCGGGGTAGCCGGGATCCTCGGTCACCGCCAGCCGGTCACCCCGGGCAAGCAGTTCAATGGCAATGAAAAGCGCGTTTTGCGCCCCAAGCGTCACCAATACCTCATCTGGCTCGGCCTGAATCCCGCGCCGGGGCAGTGAGTGCGAGCAGATATAGTCGATCAACATCGGATCGTCGGCGCCGTAAAGATCCGAAGCAAGTTCGCCAAAGTCCCGCGTCCCCCAGGCCCGTCGTGCGCAGTCGCGCCAGGCGTTGTGGTCAAACAGCGCCGCATCGCTTTGCCCATAGATGAAGGGATAGCGAAAATCCTGCCAGTTTGAGGGCTTGCGGATCACCCGCTGACGCGGCACCTCGCCTGCAAGCCAGCGGTCCCAGTCAAGAGCGGTCTGGCCGGGCAAGGATCTGGCGGCCCTCAGCCGGCGATGGGGGACGGTTGCGGCGACCATGACGCCGGAACGCGGCCGGGTCTCCAGATAACCCTGGCTGATCAGCTCCTGATAGACCAGCGTGACGGTCATCCGTGACAGGCCCAGCGATTCGGCCAGCCCCCGGGTTGAGGGCAGCCGCGTGCCCGGCCGCGCCCGTGTCTCAAGGATCGCCCGTACGATGGCGGCTGCCAGCCGCGCCTGCAACGTCCCTGCCTCGCTGTCGCGCAGGAAGTACATCTCGACGGGGATTCGGTCGCTCATCTGGACTTATCTTTCCTTTTAACTGGACATATCGTTACGCCCCGTCACCTGCAACATTTTGCCGCATAAGCAGCCGCTGAGAGCTGTCCCGTGTCAGGAAGATTTGTCCGGGCGAAAAGCCCGGTCACGTCGCAGGACCAACAACGCAAAGACAGGGAGTCATGACAATGACCAGCATGGACCGGGCCGGAACGTTTCTGGCCGCGATCGCGCTTGCCGCAGGGCTGGGCCTTGCAGGGCCGGCCGGGGCCGAAACCACGGTGGTGGTGGGCTATCAGCAGATCGTCGGCCCCTTTATCGCCGCCATTGCCGATGGGCGGCTGGACGCCGCTGCCGAAAAGGCGGGCTACAAGATCGACTGGCGGCAGTTCTCATCGGGCGGGGATATCTCGACCGCGCTTGCCTCGGGCAATGTGCCGGTGGGGGTGCTGGGCTCGACCGGGATCGCCGCTGCCACCACGCGCGGGGTTGAGTTCGAGCTGTTCTGGATCCTCGACAATATCGGCAAGGCCGAGGCGCTGGTCGCCCGCAAAGGCTCGGGCATCGAAAGCACTGCCGACCTGACTGGCAAGAATGTCGCGGTGCCTTTTGTCTCGACCTCGCATTTCCATCTGCTGGTCGGCATGGACCAGGTGTGGAAGATCGACCCGCGCGGTGTGAACATCCTGAACATGAAACCGCCGCAGATCCTTGCGGCCTGGCAGCGCGGCGATATCGACGCGGCCTATGTCTGGCCTCCGGTGCTGACCGAACTGATGAAAGAGGGCAAGGTCATCGCCGATAGTGAGGTGATCGGCGCGGCAAGTGTCCCGATCTTTGACGGGCTGGTCGCGGATAAGGATTTTGCCGCCAGGAACCCTGCATTCATGGAGGCGTTCACCAGCACGCTGGCCGAGGCTTATGCCGATTACAACGCCAATAAAGCGGCATGGACGGCGGATTCCCCGCAGGTCGCGGGTATCGTCAAGATGATCGGCGGCGACCCCGCCGGCACAGTCGAGGCGCTGAATATGCTGACCTTTCCCGACGCGGCCGAACAAGCATCTGAAAGATGGCTGACCGGCGGTGCGGAACGGGCACTGGGCGAAAGCGCGCGATTCCTTGCTGAGCAAAAGCAGATCGACCGCTCGCTCGACGATTATGCCCCCTTTGTGAACGCAAGCTACGCCAGTGCCGCTGCGCAATAGCCGTCCCGATCCCATCCGCAGAAAATTCCGCGCTGCAAACCCTCGTTCTGAAGGATCGCCGAGATGCAGACACTGAAAGTTTCAAACGTCAGCCTGATCTATCCGGGCCATCACCAGGGCGCGCCGATCACTGCGCTCAAGGGTGTCGACCTTGAAGTCAAAAGCGGCGATTTCGTCGTCGCCCTGGGGGCTTCGGGTTGTGGCAAGACCACGCTGCTGAACCTGATGGCGGGGTTCATGGCCCCCTCGTCGGGACAGATCACGCTGGGCGACCGCCCTGTCACCGGGCCCGGCGCTGACCGGGGTGTCGTGTTCCAGAAACATGCGTTGCTGCCCTGGCTGAACGTGATCGACAATGTGGAATTCGGTCTCAAGCTGCAGGGCGTGGACGCCAGGACCCGGCGAGAGCGTGCGGTCAGGAACCTTGCTTTGGTTGGCTTGCAGGATTTCCACAACCAGATGATCTATCACCTGTCGGGCGGCATGCAGCAGCGTGTCGGCATCGCCCGCGCGCTGACCTGCGATCCGGCCATGCTGCTGATGGACGAGCCGATGGCGGCGCTGGACGCGCTGACCCGCGAGACGGTGCAAGAGCTGTTGCTGCAGATCTGGCAACAGACCGACAAGATGTATTTCTTTATCACCCACAGTGTCGAAGAGGCGCTGTTTCTCGGCTCGCGGCTGATCGTCATGTCACCGCGTCCGGGGCGCATCACCCATACCTATGAGCTGGACTTCAACCGCCGCTTTCTGGCCGGGGGCAATGCCCGCGCCATCAAGTCCAGCCCTGACTTCATCGAAATGAGGGAGCAGATCCTTGGCATCATCTATGGTGACGAACGTGCCGCCGCGCGGGAGAAGGTCCATGCTTGAGCGGTTGACAAGGGCGCGTCCGGCCCGGCCCGGTGTCTCTTACGGGGCGCCCGGGGATGGCTCCAGCGCGATTATCAGCCTGGCCACGGCGCTGGTATTGATTGCGCTGTGGTTTCTGATCACCGGCATGGGCTGGGTCCGGCCGCTGTTTCTGCCCTCACCCGGGGCGGTCTGGGACAAATTTGTGCTGGCCGTGACCGAGGGCGTATCGAACTCGACCCTTGTACAGCATACTCTGGCCAGCCTTGGCCGGGTGCTGGGGGCCTTTTTCCTGGCGCTTGTCATCGCGGTGCCGGTTGGCATTCTGATGGGGGTGAACCGGGTGGTGCGGGGTCTGCTTGACCCGGTGATCGAGTTCTATCGCCCGCTGCCGCCGCTGGCCTATCTGCCCCTTATCATCATCTGGTTGGGCATCGGCGAGTTTCCCAAGATATTCCTGATCTTCCTTGCCATCTTTGCACCCATGGCGATTGCCGCGCGTTCGGGCGTGCGCTCTGTCTCGACCGAGCAGATCCACGCCGCCTATGCGATGGGAGCCAGCAGGCTGCAGGTGATCCGGCATGTGATCCTCAAGGCTGCGCTGCCTGAAATCTTTACCGGCATGCGTATCGGTATTGGGGTCGGCTGGACCACGCTGGTCGCGGCCGAGATGGTGGCAGCGCATCGAGGCCTGGGCTTCATGGTTCTGAACTCGGCCGAATATCTGGCAAGCGATGCTGTGATCATGGGGATTATCGTCATCGGTGTGCTGGCCTTTGCCTTTGACCTGCTTATCCGCCGCATCGAACGGGCACTGATCCCGTGGAAGGGCAAGATCTGACCGTCCCGACCTGAGAACCGGAAATTTTTACCAGAACTGTCCCGGAGGTGCGCCCGCGTGCCGCCGACCGGGGAAGGAGTATCCAGACATGACCCGTAAGCTGACTGCTGATGATCTGAAGGCCACGTTCGACGCCTTTAACCGCCATGACATCGACGGGGTGATGACCCATTTTGCCCCGGACTGCGTGTTCTACACCGTGGGTGGTGAGTACGAATACGGCAACCGGATCGAGGGTAAGGCGGCCATCGCCAGTGCTTTTCAGGCGGTCTGGACGACAATGCCGGACGTGCAATGGGCCGATCACACGCATTTTCTGTCCGGGGATGGAACGCGCGGGGTCAGTCAGTGGACCTTTCGCGCCACCAACCCCGACGGCACCCGGATCGAGGTGCAGGGCGTGGATCTGTTCCGCATCCGCGACGGGCTGATCGTTGAAAAACAGGCGCTGCGCAAGCAACGCCCGGCGATCCCGGCCATGGTCTCTGCCACGAAATGAGGGCCGCCATGCAGGCTATCGAAAAACGTGCGGGCTCGGTCCCATTCGACCCGTTCTATGACCCGATGACGACGCGGGGGTTGGGACCGCGCAGTGACTACGCGCCGACCTACTGGATCGGAACCGCAGGTCCTCCGCCCGCAGATGACGGGCCGGTCACGCGTGACATGGATGTCGATGTGGCGGTGATCGGTTCGGGCTATACGGGCCTTTCCTGCGCCATTCATCTGGCACGGATGCATGGCATCAAGGCCACCGTGCTTGAGGCGAACGGCGTTGCCTATGGCTGCTCGACCCGCAACGGCGGGCAGGCGCAGATCAGTGCCGGCCGGCTTAAGCGCAGCCAGTGGATCGAACGCTGGGGCCTTGATACAGCCCGCCGCCTTCATGCCGAAATCTGCGAGGCTTTTGCCCTGTTCCGGAACCTGATCAGCGATCCGCTGATCGACTGCGACCCACAGGATGGAGGGCACTATTATATCGCCCACAAAGCCTCGGCCATTCCGGCGCTGGAACGCGAGGCCGCTCTTTTGCGCGATACCTTCGGCTATGACGCCCGGATGATCTCACGCGATGAGCTGCACCGCTCGGTCGTGCGCGACATGGAGGCGCATGGCGCCATGTGGGAGGCAGACGGCGTCGGCATCCATGCCGCGAAACTGGCCTTTGGCTATCTGCGGCTGGCGCGCGAACTGGGTGCAACCGTCCATACCGACAGCCCGGTTCAGGGGTGGGAATACAAGGGCGGCGTGCATTACCTGCGCACCCCTGGCGGGGTGGTGCGGGCGCGTCGGGTGGCGGTGGCGACGGCGGCCTATGCGCCGCGCGGTCTGCATCTGCGGCTTAAGGACCGGCTGATGCCGATCATGTCGAACAGCATCGTCACCCGGGTCCTGACCGGGGATGAGTTGCAGGCGACCGGCATCCGCAAACTGTCGCCGCTGACCGATACGCGCACGCTGCGCCATTATTACCGGCTTTTGCCTGACAACCGGCTGCAAATCGGATCGCGTGCTGCAATCACTGGGCGCGATGCGGCGAACCCCGCCCATCTGCATGCCCTGCAAGAGGGGATGTATCGCAAGTTCCCCGCCCTGCGCGGGATCGAGCTTGATTACAGCTGGTGGGGCTGGGTGGACGTCAGCCACGACATGATGCCGCGCATTACCGGCATGCCCGATCTGCCGGGGGCGTTCTATGCGCTCGGCTATGGCGGTAATGGCGTGATGTATTCGGCCATGGCCGGGCGGCGCATGGCGCAGCTCGTGGCCGGAGAAAGCCTGCCCGACCTGCCCATCTTTAACAGCGAGTTGCCGCATGAGGGCTGGAGGACGCCGTTCCGGCGCCTCGGCCAATGGGGCCTCTACAAGATCTATCACTTCCGCGACGAGCGTAGATAAGGAGCCATCGCCATGCGCATGACGACAGAGGAATCGTTTATCAAGGTTTTGCAACTTCACGGGATCGAGCATGCCTTCGGGATCATTGGTTCGGCGATGATGCCCGTCTCGGACCTGTTCCCGCGCGCCGGGATCCGGTTCTGGGACTGCGCGCATGAAACGAACGCCGGGATGATGGCGGATGGGTTCACGCGCTCGACCGGCAAGATGTCGATGGCGATCGCGCAGAACGGCCCCGGCGTGACGGGCTTTGTGACCGCGGTCAAGACTGCCTACTGGAACCACACGCCGCTGTTGCTGGTGACGCCGCAGGCTGCGAACCGCACCATAGGGCAGGGCGGTTTCCAGGAGATGGAGCAGATGCGTCTGTTTGCCGATTGCGTCTGTTATCAGGAAGAGGTCCGCGACCCCGCCCGTATCCCCGAGGTGCTGAACCGGGTGATCATGCGTGCCTGGCGCAGCTCGGCCCCGGCACAGATCAACATCCCGCGCGATTTCTGGACGCAGGTGATCGACGTTGAACTGCCTCAGGTGGTTGAGTTCGAGCGTCCGGCGGGCGGCGAACAAGCAGTGGCCGAGGCGGCGCAGCTGCTTTCCGAGGCGCGCTTTCCGGTGATCCTGTCGGGCGCGGGTGTGGTTCTGTCGGGGGCGATCCCTGATCTTGTGCGGCTGGCTGAGCGTCTGGATGCGCCGGTCTGCTCGAACTACCAGCACAATGACAGCTTCCCGGGCAGCCATCCACTGGCCATGGGGCCCTTGGGCTACAATGGCTCAAAGGCGGCGATGGAGACCATTGCCCGCGCCGATGTGGTGCTGGCGCTTGGCACCCGGCTTAACCCGTTTTCGACGCTGCCGGGCTATGGCATCGACTACTGGCCGAAAGGGGCCCGGGTGATCCAGGTCGATATCAATGCCGACCGCATCGGGTTGACGCGTCCGGTCTCGGTCGGGATCCAGGGCGATGCGGCCAAGGTGGCGCGCGGCATCCTTGACCGGCTTGCCCCCGGGGCGGGCGATGCCGGACGGGCCGAGCGGCGGGCGCTGGTTGCTCAGACCCGCTCTCGCTGGGCGCAGGAACTGTCGAGCCTTGATCACGAAGAGGACGATCCGGGCACCGAATGGAACGCGCAGGCGCGTCAGCGCGATGCCGGACTGATGAGCCCGCGTCAGGCGTGGCGGGCGATCATGCAGGCGGTGCCGAAGGATGCGATCATCAGCTCGGACATTGGCAATAACTGCGCAATTGGCAACGCTTACCCCAGTTTCGAGGCGGGCCGGAAATATCTTGCTCCGGGCCTGTTCGGACCTTGCGGCTATGGTTTCCCGGCGATCCTCGGGGCCAAGATCGGCAATCCCGATGTGCCGGTCATCGGCTTTGCCGGGGACGGCGCCTTTGGGATCTCGATGAACGAGATGACGGCCTGTGGGCGCGAGGACTGGCCCGCGATCACCATGGTCATCTTTCGCAACTACCAATGGGGTGCGGAAAAACGCAACACGACCCTGTGGTATGACAACAACTTTGTCGGGACCGAGCTGAACCGCGAGGCCTCCTATGCGCGCATCGCCGAGGCCTGCGGGCTGGTTGGTGTTCAGGTCACCGGCACCGAGGCGCTGACAGCCGCGCTGCACGAAGCGATAGAGCGGCAGATGCAAAAGGGCGAAACGACCTTCATCGAGGTGCTGCTTAACCAGGAACTGGGCGAGCCTTTCCGCCGCGATGCGATGAAAAAGCCGGTGGTCGTGGCGGGCATAGATCCTGCCGACATGCGGCCCCAGCAGGGCGCTGTCTAAGGCGCCCGGACGCGCCCGGGCCCGAATGCGGCAGGCGCCGCCGGGCCCGGTTTCCCCATATCAAACTTTCCGGCGCGACACGCTTCGCGCGGGTCCCGGCCCTGCATTGTGGTGATGACGATGATGACCTCCATGTTCCCTTCGCGCAGCCTTCTGGCTGAGGTTTTTCCGGGCTTTGCGGTCTCGGCGCTGGTCGCTGCCACAGCGCAGTTTCTGTCGGATCATTACGGAGCGCCTGCGATGCTGCTCGCGCTGCTTTTGGGTCTGGCGCTGAACTTTCTGGCCGAAGATGGCACCCGCACCGCACCCGGCATTGCCTTTACCGCCCGCACGGTGCTGCGGCTGGGGGTGGCGCTGCTTGGGGCGCGGATCTCGGTCGATATGCTGACGGCGCTTGGGCCGCGCTCGATCGCGCTGGTGGTGGCCGGGGTGGTGCTGACGATCCTGTTTGCGCTGGTGGTCGGCCGCCTTGCCGGGCGTGGCTGGCGCTTTGCGCTATTGACCGGTGGTTCGGTCGCGATCTGCGGGGCCTCGGCCGCTATGGCCATTGCCGCCGTCCTGCCGCGCCATGAAAAATCTGAACGTGACCTGGTCTTTACAGTCCTGTCCGTCACCGTCCTTTCGACCGTGGCAATGGTGATCTATCCGATGCTTTCGAACGCCTTTGGTTTCACCGCGCGCGATTCTGGCGTGTTTCTGGGTGGGACCATCCATGACGTTGCGCAGGTGGTCGGTGCTGGTTTTTCAATCGGTCCCGAGACCGGAGAGACCGCGACGCTTGTCAAGTTGATCCGAGTCTCGATGCTTGCGCCGGTGGTGCTGTGCATATCACTGGCGATCCGGGCACTCGGGCTGGCCGCGCGCGATGAGGGCAAGGCGCCACCGCTGCTGCCCGGCTTTGTCATTGGTTTTCTGGCGCTCGCAGCGATGAACAGCGTGGGGATGATCCCGCAGACGGTATCTCAGGCGGCGGGGCAGCTGTCGCGCTGGGCGCTGCTGATTTCCATTGCGGCGGTCGGGATCAAGACCTCGCTTGGCAGGATGCTGGAGGTCGGGACGGGCGCCATCGCGCTGATCGTGGCCGAGACCGTTTTTCTGGGCGCTTTCGTGGTCGCCGGCCTGCATTTTCTGGGATGATAAGATGAAACCGCTTGATCGTATCCGTGAAACCGCCCGTGCCCAGAACCGGCATATCATCCTGTCCGAAGGCGATGATCCCCGCGTGGCCGAGGCCGCCCTTCAACTGACAGATCAGGGGCTGGCCCGCGTTACCCTGATGGGCGGGCCTGATATCCCCGGCCTGCACCGCATCGACCCGGTCTCGGCGCCGGATCTGGCCGAACTGGCCGATCATTGGCATCGGTTGCGTGCGCCCAAGGGCATGACCGCCGCCCGGGCGCTGGATGAGATGCGCGACCCGGTCCGCCAAGCAGCCATGCGTGTGCGGCTGGGGCAGGCTGACGGGACAGTTGGTGGCGCGGTCGCGACCACCGCCGATACGGTGCGCGCTGCCTTGCAGATCATTGGCCGGGCCCCCGACGCGGGTATCGTGTCGAGCTTTTTCCTGATGCTCTCATGCGGTCCGGGCGCGCCGATCAAGGGCGGCATGATCTTTGCCGATTGCGGTCTGGTTATTCAGCCCGACGCCGAAGAGCTGGCCTCGATCACGTTATCCGCCGCGGCCAGCTGCCGGCAATTGCTGAAGGAAGAGCCCAGAGTCGCGCTTTTGTCCTTTTCCACCGCTGGTTCCGCCGACCATCCCAGCCTTGAGCGCCTGCGTGAGGCTTTGGCGCTGATCCGCGGCAAAGCCCCAGGTCTTGAGGTCGATGGCGAGATGCAGTTTGACGCCGCGCTTGACGATGCGATCCGGGCGAGAAAGGCGCCGGGATCCCGGCTGACCGGACGGCCGAATGTCTTTATCTTTCCAGATCTTGCCTCGGGGAATATCGGCTACAAGATCGCCCAGAGACTGGGTGGGCTGACGGCTATCGGTCCGATCCTGCAAGGTCTTGCCCGACCGGCAAATGACCTTTCGCGCGGTTGTTCGGTTCAGGACATCGTTGACGCCTGCGCTGTGACCGCCGTGCAGGCCGGGGGGGCAGCAAAGGTGCCTGCCTAGCCGGTCAGTTCACGCAGGGTATCGGCGATGCGGCGCATCCCTTCGGGAATGCGCTCGGACGAGATCGAAGAATAAGCCAGACGGAAAAAGCCCCGCCCTTGGCCCGGGACAGCAAAGAAAGGCGCCCCCGGTTCGATCAGCACCTCGCGCTTTTTAAGGAGGCCGGCAAGTGCGGCGGAATCGACGCCTTCGGGCGTGGCCAGCCAAAAGCTTGACCCGCCCGTCGCCTCGGGCGAGGCAAGGCGCAGCCCCTCTTGCGCGATGGCCGCCAGCATCACCTCGCGCCGCCGGGCAAAGGCGCGGCGCATCCGGTTCGCCTGTGCGTCGTAATGCCCAAGCGACAGGAAATGCGCCAGCGTGCGCTGCATATGGCCGGGTGGGTGGCGCAGCATCATGCCGCGCAGCGCCCGCGCCTCGGCGATGAAGCGCGGGTCGGCGACCAGATAGCCCAGCCGCACACCCGGAAAGACTGATTTCGAGAATGAGCCGATATAGATCACCGCGCCCGCCCGGTCGATGGCCTTAAGCGCGGGCGAGGGCGCGCCGGCAAAGGACATCTCGAATTCGTAATCATCCTCGACCACCGCAAAACCCTGTGCCTGCGCCCGTGCAAGCAGCGCCTTGCGACGGGACAGGGGCATGGTCGAATTGGTCGGGCATTGATGGCTGGCGGTGGTAAAGACCGCCGCCACTCCGGGCGGGATCGCATCGGGCGGCAGGCCGTGGCGGTCAACGGGCACTGGCAGGATACGGGCGCGGCTGGCAAGCAGGATCTCGCGCTGGCCGGGGTAGGATGGGTCTTCGATCGCGCAAGAGGCCCCGGGTCGCAAAAGCACCTGCGTGACCAGCCACAGCGCGTTCTGCGCTCCCATGGTCAGCAAGATCTCGTCACGCCCGGCACTGATGCCGCGCCGGGGCAGGATCTGGCGGGCGATGTGGTCGATCAGTTCGGGGTCATCGGCGTCATAAAGGTCGCCGGTCAGGCTGTCGAATTCGCGCCGGCCAAGCGCTCGCATGGCGCAGTCCCGCCAGGCGGCATGATCAACCAGCGCCGGATCGGCCTGACCATAGACAAAGGGAAAGGCGTAGCGGTGCCATTCCCGTTCACGGTCACGGCGGGCAGCGCGGGCAAAGCGCCCTTCCAGCTTGTCGTCCCAGTCAAAGCGCGGTGTTGATGCGGCCAGAGGTTCGGCCTCAATCCGCCGCTCGATACTGTCCGAGATGTAATGCCCCGAACGGTCGCGGCTGGTCAGGTAATCGGTTGAAACCAGCTCGGCGAATGCCTGCGCCACCGTCACCCGTGCAACGCCCAGATGACGGGCCAGTGCGCGGGTCGAGGGCAGTTTCTCGCCAGCGCGGAAATGTCCGGCTGTCACGGCGGCGATGATCTGGCGGCGCAGCTGGACCTGCAGGGGCAGGCCAGCGGCGTGGTCCAGAAAAAAAGCGTCGGGAGGAATCGTCATGGGGTGATCCGCGGCGGCTGACGGGGTCCATCAGTTCCCCGAATGCCGTCGCGGATCAAGTGCTCAGCCAAGGACCTTGGTCAGCGCGTGGTCGATGGTGTCAGTAATGCGGTCGATGTCATCGGCGGTGGCGATCAGCGCAGGCGACAGGCACAGGGTATTGTTCAGCCCGGGCAGTGAGCGGTTGGTCGCGCCGACGATGACGCCCTGCGCCAGACATTCGGCAACCACGGCCTGCACGCGTTTTTCGTCCATCGGCTCTTTCGAGGCGCGGTCCGAGACCAGCTCGGCCCCGCAGAACAGCCCCTTGCCGCGCACATCGCCGATCACGGCATGTTTTTCCATCAGCCCATGCAGATTGGTCATCACCCGCTCACCCATACGGGTGCAGTTGTCGAGCAGCCCTTCGTCCTCGATGATGCGCATATTCTCGATCGCGGCCACAGGCCCGGCGGTGCAGCCGCCGAAGGTCGAGATGTCACGGAAATAGCTCATCCCGTCCTCGGGCGCGTCTTTGAACATCTCAAAAACGCGCTCGGTCGTGACGGTGCAGGAAATCGCCGCATAGCCCGAGGCGACGCCCTTGGCCATGGTGACGAAATCGGGTTCGATCCCGTATTGCTGATAGCCGAACCAGGTGCCGGTCCGCCCGAGCCCGCAGACCACCTCATCAATATGCAGCAGGATGTCGTATTTGCGGCAAATCTCTTGCACGCGCTGCCAATAGCCTTCGGGCGGGGTGATGACGCCGCCACCTGCGGTCACCGGTTCAAGCACGATGGCGCCGACGGTGTCCGGACCTTCGCGCAGGATCACCTCTTCGATGGCATCGGCGGCGCGCTCACCATAATTCTCGACGTCCCACTGCTTGCGGTATTCAAGGCAATGGGGCACGCGCACGAAACCGTCGGGGTAGGGGCCGTATTGCATCGCCCGCTGATCCTGACCCGAGGTCGCCAGCGTCCCGATGGTCGTGCCGTGATAGTCGCGGTCACGGTAAAGGATCTTCCACTTTCTGCCGCCATGATGACGCGCTGCGATCTGGCGCACCATCTTGTAGACCTTTTCATTCGCCTCGGACCCCGAGTTCGAATAATAGACCCGGCTCATTCCCGGCATCTTTTCGATCAGTTTCCGGGCAAAGACGGCGCCCGGTACCGTGCCTGCCGCGCCCGCGTAATAGTTCAGCTTGATCAACTGGTCGCGGATCGCATTCGCGATGCTTTCACGGCCATAACCGACGTTCACCGTCCAGACGCCGCCCGACACCGCGTCAAGGAATTCACGGCCGGTCGCATCCCACAGCCGCATGCCCTTGCCTTCGACAAAGACGCGCGGGTCGATGGTCTCATACTGCTTGTGCTGGCTTAGGTGGTGCCAGACATGGCTGCGGTCGGCGGCGACCACGTGGGACATGTCATTGGGGTTCAGATCAAGCGTCATGGCCGGATTCCTGCGATGAAGGGTTTATTCCTGACTGCGCCCGAATGCGGCAAAGAGATAGAGCCAGTTTAGGGCGATGTATGGGGCCAGTTTGCCGCGACGGGGGTCGAATCAGATGACATCCTCTGCGTCAGACGTGGATTTCACGACTGCTGTTTCTGCGGGCGCAAAGGGTCACGCTGCGCCGCAAAAGCAGTCAGACAATTGTTTTTAATGGAAAATTTATGCTGCTCCGGGTCAAACCATTTATAGACAGATAATCCTATCTATACGTATAGTTTTGAAAGTTGCCTCCCCAAGAACCAACGCAACGCCAACAACAGGGTATCCCATGATTAACCGTCGTCGTTTCCTGACCACGTCCACTCTGGCCGCGGCCTCGCTGGCTGCGCCGGGTCTTGTCTCCCGCGCCCTTGCCCAAAGCGAGGCATTGAAGATCGGCGTGCCGGTGCCGATTTCGGGCGCTTTTGCCGCCAATGGAAAGTTTGCCACGATCGGTGCGGTTCTTGCTGCCGAAGAGGTGGCGGCCGCCCATGGTATCGAGGTCTCGACCCTTGATCTTGACACCGAGGGGAAACCCGCAACCGCCGTGCGCAAGGTTCAGGACGCGCTGGCGCAAGACGGGGTCAAGCTGTTCGCCGGTGGCATCCTGTCCTCGGAATCGCTGGCCATGGGCAAGGAGGTCGAGCGCGGTGGCGGGGCCTTTATGACCACTGCCGGCGCGGATGAGATTACCGGCGTCGATTGCAACAAGGCCACCTTCCGCTGGTCGGTGCCGACCTATGGTGCGATCAACGAAACCGTACGCCCGATTATCGACGCGCTGCCCGATGCCAGGAAGTGGTACACGATCACGCCGCAATATGTCTTTGGCGACGGGCTGTTGAATGCCGCCAAGGCGGTGTTTGAGGAAAAGGGCATCGAACATGTCGGCAACAGCTATCACTCGCTGACGGACAAGGAATTCTCGGGCTATCTGACCAATGCGATTGCCGCGCAGCCGGATGTGCTGCTGGTGCTGAACTTTGGCGCGCAAAGTTCGGACACGCTGCGGCAAGCGGTCAGCTTTGGCCTTAAGCAGCGTATGACCATCGTGGTGGCATGGGCCTCGGGGCTTGAGCAGTTCGAGGCGCTGGGGCCTGATATCTGCGAGGGCGTCTATTTCGGTGCGCAATACTGGCATGGCGCCGACACCGAGCTGAACCGTCAGCTGGTGGCCAAAGTCCAGGAAAAGCACGGCTTCAATCCCAACTACTCATTTGCCGGCAGCTACATCCTCAGCAAGCTGCTGCTTGAGGCAGCGGTCAAGGCGGGCTCGCCCGACGGGGCAGGGGTCGCCGAGGCGCTGAGGGGGCTGAAATACCAAGGCCTGACCGGCGAAGAGGAAATCCGCGCTGCCGATCATCAGGTGATCAAGGATTACTACCTGCTCAAGGGCAAGGCCAGGGCCGATATGGCCGACAAAGACGACTATGCCGAGATCATCAGCTCTGGCAAATCCTTCCTCTCGCCCGAGGAAGCCGGCTGCAAGATGCCCGCCTGAACCCCCGCCTGCCCGCGCGATCCCGGTCGCGCGGGGCCTTTCCGCCCGGTTTCAGGAGAAGCCCGTGATCTACCTTTTTCAGGTTCTGAACGGCATCGGTCTGGGGATGCTGTACTTCCTGCTCGCCGTTGGTCTCAGCGTCATCTTCGGCCTGCTGCAATTCGTGAACTTTGCCCATGGCGCTTTTTACCTGCTTGGCGCCTATCTGACCTATGATCTGACCATGCGTGGTTTCAGTTTCTGGCTGGCCATGCCGCTGGCCACGCTGGCTGTCGCCGGTATCGCCGCGCTGATCGAGGTGGTGCTTTTGCATCGCATCTACAAGCTGCCGCATACTTTCCACATTCTGGTGACCGTGGGCCTTGCGCTGATCGTGCAGGAGCTGGTCATCATCGCCTGGGGGCCCTTGGGCGGCTCGGTCCCGGCGCCTGCCGGGTTGCAGGGCGTCTTTATCATGGGCGATTTCATCTATCCGCAATACCGGCTGTTCACCATCGCCTTTACCGCCGTTCTGGCCGGGCTTTTGTGGTGGCTGCTTGAGGGGACGCGGCTTGGGGCCATCGTGCGGGGCGGCTCCGAGTCGCCCGCGAATATGGCGCTGCTTGGCTATAACACGCTGCGTATCAACACCGCCGTCTTTGGCTTTGGTGCCGGGCTTGCCGGGCTGGCCGGGGCGCTTGCCGCGCCCATCCGGGGGGTTGAGCCGTTCATGGGCGTCGAGGCGCTGTCGGTCGCTTTCGTCGTCGTCGTGATCGGGGGCATGGGCAGCTATACCGGTGCGCTGGTCGCGGGCCTGCTGGTCGGCGTCGTGCAAAGCGTCATGACCACGCTGTGGCCCGAAGGGGCACGGCTGATGATCTATGTCGGCATGGCACTGGTCATTGCGCTGATGCCGCGCGGCCTGCTGGGGAGGGCATGAGCATGAACCCGCTCGATAAACCTCCTGTTCAGCTGGGGCTGGCGCTGCTGACCGTGCTGGTCCTGCCGCTGGTGCTGAAATCCGGCATCCTTGCGACCGAGATCCTGATCTTTGCCATGGTCGTCGCGGCGTGCAACCTGCTGCTGGGCTATACCGGTCTTCTGTCTTTTGGTCAGGGCATCTTTTTCGGAATCGGGACCTATGCGGCGGGGATCTGTCTGACGCGCTGGTCGATCCCGGTGCCTGTGGTGCTGGGCGGCGCGGCGCTGCTCGGCGCGCTGACGGCCACGCTGGTCGGCTGGCTGTCGATCCGCCGGCAGGGCGTATATTTCGTCATGCTGACGCTGGCTTTTTCGCAGCTGTTCTATTTTGTCGCCTATACCTTCAGCGACCTGACCGGCGGCGATAACGGCCTTTTGGGCGTCCCTCGTCCCTCGGTCGGGGGCACGGCGCTGAATACACCTTGGGCCTATTACACCTTTGTCGCGGTCTGCTTTGTCACGGTCTTTGCCTTGCTGGTGATGGTCACTCAATCGACCTTTGGCCGCACTCTGATCGCCATTCGTGAGAATGAGGGCCGCGCCGCCGCCATCGGCTTTCCGACCCGGCTGTTCAAGATCGAGGCCTTTGCCATCTCGGGTGCGGTCACCGCCTTTAGCGGCGCGTTGCATGCCATGCTGATCGGCGTCGCACCCCTGTCGAACATTGAATATCACACGAGTGAGCTGATCCTGATCATGACCATCATCGGCGGCAGTTCCAGCCTGTTCGGCTCGGTTCTGGGGGCGGGGTTCTATCTGCTGCTGGCGGATGCGCTTTCGACCGTCTGGCCGCGCTGGCTGCTGCTGCTGGGTCTGGTGCTGGTTACCGTGGCGCTGTTCTTGCAACGCGGGCTCTGGGGTCTGGTCGAGCGCGGCTACGACCTGATCTTCCGTCGCGGCCGCAGCATCGACAGCGAAACCCCGGCCAAGGAGCATTGAGATGACCGACATCGCCTTGCAGACCCATGGTCTTGGGGTCAAATACGGGACCTTTCATGCGCTGGCGGATGTGGATTTGCGGATCCGCCGCAACTCGGTCCATTCGATCATCGGTCCGAACGGAGCGGGCAAGACCACGCTGTTTCATGCCCTGACCGGGCGGGTGCGCGCCTCATCGGGCCGGATCGAACTGGACGGCCGCGACATCACCAACACTTCGGATGATGACCGGGTGCGGCTGGGGATCGCGCGTTCCTTTCAGGTCACGAGCCTGTTTCCGAACCTTTCCCTGCGCGAGAACCTGCGCCTTGCCGCACAGGGGCGCACGCCGTGGCAGGCGCTTGCCCCATGGCGGCGGGCCGAAAGCAACCGCGAGGCGCTGGCGACCGCAGATGAGGTCATCGGCCGGCTGGCCCTTGGCGCGGTTGCCAACCGGCTTGCGGGCGAGCTGTCGCATGGTCAGCAGCGCCGGCTGGAGGTCGGCATGGCCATGGCATCGCGCCCCCGGGTCATCCTGCTTGATGAGCCGACATCGGGCATGGGCATCGACGATATCGAGGCGATGAAGCAGCTGATCCGCGACCTTGGCCGCGATCATACCGTGCTGTTCATCGAACATAACATGGGCATCGTCATGAACATCTCGGACATGGTCACGGTGATGCGGCTGGGACGCAAGCTGGTCGAGGGCACTCCGGCCGAGGTTCGCGAAGACCCCGAGGTGCAGCGCGCCTATCTGGGCAATATGATCACGGGGGATATCGCATGAGTGCCGCGCTGCGACTGACCGATCTGCACAGTTATTACGGTAAAAGCCACATCCTGCAGGGTGTCTCGCTGGAGGTGGGACAGGGCGAGATCGTGACCCTGCTTGGCCGCAACGGCGCGGGCAAAAGCACGACGCTGAAATCGGCTGTCGGCCTTATTACCCCACGTCAGGGCCGGATCGAGCTGGATGGCCGCGACATCACCGGCCAGCCCGCCCATCGCATTGCCGCCGCTGGCCTGTCGCTTGTCCCCGAAGATCGCGGCATCTTTCAGCTGCTGACGGTGGAAGAGAACCTGCGCATTGCCGAAAGGCGTGGCTCGCCCTGGTCGCTGGCCGATATCTATCGCATCTTTCCCCGCCTGCATGAACGGCGCCGGAATGGCGGTGGCCAGTTGTCGGGGGGCGAGCAGCAGATGCTTTCCATCGCGCGGGCACTGCTTAACGGTCCCAAGGTGCTGATGCTTGACGAGCCGGTCGAGGGGCTGGCCCCGATCATCGTCGAAGAGATTGTCGCCCAGATCCGGCTGATCCGTGAGGCGGGGGTGCCGATCCTGCTGGTCGAGCAGAACCTTGCTGTTTGCAGCCAACTGGCCGACCGGCACTACATTCTGGAGCTTGGCCGTATCGTGCATTGTGCCAATGCCAACGAGTTCCGCAACGATCCCGATACGATTGATCGCTATCTGGGCGTGAAGGCATAAGGAAAACACCATGTCCAACCTGACAATCGATGCCGAAAGGCTGTGGGGCAGCCTGATGGAGACTGCACAGATCGGGGGTACCCCCGATGGCGGCATCGCCCGGCTGACGCTGTCCGACGAGGATCGCCGCGTGCGCGACTGGCTGCGTGCGGAATGTGATGCGCTGGGGTTAAGCCTGACCGTGGACGAGGTGGGCAATATGTTCGCCACCCGTGCCGGTACCCGCACCGATCTGCCCGCCATCGCCATGGGCAGCCATCTGGACACCCAGCCGACCGGGGGCAAGTTCGACGGTGTGCTGGGCGTGCTGGCGGGGCTTGAGGTGCTGCGCACGCTTGATGCGGCGGGTTATCAGACCGAAGCGCCGCTGATGCTGGTCAACTGGACGAACGAAGAGGGCTCGCGCTTTTCTCCGGCCATGCTTGGCTCGGGCATCTGGGCGGGGGTCTATAGCCGTGAATATGGTGACGGCCGCACCGATCCGACCGGCGACAGCTTTGGCGCAAGCCTTGACCGCATCGGTTATCGTGGCAAGGCCAGGGCCGGCTCGGTCAGCTTTGGCGCGATGTTTGAACTGCATATCGAACAGGGCCCGATCCTGGAGGCCGAAGGGGTCAGGATCGGCGTTGTGCAGGGCATTCAGGGTATGCGCTGGTTTGACCTGACACTGACCGGGACGGCGGCACATACCGGCTCGACCCCGATGAACATGCGCCGAAACGCATTACTTGGCATGGCGCAGGTGATCGAGGGGATCGACCGTATTGCCAAAGCGCATGAGAACGCTGTCGGCACCATCGGCTTTCTGGACATCAGCCCCAATTCGCACAACGTCATTCCCGGAGAGGTGCGGGCGACCATCGACCTGCGCCACCCCTCTGATGAGGTGTTGGACCGCATGCAGGCAGAGGTCGAGGTTCTGGTGCGCAAAGCCGCCCAAGCGGTTGGGCTGGAGTACCGGTTTGAACAGATCTCGCGCACCGCACCGGTGATCTTTGATCCGGAATGCATCGCCTCGGTGCGGGCAGGGGCAAAGGCTGCGGGATATGACACGCGCGACCTGATCTCGGGCGCGGGTCATGACGCGGCCCATGCAGCGGCCAAGGTCCCGACGACGATGATCTTTGTGCCCTGCAAAGGCGGGCTTAGCCATAACCCTGCCGAGTCCACCTTGCCCGGGGAATGCGCCGCCGGTGCTCAGGTCCTGCTGGAGGCGGTGCTGGATTATGACCGCCGCATGGCCGAGGCCCGCAAGGAGGTGGCTGCATGACCCGCCTCGTGCTTGCCCGACTGAACCACGAAACGAACAGCTTTTCCCCCGTCAGGACGCCGCTTGCGGCCTTTGCCCCGAAATGGGGTGCTGAGGCGCTGGCGGCGGCGGACGGCTATTCCGCCGCCATCGGTGCCTTTCACGCCTTTGCCCGCCGCATCGGAGCCGATATCGACGTGCCCCTGGTCGCCCATGCCATGCCCTCGGGCCCGGTCGAGGATGACGCTTTCGAGGCCATGGCCCAGGCGATCCTGACTGCGGTCGAAAAGGGCTGCGACGGTATCTTGCTGGATCTGCATGGCGCCATGGTCACGTGCAGCCATGATGATGGCGAGGGTGAGCTGTTGCGCCGTGTCCGTGCCGCCGCGCCCAAGGTGCCGATCGGCGTGGCGCTGGACCTGCATGGCAATATCACGCCAGCAATGCTTGAACATTGCGACGTGATCGTCGGTTTCAAGACCTATCCCCATGTCGATATGGTCGAGACCGGCGAACACGTCGTGCGTCTGTTCGAGCCTTTGCTTGCCGGTGCGCCGCGTCCGGCGATGGCGCTGTGTCATCCGCCGATGCTGGCCGCGACCCTGTGCATGAACACCGCCACCGACTGCGCCATGACCGATCTGGTCGCCTTGGCGCGGCAGGCCGAAACGCGCCCCGGTGTGCAGGCGGTGACGGTTTTTGGCGGTTTTCCCATCGCTGATCTGGCTGAAACCGGGCTGTCCATCGTTGCTGTGGCTGACAGCCCCGGACTTGCCCATCAAGTCGCGCAAGAGCTTGGCCGCGAAGCATGGCGGCGGCGCGCGGAATATGTCTATTCCGAAGAGCCCTTGCCCCAATCTGTCGCCCGCGCCGCTGCGCTGGCAGATGGCTTGGCGCCGGTGCTGCTGCTGGATCATGGCGACAATTGCATGTCGGGCGGCAGTTGCGACGTGATGGACGTGCTTGAGGAACTGCTGGCGGCCGGACAACAGGGTATCTTGGTCGGCCCTGTCGCTGATCCGGAAACCGTGGCCAAACTGTTTGAGGCGGGGGAAGGGGCCGAGGTAGAGATTGCGCTTGGTAACAAGACCCCGGCCGAGGGGCTGCCCGCGCCGCGTCCTCCCCTGCGGCTAAGTGGTCGGGTGCTGGCGCTTTCCGACGGGCGCTACCGGGTCAGCGGCCCGATCTATCATGGCCAGGTGCTGTCGATGGGGCGCACCGCCGCCTTTGACACCGGCAAGGCGCGCATTGTCATCTGCGAAGACCCGCATGAACCGCTGGATCTGGGCTGTTTTGCCTGCGTTGGTCTTGATGTGTCCGGCGCGCGCTTCCTGCATCTGAAATCGCGCATGTATTGCCGCCCGGTGTTTGAGCCGCTGGCAAGCGCGGTGGTAGAATGCGCGAGTTCCGGGGTAACTGCTTCGGATTACGATCTCTTTGCTTTCAAAAAGCTCAGCCGGCCCATATATCCGCTGGACCCTGAGACAAACTGGTTAGGTTAAGAGGTCGCATGGATCAGGACGCGCCGGCAGGCAGGGAACGCAGGCTGACCCGCATCAAACTGTCGGATCAGGTGGCCGAGGATATCCGCCGCCGCATCGCCCGCGACGGATTGCGTCCCGGAGACCGCCTGCCGCATGAGCGCGCGCTGATGGAGCATTACGGCTGCTCGAAAGGCACCATTCGTGAGGCGCTGAAGGCTCTTGAGGTCGAGGGGCTGGTGCGCATGCTCTCGGGTCCGAATGGCGGGCCCGAAATCCAGCCCGCCTCGATCGACATCGTGACCCAGCAACTGCGGCAATATCTGCATTTCCAAAAGATCGACTTTGCACAGGTCTACGAGCTGCGCCGCTCACTTGAGGTCAGCCTTGCGCGCAATGTCATCGGCAAGCTGAGCGAGGCGCAGTTTCGCCAGCTGGAAGAGAACGTCCGCATCTGCGAAGAGGCGAATGCTGCGCAAGACCGCGCCGTCGTCCGTCGCGCCGAGACCGAGTTTCACGATATTCTGTGCGAGGCCTCGGATAACGTCATTCTGGTTTTCATGTGCCGGTTTCTGAACAGCATGCTGCGCGATCTGGTCAGCTATCGCAGTGAGAGCATGCATGAGCATGAAATCTTTGGCGAGGCGAATATCGACAGCCATAAACAGTTGCTTGTCGCCCTGCGCGCCGAGGATGGCGATGCCGCCGCGCGGATCATGCACGAACATATGTGCTGCGCGGAAAGCTATATGCGGCGGCTGGATGCCTCGTTCCGGTCGGACCTGCTCAGCCGGTTCTGAAAGGAAAATCCCGGCCGCGAGGGGCCGGGATCGGGATCAGAACGGGATGTCGTCGTCGAAATCGGGCTTGCTTTGAGGGGGCTGGCCGCCGCCTGACGAGGCTCCGCCACCGTAGCTGCCACCCCCGCCATAGCTGCCGCCACCATAGCCGCCCTCATCGCGGCCACCACCGGCGCCGCGGCTGTCGAGCATATGCAGCTCACTGCGGAAGGGGCGCAGGGCGACTTCGGTCGAATAGCGGTCATTGCCGCTTTGATCCTGCCATTTGCGGGTCTCAAGCTGGCCTTCCACATAGACCTTGGCCCCTTTTTTCAGGAACTGCTCGACGACACGGATCAGCGGTTCGGAATAGATCACCACGGTGTGCCATTCGGTGCGCTCGCGCCGTTCGCCGGTATTGCGGTCTTTCCAGCTTTCCGAGGTCGCGATCCGCAGGTTGGCGACCTTGCCGCCGTTCTGGAAGCTGCGGATTTCCGGGTCCTGACCCAGATTGCCGACCAGGATCACCTTGTTCACGCTGCCAGCCATTTGCGGGTCCTTTTCCTTGGGTGTTGTTCTGCGCGGGTGTAGCGCGGCGGTCCTTGTTACGGTAGCACAGCGATACGGGAAAGAGGATATAGGCAAAAATCCGCCGAAGAATCGATGGATGCACGGATAACGAAATCCTCTTGCGGCGCTTGGCTGGCTTTGCGCTATAGTGCAGCCCAAAAAAGAGCATGTTGTGCATGAGGGACCAGTGATGCTTTCAGGCGATCGGGCAATGCTGCGTCAGCTGGGACGGGCTGCGCTTGCCCTGACGATCTCGGTCGGGCTGGCTGTGCCCGCGGCGGCAGATGGTCTGCGGCTGCAGGTGAAAAGCGGCAAATCTCGTCTGGCGCAGTTCGAACGTCAGACCCGGCTGATGGATACGCGGCTGGCGACACAATATCAGCGTTCGGCGCGGCTGCGGCCTGGCGGCACCTCGACCAAGAGCGTCGTCGATCTGGACCTGCCTACCGCCATTCCCACGTATAAAGGCAGCCGGCGCAGCCAATATCTGCCACATGCCCGGGCGATGGCACGCAAACATGGCGTACCTGAGGATCTGTTCCTGCGCCTGGTGCAGCAGGAATCGGGCTGGAACCCCTCGGCGCGTTCGCACAAGGGTGCGCGGGGGCTGGCGCAGCTTATGCCCGGGACCGCTGCCAAACTTGGTGTAGACCCGAACGATCCGATCCAGAATCTTGAAGGTGGCGCGCGGTATCTGCGCATGATGTACAACACCTTTGGCAGCTGGCGGCTGGCGCTTGCAGCCTATAATGCCGGGCCGGCGGCAGTGGCGAAATACGGCGGCGTGCCGCCCTATCGTGAGACGCGTAACTACGTACGCATCATTCACGGCGGCTGAAACGAAAAAGGCCGGGTTGAACGCCCGGCCTTTTCGATTCTGTTCCCGAAAGAGTGTCAGAACGCCGAGGGGATAACCCGGGTGTATTTCGTCCCGGCGATCGAGGCCCCGGCCATCAGCCCGGATTGGCCAAAGATCATCGCCACCACCGGCTGTTGTGCGGTGATCGTGTCGGTGCCCATGGCAACCCCACCGGCGGGCAGGGCGTAATAGGCCCCGGCCTCGGCCACCCAGCCAGGAGCCCGGCGGAAGTCGGCAAGCGCTGCATCGGTCTGGAAGATCAGCACATGGGCATATTGCTGGGCGCCGATCTGAAAGCCGACACTGGCCTGTGCGGCCGAATAGTAATCGACCGTCACGTCGTTGATGCGCAGCGCACCTTGGCCATAGGCGCCGCCGACGCCAAAGCCCGCCTCGGTCATCAGCGGCATATAAAGCACGCCCTTGGCGTTTTGCACCATGGGTGCGACGCTGGGATAGGTGCGCAGCAAAAAGTCCCGCGTAGCATCGACGCGCGCGTCGAGCCGTGCAGAAGCGTTCTGTCCGACCGCGTTCGAGCAGCCTGCAAGCCCCAGGGCCGCCCCGCCCAGCAGCACAAGGCGCCGGCTCATCCGCTTGGAATCCGTCATTTTTCGCCCTCGTTCCGTGATCGGCGGCTGGCCCGCCTGTCAGGGCCGCGATGATAGATGAGCCTGCGGCCTCATGCCAGCCTTTCGGCTACCTGCGGCGCATAATAGGTCAAAATGCCGTCGCAACCCGCCCTGCGAAAGGCGATGAGGCTTTCCAGAACCACGTCGCGCGACAGCCAGCCATTGCGGATCGCGCCCTCGATCATCGCGTATTCACCGCTGACCTGATAGGCAAAGGTCGGGGCGGCGAACTGGTCTTTTACCATGCGGCAGATATCCAGATAGGGCATCCCCGGCTTGACCATGACCATATCTGCGCCTTCGGCCAGATCGCGGGCGACGCAGCGCATCGCCTCTTCGCGGTTGGCAGGGTTGACCTGATAGGTCTTTTTATCGCCGACGAGCCGGCCCGACGCGCCCACCGCGTCGCGGAAAGGTCCATAAAAGCCGCTGGCGAATTTCGCCGCATAGGACAGGATCGCCACATCCTTGTGGCCATTCGTCTCAAGCAGGGTGCGCAGCGCACCGATACGCCCGTCCATCATGTCCGATGGACCAAGGATATCCGCCCCGGCCTCGGCCTGTGCAAGTGCCATCCGGCCAAGCGCCTCGACCGTCTCGTCATTCAGGATGATCCCGTCACGCACCAGCCCGTCGTGGCCGTTGGCGTTATAGGGGTCCAGCGCGATATCGGTCATCACCGCCAGATCCGGGGCCACCTCTTTGATGGCGCGGATGGCACGGTTGCCGATATTGTCGGGGTCCCAGGCGCGTTCGCAGGTCTCGGTCTTCAGGTCGGGATCAGAGTGGGGAAAGATGCAGATCGCCGGAATGCCAAGCTGCATGGCGGTTTCGGCGGCGCGGCGCGCACCGTCCAGTGTCAGCCGCTCGACGCCGGGCATCGAGGGGATCTCGCCCGCGCCGCCCTCGATCTCGGTCACAAAGACCGGCCAGATCAGATTGGCGGGGGTCAGGTTCACCTCTGTCACCATTGCGCGCAAGGCGGGGGTGCGGCGCAGCCGGCGCAGGCGGGCAGCGGGGAAGGGGGCGAGGATCGGGGTCGGGGACATGGCGGGCCTGTGACTTGCGGTGGCGGGTGCGTCCCTGAAACTGCACCCCGGGCGCGCAGGGTGCAACCCCCAGGCATCGGGAAGGGATTTTCCCGGTTTTCCTTTGCAGCAGGCGCGGTTAGTTTGCATGTCGCAACCGACGCAAGGAGAAGACGTGCCCCGACCTGAGGGAATCCTCGCCCTGCTGGACAGCCGGTCCTTCAGCTCGATCTGGTTCTGGGTGATCCTGACTTTGGCCTGGACCATGGCAGGGCGGCGCGTCCTTGGCGTGCCGTGGGATGTGGTCGCCGGCGCAGGCCGCATCACGTCCGGTCCAAAGGACGATCCGGCCGCGATCAACCTGCTTGACTGGCTGTCCCTGACCCTGCCGCGTTGGCACATAGATTCGCGTGAGGGGGCGATATTGCTTGGCATGGGGTCGTTTCTGCTGACCACGCTTGCCACCCTTGGCTTTGTCTACGGGCTTGAGATGGCACAGGCGCTGGTCCTGCTGATCCTGCCCTTTGCATTGCTCTTCGCGCTGGATCTGCGGCTTGCGCGCCGCCTGCGGCAGGTCCTGGCGCAGGCAGAGGTGGGCCAGCCCGTGAATGAGGCGGGGGCCGAGGCCGCGCGCCTGATGCGCCGCCATCGGGTGCTGATCCTTGGGCTGTCGATCCTTTCGGTTGCGGTCGCGGCGTTTTATGGCGCGATCTGGATGATCACGCATCCCTTTGGCTTTTGAACCGGCCTTGACTTCGGCTGTACCGGGTTTACCTCACCGTCCATGTCCGCTCATCCCGAACACCTGATCCTTTCCGGCGCGCCCGAAGGCATGGATGCCGCGCTGCTCGCGCGCGAGCTGGCCCGTGGCAACCCGGTCATCCATATCGCCCGCGACGACCGGCGCATGGCCGCGATGCGCGCGGCGCTGGCCTTTTTCGCCCCCGGCGCGGTGGTGCTTGAGTTTCCTGCCTGGGACACGACCCCCTATGACCGGGTCTCACCCGCGCCCGGCGTGATGGCTGCGCGGATGGCGGTGCTGACGGCGCTGGCTCATGGTGCGCTGAAAGGCCCGTTGATCCTGCTGACGACGCTGTCCGCCGCCATGCAGCGCGTACCTGCGCGCGAGGTGCTGCGCGATGCGGGCTTTTCTGCCGCGGTGGGTGACCGGATGGATGAGGCGGGCCTGCGCGCCTTTTTGTCGCGCATGGGCTTTTCGCAGGCCCCGACCGTGACTGAGCCCGGCGATTTTGCCGTTCGGGGCGGGATCATCGACATCTATCCTCCGGGCGAATCGGGGCCGATCCGGCTGGATATGTTCGGCGATGTGCTGGATGGCGCGCGGCGTTTCGACGCCGAGACGCAACGCTCGATCGAAAAGCTGGACCGGATCGAGCTTGCGCCCATGTCCGAGGTGATTCTGGATGAGGCTGCAATTACCCGTTTTCGCCAGAACTACCGTGCCGAATATGGCGGCGGGGCGAATGATCCGCTGTATGAGGGGATAAGCGCCGGCCGCAAGATGGCGGGGATGGAACATTGGTTGCCCTGGTTCCATGCGCGGCTGGAAAGTCTGTTTGACTATCTGCCCGGCGCCTCGGTGATGACGGACGATCATCTTGATCAGGTCCGCGATGCGCGCTGGCATACGATTACCGAGCAATTCGAGGCCCGGCGCGAGGCGCTGGCTCGCAAGGGCGGCTCGGACACGGTCTATCGCCCGGTCCCCCCTGCCGAGATGTTCCCCGATGAGGCCGAATGGTCGCGCTGGCTGGCGGCGCATCGCGTGCTGCGCCTTTCGGTCCTGCCGCAGCCGCCCGGTCCGGGCATTCTGGACGCAGGGGGTCGGATCGGGCGTAACTTCGCACCCGAGCGTCAGGCCGAAAAGGGTAATCTTTTTACCGCACTGGCCGACCATCTGCGCAAACTGCAATCGACGCATAGGGTGGTGATCGCCAGCTTTTCCGAAGGCGCGCGCGAGCGGCTGGCCGGCCTGATCGCCGATGAAGGCGTGCAGGGTGCAAAACCCATCACCGATCTGCGCGACCTGCCCGAGCAACCCGGCGCGCTGGGGTTGGCGGTCTGGCCACTGGAAGAAGGCTTTGTCTCGGATGGTTCGGCCACCGGGCGGCTGGCCGTAATCTCGGAACAGGATGTGCTGGGCGACCGGCTGATCCGGGGCGCGAAAAAGCGTCGCAAGGCCGAAAATTTCCTGCGCGATACCACTACGCTTTCCCCCGGCGATCTGGTCGTTCATGTCGAACATGGCATCGGGCGCTATACCGGGCTTGAGACCGTCATGGCTCTTGGCGTGCCGCATGACTGTGTGGCGCTGGAGTATGCGGGCGGAGACCGGCTGTATCTGCCGGTCGAGAATATCGAACTGCTGAGCCGTTACGGGCATGAAGAAGGGCTGCTCGATAAGCTGGGCGGCGGCGCATGGCAGGCCCGCAAGGCCCGGCTGAAAGAGCGGATCAAGCTGATCGCCGACCGGCTGATGCGGGTGGCCGCCGAACGCCTGCTGCGTCCTGCGCCCGTGCTTGAGCCCGAACATCATGAGATGGAAAGCTTTGCTGCACGCTTTCCCTATGCCGAAACCGAGGATCAGGCGGCCGCCATCGTTGACGTGACCGAGGATCTGGCCGCCGGGCGGCCAATGGATCGGCTGGTGGTCGGCGATGTCGGTTTTGGCAAAACCGAGGTCGCCATGCGCGCGGCCTTCATTGCTGCCTCACAGGGTGGGCAGGTTGCGGTGGTTGCGCCGACGACGCTGCTTGCGCGGCAACATTTCCGCACCTTTGCCGAACGTTTCCGCGGCACCGCGATCAATGTCCGGCCGCTGTCGCGCTTTGTCTCGGCCAAGGATGCGGCCGAAACCCGCAAGGGGCTGGCCGAGGGTACGGTTGATATCGTCGTCGGCACCCATGCGGTGCTGTCGAAACAGGTGCGCTTCAAGAACCTGACCCTGCTGATCGTGGACGAAGAACAGCATTTTGGTGTCGCCCATAAAGAGCGGCTGAAAGAGCTGCGCAGCGACATCCATGTTCTGACCCTGACTGCGACGCCGATCCCTCGCACGCTGCAACTGTCGTTGACCGGGGTGCGTGATCTGTCGATCATCGGCACTCCGCCGGTCGATCGGCTGTCGATCCGTACTTATGTCAGCGAATTCGACGGGGTAACCATCCGTGAGGCGCTGCTGCGAGAGAAATACCGTGGTGGACAGAGCTTCTTTGTCGTGCCGCGCCTGGCCGATCTGCCCGAGGTCGAGGAGTGGCTCAAGGAGCATGTGCCCGAGGTCAACTATATCGTCGCCCATGGCCAGTTGGCGGCAGGCGATCTGGATCAGCGGATGAACGCCTTTTACGACCGTGGGGCGGATGTGCTTCTGGCAACCACTATTGTCGAATCGGGACTGGATATCCCGACCGCCAATACCATGGTGGTCTGGCGTGCCGATATGTTCGGCCTTGCTCAGCTCTACCAGATCCGTGGGCGGGTCGGCCGCTCGAAAACCCGGGCTTACTGCTATCTGACAACCAAGCCGCGTGTGCCGCTGACGCCGCAAGCGATCCGGCGGCTCAAGTTCCTGGGCGCCATCGACAGTCTTGGGGCGGGCTTCAACCTTGCCTCGCAGGACCTTGATCTGCGCGGCGCAGGCAACCTTTTGGGTGAGGAGCAGTCTGGCCATATCAAGGAGGTGGGCTTTGAGCTGTACCAGCAGATGCTGGAAGAGACGATCGCCAAGCTGAAATCCGGCGAAATCGAGGGCACGCCCGAGGACGAATGGGCCCCGCAACTGAACCTTGGGGTGCCGGTTACGATCCCCGAAAGCTATGTGCCGGATCTGGATGTACGGTTGGGCCTTTATCGCCGGTTGGCCGAGCTGACCACCAAAGTCGAGCTTGAGGGTTTTGCGGCCGAGCTTATTGACCGGTTTGGCCCCCTGCCGCGTGAGGTTAACACGCTGCTGCTGGTCATTCGCATCAAGGCAATGGCCAAGCGTGCCAATATTGCCAAGCTGGATGCTGGTCCGAAAGGCGCGACCATTCAGTTCCACGGCGACAAGTTTCCGAACCCTGCCGGGCTGGTGGAGTTCATTCACGACCAGCGCGGGCAGGCAAAGATCACTGATAACCGGATCGTGCTTTTGCGCGATTGGGCGACGGAAGCCGACCGTATCAAGGGCAGCTTTGCCATCGCCAAGGAACTGGCGGCCAGGATCAAGGAAGGCAACGCCAAAGCATAACCAGAATGACGGTTATGATGTTTGCACCTCCGGAGGCTTTGCCGCCGGAGGTGTGATGGATATTTAGACACGAAAGAAGCCGAGGTGGCGGTTGAGGTGTCATCGGAGGTTTGATTGGGTGGCGGTTTTTCTTGCCGAGGCGATGGTTGCGCGGGGGCGCCGGGCTTAGCTGTTTCCAGCGTGCCTCGTGCCTCGTGCCTTGGGGGTGGGCCGCGTGTGGTGTCCTCAGAAATCTGCGACGTCTGCGGCGCCCGTTCAGACATTGGCGTAGCGCGGCCTCTCAGCGTCGCAGGGATTTTCCGGGACTGTGCCCAACGGTCTCGCAAGGCCAGCCAGATTTCGCTTTGAAACTCTGGTTGGTGATCCGATCCCAGAATAGGTGAAGGGCGGCACGATTGTGCCGCCCTTTTGAGTTTCGGTTAGTCAGCTGTCAGAAGGGGTGGCCGGGTATTGCTGATCCGGGGCGTTTCGGGACCAGTGATGTCGAAGACAGGTTTGTCGTCTTCGATCCGGACCCGGACCACGCCGCCTTTGGTCAGGCGGCCGAACAGCAGTTCTTCGGCCAGGGGCTTTTTAATCCATTCCTGAATCACCCGGCCAAGAGGGCGGGCGCCCATCTGTTCGTCATATCCACGCTCGGCCAGCCAGTCGGCCGCTTCTGAGCTGAGTTCGATATGGACGCCGCGGTCGATGAGCTGGGCTTCAAGCTGCAGCACGAATTTCTCGACCACTTGTACGATGATTTCGCGCGCGAGCGGCGCGAAGCTGATGACGGCATCCAGCCGGTTGCGGAATTCTGGCGTGAAGGTCCGTTCGATGGCGGCGGTATCCTCGCCCTCGCGGCGTTCGCGCCCGAAACCGAAAGCAGCCTTGGCCTGATCGGCGGCGCCCGCGTTCGAGGTCATGATCAGGATCACGTTGCGGAAGTCCACCTGACGACCATTGTGATCGGTCAGTTTGCCGTGGTCCATGACCTGAAGCAGGATGTTGTAGACATCCGGATGGGCCTTTTCGATCTCGTCGAGCAGCAGCACGCAATGCGGATGCTGGTCCACACCATCGGTCAGAAGCCCGCCCTGATCGAAGCCGACATAGCCCGGAGGCGCGCCGATCAACCGGCTGACGGCATGTTTCTCCATATACTCGGACATGTCAAAGCGCAGCAGTTCGACCCCGAGGGTCGAGGCGAGCTGCTTGGCGACCTCTGTCTTACCGACGCCAGTGGGGCCGGCAAAGAGATAGTTACCGATCGGTTTTTCCGGCTCACGCAGGCCAGCCCGTGCCAGTTTGATCGAAGAGGCCAGTGCCTCGATCGCTGCATCCTGACCAAAGACCAGACGTTTCAGCGTCGCCTCGAGATCCTTCAGCACTGCCGCATCGTCCTTGGAGACGTTCTTGGGCGGGATGCGGGCAATTTTGGCCACGACTGCCTCGATCTCTTTCGGGCCAATCGTCTTACGGCGCTTGCTTTCCGCGACCAGATGCTGGGCCGCTCCGGCCTCGTCGATCACATCGATGGCCTTGTCGGGCAGCTTACGGTCGTGGATGTAGCGAGCCGAAAGCTCGACAGCGGTGCGGATCGCGTCATTGGTGTAACGCAGATCGTGGTGCTTTTCGAAGCTCGGTTTCAGCCCCATGAGGATCTTGATCGTGTCGGGCACGGTCGGCTCGTTCACGTCAATCTTTTGGAAGCGCCGCGACAAGGCGCGGTCCTTTTCGAAATGCTGGCGGAACTCTTTGTAGGTGGTCGAGCCCATGCAGCGCAGCTTGCCGCCGGCGAGCGCGGGCTTGAGCAGGTTCGAGGCATCCATTGCGCCACCAGAGGTTGCGCCCGCGCCGATCACAGTATGGATCTCATCGATGAAGAGGATGGCGTCAGGATGCTCTTCCAGTTCCTTGACCACGGCTTTCAGCCGTTCCTCGAAGTCGCCGCGATACCGGGTACCGGCCAGAAGGGCGCCCATATCCAGCGAGAAAATGGTCGAGCCCGCCAGCACCTCGGGCGTTTCGCCTCGGGTGATCTTGAGCGCCAGCCCCTCGGCGATCGCAGTCTTGCCGACACCGGGATCGCCCACCAAAAGCGGGTTGTTCTTGCGGCGGCGGCAGAGGACCTGAATGCAACGCTCAACCTCGTCGGCGCGGCCGATCAGCGGATCAACATCGCCTTTGGAGGCTTTCTTGTTCAGGTTGACACAGTATTTTGCCAGCGCGGATTCGTCCTTACCCTGCCCCTGTTCGGTCTGGGCTTGCTCGGCTTGCTGTTCAGCGCCCTGAATCGTGCGGTTTTCCGAGAAGGACGGGTTTTTTGCCACGCCATGGGCGATGAAATTCACCGCGTCATAGCGTGTCATATCCAGCTCTTGCAGGAAGAAGGCGGCGTTCGATTCCCGCTCGGCGAAGATGGCGACAAGGACGTTCGCCCCGGTCACCTCGGTCCGGCCCGAGCTTTGGACATGAATCGCGGCGCGCTGGATTACGCGCTGGAAAGCGGCGGTGGGGACGGCCTCGGAACCCTCTACATCGGTGATAAGGGTCGAGAGATCATCTTCGATGAACTCGACCAGCATGCGGCGCAGCTCGTCCAGGTCGACATTGCATGCCCGCATTACCTTTACGGCGTCGGGTTCCTCCGTCAGCGCGAGCAACAGATGCTCTAGCGTGGCAAGCTCATGGCGATGTTCGTTGGCCAGCGCGAGCGCAGCATGGATGGCCTGTTCCAGGGAGGTCGAAAAGGACGGCACTTCAAGCTCCTGTCAGTCGGCTGGCGGTTTGGGCCGCCAGATTTAGCGGTCCACCTGACCAGACTGTCACGATACAGTTAAGAATTGGTGGATTTTCGCGCAATTCAAGCGGTATTTGCTTCCGCTCATGCGGATTTTTCCGCCGTTGAGGCAGATGTGATATCCGGCTGGCCGGATTTCAAGCATCTGGCCGGTGGGAAATCCGGTTAACGGAATATCTGCGGGGCGGAGGCGAATTTTCTTGCCGTGTCACAAATAGGGTCAGAATCGGTCCTTCATCGCCCGCAGCTCGGCAAAGACTTTGGCGTCCGGAGCACCGGCAAGGCCCAGCGAGGCCGCCAGTTCGCGTACGCGCAGGAAGGGATTTGTTGCCCGTTCCTCGGCCAGGGTCGAGGGGGCGCAAGGGCGTGCGCCTGTCGTGGTTTCGGTCAGCCGCTGTTGCAGCGCGGCGTTATCAGGATCGACCGACAGGGCAAAGGCGCCGTTGCCGCGGCAGTAGTCGTGCCCCGAGCAGACCAGTGTTTCGGCGGGCAGCGCGTTCAGGCGTGAGAGCGAGGCCCACATCGTGTCGGCATCGCCTTCGAACAGGCGGCCGCAGCCAAGCGCCATCAGGCTGTCGGCGGTAAAAACCATCGCCGATCCGGGCAGGTGAAAGGCGACATGACCGATGGTGTGGCCGGGAACGTCAATGACCCCGGCCGTTTCTCCGCAAAGATCAAATTTCTCACCGGGCCGCACGGCCTGATCTAACGCTGGCAGACGCGTGGCATCGTCGGCATTGCCGATTACTACGGCGCCGGTTGCGGCTACAAGTTCAGGCACCGCCTGAATATGATCGTCATGGTGATGGGTCAGCGCGATCTGGCTCAATGACCAGCCACGTGCACGGAGTTCGTGTAGAATCGGCTCTGCTTCCGGGGCGTCTATCAATGCGGTCTGTCCGTTGCCGTGCACAAGCCAGGCATAGTTGTCGGTCAGACAGCGGACAGGGACGAGTTCCAGCGGCATTGGCAAATTCCTTTCTTTGCCGCACTCTGGCGCTGCGAAGCCGGAGGCGCAATGCATCACGATGTATTCGAGCTACGTAAGTTCTACTATACCCGCGCGCTGGGGCGGGTGGTACAGCGCATATTGCGCGACCGTCTGACAGACCTGTGGCCCCCCGATCAGGCGCAGGGCATGACCGTGGCGGGATATGGCTTTGCTGCACCGCTGATGCGGCCCTATCTGGGGCGTGCGCGGCGGGTGATCTCGTTGATGCCGGGTCCGCAGGGGGTGATGGCCTGGCCGGTCGGCCTGCCCAATTGCTCGGTCCTGTGCGAAGAAACAGCCTGGCCGCTGGATACCGGCAGTGTGGATCGGCTGGTGCTTTTGCATGCGCTAGAGACCGCCGATCATCCGTCGGTGGTGATGGACGAGGCGTGGCGGGTCCTGGGCCCCGGCGGTCGGCTGATGGTGATGGTGCCCAACCGGGCCGGGCTGTGGGCGCGCTCCGAGACGACGCCGTTCGGCTTTGGGCGCAGCTATACTGCCGGTCAGCTTGAGGTGCAGGCGCGGGCGGCGGGTTTCGTCACCGAGCGCACCGGAGCCGCGCTTTATATCCCGCCCTCGGATCGGCGGTTCTGGCTTAAAAGCGCCCAGATGTGGGAGCGGGCAGGCCTGCGTATCAGTCAGGTGCTGGTCGCGGGACTGGTTCTGACCGAGTTCAGCAAGCAGGTGCCTGCTCCGGTCGGGCGGGGCAGGGGGGTCAGCGTTCCGAGCCCGCTTGACGTGCTGGAGGGGATCGCACGACCCCGGCCCGCCGGGCAGGGCGCCGGTCGCATCGCCCGCGATCCGGGACCGGGCTGAACGCCCCCCTTGCGAAGGCGAATCCTCACGCCGGTCGCCGGTCGCTTTGGGCGAATCTTTGCCAGTGGGCGTTGGGGTAACAGGGCCACAGAGACGGACTGTTTGCGCAATCGGTCGTAGCGGCGCTCCACCAAGGGTCGCAAACCCTCATATTTCCGTGTTCAAGGCGGTTGCGGCAGCGAAAATCACCTGCTAGAGACGCCGCAGATTTTCGGGAAGGCTCCAGCCGGATTGTGCCAGAGCCGCCCCTTGGACCCGCGCTCCGCGACAGACCGGCCCTTCAGCCGGCCCGCCTGCGGAGCTTGCGCTAACCGGAAGGATGACCGTGGCCAATTCCGCTTCGATTTCCGCTGATATCGCCGGGCGTTATGCGCAGGCCCTGTTCGATCTGGTCAGGGATGCGGGCGGTATCGACGCCCTGTCTGCCCAGATCGACGATCTGGCCTCGGCCTATGACGCCAGCAAGGACCTGCGCGATCTGACCCTCTCGCCCATTTATGACCGGCAGCAGCAGGAGGTTGCGGTTACGGCTTTGGCCGGGCGCATGGGCCTGTCGGCTGAACTGGCCAATACGCTGCGGCTGATGGCCCGCAACCGCCGGCTGTTTGCACTGCCGCAATTCGTTGCCCGGCTGCGCACGCTGATCGCCGACGCCAAGGGCGAGGTGACGGCTGATGTGGTCAGCGCCCAGGCGCTGAGCGACGAACAGAGGACCCGTCTGGCGGAAACACTGGCCGCCAAATCGGGCAAGAAGGTGAAACTGAACGCGCGCGTCGATGAAAGCCTCATCGGCGGCATGATCGTCAAACTGGGCTCGCAGATGATCGACAGCTCGATCCGCTCGAAGCTCGCCTCCCTCCAGAATGCTATGAAAGAGGTCGGATAATGGGAATCCAGGCAGCCGAAATCTCGGCCATCCTCAAGGATCAGATCAAGAATTTCGGTCAGGACGCCGAGGTGGCCGAGGTCGGGCAGGTGCTGTCCGTCGGTGACGGTATCGCCCGCGTCTATGGCCTGGACAAGGTTCAGGCCGGTGAGATGGTCGAATTCCCGGGCGGCATCCGCGGGATGACCCTGAACCTTGAAGCCGACAACGTCGGTATCGTGATTTTCGGCGATGACCGCGACATCAAGGAAGGTGACACCGTCAAACGGACCGGCACCATCGTGGAAGTCCCGGCCGGCAAAGAACTGCTTGGCCGCGTCGTTGACGCGCTTGGTAACCCGATCGACGGCAAAGGCCCGCTGAACGCCTCGGAGCGCCGCATCGCCGACGTCAAGGCGCCGGGCATCATGCCGCGCAAATCGGTGCACGAGCCGATGGCCACCGGCCTCAAGTCGGTCGACGCCATGATCCCGATCGGCCGCGGCCAGCGCGAGCTGATCATCGGCGACCGTCAGACCGGCAAAACCGCCATCGCTCTGGACACCATCCTGAACCAGGCGAACTACAACGGCCGCGAAGCCGACGGCATGAAGACCCTGCACTGCATCTATGTCGCAGTGGGTCAAAAGCGTTCGACCGTCGCCCAGCTGGTAAAAAAGCTCGAAGAAACGGGCGCCATGGCCTACACGACCGTCGTGGCCGCGACCGCTTCGGACCCCGCACCGATGCAGTATCTGGCGCCCTATTCGGCGACCGCCATGGGCGAATATTTCCGCGACAACGGCATGGATGCGCTGATCATCTATGACGACCTGTCGAAACAGGCTGTCGCCTATCGCCAGATGTCGCTGCTGCTGCGCCGTCCGCCGGGGCGTGAAGCCTATCCGGGTGACGTTTTCTACCTGCATTCGCGTCTGCTTGAGCGTTCGGCCAAGCTGAACGACGCCAATGGCGCCGGCTCGCTGACCGCGCTGCCGATCATCGAAACCCAGGCGGGCGACGTGTCGGCCTATATCCCAACCAACGTGATCTCGATCACTGACGGCCAGATCTTCCTGGAAACCGAGTTGTTCTTCCAGGGTATCCGCCCGGCCGTGAACACCGGTCTGTCGGTGTCGCGCGTTGGTTCGGCCGCCCAGACCAAAGCGATGAAATCGGTCGCCGGCCCGGTGAAACTGGAACTGGCGCAGTACCGCGAAATGGCTGCCTTTGCCCAGTTTGGTTCGGACCTCGACGCGGCGACGCAAAAGCTGCTGAACCGTGGTGCGCGCCTGACCGAGCTGATGAAACAGCCGCAGTACTCGCCGCTGACCAACGCCGAAATCGTGATCGTCATCTATGCCGGTACGAAAGGCTATCTGGACAGCATCCCGGTCAGGGACGTGACCAAGTGGGAGCGCGGCCTGATCCAGTACCTGCGCAACCAGAAGGCTGATCTGCTTGAGGACATGACCAAGAACGACCGCAAGGTTGCGGGCGAGCTTGAGGATGCGATCAAGGCAGCGCTGGACGGCTACGCCAAGACCTACGCCTGAGAGGAGGGATAGATGCCCAGCCTCAAGGACCTCAAGAACCGGATCGGCAGCGTCAAGAACACGCGCAAGATCACCAAGGCGATGCAGATGGTCGCCGCCGCGAAACTGCGCCGTGCGCAGGAAGCGGCCGAGGCCGCGCGCCCCTATGCCGACCGGATGTCGGCGGTGATCGCTGGCCTGACCGCCGCTGCGGCTGGTTCGGCCGCGGCACCGCGCCTGCTGGCCGGCACCGGCGAAGATCGTCGCCACCTTCTGGTGGTGATGACCTCCGAACGCGGGCTTGCGGGCGGATTCAACTCGTCCATCGTCAAGCTCGCCCGGCTGCGCCTGCAAGAGCTGCAGGCGCAGGGCAAGCAGGTGTCGATCCTGACCGTAGGCAAAAAGGGTCGCGAACAGCTCAAGCGCGAATACGGCGCCCTCTTTGTCCATCACGTCGACATGAGCGAGGTCAAACGTATCGGCTATGAGAATGCGCGCGACATTGCGGACGAAATCCTCGCCCGCTTTGACGCTGGCGAGTTCGACGTGGCGACGCTGTTCTTCAACCGCTTCGAATCGGTGATCAGCCAGGTGCCGACGGCCCTGCAGGTCATCCCGGCGGTAGTCGAGGAAGGCGAGGCCGCGGCCTCGGCGCTTTACGACTATGAACCGGACGAAGGCGCGATCCTGAACGACCTGCTGCCGCGTGCGGTGGCCACGCAGGTCTTTGCCGCGCTGCTGGAAAACGCGGCTTCGGAACAGGGTGCGCGGATGACCGCCATGGACAACGCGACCCGCAACGCCGGTGACATGATCGACAGGCTGACGACGGAATATAACCGCTCGCGTCAGGCCGCGATCACCAAAGAACTGATTGAAATCATCTCGGGCGCAGAGGCGCTCTGACACGTAGGGGTTAAACACATGGCAGAGGCCAAGGGAAAAATCACGCAGGTGATCGGCGCCGTCGTCGATGTGCAGTTCGACGGCCCGCTTCCGGCGATTCTGAACGCACTCGAGACTGAAAACAACGGCAAGCGTCTGGTGCTGGAAGTGGCTCAGCACCTGGGTGAGAACACCGTCCGCACCATCGCGATGGACGCGACCGAAGGTCTGGTCCGTGGTCTGGCCGTGCGCGACACCGGCGGCCCGATCACCGTGCCGGTTGGTGACGCGACTCTGGGCCGGATCCTGAACGTGGTTGGTGAGCCGGTGGACGAAGGCGGTCCGGTTGACGCAAGCCAGACCCGCGCCATCCACCAGCCGGCTCCGGACTTCGCCGCTCAGGCGACCGCGTCCGAGATCCTGGTTACCGGTATCAAGGTTATCGACCTGCTCGCGCCCTACTCCAAGGGTGGTAAGATCGGCCTGTTCGGCGGCGCCGGTGTTGGTAAGACGGTTCTGATCATGGAACTGATCAACAACATCGCCAAAGTGCACTCGGGCTACTCGGTGTTCGCCGGTGTGGGCGAGCGTACCCGCGAAGGTAACGACCTGTACCATGAGATGGTGGAATCGGGCGTTATCAAGCCTGACAACCTGTCGGAATCGCAGGTGGCTCTGGTCTATGGCCAGATGAACGAGCCTCCGGGTGCGCGGATGCGCGTGGCGCTGACCGGTCTGACCCTGGCCGAGCAGTTCCGCGACCAGTCGGGCACTGACGTTCTGTTCTTTGTCGACAACATCTTCCGCTTTACGCAGGCGGGTTCCGAGGTGTCGGCGCTTCTGGGCCGTATTCCCTCGGCCGTGGGTTATCAGCCGACGCTGGCGACCGACATGGGCGCCCTGCAAGAGCGGATCACCTCGACCAAGAGCGGCTCGATCACCTCGGTGCAGGCCATCTACGTTCCGGCCGACGACCTTACCGACCCGGCTCCGGCGACCTCGTTTGCCCACCTCGACGCCACCACGGTTCTGTCGCGCGCCATCTCCGAGCTTGGTATCTACCCGGCTGTGGACCCGCTCGACTCGACCTCGCGGATCCTTGATCCGGCGATCGTTGGCGAAGAGCACTATCAGGTTGCGCGCGACGTTCAGGGTATCCTGCAGAAATACAAGTCGCTGCAGGACATCATCGCCATTCTCGGCATGGACGAACTGTCGGAAGAGGACAAGCTGACCGTGGCCCGCGCCCGGAAGATCCAGCGCTTCCTGTCGCAGCCCTTCGACGTGGCGAAAGTCTTCACCGGCTCGGACGGTGTGCAGGTGCCGCTTGAGGACACGATCAAGTCCTTCAAAGCGGTGGTTGCCGGCGAATACGACCACCTGCCGGAAGCGGCCTTCTACATGGTCGGCGGCATCGAGGACGTGAAAGCCAAGGCGCAGCGCCTCGCCGCTGACGCGGCGTAAGGGGGCGATATGGCCGATACGATGCAGTTCGACCTCGTCTCGCCGGAACGGAACCTGCTTTCCGTTGCGGCGCGCGAGGTGCGCCTGCCCGGCGCCGAAGGCGATCTGACGGCGATGCCCGGCCATGCTCCGGCCATCGTCAATCTGCGCCCCGGTCTGGTGACTGTGGTTGCGGCCGACGGGACCGAGACGGAATTTGCTGTGACCGGCGGTTTCGCCGAGATCAACGGTGAATCCGTCAGCCTGCTGGCCGAACGCGGACATCCGCGCGCCGAGATGACGCAAGAGGTCTTTAACGAAATGATGGCTCAGGCCCGTCGTCGCGTTGAGACCGCCAAGGAACGCGAATCCGCCGGAGAAGAGCTGGTCGCCGCCGCGGTCAAGCTGCTGGCCGATATGGAGGCGCTTGGCACGCACATCGGGCTGGACCCCAATCAGGCCAATTTCCCGCACTGACGGGGAATTGACGCCAACGGTAGTAAGTCCCATAGTAAGCCCCGGTTTTTCCGGGGCTTTATTCTTTTCCGCGATCATCTTTCATGGAAGATTGGAGGGACTCCTGCGACATTTTGGCCAGTTTGCCGTTGGGGTCGCTCAGGGCACGACCGAGATGTTCTCGGCATTCGAGAGTGGCGGCCCGATGTGGACCGGAGAGGGGCCTCGGGTCGAGGCCCAGCAGGTCCAGTTTGACGAGCCCTTTATTGAGCCACCGGTAGTCCATGTTTCACTGACGATGTGGGATATTGATTGCGGCGCCAACCAGCGCGCCGATATCCGCGCGGCGAACGTGACCGAGACAGGATTTGAGCTGCAATTCCGGACCTGGGGCGACACGCGTGTTGCGCGGGTGCGGGCCAGTTGGATGGCCATTGGCCCGCTGCGCCACCATGACGATTGGGAGGTCGGCTGAACGCCGGCCTCAGGCCCGTTCGAGGTTCAGCGCGATCAGCTCGGCCACCTGGCGTGGATGGGTGATCGGCAGCATATGGCTTGCTCCGGGTACGCGGGCGCGACCGACATCAGGCATCCGCGCAGCCAGAGCATCCGCAATCGCGGGAATGACGGGCGGGGACTCTTCACCCATGATGATCAGTACCGGCGCGTCGATAGCCTCTAGCCCGTCAGGACGCAGGATATTGGCCGCGTCATGGCGCAGCGCCTCGTTGCTGGCGTGAACAAGGTGAATTTGCCGCGCAAGCCGCGCCCGGCCCGCAGGCGTCTGTGCATCCCAGTCCAGCCCGCCCCAGCAGGCAAGAAAGGCTCGTGCCGCCTCGGCATCTTCGCCTGCTTTCAGCTTGGCCTCGACCTCGGCCATCAATGCGTCGTTATGAGCGTCGGGCGCGGCGGCAAAGAGCACTGGCTCGATCAGGGTCAGGCTTCGTACGGCCTCGGGCGCGGCGACGGCGATGCGCAGGGCGACGGTCGCCCCCATGCTGTGACCGATCAGATCCAGCGGCCGGTCGATCAGCGCGGCAACGGCGCGCGTGGTAAAGGTGTGGTAGTCAGGCGTCCCGCCATCCCAATCCGGGCTTTGCCCGTGGCCGGGCAGGTCAGGCGCGCTGATCCGCACATGATCACGCAGAGTCTCGGCAATCGGACCCCAATAGACGCCATTGCCCATCATGCAATGCAGCGCCAGTGCCGGGCGATCCTGGTTCCCCGGCCATTGCCTTAGATGCAGCACGCTCACAGTGAGGCCAGATGCCGGTCAAGAAAGTCCAGCCGGTCCTGACCCCAGAACCGCTCACCCGTTTCGCGCACGATGTAGAAGGGGGCGCCAAAGACGCCGTCCTCGACCGCTTGCTCAAGGTTGCGTGCAAAGGTCTCGGCACCGATGAACAGGCCTTTGTTGGCAAGTTCGGGGTCAAAACCTGCCGCAGAGAGTTTGTCACGGATCACCGCGTCATCGGCGATGTCGGCCTCTTCTGCCCAGACCCCGCGCAGGAAACTTTGCACCAGGCCAGCCAGATCGCCGCCGCCGGCCTCTTGCGCGGCAATGATCGCATAGGACGAGGGCGCGGGGTTCACGGGCCAGAAGGCGGGCCTCAGGTTCAGCGGCTGACCCAGATGTCCGGACCAGCGGCGCAGCTCTTGTGCGCGGTACTCCATGCGCGAGGGATGGCGGTTCGCCGGGCGGATGCCGCCGGTGCGGTCAAAGAGCTGTAGCAGATCGACAGGCTTGTAGGTGATCGTTGCGCCGTGCCGGGCGGCGATTTCCTCCAGCCGGTTTCCGGCGAGATAGGCCCAGGGGCTGGGTGTGCCGAAGTAATAGTCGATATGCGCCATGGTTTTATCCTCGGGGTTTGCGAGCAGGCTAGCCCGGTGCTAAGCGGGGTGCAATCGCACGAATCCAGACAGGACACGCCCATGCCGGCCATGACCGAACCCAAGCTCATCGCGGGAAATGCGAACCGGCCTCTGGCCACCGCGATCGCCCGCCGCATGTCGATGCATCGCGGGATGAATGTCGCCCCGATCGAGGCGCGGGTCGAACGCTTCAACGATCAGGAAATCTTTGTCGAGGTCTATGAGAACGTCCGCGGCGAGGACATGTTCATCATCCAGCCGACCTCGAACCCGGCCAACGACAACCTGATGGAGCTGCTGATCATGACCGATGCGCTGCGGCGCTCGTCTGCGGCACGTATCACGGCGGTCATCCCCTATTTCGGCTATGCCCGGCAGGACCGCCGCGCCAAGGCCCGCACGCCTATCAGCGCCAAACTGGTTGCGAACCTGCTGACCGAGGCAGGCGTTGACCGGGTTCTGACGCTGGACCTGCATGCCGCCCAGATTCAGGGCTTTTTCGATATTCCGGTGGACAACCTTTATGCTGCCCCGGTCTTTGCACTGGATATCAAACATCACTTCCGTGACCGCATGTCGGACCTGATGGTGATTTCGCCTGACGTTGGCGGTGTTGCCCGGGCACGTGAACTTGCACAAAGGATCGGCGCACCGCTCGCCATCGTGGACAAGCGCCGCGAAAAGCCGGGCGAAGTCGCCGAGATGACGGTGATCGGTGATGTGACCGGCAAGACCTGCATCATCGTTGACGATATCTGTGACACCGCTGGTACCTTGTGCAAGGCTGCACAGGTGCTGACCGAGCATGGCGCGACCGAGGTTCACGCCTATATCACCCATGGTGTGCTTAGCGGCCCGGCGGTCGAGCGGGTTCAGAATTCGGTGATGAAATCGCTGGTCATCACAGATTCGATCGAGCCGGGCGCCAAGGTGAAATCGGCCACGAACATCCGCATCGTACCCACGGCGCCGATGTTTGCTCAGGCGATTCTGAACATCTGGAACGGCACCTCGGTCAGCTCGCTGTTCGAGGTGGGGACGCTGGGCCCGATCTACGAAGGGCTTTATTCGGGCTTCTGATCGTCCGGAAATCAATCAGGGCCACGGATCGCGGGCAGGGGCTGTTTCGCGATCTGTGGTCCTGTTCATTCAAAGAAAGCGCGGGAATTCGATCTTGGGGCAACGATCCTCGATCACCGTCAGACCACGGGCGCGCGCCCGGGCGGTGGCCTGCGGATGGCTGATGCCAAGCTGCATCCAGATCGTGCGCAGCTTCGGCAGATGAGCGATGGCCTCATCGACTATGGCGGGCACTGCGTCGACGCGGCGGAAGATATCCACCATGTCGACCTCGATTTCGGGCGGGATCGAACGCAGGTCAGGATAGACATGCTCATCCAGAATCATGCTGCCAGCATGCGTCGGGTTGACCGGCACGATTAGATAGCCCTGAGATTTCAGATAGCGCGCAACGCCCCATGACGGACGCACCTCGTTCGGCGACAGGCCGACGATGGCAATGCAGCGGGCGGTGCGCGCGATCCGCGCTATGTCGTCATCAACCGGCGAACTGCCTGTGTCGCGAAGTATGGCCAGATTCATTCTGATCCTCCCCCAAAGATCTCAACCGAAAGTGGCATGGAAAAAGCGCCCGGTCCAGAGTGCTGGCCGGGCGCAAGTCGCGGAACGAGGGACAGTGATCTGAACATGACCGTTCCGAGGTCATGTCCAATAAATAAATGGGAACTGTGGCGAAATGGTTCCATCGTTATCACGAGAAAGTGAATTTTTAGGGATTAAGTCGCACCCAAACGGCTTTTGCGCGCATCAGAATGCCCTGTGGGTCGGCTAAAAGCCGCTCGCGTGCCCGTTCAGAGCGCACCAGATAGGTTCGCTGGCCAATGACCACGAAATAGCGCGGATTGCCGGGCTCTGAGCGCCCTTCGGACAGGGCGACGACGCAAAGTCCGCCCAACCCCGGCGCATAGGCCTTGGGGTTTGCTTCGAAAAGGTTGCGGTTATGCTCGCTGGCAAAATGCCAGGCCTGACCTCGCCAGACGGTGACCAGATCGTTACGCCCCGGAACGGCCGCATTCTCCATCCCGTATGAGACCGGGTCCATACCGTCGAGCGCCCAATCCTCTGCCATCGTCGCGTTGGCGGGCAGGAAAAGGAACAGGCTGGCGAGAATCGGTCGAATCATGGCTGCGCATAGGCTGAGGGTTGCCTATGGATCTGGCAAATCGCCTTGCGATTCTCAACCGGGACGGGCGCTTTCTAGCGCCGTTGTGATGGCACCGCTCAGCTCTGTGAAGCGGCGTAAAGCGCCACGGCCGCCGCGTTCGAGACGTTGAGCGAGCCGAAATCGGCTGCAAACGGGATACGCAGGATATGATCGCAGGTTTCGCGTGTGCGTTCGCGCAGCCCCGGTCCCTCGGCGCCAAGCACCAGGCAGATCGCACGACCCGAGAGGGCGCGCAGGGTCTCGGGCAGGGTTTCTTGCCCGGTCCCGTCGAGCCCAAGGACGGTATAGCCCATGGCCTTCAGCTCGATCAGCGCATCGGCAAGGTTGGTGACGCGCAGATAGGGCTGGCGTTCCAGCGCGCCCGAGGCGGTCTTGGCCAGTGCCCCGGTTTCGGGTGCGGAATGGCGGGCCGGGGCGATAACTGCCCGTGCGCCAAAGACCTCGGCCGAGCGCAGGATTGCGCCTACGTTATGCGGATCGGTCACGCGGTCCAGCGCCACCATCAACGGGCGCCCCGGTCCGGACAGCGCCAGATCCTCAAGCTTGCCCCAGGCAAGTGGCCTGACCTCCAGTGCGGCGCCCTGATGGACGCTGTCGGGTGCCAATGGTACGGCCTTGTCAAAGGTCCGGGCATCGGTGATTTCTGGTTCGGTCCCCTCTGGCAGAGGGCCCAGACGATCAAGCGCATTGCGAGTGACGACCAGGCGCAGCTTTTCGCGGCGGGGGTTAGCCAGCGCATCGCGCACCGCATGCAGGCCGAATAGCCACAGCGTTTCGGCTGCGGCGGCGCGGCGGGCGCGTTCCTTGTCGATGACCCAGGCGGGTTTTTTGGTTTTCTGCGGTTTCTCGGCCATATCCTGTCCCCGGCTGTCGTTCCGACTGCGCAGAAAATGCGGGAAATTGCAAGTTCTGCTGCGGGATGGTCGAAACAGATGGCTGGCCACAACTTTTCCCCTGATCCCTGCTTGACGCCCTGCGCCGGGCGGGATAATCACCCCTCCACACGCCGAAAGCGTTCGGCGGGCGACGTGCTGCAAGGTGCGGCAGCGGACTGTAACTCCGCCGGGGAGACCCATGCCTGGTTCGATTCCAGGGTCGCCCACCACTTCTTCTGAAAACTGAACGAAATCAACGAAGTGGTGTCCCGCATTCGTGCAATGCGGCAGTATACAAATCAATAGGTTATGACGCAGGTGTCCCGCAGTTCCGGGCCTTGTCTGTGCAAAAGAAAGCCGCCGGAGGAGCTGGCACTCCATCCGACGGCACTGTCAAAGGTCTTCTGACAAAAGAATATGTCACAGTTTCCCGCCGCGCAACCCCGTGGGGAGGTGCAGCATGAGCTGGAAGGTCGCGAATCTTTGCGCCGGGCGGCGCTTCGGTAGTCCGGTGCGAAAACAGATCATCATGTTTCTGGCCGACAAGGCCAGCGATGACGGGTCGGGCATCTGGTGTTCCAAGGGAACGATCCAGCGCTACACCGAGCTTGGCGAAACCACCGTCAAGCGCACGATCAACGAATTCCTGAACGAAGGCATCCTGATCGAGACCGGCCGCCGTGCCTGCAAGAACGGTTTTACCGTCGTCTATCGCATTTCCCTTGCCGCCGTCCGCACCCTGGAGGGCATTGCCGAACCCGATGATGAGACGGGGTCCACAGAGGACGGGGTCTACCGTGAACCCGGAACGGGGTCCGCTGCGGACCCGGTACCCCGTCCACAGCGGACCCCAAACCATCCTGAAACCATCCATAAACCACCTTCGCGCGCAGGCGCGCGCGAGGCGGCGGCTGAATCTCTTGAGATATTGAAGGCCTATCCAACCGACCGATGTCGCAACGAAGCGGCCTGCCTGCACCACGTTGAGGCTGCCATGCAGGAGGTCGGGTATGAAAAGCTTCTCTCGGCTGTAAAGCGCTATGCGCTGGAGACCGCAGGCTATACGCGCTCAAAGGTCTGCTTCTCGGATAACTGGTTCAGGGTGGGCCGCTGGCGCGATTACATCGCGGACGAGCCGGAATCGCCTCAGGTGCCCACCCCGGCGCATGCGGCAAAAACTGCCGACTGGATCAAATCCCGTCACCCTTTGTGTCGAACGCTCAGCGTCGGGCAGGTCCGTATGGCGCTGGACCTGGAGCTGGTTTCCCGCAGCGAAGTGCGCGCCGCAGGCTTCAGCGAGGGCTTGCGTTATGTCTGAGCGTAGCGGCAAATCGATCTTCGCGCACAAGCAGACCTATTCGCGCAAGGGCAACAGCAAGAGCCGGTCGGTCAGCGAGGTCGCGGATGAGGCCGAGCGGCTGGACGGGGCCTGCCCGCATGTCGAAAATCCGCAGCCGCCCACCATCCTCGAAGGCATCCGGCCCTCGGAGGTGGTCGCCCTGATCGAACAGCGCATCGCCGAGCAGAACAAGCTGCTGCGTCAGCTGCGCAAGGAGCAGCCGGATCGAAAGGACGCCTTGCGGACCATCCGCTCGGACACGCATGTTATGATCGCCAGCGTCTTCAGCTTTCCCGACCCGGTCGAGGACATGGACCAAGCCGAGTATCTGCGCTGGCGCAGGGACGTGATCGCCTTCGCCAGAGACGATGCCGCGCGTAACGGCGCCGAGGTGCTGAGCATCGTCGAGCATCTCGATGAAGCCCACCCGCATGTGCATGTGCTGGCGGTGCCCATATGTGCAGATGACAATATGCGCATGGATGCCAAGCGCTGCCACGAGGGCCATCGCGAGCAGGACCGGCACAAAGATAGCGGCTGGTCCGGCTCGCCGTCTCGCAGCTACAAGCAGGCGATGCGCGGCTGGCAGGACCGCTATCACGCCGCGGTCGGCGCGAAGCATGGGCAGGCCCGGACGGGGCCGCGCCGCCGCCGTCTGGATCGGGCAGCGTGGAAGGCCGAACAGGAACGGCTGAAGGCGCAGAAGGACGCCGAGATTGCCGTCGAACGTGCCGCAGAAGCCCGTCGCCTTGCCGACGAGGAGGAGCGCCATCGCGACGCGGTCATGCAGGATACGGTCGCCAGACGGCTTCGGGAGGCCGAGGTGGTGCATGCCATCGCGACCGGCGGGCTGATCGCCGCCATCCGACAGGTCGATGCTGATCCGGTGCTGCTGGAACGGCTGGAGACGCCGGGGCAGATGGGCGCCTGGACGCATCACGATGCAGATCGCAACCGCGAAATGCACAACGCGCTGGCGCCGGTTCTCAGCGACGGGCTGGAAGCCCTGCGCCAGCCGCTGACAGGTCGGGGGCTGCTCGGCGGTCTGTCCGGCTTCCTGCGCAGGGTTGCGGGTTGGGTCAATCGCCTCGCCGATGCCAGTCCGCGCTGGCTGAAATGGCCGGAAACCGTGGCCTATGTAGCCCATGGGGCGAAGCAGGCGTTCGGCACGACCTACACAGCCTCGACCCTGGCCGGAGTCATCGAGGCCTCGCCAGTATGGCAATCCTTCACCGGCGAGGCAAAGACGCGGCTGGATCAGGCGCGGGCGGTGCAGGCGCTGACGAATTCGCGCGGCTCTCGACCAGACGCTTCATCGCAGAGGGGCATATGACAGCATGCGCTTATGCCAATATGCACATCAGGCGGAAGAGAGCCGGCAATTGCGGCTGATACGATTTCTTGGTAATATCCGGTATCGACGCACAGGAGGCCCGTATGTCCCGCAACACTTCGGTTTCGCTCGGCGATCACTTCGTCAGCTTCATCGACACGCAGGTGAAGGGGGGCCGCTATGGCTCGGCCAGCGACGTGGTGCGGGCGGGGCTGCGGCTGCTGGAGGAGCACGAGACCAAGGTAAAGGCCCTTCAGGACGCCCTGATCGCCGGAGAGGAATCCGGCCGGGCGGAGGGTTTCGACCTCGACCGGTTCATTGCCCGCAAGATGGCCGGTCGCAACGCATGAAGGCGTTGGCCTTCACCGTCGCGGCAACGGTCGATCTGGAGGCAATCTGGGACTATACGGAGGGCGAATGGGGCCTCGCGCAAGCCCGGCGCTATGTGCAGGAACTGCGCGACACCTGCCACGCGCTGGCATCTGGGCAAGGGCGCGGCAGGCCGGTTGACGTTCGGCCTGGCTATCTGAAATGCCTGAGCGGATCGCATGTCATCTTCTTCCGGGATCTGGGCGACACGCTGGAAATCGTCCGCATCCTGCACGGTGCACAGGACGTCGAGCGGCATTTGTGACCAGCATGGGTCTGTGCGATGGCACGATGCTCGAAGGGTAAAATTGCAATATTGGCATATGCGCCCCTTGGGCGTGGAGAGCTTGGTGATGACTTATCTGCTCAGCGATTATCCGGTCCTGGCGCGGCTCGCGGCCGGCAGAACCAAGGCAACGCGGCTTGACGTCAGCGCCTGCCGCCGGCTCTACGCACTGGCGACGGACGACGATCTGGGCGCGATGGGGCCGGAAGAGCGCGGGTTTTACGACAGCTTGGCCGCGAGCGAACCGGTGCCGGGTTCCGGCGGGCCGATTGCAGCGCTTCAGGCGCAGGTCAGGGCTGCCGGCTTCCGCCGTATGCCTGACGAACAGGCCTTCCTGGACGATCTGTCCGGGGGCATCTGATCGACGCAGAAGCGCACAGCAGGGCGGGTTAATCTGTAGGCTAGGATGGGCTACTTTTGGGGATTTCGCCAAATATTAGTGACCGACTATTATTTTGCGGGGCCCGGTACTTTCGTACCACCCGCAAAATGTCGGACCGGGCGCTGCGCCCCGGTACCCAGCTTCCTCCGCCCAGGAAGAAGATCGATCCCCCAATACTGCCCGCTGGGCGGACGCATCGCTTACGGATGAAGCGCCAGCAGATCCTGCCCGAACTGGTGCAGCGACATCACCTCGATGCCGTTCGGCAGCGGGAAAGCCTCGCCCCCCGGATAGACCACGATCCGCCGCACAGGTTGCAGGTCTTCGCAGGCCGAGTGAAAGCCGCGCTCGACCTTCGGCGCCAGATTGCGCTTGACCTCGACGGCCCAGACCGCGCCGCCGGGCAGGGTCAGTACCAGATCGACCTCGGCCCCCGCCCCGCTGCGGTAGAACTGGGCCTGCGTCCCTTCCGGCATCAGGGCATGGGCAGTCTCGATGATCAGTCCTTCCCAACTGGCGCCCGCGACGGGGTGGCCGAGAACGTCGTCCAGCGTCGTCAGTCCCAGCAGGGCATGCAGGATGCCGGTGTCGCGCACATAGATGCGCGGGGACTTGACCAGCCGCTTGCCGATATTCGCATGCCAGGGCTCCAGGCGGCGCACCAGCATCAGATCGACCAGCAGATCGAGATAGGAGGCGACGGTCTTGGCATCGACCCCAAGCGCGCGGGCAAGTTCGGCGGCGTTCGACAGGCCGGATTGCCGATGCGCCAGCATGGTCCAGAAGCGCCGCAGCGTCTCGGCCGCGATGCGGGGGCCGAGTGCGGGAATGTCGCGCTCCAGATAGGTGCGGATGAAGTCGCGCCGCCAGCGCAGGCTGGCCTGATCGCCCTTGGCGAGGAAGCTGTCGGGAAAGCCGCCGCGCAGCCAGAGCCGGTCCAGATCGGCAGCGGGAACCTCCAGCGCATCGAGGGGGGCGAGTTCGGCATATGCGATCCGGCCCGCCAGCGTCTCGCCGGATTGCCGCAGCAGGTCGATGGAAGCGGAGCCGAGCAGCAGGAACCGGCCCGCCCTCAGCCCCTTGCGCCGCCCCCGGTCGATCAGGCCGCGCAGGTTCTGGAACAGGTCCGGCACCCGCTGGACCTCGTCAAGGATGACCAGCTTATCCTCATGCGCCAAAAGGTAGAGTTCGGGGTCCGAGAGCCTGGCCCGGTCGGCGCTGGATTCGAGATCGAGATAGAGCGAGGGGCGCGCATCCCCCAGCTCCTGGGCCAGCGTGGTCTTGCCTACCTGGCGCGGCCCCAGCAGGGCAACGGCGGGGCTGTCGTCCAGCAGGGACTTCACGGTCTCGGTGATACGGCGCTCGATCAACATCCTTGCAATTATGGAGATTAGTTCCCGATTTGCAAGGTTAATTGGGGACTATGTTCCTATCCGCTGCCGGGCTGACTTCAAGGAGCCTAGCTGCCGGACGGCCCGCTGCATGTCTTCGGGCTTGTGCATGACAACCAACGGTGCAGCGCAAGCGCAGCCAAGCCGGGTTGGAGATGGAAGACTTCTAGTCGATGGCAGCTTGCAGGGTGCCGCCCGTTGGGCGGCCGCAAACCGCATTCCGCCCCAGCCTCGTGGGGGCGGTCGGAATGTGGTTTGCGCGCAGCCTGACCCCGGCCCGCTCGCATCACAACGGGCCGTAGGGACGGGGTCAGGCGAATTCGTTTTCCCAGCAGGCCATCATCCAGCGCTCATCGCTGTCGGGCAGGTCGATGCCGTAGAATTCCAGCACCTGGGTCAGGTCGTAGATGCGCTCTTCCTGTTCCGGCTCGGTCAGCGTGGCCCACCAGTTGCGTGCCTTGACCTCATCCGGCTGGAAGATCGATGCGGGCAGTTCGCCTTTGAACGGTTGCGGGGTCATCAGTTGTTTCCTTTCATCCATGGCCGGATCGCATCCAGCGCTGCCGCCGATCCAGCGAGGTTGAAGCGTTGGCTATGGCCCATGCCTGGACCATTTCTTGGGCGGGAAACCCCGTTCAGCGCGTGAGGTTCCTACCCTCAGCCCTTGAACCGGGAAACCTCGGGCAGCGCGGGAAGATATCGCAGGGCCGCCAATGCCATCTCTGCATTCACGCCTGCCGGCAGATCGACGGTATCTCCCTCAGCGATATGCATCAGCCGCGCCCGTAGCGTATTCCAGCTGAGGGGGCGGCCGGCTGTCATCTTTGCCATCACGACCCGACCGATGGTGAACGCAACCATGTCCGGGTTGCTCAGGTAGTCAGGCCCTTTGCGCCGATATCCGTTGGTTGCGTGCATGGTCCCGTGGGAGGTCACGGCTTGCCTCCCGTCATCCATGGCCGGATCGCGTCCAGCGCCGCCGCCGATCCGGCGAGGCTGAAGCGGTGGCGCTTGCCGCCGAAGCCGATCTCGACCCATTCCGCCTGCCGGATATAATGGACGAAGAGGTTGGTCGCGCCCATGCCGGCCGTGTCGAAATTGCTCAACAGGATGTCGCCACCGGCAGCCGCGAAATCCAGCTTCTCGCCATTCGAGAACAGGATGCTGACCCGTTCGCCCGCCCCGGCGTTGCGGCCGTCCAGCGTCACGCTGACGCGGCAGTTGTTGAAGTCGCAGGTGCCGTTGGCGTCAAGTTCGTTCATCTGGTCGGTGCGGGTGATCCAGATCTCGTTGCCGCGCACCCGGCGCGGGCTGACCTCGCCGGTCTCGTTGGTGAAGGTCCAGTATTCCGCGCCGCCCTCGACGGAGGCCTCGAAATACCAACCGGCGGCAAGGGCCGGGCTGGCGAGGCCGATCAGCGCGGCCGTGAACAGGTGTTTCATGCTTCCAGATCCTCCGGGGGAATGTCGATGCCGGTATCCGCAGCGCCTGCGCGATCAGTTAGCTCATGGTGATGTCGCGCCGCAGTGCCTCGATCCGCAGGGATTTGTGCGCCTCGGCGCTGAGACAGATCGAGGTGCGCTTCGGGCCGGCGGTCGGTTTCCGCTTCGCGGCTATCATCGGTACCAGCCTTCCCGCATCCGGGGGATCACATAGCGCAGGAACAGGCCGACACCGCCGGCGAACAGCATGAAGGGCGACAGGAACAGGAAGGCGATCAAGCCGTCGAATGCCGTCGTTCGGTCGTCGACCGATGCAACCCAGGTGCCAAAGACTATGCCGGCTAGAACGAAGAATGCGGCCACGCCGAGCATGAAGGTCGATGCCTGGCGCCAGCTTTCGACCGAGCGGCCCCACACCCCGCGGATCGCCCCGCAGGCGGGGCAGGTCGAGGCCTCGGCGTGAATCTCGGTCATGCAATGCGGACATTGTTGGGGCATCGGCTGGTCCTGAAAATAAAGATGCAAACACGTCCGGCACGAAATAACCTAAAATGGGATAACGCTCAAGTGCCACTATCCGAATTCCGGATTTATCTGGAGTTCAAGGATGGGCCGAACCCTGCGCAGCCCTGGTCATCTGGCCTTGATGGCTGCCCTTAAGCAGGCCCGCCTGGATGCAGGGCTGACGCAGACCGAGCTGGCAGAGCGCCTGAAGCGGCCGCAGTCCTTTGTGGCGAAGTACGAGAACGGCGAGCGGCGAATCGAGGTGGTGGAACTAGTCGAAATAGCTACAGCGATGGGATCAGACCCTCGCGATATCGTTCAAATCGTGAGAGAAGCCGACGGGCGCTGATACAGGCGCGCAGATTTCCGACGCGGTCGGCATTGCAGGCGGGTGGACGCGATGGGCGGAAAGTTGTCTAGCAGCACTGCAGCATAGTACCCGCAGAAACACATTGAACATGATCATTCGTGCGGACCGCAGCGAGATATCAGCCAGACTAGCCGTGAGGGAGGAGAGCAGCCCGATGGCAGTACGGCACGGCTGGCGCCTCAGAATCACAGCACGGGATCCTGTAGGATGCCTCGGAATCCCGACGTGACCATTTATTCGGAATACCGCAGGGTAGGTATTTCGCTTGGCCTGCAAGAGAATCCCAAACCGGCGCTTCGGACGATAGCGGCGGGCCTTCCGACAGTATTGAGAGTTATTTGAATTTCTCACGCCTTTACTGCGGATCAGGCCAGGTTGAAGTTTTTCCGAGACACGTAGAATTTTCCGTGCCACAGATAGGCTGCGAAATGTCTTGGTCTCCAGAGCGTGAACGATTGATGCAAGCAGAACGGGCTGGTCCGATCTGGGGAGCAGCTTGGGGCAAGTTCAGCCCCATCTTCGGGCATCATCATCTTGGGCATCATTGCGCCGATGTCGCAGCGGTCTTCCAATTGCTTCTGTCGCGTCGCCCCTATCGCCTGAAGGCTGAGGCGGCACTTGGACGTATACTAAACCCGACCGAGATCGGCTGCCTCACCGCGCTGGCCTTCCTGCATGACATCGGCAAGCTCGCTCCGGGCTTTCAAGCCAAGATCTGGCCCAGAAAGGGTCACCTGGCGACAATCGGGCACCTCGAAGCCGGGTGGCTCTGGGCGGAAGCGCCGAGCGGAGACGGGCCGGGCGCGAGCTGGCACCATGTGCTGGCCGCCTGGCCCGAGTTGGAGCAGTGGTTTTCCATGATTCTGTCGCATCACGGGCGACCGACGAGCCATCCGGGGTCGGGGAGGGTTGCCGCCACCTTTCCCACAGTCGCGAGCTATGATTGGCAAATGGAGCATCGCCGGATCGGGGCGGCTTTCGAGGCATGGTTTCCCGATCTGGACAAGGCGAGACCGCCCCCTGCTGAGCCGGCTTTTGTGCATTTCATCTGCGGTCTTTTGACCCTTGCGGACTGGATTGCCTCCGACAACCGCGCCTTCCCCTACGAGCCTCGCCTGCGCGACGATTATTGGCAGACCGCACTGCTGCGCGCGGAGACACGCATTGCCGAGATCGGCCTGGCCGCGGATATCCTTACGCTTTCGGGGCCACCGGGTTGGGAGCTGATCTCGAAGGATCATCCCCGGCCGCGGCCTGCACAACTGGCGATCGGTGGTTTGACGACGGACGAACGGCTCGTTCTTCTGGAGGCCGAGACGGGAGCGGGCAAGACCGAGGCGGCGCTCTGGCGCTTTGCCGCACTTCTGGCCGCGGGAGAGGTCGAGGCGCTCTATTTCGCCGTGCCGACAAGAGCGGCGGCGCGACAGTTGCAGCGCCGGGTCAATGCCGCACTGGCGCTTATGTTCAAGCCTGTGCCCGAGGCGCTGCTGGCGATCCCCGGACAAGTGGTGGCGGGCGAGGCGAAGGGTCGGCGCCTGCCTGACTTCTCGGTCCTGTGGGACGATGGCAAAGCGCGGCCGAGCCGGTGGGCGGCCGAGCATTCCGCTCGCTATCTCGCGGCGCCGATCGCCATCGGTACGGTGGATCAGGTCGCTCTCGGCGGGCTACAGGTGAAATACGCCCATCTGCGCGGCACCGCCCTGTCGCGCGCGCTGCTGGTCATCGACGAAGTTCATGCCTCCGACCCCTATATGAGCGAGGTCCAGCGACGGATGGCGCGCGACCATCTGGCCTTGGGCGGCCATGTTCTATTGATGTCCGCGACTCTGGGGGCGTCCGCGCGCTGCCGATGGTTCGGAACGGGGATCGCCGCGCTGCCCGAGGAGGCGGCCCGACCCTATCCAGCCGTCTGGACGGCGGCCGGCATCGAGCCGGTCGAGCGCGAAGCGCGTGCGGACAAGGCCGTGGAGATGCGTGCGCATCTGGGCTGGACCGGGGCAGATGCGGCCGATCTTGCCCTTGCCGCCGCGCGGCGGGGAGCGCGGGTGCTGGTGATCCGCAACACGGTGGGGCGGGCGCAGGAAACGTTCGCCGCCGTACAGGCCGAAGCGCCGGAACTGCTGTTGCAGATACGGGGCATTCCGACGCTTCACCACAGTCGCTTTGCGGCCGAGGACCGGGCCTTGCTGGATAGCGCGGTGGAGGGGGCCCTGGGCGCCAAGGGGTCGCTGGGCGGTCGGGTCGTCATCGGGACGCAGACGCTCGAACAGTCCCTGGACATCGATGCGGATCTCTTGATCACTGATCTTTGCCCAATGGATGTGCTGCTGCAGCGGATCGGGCGCCTGCACCGCCACAAGCGCGCGCGTCCCGCAGGGTTCGAAATGGCGCGTGCCGTTGTGCTTTGCCCGCCGGGCGGCCTCGATCCGCTGGTGCAGCGGGCCGATAACGGTCTAGGCGCCTATGCGGCGGGTCCGAGCCTCTCGGGCGTCTATGTCGATGTGCCCGGTCTTGCCGCAACGCTGGATCAGATCACAGGACAACCAGTCTGGCATATTCCCGAAATGAACCGCGTGCTTGTGGAAGCTGCGACCCATCCCGAGGCCTTGGCACGGATCGCCGAGGCCCGGGGCTGGCAGGCTTACCACCAGCGCCTGCACGGCAAGACACTGGCCGAGATGGGCGCGGCGGATCTCGTGATCCTCGACCGCCAGGCGCCGCTGATCTCGTTCCCCGATGACGAGAAGATCCGCACCCGGCTGGGCGAGGAGGGCGCTATGCTGGCCCTCCCCGATGGCACGCCCGGAGCCTTCGGCCTGCCGGTGCGCAACCTGACGCTGCCCGCGCATTGGTCGAAAGGGTTGACCGGCGAGGAGACGGTCGAACTGCTGGCCACCGCGCCACTGCGGATCGGCGTCGGCGGCAAGATGTTCGGCTATGACTCGGCGGGGCTAACGATTCTTGCAACGGAGCCTTGACAGCTAAGGCTGCAGCTCTCATCCTTGAAGGTGTAGATAACTGTTTCTCTGACGTTTATCGCTTATGAGGAGCTTCATACCGATGAGACGTCTCATTGAGGCTGGTACGCGCTTCCTGGCGGGCAGAAAGCGGCGTCCCAATGGCGACCGGGTCACAGGGGTCGATCTCGGGCTGGTATTCTCCTTCGAAGTGTCCCGCTTCGGCGGGAATAGACCCTGCTTGTCTGAGGTTGAAGCCGCAGGCCAAGTGCATTCCCCAAAACTCTTGGGGCGTTGCGCTCGATGAGCAGCAACCTTCTCACCGAGCCGCTTATCTCGACAGACCGGGGATCGCATAGCCTCCCCGGTCTGTTCGCCGCCATGTCCCGGGGCGAGGTCGCGGCCTTCCCTGCGCTGCGTCCGCATCAGCGCCCCGCCTGGCACATGTTCTGCGTGCAGCTTGCGGTTCTGGCGCTAGATGCTGCGGGCCTGCGCGATCTGCCCGAGGATGAGGACAACTGGCGCCGCGCGCTGCGGGTGCTGACCCCGGATTTCGCCGATGACGCACCCTGGCATCTGATCCAGACCGACCGCAAGCACCCCGCCTTCCTGCAACCGCCCGATCCCGGCGGGGAGAAATGGACGCCGGTCGCCACGCCCGATGCGCTCGATATGCTCATCACCTCGCGCAATCACGACATCAAGCGCGAGATCGCCCGCGAGCCGGAGCCGCAGGACTGGATCTTCGCCCTCGTCAGCTTGCAGACGATGGAGGGCTATGGAGGCAAAGACAGTTACGGCATCGCTCGGATGAACGGCGGTTCCTCATCGCGGGCGATGATCGCGCTGGCGCCCGCGCGCGAAGGATCTGTCGAGGTCGATCCCTCGGCTTGGTGGGCGCGAGATCTGCGCACGCTTCTCACCCGGCGCAGTGGCATTGCCGGGCTGACCCTTCTCTGGCTTTATCCTTGGGGCGACGGGCCAGGCCTCGATCTGGACCGGCTCGACCCCATGTTCATCGAGGTCTGCCGCCGTATCCGCCTGTCGCAGGCGGGAGATCGGATCACGGCCGAGCGCAGCACCTCGAAGGCTGCGCGTGTGGCCGCCAAGGAAGCCAAGGGCAATACCGGCGACCCCTGGGCGCCGTTGCACAAGACCGAGAACAAGAGCTTCACCCTTGGCGAGCAGGACTGGAGCCATGAGGTGCTGGTGCGGCTGCTCTATGGCGGCGACTGGAAAGTTCCCGATCTGGCTCTGCCGCAGCCGGGGGAAGAGGCCGCGCCGCTGGTTCTGATCGCCGAAGCCTTTGCCCGAGGCAATTCCAAGACCGACGGTTTCCGCTCGCGCCTCGTGCCGGTGCCGAAGGCGATGGTCAAGGCGGGGCTGTTTGGCACGAAGCCAGTTTCGGTCGCTGCCGAAGTGCAGGAAGATATCGACGCGATAGAAACCGCGCTGCGCGACGGCCTATCCCTGATCGCGGCCGAGGGCGATCGCAAGAAGCGCGGCAAGCCGCATTATGCCCGCGCCCAACCCGCGCGTGATGCCTATCGCCATGCGGTGGATCAGTTGTTCTTCCCGGAACTCTGGCTGCGAGCATCCGCGAAGGTGGATGCCGATTTCACCCTGATGCGCCGCGAGTTCCTGACGGCGCTTGCCGCGATCGCTCGCAGAGAATTCGACATCGCCAGCAGCGCCATCCCTTGCGCCAGTCTGTTCCGTCCCCGCGCCGAGGCCCGTAGCCGGGACGCTTTGGAGCGGGGCATCGCCAAGGTGTTGCAGCCCTTCCAGCAACAGGACGCACAGGATGCCTGACATGCCCACAGATACGCCCGAAGCCAAGCATGCAGCCAGACCTGAGGACAGGCTCGCCCGCTGCGCCCTGTCGATCGCCGCCGCTCTGGCTGCGACCGATCCGGGTGGCAAGGCCGAGGCCCGGCGGATGGACGGGGCCGGTGCCCCTGTTTTCTGGCGGCAGGTCGCGCGCCTGCAACTTTCATCGGCCGAGGAACCCGTCTGGCTGGCTTATACCCGCATGGTGGCGCTTCTGACCCCGGCCAGCGCCACCACATCGGTCCATGATGCCAAGCGCCCGTTGGGTACGGTTCTGCACGAGGCCGGGGTGTCCGAACAGCGGCTGGCCCGGCTCCTCGCCCTGCGCGGTCCGGCCCGGCTGGAGGCGCTGGAGCGGATCATCCGCGGCATTGCCCGCAAACACCCCCCGCTTGATCTCATCAGCCTCGCCCGCGCCGCTTTCGAATGTGACCGCAATGATATTGCCCGCAGCTATTACCGCGCCCTAGACAGATCCCAGATCGAAGAGACCCAGAATGCCTGATCCCCGCTTCCTGCAAATCCATTTCCTTGCTCCCTATACCGCAGCGCTCCTGAACCGCGACGATGCCGGGCTGGCCAAGCGGCTGCCCTATGGTGGCACGCTGCGCACCCGCGTCAGTTCGCAATGCCTCAAACGGCACTGGCGCCTTGCCGACGACCCCCATGCACTCAGCCGGATCGCAGGCGCGACTGATGCTTTCCGCTCGCGCGAGACCATCGACCGCAAGGTTCTGGCCGATCTGACAGAGGTTGATGAAGCCGTCCTGAAACCGATCCGCGAGGCGCTGCTGGTCGCCGTCTATGGCGATAAGGGTGCGGACAAGAAGTCCCGCCAGACCCTGTTGCTGGGCGAGGTGGAGGTGGCCTATCTGGCCACCGAGGCGAAGCGGCTGGCCGCCGAAGCGGCGGGCGACGGGAAAGCGGCACAGGAGATCGCCAAGGACTGGCTGAAGACTCACAAGGCCAATCTGAAGGCCCTGAGCGAGGGCGCCAAGATGCCGGGCGGCTTGACCGGAGCCTTGTTCGGCCGCATGGTCACCTCGGACCCGCGCGCCAATATCGATGCGCCGGTCCATGTTGCCCATGCCTTCACCGTCCACGCTGAAGAGGCCGAAAGCGACTATTTCATCGCGGCCGACGATCTGGCGCGGGAAGAGGATACCGGCGCCGACACCATTCAGGAGACCGAACTGACCTCGGGGCTGTTCTACGGCTATGTCGTTGTCGACATTCCCGGGCTGATCGCCAATCTCGGCGGCGATGCCGCGCTTGCGGGCGAGGTGCTGCACAATCTGCTCTATCTGATCGCAGAAGTGTCGCCCGGGGCCAAGCTTGGCTCGACCGCCCCGTATTCCCGTGCCTCCTTCCTGCTGGTCGAGGCGGGCGACCGCCAGCCCCGCACGCTGGCGGAAGCCTTCCGCGATGCCTGCGCCGCCAGCACGGCCCCGGCTGTCGCCCAGCTCACGGCGCATCTCGCGGCGCTGGATGCCGCCTATGCCACGGGCGAGACACGCCGGGTGATGACGCTGGCCAATGCCGATGTGCCGGGCGCAGAGCGGGGTTCCCTTGCCGATCTAGCGGGCTTCGTGCGCACGCTGCCCGCGCAGCTTTCGGAAAGCGCGGCATGATGCACCGCTGGCTGCATCTGCGCCTGACCGCCCCGCTCTTGGCCTTCGGCGGCGTTGCGGTCGATCAGGTTGGGCCGACGCGGGATTTCCCCTCCGCCTCGGCGCTGACCGGCCTTCTGGCCAATGCGCTCGGGCTGCGGCGCGAGGACTGGCAGGCGCATCAGACCCTGCAAGACAGGCTGATCTTCGGCGCCGTGAATGCCCGGCAGGGCCGCCCGCTGACCGACAACCAAAATGCCAAGCTGGAAGCTAATGATCGCGGCTGGACCACCTGGGGCAGTCCCGATCAGCGTGCCGGTGCGAGCTATGACAGCCCGCACCGCCGCCGCCGTGACTATCTGGCCGATCACGATTGCCATGTCGTGCTGCGTCTTGCCGACGACGCGGCGCCGGATCTCGACCATCTCGCCGCGGCGCTCGACCGCCCGGCCCGACCGCTGTTTCTGGGCCGCAAGCCCTGCCTGCCTAGCGGCCCTTTGCTGCAGGGGCTGCTCACGGCGGATACGGCTCGTGCCGCATTGACGGCGACCGGCCAGACCGGAGACGCGCTCTGGCCCGCTGAGGAAGGCTGTGGCACGATGACAGATCTTGCGGATCTGCGGATCTGGCGCAATGGCTATCATGCCGGCAGCCGCCGGGTCGGTCTGGGGCGCATCACATGAGCCTGCATCTCGTCGAACTCCCAGTCGATCTGCGGCAACTCCATCTCTGGGCCGGTGCCCGACAAGCGTGGGGGCGCGGATCGGATGAGGGACTTACCCTGCATCACCTGCTGGGCGAGGTCTTCGGCCCGGGCGTCTTGCAACCTTTCCGCCTGATGGTTGCCCCCGGCGCCAGGCAGGGCACGCTGCTTGCCTATGCCGACCATGATGCCGATGCCCTGCGCCAGAGCGCCGGAATCAGCCAGACCCCCTCGGACGCCGCGGCCATCCGCCTAGATCGCCTGCGCTCGATCCCCCGGCCGGGCACGGCCTGGCGACCGGGGCAGCGCATCGGCTTCGATCTGCGGATGCGCCCTGTGGTGCGGCTGGCGTCGCCGCTGTCCGGCCAAACTAAAGACGGCCAGCCGCTCATCTTCCGAAAAGGGGCCGAGGTGGATGCCTTCCTCGCCCGCGCCCTGCGCGGCGAGGAGGTGACGCGCGAGGCGGTCTATCTGGACTGGCTGGCCGCGCGGCTGCTCCCCGGCGCCGAGCTTGAACGGGAAACCAGCCGTCTGGCGAGCTTTCGCCGCGAGATTGCCGTCCGGGACGGACGCAGAATCGAGGGGCCCGACGTGACAGTGCTTGGCACATTGACCGTCACTGACGCTGCGGCCTTTGCCCGGCTGCTGGCAAGTGGCGTCGGGCGCCACCGCAGCTATGGCTATGGCATGCTGCTGCTGCGGCCGCCGCAAAGGCCGCGCTGATGCTCAAGGGCAGGCTCGGACTCGACAGCGCCAAGGTGCCTCATGCCGACCGGGCAGGCTGCCTCTACCTCGCGCGCGGGGCGTTAACCGCACGCGATGGCACGCTGGCCTTCCTGCAAGGGAAAAGCACCGAGGTGGATGCGCTGCAACCGGGCGATTATGCCATCCCGCTGCAAGGCGTGTCGATCATCCTGCTCGGCCCGGGCTCGACGGTCAGCCATGACGCGCTGCGGCTCCTGGCCCATGCCCGCACCGCCCTTGCCGCCGTTGGTGAGGATGGGGTGCGCTTTTATACCGCGCCGCCAATAATCCCCGACCGCTCGGGCCTTGCCCGGCTTCAAGCGCGGATCTGGGCCGATGACGATCTTCGGATCATGACGGCCCGGCGCATGTATGCCGTCCGTCTGGGCGAGATTTTGCCTCATGGCGAGCTTGATGTCCTGCGCGGGATCGAGGGGGCGCGGATGAAACAGACCTATGCCTTGCATGCGCAGCGCATAGGCATCGACTGGCGGGGCCGACGCTATGACCGCGGCGATCCGATGAGGGCCGACCTGCCCAATCAGGCGCTGAATCATGCCGCCTCGGCCGTCGAGGCCGCCGCCGCCATCGCCGTCTGCGCAACCGCCACCATTCCCCAACTCGGCTTTATCCACGAGGATCCGGGCCAGAGCTTCGTTCTGGACATCGCCGATCTCTGGCGCGATCCGGTAACGATCCCTTGCGCCTTCAAAGCGGCCAGGATCGCCCTTGACCGGCCCGGCGAGAATATTGAACGCCTCGCCCGGCGCCTGACCGGAGAGACGATCGCCCGGAAGGGCGTGATCCCGGCGATGATCGAGCGGATCAAGGCGCTGATCGAGGGGCGCGATCCCTGATGCCACTGACGATGATCGTGACCCGTGATGTCGAGGCGCGCTATCGCGGGTTTCTCACCTCGGTGATGCTGGAGATTGCGCCAGGCGTCTATGTCGCCCCCGACATGTCGGCCGGCGTGCGCGGACGGGTCTGGTCGGTGATGACCGACTGGTGGACGGCGCTCGGCCGTGGCTCGCTGACCATGGTCTGGCGAGACACCGGCGCGACCGGGAATCTGAGGATCGAGACCTTGGGCGAACCGCCCAAGGAGATCGTCGACGCAGATGGGGTTTTACTCGTCAAGCGTGTGTAACAGTAAAAACACTCGCGCGTATGCTTTTTGACATCGCTGGAAATTCAATATATTGGGCAAGAGAGGCTCCCCCGCACCTGCGGGGATAGACCCGCGCTCTCGGCTACCTACCCCGAGCCTGACGAGGCTCCCCCGCACCTGCGGGGATAGACCCAGTCGCCCTGACCGCATCAACCATATCATTTGGGCTCCCCCGCACCTGCGGGGATAGACCCGACTGGATCAACGGGGACCGTGGCCACGATGTGGCTCCCCCGCACCTGCGGGGATAGACCCGCAGGGGATGCCGTGCGCCGGGATCAGGTCATGGCTCCCCCGCACCTGCGGGGATAGACCCGTTCGAGGCCAGCGCACGATAAGCCCGCGAATGGCTCCCCCGCACCTGCGGGGATAGACCCCGAGATCGCCCGGATGGCGGCGCTGCTGGTCGGGCTCCCCCGCACCTGCGGGGATAGACCCGCGAGGCCGCAGTTGCTGCCGAGGAAAAGCGGGGCTCCCCCGCACCTGCGGGGATAGACCCTACGCGGATTTCGGCCATACCGACGACGATCCGGCTCCCCCGCACCTGCGGGGATAGACCCCTGACCCGATCCGGTCGTGATCGCCTGATCCGGGCTCCCCCGCACCTGCGGGGATAGACCCATCGCCCGGCTGTGCATCTGCGATCCCTACAAGGCTCCCCCGCACCTGCGGGGATAGACCCGCCTGTGACAGGCCCCGACCGTCCGAGCGGCGGGCTCCCCCGCACCTGCGGGGATAGACCCGCAGTAAAATCGGGCATTGTTCTCACTCCTGCGGCTCCCCCGCACCTGCGGGGATAGACCCGACAGTGAAAAGGCCGCAGCTGGCACGATCATGGCTCCCCCGCACCTGCGGGGATAGACCCCAGATTGTGATGCTGATCCCGGACGGGATTTTGGCTCCCCCGCACCTGCGGGGATAGACCCCTATCCAAGTTCCAGGACACGCGAAGAATTCCGGCTCCCCCGCACCTGCGGGGATAGACCCGCTGTTGACCTGCGATCCTATCACGCGCTGATGGCTCCCCCGCACCTGCGGGGATAGACCCGCTGTTGACCTGCGATCCTATCACGCGCTGATGGCTCCCCCGCACCTGCGGGGATAGACCCCTTCCCGATGCCGTCAAGGACATCATGGACGTGGCTCCCCCGCACCTGCGGGGATAGACCCGACAAGGTTCCGGGATCAACTGCGGTGATGGCGGCTCCCCCGCACCTGCGGGGATAGACCCGCAGGGGATGCCGTGCGCCGGGATCAGGTCATGGCTCCCCCGCACCTGCGGGGATAGACCCCCGCTGGTCAAGCCCGATCAGTTTTACAACACGGCTCCCCCGCACCTGCGGGGATAGACCCGCTGTTGACCTGCGATCCTATCACGCGCTGATGGCTCCCCCGCACCTGCGGGGATAGACCCGCTGTTGACCTGCGATCCTATCACGCGCTGATGGCTCCCCCGCACCTGCGGGGATAGACCCCTTCCCGATGCCGTCAAGGACATCATGGACGTGGCTCCCCCGCACCTGCGGGGATAGACCCGACAAGGTTCCGGGATCAACTGCGGTGATGGCGGCTCCCCCGCACCTGCGGGGATAGACCCGCAGGGGATGCCGTGCGCCGGGATCAGGTCATGGCTCCCCCGCACCTGCGGGGATAGACCCCCGCTGGTCAAGCCCGATCAGTTTTACAACACGGCTCCCCCGCACCTGCGGGGATAGACCCGCCTCGGCGGCGTCCGTGAGGGCATCATGCGCGGCTCCCCCGCACCTGCGGGGATAGACCCTTTGAGGCCGCAGTCGTCGCGTTCGATACCGTGGCTCCCCCGCACCTGCGGGGATAGACCCAGACCCGGTCGCTGTCGGCGACGGCCTCATCCGGCTCCCCCGCACCTGCGGGGATAGACCCGAATCACGTCGAGACGTTCGGTGTTCGTCAGAGGGTAACCGTCCGGCCTGACCGCCCTGCCGCGTGCTGAGGGTGCGGGATAGTGTCCACCATCGATAGTGGACACTATGGTGATGGCGTGGCGCGTCGGACGAAGCGGCTCTGGACGGATGAGGAGAAGCGGTCGATCTGTTTCCAGACGGCTGCGCCGGGCGTTTCGGTAGCGCAGGTGGCGCGACGCTACGCGGTCAATGCGAACCTGATCTTCAAGTGGTTGCGCGATCCCCGCTTTGCGCCCGACCCGGCGTCGGTTCCGGCCTCGTCGGAGGAGGCGCGCTTTTTGCCGGTAGAGATAGTCGCGGAAGAGCAAGCACCTGCGGCAGCGCCTGTCGCCGAGAACCGCATCGAGATCGAGCTGGCCGGCGGTCACCGGATGCGGATCAGCGGGAGCTATGATCCCGAGGCGCTGGCGCGGCTGATCCGGGGTCTCACGGCGTGATCCCGGTTCCGGCCACTACGAGGGTCTGGCTGGCGGCCGGGGTGACGGACATGCGCAAGGGCTTTGCAGCGCTCGCGGCGCAGGCCGAGGCCGTGCTGAAGCAGGACCCGTTTGCCGGGCATCTGTTCGTGTTCCGGGGCCGTCGTGGCGATCTGGTGAAGGTCATCTGGTGGGACGGGCAAGGGGCTTGCATGTTCATGAAGCGGCTGGAGAAGGGGCGGTTCGTCTGGCCCTCGGCGAAGGAAGGCAAGGTGGCGCTGACGCCGGCGCAGCTGTCGATGCTCCTGGAAGGGATCGACTGGCGCGCGCCGGAGCGGACCTGGAGGCCCTTGGCGGCAGGCTAATCCAAGGGGCATGCAATCGCAGGATTCCCACAAGGAATCCCGTGAGATAGACTTCTCCCATGCTCGATCACACCCTGACCTTGCCGGACGACCCCGAGGAGCTTCGCAGCTTCACCGCGCGGCTTCTGGCCGAGGTGAAGGCGCAGGCGATCCTGATCGAGAAGCTGCGCCACCAGTTGGCCGGGCACCGGGCGCAGCGGTTCGGAGCCTCGTCGGAGACGGCCGAGCAGCTGCAACTGGCGCTCGAGACCAGCGAGATCGCCGCTGCCGCGATGACGGCGCGGATGAAGCTGCCGGACATCGAGGAGAAGGACCGCCCCAAGCGCCGGCCGATCCCGGATCACATCCCGCGGATGGAAGTGGAACTGACCCCGGGCGCCGAGGCCTGCGCCGATTGCGGCGGGCGGCTGCGCCGATTGCGGCGGGCGGCTGCGCCGGATCGGCGAGGATGTGACCGAAGAGCTGGAGTATGTGCCGGGACGCTTCATCGTGAACCGGATCGTGCGGCCCCGGCTGACCTGCGCCTGCTGCGAACGGTTCGTCCAGGCCCCGCTGCCGACGCGCCCCATCGAGCGCGGCCGTCCCGGGCCTGGCCTGCTGGCCCATGTCCTGGCCAGTAAATATGCCGACCATCTTCCCCTCTATCGCCAGAGCCAGATCTTCGAGCGCGAAGGTATCGACCTCGACCGCTCTACTCTGGCGGACTGGGTCGGCAAGACCACCGCCCTGCTGGAACCGCTGTCCGAGGCCATCGGGCGCCATGTCCTGTCGGCCGAAGCGATCTTCGTGGATGACACGCCCGTTCAGATGCTGGCGCCGGGCACCGGCAAGACCCAGACCGCGCGGCTCTGGACCTATGCCCGTGACGAGCGCCCCTGGGGCGGGGATGCTCCACCAGCGGCATGGTATCGGTTCTCCGGCGACCGGAAGGGCCAGCACCCCAAGGATCACCTCGCCCGGTTCCGCGGCTGGATGCATGCCGATGGCTATGCCGGGTTCGAGGACCTCTATCGCTCCGGAGCCATCCGCGAAGTTGCCTGCATGGCTCATGTCCGGCGCAAGTTCGTCGACATCCACCGGTCGCAGGCGTCCCCCATCGCCGAAGAGGCCATCGCCCGGATCGCCCAGCTCTACGCCGTCGAGAAGGAGGCCCGAGGCTCGCCGCCTGACCCTCGCGCGCAACTCCGCCGCGCCCATGCCGCCCCGGTCTTCGACGATCTCGAGGTCTGGCTGGCCATGCAGCTCACCACGATCTCGGGTAAATCCCCACTCGCGGCCGCCATCCGCTATGCGCTAACTCGCATGGAGCGCCTGCGCCCCTACCTTGATCACGGCATCCTCGAGCTCGACAACAACGCCGCCGAACGCGCAATGCGCGCCATAGCCCTCGGGCGGAAGAACTACCTCTTCTTCGGATCAGAAGCGGGCGGCAAGACAGCTGCCATCGCCTACACGCTGATCGAAACCGCCAAGCTCAACGCAATCGATCCCCACGCCTGGCTCGCCGACACCATCGCCCGCATCCCAGACTACAGGATCACCAAGGTCGACGACCTGCTGCCCTGGCGATGGAACGGGTAGCGGTCAGGCCGGACGGTTACGTCAGAGGCTCCCCCGCACCTGCGGGGATAGACCCGCAGTCTGGCGGTCGGTGTGTCGAGTGTCCATGGCTCCCCCGCACCTGCGGGGATAGACCCCAGCAAGCGCAGGCGATCCTGCAAGCCCGGATGGCTCCCCCGCACCTGCGGGGATAGACCCCTCCCCCGGGCGTCAGAAGGGCCAGAGGCCCAGGCTCCCCCGCACCTGCGGGGATAGACCCCGGATCGCCCCGCCCTTCTTCGATCCCAGCACGGCTCCCCCGCACCTGCGGGGATAGACCCTTGCCTTGAGCCGGCGTCCCCGACCTCGAGGCGGCTCCCCGCACCTGCGGGGATAGACCTGTTACCCGTGCATTGTCCCTAGGACCACCTCTCAGCAGCCAGATTTGCCGTCCCACGGACGAACGACCGCTGTCGGGAGCGCTGCCCCGCAGCATTGGCGCGGGTCGACTGTCAGCTAAGGTCGGATGCGATGGCGCCCGTTGCTGGGCTCGAGTGGCAGCCCCCTAGTTGACCGATCTACCGACCATCATAGGGTACTTCAGCGAGAGCACGCCGATAACGCAGGCTGTATTCCGTGTGCTCCCAGACCGCATCGGCAATATCTCCTCCCGTGTACTGGGCAGATGGATTTCCCGTAAGCTGACGTCTTTCTTCACGTTCAGCCAGCACCCTGATGACAACTTCTTGGATGTCGTTGTAGGAGAGCCGTTCCTCACCGGCGTGGATATGCTTCGCAAGGTACTCCGCTAGCCGAAATGCGTCGTCAAGGATCGGCCCATGGTCGATGTAACGTGTGCGCCCGGTCAGGATGAACTCGGCATCAACGTCGGTTGTTGCCGCGATTCGTCTCAGCACTTCGGCGGGCACCTTGGCCGTTTCCTGCGTTTCGTAGGAAATGTAAGTGCGCTTCGGGATGCCCAGCCGCTTCGCCATCTTTTCTTGAGAGATACCTTTAGGCCCGATCTGTTGCCTTACTTGCCTGAGGATAGCGCCGACCGGCGCGACAGGTGCGCGCTCACTCTGCACGTCTGGCGAATCAAAATCGGCGGTTATCCAATCGTCCCAGTCGAGATCGTCATCATCAAAGCTGAAATCCACGGCTGCTTCAGGCAGTTTCCCGTCCATCTCGCGACATCTCCCTGCAAAAGGTGCAAGTTCCTGCACTAAAATAAGGACCATTTTCCAAAGTCTTGACCAAAGCGAACCTTGCGTGGTCTCCAGCCTACAGGAAAGGAGACCTGCCATGTCGAAAATTTTCGATCTGGGCCGCACACCCGAGGAGTGGTCGGCAAAGCTTCGCCCGCGCGGTGTCGAGCTGTCGCCACGGACGCTAAGGTCCAAGGCGCGGGAGCACGGACAGTATTTTTCCATCGGGCGCGCAATCTTCATCACCCCCGATCAGATGGATGAGATCCTGCTGCGGGAAGCCGACCGCACATCGCGCTTTGCTGAGCTTCAGCACAACAGCGGTTCGAAGGGGGGATGACATGCCGGCACCAACTACTACTCAGGCTGCGATCCGCCGGGCGCTTGAGGCGGCTAAAGATATCGGGCTGAACGTCGCTGGCTATACTGTGGCGAAAGACGGTACGATTTCTGTGACGTTAGCCGGGGCCGAGGCTGGACAGCATGCACGCCCCGCGCCCCGCCAGATCGCCCCGAAATCCTGGGCAACGAGGTAGACCGTGAGAGTGGACTTCCCCGGATTGTTGATCGAGAGCCATCGCAACGGCACTCCTCGCTATCGCGTCCGCGTCGAGGGCCGGAAGCATGTTCGTATTCACCTTCCGGTCGGACCGGAGGACAAGGATTTCGCCAACTACTATCACGCTGCGCGAGCAGGCGAGAGATGGCTTCCATCTGAGCCGAAGGCGGTCAAGGGCTCGATTGACTGGCTCTGCGCCGAATACCTGTCCTTTGTTGCGCGGATGGTCGAAGCCGAGCAGATGTCGCCCGCAACGCTGAAGCAGCGGCGCAGTGTCCTGCGCCGCCTCTGCGACTATTCGGGCGAGGGCAGTGTGCGCTATGGCGATTTCGACATGGATGCCCCCGCTGCCGCTTTCATCGAAATCCGGGATGCCTGGGCTACGCATCCGGGTGCTGCGAACAATCTCATAAAGACTGTTCGGGCGGTCTATACGTGGGCGCAGGAGCGCGAGTACATCGGGCACAATCCGGCGGCGGCGATAAAGGCCATCAACGTCAATCCTGCTGGTGGCGCCGTCCCTTGGTCCGTTGCCGAACTGAAGAAATTCCGCGAACATCATCCGAAGGGAACAGCAGCGCATCTGTGGCTGACGCTGCATGCCTTTACGGCGTGCAGGATCGGGGATGCGATCTGGTTGGGGCGCGCGCAGGAAGTGATGCGCGACGGGCAACTCTGGCTGGGCTGGCAACCCAGAAAGCGCGGATCGGCCTTCGTTTCCATCCCCATGATGCCGCCCCTGATCGCGGCAACTCGTGCAGCCAACGGCCCGGCATACCTTCTGAACGAAAAGGGTAAACCCTTCGCCAGCGTCGAGGCGTTGCGCGTGCGTGTCCAGCGTTGGTGCAGCGCGGCAGGGATACCAGATCGCTCGTCCCACGGCATCCGCAAGGCGGTAGGCGAACTGATGGCCCAAAACGGGTGCTCGCAGTATCAGGTCATGGCTGTCATGGCTCATACCCAGGCCAAGACCAGCGAAATCTACACCAAGGGTGCTGAGCGACAAATTCTTGCGGCGGATGGCGTTAAGGTGCTGGCCGCGCTAGACTGGTGAGTGTCCCGCAGCATGGATTTGCGGGACACATATGGCAACAATCACTGAGGGAAATGAGGGAATGGGATTCCAGGGTCGCCCACCACTTCTTCTGAAAACTGAACGAAATCAACGAAGTGGTGTCCCGTATTCGTGCAATGCGGCACCATGCAAATCAATGGGTTATAACGCAGGTGTTCCGCAGTTTTGCGGCCTGACCTCTGCGCAAAAGAAAACCGCCGGAGGAGCTGGCACTCCATCCGACGGCACTGTCAAAGGGCTTCTGACAAAAGAATATGTCACAGCTTTTCGCCGCGTAACCCCATGGGGAGGTGCGGCATAAGCTGGAAGGTTGCGAATCTGTGTGCCGGGAGGCGCTTCGGCAGTCCGGTGCGAAAGCAGATCATCATGTTTCTGGCCGACAAGGTCAGCGATGACGGGTCGGGCATATGGTGTTCCACGGGAAGGATCCAGCGGCATACCGAGCTTGGCGAAACCACCGTCAAGCGCACGATCAACGAGTTCCTGAACGAAGGCATCCTGATCGAGACCGGCCGCCGTGCCTGCAAGAACGGTTTTACCGTCGTCTATCGCATTTCCCTTGCCGCCGTCCGCACCCTGGAGGGCATTGCCGAACCCGATGATGAGACGGGGTCCGCTGCGGACCCGGTACCCCGTCCACACACTGTTGAGCGTCGTGGAATAAGGCCCCCGCTTCTGGTGTGATCGGCGTCCCAAATGGACCCCACCGACCGGGGTTTGGGTCCATTGTGCTTCCGAGGATTATCGGAGGCCGAGCGCGGGATGCTGATCGTGGAGACAATCGCAAAAATCAGGCGGCTGCATTTTACCGAGGGCAAGGGGATCAAGACGATCTGCCGCGACCTGAAGCTGTCGAAGAGTGAGGCGTGAGCCGCCATCGGTCCGAGGCCACGCCGAACGGTGCGCAAGGTGATCCGCACCGGGGTAGCGGAGTTCACCTACGCCCGGACGGTTCAGCCACGCCCGAAACTGGGCGCCTGGCTTGAGGAACTGAGCCGGCTGTTGGCGATCAACGCGGCTCGTGGGCGCCGGGAACGCCTGACACTGATCCAGATCTACGAGGAACTGCGCGGTCTCGGGTATGAAGGCGGGTATGATGCGGTCCGCCGCTATGCCTCGGTCTCGGGGCGCGCACTCAAAGCTCCGGTGCCTCGTCCGCCTTCGTGCCGCTGAGTTTTGCCCCCGGCGAAGCCTATCAGTTCGACTGGAGCCACGAGGTTGTCCTGATCGATGGGGCGACCACCACGATCAAGGTGGCGCATGTTCGCCTGTGCCACAGCCGGATGTTCTTCGTGCGGGCCTATCCGCGCGAGACGCAGGAGCCTCAGCCATCGGGCTCGAACCGATGGCGCCGCGATGGCTTCGATGTTCGATGCCCATGATCGGGCTTTCGCCTTCTTCAAGGGCACCTGCACCCGCGGGATCTACGACAATATGAAGACGGCGGTGGAGACCATCTCCACCGGCAAGGAGCGCCTCTGCAATCGTCGGTTCCTGCAGATGGCCAGCCACTATCTGGTTGAGCCCGTCGCCTGCACCCCGGCATCGGGCTGGGAGAAGGGTCAGGTGGAGAGCCAGGTCGGCACGGTCCGCCAGCGGTTCTTCTCACCCCGGGTCAGGGTCAAGAGCTACGAGGAACTGAATGCCTGGCTGCTGGACAAGTGCATCGCCTCGGCCAGGAGCAGCAAGCATCCCGAACTGACGGACAAGACCGTCTGGCAGGTCTTCCAGGAAGAGCGCGCGCACCTCGTCCCTTATGCCGGGCGCTTCGACGGCTTCTCGGCGGTATCGAAGACCTACCTCGTGCGGTTCGACAACAACAAATACTCGGTCGCGGCAACGGCTGTCGGGCGGCCGGTCGAGATCCGGGCCTATGCGGAGCGGATCGAGATCCGGCATGGATGAGCCATGCCCCGCCATTGGTTCGAGGGGCATTGCGAACGGCTGGTCGGGGACCATCCCCGTCACTTCGGGCGGGGCCGGGCAATCTACAATCCCTGGCACTATGTGCCTGTCCTGCTTCGCAAACCCGGGGCGCTGCGCAATGGCGCACCGTTCAAGGACTGGGTTCTGCCCGGCGCCCTCGAGCAGATCCGCCGCAAGTTGCAGGGGTCGTCGGATGGCGACCGCCAGACGGTGAAGATCCTTGGCGCCGTGCTGACAGAGGGGGTTCCCGCCGTGCAGAAGGCCTGTGCCGAAGCGCTCTCGCAGGGCGTCCACTCCGCCGATCCTCAGCCATCGGGCTCGAACCGATGGCGCCCGATGGCTTCGATCCTCAACATCCTGTCCCGCAGGCGCGACCCGGAGCCGCCACCCTTGCTGCTCACCTCTCCGGCCCTGCGCCTGACCCATGAACCGAAGGCCGACTGCGCCCGCTATGACCCGGCTCGCGGAGGGCCGGCTGATGGATCGTGCAGAGATCATGGCAGCGATGGGCGAGTTGAAGCTCTATGGCATGCGCGCCGCCGCCTACGACGAACTCATGGCGGTGGCTGTGCGTCGCCAGCATGAACCCCGTCAGATCGTGGGCGAACTGCTGGCCGCCGAGATCAACGAGAAGAAGGCGCGGTCGGTCAAATACCAGATCACCACCGCCAAGCTGCCCTATGCCCGGGAGATCGAGGAGTTCACCTTCGATGACACCCCGATCAACGAGACGCTGGTGCGTGATCTGGCCAGCGGCGAATTCCTCGGCCAGCAGCGCAATGTCGTGCTGGTCGGCGGCACCGGGACCGGCAAGACCCATATCTCCGTAGCGATCGCGCGAGCCGTCATCCGCAACGGCGCCCGGGGACGCTTCTTCAATATTGTGGATCTCGTGAACAGGCTGGAGGCCGAGGTCCGTGCAGGGCGGGCGGGCCGCCTGGCCGAACATCTCATGCGACTCGACTTCGTCATCCTCGATGAACTCGGCTACCTGCCATTCGCCCAATCCGGCGGCCAGTTGCTGTTCCATCTGGTCAGCAAGCTCTACGAGCAGACTTCCGTCATCGTCACCACCAACCTCGCATTCGGCGAGTGGCCGACCGTCTTCGGAGACGCGAAGATGACCACCGCGCTGCTCGACCGTCTCACTCACCATTGCGACATCGTCGAAACCGGAAACGACAGCTGGCGCATCAAAACACGAGCCTGAACACCCCCGAAACGCAGGCCCGCGTCGGCTGCGCCAGCTGGAAAGCTACGCCGCCACGGGCCTGCTCACCACATCGCCAGAGGGGTCCCTTTGGGACGCCGATAAGGGGCCACCATGCAACGCCGATTGACAATGCAGACCTCTCCGAACGCAGCAAGATTGCCGCCTATGTCCTTGATTCCGAGATCGAACGGCGAACAAAAGTTGTCAAGCAACTCCCGAAAACCGTCAAACTGGCAGATGGGATCATATCCTTATGTGCGCTAGCGCACTGAATTAAAAGAAAAAAATGGTGCCCGGAGGCGGATTCGAACCACCGACACGCGGATTTTCAATCCGCTGCTCTACCAACTGAGCTATCCGGGCCCGCAGCTTTCTGCTTTGGACAGGCGCGTTGTTAGGGCAGTGCCGCGCCGGTGTCCAGTGCCAAAAAGCGAAATTTTTCACTCTTCCTTGTCAGGATCAACAACCGGCTCGCCCGGGATGCGATAGTCGCCCCGCAGCCAGCGTGCCAGATCGACATCGGCGCAGCGGCGCGAACAAAAAGGGCGATAACGCTCTGAGGCGGGCTTGCCGCAGATCGGGCATTTCATGCCTTGTCCTCCGCTCTGGCCAGCCGCGTCAGCGGGATACGGTCACGCTTGCGGCTGATCTCGTAAAGTCCCATCGCGGTCCAGCCGATCAGCACCGTCTCGGTCGTTTCCGAACGGAAGGCCGCGCGCAGGACCTGGTCCAGCGTCCCGCGATCCCGCTTGGGCATCGGGGCAAAGTCGACGACGATCTGGCCACCCAGGCCGCGCAGACGCAATTGACGGGGCAGGTCCCGCGCCAGGGCGATATTGGCCTTAAGCCCGGCAGCAGGCGAATGGTCACTGCCAGTGTTCACGTCGATCGCAACCAGCGCCCGCAGGGCCTCGATCTCGGCCCAGGCGCCGCCACCCAGATCCACGCGCGGACGCAGCATTTGCTGGACCATCGCCTCGGCCCCGGTAATTTCGAAGGCGTCGGGGCCGTCCTCGACACTGTCCGGTGCGGGATCTGCCCAATCCAGCCAGGCCAGCTCAGCCGGCGCAGGTGCATCGAGCAGCAGTTCGGGCTGCCCCTCCCGGTCGGCTAGAATAGCAGCTGCAAGTTCAAGAATCTCAGCCAGTTCAGTGCTGATCTCATCTTCGGCCGCCTCTGCCGAAATTGAGCGAAAGACAATGCCGGGCGGGTCGGTGATTTCTGTTAAAGCGGCTTTGCCCAGACTGACAAGGTTTTCGCGCAGCTCATCATCACGGATGCGGCGCGAGACATTCACGCCCGGCGCGCCCGGGGTCACGATGACATGGCGGCCACGAAAATTCAGCCGGGTTGAGACGGGAATCGCCTTGCCCTCTTCGGCGCTGCCGCTGACCTGCACAAGCAATGATTGCCCCTCGCGCAAACCGCTGCGGTCACGCAGAAAGCCGCGCGCATCGTCAGGCAGGCGCAAAAACACGCCGCCTTGTCCCTTGACCAGCCGATCAACCTTGGCGCGGCAGATCGCACCGGGGGCAAGCGGCATCGCATCGCCAAGGTCGATCAGCAGATCCTCAAGCCGGCCGTCCAGCATCAGCGCGGCCGCTTCGCGACCAAAGACCTGTCCCAGAACGATCAGGCGCCCCTTCATGCCATCTTTCCCTGAATTCCGATTGCAGCGAGCAGGCTGGCCGTTTCCGCCAGCGGTAGCCCGACCACGCTTGTGTAAGAGCCTCGCATCCATAATGCAAAGGCAGACGCGCGGCCCTGAATGGCATAGCCGCCCGCCTTGCCCTGCCATTCGCCGCTGTCAAGATATTCGTCGATCGTCCCGGCGGTCAGAGGGCGGAAACGGATAACCGTTTCGACCAGCCTTTCGCGCAGCCGCCCGTCATGGGCAAGGGTGACAGCAGTCAGAACCCGATGCCGGCGACCCGAGAGAAGCTGCAGATAGCACCGCGCCTTTGCCAAATCGGTGGGTTTGCCCAGGATTCGACGGCCCGCGACCACGACTGTGTCGGCGCATAAGACAGCGCCATTGGTCGAGCCGATCAGCGCCTCTGCCTTTTCGCGGGCCATGCGGCGGACGTAATCGCGCGGTAACTCACCACGACGAGGTGTCTCGTCGATATCGGCGGGTTGGATATGGGCAGGAGTAACGCCGATCCGCGCCAGAAGCTCAAGCCGGCGCGGGCTGGCCGACCCCAGGACCAAGGCAGGTGCCGGACGCTGCATTTTTACAGCAGGCGACTGGGCATCATGCGCCTCGCGGGCGGTCGCATCTTCTGACGCGCCCGCTGCAATCAACTCGCGTGCGAGAGCGTCTGTGCCCTTACTTGAAGCGGTAATTGATCCGCCCCTTGGTGAGGTCATAGGTGTTCATTTCCACCTGAACCTTGTCGCCAGCGAGGACGCGGATGCGGTTCTTGCGCATCTTACCTGCCATATGTGCGATAATCTCATGGCCGTTTTCTAGCTCGACCCGGAATGTCGCATTAGGCAGGAGTTCCTTCACGACGCCGGGAAATTCGAGCATTTCTTCCTTGGCCATGTTGTCTCCTGTAGGGGTGCCCCGCCCGGTGGCGGGCGCATGCTACATGCGTCCTGAGGGGTAATTTTTCAAGGGGAATCTGGTCTTGCCGGGGGATTCCATACTGTGTGATGGTATTAGAACGGCCAATTTTGCCTGAATGTGGCCCTATTGTGACGAAAAGGCATGAACGGCATCGCGATTAACCGACCTTGGTCAGGGGCGTGGTTGGACGGAACGGATCCTCCAGGTCCGCGTCAGCCAGCATGGATACATCCTCTGCCTGCCGCGCAGAAGTGCCCAACGATGCCGTCACCGCCTGTGTAAAGCTGTTGTCATCGGAACGGCCAGGGATATCCGTAGCGATGAGGGACCCATCTTTGTCACCAGCCTGCAGCCGGATGGCGTGGAGGCCATCTTTCTCTCCCAGTTTTCCTTGCAAGATCAATTGTCCGTAGGGGGATTCGATCCTTGCCTCATTCAGTGAGTTCCGCGGCAGGGACAGCAATGCGCCCGGAGTGAGTGCACGCAGCTCGTTCAGGCTGATCTTGCGACGGCAAAGGACGCTGACAAGCGGTAGCGGAGTCTCCTGCACGATCCCCGCCAATGTGCTGGCTGTTTTTACAACCTCGTGTGCTTCGGCAAGCGGCGGGGACGCGATTGGTTCTATGTGCTGCAGAGCTATGTGGTCGGGCAGAGTCTGGCGCGTGTCGGCAGGGGCGGGCAGGGCAAGCAGCAGGCTGCCCTGACGCTGCTTTTCCGGGCCGATGTGAAATTGCAGACTTAGCCGGGTCATCCTGCCCTCTTCCAGCATCAGGGCCAGCAGGCGCGGTTCGTCTATATGGGTCAGATAGCGAAATGCGCTGAAATCTGGGCTATCAGGATGGGTGCCGCATTGGCGAGAAAGCTCGGTTAACAGCGTCTCAGCAAAATCTGCGGCAATCGTTGCATCCGTGCGGGTCGGCCTGCGCGGTGATATTGGGCGTGCCGTCACCCGGCCGATCGCCTGCATCTCGATAAGCGAGCCCAGCAGCGACGGGCAGATTGCCACCACACCAAGCATGTCCTGCCGCCCCTCGACCACCGATAGAAGCGCGCGTTCGGGTAGCAGTTCTTGCAGCTCTGCCGAGGTGGTTTGTGCCAGTTCAACCTTTTCGACCAGCACGGCCAGCCGCGCCTGCTTTTCAGCAGCGCGGGCGAATGCGGTCGCAACCGCGCTTTCAAGCTGCAGTTCGGCAACCTGATACCCAGAGGTTCCGGCATCTGATCGCATCCGGTCGCGCTGAGTGATCCAATGACGCAAGACCATGGCGGATCCGCCCGTTTGCCCCGCTGTCCGCCCCGGATCGCCTGATTGTTCCTGTGCCGTATTGTTCATGCCTGACCGAATCGATGCCGCCTTGGGGGCAGATTGGCACAGACTGGTTGCGAAAAGGTTTAACCCGTCAAATCGTCAGGACTTTCCGGACGTCGTGGAGGCCGAGACGGCAGAGAGAGGCGAAAACAGGCGCCGCCCTGACCGGGCAGGTAGCTGATCGAACCTCCAAGGAAACCCATGATTTCCTTGCAGATTGCCAGTCCCAGCCCCGCGCCCCCAGCCCGCGCGGGATCGTCCAGCCGCGCAAATTTCTCAAAGATCAGCGCCCGGCTTTCCGGATCAATCCCCGAGCCGTTGTCGTGAATGTCGATTTCGGTCCAGCCTTTTGGGGTGCGGCGGGTCTCGATCCGGATCACAGGTTCTGCCGCGTCGCAATATTTGCGTGCATTCGAGACGACGTTGATCAGCACCTGCAGCAGCCGGTCGGGGTCAGTGATCACCGGCAAATGCTCGGCAATCGGATTGCGACGGATTGAAAAATCACGCTCGGCGGCCACAGCCCCAGCGGCTGCCAACGCCCGGTCGATCAGATCGTGAAGGTTGATCACTCCGGGCTTGAGCTGCGCGCGACCCGATTCCAGCACCGATAGATCCAGCAGATCGTCAAGCAGCCGCGTCATGCGCACCGCCTCGTCCTGAATGATTCCAGCAAAGCGGGCGCGGTCTTCGGCGGGCAGCTCGGGCTCCATAAGAATTTCGGAAAAGGCGCGGATCGAGGTCATGGGCGTGCGCAGCTCATGGCTGATCTGGCCCAGAAATGCGTCCTTTTGCGCGGAAAGCGCTGTCAGCTTTTCGTTGCTTTCGCGCAGCATCGCGGCTGTGCGGGCAAGTTCGGCCGAGGTGAGCTCAAGGCGGCGGTTATCCTCGCGCGCGCGGCTGGCCTCGCCTGCGACCTCCATGAGATCGGCGACGGTTACGCCGCCACGACCACCGACGCGGGTCATCAGAGCCGCTGCGGTCGCCGCGCCGACGGTGCCGGCGAGGTGGCGTTCAAACTCGGTCAGGAAGCGCGGCGTCAGATCGGGCAGATAACCGGATTTTCCCTGTTTTTCCGAGGCTTTGCGAAAAACGTCAAGCGCGTGTTCATTACCCCAGATCCGCCCGGCGAGGGTCAGCAGCGCCTCGGCATGTGCGGCGGGCGCGCTGTCACTTGCGGCGGGATCGGGTGCGATGGCGTGAACGAAAGACAGAGATTGCAGCCGCTCAGCCGGTTGGGGAAAGTCCAGCAGCGATATCAGGATCAGCAGCGACAGGTTCACCGCCAGCGCAAGCAGCACCGCCCCTGCAAAGGGGTCGATGCCGGCCGGCATGGCGGGATGGTCGAAAAGACCAAGCGAAGGCAGAAAGACCGTGCCAGCCCAGATCAGCGTGCCGGCGACGATCCCGGCGATGGCTCCGCGCCGGGTTGCGCCGCGCCAGATCAGCCCGGCAATCATCGCAGGCAGCACCTGCGCCATACCCGAGAATGCGACCGTGCCCATAGCGGCCAGTGCCGTCGTGCCACCAGTCATGCGATGATACAGCCACCCCGCCCCGATGACCGAGACGATGGCCAGCCTGCGCGCGTTCAGCATCAACGCGCCGAGATCCTCACGCGATTGGGGCGGCTCGGACAGCGCCGCCTGTCGCAGCCAAAGCCACAGGGGCACAAGCCAGTGGTTTGCCATCATCGTCGACAGGGCGATGGCGCTGACCACAACCATCGACATGGCCGAAGAAAAGCCGCCAAGGAATACCAGCGCCGCCAGCGTCTCGCGCCCCTGCGAAAGCGGCAGGGCGAGAACATAAAGATCGGGATTCGAGCCTTTGGGCAGCAGGTCCGCGCCAACGACGGCGATGGGCAGGACCAGAAAAGACATTGCAGCAAGATAGGCCGGAAAGGCCCAGCCGGCCTGCCGCAGGCGGTCTTCGTCGCTCGCCTCGACCACGATGACGTGGAACATGCGCGGCAGGACCATCACCGCCGCACCTGAAAGCAGGATCAGCGTGAACCAGCGGTCGGGGCGGATCTGCCAGCCTTCTCCTGCGGGTGAGTTCGCCATGTTGTCGATGCGTGCCAACACATCTGCGGGACCATCGGCGATGCCCCAAAGCACATAGGCCCCGACGGCGACAAACGCGGCGAGCTTGACCACAGCCTCGACAGCGATTGCGATGACGACGCCATGGTGCCGCTCATTTGCGGCAAGGTTGCGGGTGCCAAAAAGAATGGCAAAGGCGGCAAGCCCGACCGCCACCCATAATGTGACATTGCCGGGCAGAGGATGGCCGCTGGAGGCAAAGGCCGACAGGGCCATCGACACTGATTGCAGCTGCAGCGCGATATATGGCGTTGCCGCCAGCACCCCGATCAGCGTGACCAGCGCGGCGAGCCCGGCAGATTTACCAAAACGGCTTGAGATCAGATCGGCGATCGAGGTCACGCGATGCAGCCTTGCGATGCGGACGAGGCGCCTGAGGCCCCACCATGCCCCGGCAAAGACGATGCCAGGACCAAGGTATATCGTCAGAAACTCAAGCCCCGAGCGGGTGGCATAGCCGACCGCGCCGTAAAAGGTCCAAGCCGAGCAATAGACCGAAAGCGACAGGGTGTAGATCACTGGCCGGTCCATCCAGCGCCAGCGTCCGCGCGCAGCGGCGCGATCGGCGGCATGGGCCAGCAGGAACATCAGCGCCATATAGACGACCGAGGCTGCGCCAAGCGTTTCAGGCGTCATCCTCGTCCTCCGTCCGGCTGCGGGCGATGGCGCGGTGCAATCCGGCGGTCACGGCAATGGTCAGCGCCCAGCCTGCCGCCAGCCAGACCGCGCCGCGCGCAAAGCTGAAGTATTGCGGCAGCCACATCGGTGGCAGCAGCGTCAGCAGTGCGAAAAGCACGGGCAGCACCCGGGTCGCATCGCCAAGCCGGCGCTTGCGATAGGCGCTGCGGCCAAGAAACAGGCGGCGCATACGCAAGGTCACCCCAGCAACTCGCGCACCGCAGCGCGCAGATCATCATTGGCAAAGGGCTTGACCAGTATGCGGTCGGCGCCCTGGGGCAGGTTGGCCAAGCCCCGCGCGCTGAGCAGCAGGACGGGCAATCCCTTCAGGGCGTGATCAGCGCGCAGATCGGCAAGCACCTCGGCCCCGCTGCGGCCCGGCAGCATCAGATCAAGGATGACCAGACGTGGCGCAAGCGCGCGGATACGTTGCAACGCGCTATTGCCTTCGGGCCATTGCTCGCAACGCCAGCCCTCGCGCGACAGGATGAAGCGGACCGCTTCGGCAATGCTGGGCTCGTCCTCGATCAGCAGCACATCGACGGTCGCGGTCACGGGCGGCTCTCCTGAAATTTTGCGGCGATCATGGCGACGCGGGCGGGCGTTGTCAAAATCACACTGGGCCGAGGATCGACGGCTCGTGCCGCGCAGGGCAGCCCGGGCGCGGGCAGATGCGGCAGGCAGGGCCGACGCCCAGAACCGGGCGGGTGTCACGGCCCGCCGAGGGACGAAAGAGCATCTGCGCGCGGCTGAGCGCCGGTGCGCCGATACCCATGGGCAAAAGACGCTCGGCCACCGCCCAGGCGGCGAAACGGTTGCCAGCAGTCGTCTCGATCAGCCGCGCGACGGGCAGCTGCGGCTGGGCCAGTGCCTCGAACAGCGGCCATAGCGCGCAGCCTTCGCCGGGGCGTGGCAGCTCGAACCCCGGTGCCGAGTGGCGAAACAGTGCCGCGCCCGAGCCGTCACAGACGATTAGCCCCGCCTGCGCCCAGGGGCCGGGACGCAGCGTGCCAAGGCGGCGCAGCACCAGTTCCAGCGGCCGGCCTAGCCGCGCGGCGATATGGGCCGGGTCATCGGCTGTGTCCCCGGCCTCGGCCACCACGGCTGAAAGGGCGGAATCGGGCAGGGCGGCCCGGTCACGTTCCTGCGCGGCCAGCAGATCCTGAGCCATTACCCGCGCCGCATCCGAGGCAAGCTCGGCCGCCTCAGCAATAGATGGCTGGCCTGCGGCGATCCATGCCTCGACCTCTTCTTGCGGGGACATCGGTACTACCTCATCCTCGAAACTGTCGAGATAGGCGACAAGCGCCTGCGCAGTCCGCGACAGGCGTTGGCTGTCACTGTCAAGGTTGGCATGGAAGCGGTCGCGCCACTCAGGCTCGATCTCGGGGGTTTCGGCAAGGATCGAGGCGGTCGAGCGCAGCGCGGTCACCGCCGATTGCACTTCATGCAGTGTTTCCAAAAGATAGGGGTCGCGGGTCATGCGGTCCGACAGCGCGACAAGCCGCCGCTCCAGCGCATCGGCGCGGCGTGTTGCCCCGGCCAGCGCCGAAGCCCAGCCCGGGAAGCGCGCCGCGAATTCCGAGATCTGGTCCAGCTCGACCGTGATCCCCCGTTGATCAGCCGCGCGGGCAGCAGCCTCGCGCAGCGCGCCGACCAGTGCCTCTTCGTGGTCCGAGGCCAGTTCGGTCGCGTCGATATCCAGGGCTTCGGCCAGCCGCGACAGCAGCCCGGCCCCGACAGGGCGGCGATTATGCTCGATGAGATTCAGGTAGGCGGCCGAAATCTCGGCCCGCTGCGCCACCTCGGTCTGGCGCCGACCCAGAGACAGCCGGCGCTCGCGGATGCGGGTTCCGATGAGGGGACGCGCGACCGGGGGACGCGGAGAGGAACGTGTCATGCCTCAGATCCCGTCGCGGGTTTCCTCCAGATAGCGGATCGCCTTGACGACGAGATCGGCAAAACTTTGCGCCCCGAGCTTGTCCTTGAGCGTCTGGCTGACATTCGACACCGTCTTGTAGCTGATATTGGCGCGTTCGGCGATCTCACGGTAGCTAAGCCCCTCGGCGATGGCACGCAGGATGTCCGTCTCACGCGGGGTCAGGCGCGGGCGGGCGGGGGTTGCGCCGGGCCGATCCATCAGCGCGATGCGGCGGGCAAGGTCCGCGGGCACGTAATCACCGCCACGTGCCACCTCGCGCAGAGCCTCGCAGATCTCATCCGAGGGCGAATCCTTCATGATGATGCCATTGCATCCGGCCTGAAGCGCGCGCCGTGCGATGATCGGGCTGCGGTGCATGGTAAAGACGAGGATCGGCTGCGTCGCGCCCGCCGTGCGCAGCCGCTCGATCAGGCGCACACCCGCAAGTTTTGCCTCCCCCATGGTCAGATCGACGACGATCACATCCGGGTCCTGCTGTCGCCATGCCCGCCAGCCCTGCGAAGGGGTCGCCGCACCGATCACCTCGCATTCCAGACGTCCGCGTGTGATCCATTCCCAGCCCTCGGCGACCACCGGGTGATCATCGACGACCAGCACGCGCAGCGGTGGGGCAGGCGGAGAGATCGGGGCAGTCGCAGTCATCGGGCAGGTCCTTGGTCGGGCGGGCAGGGCAGGTGAAATTCGGTCAGCGTCCAATCTCTGTCCCGTCGGGGCGGCACGTAGCGACCGCCAAGCGCGCTGGCGCGGTCGCGCATTCCGGTCTGGCCAAGCCCGGTGCGGCCCGGCGCGGCGGGGCCGCTGCCGTCATCGCTGACGCTGGCAAAGATGCCCCGCTCGGCCCCGGTCAACCGGACGCGGATCGTTGAGGGTGAGGCGTGACGTAACGCGTTCAGCACGCTTTCGCGGATAAAGCGGTAAAGTGCGATCCGCCCGGCCTCGCCCGGTTCGGCCAGATCGGACGGGCAGTCGAAGGTGATATCGACCTGTGGCGCTGCATCGGCAAATTCGATCAGCTGCTCTTGCACCATTTCGGCCAGACTCGCGCCTTTGGCCGGGGCCATGCGCAGATCGTCGATTGCGGCGCGGGCGCTTTGGCGGATCGCCGCTGCGTGGCGCGAGACGGCGGCCAGCGTTTCGGAAAGCGTGGGGTCGGTTGCGGCTTCGGTGGCGCGGCCAGCCTGACCGACGGCCGCTTGCAGGGCGAAAAGCTGCGGGCCGATGCTGTCGTGCAAGTCGCTGGCGATGCGGGCGCGCTCGGTCTCGGCCAGTGTCAGCATCCGGCCTTGCAGGCGGCGATTTTTGGCCTGTTCGGCCGCCAGATGCTCGGCCAGCGCATTGACCCCGTCGCTGAGTGTGGCCAGTTCCCTAAGTCCGGTCTGCGGTGCGCGCTGTCCCGGCTCGCCTGCACGCATCCGGTCCAGCGCCGCGCCAAGAAGGCCCAGCCGACGCAGCACCAGCCCGGTGATCGACATGGTGATTGCGATGGCCGCCAGTGCCATTGCAGCCAAAAGCGGCAGGATCAGGCGGAAATTCTGCCATGCCTCGGCGATCTCATCCTGAGGATCGGTACGTATCTCGATCACGCCAAGCACATTGGGATATTGGGCAATGGGGATGAGTTCGCGCAGCGGTTCGGGCCGGATCAGCGCAGCAAACCATTCGGGAACCTCTGCAGGCGGCAGGCGCGGCGGTAGCGCCAGCGCCACGGCGCGTCCGGCTGCATCACGCAATTCCGCCGAAAGATGCCGCTGCGCCTCAATCTCGGCCGCGATACGCGCGGCATCGGCCATCACGTCCCGACGCTCGAATGCGGTAGGCAGATGCAGCGTGGCAAAGGCGTTGGCAAGACGAAAGGCCGGGCCCGCCTCATCCTCGACCGCACGGCGGGCGTTCAGGATCAGCACCGATGCCACGATAGCAAAAATTGCGACCCATGCCAGAACCGAGCCGCCAAGCGCCAGCAGCCGCAGCGACACGCCATGCGAGGATGTGCGCCGGGCTGATGTCCTGTCCTTTGCCGCAGCCGCGATGTGGCTGGTTGCCTCCATGCATCTCCCCGCCGCCTGCCGGTGACCCCCCTGTGTCAGACTAGGGCGCGGATCAGGGCGCGGCAAGCCGGTTTGCGTGGCGGTGAAAGGCAGTCCGGGGGCGGCCCGCCGACCCCGGATTATATCAGGCCTTGGCGCTGGCGGGCTGGCGCTGGTCGGGCCGGCCAAGGGCGCGGCGCACCAGCACAAAGAACAGCGGCACGAACAATACGCCCAGCACGGTGGCAGAAATTGTCCCGCCCAGCACCGTTGCACCGATGGTGTTGCGCCCGTTGGCGCCCGCGCCGGTTGAAAGCACCAGCGGCAGCACACCCAGCGAGAAGGCGACCGAGGTCATGATAATCGGGCGGAAACGCTGGCGCGCCGCCTCGACCACCGCTTCGTAAAGCGGTTTGCCGGCCTCGGCCTGTTCGCGGGCGAACTCGACGATCAGGATGGCGTTCTTGCCGGTCAGACCGATCACCGTCAGCAGGCCGACCTGGAAGAAGACACCGTTGTCAAAGCCGCCAAGCCATGCGCCGATCAGCGCCCCCAACACCCCGATCGGCATGGCAAGCATGACCGCAAAGGGGATCGACCAGCTTTCATAAAGCGCAGCAAGGCACAGGAACACGACGGCCAGCGACAGGCTATAAAGCAGCAAGGTCTGGTTACCTGCCTGCTGCTCCTCCAGCGACAGGCCGGTCCATGCGACGTTGAAGCCGGCGGGTAGCTGGGCGGCCAGCTCTTCGATGGCAGCCATGGCCTGACCGCTGGAAACCCCCGGCCCCGGGCTGCCCTGAATCTGCATGGCGGGCACGCCGTTGTAGCGGTCAAGGCCCTGCGGACCATAGCTCCATCGTCCCACGGCGAAGTTCGAGAAGGGCACGAGCCCGCCCGAATTGTTCCGCACCCGCCACTTGTCGATATCGGTCGGCAGCGAACGCGAATCGGAATCGCCCTGAACATAGACGCGCTTGATCCGGCCACGGTCGATGAAGTCGTTCACATAACGTCCGGCCCAGGCCACGGACAGCAAGCTGCCCACATCGGTCGCCGTCACGCCCATCGCTCCGGCTTTCCGCCAGTCGATATCGAGGTGATATTGCGCCGCATCCTCAAGCCCGTTCGGCCGGGCTTGCGCTATACGCCCATCCTGGCCCGACATGCCAAGAAGCTGGTTGCGCGCATCAAGCAGCTGCTCATGCGTCTGGCCGCCCCGTGCCTGCAGGTAGAAGTCAAAGCCCGAGACGTTGCCAAGCTCGATCACCGAGGGGGGCACGATCGGGAAGACCAGTGCATCCCGGATACCCATCAGCGCCGGGAAAGCCCGCTGCGCGATGGCCTGCACCGATTGGCCGGGATCGGGCCGCTCTTCCCAGTCCTTCAGCCGCAGGAAGGCGATCCCCATGTTCTGACCCGACCCGGCGAAGCTGAAGCCCGAGACGCCAAAGAAGGAATCGATGTTTTCGGATTCGTTGCTGGCGAAATAGTTCTGGACCTGGTCGATCACCGCATCGGTGCGTTCGATCGTGGCTCCGGTTGGTCCCTGGATCAGCACGAACATGATGCCCTGATCTTCGTCAGGCAGAAAGCCCGTGGGGGTGCGCAGGAACAGCATCACCATGGCCGCACCGATGCACAGATAGATCACCATCATCCGCAGCGGACGGCGGATCAGCCAGCTGACCGACTGGCCGTATCCGTTCATGGTGCGATCGAAATTGCGATTGAAGAGGCCAAAGATACCGCGGCTTTTGTGACCATGCTCATTGCGCAGCAGCGTGGCGCAAAGCGCGGGTGTCAGGGTCAGCGCGACCACCACTGACAGACCCATGGCCGAGGCGATGGTAATGGCGAACTGTTTGTAGATCACGCCGGTCGAACCGCCAAAGAAGGCCATGGGCACGAATACGGCCGACAGAACCAGCGCGATGCCGATCAGGGCGCCGGTGATCTGTCCCATGCTTTTCCTGGTGGCCTCACGCGGTTCAAGCCCCTCTTCCTCCATGATGCGTTCGACGTTCTCGACCACGACGATAGCGTCGTCGACCAGCAGGCCGATGGCCAGCACCATGGCAAGCATGGTCAGCGTGTTGATTGTAAAGCCAAGCGCCGCCAGTACGCCGAAAGTGCCCAGAAGCACGACCGGCACCGCCAGAGTCGGGATCAGCGTCGCGCGCCAGTTCTGCAAAAACAGCAGCATGACGAAGAACACGAGGATGATCGCCTCGACCAGCGTCTTGACCACCTCTTCGATCGAGATCAGCACGAAGGGCGTGGTGTCGAAGGGGATGACGTATTCCATGCCTTCGGGGAAAAAGCGGGAAAATTCCTCCATCCGCTCCTTGACCCGTTCGGCGGTGTCGAGCGCGTTTGCGCCCGAGGCAAGGCTGATCGCAAGGCCCGAGGCCGGCTGGCCGTTGTAGCGGGCGTTGGTCATATAGTCCTCGGCCCCGATCTCGACCCGCGCTACGTCCTTGAGCAGGATCAGCCCGCCGTCCGCCTCGGCGCGCAGGACGATCTGTTCGAAATCCTCGGGCGTCGACAGCAGCGATTGCGCGGTGATGGTCGCGTTCAGCATCTGCCCCCTGGGCGAAGGCTGGCTGCCAAACGAGCCTGCCGAGATCTGTGCGTTTTCAGCCGAGACCGCAGCAACCACGTCCGAAGGCGTCAGTTCATAGGCCGCAAGCTTTGACGGATCCAGCCAGATCCGCATTGCATATTGCGCACCAAAGACCTGCACCGAACCCACGCCCTCGACCCTGCTGAGGTCGTTGACGAGGTTCGAGATCAGATAGTCCGCAAGGTCCACCTGTTCATAACGGTCATCCGAAGAAGTCAGACCGATGACCATGAGGAATCCCGATGCCGATTTCTCGACCGTGATCCCCTGACGCTGCACCGGTTCAGGCAGCAGCGCCGTGGCTTGCGCCAGCTTGTTTTGTACCTGCACCTGAGCGATGTCGGGATCGGTCCCGGTCTCAAAGGTCAGGGTTGTAGTCGAAGTTCCGGCCGAGGACGAACTTGACGAGAAATAGCGCAACCCATCCAGCCCGGTCATCTGCTGTTCGATGATCTGGGTGACGGTGTTTGCGACCGTATCGGCCGAGGCGCCCGGATAGGTGGCGCGGATGGTAACCGAAGGCGGTGCGATCTGGGGATATTGCGCCACCGGCAGGTTGATGATCGACAGCAGCCCCAGCCCCATGATCAGGATCGAGATCACCCAGGCAAAGACCGGACGGTCGATAAAGAAGCGGGCCATGTGCGGTTCCCTGTGCTGTTCTCTCGCGGGGCCGGGTTCAGTTCGCCGGCTGAGCCTCAGCGGCCTGTGCGTCCGCGTTTCCTGCTTCGGTTTCGGTGGGGGCATCAGCCTCGGCGGGGGCATTTTCGCCCTCGCCACCCTGCGGCGTGGCGGCATTTTCGGCGGTGGCCGGGGCGGCTTCACCCTCGGCGGCGGGGGGCTGACGCTCTTCCGGCGTGACGGTCATACCGGGGCCGATCTTTTGCAGCCCTTCGACCACGATGCGGTCACCGTCATTCAGCCCTTTGCTGACGACCCATTTGTTGCCCATATCCTGCAGGATGGTCAGTTGGCGCTGCTCGACAACATTGTCTGCATTGACCACAAGGGCGATGGGCTGGCCGCGCCGGTCGCGGGCGACACCTTCTTGCGGAGCCAGAACGACATTGCGCGCCGTCGCCTGCTGCACCACCGCCTGAACATACATGCCGGGCAGCAGGATGCTTTCGGGGTTGGCAAAAGACAGCCGCAGCGTGACCACGCCGGTCGTCTCGTTCACATAGGGCTCGGCTGCGGTCAGCGTGCCCTGATGGGCGTATTCGGTGCCATCGGCAAGGCGGAGCGTCACCTTGCGCTCGGCCATATGCTCGGCTCCCTGCGCGGCCATTTCGCGGCGGAAGCGGATCAGCTCGGCTGCCGATTGCGTCACATCGACATGCACCGGGTCCAGCTTGCGGATCACTGCCAGCGGCGTCGGCTGGCTGGCGGTCACCAGCGCGCCCTGACTGGTCTGGGCAAGGCCGATCTCGCCATCCAGCTCGGCGCGGATGGTGGTGCGCTCAAGCTCGATACGGGCGGTTTGCAGCTGCGCCTCGGCGACCTTGACCGCGGCCTCGGCTGAATCGCGGGCGGCAATGGCGTTGTCGGTCGAGCTTTCGCTGGCGACACGGCGGTCACGCAGCGCACCGACACGTTCGGCCTCGCGACGGGCTGCATCGGCCTGCGCGCGCGCCTGGGCAACGGCGGCTTCGGCCTGCGCCACGGCAGCCTGATAGGTGGTCGCGTCTATACGGAACAGCGGATCGCCGACCTTGACGCGGCTGCCTTCCTCAAACAGGCGCTCGGTGACGATGCCGTTGACCTGCGGCCGGACCTCGGCCTCGGCCGAGGCGGTGACGCGGCCCGGCAGTGTGGTGGTCAGAGGCACGTCCTCGGCACGCAGAGTTACCACCGTCACCGGCGGTGGCGGCATCTGCGAGGGGTCCTGTGCGAGAGTGGATACAGGGACGAGCCCCGTTCCAAGCGAAAGGATCACGGAAATCGCCACGCGGCGCGACAGCGCGAACATCATCTTGCTCCGGACATGTGCAGACGCCAGCATAACGAACAGGTTAACGATCGATGATCAATCCCAAAATCGTCGTGCGGGCGTCCTGAGCCTTGCTTTGGGGAAGGTCGAAAGAGGGGTCATTCTTACCGCCCATCTGGATTCAGGCAACCCAGAAACTGCATAGCATTTGTCGTTAATTGTTGTCGGCGGGTCTGCGGTGCAGATTGGTCTTGCGGCGGGTGTGCTGAGACAGTAATCAGGCGGGGCCTCGCGGGTGTAGCTCAATGGTAGAGCCGCAGCTTCCCAAGCTGAAGACGAGGGTTCGATTCCCTTCACCCGCTCCAACCGCCCTCCATTGTCTGGATACGCGTCGCTAGCGCAGGCCCATTTCGGCAAGCGCGCGGGCGATGTCGGGCGGTAGATTCGGCTCATCCTCACGGCCAGCTGGCAGGTCGGGCGGGGCGTCGCTGCCGGGCAGGTATCGCCAGCCCTGGAAAGGGCGACGCGGCACCGAGGCGACCCGGACCAGCACCGGATCAAGCACGAGGGCGCAGCGGCGGATGCCGTCGTCGCCCTGAATCTCCTGCAGCTCAAGGATGCGCTGGCGGGCCTGCATGACACCCTTGAACACCCAATAGATCGAGCCGCCATTCAAAAGTTCGGCCTCGCGCTTGGGCCACATGCGGGTGACATGGCGGGCCGGGCCGCCGCCGTAGCGGTGCTTTTGCCAGGCGGCCAGCTCGGCTGGATCATCGCAGCCGACGCAGAGTTTCATCAGGTTCAGGGATGCGCTCATGCGTCAGATATATCCCGCCGGCGGGCGGGCGCAACCAGAGGACGGCAGGTCTTGATCCACACGGCCCCCGGCGGTACGCCCGGGTGTCCAATATTTGGAATGCCCCATGTCTCATCCCTCCGCACGACCGGCCGCCGGGCAATCCCAGCCGGAGTTCATCGCGATGCTGGCGCTGATCTTTGCCGTCATCGCATTTTCGATTGATTCGATGCTGCCTGCACTGCCCGAGATCGCTGCGGCGCTGACGCCTCAGGATGTGAACCGGGCCCAACTGGTCCTGACCGCATTTGTGGGTGGTATGGGGCTGGGGCTGCTTGTCGGCGGGCCGCTGTCCGACGCCTTTGGGCGTAAGCCGGTGATCACGGCGGGTTTTGCGCTTTATGCCCTGGCCGCCATTGCTGCGATCTTTGCCGATTCGCTGACGCTGCTGCTTGCTGCGCGCTTTGTTCAGGGGCTTGGCGCCGCCGCCCCGCGCATCGTTGCAGTGGCTATGGTGCGCGATCTTTATCAGGGTCGTGAGATGGCGCGGATCACCAGCTTTGTCATGATGATCTTTATCCTCATCCCTGCGGTCGCGCCCTCTGTCGGCGCGGTGGTGATCTATTTTGTCGGCTGGCGCGGGGTCTTTGGCTCTTTCGTGGTACTGGCGCTGATCGGCAGCCTGTGGATGAATCTGCGTCGCCCCGAGACCCTGCCGGCCGAGGCGCGCCGTCCCCTGAACCTGCGCAACCTTATCGATGCGGCGCGCGAGGTTCTGGGGAATGGTCAGGTGCAACTGGTCACGCTGGTGATGACGCTGGGCTTTGGCCAGATGTTTGCGCTGCTAAGCTCAGCCCAGCAGCTTTTCGTGAACACATATGGCACTGGGGATCGTTTCCCGCTGTGGTTTGCCGCCATGGCGCTGCTTTCAGGCAGCGGGACGGTCCTGAACGCGCGCTATGTTGTGCGGCTGGGAATGCGGCGGATCGTGCGTATGGCCTATCAGATGCAGGTCGTGGTGTCAGCGGTAATGGTGGTGCTGATCTTTGGGGATCTTTTGCCCGAGGCATTGCGGTTTCCGGCATTCTTTTTCTGGGCGGTCAGCGTGTTCTTTATGGCCGGCGTGACCTTTGGCAACCTTAACGCCATGGCCTTGCAGCGTATGGGGCATGTCGCGGGGATGGCGGCCTCGGTCGTGGGGGCGGTCTCGACGCTGGGGGCGGTGGTGATCGCGGCTCCGATCGGGCTGCTCTATGACGGGACGGCGCGGCCGATCGTTCTGGCGACGCTGATCTGTTCGTCTCTGGCGCTGGTCCTGATGCGGCGGGTTCGCGACAGCTAAGCGGAAAAGTTGTCCACAGAAGAATACGCCGATACCTCTTGCGGCGCGGCGCGTGCTGTCCTAAAGAGCAGCCCGGCTGCGGCCCGTTCGTCTATCGGTTAGGACGTCAGGTTTTCAACCTGAAAAGAGGGGTTCGACTCCCCTACGGGCTGCCATTCTATCCTACCTCTCCTGACCAGCCTGTCGAATTCAGAGCCTTCCGTGAGGCTGGCTTTGGTCGTGCATTTGCAGGTCTGCAATGCATTGCGTAAGCGACCCGAGCGGCAACCCGGTAAATGGGGGTGGATCAAGCTGACGCAGCGCGGCCACGAACTGCGCGATAGGGGCTTGTTTTATCTGCCGAATGTCTCGAATGCCCGTAATCTCACTGAATAGGACATAAACCTTGGTCATTTGGCCTATTTGTGCTTCTGACATGCCTTGCGCCTGTTTTTGATCCATCAAGCGCCTGACAAGGGCCTTAATTGAGGGGCCGTAAGGATCGGCCTTACGTGGGGCGGGGATAGACTCAGCACGGGCTATCGCAGGCTTTGGGGCCATTTCTGCGGGCAAATCCATGCCCTCACGGCGGATGACCATCTGTAGATGGGCCAAACGGCCTCGTAATCCGCCTTTCCGGCGGCGAAATCATCGAAGGCGCGGTTGCTCTCGGCTGTCACCAGAGGGCCAAGCCTACGGGCGCGGGCAGGGTCACTTGTGCGAAGGCTTATCAGCAGAACTTTTGCACCAAGCGCCGCAGGCAGTCTGCGCCGCCAACAATAGGTTGCAGCGCGTCGAACGAGGTGGGCGGCAAGGGTCAAGAACGTCTCCGTTTAAGAGCCGTTCGCGATGCGCATCAAAGACTTACGTGCATCATGCCTGTATATCAAACCCGCCCGAGGGGGCAGTTTGATCAAGGCTTCAGCAGCTTAAGGGAAAATGGCTCCGGCGGTAGGGATCGAACCTACGACCAATTGATTAACAGTCAACTGCTCTACCGCTGAGCTACGCCGGAACACGGGGCGGTGTATAGCCTTGCTTTTTGAGGTCGTCCAGAGGGTTTGCGCATTTTTTTAACTGCGCGAGAAATTCTTTGCGGCTCGGACGGAAATTGGATTAACGTGCTGAAAATATTGCGTCCGAAGCGATCAGCCCCGGGGTTGAGACCGCACCCAGTTCGTGCAGCGCAATCAGATGCGCCAGCACGTTGCGTGTCGCGGCGGGCAGCAGGGCCGGGGGAATCTCATAAATCTGCTGCGCGAGATTTTCGGCCGTGGCGGGGGAGCGGCTCAGGGCCGCAAGGATTTGTGCCGTGCGCTCACGCCGATGGGCGGCAAGCTCGGCCAGCCGGGCGGCAGGATCGTGGATTGCCTCGCCATGCGCGGGCAGCAATTGCGAAGCACCGGCCGAAGCAAGGCGTGCGAGCGTGCGGAAGTAGTCCGCCAGATCCCCGTCCGGAGGGGAAATGATGGTCGAGGACCAGCCCATTACCACATCGCCGCAAAAGATGGTTTCGTCATGACGAAAGGCCAGATGGCCGGCGAAATGGCCCGGGGTGTGGATTGCGGTAAGGCGCCATTCATCGGTCTCGATCACTGCGCCGTCGGCCAGCGGGATATCGGGGGCGAAATCGCGGTCCAGCCCTTCGCCTCCGTCGATTGCGCCTTCGCGTGCCAGCCGCTCCATTACTGCCGAACGACCGGATTCGGCAGGGCCAAAGCCCAGAATCGGGGCGCCTGTGGTCTGTGCCAACGCACGGGCCCCTTCGGAATGATCAAGATGGGCATGGGTGACGAGGATATGGCTGATACGGCCGGCGCCAGCAGCGGCCAGAATTGCCTCGCGATGTTCGGGCAGATCGGGGCCGGGGTCGATCACGGCGATTCGCTCATGCCCCAGCAGAAAGGTGTTGGTGCCCGGTCCGGTCAGGGGCGAGGGATTGTTGGCGGTTATTACCCGCAGGGCTTTCTCGACGCTGGTCATGGAGGTAATCTAGCCGCCACAGCACCCGGATTCCAAGGGTGCGGGAAGGCAGGAGGCGATGAATTTCGACTGGCTGAAGCGGACGATGCCGCGCGGTCTTTACGGGCGGGCGGCGCTGATCCTGTTCCTGCCGGTCGTAGTGGTGACGGTTGTGGTCACCGTCATGTTCCTGCAGCGCCATTTCGAAGATGTGACGCGGCAGATGACCTCTGGCATGGCGCATGAGGTGGCGCTGGTCGCATCGCGCATCGAGGCCGCGCCCGATGAGGCGGCGGCGCGTGTGGCGGGGCGCGAGATCGCGGCACCTCTGGGGCTGGAGCTCGTTCTGCCGGCAGAGCCGGGGACCGAGTGGCGGGCGCTTTATGACCTTTCGGGTCGGGTGGTGATCGCCGAGCTGCATGAGCGGGTGCCCGCTGTGCGCAGCGTCGATCTGAGCCACCGGCGCGAGGTGCGCGTTACCCTGCAGGGTCGTTGGGGCTATTATCAGCTGGCTTTCCCGCGATTGCGGGTCAGTGCCTCGAACCCGCATCAGCTGCTGGTGCTGATGACCGGCACCTCGCTGCTGATGACCGCGATTGCGACGGTGTTTCTGCGCAATCAGCTGCGCCCGATCCGTCGGCTGGCCCGCGCGGCCGAGGAATATGGCAAGGGACGCATCATCCCCTATCGGCCTGCAGGCGCTACCGAAATTCGCAGCGCGGGCACCGCATTTCTTGAGATGCGCGCCCGGATAGAACGTCAGAATGAGCAGCGCAAACAGATGCTCTCGGGCGTGAGCCACGACCTGAGAACTCCGCTGACCCGGTTGCGGCTGGGACTGTCGATGCTGAGCCCTGATTACCCGCCCGAGCCGGACGAGATCGCGGCGCTGGAAAGCGATGTCGCGGCTATGGGCACCATGGTTGACGCCTTTCTGGATCACGCGCGCGACGCGGCGCAAGACGCGCCGCCCGAGCCGGTACCGGCACTGGACTTTGTTCGTGGCATCGTCGCTGACGCACAGCGCGGTGGGCAGGATGTCGTCCTGCACTCGGCGGCTGGCGATCAGTCCGGGCGGGCGACCTTTCGTCGCGACAGTCTGCGCCGAGCGGTCGAGAACCTGATCGGCAATGCCGTGCGTTATGGTGACCGCGCCGAGGTCGAGGCAGCTTTGGGGCCCAGCTATTTCCGCATCTCGATCGAGGATGACGGACCCGGCATCCCTCCTGAACGGCGGGAAGAGGCGCTGCGCCCCTTTACGCGCCTTGACCCAGCCCGCAACCAGAATCGTGGTCAGGGCGTAGGGTTGGGTCTGTCGATAGCCGCCGATATTGCCCGAGCCCATGGCGGGCAGTTGCGGTTGGGGCAGGGCGAGCGGCTGGGCGGCCTGCGAGCCGAGATTGTGATTCCGCGCTAAGCGGCGCAGTTGCGAGGCAACCCCGCGCAAGTTAAGGCTGTTGGAAAGACATAAGACAGAAGGAAAACCGCAATGCGGGCATTCGTATTTCCGGGGCAGGGTGCACAGGTCATTGGCATGGGGCGCGAACTGGCCGAGGCCTATCCGGCAGCGAGCGAGGTCTTTGCCGAGGTGGATGAGGCATTGGGCGAAAGCCTCTCGGACCTGATCTGGAATGGCGATATCGAGACGCTGACCCTGACGCGGAACGCCCAGCCGGCGTTGATGGCAACCTCGATCGCGGCCTTTCGCGCGCTTGAGGCCGAGGGCTTTGGCATTTCGGACGCGGATTTCGTCGCAGGACATTCCTTGGGCGAATATTCGGCGCTGTGCGCGGCAGGCGCGCTGAGCCTTGCCGATACGGCGCGTCTGTTGCGCCTGCGTGGTCAGGCGATGCAAGAGGCCGTGCCGGTCGGTCAAGGCGCAATGGCAGCGATCCTTGGGCTTGATTTTGCCGCTGTGGACCAGATCGCGCGCGACGCGGCCGAGGGCGAGGTTTGTCAGGCGGCCAATGATAATGATCCCGCGCAGGTGGTGATCTCGGGCCATAAAGAGGCGGTCGAGCGTGCGGCGGCCTTGGCGAAAGAGCGGGGTGCCAAGCGCGCGCTGATGCTGCCTGTTTCTGCGCCTTTCCACTCGGCCTTGATGCAGCCGGCTGCGGCGGCGATGGCCGAGGCGTTGGCGGCGGTCGAGATTGCCGCCCCGGCTGTGCCCCTGGTCGCCAATGTCCGTGCCGAGCCGGTGACCGAGCCGGGCGCGATCCGGCGACTGCTGGTCGAGCAGGTGACCGGCGCGGTGCGCTGGCGTGAGTCGATTGAATTCCTTGCCGGGGCTGGTGTGACCGAGTTTTGGGAGATTGGCGCTGGTAAGGCGCTGTCTGGGATGATCAAGCGTATCTCGAAGGAAGCGGTGACCCGCAATGTCGGGACGCCTGCGGATATCGCTGCGCTGAAGGAATAAGAGCGGGGGCTCTGCCCCCCGCCTGACCGGCCCCTTGATGGGGCCGGTCAGGCGTTCCCCCGGGATATTTGAACACGGAAGAAGAGGCTTTGGGATGTTTGATCTGACGGGCAAGAACGCCCTTGTGACCGGCGCGTCGGGCGGAATTGGCAGTGCTGTTGCCGAGGCGCTGCATGCTGCCGGGGCGACGGTGGCGCTGTCGGGCACCCGCGAGGCGCCGTTGCGGGAGCTGGCTGAAAAGCTGGGTGAGCGGACACATGTCGTCACCGCCAACCTTGCTGACGCTGCCGCGGTTGAGGCCCTGCCCAGGGCGGCAGCCGAGGCCATGGGATCGGTCGATATTCTGGTCAACAATGCCGGCATCACCCGCGACAACCTTTTCATGCGCATGTCCGACGAGGAATGGGCGCAGGTGCTTGAGGTCAATCTGACGTCGAGTTTCCGGCTCTGCCGGGCTGTGCTGCGCGGCATGATGAAGGCGCGCTGGGGCCGGATCGTGAGTATCGGCTCGGTCGTGGGGAGTACTGGTAATCCCGGGCAGGGCAATTACGCTGCTGCCAAGGCGGGGCTTGTCGGCATGTCAAAGAGCCTTGCCTATGAAGTCGCCTCGCGCGGGATCACGGTGAACTGTGTTGCGCCGGGCTTTATCGAGACCGCGATGACCGACAAGCTGAACGATGAGCAAAAGGGCCGGATCCTTGGGCAGATTCCTGCCGGTCGCATGGGCTCTGCCCAGGAAATCGCCGCCGCTGTGCTATATCTGGCCAGCCCCGGGGCAGGCTATGTCACGGGCGCCACGCTGCATGTCAACGGCGGCATGGCGATGATCTGAAGGTGGTTTATGCGGGTTGCAAGATCACGTTCGCGTGCTATATCCCGCAAGCAAGCCTGCAGGGGAACCGCCCTGGGCTATGACCGGCAATCGCTGGAACATCTGGGCGGACTGCCCGCGAAAACGAGGAAGAGATATGAGCGATATCGCTGATCGCGTGAAGAAAATTGTCGTCGAGCACCTGGGTGTCGATGAGGACAAGGTGACGGAAACCGCCTCGTTCATCGACGATCTCGGCGCCGATTCGCTGGATACCGTCGAACTGGTCATGGCGTTCGAAGAAGAGTTCGGGATCGAGATCCCGGATGATGCCGCCGAAACCATCCAGACCTTTGGCGACGCGGTGAAGTTCATCCAGGGCGCGGTCTGATCCAGCCTTGAGAGATTTTCGGGGCGGTGCTTCCAGTACGGAAGCGCCGCCCTTTTCATATCCGGGCAGAAGGCTGTGCGGCCTTTGGGTGCCGTCAAAGAAAAAGGGCCGGGGCTTTGATCCGGCCCTTGGCTTCTGTCCTTACTTGGGCATCGGGGCGGTGATGCCCTCGACGTAGAAATTGAGGCTTGCCAGTTCTTCATCACTTGCGGTCTGACCTTCGGCCAACCAAGCAGAGCCATCCTGCTTGTTCAGCGGGCCGGTGAAGGGGTGGTACTCGCCTGAGGCGATCTTGTCGCGCAGGGCCAGCGCCTCTTCCTTCACCTCGGGCGGGACCGCTTCGGTAATGTCGCCGATCACCACTTCGCCATCACCGATGCCCAGCCAGACGCCGTGCGATTTCCAGGTCCCGTCCAAAGCCTCTCCGACGCGCTTGATGTAATAGGGCGACCAGTTGTCGATGATCGAGGCGACGCGAGGCTTGGGCGCGAAATTCGTCATGTCCGACGCCTGACCAAATCCGAATGCTCCCGCCTCTTGCGCCTTGGCAAGCGGCGCAGTCGAATCGGTGTGCTGCATAAAGACGTCCACGCCCTCGGCAATCAGGGCTGCGGCTGCGTCGGCCTCTTTCGCGGGGTCGAACCAAGTGTAGGCCCAGACCACCTTCATCTCGACATCGGGGTTGACCTTCTTGGCGTGGATATAGGCCGAGTTGATGCCCTGAATGACCTCGGGGATCGGGAAAGAGCCGATATAGCCGATCTTGTTCGACTTGGTCATGCGCCCGGCAATGGTGCCAAGTACCGCACGCCCTTCGTAGAAGCGGGCGTCATAGGTGGCCACGTTCTCGGCACGCTTGTAGCCGGTGGCGTGCTCGAACTTCACGTCCGGGAATTTCTTGGCGACGTTGATCACCGCGTCCATAAAGCCAAAGCTGGTGGCAAAGATCAGCTTGTTGCCGGCCAGCGCAAGCTGGGTCAGGGCGCGTTCGGCATCTGCCCCTTCGGGCACCGATTCGATGTAGGTGGTCTCGATCCGGTCGCCATATTCCTTTTCGATCGCCTGCCGGGCCAGATCGTGCTGATAGGTCCAGCCCCCGTCGCCCACCGGGCCGACATAGATGAAGCCTACCTTCAGCTTTTCCTCCTGCGCGAAGGCGGGCAGGGCCGAACTGGCCATCAGCGCCGCGGCGCTGCCAAGAAGGGTTCTGCGTTTCATGTCATGCTCCTTGCGGGTTGGTCTTTATTTCAGGGCGTAGAAGGGCCGGCCCAGGCTTGCGGGGGCAGCCCCCGCGCCCGAGCGGCCGAACTTCTGCCGGGCCGAGATCAGCACCAGCACGATGATCGTGGCGAGATAAGGCGCCATCGACAGCAGTTGCACCGGCACCGCGACACCCGCCGCCTGCAGGCGCAGTTGCAGCACCGTCACGCCGCCAAAGAGCCATGCGCCGGCAAGCACCCCCCAGGGGTTCCACTGCGCAAAGACCACGATGGCAAGCGCGATCCAGCCCGCACCGGCGGTCATGCCCTCGGTCCACTGCAAAACCGTAGCGATCGAGATATAGGCCCCGCCCATCCCGGCAAGCGCGCCGCCAAAGCCGATGGCGAGGATGCGCACCAGCCGCACCGGATAGCCCAGGGCATGGGCTGCGTCGTGGTTTTCGCCAACCGCACGCAGGATCAGGCCGGGTCGGGTTCGGGTAAGAAACCACCAGATCAGCGGCACCAGCGCCATGCCAAGCCAGATCATCCAGTTCAGCCCAAGGGGACCGGGCATGATTGCCGGGGCCTTCACGCCCTCATAGGGTTTGCCGAACAGTGCTGTCAGGCCCAGTCCGAAAAGTGTCAGCGCCAGCCCGGTCGCCACCTGATTGGAAAGCAGGAACTGTGTCAGCGCCGCGAATGTCATCGAGACTGCCATGCCAGCAATGGCGGCGGCAACAAAACCAAGCGCCGGGCTATCGCTGGCATGGGCGGCGGCAAAGCCTGCCAACGCGCCAGTGATCATCATGCCCTCGACGCCAAGGTTCAGCACGCCCGCACGCTCGACCACCAATTCGCCAAGCGCGGCGAAAAGGATGGGGGTTGCCGCGCCAAGCAGCAGGATAAAAACGGAAAGCGGGTCGATCATCATGCGCGCCTCCGGATGCGGTAGCGGGTCAGGATGTCAAACCCCAGCAGGAAAAAGAGCAGCATCCCCTGAAACACCTGTACCGTGGCGGCGGGCAGGTTCAGCATCATCTGCGCCAGCTCTCCGCCGATATAGGTCAGGGCCAGCAACAGCCCTGCCAACAGGATTCCCAAGGGATGCAGCCGGCCAAGAAAGGCGACGATGATCGCGGTGAACCCGTAGCCTGAACCAAAGCTTTCGGTGATCTGTCCGCCCGGGCCTGCGACCTCGAACAGCCCGGCAAGCCCGGCAAGCGCGCCCGAGACGCCAAGGCACAGCGCCACCAGTCGTTCCGGCCTGACACCGGCAAAGCGCGCAGCGCGCGGAGCTGCACCAGCAGTGCGGATGTGAAAGCCCAGGATGTGGCGCGACATGATGAACCAGGTCGCCGCCAGAGCCAGCACGGCAGCTACGCCGCCCCAGTGCAGGCCGGAATTGGCGATCAGCTCTGGGTTCGAGGCGGATTCGTATTGCTGAAGGTTGCGCGAGCCGGGAAAGTTAAAGCCTTCGGGGTTTTTCATCGGGCCAAAGGCCATCCATGCCGCGATACGCTGCGCGACATAGACGAGCATCAGCGAAACGAGGATCTCTGATGCGCCGAACCAGTTGCGCAGCATGGCCGGGATCATACCCCAGGCCCAGCCCCCCGCCGCACCTGCGAGGATCATGGCGGGAAAGATCCAATGGGCCTCTAGCGGATAGGCAGCCAGCGCGACGGCCGCGCCGCTGATCGCGCCGATGATATACTGGCCCTCGGCGCCGATATTCCAGATCCCGGCGCGGAACCCCAGCGCCAGACCCGAGGCGATCAGGATCAGCGGCCCAGCCTTGACCAGCAGTTGCGGGCGTGAATAGCCCGCGGCGGGGCCGAACAGCGGGTCCCAAAAGATGGTGCGGATCGAGGCCACCGGGTCAAAGCCCATGGCGGCAAACAACGCGCCTCCGACAATGATCGTCGCCAGCACCGCAAGAAGCGGTGTCACCACCTGCCAAAGCAGCGGGGCCGAGGCGCGGGGCTCAAGCCTGAACATGTGCGACCTCCATGCCGTGCGCGCCGCCAAGCATCAGCCCGATTTCGTCGATCGTCAGCCCGTCGGTCGGATGCGGGTTTGAAAGCCGTCCCTGATTCAGGGCGCAGAAACGGTCAGAGAGCTCCAGCAATTCATCCAGGTCCTGGCTGATGACGATCACCCCCGCGCCTTCGGCGGCAAGATCCAGCAGAGCCTGCCGGATCGAGGCCGCGGCCCCGGCATCCACGCCCCATGTCGGCTGGTTCACCACCAGCACGCGCGGGTGGCCCAGCACCTCGCGCCCGATGACGAATTTTTGCAGATTTCCGCCGGACAAAGCCCCTGCCGCTGTGGCAGGGCCGGGGGTGCGCACGTCAAAGCTTTGGATCACCTGCCGGGCGAAATCCGTCGCGGCCTTGCGGTCGATCAGACCATGGCGCGCAAGGCCCTGACGCGAGGTTCCGGTCAGCAGCGTGTTTTCGGTCAGACTGAATTCAGGTACGGCGGTATGACCCAGACGGTCCTCGGGCACGGCCAAAAGACCCGCGCGCCGCCGCAGTTCAGGACCCGCCCGGGACAGATCCTTGCCCTCAAGAGTGACGGTGCCCGGCGCGGTCGGTGCCTCACCCGAAAGGGCCGAGAGCAGTTCTTCCTGCCCGTTGCCGGCGACGCCGCCGATGCCAAGGATTTCGCCGCTGCGCAGGGTCAGGGCGACATCCTTTAGCGCCATGCCATCACCCGAGGGCAGGGAAAGGTTGCGTACCTCAAGCACTGGCGCACCTGGCTTGCGGCCCGACCTATCCACCACCCGCATTTCTGCACCGACCATCATCGCGGCCAGTTCGCGGGCAGAGTGGGCGCGGGGGTTAACCGTGCCCATCACCTTGCCCTGACGCAGAATGGTGGCGCGGTCGCAATGGCTGCGGATCTCTTCCAGCTTGTGGCTGATATACAGGATCGCCGTGCCTGCTTCGGCCAGTTGGCGCAGGGTGGCAAACAGGATCTCGGCCTCTTGCGGGGTCAGGACCGAGGTCGGCTCGTCCATGATCAGCAGGCGCGGGTTCTGCAAAAGGCAGCGCAGGATCTCGACCCGCTGACGCTCGCCCGCCGACAGGGCGGCGATGCGACGGGCCGGATTCAGCGGCAGGCCATAACCCTGCGACAGCTCGGCGATCCGGCGCGACAGTTCAGCGCGTGGCGGCGGGTTTTCCATCCCCAGCGCGATATTCTCGGCAACCGTCAGCGCCTCGAACAGCGAAAAATGCTGAAACACCATGGCAACCCCGGCGGCACGTGCAGCCTTTGGGTCATGCGGCGCATAGGGTGCGTCCAGCAGGAGCATCCGCCCCTCATCTGGCCGCACCAGCCCGTAGATCATTTTGACCAGCGTTGATTTGCCAGCGCCATTCTCGCCCAGCAGGGCGTGAATCTCGCCCGCCGAGACGGTGAAAGAGACATCATCATTGGCGCGCACGCCGGGATAGGTCTTGCCCAAGCCCTCTGCTTGGAAAACATTCGTCACTGTCGCGCGCCTCGCTGACCTTTTCCGCCAGATTAGCGGTTTTCCGCCGCCGGGCAATTGCACAGTTGGGCAGATCACCCTTAGATTGGCGCCATGCCGGAAAATTCGCCCCGATTCATTCACCTTCGCACGCATTCCGAACACTCGCTGCTGGAAGGCGCGGTGCCGGTCAAAAAACTTGCCGATCTGGCGGCACAGAACGGTATGCCTGCTGTGGCGCTGACCGATACGAACGCGCTTTTTGCGGCGCTGGAGTTTTCGGTCAAGGCGCAGGACGCGGGCGTGCAGCCGATCATCGGTTGCCAGGTGACGCTGCAGGCAGAGATGACCGGCCCGATTGTGCTATTGGCGCAGAATGAGGCAGGCTGGCTGAACCTGATGGATCTTTCGACCTGCCTTTATCTGCGGGACGACAATTCGCTGCCCCATGTCACTGTTGATGAGCTGGAAACCCGGGCCGAGGGGCTGATCTGCCTGACCGGTGGGGCGGGCGGGCCCCTGGGGCAGCTGGTGCTGCAAGGGCGCGAGGCAGAGGCCCGTGGGTTGGCCCAGCGGCTTGCCGCCGCATTCCCGACCCGGCTTTATGTCGAGCTGCAGCGCCATCATGACGCCGAAGGCCAGCCCGTTCCCGAAGAGGTGGGCTCGGAAGGTGGTATGGTTGACATCGCCTATGCGCTGGATCTGCCGCTGGTGGCGACGAATGATGTCTATTTCCCCAAGCCCGATCTTTATGCCGCCCACGATGCGCTGATCTGCATTTCCGAGCGTGCCTATGTCGATCAGACCGCGCCGCGCCGCCGGCTGACCCCGCAACATTACTTCAAGACCGCGGCCGAGATGGCGACGCTGTTTGCCGACCTGCCCGAAGCGATCGACAATACCGTCGAGATCGCCCGCCGCTGCGCCTATGCGGTCAGCAAGCGCAAGCCGATCCTGCCGAAATTCGCTGATGATGAGGTCGAAGAACTGCGTCGTCAGGCGTGGGAGGGGCTGCGCGCCCGGTTGGCGGTTATCCCGCATTCCGCCTCGGTCGAGGAATATGAAGAGCGGCTGCGGTTCGAGCTGGGCATCATCGAGCAGATGGGGTTCCCTGGCTATTTTCTGATCGTTGCCGATTTCATCAAATGGGCCAAGGAACATGGTATCCCGGTCGGGCCGGGCCGGGGGTCGGGGGCTGGCTCTCTCGTGGCCTATGCGCTGACGATTACCGACCTTGATCCAATGCGTTACAGCCTGCTCTTTGAGCGGTTTCTGAACCCCGAGCGGGTGTCGATGCCTGACTTTGACATCGACTTCTGCATGGATCGCCGCGAAGAGGTGATTCAATACGTTCAGGAGAAATATGGCCGCGACAAGGTCGGCCAGATCATTACCTTTGGTGCGCTGCTGTCAAAGGCGGCGGTGCGCGACGTCGGGCGGGTGCTGCAACTGCCCTTTGGTCAGGTGGATCGCCTGTCCAAGATGATCCCGGTCGAAGGCGTCAAACCCGTCAGCGTCACCAAGGCCTTGGCGGATGAACCGCGTCTGCGTGAGGCCGCCAAGGAAGAGGTCGTCAACCGCCTGCTTGATTACGCCTCAAAGATCGAGGGGCTGCTTCGGAACGCATCGACCCATGCTGCTGGCGTGGTGATCGGGGACCGACCGCTGCATCAGCTGGTGCCGCTTTACCGCGACCCGGCTTCGGACATGCCGGCAACACAGTTCAACATGAAATGGGTCGAACAGGCGGGTCTGGTCAAATTCGACTTCCTTGGCCTCAAGACCCTGACCGTGATCCAGAACGCGGTGGACCTGATCAACACCGGCGGGCGTCCCCTGCATGTCGCCGCCGATGGGCGCGAACTTTACCAGCCCGCAACGGGGGCCGAGAATCGCATCAACGCCATCCCGCTGGACGATAAGGCGACCTATGATCTGTTTGCCTCGGCCCGGACGGTGGCGGTGTTCCAGGTCGAAAGCTCGGGCATGATGGATGCGCTGCGGCGCATGAAGCCAACCTGCATCGAGGATATCGTCGCTCTGGTTGCGCTCTATCGCCCCGGCCCGATGGAAAACATCCCTACCTATTGCGAGGTCAAGAACGGGCTGAGGCCGCTTGAATCGATCCATCCCTCGATCGACCACATCCTTGCCGAGACGCAGGGCATCATCGTCTATCAGGAACAGGTGATGCAGATTGCGCAGGTCATGGCGGGCTATAGCCTTGGCGGCGCCGACCTCTTGCGCCGTGCCATGGGCAAGAAGATCGCCGAAGAAATGGCGAAGGAACGGCCCAAGTTCGTCGAGGGCTGCAAAGCACAGGGAATCGACGCGAAGAAGGCCGGAGAGGTCTTTGATCTTCTTGAGAAATTCGCGAATTACGGCTTTAATAAATCGCACGCTGCCGCCTATGCCGTAGTCAGCTATCAGACCGCGTGGCTCAAGGCCAATCACCCGGTTGAATTCATGGCCGCGGTGATGAACTGCGATATCCACCTGACCGACAAGCTGGCCGTTTACAAGCGCGAAGCCGACCGCATGGGGATCGAGACGGTCCCGCCCTGCGTGAACCGCTCGGCCGCGACCTTCAGTGTGCAGGATGGCAAGATCGTTTATGCGCTTGGCGCGTTGAAAGGTGTCGGGGTCGAGGCGATGAACCTGATCGTGCAGGCGCGCGGCGACCGGCCCTTTGCCGATATGCACGATTTTGCCCGCCGCGTGGACATGCGCCGCGTCGGCAAACGCCCGCTTGAGATGCTGGCCCGGGCAGGGGCCTTTGATGCGCTTGACCCGAACCGGGCGCGGGTTCTGAAGTCGCTCGATGGTCTCGTCGCCTGGTCCTCTGCGGTGCAGGAGGCGGCATGTTCAAGCCAGTCGTCGCTTTTCGGTGGCGGAGAGGATCTGCCGCCTCCTCGTCCCGTTGCCGCATCTGTATGGATGCCTGCCGAAAAGCTGGCCGAGGAACATGCGGCCGTGGGTTTCTACCTGTCGGGCCATCCGCTGGATGACTACCTGCCAGCCCTGCGCCGCAAAGGGGTGCAGACACTGGCAGAGGTCACGCAGGCTGCGCAGGATGGTGCGCTGGTTGCCCAGCTTGCGGGGACTGTGGCCCATCGGCAGGAAAAAAAGTCGGCGCGCGGTACCCGTTTTGCCTTTGTCGGCCTGTCTGATCCTACCGGCCTTTATGAGATCACGGTCTTTTCCGACACACTTGATGCCCATCGCCAGCATCTGGAGCCGGGCGAGAACGTCGTCCTGCAAGTGCAGGTCGAGCCTTCGGGGGATCAGGTCAAGCTGCTTGCCCGCTCGGTCATGCCGCTGGAGCAGGCTGTCGCGGATGCCGGTGCCAACCGCCTGGCGGTCGAGATTGCGGGGATCGAGGCGGTTCCCGGTATCGCTGAAGCACTGGCCCGCATCCAGGCCGAGGTCAACGCGCCGCCCCGCGCCCGTGGCCCGATCACGCTGCGGCTAAAAGACGGCGCAGATCTTGTCGATATCGAAATCACCGAGGATGCGCCCCTGACCACCCCCGCACGTCAGGCGCTGCGCGTCATCCCCGGCGTGCTTGAGGTAGTGGAAGAATAAGTCTTCACAAACAACGCCATGCCGTGTCAGATGCCACAGACGATTTAGTGCAGGAGTGATTGATGCTGTTTCCAACCATTGCCCAGGGTGTCGTCCCCAATGCTGACGGAGCAGTGACACGCTTTGTCTCGCCCGAGGTGCGGGGGAAATCCTGGTTTAACCCCGCAAAATCGGTCATTTTCGTTAACGGAATGCTGAATACGGGGATGGACCACAAGGCCAGCGCCGAAGCGTTGTCGTTGATGCTCGGCTGTCCGGTAATCGGTGTTTACAACAAGAAAGACGGTTTCTGGCGCGACCTTTACCAGTGTGTCACGGACAAGGCGCAGATGACCGGTCTGCAAACCAGCAACGTCAGTCACAATACAGACTGGATCAAATTCTTTGATAGCGTCTGGCAGTCTATGCGCAAGACCCGCCCGACCGCCACGAAAGAGGATCTGATTTACGAACTGCTCAGTTCAAATGCCGCGGCGCAATCGCTGTTTGCGCTGCTGGTCGGAACTCCGGGCGGAATGCTTGGGACGCCGATCTACTGTCACAGTCAGGGCAACCTTGTGACCTCAAATGCTCTGGCGGGGGTGACGCTTGCCAGAGGCGCGGGCGCAGTCCGCGGGCTTGAGGTGCACAGCTACGGTTCGCCCGCCCGCGGCTGGCCCGCTGGCCTGAACAGAACCAACCAGGCTTATACCTTTGATCCTGTGAGCTTCCTTGATCTGCGCATGGACTGGTCCAGCTCGAAAGTCGGTTTCAAGGTCGCGCATGGCTTTCTTGAATACGTCAAACAGGACGGGGAATTCGTCGTCAATCGCTTCCGCACTGGCGGCTGGGGGATGACGGTTAATATGGATGAAAAGGGGCTTGCGAAATATTGCGTGAGCCTTGGTACCAATACGCGCCGCCTTCGTGCGATCTTTGATCGCCTGGAGAAAGCCCATTTCACCGACAGTGACGATGTGGCGCTTGAGTATGTGGCGCTGCTTTCGGACAGCCAGATCAGCGCGCTGCAAAGCACAGATCCGGTCCTTATCACCCAGTTGGTCCGCCTGCTGAAAGCGGGTATCTACACCACCGGCGAACGCCGCGCGGTTGAGCGGCTGGAAGCGGCCCAGAAGATCGCCTGATCCTTCGCACCATTGAAACAAAAAAAGCCCCGCTTTTGCGGGGCTTTCCTGTGGCGTGTCAGTTGCGCTCTTTGTCGACCATCTTGCCCTTCGAGATCCAGGGCATCATGGCGCGCAGCTTTTCACCAACCTTCTCGATCTGGTGCTCGTCGTTGATGCGGCGGGTCGCCTTGAAGAAGGGCTGGCCGACAGCATTTTCCTGCATGAAGTCGCGCACGAATTTGCCAGTCTGGATGTCGGTCAGGACCTCTTTCATGCGGCGCTTGGTTTCCTCATAGGGCAGGATGCGCGGGCCGCTGACATACTCGCCATATTCGGCGGTGTTCGAGATCGAGTAGTTCATGTTCGCGATGCCGCCTTCGTAGATCAGATCCACGATCAGCTTTACCTCGTGCAGGCACTCGAAATAGGCCATTTCGGGTTCATAGCCAGCTTCGACCAGGGTCTCAAAGCCCATCCGGATCAGCTCGACAAGGCCGCCGCACAGAACGGCCTGTTCGCCGAACAGGTCGGTCTCGCATTCCTGACGGAAGTTCGTCTCGATGATGCCTGAGCGGCCGCCGCCGATGGCCGAGCAATAGCTCAGCGCCAGATCCATGGCCTTGCCGGTCGCGTCCTGGTGTACGGCAACAAGGCAGGGCACGCCGCCGCCTTTGACGTATTCGCCGCGCACGGTGTGACCCGGGCCTTTCGGCGCCATCATGATGACATCGACGCCTTTCTTGGGCTCGATCAGCCCGAAATGCACGTTCAGGCCGTGAGCAAAGGCGATGGCTGCACCTTCGCGCAGGTTGTCATGGACATATTTGCGATAGGTTTCGGCCTGAAGCTCATCGGGCATGGTGAACATGATCAGGTCGGCCCAGGCAGCGGCCTCGGCGATGCCCATGACCTTCAGTCCTTCGGCTTCGGCTTTCTTGGCCGAGGCCGAGCCTTCGCGCAGCGCGACAACAACGTTTTTCGCGCCCGAATCACGCAGGTTCAGCGCATGGGCGTGGCCCTGGCTGCCGTAACCCAGCATGGCGATTTTTTTGTCCTTGATCAGGTTCACGTCGCAGTCGCGATCGTAATAGACACGCATCGGAATCTCCTGGCTATTGATGCCGGTGTTCTAGCAGCGATCAGGATTTGGTTCCGTGCAATCTTTGCGGTTTCTCTGGCTATACAGAGAAAACCATGCGATACTTGTGCCAAAGGTGAAATAATCATGCCTGATGCCACTGATCGCCGTATTTTGCGCCAGCTTTTGGCCGATCCCGGGATGGCGAATGCGGAACTTGCCGAGCGGGCAGGCGTGACGCCGGTCAGCCTGTGGCGGCGGCTGGAGCGGATGCGTGAAAATGGCGTGATCAGGGCTGTTGAGGCAAAGATAGACTGGCGTAAGCTTGGGTACGAGGTGCAGGTCAGTCTGCGCTTTACCCTTGATAAGACCCATCCGCGCGCTTTCGACGAATTCATCGCTGCCGCCCGGCAAGTGCCTGAAGTGACCGAGATTCAGACCTTTCTGGGCTCGGTGGATCTGCGGCTGTCGGTCATTGCGCGCGATATGGCGCATTGGCAGCAGCTTTATCGGGAAAGCATCCTGACTTTGCCGCATGTGGCGGATAGTGACGCGCTGATGCTCGTTTCGACCATCAAGGACGTGCAGGAGTTGCCGTTGTGAGCGTCCAGCCTGATGTGACTGATCTCGCCATCCTGCGGCTTTTGGCCGAGGACGCAACGCGGGGCGCGGCAGAGATTGGCCGGATGCTTGGTTTAACCCAACCGGCGACCTGGCGCCGCATTCGCCGCCTGACCGAGACAGGGGTGATTGCTGGCCGTCGCATCGTCGTGAATGAGGCTGCGTTGGGTTTTGGGGTGACTGTTTTTTTGGGTATCCGGTTGGCGGTCAAAGGCCGCGTGAGCCTTGAGGACTTTGAACGTGCGGTGATGGCGATCCCCGAGGTGCAGGTCGTGCAGCATGTTCTGGGTCAGTTCGATTACCGGCTACGTATCCGCGCCCGCGACATTGCGGATTTTGAACGGATCCTGCGTCGCCGCATCATGACCCTGCCCGGAGTGGGGCAGGTCGAGGCGAACGTCATGCTTTCCGAAGAGCGTCGGCCGGGCCCGCTATAGACTGCGACCGAGGTTCATCGCTGAGAGCCCTAAAGGTTTTAGCGAAGCAATCAGCCTGCTTCCATCGACTCGAATGCACTCCCTGACTTCGGGAGGGTGTTTCTGGGAAAGCTTGGATGAGCCGGGATTTTTTGCGGGCAAGTCAATCAAGCCTGCCGGATTTCTGCGCCAGCTTCAAACAGAACTGGCGCAGAGAAGCGGTCGAATCACGGGCCGATGATGCGGCAGTCTTGTTGGCGAGCGGCAAGGCGGCCACAGGCCAGTTCTGCGGTGTCTTTTGTCATGCCAACAAAATTCGCCTCAAAGCCGCGTTTGGTACTGGCGACGCGGCTCAACGCGCTGCCAAGCGAGCTGTTTTCCTGCAAGGCCGTACGCAGCAAGGTCTGCTCGGCCTCACCCTGCGAGCGGAACAGGCCAAGCGAGATCCCCCACCGCTTTCCCTCGGAATTGCCGCTGCGCGATACGATTTCGGTCGCCTGCGGGGCATTATCCTCTTCGGGTTCCAGCGAGGCTAGGATAATGGTCTCCGATCGCTGAGCGGGGGCCGGGGTCTCCAGCAGCGCAATGCTTTCTGGTTGCGGCTCAGATGTCTGTACGAACAGAGAAGGAGAGCCCGCAGGCTGTTCGGCAGGCATCAGGCTTGCCGATTGACCGTCACGCGGCGCACGAACGGGGCGGTTGGCCTCGATCGGTTCACTGATGGGTTCCTGTGCATCGCCTTCCTCCGGTCGCGCTTCGGGACGTGCCGCGCGGGCAAGGACCTCGGGATCGACAGCGGCGTTTGCCACCGCTCCGGTGCCGGGCTTGCGCGCCGGTCGTGCGCTAGCGCGAAGTGTGCTGCCAGTGCTGGGCGCTGGGGTCGGAGCCGCTGCTTGCGCGCGTGAGACGGCGGCAGAGATGGCTGCCGGAGTAACCACGGCTACGGTTGAGGCCCGTGCGACCGGACGGTCCGAAACCGAGAGAGAGGCGCTGGCCTGCGCCTGGCGCGGCTCGACCCGTGCGACCTGCACGGTGCGGCGCACCTTTTTCTCGGCGACGAACTCTGGCGGCGCGGGCCTGACCTCACGCACACGGGTTGGGGCCTTTCCGAAACCGGCGTCGAGCAATTGCGCCATCACCGCATTGCGATGTGCGGTCGAGGTGCCGCCCAGAACGGTGGCAACCAGCCGTTTGGAGCCACGTTTTGCCGAAGCGGTCAGGTTGAAGCCTGCTGCCCGGGTATATCCCGTTTTGATGCCGTCCGCGCCTTCATAACCGTCAAGAAAGCGCCGGTTCGTGCTTGAAACGGTGGCAATCCCCGCATCCGCCGAACGGCGCGAGAAGATCGAATAATATTGCGGGAAGTCATAGAACAGCCGCCGGCCAAGAATGGTCATGTCGCGGGCGGTCGAATAATGCCCCTCGGCCGTAAGGCCATTGGCATTGCGGAAATTGGTATTGCGCATGCCCAGGGCGCGGGCGGTCTGGGTCATCTGGCGGGCGAATTTCTCTTCCGATCCGGCGAGACCTTCGCCGATCACCGTGGCTGCGTCATTGGCTGATTTCACTGCCGCGGCGCGGATCAGGTAACGCAACTCAATACGTTGACCGGGCTTCAGCCCCAGACGGGATGGCGGTTGCGAAGCGGCGTGGCTCGACACCAAGAACTTGCTGTCCAGACGCACCTGCCCGCGTTCAATCGCGGCAAAGGCCAGATACAGCGTCATCATCTTGGTCAGCGAAGCCGGGTGCAGCCGCGTATCAGCGTTCTGCGCGTAAATCTCTTGCCCGGACCTTGCATCCATGACGAAGGCCGCGAATGGGGCTCCGGCTACCGCCATGGGGAGCGCCCATGCGAATAGGATCATAAGTCCCAAGCGGACGTTTCTGGCGAATCTGCTCACTATCCCGGTCTCTTCTGCCTCTGAGGGTCCGTTCATTATGCAGACCCTTCGTTAATGAAATGATAATAGCATGGCTTGCCGGGTTCGGAAACTGCAAGTTTGCGACCTTATGGCGCAATATGCCGAACCCCGCTCAACCTTTGTGCAGCCCTTTGGGCGGCGGGGCTTATCAAGCCGAGGCAAAGCCTTTATATTCAGTGGCACAACCATCCGTAATTCTTTTGCAAGCGTCGTGACCAATCCGCATATGACCAATCGACCCGGGGACCGCGAAGAGGTCGAGCTGGGGGTTAAGACCCGCCCCCGCACGCAACGGCCTCCGATGTACAAGGTGCTGCTGTTGAACGACGATTTCACACCGATGGAATTCGTCGTTCATGTGCTGGAGCGGCTTTTCAACATGAGCCATGCTCAGGCGATCGAGATCATGCTGACGGTCCATCGCAAGGGGGTGGCCGTCGTCGGCGTATTCTCGCACGAGATTGCCGAAACCAAGGTGGCGCAGGTCATGGAACTGGCCCGCCGCCAGCAGCATCCGCTGCAATGCACTATGGAAAAAGAGTAGAAATTTGGCTGGATCGAGGCTGGAACTCGCATTTGGTGGCACGCCACCTGAGGGACGTTTATTGCTGATTGGCGCCGGGGCTGCGACGGATCTTGCGCCGTTTGAACCGGATCGCCTGCAGATCGTGCAGGGTTTTTACCCGGATCATCGCGCGCTTGTGGCGCAGGGGTATGAGGTCGTGACCGAAGCTTCGGGCGATTTCGACGGGGCGGTCGTCTTTCTGCCCCGGGCTCGGGCCGAGGCGCGGGCGCGTATTGCCGAGGCGGTCTCATGGCTGGCGCCCGGTGCCTCGCTGTGGATCGACGGACAAAAAACAGACGGTATCGACGCTGTGATGAAAGAGATGCGCGGCCTTGCTCCTGTCGATGAGGTGCATTCGCGTGCGCATGGCAAGATATTTCGCGTGATCTTACCCGCCCCGGGCTGGCTGCCCGACGGGTGGGCGGCGGCCGATCACGAGGCCGCACCCGGTATGGTCACGCGGCCCGGGGTCTTTTCGGCCGACGGTCCCGATCCTGCCTCTCAGGCGCTTTTAGCTCATCTGCCTGAAAAATTGCCGACCCGCATCGTCGATCTTGGCGCGGGTTGGGGCTGGCTTGCCGCCGGCATCCTTACCCATCCCGGCGTCGAGGTGCTGCATCTGGTCGAGGCGGATGCCACGGCGCTGGCTTGCGCGCGTCGCAATGTCTGTGATCCGCGGGCACAGTTTCACTGGGCCGATGCGCTGGATTTCCGCCTGCCCGAACCGGTGAACGGGGTGATCATGAACCCTCCCTTCCACGAAGGGCGCGCCGCCGATCCCAAGCTTGGCGCTGGCTTCATCCGCGCTGCGGCGGGGCTTTTGACCGGGGCGGGGCGGTTGTGGATGGTTGCGAACCGCCATCTGCCCTATGAGCAGGTGCTGAGGGAATGCTTTGCTGATGTTTCGGAACTCGGGGGCGATTCCCGGTTCAAGATACTGACTGCGACGGGCGCGCGCCGCCCGGGCAGCAAGCGCCCCCAACCGAAAGGCAGGAAAAGATGAACGTGTCCATTCAGGGCAAGACCGCGATCGTCACCGGCGCTGCGCGGGGCATCGGTCTGGCCATCGCCCGCCATTTCGAGGAAGTGGGGGCCAATGTCATGTTCGCCGACAGCGACGAGGCCGCGCTGATGAGCGAACTTGGCGAACAGGCCGAGGGTGAAGGCCCGGTTCGCGCCTTTGCCGGGGACCTGGGCCAAAAGCTGACGCTTGCCAATCTGGTCTCGGCCACCATCGACGCATTTGACCGGGTGGATATCCTCGTCAACGCGCATCGCATGGTACAGGGCTGCGACCCGCTGACGGTGAACGAAGAGCAGCTGGCCGACATGTTGCGCCAGAACATGATTTCGGGGCTGCGCCTGTCGCAGATGGTCGCAAAGCGCATGATGGCGCAGGCCGAGGACGCAGATGACGACGTGTTGCAGCATGGCGCGATCGTCAATCTGACCTCACTGGCGGCCGACTGGCCGCAGCCGCAGATGCTGGCCTATTCGATTGCCAGCGCGGCACAGGCACAGGCGACGCGTTCGCTCGCCTCGGCGCTCGCGCCCAAGCGGATTCGCGTGAATGGCGTCGCCTTTGCCAGCATCATGTCGAACAACGTACAGCTAAAGCTGCGCGAAGATCCCGGTCTGCGCGACCGTATGATTGCCGCCACGCCTCTGGGCCGGATCGCCGGAGCAGATGAGCTGGCCGCGACGGTGACCTTTCTGGCGAGCGAGGCCTCCAGCTTTGTCACCGGCCAGATCCTGCGTGTCGATGGTGGTCGCAGTCTGGGCGATCCGCTGGCGCCGGGGGTCTATTAAGACTTCTTTTCCTCGGGGTAAGCGGCTTTGCAGGCATCGACCGCAGCGCGGGCCGAGGGCATCAGCGCCTGCTTGCGCTGCAACAGGTTGTCGCGCTTGCGCGTCTCGGATGCGGGGTCGATGGGGACCCGATAACGTTCGGTGTCCACAACATCGCGCAGACAGGGGCGATAGCCCAGACGGCGATTGCCATCTTTGTCGATCCAGACATGGCGGCATTCGTCCCATTCGGTGCGGGTCACCGTGCGTTCCTGCCAGGCATAACCGCGTGCCAGATTGCCCTCGACCTCGGTCAGCAGATTCGAGACGGTGCGATACTCGCGGGTATTGCGGCTGATGCACTGTTCTTGCGGTGTGCCGCAGGCCGCTACCATCAGGACGGGCATCAGGGCAAGCAGGATGTTGCGGGTCATGGCCGTGCGCTCTAGTTGTTTGCAGCGAAAGCATAAGCCCGCCGCCGGGGCGGGGCAATTCACGAATGCGGAGGCGCGCCCATGGAAATGCAGGATCAGCGACAACAGGCTGCGGTCTGGTTCCGTGAGTTGCGCGACCGCATCGTCGCCGCCTTTGAAGGGCTTGAGGACCGGGGGCCCGGCACCTCTTCGCCTGGCCGGTTCGAGGCCCGGGAAACCCGGCGTGGCGAGGGTGGCGGCGGCGGGCTGATGTCGGTCATGCGCGGCGGTCGCGTCTTTGAAAAGGTCGGCGTCAACTGGTCCGCTGTGCATGGTGAGTTGTCGTTGCCGGCCCAGCAGGCCATGGCTGCGCGGGGTGTGCCGGGGATCGAGGACGATCCCCGCTTCTGGGCCTCGGGCATCAGTCTGGTGGCGCATATGCAGAACCCCCATGCGCCCGCGGTGCATATGAATACGCGCATGTTCTGGACACCCGGGGCGTGGTGGTTCGGCGGCGGTGCCGATTTGAATCCCTGTCTGGAATATGCTGAGGATACGGCGCATTTCCATGGTAGGTTACGCGCCGCCTGTGCGGCCCATGGGGCGGACTACTATGACCGTTTCAAGGCATGGGCGGATGAGTATTTCTTTGTCCCGCATCGCGGTCGGGCACGGGGCGTTGGCGGCATCTTTTATGATGATCTGAACAGCGGCGACTGGCAGGCTGATTTTGCCTTTACCAAAGCAGTGGGCGAGGCTTTTCTGCCCGCCTTCCTGCCGCTGGCGGAAAAGCGCATGGGTCAAAGCTGGGGCGAGGCTGAAAAGGATGCGCAGCTGATCCATCGCGGCCTGTATGCGGAATACAATCTCGTTTATGACCGCGGGACCAAATTCGGTCTAGCGACCGGCCACGATCCCGAAGCGGTGCTGATGAGCCTGCCGCCCCTGGCGAAATGGGTCTGATGCCGGACTGGCCAGACCTTTACCTGATGCGTCATGGTCAGACGGTCTGGAACGCTGAGGGGCGGATGCAGGGTCATCTTGATTCGCCCCTGACCAAACTGGGAGAGGCGCAGGCCCGCCGGCAGGCGTGGCTGGTCAGCCCGCTGCGCGGCATGGCGCGTTATGCCAGCCCCGCCGGGCGCGCGCAGCAAACTGCACGGATCGTCTTTGGCGATCAGGAATTTATCAGTGACAGCAGATTGCTGGAAATCGACATTGGCGCATTCACTGGCCTGACCTGGAGCAAGCTTTGCGCCGAACACCCCGATATCTGCGGGCGCGGTGGGCTTGACTGGTACGATCGCGCGCCGGGTGGCGAGCATTTTTCGGGGTTAGAGGCGCGTGTGCGGGCTTTCCTAAGCGATCTGCCCGGCCCGGCGATGATTGTCACCCATGGCATTACCTTGCGGATGCTGCGGCTGGTGGCGATGGGTCTGCCGCTGGTGCGACTGGCCGAAATGCCGGTGTTGCAGGGCGCACTGCATTTGGTCAGTCGCGGTCAGCATCGGATGTTTTTTTAAAGCTAGCTCTTCAGGCTTTGGGTGGCAAAGGTCGGGCAGGGTTGCCGACCACCGTCGCGCCCGGCGCGACATCATGGGTCACAACAGCGCCCGCGCCGACGATGGCTCCGTCGCCAACGGTGATGCCAGGCAGAATGATCGCCCCGCCACCGACCCAGACATCATCGCCGATGGTAATGGGCTTGCCCCATTCCATTCCGGTCGCACGGCGTTGGCGGTCGCGCGGCCGATCCTCGGTCAGCAGCTGTACTCCGGTCCCGAACTGGCAGCGGGCGCCGATGCGGATTTCGCAGATATCCATGAAAAAACAGCCGTAATTGACAAAGCAATCCGGCCCGAAATGGATGTGTTTTCCGTAATCGACGTGGAAGGGCGTGCGGATTACCGCCCCGTTCCAGGTGCCCAGAAGCTGCGTCAGCGTCCGGGCACGGGTTTTGTCGCCTATGATCGTGGCGTTATAGTCGCGCATCAGCCCCTGTGCGGCCTTGCGCATCGCCACCAACTCGCCGTCCCCCGGATTATAGGGCCGGCCGGCCAGCATGTCCTCGCGCGCGGTCAAATGAAACCAAGCTCCAGACGGGCTTCTTCGGACATCATGTCCATGCCCCATTGCGGCTGGAAGGTCATCTCGACATCGACCTGTTTGACGCCGGGCAGGGCCTCGATCGCATCGGCGACCCAGCCGGGCATCTCGCCCGCCACGGGACAGCCGGGGGCGGTCAGGGTCATGACAATGCGCACGACATTGTCGTCGCTGATCTGGATGGTATAGATCAGGCCAAGGTCAAAGATATTGACCGGAATTTCAGGGTCATAGACCGTCCTGCATGCCTCGACCACGCTGTCATATAGCGGGTGTCCGGTCGTAGACGGCGCGATCAGCGGATCGCCTTCCTTGAGGTTTTCGATGCTCATGTGGCGCGTCCTGTAAAATCTTGGCAATTATATAAGACTTACGCCAACCATGGTCCAGAGCCGCTCAGAACCGGAAATTCAGCCGTCGCGCGACGCCGATGCTGACCGAGGGCTGGCTGCGCGTCTCGACCAGAGGGGAATCGCCTGCATCGCCAAGCAGACGGCCATAGCTCAGCCTGCCCATGACAGCCGTATCGGGCATGAACTCGTAACGCGCCTCAAGGCTGACGCGGGCGATATAGGCGCCGCCATCCGGGTCATAGACGGTTTTGCCGCTGGAGGCCGATTCGGCCGCAGTCACGCCGAAATAGGTCGAGGTAAATTCGCTGTTGCCAAGCCCAAGCTCAGCCCCGGTCCAAAGCGTCAGCTTGTCGCTGGCCTTGATGCGATATTTCGTCCCGAGTTCGCCAACCACCCCGTGGTGGCCACCGAAACCTTTGCGGATCGCGCCATAGCTGGTGAACTCGCCCGCGCGCCAGGACAGTTTCACGCCGATTTCACCGGCATGGCCGATATCGTCCATGCCGCGCAGATCGTCATAGTCACTGGCGTCGCGCTTGCCGACATAGTTCAACGACGGTGAGATCGAGACCCCGTCCTCCCGGTCGCCATCACTGTCGGCATTGCGCAGGATCAGCCAGGGCGAGGCGTCAAGATTGTCCGAGCCCATGAATTCGGGGCTGTATTTCACGCCCAGACCGGCATCGAACGACAGCCCTTGCCCCAATCCCAGCGATTGTGCCGCGGCGGGCGAGGTCAGGGCAGTGGCGGCAAGAAGCGCGAGCGCAGCAATCCGGTACATGACGAATCCTTGTAGAACTGGCCGGACCCTGCGTCGAAACACGGGACCGGGCAAGCAGACTCTGGCGGCGGGTGCCACATTAATCCGGCACTGTTGCGCTTAGGACCGCTCGGCTGCTTCCAGACGTTCCAGCGCCTCCATCCACAGCGATTCGGCGCGCTGCATGGCCTCGGTTGCCTCGGCATGTTTGCGGCCCCAGGTCTCGGCCTTTTGGGCATCGTCATAGGTGGCGGGATCGGCCATGATCGCATCCAGCTTTTCCAGCATCGCGGTCAGCTTTTCCACCCGCTCTTCGGCACGGCGGGCCTCGGCGCGCAGCTCAAGGATCTTTTCGCGCGAGGGGCGTTTGGGTGCTGGTCTGGCGGCCGATTTGCCCTCGGGCTTTTCGTCGCCGGAAATCAGCATCTTGCGGTAATCGTCCAGATCGCCCTGCCACGGGCTGACGCCGCCCTGATCGACCAGCCACAACCGGTCGGCGACCAGATTAAGCAGATGCATATCATGGCTGACCAGCACGACCGCGCCGGTATAATCGTTCAGCGCCTCGGTCAGTGCTTCGCGGCTTTCGATATCCAGATGGTTCGTCGGCTCGTCGAGAATCAGCAGATGCGGCGCGTCGATGGTGGCAAGCAACAGGGACAGCCGCGCCTTTTGTCCGCCAGAGAGCTGGCCGACGCGGGTTTCGGCCTGCGCCTCCATCAGGCCAAAGCCTGCAAGCCGCGCGCGCAGTTTTGCCGGTGCCTCATCCGGGCGCAGCCGACGGACATGGTCAAGCGGGGTCTCGTCCAGCTCCAGCTCATCGACCTGATGCTGGGCGAAATAGCCGATGCGCAGCTTGCCCGAACGGGCGATCCGCCCCTCCATCGGCTCAAGCCGCTCGGCGAGCAGTTTTGACAGCGTCGATTTCCCCTGGCCGTTTCGGCCAAGCAGCGCGATGCGGTCGTCCTGATCAATACGCAGGTTCAGACGGCGCAGCACCGCGCGCCCGTCATAGCCGACCGAAACCCCGTCCAGAGAGATGATCGGGGGCTGCAACTGGTCAGGCTGCGGAAAGCTGAAGCGGTGGAATTTTGCCTCTTCCGGGGCGGTGATCGGCTCCATCCGCTCAAGCATCTTGACGCGGGCCTGTGCCTGACGGGCCTTGGTGGCCTTGGCGCGGAAGCGATCGACAAAGCTTTGCAGATGGGCGCGACGGGCCTCCTGCTTCTTGGCCTCGGCGGCCTGCAATGCGCGCTTTTCGGCCCGGGTGCGGGCAAAGACATCATAGCCGCCGGAATATAGCACCAGCTTGCGATCTTCGAGATGCAGGATATGGCCGACGGCACGGTTTAACAGGTCGCGGTCGTGGCTGATGACGATGACCGTATGGGGGTAGCGCGCGAGATAGCTTTCCAGCCATAGCGCACCTTCCAGGTCCAGATAGTTGGTCGGTTCGTCGAGCAGCAGCAGATCCGGTTGCGAAAACAGCACGCCCGCCAGCGCGACACGCATCCGCCAGCCGCCGGAATAGTCGCTGGTCGGCCGCGCCTGATCCTCGGTTGAAAAGCCAAGGCCGCGCAGGATGGTCGAGGCGCGGGCTTCGGCTGACCAAGCGTCGATATCGGCCAGCCGGGTCTGGATTTCGGCGATGCGATGAGGGTCGGTCGCGCTTTCGGCCTCGGCCATCAGCCGGGCGCGTTCGGTATCGGCGGCAAGGACGGTATCAAGAACCGAAGTTGCGGTCCCCGGTGCCTCTTGCGCGACACCTCCGACACGGGCGCGGGGTGGCAGGGTGATGGCACCGCCGTCCAGCGACAGCTCGCCCCTGATCAGCCGGAACAGCGTCGTCTTGCCAGCGCCGTTCGGGCCGACAAGGCCGACCTTGTGCCCATCGGGGATAGTGGCCGATGCGTGCTCAAAGAGCGGTCGTCCGGCGATGGAAAACGAGATGTCATCAATACGCAGCATAAGGCCTCGCATGGCGCAAGCCGCCGTCCGCGTCAATGCCGCCCCCGGCTTTTCAAGCGCCGCCTGCCATGGTAACGGGGCGCGGATTTCCGGGCCATAGCGGCCGGAACAAGATAAAGGGACGACCAACATGGCCATCGAACGCACGCTTTCGATCATCAAACCCGACGCCACCAAACGTAACCTGACCGGCAAGATCAACGCCAAGTTCGAAGACGCAGGTCTGCGCATCGTCGCGCAGAAGCGCATCAAACTGTCGCCCGAACAGGCCGGCCAGTTCTACATCGTCCACAAGGACCGCCCCTTCTATGGCGAACTGGTCGAGTTCATGGCCTCGGGCCCGGTCGTGGTGCAGGTGCTTGAGGGCGAAAACGCCATCGCCAAAAACCGCGAAGTGATGGGTGCGACCAACCCGGCCAACGCCGACGAAGGCACCATCCGTAAAGAGTTCGCCCTGTCGGTGGGTGAGAACTCGGTCCACGGTTCGGATGCGCCGGAAACCGCAAAAGAAGAAATCGCCTTCTTCTTCTCGGGTCTCGAACTGGTCGGCTAAGTCCGGCTGCGAGTTTTGCGATTTCGGAAAGGCCGCCCGGTTGGGCGGCCTTTTTCATGCCTATTGGCGTTTTGCGGTCAGATCGAATGAGATGTTGACACCAAATCCCACGGTGCTTTCGTCGCCATAGCTGGTGCCGATGCCGAAATCGCGGCGATCGACTTGCAGGCTGCCCTTGGCCTGCGCCTCATCGCCGTTGACCGTCAGTTCAAAGGGCAGGTCGGTTTCCACTGCGTGCCCGGCGATGGTCAACCGGCCGCGGGCGATATGGGAAGGACCTGCGGAGGTGGCGGGCAGGATATCGGCCTCGAAAACCGCGTTCGGATGGGCGGCGGCGTTCAGAAAGTCCGGCCCTTTGGCCGTATCGCTGACCGCACCGAGCGTGAGCGAGGCGATATCGACATTGACCACCACCCGGCCGGTCTGGCTTTCAGGGTCATAGTCAATCACGGCCTGCCACTGGTCGAACCGGCCCGAAACTGTGCTGCCGGCTTGTGTAGCCTCAATGTTCAGCGTTCCCTGTTGTACCGCCCAGCCCGAGGTTGCGGCCGCCTGCGGAGCGCTGGCAGGAATGTTTTCCCCATCTTTGGTGGGCGCTGCTGCTATTGTCAGCGCCGCGCCAGCCCAGATTGCGATCCCCGCCAGCGCCGCAAGAAGATGCGGCAGCACGCCTGAAGTCGCTGTCGGAGGTTCTGGCGCGCGCTCGGGGTTGCCGGCCATGCGGCTTAGCGTGCCGTCGCGGTCAATGATGACATGCTTCAGCGCCCCAAGGATGTGCAGCAGGATCAGCCCGCCCAGCAGCAGCCAGCCCAGCTTGTGAAAGGCGGCAAAACGTTCGGCCAGTGCGGCGTCCTCGGGAACCATGGGCAGGCGCTGCCCAAAGGGCCAAAGGATGCGGGCAAAGCCGCCCGGCGCCGCCGAATGCAGCAGCCAGCCAGAGATCGGCATAATGATCATGCCGATCCACAACCCCCAGTGCACGGTCTCGGCGACAAAACCTTCAAGCCTCCGCCCGGGGTGCAACGGGAGGGGTTTTTTCTGGGTCAGCGTCCACAGGATGCGCAGGACGGCAAGGGTCAGGGCCGTCACACCCACGGTCTTATGGACGGAATAGGTCTGAAATATCGCCTGAAGCTGCGCTTCGCCCCCTTTGGGCAGGCTGCCCGCGTAAAGTCCCAGGGCGATTGCAGCAAGGATCAGAGCGGCAACCGTCCAGTGGAAAAAGCGGGCGACCCAGCCATAGGCGCGGGCGGTATTGCTGGCATTCATCAATTTTCTCCCATCGCTTCGCGCCAATGGCGCCGGCAAAGCGAGACATAGGTTTCATTCCCGCCAATCTGAACCTGCGCGCCATCACGTAACACGCGACCTTGATCGTCGTGGCGTACGACCATGGTGGCCTTGCGTCCGCAATGGCAGATGGTACGCACCTCGCGCAGATCGTCAGCCAGCGCCAGAAGTGCCGCCGAGCCGGGGAAAAGCTGGCCGCGGAAATCCACCCGCAGGCCGTAGCACATCACCGGCTGGCCCAGATCGTCGGCGACGCGGGCAAGCTGCCAGACCTGTGACTCGGTCAGGAACTGCGCCTCATCGACAAAGATGCAGGCGGCGTCGCGGCCTTCGGTCTGGATCAGCGCAAACAGATCTGCCTCGGGGGTGAAGCTCAACGCATTTTCGGCGATGCCGATGCGGCTGGCGATGCAGCCCGGACCGGCGCGGTTGTCAATCGCCGCGGTCAAAAGCAGCGTCTGCATCCCGCGTTCGCGGTAGTTGTAGGACGCTTGCAGCAAAAGCGTACTCTTGCCCGCGTTCATGGTGGAATAGTGGAAATACAGCTTGGCCATGGGCGCAGATAGACGCGCGGGCAGGGGGTGGACAAGCCGCTACAATATGCAGGCGGCCTGTCCCAGGGGCCGGTCAGGCCCGTTGAGCGGCTTTCGGCGCGCGCGAGGGCCGACGCGCGGGACGTTTGCGTGCCGCGCCAGCACCCTGAGGGCGTCCGGCCGGGCCGCCCCGTTCGCGAATCTTGGCGGCCTCAAAGGGCTCTTCACCACCCACAATGGCGATTTTGGCCTTCATTGCCCTTTCGATGGCCCGCAGTTCTCCGATCTCGGCAGGAGAGCAGAAGGCGATGGCGCGCCCGTCACGTCCGGCGCGGGCAGTGCGGCCAATGCGGTGCACATAGTTTTCAGGCACGTTCGGCAGGTCATAGTTATAGACATGCGCCACCTCGGGGATATCGAGGCCGCGTGCCGCCACATCGGTCGCCACGAGAACCTTGGTGTCACCGGCACGGAAGCTGGCCAAGGCGCGCTCGCGCTGACCCTGGCTTTTGTTGCCGTGGATGGCTGCGACCTTAAAGCCCCATTTCTCAAGCAGTTTCGACAGCTTTTCCGACCCGTGCTTGGTGCGGCCAAAGACAATGGCCAGCTCGTCGCGGTGCTTTGACAGATACTCTGCCAGCAGCGTCGCCTTGTCGCCCTGATTGACGAAATGCACGCCCTGTTCAATCTTTTCAGCGGCCTGACCGGGCGGGTTCACGGCAACGCGCACGGGATCGGTCAGATAGCTGTCGGCCAGCTCTTCCATCAGCTTAGGCATGGTGGCCGAGAAAAGCAGCGTCTGGCGTTCGCGCGGCAGCATCTTGGCGATGCGACGCAGCGCGTGGATAAAGCCGATGTCCAGCATCTGGTCGGCCTCGTCCAGCACCAGATATCTGGTCTGCGACAGGTCAATGGCACCGCGGTCGATAAGGTCGATCAGGCGGCCCGGCGTTGCAATCAGCACATCGACGCCGCGTTCAAGGCGCTGGACCTGAACGTTGATCGAGGCGCCGCCCACGACGCGGTACTGCCGGATCGGGGTGCCGATGGCATAGTTGTCGATATTCTCGGCAATCTGCGTCGCAAGCTCACGCGTGGGCGCAAGGATCAGGGCGCGGGAGGTGCGCGGTTCGGGTTTGCGGCCGATGTTCAGCAGCCGGGTCAGCATCGGCAGGCCGAAAGCCGCCGTCTTGCCGGTGCCGGTCTGGGCAAGGCCCAAAAGGTCGCGACCCTCGACGATCGCAGGAATGGATTTTTCCTGAATGGGTGAGGGGTTTTCGATCCCCAGTCCCGACAGGTTGATCGCCACGCGCGGATCGATCCCCATCCGGGTGAAGGGGGTGTCGATCTCGGGGATGGCGCGGCGGACGAACTTTTCTTCCGGCTCGCTTTGATGGCGGCGATGAGGGGCACCGGGTTTACCACCACGGAAATGCGGTTTGCCGGCGCGCGGGCCACGGGGGTTGCCCGGACGGTTCGTACGGAAGGATTCGTTAGTCATAACGTCTTTCAGCCAGGTCGCCCGCGTATCGGCGCGCATGGCAGGGGCCACGCAGATTGCGTGACAGGTTGCGAGGGGCGGGCGCGATACGGCAAAGCCCGCAAGCCTCCCCGCGTGAATGGGAAACCGGAGGATATGTTGCCGACCTGGCGCATAAGGCGCCGGCTGCTCACGCGGCAGCGGGCGGCAACGTTTCGCAAATGAGGGCTGGTCCCACGAAAGTCAAGCGCGATCAGCCGAATCCATCCAGATCGTCACCGGACCGTCGTTGATCAGCGACACCTGCATATCCGCGCCGAATGAGCCTGTTTCAACCGGCAGACCAAGCGTACGCAACGCCTCGGCAAAGCGCAGATACAGCGCCTCGCCCCGTTCGGGGACCTCGGCAGAGGAAAACCCGGGGCGGTTTCCGGTGCGGGTGTCCGCGGCAAGGGTGAACTGGCTGACGACCAGAACCGAGCCTCCGATATCCTGAACCGAGCGGTTCATCTTGCCGGCCTCGTCGCGAAAGATGCGCAGCCTGGCGATTCGCGAGGCCAGCTTTTCGGCGGCGTCATCCGGATCTCCGCGCATGGCGCAGACAAGGACCAACAGTCCATGGCCGATGCGGCCGATGGCTTCGCCCCCGACCTTTACCTCGGCTTCAAGCACGCGCTGGATCAGGGCGCGCATCTTAGCTGTCCAGCATGATGCCCAGAACGACGAGCATCAGTCCCAGAACCGAGGCGGCAAGCGCCGCCATGTTGACGGCTACGACCTTGCGCATGGCGGCCCGCATCTCGGCATCGTCCGTGATCCGCGCCTTGGCCCGTGCGGCGGTTATGATACACCATGCCAGCGCGATCAGCCCGACCACGGTCAATGCGGTTCCGCTCCAGATCAGCCCGTCCCAGATCGTCATGTTTTCGCCTCCGTCTGCCGGCGATGGCGTAGCGGCGATTGCACCCGCCCGCAAGACCGCCTAGACCCGCGCCAAAACCTCAAGGAGCGGAACATGCAGGACGACAACGCCTATGGCATCGCCGCCGGCGAACTGCGCCAGTTCATCGAGCAGTACGAGCAGCTCGAGGCGGAAAAGAAGGACGTGACCGAACAGCAAAAAGAGTTGATGGCCGAGGCCAAGGCCCGCGGTTACGACACCAAGGTGATGCGTAAGGTGATCGCGCTGCGCAAACGCGACAAGGACGACATCGCCGAAGAGGAAGCGATCCTGGAAATGTACAAAGCCGCGCTTGGCATGGTCTGAGCGCAAAGGGCAGGGCGCCGGATCTCCGGCGCCTTTTTCATTATGGCGTGATGAATTCGATACCGGGCATGGCCGCGATTTCAGCGATGTCCTGATCATACGCGGCGGTGATGCGGTCCACCATCTCTTGCGTCCAGCCGGGCAGGCTCACCTCGACATGAATCTGATCGGGCAGGGCATGTTTTTCAAGCGCGGCGCTAAAGATGCGGCGGCGGCTTTCAACGGTCAGATCGGTTTCCTGAGCCAGTGCCTCTTTGACCATCCGGATGCCGTCAGCGTGCATGATATCGCCCAGGATCTGCAACCCGGCCCGCAGCGGCACATCTGCCGGCATGGTCGAAATACAGCGCACCACCTCGGGCCAGATCAGCGACGTATCCTCGTGGCACCAGACGACCAGTCGCCGCCCGCCAAGCTCGGCCTGAATGCGCTGAATGGCCGGAGCCCAACGCATCGCCTCGGGATCGATTCCATTCATCAGATCTGCGTAGGTGCTGCCTGGTTCCCGCGACAGGACAAAGGGAATCAGCGTCGCCGGGTTCTTGATTGCAATAAAGAATTCGACCTCGGCACTGGGGAACAGATTGGCCAGCGCCACCATCTTTTCCCCCGCTGATACATAAAGTCCCTGCGGGGAAAGCGCCCGGATCGCCTTGCCTAGAAAATGGGCGGTACTGAAGATGATCCGCTCTGGCTCATCTGATTCAAGCAAAGCATCCAGCATCACCTGTTCCATTTCAGGTGTCGCCGCCTGACCACGCAGCGAGAACAGGACATCCCTGAATACTTCACGATGCCTGTTCGGAGTTACCGGTTCGATTCCGTTGCGCAAAAGCCAATCACGGTTTTGTGAAAGTGTCTTGATCATGCGGTCGTGGTCTGTGCCGTGAACCCCGCAATGAAACGCGATCTGCATCTGCCTGGAACTCCTCAATCGTTTCGGAGCACAGTAGCCCCCAAAACTGCTGTGGAAAACCTCTGGTCGCAGGTTTCAGCCGGAGGATGAGAGCTTCCTGTAGCGCGGCGCGGTTTTCATGTTTGGTTAACGAAATACGCATCGCGTTCAATCTGAACTCATTGGTTTTACCCGCCGTCAATCTTTCCGGTTGTGCGTCATGCATTGAACAATGCGGGATTTTAGCAATACTATTTTAAACCATCCGCCTTGCTGCAATTTGTTCGAGAAGCTTTTCAGGAAGAACATCGCACGATGGAAATACTGCAAGATGTCGAGGAGATGCTCGAGGCCCGCTCAGCGCAAGTCGTCTGGGAATACTATGTCGCGCGCTTGACCGACCTGGGCTTTCCCAATGTCTTGTATTACGGGACGCGGATCCTCGACAGCACGTCCCGGCGGATGATCGACGACAGTGTCCTGCTGTCCAGTTATGACGGGTCCTTGCTGGAAGAACTGGTCGACCTTGGGCTGTTTGACAGTATGCCCATGTATCTATGGCTGGTTGAAAACCCGGGCTGCGATAGCTGGGACTGGATCCATCGGCGGCGGCTTGAGGGCTTGCTCAGCCCCCGGGAAGAGCGCGCGCTGGATCTTTTTGCGCGGCATGGCCATGTCGCAGGTTATGGCCTTGGTCTGGGCGATGGGGTCAAGCGCCGTCGCGGGGGTGTTCTTCTCAGCGGAAAGCCGGGGATGTCGCAGCATGAGCTGGATCAGCTCTGGACCCAGCGGGGCAGGCTGATCCAGGCGCTGACCGGGCTTGTCCATCTGCGCTTGTCGACGCTGCCTTATGCAGAACCCCAGGATGTCCTGACATTGCGCCAACGCGAGGTGCTTGAATGCATCTCGAGCGGGCGGACCACACAAGAAATCGCCGACTTGCTGGAGGTCGCCCCGGCCACGGTCGAAAAGCATTTGCGTCTGACACGCAAGGCGCTGGGTGCAAGAACAACTGCTCAGGCAGTTCTGCTGGCGATGCGGCGCAGGCAGATATTTTCAGAACGGCGCGAGCCCTGCATGACAAAAGGCAACGAAAAGGCAAAGGCCAGCAATGATGAGCCGGGCCAGTTACACCCGTGGAGCCTTTCCTCTCGCCTGCCGCCCATGCGGCTGACCCGGGCACCCAGCCGGGGTAACTAGAGGGGAAGGGGCGGGCTAAGAGATAGAAAAACGCCGGCCACAAGGGCCGGCGTTCCTTTTGGGTCGAAGGGGTGGGATCAGGCGCCAGCGCGGGTCTTGGCGACCTCGGCGGCGAAATCCTCTTCTTTCTTCTCGATGCCTTCGCCGACCACGACGCGGGCAAAACCGGTCACTTCCAGTCCGGCCTCTTTGGCGGCTTCAGCAACGGTCACGTCGGGGTTGATGACGAATTTCTGGCCGAGGAGGGTCACTTCCTCAAAGAATTTCTTCATCCGGCCTTCGATCATTTTCTCGATCACCGCTTCGGGCTTGCCCGATTCGCGAGCTTGCTCGGACAGGACGGCCTTTTCACGCTCGACCAGCGAGGCGTCCAGATCGGCCTCGGACAGCGAGGCCGGGTTGGTCGCCGCGATGTGCATCGCGATCTGTTTGCCGACTTCCTGCGCCTTGGCCTTGTCGCCTTTCAGCGCGACCAGCACGCCGATTTTGCCCATGCCTTCGGCAGCAGCGTTATGAACATAGGACACGATGGTGTCGCCTTCCAGAACGTGCAGCCGGCGCAGGGTCATGTTCTCGCCGATGCGGGCGATGGCATCGGTCAGAACCTCTTCGACCGGGCGACCGTTCAGATGCGTGGCTTTCAACACCTCGACATCGGTCGCAGTGTCCAGAGCGACGTTGGCGATTTCGCGTACGAGTTGCTGGAACTCGGCGTTTTTGGCAACAAAGTCGGTTTCCGAGTTCAGCTCAACAGCGACACCGCGGCCGTCGCGAACGGCAACGCCAACCAGACCTTCGGCAGCGACGCGGCCCGATTTCTTGGCGGCTTTGGCCAGACCTTTGGTGCGCAGCCAGTCGACAGCGGCTTCCATGTCGCCATTGGTTTCGGTCAGCGCCTTCTTGGCGTCCATCATGCCCGCGCCGGTCGTTTCGCGCAGCTCTTTCACCATCGCAGCGGTGATAGCCATCGGGGTGTCTCCTTGCTTTTTCAATGCGTCAGGCGGGGCTTATCCCCGCCTGATGAATGTTCCGTGAACCCCTTTTCGGGGATTTCCGGCGGCAGGCCGCCGGGCGGGCCGATCAGGCTTCGGCAGCTTCCTCGGTGCTTTCGCCGGCCAGATCTTCTTCGATCGAGGCCTCCAGAGCGCCAAGGTCCACGCCCGCCGCACCCATCTGGGCGGTCATGCCGTCGAGAGCCGCACGGCTCACCAGATCGCAGTACAGAGCGATAGCGCGCGAAGCGTCGTCGTTACCCGGGATGATATAGTCCACGCCAACGGGCGAGCAGTTGGTATCGACAACGGCAACGACCGGGATGCCCAGCTTTTTCGCTTCGGCGATGGCCAGGTCTTCCTTGTTCACGTCGATGACGAACAGCAGATCGGGCAGGCCGCCCATTTCGCGAATGCCGCCCAGCGAGGCTTGCAGCTTGGCCTGCTCGCGCTCCATCTGCAGACGCTCTTTCTTGGTCAGGCCTTCGGCGCCCGAGGACAGCGTCTCGTCCAGAGCTTTCAGGCGCTGGATCGACTGCGAGACGGTCTTCCAGTTGGTCAGGGTGCCGCCCAGCCAGCGGTGGTTCATATAGTATTGCGCCGATTTTTCGGCAGCTTCGGCAACGGCTTTCTGGGCCTGCCGCTTGGTCCCGACAAAGAGAACCCGGCCGCCTTTGGCAACGGTGTCGCGCACGACCTGCAGCGCCGCGTCCAGCATCGGGACGGTCTGGGTCAGGTCGATGATGTGAATACCGTTACGGTCCCCATAGATATAGGGGGCCATGCGGGGGTTCCACCGCTGAGTTTGGTGGCCGTAGTGAACGCCAGCTTCCAGCAGCTGACGCATGGAGAAATCGGGCAGCGCCATGTCCATGTCCTTTCCGGTTTGCGCCTTGGCGGGGTATCAAGGGTTTCCCCAACCGGTGGACCGCCAGGGGATGTCTCCCCCTGAGGCCCGACCCCGCCTGTGAAGTGCGCGCGAGATAGTCTGTTTGCGTTGCAAATGCAAGCCCCACGTGATGAGAAGACGGCGGGATGGATCAGAAAATCGGCGATCGACCGAGCTTGTTAACCGAAAATTGGGATTTGCATGCGATATGTTTGCTGGTCAGAAATATGAGGGCTGTTGTGAACACGACTTTGCTGGACTGCGTTTGCTGCTGCGGAACGTCGCCGGGTGATGTTTGTTACGAATGGTCTGGACTCGGCTGCTTTAGGTGTGAGCATGTGTGGAGGGTAGAGCGGTAGGTGAAGCGGGCGCGCGGGTTATAAAGACATGATATAGACAGGCATGCTTGCACCCATGCTCGTCTGGCGCTATCTCGTCAGGCAGGATGCCGGTTTAGCTCAGCAGGTAGAGCAGCTGATTTGTAATCAGAAGGTCGCGGGTTCGATTCCTGCAACCGGCACCATAAAATCAATGGGTTGCGTGGGAATGTTGATGCCTCGGGAAAATGTTTCCCACAATCGATTCCCACAGTCATGTTCTGCCCCCGTTCCATCGCTGCCCGTGACAGCTTCTTTCGATTGCCGCGCTTGCGATAATAGGCAGACGGTCTGCGCAGACTGGTTGGTGATCGCCTGAATTTCGGCGTCCGTGCATCCAGCCTCGGCCAGCCTGATGATTGATAGCTTGCGCTGTAGCGGGACACAAATTTTTGCAGTGTTTGACACGGATTTTGGCAGCAAATCAAATGGTGTTGCAGCGACCACAACCGCCGCAGCCGCCAGGGGGAGTCCGGTAGAACAGGAAAAATTTTCTCTGCCAAAGCTGACCCGCCGCCACAGTGTTTGATCTGCGGCGCGGTTATCCGATGTCCTGACCATTGATGCCCCCTTATCCCAAGATAACGCCTATATTTGTGGCATGATCGAGGGCAAGAATGGCTCCAGCGGATACACCAAGCCAGCGCCGTTTGTGGCATATATCGCCAATGATGCGCTCGCTGGCATACGGACAGCCCAAGCAGAAAAAATTGCTTCAACGGACGACCAGGCAAAGGCGGTATTACGGATATGCGAACAGAAAGAAGAGTTCTCTGCTTTGGTTGCAGATGGTGGAAGGGAGGTGTCGGAAGCCCTCCAGTCTTTGGCAGACATGCGCCTCTTCTGCTTGGCTGAAGTTGCAGGCGCGCGCGAAAAGCAGGAAGCAGCGCCTAGTTGATATTGGGCGGTACTCGGGTCCTGAACAGTCAGATGATCCGCAAGGGCGGCGGCCGCGCGGTTCCGCAAGCCAATCTGAATAGCCGCGGAGCCAGCCAAAGGAATCGCTTGAAAGTTCTACGAATGGTGGGCACGGATCTTCTGATGTTTAACTCATTGTAATGTTATCAGAATACCGAACTCTCAAGTGCAACGCCGAACATTCGGCCAAATTTGAAAGTTCTGATACATCGTTCACGCAGTACGGAGATCTTTATCCCCGCACAAAGCCGCATTGCGAAGTCAGTTTCGCCGATCACCCAGCTTCAAGCGTCAGACAAGGAAGGTTTCTTGGCATGATTATAGAGTCTGGGCTAGGTCGGATCGCGCTGAAAGATGTGCTGAACTCCTGGCGGCGCAGGCCCGGTTCACCCCGGTGCATATTTCGCCATTTGAGCCCGAATCGGCACGGCAGTATTACTGCTTTGCCGATCTGGAATAAGTTGGGCCATGCGTCTGCAGGCGAGTGAGGCCGACGGGCGTTTTGGCTGGGCAGAGTCGCCTGTCTTGCTTAATCCGCTCAACACTGCCCCTGACATGTTATTGGATTGGCAAGAGCATGGGCCCGCGCAACTCGCCGACTCCGGGGTGCGTATGGTCCCGTTTTGGGAAACGAAAGCCGGTTTGCGGGAGCGCCGGCTACGGTAAAAAAATGGGCGGCAGTCCCAATCATGAGACCACCGCCACAGATGCCTAACCACCACAGTAGGCAATACTACAATAGACCGTTCCATAGACCTGTACAAGTATAGGTATCGGGCTGTTCTTGCTGGTGGGCGGTGCTCGCAATACTCACGCCAATTTTTCTTAGAACCCAAAATAGTAATATGATTTTAAAGGAATATAATGTAATTTTATGCGGATAGAATTGGAAATTCCAAGGGGCTCCCAAGTCTGATTTGTATATAAAATAGTTAGTTTCCTGCCAAAGTTCAGTATCCTCAAGGATGAGGTGTGCGGCGTTTGATCACCCAGGGATTGATTTTTCGTGCTGTGCTGACCTTGGTCGGCGAGTGATTCTGGACTGGTTGGTCAGCAATGAGGCCGTGCCCGTCACTTCTCGGAAGCCTCAACCTCCAACTCGGCCGCCAGGGCCTTCGGCGCCGCAATTGTGGCATCGCAGTCGTTCCCGGTGCCGGGGAATCACACTTTGCGGCTGCGATACCAGCTCATCTATCTGGGGAGGGCTTCTGGCGGGTAGGTGCTGGATCAGATCTCGCCGATTCCTTTCTGGTAAGCGGGGAGTTGAGGCCGTTCAGGGCCTATGGTTCCACGGCATGAGGGCGTCGATTTCGGCGCTTGACCATTGGTTGGCGATGCGCCCAAGGGTCTGGGTGAGCCACGCCGCTGGGTCGACATTGTTCATCCTGCTCGTCTGCAGAAGGGTGGCGATGATGGCCCATGTCCGGCCGTCGCCGTCCGATCCGGCGAAGAGGATGTTCTTGTGGATGATGGTCTGTGGCCTGATTGCGCGCTCGACTATGTTGGAGTCGGGTTCGATGAGGCTGTCGGTCAGGAAGCGATTGAAGATCTCACGCCTTGCAATTGCGTAGCGGATGGGCTCGGCCAGCTTCGACTTGCCCGAGATACGCGGCAGGGTCTGCTGCCAGAGGGTGAACAGCCCGGTGACGATGGGAGCGGATATGGCCTGGCCGCGACGCCGCACGCGCTTTGGTACGTTGGCCGCGCACTTCGGCCTCGAGCTTCCACAGATCAGCCATGCATCCGATCGTGGTGGTGGCGACCTGGCTGTCCCCGGCGGTGTGGAGCTTATAGAAGCGCCGGCCCAACATCCAGCGAGGCGCGGGCCATCATTGCCCCCATCCATCCTTGCGGACGAGCTGATTGCAGGCAGCATATCCGTCCACCTGCAGAATGCCGCCGTAACCGCCGAGATGTCGGCGAACGCATTCTCCGGATCGGCTGTCCTCGAAGCGGTGGGCAACCATGGGCGGCCCGCTACCGCCAAAGGTGCTGTCGTCGCGGGCATAGGCCCAGAGCCAGCCTTCTTCACGGCACCTGTTCCGGGTGCAAGGGTCGGAAGGCTCGTCTCATCGGAAAAGACGCGCGGGCCCTTCAGAGCCTCGCCCATCACATGCGCGGCAAGGATCTCCAGTTCGAAGCTGACCCGGCCCATCCACTGCGCCATTTGCCGCCTGTCGATCTCCACCCGGTCGCGGGCATAAATCCCCTCCTGCAGGAACAGCGGCAGGTCGTCGGCATATTTGGAGATTGCGATCTTGGCCAGCAGCACCTCGGTCGGCAAGCCGCTTTCGATGATGTGGGCCGGCGCAAGCGCGCCTGGATGACACCGTCCCACCCCTTGAACGCATATTTCAGGCGGCGGGTCACGATGACACGGAACTTTGCCGGGATAATATCCAGCCGCTCCGAGATGTCTTTGCCGATCAGCACCTTCTCTCGGTTTACATGTTCGGGCAGGTCCTCGGGCTCGATCACCACTTCGATCCGCTCAAGATGGGGCGGGAAGCCCTTGCGCGGTCGCGGTGCCCGCTTCTCGCCCGTGCCCCGTCTGCGCCTGCGGGGCGGCGATGCCGGTTTCGGTCTCCTGGAAGACGACGGATTGCGGCGCCTCCTCGCCGGCTCCGTCGCCCGCAGCGCCCAGCTTCTCTGAACGGCGCCCGAACCGGGACCGGGTATAGGCCTTCAGGATCTGCATCAACCGCGTGATCCGCGCGTCGGCATCGAGGCTGCGCGCTTTAAGCGCCGCATTCTCTTTCTCCGGCACGGACGTCTTCTCCGCCATGGTGCGGACCATGGCCTTGAGAAGGTCCATGTTATCGGGCAGGGAAAGATCATCAGCGCGCATGCCGCAGAGGATAGCACACCCCGCCGCGCCATGCCTCTGTTGATAGACCTTCCCGGTCGGCGTGATTCACTTTGCCGCGGACTGATCAGCCAGCAAATACAGGCGTTTTCACCGCCACGGGCCGCATCCTCTTCCTGTCCAGCCCGTCGAGCAGTGCCATCAGCCGGGCGCGGTTGAGCCGCCCCCGGACAGGCCCTGTCCGCGGCCAGCGGAACGGGGACTTCTCCAGCCGCTTCGCAAACAGGCACAGGCCGCTGCCATCCCACCAGCCGATCTTGACCCGGCCCGCCCGCTTCGTACGGAACACGTAAAGTGCGCGACTGAACGGGTCGCGGCCCTTCATCGCGCACCAGCGACAGCAGGCTGTCCGGTCCCCTCCGAAAGTTCACAGGTCCGCTGGCCAGATAGACCTGCACGCCCGACAGCGTCATGTCGAGCGTAACGCAAGCAGGATACGGCGAAGCTCGGCACCGACTCGGGTCAACACCTCGCCCACCACGATCTCCACCATCGGTGTTGGTGTGCCCGCCGTGATGTCTGCTTCCTGCTTCTTCAGAAAGGTCTTGCGCCAGCCGAACAGCTGCGGCGGCGAAATTCCCAGACGGCGCGCCAGCGCCGAAACGTTCATACCCGGCCCCAGTGTCGCCGCGCCTGCTTGCGCCTTGAACTCATCCGACCACCGGTGGTGCTCACTATCGGCGCACCGTCGAAACGTTCGATCGCAGCCTTCACCAACTGTAAGCTATCAGCCCCGGACACAGGCGCAGAACTAGTCGCAGGCATGGAACCTCGGCGGCAGACCGACGCCACCAGCCTGTCCCACGCCAGTCACGTCGCTGACCCAAAGGGTTTCCTCGCCGCTTATGGTGAAGATGGTGTCGCCATATGTTGTTTTCATGCCCCGCGTTTGCGGCGGGGCGATGTCGGTTGCAGGGCGTGGCGCTCCGGATCAGTTCGCAAAGGCGTCGATCAGATTCAGCACTGCGAGGATTTTCCGCGTGCCGCTGTCGACGCGATAGATCCGGCCATCGTCGCGGTAGTAGTTCCAGCCTCTGCGCTGCTCCAAACCGTAGCGATCAAGGTCGCGGATCAGCATGTAATCACGGACACGCAGCGTATCGCCAATGCGGGTACCATAGCGTTTGCCAACCTGCCCCGGAGGAATGCAGGCCGGGCTTTTCTTGGCCAGACCGGGGGGGGCAGTCGGCAACATAGCGGGCATGCGTGCGGTGTCCGCCCTTATGCTCGTCATGCTTGTGATGATGGGTGTGCCGGCCTTTACCGTGCCCGCGGCCGGGGTCTGCAGTGACGGGGGGGGTGCTGAACACGGCAATAGTCAGGGCGCTGATAAGGATAGGTGCCAGCTTCATCTTGGTCCTCCATGGGAGCTTGTGGAGGATATACTTTCAAAGTCGCGATCGGTTGCATCACGAATCCGGGCGATGGCGGAAAGCTGCCAGTGACCGCTCCTTTCAAATGGAAAGGGATCTGCCCGAAACCGTAACGGGCGGTCCCGAAGGACCGCCCGTGCAAGGGAATAACATACTACCATTTAACTACAGATTGCATTTGGTCAGTTTTGCACAATTTATACAACTCATACTTTAGGATGATGTGCCTGGGCGGTGACTGCAAATCTTAACCCTCGCGCTGCCGTTATTTTCTTTCCTGACCTGAACAGGCGCAGCCAGCCGGGATCCTGCGCTGAAAACAGCGACATTCCCTGGGATCGAGACTGCCTCTCGGGCGGACACGTCCCGGCGCGATCTTGCGGGGATAGTCCGGGGTGATAATCTGCCGCTCCGAGCTCACGATTCGTTTACGTTTCGTCTGCAGGAAAAACCTGCCGGTTGCGCCGAGTTAGCGTCCTGTCTGCTGGTTCTCTGGTCAGAAGGCCGCCTGTTCGATCTCGTAACCGGCACCAAGATCCAGTTGCGGACGGGCAGCCGTCCGGCGGTTGCTTCGGTCGCGACGGTATGGAGCGGCGGTTCTCTGGCCTTATAGGGCCGGGTGCGAGGCAGGGCCGGGTCACCTCTTCCGCTGTCAGACGCCGAGGACAGATGCCCTTTACCATCGCCATTGACGGACCTGCCGCCTCGGGCAAGGGGACTATTGCGCGCGCTCTTGCGCATCATTTCGGCTTTGCCCATCTTGATACCGGGCTGCTTTATCGCGCGGTTGGGGCGAAAGGTGGCGATCCGGTCGCTGCCGCCCGCAGTCTGACGCCCGATGATCTGGCGCGCGATGATCTGCGCAGTGCCAGGGCCGGGCAGGCTGCAAGCCGTGTTGCTGCGATCCCCGAGGTGCGCGCCGCGTTGGTGGAATTCCAGCGCCGCTTTGCCCGCAGTGAGCCCGGCGCGGTGCTGGATGGCCGCGATATTGGCACGGTGATTTGCCCGGATGCCGAGCTAAAGCTGTACGTAACCGCAAATGATGAGATCCGTGCCCGCCGCCGGGCAATGGAGCTGGGCGCGGATGAGGAGCAGATGCTGCGTGAGCTGCGCGAACGTGACGCCCGCGATGCCGCCCGCGCCGTGGCGCCAATGCGCCCGGCACCAGATGCGGTGTTGCTGGATACCAGCGAAATGAGCATTGACGACGCCGTGACCCGCGCCATCACCTGCGCGAAAGAGGCTGGCGCGTGAGCGCGCGTTTTCAGCTGCCTGATCTGACCGTTCCGGTCATTCAGGCACCGATGGCGGGCACTGCCACGCCGCACCTTGCCGCTGAGGTCAGCCGGGCAGGGGGGCTGGGTTCGCTGGGGCTGGGGGCCTCGAATGCCGGGCAGGCTGCTGCGATGATGGCTGAAACGTGTGAACGGCTGGGCTCGAACCGGTACGGTGTCAATCTGTTTTGCCACCGTCCCGCCAAGGCCGATCCGGCACGAGAGACAGCATGGCTTGACTATCTTGCGCCCGAGTTTCGCCGTTTCGGGGCGGAGCCACCGGCCCGGATCGAAGAGATCTATCGCAGCTTTCTTGAGGATGATGAGATGCTGGGCGCGGTGCTTGAGGCGCGTCCGGCTGTAGTCAGCTTTCATTTTGGTCTGCCCTCGGCCGACCGCATCACCGCATTGCGCGACAGCGGCGCGACGCTTGCCGCGACCGCAACCTCGCGTGCCGAGGCGCTGGCGATCCGTACAGCCGGGCTCGATCTGATCGTCGCTCAGGGATATGAGGCAGGGGGCCACCGCGGTATCTTTGACCCTGATGGGCCTGACGCGCAGCAGACCACCCAGGCATTACTGCATGACCTGCTAGACCTTGGCTTGCCGGTCATTGCCGCAGGCGGGATCATGGACGGGCATGAGGCTGCGCGTTTCCTAGCAGCCGGGGCAGCTGCAGTGCAGATGGGCACGGCTTTCGTGGCCTGTCCGGAAGCGGCCGCGAATGACGCCTATCGTGCCCGGCTGGGTTCGGCGAAACCCGGCGATACGGTAATGACACGGGCGATTTCAGGCCGTCCGGCGCGCGGGATTGCCAACCGGCTGACCGAATTGGGGCGCAAGGCAGCGGCGCCGACGCTGCCTGACTATCCGATCGTCTATGACGCGTCAAAGCGGTTGCATGCGCTGGCGGGCGGGTCGGATTATGCCGCTCAATGGGCCGGGACGGGCGCTTTCCGTGCCCGTGCGATGCCTGCAGCAGAGCTGGTTGCGCTGCTTGATAGGGAAATTCGCGCGAGTTTTAAGGGCCTCGACGCTTGCCACAAAGCCGAATGAAGGCTATATCGCGCCCGTCAGGATAAGTGATGGGGCCAGAACAGGCTGCTTCAACAGGGTCGGGCGTATGCCGCGACCCTTTGCGCTTATCCCGGCGTCTACAAAAAGACCGGCGGAGCCAACCGCATGGCCAGCAATGATCGTAAAGGAAACTGTATCATATATGTGCGCTAAAGCGACCATGGAGGAATTCGAGGCCCTCCTGAACGAAAGCCTCACCATCGACACGCCCGAAGAGGGCTCGGTCGTCAAAGGCAAGGTCATCGCCATCGAGGCGGGCCAGGCCATCATCGATGTCGGCTACAAGATGGAAGGCCGCGTCGATCTGAAAGAATTTGCAAATCCCGGCGAAGCGCCGAGCATTGCCGTCGGCGACGAAGTCGAGGTCTATCTGGATCGCGTCGAGAACGCCCGTGGCGAAGCCAGCATCAGCCGCGAGAAAGCTCGCCGCGAAGAAGCCTGGGATCGTCTGGAAAAAGCCTATGCTGCGGAAGAGCGCGTCGAAGGCGCTATCTTTGGTCGCGTCAAGGGTGGCTTCACTGTTGATCTGGGCGGTGCCGTGGCCTTCCTGCCGGGCAGCCAGGTCGATGTGCGCCCGGTGCGTGACGCCGGCCCGCTGATGGGTCTGAAGCAGCCCTTCCAGATCCTGAAAATGGATCGCCGCCGTGGCAACATCGTCGTGTCGCGCCGCGCCATTCTGGAAGAAAGCCGCGCCGAACAGCGCGCCGAGGTCATCGCCAACCTCAGCGAAGGTCAGACCGTCGAGGGTGTTGTCAAGAACATCACCGAATATGGTGCCTTTGTTGATCTGGGCGGTGTTGACGGCCTGCTGCATGTTACCGACATGGCCTGGCGCCGCGTCAACCACCCGTCCGAGATCCTGTCGATCGGCGAGACCGTCAAGGTTCAGGTCGTCAAGATCAACAAGGAAACCCACCGCATCAGCCTGGGCATGAAACAGCTTCAGGCCGACCCGTGGGATACCGTTGCCGACAAATTCCCGATCGGTTCGGTTCACACTGGCCGTGTGACCAATATCACCGACTACGGCGCCTTCGTCGAGCTGGAAGCCGGTGTCGAGGGCCTGGTCCACGTTTCGGAAATGAGCTGGACCAAGAAAAACGTCCATCCCGGCAAGATCGTCTCGACCTCGCAAGAAGTCGACGTCATGGTGCTGGAGATCGACGAAGCCAAGCGTCGCGTCAGCCTGGGTCTCAAGCAGACCATGCGCAACCCGTGGGAAGTCTTTGCCGAAACCCATCCGGTCGGCACCGTCATCGAAGGCGAAGTCAAGAACATCACCGAATTCGGTCTGTTCGTTGGCCTCGAAGGCGATATCGACGGCATGGTCCACCTTTCGGACATCAGCTGGGATACCCGCGGCGAGGAAGCCATCCAGGACTTCCGCAAGGGCGATGTGGTGAAAGCCGTCGTTCAGGAAGTTGACATCGAGAAAGAGCGCATCTCGCTCTCGATCAAAGCGCTTGAAAACGACGCGATGGCCGAGGCTGTCGAAGGCGTCAAGCGTGGCTCGGTCATCACCGTCGCCGTGACGGCGATCGAAGATGGCGGCATCGAGGTCGAATACAACGGCATGAAGTCCTTCATCCGTCGTTCGGACCTCGCCCGCGACCGTCAGGACCAGCGCCCCGAACGCTTCCAGGTTGGCGACAAGGTTGATGTCCGCGTCACCAACATCGACACCAAGACCCGCCGTCTGGGCCTGTCGATCAAGGCGCGCGAAATCGCCGAAGAAAAAGAAGCCGTCGAACAGTATGGCAGCTCGGATTCGGGCGCTTCGCTGGGCGATATCCTGGGTGCCGCCCTCAAAGGCCGCAACTAAGACCGATACAGGCCATAGATGGCCATTCATTGCGCCCCCGGATCGCTCCGGGGGCGCTTTTCATTGCGCATATCTGCCGAATGAACGATAAAGTCTTGAAAGGACGCAACCAAACCGGCCGCCAGGCGTTCTGAGATTGAATGCCGTGATGTCTGATCCAGGCACAGGCGGCAGGAAGCTGTTGGAACACCAGATTCAGGAACCGCAATGATCCGATCCGAACTGATCCAGAAAATCTCAGAAGAAAACCCCCATCTGTTCCAGCGCGACGTTGAACGGATCGTCAACACGGTCTTCGAGGAGATCATCGAGGCGATGGCGCGTGGCGACCGGGTCGAACTGCGTGGGTTTGGCGCATTCTCCGTGAAAAAACGCGAGGCGCGTCAGGGCCGTAACCCCCGTACCGGAGAGGCGGTCAGCGTCGATGAAAAGCATGTCCCCTTCTTCAAGACTGGCAAACTGCTGCGCGAACGGTTGAACGGCTCCTCCGAATAGGCCAGATTGCCGGCGACAATCTTTTCGGGGGTTCAAGGCATGCGCGTGATCCGGATTTCCTTTTTCGTCGTACTGGCCCTCGTGTTGATGCTGCTTGCTGCAGCCAACCGTGAGCCGGTGACTGTCAGCCTGCTGCCCGCGCAATTCGCCCGCTTTACCGGTGGCACCTGGTCGTTGACCATGCCGGCCTTTGTGGCGCTGTTCCTTGCGATGGTCTTTGGCGTGCTGGTTGGCCTTGTCTGGGAGTGGCTGCGCGAGGCGCGTTTGCGGGCCGAATCGAACCGCCGCGCGCAGAATCTGGCGCAGTTGCAGCGTGAGGTAGGCGATCTGCGTCGCACCCATGCCGCGCCGCGCGATGAGGTGCTGGCGATCCTTGATGAGCCGTCGCACCAGCCCGCCACACCGGCCGCAGCCGCAACGACCCTGCCCGCGCCGCGCTGATCCGATGGGCGTATCCGTCAAGATCTGCGGCCTGACCGAAGCCGAGGGACTCGCCGCCGCCATTGAGGCTGGCGCGCGCTATGTCGGCTTTGTCTTTTTTGAGAAATCCCCGCGCCATGTAACGCCCGAGGCGGCCGCCGCTTTGGCCGTACAGGTGCCGATGGGGGTGGCCAAAGTCGGACTGTTCGTCGATCCCGATGATGCGGCGCTTGATCGGGTGCTTGCTCATGTGCCGCTGGACCTGATCCAGTTGCATGGTAGCGAATCCCCCGACCGTGTGGCCGGGGTCAGGTCCCGCACCGGTCTGCCAGTGATGAAGGCGATTGGTGTTTCGGGGCCGCAGGACCTTGACCGGATCTGGGACTATGGTCTGGTTTCGGACATGCTGCTGATCGACGCCAAGGCGCCCAAGGATGCGGTGCTGCCGGGCGGGAATGGTCTTGCTTTTGATTGGCGGTTGCTGGTCGGACGCCAGATGCTTAAGCCCTGGCTGCTTGCTGGCGGCCTGACGCCCGAGAATGTGACCGAGGCGATCAGGCTGACCCGCGCCCAGGGTGTCGATGTTTCTTCAGGCGTTGAAAGCGCGCCGGGCGTCAAGGACCCCGATCGCATTCGCCGCTTTATCGCCCGCGCCACAGCGCCGATCCTATGAGCGGCGGAGTCACCTTCCGTGAGGCACACCGCGAAGATGTTCCCGCAGTGGTCGCGCTTTTGCGCGATGACATGCTGGGCAGGGACCGTGAAAGCGCCGATCTTACCCCCTATTTCACAGCATGGGAGGCGATGCGGGCCGAGGGCGCGAATCAACTGATCGTCGGGGTGTATGGCGGCGAGGTGGTCGCCTGCTACCAGATTACCTATATCTCGGGTCTATCGCTTTCCGCTGCCCGCCGCGCTCAGATCGAGGGTGTGCGGGTGAGTTCGGCTCTGCGTGGGCAGGGAATCGGCGCGGCCCTGATCGGCGATGCCGAAAGCCGCGCGCGGGTGGCGGGCTGTACGCTTTTGCAGTTCACCACGAACCGCCGCCGCAGCGATGCTCATCGCTTCTATGACGGGCTCGGCTTTACCCCCTCTCATATCGGATATAAGAAATCCCTTTGACGGGATTTTCTTTTGCCCGCCTATTCACCGACCACGCCCGAGGAGAGCCATGGCCGAAGATCTCATCAACAGCTTCATGAACGGCCCGGACGAACAGGGCCGCTTTGGCATCTTCGGCGGCCGCTTCGTCAGCGAAACCCTGATGCCGCTGATCCTCGACCTTGAGGCCGAATACAAGCGTGCCAAGGATGATCCCGCCTTTTGGGCCGAGATGGACGATCTGTGGAAGCATTATGTCGGTCGCCCGAGCCCGCTTTACTTCGCCCCCCGGCTGACCGAAGAGCTGGGTGGTGCCAGGATCTATCTCAAGCGCGAAGAACTGAACCACACCGGCAGCCACAAGATCAACAACGTTCTGGGTCAGATCCTGCTTGCGCGTCGTATGGGCAAGACCCGGATCATTGCCGAAACCGGAGCGGGCCAGCACGGTGTTGCGACCGCGACGGTCTGCGCGCGCTTTGGCCTGAAGTGTATCGTTTACATGGGGGCGCATGACGTTGAGCGTCAGGCGCCGAACGTATTCCGGATGAGACTTCTCGGAGCAGAGGTGGTGCCGGTGACCTCGGGACGCGGGACGCTCAAGGACGCAATGAACGATGCGCTGCGCGATTGGGTGACCAATGTGCGCGACACGTTCTATTGCATTGGCACGGTTGCCGGTCCGCATCCCTATCCGGGCATGGTGCGCGACTTCCAATGCATCATCGGCCGCGAAACCCGCTGGCAGCTTGCCGAGCAAGAGGGCGAGGGGCGCTTGCCAGACAGTCTCGTGGCGGCAATCGGCGGCGGTTCGAACGCGATGGGGCTGTTTCACCCGTTCCTCGACGACGATTCGGTCCGCATCATCGGCGTCGAGGCCGGCGGCAAGGGCGTTGACGAGCGCATGCAGCATTGCGCCAGCCTGACCGGTGGTCGCCCTGGCGTGCTGCATGGCAACCGGACTTATCTTTTGCAGGACGACGAAGGCCAGATCCTCGAAGGTCATTCGATCAGCGCCGGTCTCGACTATCCTGGCATCGGGCCCGAGCACGCCTGGCTCAAGGAAAAGGGCCGTGCCGAATATGTCAGCGTCACTGATGACGAGGCGCTTGAGGCGTTCCAGACCATGTGCCGGCTCGAAGGTATCATCCCGGCGCTTGAGCCCAGCCATGCGCTCGCCCATGCCATCAAGATTGCGCCCGGCCTGCCCAAGGATCACATCATGGTGGTGAACCTCTCGGGGCGGGGCGACAAGGATATCTTTACCGTCGCCAAACATCTTGGCGTCGATATCCGCACCTAAGGCCAAAGGGCGCGCGCTATTTCCCGGCGCGCGCCTCGGCGACCAGCCCGGCCAGTTCGTCCTTGGACAGATAACCAAAGATTGCCCGGTCACCGGCGATAAAGCTGGGCGTGCCGACTAATCCGATCTCATCGGCCAGCGCCAGCGAACGCTCGATTCTCTCGGTGATCTCGGGTGCGCGCATGTCGCGCTGCAACCTCTCGACATCCAGCCCGACCTCGCGCGCCACACGCAGAACCGAGGCGATTTCGGCCCGTCCACGCATCGCCATTAGTGCGCGGTGAAACTCGGGGTATTTGCCCTGGGCTTGCGCGGCCAGCGCGGCCTTGGCCGCAAAACGCGAACCCTCGCCAAAGATCGGGATCTCATGCACCACCAGTTTCAGCTTGGGTTCGGCCTTCAGCAACGCTGCTACCTGTGGGGCGTTCTTGCGGCAGAAACCGCAATTGTAATCCGAAAACTCGACAAGCACCGCATCGCCTTGCGGATTTCCCATCATCGGCAGTCCCGGGCCGTTGAACACGGCGTCCTTGATCTGCGCGACTTCGGCTGCATCATGGTCCTGCGCCTGCACGGGCGTCAGGGGCAGGGCGCAGAACAGTGCAAGTGCGATTGCGGCAATGGGGCGCAACATGGTAATAAGTCCTATCAGTGACCCTTATCTGAAAGCCACCGCAAGGGGAGCAGGTCAAGCGCCAAGCCACAACCCCGTGAAAGCGTGAGATGCAGCCAGATCTGTTCGGAACCCGCCGCAACGAACCAATCGCGCCTGATGCGATGATTTTGCGCGGCATCGCGGCTGATCCTGCTATTCATCATGAGGTGCTGCGGATCGCCGAAATCTCACCCTTCCGCCACATGCAGACCCCAGGTGGCAAGCAGATCGGGGTCGAGATGACGAACTGTGGTGCTCTGGGGTGGATCAGTGACCGGCGTGGCTATCGTTATGAACCCGAGGACCCGCTGACCGGAAAACCTTGGCCTCCAATGCCGCCGAGCCTGCAAAATCTGGCAGAAACCGCCGCCGCCGAAGCCGGCTTTCCAGACTTTCACCCTGATGCCTGCCTGATCAACCGCTATGTTCCGGGGATCAAGATGGGCTTGCACCAGGACCGGGATGAAGCGGATCTGACCGCCCCTATCGTCTCGGTCTCATTAGGTCTGCCCGCGATATTCCAATTCGGTGGGCCTGAGCGTCGCGATCCGGTGGCAAGACATACTCTTCATCACGGTGATGTCGTTGTCTGGGGTGGTGTGGCGCGGCTGAACTGGCACGGTATCCTGACCTTGCGCCCGGGCAGTCACCCGCTGACCGGCGCGGCCCGCATCAACCTGACTTTCCGGCGCGCTGGCTAAGCTGATGCCAGATTCTTTCGTGTCCCAAATATCCCGGGGGAACGCCTTGCCGGCCCGTTGAGGGCAGGCAAGGCGTGGGGGCAGAGCCCCCCTTACTTCCAGATCGGCGCGTGACGGTTTACGTCTTTATAAAGCAGATAGCGGAAATTTCCCGGCCCCCCGGCATAGCAGCATTGCGGGCAGAAGGCGCGTAACCACATAAAGTCCCCGGGCCCGACCTCGACCCAATCGCGGTTCAGGCGATAGACAGCTTTCCCTTCAATCACAAACAGACCATGTTCCATGACATGGGTTTCGGCAAAGGGGATCGAGCCGCCGGGTTTGAAGGTCACGATGGTGATATGCATATCGTGACGCATATCCTCGGGGTCCATAAACCGGGTGGTCGCCCAGCTGCCGCCGGTGTCGGGCATCGGGATCGGGGCGATGTCGCGCTCATTGGCGATGATCGCATCGGGTTTCGAGAGGCCCTCGACCACCTGCCAGCGCTTGCGCCACCAGTGAAAGCGCGAGGTCCCGGCACCGCTTTTTACCGACCAGGCCATGCCGGCGGGAATATAGGCAAAACCGCCCGGGGTCAGTTCATGCGTCTTGCCGTCGATGGTCAGGGTAATGGTGCCATCGGTGACAAAAATCGCGGACTGAACCCCTTCGTCATCTTCGGGGCGGTCTGAGCCGCCTTGCGGCTGCAATTCGACGATATATTGGCTGAAGGTCTCGGCAAAGCCCGAAAGCGGCCGGGCGATCATCCACATCCGCATGCCAGTCCAGCCCGGCAGAAAGCTGGTGACAATATCGCGCATCGTGCTTGCCGGAATGACGGCATAGGCATCGGTAAAGACGGCGGTATCGGTGGTCAGATCGGTCTGCGGCGGCAGGCCGGCAAAGGGCCCGGCATAGGTCGGGGTCTTGGCGGTCATATGGCTCTCCGTTGCGCCGGGGATCGTGTCCCGTTGGGGTCGGTGATCGCCCGCGGCTGACCCGCGGGCGGCATGGACTCAGTTGTCGCCCAGCAGCTGCTGCAAGCGCAACGTGGCGATGCGAGAGACCTGGCGCTCGGCCTCGCCGCGCTCGGTCGCCGTGTCATTGTCAATGCGCTGGCGCATTGCGGCCATGATCCCCGGCTTGTCATGATCGCGCACGGCAATGATAAAGGGGAACCTGTGCTTCTCCATATAGGCGCTGTTCAGCCGGTCGAATTCGGCACGTTCTTCGTCGGTCAGGCTGTCCAGACCGGCACTGGCCTGTTCGGCGGTGCTGCTCTCGGTCAGACGCCTGGCCGCGGCCAGCTTGCCGGCAAGATCCGGGTGCGCCAGCAGTACGCCCAGCCGCTCTTCGTCGCTTGCGGCACGAAAGATCTGCGCCATACGCGCGGCAAGGCCTGCGGGGGTGTCATGGATCGCGCCCATCTCGGCGTCCCACACCCGTTCGGCGATCCAGGGCGAATGTTCATAGACGCCGCCGAACTGCTCGATGAATTCTTCACGGCCCATTTGCGAGGGGCGCAGTTTGGCCCGATAAGGATGGGTTTTGGCCCAATGGCGTGCGATGTCGAGCCGGGTTGCGAACCACACGCCCTCATGGCCTCGCGCATGTTCAAGGAACTGCTTGATCGCCATGGCGCGGCCCGGCCGGCCCGCCAGACGGCAATGCAGCCCGATCGACATCATCTTGGGCGCGCCGGCCACGCCCTCGGCATAGAGGATGTCAAAGCTGTCGCGCAGATAGTCAAAGAACTCGACTCCGGTGCCAAAGCCCTGACCGGACGAGAAGCGCATGTCATTGGCGTCCATCGTATAGGGCACCATGAGCTGCGGCTTGCCCTTGTGCACATGCCAATAGGGCAGATCGTCGGCTATGGTATCGGCAAGGTATTCGAAACCGCCTTCCTCACAGCCCAGCCCGACCGTGTTCATCGAGGTCCGACCCTGATAGAAGCCGCGCGGACGTTCACCCGTTACCTGGGTGTGCAGCTCGATCGCCTTGGCGATATGCTCGGCCTCGATCTCGCGCGGGATGTCCTTGTAATCGATCCATTTGTAACCGTGGGTCGCGATCTCCCAGCCGGCATCCTGCATGGCCGCGACCTGCTCGGGGGCGCGCTCCAGCGCGGTCGCCACGCCGTAGACCGTTACCGGCACGTCCTTGAGCAGGCGGTGAAGGCGCCAGAAACCTGCTCGCGCGCCATAGTCATAGATGGATTCCATGTTCCAGTGGCGCTTGCCCGGCCAGGGCTGGGCGCCGATGATTTCGGACAGGAAAGCTTCAGAGGCCGCGTCGCCGTGCTCGATGCTGTTTTCGCCGCCTTCTTCGTAGTTGATGACGATCTGCACTGCGATCCGTGCATTCCCGGGCCACTTCGCATCAGGCGTGTGCTCGCCATAACCGATCATGTCGCGGCTGTAACGCATCGCTTGCTTCCTTTCCTGTTTTCTGGCTGCTTGGCACTGATCACCCTGCCGGCCTTTCAGGCAACCCTAATTTTCTAAAAACAGAACCAATTATTTCTTGAAAATCTGGGTTTATCAACATCCCATTGAAACTCTGTCGCTATACCCAGTATTCTCGTTGAAGATGCCGGGGCATAATCTGGCCAGCACGGCGGGCCAACCGCCGAATGGGAGGAACCATGCCAGACAAGCAATCCGGCCTGACGGCCAGTGGCGCCAGTATCAGTCCAGGGGAAGGTAGCGTGCTAGACAAGCAGTTCGGCCTTACGGCCAATGGCACCAGCGTAAGGACAGAGGTGATCGCGGGGATCACCACCTTCCTGACGATGGCCTATATCATTTTCGTCAATCCTGAGATCCTGTCTTCGACCGGCATGGATCGGAATGCGGTCTTTGTCGCAACCTGCCTCGCGGCGGCGCTTGGCTCGGCCATCATGGCGCTTTGGGCAAACTGGCCCATCGGTATGGCCCCGGGGATGGGGCTGAACGCGTTTTTCGCCTTTACCGTCGCCGGGACCCTTGGGTTCACATGGCAGCAGGCTTTGGGTGCCGTTTTTATCTCGGGCATCGTCTTTCTGTTCTTGTCGGTGACCGGCATCCGGCGCTGGCTGATCGCCGGTATCCCCAGTTCGATGCGCAGTGCCATTGCTGCCGGGATCGGGATGTTTCTGGGGCTCATCGCGCTTAAAAGCTCGGGTGTTGTGGTTGGCAACTCTGTGACGCTGGTCAGTCTGGGCGATTTGACCCAGACCGGGACGCTGCTTGCCATCGCCGGGTTTTTCATTATCGCGGCGCTTGACACCCTGAAGGTGCGCGGGGCGATCCTGATCGGCATTCTGGTCATCACCGTTGCGTCGATTGCATTGGGTGCCAGCACCTTTGGCGGGGTAGTGTCGATGCCGCCGTCGATCATGCCGACCTTCCTGCAACTCGACATTGCAGGCGCGCTGACCGTAGGGATTTTTCACGTCATTCTTGTCATGGTTCTGGTCGAGGTCTTTGACGCGACCGGTACCCTGATCGGCGTCGCCAAGCGCGCTGGCCTGCTGACCGAGGGACCAGCCCATACAAACAAGGGCCTCAGCCGGGCGCTGATGGCGGATTCGACCGCGATCCTTGCCGGCTCGATGCTGGGCACCAGCTCGACCACCGCCTATGTCGAAAGCGCCTCGGGCGTGCAGGCGGGCGGGCGCACCGGGCTGACCGCTCTGGTCGTTGCGGTACTGTTCCTGCTTGCGGTGTTCTTTGCACCGCTCGCCGGGTCGGTTCCGGCCTATGCCACGGCCCCTGCGCTGCTGTATGTCGCCTGTCTGATGGTGCGCGAGTTCGAGGAAATCCAGTGGAGCGATGTCACCGAAAGCGCACCTGCGGTGCTGACGGCGCTGATGATGCCCTTTACCTACTCGATCGCCAACGGTCTGGCTTTCGGCTTTGTCAGCTATGCTGCGATCAAGCTGGCGACCGGTCGCGCGCGTGAGGTGCATGCCGCAACCTGGATCGTGGCGGCGCTGTTCGTGATCCGCTTTGCCTTCTTCATGGAATAAGGCAGGATTGCGGTAATTTCAGCAAAAGGCCCGCCCTTGGACGGGCCTTTTTTTGTTGAGAGTGTAGTCCAGTCTGACTTGCACTGCGCGCAGACGGATGCTCATCAAGAACTGTGCAGTATTTATAACTCTGCATTCTAAGCTTAATTCAGCTGAAGTCCCTGCTAAGATCATGAGGGATTTTCTTTTGAAGAGAGCAGACACCTTGGTGTAATTCGCCTCAGGGTTTAGTGAAGTGAATGGCGCTGTTTCGTGTATCTTACCCCCGGCAGGGATCACGCTTTTCCACCGGGTAACTATGACAGAGCTGCTTTTACTTTCCCTTAATATTTTTTCTGCAATGAATTTTGATGAAAACACGCCAGAGGTGTAAGGGTGTCGCAGCTACATCGGCCCATCATCTTGCGACGCGGCCCGGCAACCTGACAAGCCCATCCCGAAGGCTGTCGATCAGCGTGAGCGGGCGAATGGTGGTCAGGTCTTACGCCCGCTCCTTGAGGCCAATCCTCGACCGGTGTAGCAATCTCTGCAACGTTGATGGAGAGGGAATCGGGAAATGGAACATGCAACAGCGGCTCAACTCTTTGAGCGGCATTTCCCCGATGCTGAATCCGCCAAAAACAAATTCCTGCTTACGTCTCTTCCTGAAGGAGAATATGAGCGCGTCAGCCTGTCTCTTCTAAATCCGAAAATCGCTGAGACACATAGAACTGATGGGTGCTATATCTGGGCGCCAAAAGGTAGCTTGAACCTGTTGAAAAAGGTCGTGCGGCTGGCAGTCTATGAAGATTTGAAAGATTGCCAGCTGATATTCTTTCACCTGCCTGATAAGAGATCGAATATTCTGATGTCTTTAAAGGGGCAGGGGCATAAAGGCATATTTTTCTCACGGCGGCGAATGAACATCACTGTAAAGATGGTTCACAAGGATTGCAGCCTGATCATCGGCGAGAACACCTACATTGGAGGGGCCAGGGTCGTGCTGCTGGAGACAACCGCCACTGTTGCTGCCGGTGGGCTGTGGTCGGACGAGGTCTTGCTGCAAGGCTCGGACAGCCACGGGATTGTCGACCTCGACACGATGTCGATCATCAACTGGGGCCCGGCCAAGATCGATATCGGTCGTCGGGTTTGGCTGGGGCGGCGCAGTTCTGTCATGAAAAATGTCACGATCGGGCAGGGTTCCGTGGTCGCTTCTGGAGCTATTGTGACCAAGGATGTCCCACCTGCCTGTATCGCTGCGGGTGTTCCGGCAAAAGTCGTTCGGACACGTGTATCCTGGTCGCAGAGTCTGAGTGAGATTTCGCGCGGAGAGCGTATTTTTTTCAACCGACTGCGTAAGAACACAGAGTAGCCCCGGCGCTGCGGAGCTTTCCTCATGCTCCGTATTCAGATGCCGAGGTGCACGCAACTCGGCATCTGAAACATCTCTGCCAGATCGTGACCTGGCTGACGAATCGCCTCAGAACTCTTTGCCCAATACGCGGTCGATTGACAGCTTGCCGCCTCCGAAAGCTGCGATGATGGCGGCACCCGCACACCAGAAGGTCGAGTTGAACTCGGCCTTGGCCTGCACTTGATGCAGGAATGCGGTCCCGCCGTCAGAAAGGAGGCGGGCTTGGCCGTTTTCGGTCAGGTATTGCAGGTTGGCTTTCAGAAACTCGATCCCTTCGGGCGTGAGCAGGGCGTTCCCATAAGGGTTTTCGATGTGGAATCTTAATGTCATCGCCAGCATCACTGCATTGGCCAGAGCGGCCGGGCGGGTCAACAGACCGACAGCGATCATGAAGCCGCCAACGAATTGCATGACCGCGAGAAGCGGCGAAAAGAACCAGCCCGCCGGTATGCCTGCGACGTTCTCGAGAAAGCCGATCTGTCCCATGGGGTCCAGGATCTTGGGCCAGCCTTCGACCATCAGCAGACCGCCGATGATGATGCGGAACAAAAGCCATCCGATCGGCTGGGCTACCTTGTGGTAGAACGGGGCCATGAACGGCAGGATCAACCGCTCGCGCGGGCTTGAGGTCATTTCTTCCACGTGGATACCCTTTCCTGATACTGATGCCGGATCGTCCGACCTATCTGCACGACCCTGCATAAACTCAAATGAATACCTTGTCTTGCCAGAGTTGAAGGAACAGGATCGTGAAGGTCAAGGGTTGAGTTTCCCGGTCGTTTACGCAATGACTGCTGCAGTTTTCCGCCTCATGCGTGGGGTGATACCGAGGTACCAGTGTCATGTCCGCAATGAAACCTGCCGCCCTTGCCCTGCTTGTCGCCCTTGCACATCCCGCGCAGGCAGAAGCCCCGCCCCCGGTGGTTGCGCAAGAGATCGAGGCGCTGCTGGACAGTATCGAAAGCTCGGGCTGCCGTTTTAATCGCAATGGAACATGGTATGCGGCCGAGAAGGTGCGGCCCCATTTGCAGACCAAGCTCGATTACATCGCCAAGCGCGGCAAGCTGACCTCGACCGAGCAGTTCATCGATCTTGCGGCCAGCAAAAGCAGCGTGTCGGGCAAGCCCTATCTGATCCAATGCGGCAGCGACCCCGAGCAGGCAAGCCGGGCGTGGTTGTTGCAAAAGCTCAAAGCGTTGCGAAGCTAGGATGTGAAAGCCCCGCAAGGGCCATCCTTGCGGGTCTTGCCGGTCAGCTCCAGGCGTGCAGGGGCGGATTGATGCCGTTCAGGTAGTAATTGCCAAGAATCGCGTATTTCCAGCGCACCGGATCATGCAATGTATGGGTGCGGGCATTGCGCCAGTGGCGATCCAGATTGTGCTCGGCCAGGGTCGAGCGCGTCCCGGCCAGTTCGAACAACTTGTTCGTGGCCTGAATGGCGATTTCGGTCGTCAGCACCTTGGCCTCGGCGGTCGCAATCTGGGCTTTCGCCACGCTCGTGGCATCGGGTGCGGCGACGGCTGCGTCTATGGTCAGACCGGCCCGATCCAGCACTGCCTCGGCAGCATTGGCGCGCAGGACCAGATCCCCGACGGCCTGAATGCTATAGGGGTCCTCATAGGCATGCTCAAGGCCGCTATCCACCCACGGGCGCGATCGGTTGCGCACGAAATCAATCGTGTCCTTGATCGCGGCCCGGGCAATGCCAAGGTCGACAGCAGCCTGAATGACCTGAAAGATTGCGCCATCCGCAGTTGGACGTTCATAGCCTTTGTAGCCGGGAACCAGATGGGTTTTGGGCACTTTGACGTTTTCCAGCGTTACCGTGCCCGACAGTGTCGTGCGCTGACCCATGGCCGACCAGTCGTCGATGACGGACAGCCCCTCGGCCCCACGCTCGGCAATCGCGTACCAGGCGCGGCCCTCATCATCCAGCGCAACGATAGGCACGAAATGGGCAAGCAGCGCGCCCGAGGCATAGAACTTGCGCCCGTTGACCAGCACATGGTCGCCTTTGTCAGTGAATTTGGTATTGAACTCGGCAGCTCGTTTGGTGCCGAACTCGGAAAAAGCATTGCCAAAACGCGCGCCCTTCAGCACCTCGCTAAAAAGCAGTTCTTGCTGGGGGCGTTCCGAGACGGTCCGTATCGCAGAGACGACGCCCAGGTGGTTCTGAGGGATCTGACCAAGCGAGGGATCGGCCTCGGATATGATCGTAATAACCCGGTTGATCACGACCCAGGACAGGTCGGCACCGCCGAACTCCTTTGGCACATTGATTGCCCACAGCCCGGACTGAGAGAATGCGTCAAGCTCGGAGACCGGCCAGATGCGGTCACGGTCGCGCTCGGACGCGCCCTTTTCGAACTCGGCGGCAAGGGTTTTGGCGACCTCGATCGCCTCATCGGCGGTCCGGATGATATTGGCCGGGGTTGCGGGACGGGAAACCGGAGGAACAGGATTGCGCTCGGCGCCGCTACGTTGATGAACAGTCATTGTCTTCTCCGTATCAACTGGGGTGAATCTCTTGCGTGCCGCCCAGATAGGGCTCTGCAAGTTTCTTTGGGGTGCCGACCGGCAGGCCGGCGAGGATGGAGCCAAAGCCGCCCAGAACCAGAACGGGCAGGGCCTTCAGCACGATCAGCGACAGGCTGAACTGCGCGCCCAGCCGTGCGCCCCACAAAAGCCCGGCGGCCAGCGCGACAAATCCGGCCGCTGTCCAGACCGTCGCCCAGGTGCGGTCAAGCCTTAGACCGACAGCGAGCCCGGCGAACTGGTCGTCGGCAACTGCGCGAAATCCAGGGCCCGTGCGGGTGAAGCGAAAGAAAATCGTCAGCACCGCAAACATCGCCGCCGCGACCAGGTCGAAGGTCGGGATAAAGATGCCGCCGATCTCAAAAGATGTGTTTGAGATGCCAAGGGCCAGCCGGTGGACCTGCGTGCCCCAGATCGGCTGGGCAAGCCCCTCGATCACGTAAGAAAGCCCCGATGCCGCCATGAACAGCACCATGGGCGAGCGGTTGGCAAGCGGGCGTAGCGCCGTGCGATCGATCACAAAACCCAGCACCGTCATCACGATCAGCGTTGCCGCGATGGCGAGGGGAAAGGGAAATCCATGTTCGACAGGGCTGACAAAGGTCAGCGCCGCGAACAGCACCATCGCGCCCTGGGCAAAATTCAGCACACCCGAGGTTTTGCAGATCAGCACGAAACCTATGGCGGCCATGGCATACATGACGCCAGACAGCAGGCCGCCGATGGTGACTTCGAGGAAAAAGGGGAAAGCGTACCCCATCACGCGGCCTCCGCCCCCAGACAGGCGCGGATGACCTCGGGGTCGTGCCGGACCTCGGCCGGTGTGCCGTCCGCGATCAGCACCCCATGATCCAGCACCGCAATCCGGTCCGACAGCCGCATAACGACGCAGATGTCATGTTCGACCAACACGATGGCCAGACGCAGATGCGCGCGGGCCCGCTCGATCTGCTGGGCCATGGTGGCTTTTTCCGTGCTGGTCAGCCCGGCCATCGGCTCATCCAGCAACAGCACACGCGGCCTGACATGGCGCAGGCGCTGCCCGTCGATGATCACATGGCCGGATTGCGGGCGACAGAGCCCGCAGATCACGTTCACGCGCGAGGATTTCCCCGCCCCGTTCGGCCCGATGACCGAGCGGACCTCTTCTGGCTGGACCTGAAAGCTGACCTTATCCAGCACGGTAAGGCCGCCGGATTGCAACCTGATCTTTTCCACGGCCAAGGCGGCGCCATGCGGCGGTCCATGACCCGATCTTTCCTCTGTCATCGCCGTCCTGTCACACCAATCGCCATTTGCTTCCCGCCCGCAGGAAACACGGCATGTTTGGTCGACATTAAGAGGGCGCCTGATCCCGAGGCCATTCTAAATTCGGGAAGGCCACAGCAAAGAAAATCCGCTCGCCCAGCCCTGACTGGTAAGATCATCCCAGGCTGAAACGGGCCGCATCCTGATTGCGCAGCAATATCAAAGGCCCATCATTCCAAGGTCTTAGAATATAATCTGCGCCTGTAAAATACTGTCCAGCCAGTCGGCAAAAATCTGCATCCGACGCGAGAGATGCTGACGGTGAGGATAAAGCAGCGTCATCGGCATGGGCGCGGCCCGATACGCCGGCATCACCTCGATCAGCTCGCCTGCCTCAAGATGCGGTCTGACGTCATAGGCCGGGATCTGGATCAGGCCCAGACCAGCAAGGCAACAGGCGATATAGGCCTCGGCATTGTTGACCGTGACCCGGCCACGCATGGCAAGCCGGTGCGTCGTGCCGGTTTCGATCCATTCCCAATCCTCGATCCGTCCGCTTGAGGGCGAGGCATAGTTGACCGCGTAATGGTGGGTCAGATCGGCAGGTGTTTCCGGTACGCCATATCGTTCAAGATAGGCGGGGCTTGCGACGTTGATCAGGGCAAGTTTCCCGATTGGCCGGGCGATCAGGCTGGAATCCTCCAGCTCTCCGACCCGCAGGGCACAATCAACTCCGGCCTCGACCAGATCGACCGCCCGGTCGGTGACGCCCAGATCGACATCAATGCCCGGGTAGCGATCCAGAAATTCAGGCAGGGCAGGGGCAATGATCAACCGCCCGATCCGGCCCGGAACGTCGATCCGCAGCCGCCCCGAAGGTTGGATCAGGGATTGCCTGAACAGGTTCTCGGCCTCATCGACATCCGCAATCAGGCGCTGGCATCGCTCATAAAACGCCAAGCCATCCTGCGTCGGCGCGACCTTGCGCGTGGTGCGATGCAACAACCGCGCCCCGACCCTTTGTTCAAGTTCTTGCACTGCGGCCGAGACCGAGGATCGTGGCATACCAAGCAGGTCCGCCGCGCGGGTAAAGCTTGCGCAATCGACAACGCGGGTAAAAACCCGAAACAGGTCTATACGATCCAAATAGTTTGCCCAATTGTTCTGGTATACTGACAAGTGATGTCAGAATGGCCGCCTTTATCATCAAAATCCAGACGATAGGTTTTCCGCATATCAAAAGCGGAGCCGAGATATGACTGATCACAGCATCAAGGGTAAGACTGTCGTTATTGCGGGCGGGGCCAAAAACCTGGGCGGGCTGATCGCACGCGATCTGGCCGCGCATGAGGCAGGGGCGGTGGCCATTCATTACAACAGTGCCTCGACCAAAGCAGACGCCGAGGCGACGGTTGCCGCGATCAAGGCGACCGGGGCCGAAGCCGTCGCGTTTCAGGCCGATCTGTCCACCGCCGCGGCGATGGAAAAACTGTTCTCTGATGTCACTGCTGCTATCGGCAGGCCTGACATTGCCATCAACACCGTCGGCAAAGTGCTGAAAAAGCCTATCCTGGAAATCACTGAGGCCGAATATGATGAGATGAGCGCGGTCAACGCCAAATCGGCCTTTTTCTTTATCAAAGAGGCGGGCCGGCACCTGAATGACAATGGCAAGATCTGCACGCTGGTCACCTCGCTGCTGGGGGCCTTTACGCCCTTCTACGCCAGCTATGCGGGCACCAAGGCCCCGGTTGAGCACTTCACCCGCGCAGCCGCCAAAGAGTTTGGTGAACGCGGCATTTCGGTGACTGCGATCGGTCCGGGACCGATGGACACGCCCTTCTTCTATCCGGCTGAGGGTGAGGACGCCGTCGCCTATCACCGGACGGCGGCGGCGCTGTCGAAATTCTCGAAAACCGGGCTGACGGATATCGAGGATATCGTGCCCTACATCCGTTTCATGGTTTCGGAAGGCTGGTGGATGACCGGCCAGACCATTCTGGTCAACGGCGGCTATACCACCAAGTAACCCGGGCTTCAGCCTGCTTCAAAGGATCGAGCCGAACTCCATGCTGATCGGCTCGATCAGGGCAAGGAAGGCTTCGCAGGCCGGGATTCCTGTCCAGCTGGCGCAGATGGCCTGTGCCTGCGCTTGCGTTCCGGCAAAGGCGATGTCCATGTAGGTCCCGTCCTGCAGCCGGATCAGCCGCTGTCCGCGCCACCCCGGCTGACGACAAAGATGATCCGCGATCATCCTGTCATGAGCCATGCGCAGATCCGCTTCGTTTACGCCGGGGCGCAGGCGAAACTGGCCGATCTCGATGCCGCTTCCCGGTTGCAGCAGGGCCAGCCCTCCGCGTGGAGGTGCGTAATGGCCGATGCCGCCAAATTCGGTGATCGAGGCACGGAATCCGGAAAAATCTTTGCCCTTGCCCACCACTTCTGCTGCGGCCTCGGCGAATTGCGCATTTTCCCAGATCACCAGATCGGTCCGCATGCCCCGGTCTTTGCAGCCGCTGAGGGCGAGCCACCCAGAAAATCCCGGCAGGCGCGCCGCCTTTTCCTGCGCGCCGTCGCGCTGATGGTCTGCCTCATCGGGATTGCTGACCTTGTAGGTGACGATCTCGATACATTGTCCGGTCATGGGCCTTTGGCTCCTTTTACTATCAGTTGTCATCCCGACCGTTTCTAGCGATCCCCCCTGACACCTGTTGTCAGGGGTGTTAGAGACGGCGAGATGAAAACGCTCCGGCTCTTTGCGCTGCTTGATCAGTTGCGCCTGGCGCATCGCCCGGTCTCATCTGAGGTGCTGGCCGGGCGTCTTGGCGTGTCCCAGCGCACCATCTATCGCGACATCGCCAGCCTTTTGGCTATGGGGGCGCCGATCCGGGGCGAGTCTGGCATGGGCTATCAGCTTGAAAAGGGTTATTTCCTGCCGCCCCTTCAATTCGACCCAGATGAGATGGAGGCGATCATGTTAGGCCTGCGTCTTATCAGCGCGCGCGACGGGGCAGGGCTAAAGGACGCGGCCGAACGTGTTTCGGGCAAACTGGCCGGGACTATGGGCGCGGATCGGGGTGAGCTGTTTCGTGCTTTGCCAATGCTTGCGGTCACCCGCCAGCGCGCCGGTGATGAACTGGCGGCAAGATGGGCTGACCTTTTGCGCCGTGCGATACGGCAGCGGCGGATCATCCAACTGAATTACCGTAACCTTGATGAGCGTGAGAGCTTGCGCCGGGTCCATCCGCTGGGCTTGACGATCTTTGACGAGGCCTGGCTTTTGACCGGCTGGTGCGAACTGCGCGAGGATTTTCGTAATTTCCGGCTGGATCGCACTACCAGCGCCATTGAGACGGGCGAGACATTTCCGTTGCAGCCCGGTCGAAGGTTCAGGGACTATCTCGTCCAGCTATAAGGTGCGCGGATCCGGTTGGGGCACACGCTTTCACCGGTATGAGTTGCGAGCGTTTTTCAGCGCCGTTGTCGGGCCTTGTCCTGCACCTCTGACGCAAGCCATTCTGCCGGGATAGAGTGCGCAAGCCGGAGACCGGGAAATTGAGCAGGCTAAGAATGCGGATCTGGCAATATCTCGCGATGATTTTCATCGGGGCCTTGCCTGTGCTCTCGGTCCTGCTGGCGGGTCTCATTGCCTCGATAAACGGGTGCAGGCTGGATGAAGGTTCAGCCCATGTCTGCATGGTGTGGGGGCGTGATATCGGCGGGGTGCTTTACACGATGACGGTCATCGGCTGGCTGGGGCTGATCTCGGGCTTGCTGGTGATCGCGGGGCTGCTTGGGCTTTGCGCAGAGCTGATCCTTGCCGTGGGGCGCAGACTGTTTTCGCGTCGGGGCGGGTGAGCTGCGCTAACGGACCAATCACCAACCTCCAGGCACTTGCCATGACCAAGCGGTCAGGGCGGATATCCTTGCCTTCTCGTTTCCAGGGGTCTGGCTACCAGGGGGAAGGTAAATCCTCATAACTCAAGATATGCCGACGGGCGTCAAAGGCCGGCTCCGGTGAGATGATAACATACGGGACGGCTCGACTCCCACTGACCGGCATGATCGCGGCGATTTCACCAGCGACCGCCGATGGCGTGATGCGGGTAAGGCAACTATGCAGCTTCTTTTATCTGATCCGCCTTGCCAGATTGATGAATCCTGCCTAGCACCCGGCGAAAAGAAAGGCGGAACATGTCTGACAAGGATCTTGAGCCTCGGCACCTGGAAACACTGGACCGCGATCTGGGTCGTTTCGCAAATCTGGAGGCGGCAGCCGCCTATGTCTCGCGGCCTCTGGTGGCGCCCGGCATCGCGCTTGTCTTCATCATTCTGGCCGGGTTGGCTGCGGTAATGATGCTGGGACAGAGCAGCAGGATGCTGGTCGTTGTCACCGCCGCCGTGTTTGGCGCCTATATGGCTCTGAACATCGGTGCCAACGATGTCGCAAACAACATGGGGCCGGCGGTGGGGGCCAATGCGCTTAGCATGGGCGGGGCCATCGTCATTGCGGTGATCTTTGAAAGCGCGGGCGCGCTGATCGCCGGTGCCGACGTCGTCTCGACCATCTCAAGGGGCATCGTCGCGCCCGAGGCGCTGGACACACCTGCAACCTTTGTCTGGGCGATGATGGCAGCACTGCTTTCCTCGGCTCTGTGGGTCAACCTGGCGACCTGGATCGGGGCGCCGGTATCGACCACCCATGCCGTGGTCGGCGGGGTCGTCGGCGCGGGCCTTGTCGGTGCCGGTATCGGTGCGGTGCAATGGAATCAGATGGCTGCAATCGCGGCAAGCTGGGTGGTGTCGCCACTGCTGGGTGGGTTGGTGGCAGCAGGCGTTCTGTGGTTCATCAAGAGCCGCATCATCTATCGCGATGACAAGATCGCGGCCGCCCGGGTCTGGGTTCCGGTTCTGGTCGGCGTCATGTCGGGCACTTTCGCCGCCTATCTGGTGATGAAGGGGCTTAAGCAGATCATCCACATCTCGATGGGGCCGGCTTTGCTGCTTGGCCTCATTGTGGGCGCCGCAAGCTGGCTGCTGATGATCCCGGTCACCCGTCGTCAGTCCGAGGGACTGGAGAATCGCAACAAATCCCTGAAGGTGCTGTTCGGCATTCCTCTGGTCGCGTCGGCAGCTCTGCTGAGCTTTGCCCATGGCGCGAACGACGTTGCCAATGCGGTCGGTCCGCTGGCAGCTATCGTGCAGACCGTGCAGACCGGCAATCTGAACGACGATGTGACCATCCCGCTGTGGGTGATGCTGATCGGTGCCTTTGGGATTTCCTTTGGCCTTAGCCTGTTCGGACCCAAACTGATCCGCATGGTCGGGAGTGAGATCACCAAGCTGAACCCGATGCGCGCCTATTGTGTCGCGCTGTCGGCAGCGGTCACGGTGATCCTCGCCAGTGCGCTGGGGCTGCCGGTCAGCTCGACCCATATCGCGGTTGGCGCGATCTTTGGTGTGGGTTTTTTCCGCGAATGGGACGCCGAGCGACGCCTGAAACAGGCCCGCATGGCCATCCCAGGCGAAGACAGCATCCCCGCCGAAGAGCGCCGTCGCCGTAAATTGGTCCGCAGGCTGCATGTGCTGACCATCGGGGCGGCTTGGGTCGTCACTGTTCCAGCCGCGGCGCTTCTGTCGGCGCTTCTGTTCCTGATCTTGCGGCAGATTCCGGTCTGACCGCAAGGAGCGCGGGCTGTGCCTCCGCCTGCTGGGGCACTCGGGTGATTTGCCTGACAGAGCCCCTTTGCACGCAAGATCGCAGGGAGAGATCCGTTTTCGCGCAGAAAGCCACGGATAATTTGGTTTCCCGGGCGGATATCCCGCATCCGAAAAGCTTGAGATCATCCGGATTTTCGGGCAGTCGAACCTGTCCGAAAAACGCATGCTGTTCCGAAGCGGCTTCGTGGCACGCCGAGTATGGATTATATCCGCTGCTTGTAATGGTGCCGCAATCGGTCAATCAGATCGTCACTCATCGCGCGTTCTCCGGTGGCGAGGGCAGGGGTGAATACGCAGATTCCATATCGCCCCGTAACGACAGTATTTATGAAATCAACGTCGGCAGATCTCTGGCCGAGACCGGTTTGTTCGGCCATGCTGCGCAGCCAGGCATCGATCGCGGCGCATAAAACATCGCCCCAGCGTAGCTCGCTCATGTCCTCTCCTTCTCGTCGCGGGGGTGGGTCAGTGGCGCTTGGCAGGTTGAGTTGGCTGCACAAGCGATAGCGCTGGGGACGACGCGGCTAAACGCCTCTGCCACGCCATTTCGAATCTGATGCTGATCGCAAATTTCTGCCGCCGCAACTGGCAGCTCGAACACGGCGTCTGCTGGATCGCCCCCGGTTTTTATAGCGTTTGTGCGAGCGGTCAGGATCAGCGTATCGATCCGGGCTTTGGCGATTTTATCAGTGGTACCGCTCATGCTGTCAGCCCCCTGTGGTGGGGCGCGCAGAGTCGCTCGCTTAATTGCGCGAGTTCGGTGATTGTAGCGTGACGCGAATTTTTGCAGTGCGTGACAGCTAAGTTTGCAGCAGATCAGTTCGGTCGATCTACGTCACAGCCCCACCTATTGGGTCGCTAAGCACCCGCCTCGATACTGGCCCCTCGTGCGGCGAGCGGGTGCCCGCTCGCTGCCCCTGGTCGGGTTCTGTGAGTCAGGCTCTCAGGCTCCGCCGCTCCGGCAAGACCTGCTGATGACGAAGCCCGGCCGGCGTACCGCTGAACGTGAAGAGAATCTCCCGCTGACGGAATATCTCTCGCGGGTCGGTGTAAGCGGCAGAACGATCCTTCTTCCGTCCGATGGCGGCGGCTGTCACGGTATTGAGCATCAGCGGCACCTGAATGGTCCGGCCGCCAAAAAGATCCGCGACCGAGAGGATCTGCACAGCCGGAATATCCCCGGCCATTGTTTCGACCCTGCCCACACGCCGGGCCTCATCGACCATCCCCGAGGTCGGAGGGTGGGCAGTGATCAGCACTGCAATGGTCGAAGGATCGCCCGTCATCTGCCGCTCGCGCTGGAGCGTGCCGACAAGGTCGCGTACCATGCCCGGGTTGAGGTTTCGCCCCGCTTTCACCGAGACGATGCCCCGGCTCGCCTCATCCCGGCCATGCAGGAAATAGAACGAACCGTCGATCCCGCCGTCATTACGAAAGCGCCCGGAATGCATGGCGCCGATGCGCAGGCAGGCCCATTCCTCGAATTTGAACGGATCCCGGGCGGCCAGCCACATCGCGCTGTCAGCGTCAGCCGGCAGGCCGAAGACATCATAGGCGACAGACGGGAAGGCATGCCGGAGCCGGTCGCCAACCACCTGCATCGCCTGAACCGCGACATCGATCCCGATCCAGTGCCGGCCGAGGTTCTGCGCCGCGTGAAGCGTCGTGCCACACCCGCAGAAGGGATCGAGAACCAGATCGCCTTCGTTCGACGCCGCCGCAATAATCCGTTCCAGAAGTGCGACAGGTTTCTGCGTCGGATAGCCGAGGCGCTCACGCGCATGCGAGCTCAACGGCCCGATATCATCCCAAAGGTTCTGTATGCGCTCACCCGGGCTGTCATCCTCATACATCTTCAGTCTGAGCGCACCATCGGGGCGGGACGGAAAATGCAGGCGCCCCTCCCGGTCGTAACGGCGCATTCTGTCTTCATTGCAAGACCAGCCATTCCTGTGCGGCTGATAAGTGATGCCGTTACTCGCTGTATAGCTGTATTTGAGATTGGGCCTGTCACTTGGGTTGCGCAACGTGACTGACTGCCACCGTCTGCCGTCAGGGTCCTGGCAGGGGTATTTCCGATCCAGTTCCTCCCGGCTCAGCGTACGGAATGGCTGGTTCCACACATGCCCGCGCGACTTCGCATAGAAGAAAATCTCGTCGGTTATGCAACCGAACGTCCGTCTGGCATTTCCATGCGCATGCGTGCGTTTCCAGGTCACCTCACTCCGGAAACAGTCGAAACCGAACACCGCGTCGAGAACCACCTTGAGGTAATGGCTCGCGGTCTGGTCGCAGTGTAAAAACAGGCTGCCCGCCGGCTTCAGCACACGATGCAGTTCCACCAGCCGCGCAGTCATCATCGTCAGATAGGCCAGCATGTCGTTCTCACCGAGTATCCGGCGCAAGGCGCTCAGAACCTCCCCGACCTTACCGCCGGCGTGAACGGTTTCGCGGAACTGGGCATCCGCCAGATCCCCCCATCTCCAGGTGTCCTCGAATGTGGTGATCTGCGCGTCGGACCAGCGCTTCTTGTCAGGAGATTTGAAGAGCAGGTTGTAGTTTGCGTTCGAGTTGAACGGCGGATCGAGATAAATCAGATCGATGCTTTCGTCTGAGACATACTCACGTAACACGTGAAGATTGTCGCCAAAGTAGAACGCATTGCGAGAGTCTTTTCCCATTGCACTGCCTCAAATTTTTAACTGATTTTCGTGCAAAAGGCATGAAATGCCAAAGAAAACCTTGACCCTAGCCTATCCCCTAAAAAATGTGCCCGAGCCCATTTGCATCGCAAGATACGGCGGCATGACCGCATTCGCCCGTGGCTGTGTGCAGACGGGAGAGCTCGACAGGGGCAATTATGCAACGGTGTGATTTGCCTTTTGCATCTAAATTCCGATCGCCGCAGGCAGCGCGGTCACGGCGCTGACCTACTGCCGCAATTGCGGGATCGGGCCGGGAATCGGCCATCCCGCCTCCTTTGCACATAAAAGCCCGCCAGAGTGGCGGGTGATTTGGAGTTGTTGGTACCCACCTCAGAACGTCAGCCCAGCAGCCTCTGCCATCTGGCGCAGGTGGATGCCGACAACCAGCGTCTCTTCGTCGCTCAGATTGGTGCGATACTGCAGCGCCGCGAACACGCGCGATGCACCGGGGAACGATGCGGAATAGAGCGCACCGATGCGCAGCGGGCCGGCCCCGTTCAACTCACGATCTGTCGCGGCACCGGCCACCGACACGTTGCCCGTGACATGGTTGCGCAGCCTTGCCTGTCCGGTCGCGGGGATACTGGCGGAATAGATGCCCCAGCCGCTGGTGTCAGAGGTCACCGAGGCCGAGCCGCCCGTGCCGCCGATCCGTCCGGTGTTGACGCTCATTACCGTGCTGCCGGCCGAGACATACAGACTCGTGCCAATTGTGCTGGGGCCGCCATAGTTCCCGAACGCCCCGACCGCGCTATCACTGGTCTCTCGGAAGACGAGGAAGAGCGTCGAGGCGATAGTTTCCTCGACGCCCGTCTCGATGTAATTCGCGCCGTCCAGTGCAGCGTATCCGTTCTGGAAGTTGGGATTGCCGATGATACTGACCTCGGTGTCAGCACCCCAGTTGACCGCCGCCACCTCACGACCATAGCCAAGAAAGAAGGCCCCACCGAGACGATCCGCATAGGGGATCGAGAATGCCCCGAGGGGCGGATATCCGCTGCCCGGCAGGGACACGTTACCCAAGTTATGAGCGTGAACGATAGCCATTTCAGACTCCAATGAAATGCGAATAGATTTGATCGGCATAGGCCAGCGATCCGGCCTCGTTGAGATGCAGCGCATCGGCCCACAGACCGCCGCCATAGGGACCCCAGCTGTCGAGCAGGTTCAGGAACTCGCAGCCGTTTTCGATGGCCAGCCTGTAAGCCGCATCGCGGTAGGCGCTGAGCGGCGTGACCGCTGCCCCGTCCGACTGCGGCGGCACGACGATCAGAATGCCCACATCGGGCACCCAGGCGCGGATCATGGTGATGAACGCAGTCAGCCCCTCAATGTAGGTCGCAACCGTTGAATAGGCGTTGCGATAGTCGTTGGTCCCGAGGTTGATGATGACCAGATCGGGATCGATGTCGGCCCAGACATCGCCCACGAGAGGGGCATAGTCGCGCATCCTGTAGCCGGTCAGCCCGCCGTTGCCGAGTTTGGCAATCTCGATCGGGGTGTGGCGGACATTCATCACCCCGCAGAAGACCAGCCTGCCATCACCGCCCGTCTTGGTGATCGTGAGGCTGTTGAACCCTGTGCTCAAGCCAACGATCTCGGTCGCCGTGAGCTCGCCATCTGCATCGGCTTCCGTGACGCTGACAGGAGCCCCGCCATTCACGCTATAGGTCCAGGAGGCCCCCCACTTCCGCGTGTAGATGCGCGCCGATACCGCGTCTAATGGGGTGATTGTGATCGTCTCGCCATCGCCCGTGGTGTGGTAATTCTGTCCGTCAGGGCCGGTTCCGTATGGCCAGTCGCTGTTGGTCGAGGCGTCCTGCCGCGTCCATCCCGCTGATGCGGTCAGACTTCCGCCCGCCCATAGCGACCCATTATTGGCCTGGATGAACGATCCCGTAGCACTGGAGGTTTTGACGGATATCAGATCAGCCAGCATGGACGGGATATTGGTCATTTCCGACCAGCTGTCCCCTGTCATGGCGATGCGCAGCTTTGTGCCCGCAACCCCGGCGCGGGCCAGGCTCAGCTTGCGCCGCATCCGGTGCAGCGTCCGGCCATCGCTTGCAACCGGAACAACGGTTGAAGGGAGTCCCGTGTCATCAACAGGCGCAGGCAAGCCAAAGGCTCGAAACCGGCCCTTCGCGTCCAGCCAGGAAACAACCCGGTCCCCAGCCGTAATGAGCGGCACAACCGCGCCATGAGGGACGCGGGAGACGATATCCTTGACGGCCTCCTGACGCAGATGCCGGGCCATGCCTTTGGCGTCGAGGTCCCCATCCTTCAGCCAGACAGCGACCTTCCCTTCGTCGGTGGTCACGACAGGGACCAGAGGTGGTTCAGACTGGATTCTGGTCAGCGACCTGATCGCAACCTGCAGGTCGGACGCTGTGAAGCCACCCGCGATGACACGCCATTCGCCTGCGGCCACCGTTCCCGTGTAGCGGAGGAAATAGACCCGTTCCGCCCGCCAGTAGCCAGCTGGCAGAGCAGCGCCATCCATATCGACAACGCGCCGCCCGCCGATGCCGTCAACATCAAGCAGGATTTCTCCATCCGCATCCGCAACAGGTTTGATGGCGGCCGTGTAGGCACCGATGACCGGGAAGTCCAAATCGGAGATACCAGACGACGCGGAGATCGCGTTCGCTGTGCCCGCGATATCGGTCAGCTTGATGATGCTGCCTGCCTGCATCTGGCGGTTGCGCGCTTCGGTCTCCGCGGTCAATCGTGCCTTCAGGGCTGGCGTATCCTCTGCTCGCTGCCACCAGGTTCCATCCTGCGTCTGTGCGTGGATATCGGGCAGCACCGTGCCCGGCGGGGACGACAGACGCCGCCAGGTCACGACCCCAGCGGTATTCGCCACACTGATCTGGTCGGTGCCGTCAGGCGGCGTTTGGGACGTGATATCGCTGTTCGAGGTATGCCAGACACGGCCGTTGCCAAGATCGGCACGAATCGCGTCGTCAGCAGCCATGCGTTCCTGCACCTCGGCCGCGAGGGGGGAGTTCGTACCACTGCCGCCATTGCCGAGCAACTCGCCCAGCGTCGTGATCAGCATTTTCCTTGTATTGCCCTGATGGTTCACGACGACACTGTCAGCGAGTTGGGTCGTGGGCAGGTTGTTGGTGGCGGTCATCAGATCACCTCAAGGATAAAGGGGCCGGCGACCGGGCCGGGCACGCCATCTCCCGACTGCGGCTCAAGCCACAGGTAATGGGTGCCCTGCGCGAGGCAGGCAGTGGTTTGCATGAAAAGCGCCGCCGCCGAGATACTGCCGTCAAAATCAGCATCAGCGGCGAGGCGCCAGCGGTTGTTGCCCGAGACCGCTTGAAGCAAGCCGCGATATTGGCCGTTGCCGACAATCATATCGCCGGGGACGGTGGAACCGCCCGTCAGGCGCGGGGTCAGGGTGCCGGCTGTGCGGCCGGCAACGGTCAGGCCATAACGATACCAGCGCCCGGTCGTGGTAGTGACCCCATGCGACAGATCCCCGGCTGCACCCGCTGCATGGCCAGCCCCGGCGCCCAGGATGGTCCAGCCGTCGCCGGCCTCCCAGGCATTGGCCGTGAGCAGATTGGTCCGCGTGGTGTCACCGACGGTCATGGAATAGCTGCGCGAGGCGGCGACCTCGAGAGGTGCGCCGACGGCATCAGTTTCACGATCAAGCACGGCCGAGGTCGAGCGGTAGAGCTGTATCTGGGCGAGATTGGCATCGGTGCCGGTGACGAATTCGATCCGGCCGCCACCGAGCAGTGCGGTGACGCTGACATCACCGTCATCGAGCGCGGACGGAATGCCTGCACCGCCGGTGCCGATCGTATAGGTGATGGTCGGACCCCAGGGGCCTGCGATGTCGGTATCCGATATGGCGCGGGCGCGTATCTCGATGTCCTGGGCGTCGTCGTAGCCGGTGATGCGCCCGCCGCCGTTCGCAGCGGGAATGATGGTGCCGGTCCAGCTGGGCGCGCCTTGCGCACGATGGTCTATCTGGAACCGCGCCGAACTGACGACGCCACTGCCAGGCTCAATCAGATATTCGATTGCCAGCGCGCCGGCATCGGTCGGGCTGGTGGTGATCTGGACGAAGCGCGGTGCCGAGGGCTGCAGCAGGTTCTCGTCGATCTCGGCACCGACCCGCCCCGACCAGGCCGGGATCGGGGTCGCGTCGGTCAGGATGTCGATCTCGGGTGCAGCGTCGACACAGCGCAGCAGCGTGCACATATCCTCTGTCGCCTCTGTCTGGGTCACGACCGCGCGGATGCTTTCCTGCCCTGCAATGCCGAAGAGGATCAGATCATCGGCGACCGGCATCGGCCCGGAACCGGTGACTGTCAGGAGCTTTGCGGTGCCGGGCGCGTTAACGATAGCTCTGACATGCGAGACGCCGATGGTGTCCTCTTCGGTTATCTTGCGAAATCGGATGGCATAGTCGCGCCCGGCGATCATGGTGACATCGTCGTCGAGCAGGATTCTGTTGCCGACCACGTCCCTGACCCGCGCGGCCTTCTGGACCTGCGACAGCACGTCATGGCTGATGACTACGGTGTCGCCCCGGGTCGCGACCCGGGCGGCGCCGTCCTGGGTGACCTCGTAAACATCCGGCCGCAGCTCTGCTTCGTGCATGCGCCGGCGGGCTTCGCGGAAGATCAGATCCGGGTCTGTGATGCCGGGCATATCCAGCGCCTCGGTCAGATCGATCGGGCCGGTGTGGCCCGGCCACGGCACGATGCGCTGGTTCTCCTTGAAGTCGTTGGTTTCGTCCTGAAAGCGGATGATCAAGCCGTGCGGATGTTCAGCATAGGCACGGCGGCAGGAGAAGTTGAAGGAGTTGCGCGGGGTGATGTGATCGACGATGAGGTCGGACGGCCGGTCGATGACGACACCCCAGCGCAATCCGTCATGGCGTGGTGTGGCGCGGCCGGCGGCAGCGATCTCGGTCAGCACGTCGCGCAGCGAAGTACCGGCCTGATCCAGCACCCTGTTATAGGAGAGACCCTTCAGCCGGCAGAAGTTATGCCAGTCCTGAAGCTGCTCCAGATCGATGCCGGCATCCGTGACTGCTTTGGGGTTGGCGGGATGCTGCAGCACCAGCCGGTAGAGGCTGGCCGGGTTGGAGGTTGCACGGGTCACCCAGGTCCGGGTCTGATGATCCCAGTCCAGACAGATGCGGGACACCAGGGCGCTGAAGTTGTCGAGGGCACCCGATAGCTGATGGGTGGCCTTGACCCGCACGGCCACCAGCGACAACGGGCGATCCATCGCAATCGGATATTCGGGCCGGATGGTTTGCAGCGCGGCCCAGACCGTACGTTGCTGGATCTGGCTGTTGTCGCTTTCGTCAGTGAGCATGGTCAGCCGGACCTCCCAGCGACCGCGTGTCGGGAAACTCCAGGTATGCTGACGATAAAATGCCTCGGTTTTCTTGCCCGAGATATTCAGCGTGGTCACCGCCTGCCATTCCTCGGCGCCGGCCAGACGCTGTTCGACCCTGATCCGCACGGTGACGGTACGCTTCTTACCCTCGTCGGTGAATTTGATCAGGCCAGCCGGGAACGCGAGGATGATCGAGCCACGCTTCGCATCCGCTCCGGTGGTGCGGATCACCGGGGTCTCAATGCCGACCGGATCGCGAATGACGAGCAGCGGTGGCCCTTCCGGGTTCGTCGGGTTGGGAACTTCTTCGATGATCTTGGCCACTTCGCCGCTATCGTCGCGCGGCAGTGGCCGGGTCAGATCGACACCGATCCCCTCTTCGATGACTTGCTGCGGAAACAGGCTGCAGGGCAGATCCGAAGCCAGCCCCTGGCGCACTTCCATCTGGATTTCGTCGAATTCGCCGACCGAGGTGTCGCCGATGCGGAAGTCGGTCGGGATGGTATGGCCTTCGCCGAAGAGGAATATCGAGCGGATGTACTGCCAGTCGCCGACGATCTCGGTATAGGGCCGCGCGGCAAATGGCGGCGCATAGCGGATGCTGCCGAGGACGAAGGGCACGGCGCCGTCGGGATCGAGCCGGTTCTTCCAGCCGCTGATGGAATAGGAGCTGCGGTTTTTTTCCTGATCTGGCTGGACCGGTGGCACCAGAGCGTTGATCAGGAGCGAGCCAATCAGGTTGACGCCCATGCCGATCAGGGCCGAGGCCGCGCCGATGGCGGTGGCGCTGGTGCCCCAGCCGAGGGCACCGGCCAGCGTCGGGCCGAACATGGTACCGATCGCCACGGCGGCGATGGCGACGACAACCGAAAGAACGGCCCGCAGCGCGCCCTTGCCGGGCAGCACCCGGATGACGACGCGGATGCCGGGTTTCGGACGCACCGCATGCCAGAGGTCGAAACCGATGACGCTGGAGCCGTTGGCGCCGACCAGCGCCACGCGCACCAGCTTCAGTTCCTCGGCGGAGACGCCCGGCAGTGTCTGGCACACGATCTGCATGAGCGTCAGCCCTTCTGGCAGGGTCAGTTCGACGCGGTCCATGCGTAGATCGAACTGTGAAGCGGCAAGTACGGGAATGCCGGCGGTCCTGATCATCGACGGGCCTCCGACAGGATTTGCACGGGGCGTTCAACCGCTCTTGAAACGTGCCTGTAATGGCCTTGAAAACGGTGCTTGTAGGGACCGTCGCGATAGGTCTGTACCTTGGCGTGATCATCAGCGACCATGTGGATCATCAGCCCGTGGCGGATGACAATACCGACATGGCTGGACCAGCGGCCGCGCCGGAACAGGGCAATGTCAAAGGCCATGGCGGGTCCCGAGACCGGCACCCAGAGCAGCGAGGCCCGGTCACGGTCGATCAGTGCCGCCACCTCGGCCAGTTCGTCCGGAGAGGCATAATCGCCCAGGTATTCAGGCAGGCTGATGCCCAGTTCCTCGCGATAGATGACGCAGGCCAGGCCCCAGCAATCGCAGCCGGCACGGGTCCGGCCGAGGTCCAGATAGGGAATGCCTATGAACCGATCAGACCAGCTCATGCTGCACCTTCCTTGCCAGCATCAAAGCGCCCGGCCGGCGTGAGGATGCCCTTTCCACGTTTGCTGATGAGTCGCCCGCGTTCCGCGAGCTCAGCGACTGCTGCACGACGCCCTTTTGTCGATGCCTTGCCTTCACGATAAGCCTCGGCAAGCAGGGCGCGGGCGGCGGGTGACAGGATCGAATGCATGGCGGTCATAGGTGCAGCCCCGGAAATCGGTTTTTGATCAGGCGGCCGGACGGGAAGGGTTCCAGCTCGATCTCGTCGCGCGAGAGCGCGAGAACGATCTCGCCGCCGGTGATCTCGGCCGAGACGATTTGCAGCCCGGACCATTCGGCCTCGACGTGGTCCGGGCTGTCGGCCATCACCACCGCCATGCTGACGGTGGCGGGCGTGGTGAAGGACCGGATGATCTCGACCATTCCGGCGTCGAGGTTTTCCAGCACCAGCGTCGCCTGGGCCGGGGCGTCCTCGGCATCGCCCGGCAATACGGCCGAGGCGATGATCCAGAGCCACGGGTCGTTGGCATGGCTTGCACCCTTCCAGGTCGAAAGCGTGCAATAGATCTCGGGATCGACCGAGAACCGCACCGCATTGTCAGTCGAGAGCCGGATCGGTGCTTCAAGATCGGGATGCTCGATCAGAAACAGCACCACCTCGATCTCGCCCGAATATTCCGACTCATGGGCAAGGCGCGCGTTAAGGGACAGGCGACGGCTCATGGCAACACCCAGATTTGAAAGGACTTCAGGAATTTGACCTGATCGACGACAGTCTCTGCCGGTGGCTGATCGCCCCAGGCACAGAGCCAGCGCTCGCTTAGCGTCAGCGGCTCTCTGGTCTGGGCATTGACCCAGAGCGGTTCGCCCGATCCCGTGGTCAGCGGCCAGCCATCGGTGCTGGGGTCTGGCATCCAGAACCGCAGCGACCCTTGCTGACAGGTTTCGCAAAAGAAGCGATCGAAGATCGCGCGCTGGTCATGAGTGAGCTTCACCACCATGGAGACGGATCTGGCGACCGAGGAAAACCGCCGCCGATAGCCCGGCGGGCCGGCATCGTTCTGACGCTTGCGCCGCGCATCCTGCGGCTGAAGCTGCCAACTGTCACGTTGCGGGGGCGGGAGCGTTGCAGGCCATGTGGCGATCATGCGTTGCGCCTCCGCACCGCAGGGGTCATGCCCATGTTGCGGAATGCCTTGGCAGCTGCGCCGCCGCGTTTGTTGACACCGCGCGCCACCATGTCGGACACGATCAGGTCATATTGACGCTGGCCCCGCGCATCGGTGCTTTCGTGGATCTCGCCCACCTCGGCCGAGCTGTTGTTCACGACATTGATCACTGGCCGGGTATCGACCGGCGCAACCGGGATATTGGCGGCACCGCCCGAGCTGCGTGACGACAGTAGCTGGCGGGTCAGTTCCGCGTTCATGATCCGGGACGGGCCAGTGAATTCCAGCTCCGGGCCGTTTTCCCCAACGATCCGCAGGCCACCGCCGAAATCCCCACCAAACGCAAATCCGGGAATACCCAACGCTCCAGCCACCACTTGGCCCAACCCGCCGAGCAGTGCATTAAGACCGCCTTGAGTGCCACCTTGCGCAAAGCCCTGAAGCGCCTGACCGAAGACACCCATGCCATTGCCGAGGGTGCCGAGATCCGCAGTCGTGGTCTGGGTGGTGGTGCCAAACTTGGCAAGCGCAGCTTCGGCAGCCGCGACACGCTTGGCATAGGCCTCCGATCCGGTCGGGTCGGCCATCGAAAACCCCCTCGGCCGCTCGAAACCGAGGAAAGCCTCGGTGGCGCTGCGGGCATCTGTCGAGGCCAGCAAGCGCCGATAGGCCGGGTTTTCCGAAGTCATCAGTTCCTGCCAGGCGAATTCCAGCTGGCGGTTCACATCGCCGAGATTGCCTGCCCCGCCGATAAAATCGAAGAGCTTGCCCTTGCGGTCGTTGTGCTGGAACAGGCCGAATGCCTGACCGTTATCGCCCCGTGCGAAGGGATCGAAACCGCTCTCGGCGGAAATGTTGCCCATGATGCCGGCGATCTGATGCGGCTTCAGGCCCTTTGAGGCAAAGAACTGCCAGGCTTGCGCCTGAACCGAATCCGCCCCGCCCAAGCCCGAAAACGACCCGGGCGCAGCCGCGCCGTTCGCGGCGCCGGACATGCCCGCCAGGAGCGACATGACGCCGGGGCCTCCGATCACCACGTTCGCGGCCTGGACATTCATGGCGCCGACATTGGTGGCGGGCGCCGGGATGGCGATATCGGAGCCGTCGCCCCGGCCGGTCAGGCGCGCCCAGATGCCCTGCAGACCGCCAACATCGTTCATGGTGGGCAGATCCTTCCCGAACAGCGCATTCTTGCCCGGGTTGCGTACCGAGAGGTCAAAGAGCGTCCCGGCGACGGCCTTGGCGGCTTCCTCCAGCGCCTCCTCCCAGTCGCCGTCCATCAGCTTGTCGAGAATACTGTCGAAGGCGCTTTCGGCTGCGGCTTCGACATCCTCCCAGGCGGTTTTCTGGCGTTCGATGCTACGGGCCAGCGCATCTTCCTCGACGGCGGTCTCGCGCAGCTGGCGTGCCCGCTCGCTGGTCGCGTCGATCCCCTGGCGGCGGATTTCCTGTTCGGCCTTCCAGAGTGCAAGAATGCGCGACCGCACCGCCTCGGACTGGCCGAGGAGCGCCTGTTCCAGCTTCAGTTGCTGGATGCGTTCCTGCTGGCTGCGGGCCATTCCTCGTGCGGCGGCGATCTGACCGAAGGGATCGGCCGAGGCCAGGCCCCGGGCCTGTTCCCATTCCGCCATAAGCTGGCGCTTGCGCTCCTCGGAGACCTGGAGGGTTTTCAGGGACTCGGCATAAGCGCGCCGCTCGGCCGCGATCTGCAGCTCCTTCACCTGCAGGCTGTCCCGGCCGTGCAGGGCGATGGCCCGGTTGATCTCGGCCTGCTCGCGCAGGCTGGCCGACATCTGGTCGGCCTTCCGGCCGGCCTCGCTGTCCTTGATCTGCTGGGCACGCTGCTGTTCCACCGCAAACAGCTTCTGCGCCAGCGCCAGCAGGCCCGGGGCGAGCCCCATTTCCTTCAGGCGTTCGTCGTTGACCTCGCGTGCATGGCGGGCACGCAGGGCCTCGACCTCGGCGCTGTCCTTGCCGAATTTCAGGATCGCGGCGGAAAGCTCGCCCTGCCGGGTGAGGTCCGCAAAGAGCGCGTCGGATTCCTTCTTGCGCGCCTGGGCGCGCAGATCGGCCGAGGCGGCGAGATCGGCATCGAGCGCGGCCATGGCGCGCAGTTCCTCGGCGCTGCCTTCGACCACTTTCATCTCGCGCAGCTGGATCGCCAGATTTTCCCTGGCCTGCCGGGCACGAACAGCCTCGACCTCGGCGCTGTCCTCGCCAAATTTCAGGGCAGCACGTGACAGCTCGGCCTGCTGTTCGGAGGCGCGCACCATCTCATCAATCTGGCGGGTGATGGCGTTGGCCTTCGCTGTCCCATTCAAGAAGGCTTCGAGTTCGGCCATCTGCTGGGTTGTTGCGCCCAGATTAATCAGCATTGTGACCAATTCATCATTCAGGTCGGTAACAGGACCGCCGCCTGTGAATTCCTCGACCAGATCCTTGACACGCTTGACGGCTTCCTCTGCCTTTCCAGCCTTCGCCAGATCGATGATTTCACCCTGCCGGGCACGGTAGTCGTCGTAGGATGGACCACGCCCTTCGGTGATATCCGCATACCTACCGCGATTGATGTTCTCGGTGAATTCCCGACGACCCTCGCCCCAGAGTGGCCGGTTCAGTTTCTGCCAGAAGCTCAGATCAATCGGATCCGACAGTATCTTATCCAGAGAAAGGCCAAGCTGTTTCAGTTCAGCAGCGCGATCCAGCGCTAACAGCACCTCGGTGAGTTCCCGAATATCACCCGTCATGCTGCCGAAGGTTTCATCCAGCTTATGGTTGCCCAGCAGCTCCATGTGGTCCTTTACCGATGCCATGCGCGCTTCAAGCTTTTGCAGCCGGTCATCAAGCGATCCGGCCGCATCGCCCGAGGTCAGCCATGAGGTCACCAGCGGCGCGCCGAGGGCGACCACTACGCCCAGTGCCGCGCCGAGAGCGCCGAACCCGCCAAGCAACTGCGGCAGCTGCTGCGCGAGGATAAGCCCCAGCGCCTGACCACCCTGCATCTGAACGATGATGTCGGTCATCTGGTAGCTGGCGTTCTGCAACCCGCCCGCCATGGCAAAGCCACCTTTGCCGATGGCCTTCTGCCGGGCCTCAAACAGCTGCATCACCCGGTTGGCTTCGTCCTGGGTGATGGTGCCGTTGCGCACCGCGCTGGTGGTCAGGTTCTGCACCCGGGCGAACTCGGCCTGGGCGCGCGCCGCCGGATCAAGCGCCAGCGTCAGCTGCCGGATCTCCGTCGCCTCGGCTTCGATTGCGGCCTCAAATGCCCGGGCGCTCTGCGCGGCCGGGCTTTGTGCCCGCACAAACCCTTCGTAGCGCGCCTGCAGCTGAGCAAGTGTCCGGTTGGCGGCGGCCTGACTGGTCTGGCCCTCGGCAAGGGCACGGTTCACCACTGCCTGCGCCTCGGCCAGTTCCCGTTCCGCCCGGATCAGCGGATTGAGGCTTTCCTCGATCGAACGATAGGCCCGCGCCGCCTGTTCGGCCCGTTCACGCTGGAACGCCTCGTATTCGCGGCTGGCTTCGAACACACTGGCACTGTCGCGCGCCGATTTCTGGCTGGCACCAAAACCGCTGAAGGTGCGGTTGAGCTTTTCGGCCATGCGCCCCTGCTCGGAGGCGGCGACTGCGGCAGATCTGGCCGCAGCTTCGGCCTCGCGGCGGATCTCGCGCAGGCCCTCACTGCCCTTGCGCATCTCTGCGACCAGGGCGCTGGCATCGGCTGTCACCGTCAGGGATGCGCGCATGTCCGTATTGCTCACCGCTCGGTCCTCATGAGTTTCAGCGCCTCACGTTCAAGGATCATGAGGCCGTCCAGCAGCCGGGCATCGGGATTGATGCCCAGCCAACGCGCCGTCACATCCACGGCGGGCAAATCGAGCCCGATCGGGATAGATGGGCCGAGACCTGCCGATGCGCGGAGCCAGCGGTTGTTGCTGGCGAGGATGAGACGGATCAGATCGTGATCCGATGCAGGCAACAGGACATTGCTTACCTCACCCTCGCCAACCATTGTCCGCGCCATGGTCATGGCCTCGGGCCGGGTCATGCCCTCGGCCATCAGATCCGCAACCAGGTCTTCCGAGATCGCCGCGCCGCCCCAGATGGCCTGCGCGGCGCGGATCAGTTTTTTTCGCGGATCCCGGGGACGGATTGCGACGGGATGCCCAGCACCGCCTCGGAAAGCGCGACATCGACCGCGATGCGCACGGCACGCTGGCGCAACAGCTTGTCACGGTTCTCGGCGCTGAAGGGCAGTTCACCCCCGCCCTCCACCGCAATGCCCTTCCAGCCGACCCACCATTTCGCCAGACGCTCGCGCGTCACCTCAACCATTGCTGTCGCTGTCTCGGCTTCGACCGGGGCAAAGATCTCGAGCTCGTCATCGGGCATGAGAAACATACCGGTGAATTCCTGAACGATCTCGCCGTCAGCAGTCGGCAGCCTGACCCGGACGGGCCATTCGAAGGTATAGCGGTCGGTAAAGGTGAACATGCGGCTCTGTCCTTGAAGGGGTGTTGAAGGGGGATTACGAGAAGCGGATTTCGATCTCGTCATTGCCAGCGCCTGTCGGGCGGAAGACCAGATCGAGGGAGATGCCGAGATCGCCATTCAGGTTCTGCTCACCCGACATCTTGATCTGCACCTGCGGTGCGGTGATCGAGATGATCTGCCCGGGGGTGTTGCCCAGCGTCCAGACCAATGGCTCGGTCACGCCGTTGCGGATCTGGGTCAGCAGGTCCTTGGTCGCCAGCGCCGGCCATTTCACTGTCATCGAGCCGGTGCAGTTGCGCGGCGTCAGAGTGGTGTCCTCGCAGTTCATGTAGGTCTCAGCCTGCGGCTGGCGACCATCGTTGAAGCTGAAGGCGGTGCAGCAGAGCTTCTGGCCACCGAGGGTGAACGCGAACATGTTTTCCGGGGTGCAGGTCAGGGCGCGCGGCCAACCCGCGAAATCATGGGCGACCGGATCGAAGGCGATCGGTGCGACATACTTTCCCCGGCGCGAGAAACGGAAGAATGGCTTCTTACCGGTCTCGGCCGTGAAACTCACCGAACCGCGCACCCCGGCGACGTTCTGCATCAGGGCACCGTTGCGCAGCTGCATGGTGCAGGACGGGATTGGCAGTTCCAGCGCCAGCGGCGTAAAGACGGCATCGCCATCATCATCGGCCACGGCCCAGCCGCTGGATTGCAGCAGGTGCGCATAATGCGGCGGCTGGCCGGCGACAGCCGGCGGCGCGGCCTCGATCTCGTAATCGGCACCTGACCGGACGTTGGTCACGTCATCGCCTTGCGCGCCTTCCGTTCCGGTCACAAAATCCATCGCCTGGTAATCGGCTTCGAGATTGTAGAGAGTGACATTGCGGGCAAGGATGGCATCCGTTGCCAGCGTGGCGATGGCGGTGCCGGGTACAGTTTCCAGCTTCTCTCGGATGAGGCGCTGCGCAAAGCGTGCCATGTTTTTCTCCTTCAACTCAGTGGAATGCGCCGGTCAAAGCGCAGCGTGAATTCGTCCTGCCAGAACATGCCGCCCTGGGCGTCGACACCGCTGACGAGCTGGCCCCGCGAAAAGCGGAAAGCCTGATCGGCACCGGCGGGTATGAAGCGGCCGAGGCCAAGCATGACGGCCTCGCGCAGTGGCTGAAGATCGGTCGCGGCCCGGGTGCCGGTGCGATCGGCGATATCGCGCACCGCCATGATCACCGCGATCCGGCCGGTGACCGGCTGCTCGATCATGTCGTCGCTGGCATAGCGGTTGTCAGCAGCGGTCTCGGCCAGTTGCACGATCCACGCGGACGGCCAGCGGATGGTCTCCCGGCGCACGGCCGCAAGGTCGCGCGCCTGCCCGACCGAGACGAAGGCCGGCACAGCAGCGCGCAGGAAAGCGGCGACGGCGATAGGATCAATCTGAAGCATCACTGCATCCCCCCGCCGAGCAGGCCCGAAAAGTAAGCGACGGTCAGATCGGCGATGTCCTCACGCTCGCCGGTCGAGATGCCGAGATAAGTCCGGCGCGGGATCGTTACCTCGCCCACAACGACCTCCTCGCCATCGGCCAGCATGAAATGCAGCCCGCCCGCCGTCTTGGCGCGGATGATCGCGCCCTCCTGGTGGACGCCGGCGTAAATGAGATTTGACCCAACTGTGACTTCACGCGCTTCTGGCGCGGAGGTGATCGACCGCGCCAGATGGCCGGTGGAATGCAGTGTCGGCCCGCCAAAGACCTCGGCGCGAAAGCTCTGCGGCCAGGCGATGCCGTCGGGATCGATGTTGGTGACCGTGATGCGCTCGACCGCGCCGTTGACCAGGACGCGGCCGATAGCATCCATCAGCTCGAACAGGTCCTCGCCGGCCGCCGCAATCTGATCGAGATCCGACAGCGCCCCGAGGTCGTCGAGATCGAAGGTGATGCTGACACCGGTCATGTCAGTAGCCTTTCAGGCTGTCACGGGTAATCAGCCGCTCGGGACCATCCGTCATCGCCACGCCCGGCGAAGTCAGCTCGCTCGGCCCGTCGCCGTCGTCGCCGATGGCGGTCTCGCCGTCCCGGATGGCCTTCAGCGTCTCGATCGCATCCTTGCGCAACCGCTGATAGGTGGTCATGTCGTGGCCGAGATTGACGTAAAGCCGATGCATGGCCAGATCGCGGCACAGCACAGTCAGGAGGTGCGGCGGTTCGGCCAGCGGCAGCGACGTGACCACCTTACCGATATAGCTGTTGATCTCGGAGGTGGCATCGTTCAGCGCCCGCACGAGGCGGTCGTCGGACGGTGTCCCGGTGCGCTCGAAATCCGTGAGGAGCTCAAGATCGCGGGCCGGGATCACCTCCTTCAGCTGGTCGAGGGACGCATAGGGCATCGGTCAGTTCCGATCAGCCGGGCGGACGGAAAACCGCGGGTCGCCGTTGAGGATGGCAAGGTCGTAGGCTGCCAGCTCGCCGGCCGGGACATGGGTTTCTCCCTTGGGCCAGCGCCGGCCGGCGCGACGGCGACCGCCCTCGCGATGGCAGGTGACGATCCATGCCGGATTTGCAACGTTGATGTCGGTTCCCGCCGGGACGATCGGCTGCGCCTCGGCCGATAGCCCGTCGAAGCTTTTGATAGTGAACGGGCGTTCCGAACCCTTGTAGTGTCCGGCGGGAAGGTCAGACCCTTCCTCCCCGCCGGTTTGCCCAGGGACATCCGCGCCCTGGGCATGATCGGGGGTGTCGGCCGCAGATGCGGCGCCGTTACCCCCCTCGGTATCCGTGTTCCCGGCCGCACCGGTATCGACGGCGCCTTGATCGTCTCCGGCCGCAGCCGTGATCCTGTCCTCGGTCGCGTCGGTCGCGTCCCTGGCCTTGTCTTCAGCCTTGGTCTGTGCGGGTTTGCGCGCCATGATGGCCTCCTGTCAGCTTATCGATGGGGGCGCGCGTAACGCCCCCACGGGAAGATGACCGCCGTCAGATCAGCGTAAGCCGGTTTTCGACATGCAGCTCGGCGCTGCCGCGCCAGACGTTGGTCGCGCCAGCGGCATTGCGCTCGGCGATCAGCAACTCGCGTGCGGCACCTTCCAGCGTCGAGGGAACCACCAGCAGTTTCGGGCGCAGATTCAGCTTGCGGCCCTTGTGACCGCGCATGCCGTTCATGGCTGCGCGCGCCGCCTTGTAATTCTCCGCCGTCAGTGGCTGGCGCGAGGCAAAAATCAACTGCCAGGCCCCGAAGCCAGCAGCACAGCGACGTTTCGCGCCCCAGACAAACTCGTCCTGCCAAAACACGTTGTCGTCGTTGAGGTTGGTCTTGGCGGTAATCCTGGGCGCTTCGCGGTCCTGAAAGATCAGCGGCTTGATCGCACGGGTGGTATCAACCAGATACCAGGCCGCGCCGGTGCCCCCCTGGAAGTTCGAGACCGAGGTTTCCGAGCCATCTTCGCCAACAACCGGGTGATCAGCGTCGAAGAACATCTGCCCGTCATAATGCTCGGTGGTAAACCCCTTCTCCAGCTGATCCCACACGAGATCGTCGGGCAGCTCCGCCGCGACCTGTCCCATATCGTTGATGATCGGGGTGAAAAGGCCGATCTGGTTGTCGCTGATGTCGTCGGCAGGAACGGCGATGGTCTTTTCGAATTTCCGGTTCGTGATGGTGAAGCCGTCTTTTTCGAGACGCTCGACAAAGCGCTCGCCGACCCATTCGCGCATGGGGCCGAGCTCGGAGAGCTTGGGATACGCCTGATGCCGGGTCGAGGACGGCACCGTCATGGCGATGCGCCCATAGGTCGTTTCAGTGCCGGTCAGGCGGGCGTTGAAGGCGGTGGTGAACGCCGTATTCAGCGCCGCAAGGGAGGCTTTGGTAATATCCATTGCGGATCTCCGATCAGAGGATTTCGACGGTGACGCCCTCGGGCGTCACATCCAGGCATTTGCCCGCAACCAGCGTCCCGGCCGCGCCGACCGTGTTGTCATCGACAACAAAGACATCGGCGCCGATATGGGTGCGGCCGATCGAGCCGTCGCTGGCGACGAGGAAGGGGCCGCGATCTGTTTCGACCGAGGTTTCGCCGGCTGCGCCCTGGGTGTTGTCGGCCTCATGGAGCGCCACGCCGCGCATGACCGGGGCGGCAGGGGCTGCCGGGATGGCGTTGCCAGCGGCATCGAGCGCGACCAAAGCACCGCTAAAGATATGGGTGTCGGCGGCAACCGGATTGCGAAAACGGCGGCCTTCGCCGACACGGGTGCGGCCGGCATTCTTCTCAAGTGCAGCCATGATCAGGCGCCTTTCTGTTCAGCGTTACGGGTGGCGAGGAAGTCCTCCTCGGAGACGCCCATGGCCGAGGCCATCTGAAGTTCGATGTCGGTGAGCTTGTCGGGGCTCGGTGCCGGGGGCTGCTTTCCGGCCAGCTTGCGCGTGCCGAGTTCGACCATGACCGGGGCCGAGGCAGCCCAGCTTTCGAAAGAAGCGAGATCCTTCGAGGCAAGCTGGGTCGCCCATTCCTCCATCGCCGGGGTGAGCTTGCCGGCCTCACGGGCACGTTCCAGCGCGGCATCGGCTTTGTCCTTGCTGACGTCTTTTTGCAGCGAGGCAAGCTGGGTCTGGACCTCCTGGAAAGTGGCCATCGGCACGAAGGCCCCCGGATCGGGCGCTTTCTCGGCCAGCTTTGCGCAGATCTGGGTGACGGCGTCCTCGCCCTCTACGCCGGCTGCCTTGGTGATGGAGGCAAGCTGGGTCTCGGCCGTGGCGAGCGCGGTGACGCGCGCCACGATGTCTTCGGGCTTGTCGGCCGCAAGGCCGAGGACACCCGCGATCTGCTCGATCGGGTCCATGGAGATTTCCTTTGAAGCAAGTTGACGGAGTTGGGGCAGTGCCGGGATGTTTACGAGGCCGGCGCCCTCGATCAGCACCACCTGGCCGTCCTTCCTGTTTTTGAAGACCGGCGAGAGGAAGCGGTAAGACCGACCTTCCAGCGCCGCGCGTCCTTCCGCCGTCCATTCGACGGAGGCCATGATGCGGCCGCCCTCGGCCTTCATGCCGGTGATCCAGCCTGCCGCGCGGCTGTCCTGTTCGCCCTGTTTCGCAAATGAGCGGTGATCGAAATCGATGGGCAGAATGCCACCCGCAGCCGACGCGAGACTGGTGCGGATAACGGTCTCTGGATCATCCAGGCGCAGGGCGAGCCTTGCGCGCCCGTCACCCAGACGAAATTCACCCACCGGCATCAGCTCGATCCACTCGGCCGGGTCGGCAGGCACCGCCACAGCGGCGCAGATATTTCGGGTCAGGTTGGTCATGGCGACCACTTGCCACGACCGGAAAAATAAATGCCCCGGGATGCAGTTCCCGGGATGTTGCCTGCCCCGGTCGCGCCGGACGGGTCAGGGTCGGAACGGGATGGTATTCAAATCCGCCGCAGCGCGTTCAAAAAGGCCCATCTCCACCTTTCGGGGAGCGTGGGCCGTCCGGGGCGTCAGGCCGCCTCTGGGGCCGATTTTTCGGGGATGCCTCCGATGGCCCGGATATGGGCCTCGGCGTATTCGATCTTGGCATCGCGAAGGCTGCTCGGCTGCTCGGCGCGCAGCTCGTCCAGTCGCTGCTGCCAGGCGGCAACGTCGAAGAGGTCGGGATCAGGGCGCAGGGCGGACATCGGACAACCTTCGAACCAGATCGGCATTCGCGTCCATGATCTGCCGGACGCGCTCCGACATACGCCAATGATAGGTCACGGCCCCCATTTTCTCAAGCCAGAGCAACCGGGCGTGAAAGAAGATCTGGGCGGCGTGTTCATTCTGCCGGAGTTCATCAGCGAAGCTGGGCAGATCAGTGGCGTAATGCCCCAATAACCCCCGAAGGCTGCTGCCGGGCACTCGGGTCACACGCCACATGGACCCGCCCGGCGAAATCGCCGTGATGGCATGGGCGACATAGTCATCGAAGGTCAGCAGGTCCTCGGTCGAAAGCGCGGCATCGGTGATATGGCTGTGCAGGAGGCTCGATCGCTCCGGCACGTCCAGGCCATCCAGAGACACCGCATTGGGCCTCTCCGGGTCCGCCGTCCTCATGGCCACGGGCCGCGAATCCGCATCGGTGATGATCAGCGTCTCGCGTCCGTCCGACAACCGGCGCAGCCGCAGCCCCTCGATCAGGCCCTTTTCGGTGACGCGCCGTGCAGGTGTCAGGTCCGGCGTCATCCGCTCCCAGTCCGCCCCGATGTCGAGCCAGACCGCACCGGGGTTGGTGTCGAACCCGGGCTGGATGCCGCGCGCGATCATGTGAACCTCGCCGGATCGCTTGTGGGTCCATTCCTCTTCTTCCAGATCAAGAGGCGGGTCGACCGTCCGGCCATTGCGCCGCATCCAGCCTTCGGTGCGCTGAATGACAACGCAACCGCAGAAATACCCGTTCGGCGGATAGATCTTCAGCCAGATCGGATCGTCGACCCGCCAGATCCTGTCATGAAACCGGGCGTGGTCATGCCGCTTCGTCGGCCGTTGAATCTGGATGTAGTGCAGATACGGGAAAGCCGTCTTCGTGCGCTGGATCGCTGCCCAGTGCCCGGCGGCATGGGCGGTGCGCATATTGGTGTCGAAGATCACCCGCAGCCGGTGCATCGAGCCGAGCCGGACCAGTTCGGTCTCGCCGGTGACCGGGTCCTCCATCTCGGTCTTGCCCCACCAGCCCATGCGCTGCAGGCGCGGCGCCAGATCCTGTTGGAATTCGCCAAGCGGCCGGCCATCTGCCAGCGCCGATTCCACCGCCTCACGGATCGCCCGGCTGACATCGTCCTGCATCGCCTTGGCGACGACCCAGTTGCGCGCATGATCCTCGCGGAAATGATCAAGATGATGGAACCGCTGGAGCTCGTGCGCGAAGCCCTTGGAGCGGAGATATTCGATGGCTTCGCGGTGCGGCAGCGGCTCCAGGACTGTCTGGGCCATGATCAGCCCCGGATCGTTGCGCCGACCTCGCCGGCCAGTCGGGCGGCGAAGGTTGAGCGGGTCAGCAGATCGACCAGGGCGGCAGGATCACGGTCCAGGAACGCGACAAGCACGTCGCGCACCTCGTCCATGTCGGCCGCGCGGCGGATCGCCTCGATCAGCGGCCCGAGATCGGCCTCGGCCACGCGTTGCATGTCGCCCTCGGCGATCAACTGATCGACCAGGGCGTCAATGCTGTCGCGGGAACGGGTCTCGGTAAGCAGGGACGCTGCCTGCCGTTCAGCCTCGGGATCAGGCGGCGGTACCTGCGTGGGCAACGGCACCACCTCCGGCGGTTCCGGCCGTCTGACACGGATCACCTCTTCGTCCGCATCCGGCTCGCTGATGGCGAAGGCCCGGTAGATATCGGCCTTGGCGATGGGGAGATCGAGGTTGCCAGACTCCTTCGCCAGCTCCAGGAGCAGGCGAGGGTCCACCGCCTCCTTGGCTGCGAACCGGACATTCGGCAGCGGGACGCGGGTATTGGCCGGGAAATGCAACCGCCGCAGGGCACCGGCAATATCGCGCTGCAATGTCGCGGCCAGCTGCTCGGCATCGGCATCGCGGATATCGTCGCGCACGTTCTCGTGGATTTTGCCAACCGCGTGACCACCTGCAATCGCGTCTGTGGTGGCAACCTGACCCAGCACCCCTTTGGAGATCTGTTCGTCCCACCAGCGCGCCTTGCCCTCATAGAGCTTTTCCGCCCCCGTGGTCGCGCCGTTGACGACATCGACCTCCATCGACTTCGGGATGATCGCCGCCATGTCCACCCCGATCTGGCGCACGGCACGCAAAAGCGTCTGGCGGTCGGCCGGGGTGGCCGAACTGTCATATTTTCCGAGGCGAAGGGGATGGCCGTAGGCCTCGCAAAAGATTGCCCAGTCCTTAACCGTGTAATTCTTGAACATGTATGCCCAGGCGGCGAGCCGGGCGAGGCCGCCCCTGATCGGCAAGCCGCTCTTGGCCCTGGACAGATGGATAACATAACTGTCGGGCCGCAGCGGCTGCGGGCCTGCATTGTCGCGCAGATAGAGGTGCCGCCCGTTTTCGCGATCAAATTCGAACCAGCGCGGATCAACATGATCGACATCAGCAATCCGCAACCCTTTACCGTCACGCTCCCAGACAATTTCGCAAACGGAGAAGCCTTTGCCGATCGCGTCCATCATGTCGATCAGTGAGGTTCGGATAGCGGGCGCCATCAGAATGTCGCGTGTCATTTCGGCCAGTTTGCGGGCCGGTTCGCTCTCGTCGCCGGGATCGACATGCAGTTCCAGCGAGCGGATTGCACGCTTTCTGACCCCCAGCACGGCGGCATAATGGAGGTCCTTCTCCTCCATCTGTTCGGCAAGCTCGAGATAGGCAGCCGCATCGCCTGTCTCTGCTTCGCGCAGGATTGAGGCCAGCCGAACCGGCGTGAGCCCATCGGCGGGATGGCCGGACTGGATCTGGCGCACCGATCCGAGGGCGGCAATCGCTTGCCGTTCCAGCAGTTCCGCCTCCGGCACCGTTTGCATCGGCCGGCCAAATTGATCGAGCAGCATCACCACGTCCCTCCGCCATGGCCCCAGCGTCCGCCGGTGGCCTCTTCGTCGTCATCGTCCTGGTCGGGGGCCGCGTAGCGCGAGCGTGCGCCGGGCAGGCCCTCATATTCGTAAACCGACTCGCCCAGCTCGGCCGCGCTGATGCCCAGGGCGCCGGCCCAGAAACGGTCGGCGTGACCGTCGCTGTCGCCGTCCGCGATCAGCCGCCTGGTGCCGGTGACGCCGACCTGAGACTTGATAGAATGCAGGTCAGCCCGCAGCACCGGATCACCGGCCGGGATGCGCACACGGCGGTCCTGGAACCGCTCTTTCATGGAGGTCGCCATGTCGAGCTTGATCGCGGCCGAGAACAGCACCCCTTCGACACGATCCTCGCCATGTCGGCGCCTGGCGTCCTCGACCGGCTTTTCGCCCATGCCGGTCTGGTCCATGCGCAGCCGTACCACCCGGTAGCGGCGCATCACCTGCGCCAGCAAATCATCCTGTTCAGCAAAGCTTATACGCCGCCGGGCGATGATCTCGCGCGTCCAGAGCACGTCGCCGACCAGCTCCAGCACCCAGATGACGAAAAGGTCGTTGCGGGCCGCGATGTCGACGCCAACGAAACACGGCCCACCTTGATACAGGCCCGGCAAACCGGCAGCCGGGTGCTCGACGCTGCTGATCAGGTCGTAATCCAGCCAGCTCGACGCCTCGTCCAGCCATTTCAACTCGTATTCCTGCGCCCAGGCATCCTCGTCGGCCATGCCCTTGCGTAACATGTCGATGTCGCGCACCAGCCCCTGACGCACCGCCTCGTAGATGTCGACGACATGGCGCGACCACACCGAATCCTCGGCCGTCATCAGCTCGTAGAACTTGTTGCCCTTGCCGTTCGGGGTGGAAATCACCCGCAGCTTCTGCTGGCCCTTGGAGATGACCGGGAAGAGCGCCGCCCAGATATCGCGGGACTTGGCGTGAAACGCGAATTCGTCAAGGATCACATTGGCTGAAAACCCCCGCGCCGTGTCCGGGTTGGCCGGCAGGGCGGTGATCCGGCTGCCATTCGGAAAACCGACCTCCAGCGCCTTGTAAACCGCGTCCGGCCCCTTGTTCTGCGGGGCACGAAATTCGCCTTCGGAGAAGACCGGCTCACCCCCCTTTAACAGGGTGTTGTAAACCTCGTAAAACGCCTTGGTGAACGGCTTGATCACCTCGGTCATCATCTCGGCAGCCTGACGCTCGCCGCGCGACAGGATCACCCAGCGGGCGCGGCGGTCCTCGATCCAGCCCTGGAAGCAATCGTCGGCGCATTCGCCCCCGGTGGTGAAGGTCTTGCCGGTCTGACGGCTGAACATGCCGATTTTGAAGCGCGACTGATCCTCAATCCATTTACGCTGATAGGGCAGGAAATTGACAACGGGGGCGAAGGGCGCGCTCATGCATCCTCCTGCGGGAGGTCGGCGTATGCGCGCAGCAGCTGGTATTCGTCGAGAACACGTTCCAGGACGTCAGCAGCGCGCTGCATGGTCTCGCGGATCGGAACGCCCGTGAGGCCGAGGCCAGCGACGGCGCGCGCATCGCGGCGCAGGTCGATAATGGTGCTGCGGGCGCTCACGGATATCACCCGAACCCCATGATCCGACGCGCCTTGGCGGCGGCCTCGGCGTCGATATCACCCGATGCAACTGCCGCCTCCAGCTTCTCGGCCTGCATCTTGCGTTCGGCTGCGATCATCTGCTGGCGGATACCGGACGAGGCCATGATGTCCTTCAGCATCCGGCCGATGAAATGCAGCTCCTTCGGATCGATCTCGTCGCCGTCCCGCTGCATCTGCGATTCCATTGCCTTGAAGGCCAGCGCTGTCACCATCTGGAACAGGACGTTATGGCGCTTGGCCTCCTCTTCGAGGCCGTTCTCCTGCATCCAGCCCTGCGCCCATGCACTCGCCTTTTCCTGTGTCTCGATGAAGGCGCGATATTCCTGCCCGAACCGATGCACTGTGGCATGGTGAAAGCTGACAACCTTGCCGGATTCGGCCAGCCGGCTGTTCAGTTCATCGGTGATCTGGACATAATCCGCAAAGCCGCGCTCACGCAGGGTATCCTCAAGCCATTGCCGGGTTTCCGGTGGCAGCTGATCGATCTTCCGGGGCGGTGGCATGTCAGCGCCTCGGGCTGGGACGCTGGATATCGGGATGCGTTGCCCGGCCGAGCGCAATATCGACGCCCCGCGACGTCGCCGTCACGACCAGGAAGTCCGGCTGACCGGTAAGGGTAACGAAGCCCGTTTCTGCCAGCCACGCCAGTTCAGTGGCTGTCTGGTCGCGGGATGTGTCGATCCCGATACCATCGCTGTTCAGCACGTCAGTCAGAATGGAAACGTTCGACGTATAGGTCGGGCTCGCTTCCAGGAAGCGCAGGATTGCCAGGCGACGGTGGCGGCGGAGGGTCTGGGCGTAGTCATTCATCATTTTACACCGTCGAGCAGATGATCCTCATGACGGGCGACGATGGTCTCAAGCCTCGCCATGATCTTGTTGTTGCCTTCCATGATCGCATTCATCGTTTTCATTTCACCCTGCATTTCTTTGATCGTCAGATGCAGCTGGTGGAGATCTTCCTTGCTGGGCTGTGCCCGCAGTGTCTGCTCAACGCTCGCCAAACGGGCGTCCAGCCGGTCCATACGTTCACTGCCTGCCTTAAAGCGGGTTTCCACGTTCTGGTCGCGGGTGCGCCACCAAGTGTAAATGATGTTGACGATGCTCAGCACCGTCAGCACCACCGCGAGCATCGGGCCGAGTTCGGCAGGCGCGGCATTCATTGTCCGATCACCTGACCTGCAGCCTCACGCAGCTTAGCCTCCGCAATCGACCGAAGAACGCCGGATGCAGGGTTCAGGGCGGTGATCGCGTCGGGTACGCTGTTGGAAGCATGACTGATTGCGGCACGAACCGCAGCATCGCCAGACAATCCCCTCGCCAGTGCCGACCGGACACCTGACATGATGGCAGAATGAAGAGCTTCCCGATGCCGGGCTTCGATTTCGATCCCCCAGCGCGACCGCGCGACCGCAGCAGCACGATCGAGGATAATCGTCAGCAGCGTGCCAAACAGGGTAACGAGCCCAGGTACGAGAGCGACAGAAATTTCAGACCAGAATGAGTTCATTTGGACAACCTCAAAGCAGCTGTGCGTAAGTTTCGGAGATCCAGCCTTCGAGGCCGTCATATTGGACACAGAGCCAGCCCCGGCCGTCGAACAGTCCGCTGCGAAGAACCGGTACGACCGTGCCGTTCGGAATGCCTGCGATGACATTGGGATTGAACGACGGCCAGCGGCGCATGTTCAGCCGCGAACCGGCGGTTGCCACCCGCGCCAGGGTGACCGCAGGCATGGGAATGGAACCGCTCTCGGCCACCAGATCGGCAGGATCATCGCGACCCAGTACCCGGTTTCGGACCTGTTCAAGCGGGAAAAGCGGGTTCGTGTCCACTTTCCGACCCGGAGAGACATACCAGTGAGTGCGGATATCACGCAGCGTGGGTATGCCCGAGAACAAGGCACGGGCCAGCGCAGTAACAGTCTCGATCTGTGCCTCGGTATAGGCCATCCAGACGCCAGAGCCGTGTTCAGGCGTGGCTTTGACTGCCAGATCACCCTCAAGCCCATCCGTCAGGATCTGCCCCCACCAAGCCAATCCTCGCAGCGGAACTCCGTCGATGGGCTCCATCTTGCCGGGATTGACGATTTCAATGCCGATCGAAAACTCGTTACAGCCGGACCGCCCGTGATACGTTGATTTCCCCGCGTGGTTTGCTCGGCGGTTAGTCGGCACCTGCTGTTCGCAGCTGCCATCACGTTCGACCACAAAATGTACCGACACGCCGACATCGTTGCGGCGCAGATAGGCAGCGCTGTTTCCCCTGGTCAGCCTGCCGGCCGTATCATGCAGGATCAGCACTTCAGGCGTGATGGCACCACCCATATGCTGAGCGGCGTTGAAAGGAATGTCGATGATCCTGTGGTCCTCAAGGCGCATGCGAAATCTCCGTGTCGGGGATCCGCTGCGGTCCCGATCCATGATCGGGATTGACACGGGGGTCTGAATTAGTCCCCCGGGAGGTATGTGCCGGGGTGTCAGTCCCGCTGATCGAACAGCGGCAGATACGGTACCATTCCGTATTCCTTGCGCATCTTTGCGCGCAAATTGTGGACGTGTTTTGCCGAGACGCCAAACTCGGTGGCGATGACATTGGCCGAGCGTCTCGGATCGGTCAATCCTGCATCAAGGATAGCCGCGCGAAGCGCATTGGCCCGGTCCTGCCTTTCGCGGCCCCACGGGCTGGGAATGTCAAGTGTCGTGCCTGCGAAACGACAGGCCAGCCACGTCACCACATCGGTTCCGACTTCCGCAGCCAGCACCGAACCCTCGGCGCGCTTGGGGATATCCCGACGCTGACCGCCGGCATTGGCCAGCAGCCGCAGTGCGGCCGCGCGGCCAAGGTCGCGTTCCAGCTCGTCTATCCAGGCATCCTTCGGAAGATCGGCGCGGGCGTTCATCAGGCTTCCCCGCGCCGCGCCTTGAGGATGCCGCGATATGCGCTGCCCGATGGCAGCACTGTGACCAGAATCGCGCCCTTCATGGGATTGTTGTCGATGACATAGGCGTGGCCGTCGATGACGACCGCGCCATAGCCGATGCCAGACCAGGGCTGGAGCCGAGCGGAGATTTCCTTGCGCAGCCGCTCGATCTCGAACCCGCCGACCCGTTCGAGGTAGCGCAACAGGGCATGATCGCTGACGTGGACGCGCTGTTTCACTGGACCGATACCCCAGCCCGGTGGCACATATCCCTCAATGCCTGGATGACATCGTTGATCTGCCCGGCATTGCGCAGAGCATCCACATCAATCGGTACTGATCGCCATTTGCCCTCGAAGCGCGACCGGATAAACGCATTGAGCCCGGCCCGGCCAGGACGCTTCAGAACCCCTGCCTCGCCGAGCAGTTTCCACAGTACATGGACAAAGCGCAGATCCGCGCGCGGTGCCATGGCATGGCCCTTGGGCCGACCATTGCCTTTCGCGCTGGTAAAATAGGTATTTCCATAAGGCTTGAAGCCCCTGTTTTTCAGGGCTTCAACAACTTGGCGCAATTCGGCCTCGGTCATGTCCGCCATGCTGGTCTTGCCAGTTGCGACCAGTTGCAGATCGCGACGGGTGTCATCATCAAGGCCAAGCTGCTTGCAGCCGACATGGATCATGCGCTTCAGGGTCAGGGCGGCAGTCATGGCAACAGCGCCTCCAACTCGCGGGCGATTTGGTGCAGATCGTAGGCGGTGCGTTCAAACGGGGAAAAGCTCTGGTTCATAACGAAGACATGCATCGGCTCACCGTTCCCGAAGCTCTCAACCGACATTTCCGGCCCCCGGTTCAGCACGATCTCAAGGGCGGCCTCGATCATCTGGACCCGCTGAAACAGCGTGGCATCTGCGAAGGTTCGAACAGACATTTTGTTACCTCGGCTGCATCATCAGGACCGGGCCACCACACCCGGCCGACCACGCCCCGGCTGCCGGGGCGGGTTTCGCATCAGGTCGAGGACTTCGCTGGTTTGAAGGACAGGGTCCGGCTGGCCGCGATCTCAATGGGTTCGCCAGTGCCCGGGTTGCGACCCAGCCGGGCCGCACGCTCCTTGATCGAAAAGCGACCGAAGCCGTGGATTGCAACGGTCTTTCCACCTTCCGCTTCCTCACGAATAATCGAGAATGCAGCGGAGATGACCTCCTCTACCTGTCCCTTCTTCTGGCCGGTGGCCGATGCGACGGCGGAAATCAGGTCGGATTTGCTGAAATTTGCCATGGTCTTTTCCTTTCTGGCAGGTGGAATTGGGATCACTCGACTTCGCCGCGCAGAGCGCGGCGTGCGGCTTCAAGGGCAGCTTCGGGATCGGGAATGGCATGAGCATCGCGCATATGCGCTTCAATCGGCGCCCATGCGCCGGTGGTCAGCAAATCGAAGCTCTCGCAGAAAGCTTCGAGCGCCACGGCCTCTTCATCGGTCAGGGTGATCATCGCCATGTCGGTTCTCCGTTTCGGTTTGAGGGTCAGAGCTGCGCTCCCAGGCGCACCCAGAGGATCGCCTGGAGAACAAGGAAGACTGCAGCGACCAGCAGCGCGGAGAGCGGTGTGGTCGGCGACAACAGATCGGTATCGCGGGCAACTCCGGCCGAAACCGCAACCACGAAGCCAACCAGCAGCAGGGCGAAGGGCGCGACGAACGACATCAACATCATCACGGTCACAGCGAACTGAAATCGAGGTTCACCAGATCCATCGCGCCAGTGCGGTCGTTGCGGCGATAGAAACGGATATAAGTGGCGGTATCGTCGACGATCAGCGCATCGGTGATCGCCTGCATCGCCTGCTCCCAACGCTCGTCCTGGCTGCCATCCGGCCGACGAATGGGCAGCTTTTGCAAACGCAAGACCCGCTTTGTGTCGATGCGGCCCGCCTTGTTGACCTGAAAAGCGTCGTTGATCAGCACGATGATGTTGGGGTCTGCCCCTTCCGCCCAGGACTCGATGCATTCGTCGATCAGGGCCTTCGCGGCTTGCAGTTCCGGTCCAAAGGTAATGCGATCTGCGACACAGATGCGCACTTCGGCCGAACCATCGAACGAACTGATCCCGAAGCCGCCTTTCTGCCCGCCGATTCTGGCGCCGTATTTCTCGAAGAGCAGCGCCTTGGCGGCATACATCTCATCCATGGCAGACTTTTTGAAAGTCAGCTGGACCCGTTGAACACCCTCGGCGTTTGAAACCAGTCTATGTGCGAGCTCATCCTTCATACGCTCGGCATCGGAGACCAGATGGTCAGGCACCATGCGCCCCTGCCGATCCGTCCAGGTTTTGGTTGCGGTCATGTCAGTTTCCTTTCGATGGATGGGGAGAGCTGGCGAGAGCAAGCGCATCCTGAAGGATGCCCGTTGCAGCCTCGGCCTGAACGGCCAGCAGTTCCTCAAGGGCGGTCTCGGGGTCAGGCTGACTGTAGGCCAGTGTCGCCAGCAGCATCGCTGATGCATGCCGGAGCACCAGGCAGGCGGCGTCGCTGTCGATGACGCTATCGACGATCGACAGGGCACGGGCATGGATTTCAGCGTCTGAGGCTGTGTCGTTGTTGGCCGGTGTCGGGACGATGAAATTCATGGGCTCACTCCGACTGCATGTCGCGGATCAGGTTCGCAGTCTCTGCGCGCAGATCCGCCAGGCATGCGTCGAGGCCTGCCACGGGGTCCGGGTCTGCCAGGGCCAGATCGCTCAGGATCAGGCAAGCCGCACGCAGGATCGCCATCTTGCCCATCAGATCGTCCTCGACATGCCGGTAATGCGTAAATCCGATGTCCCGGATTTCCTGCAGCTGTTCGGCAGGAAGCTCACCCATGGGACCGAAAGTCGCCGGGAAGGTGACAACATTGCTGTGCGGGGTCATTTCGAGGCTCCTTTGTAACGGGGGCAGGAGTTGCAGGCCCGGAACATCCGCACCCGCTGAGCATTGACGTTGACGAAGCGACCGGCCTTGCGCATCCAGTCCCGGCAGGCGGCGGTTGAGATTTCTCCCTGCGCCGGGCATTGGACCGTGGCGAACATGAACACGCCGCGCACGACCTCCTCGACGGCGGCCATGTCTCCGAGGTATTTCCGACGCAGCACGTTCGAAACCAGCGCAGCTGACCGATTGAGACGGCGGGCGACCTTGTTCTGACTGGTGGCTGCGCATTCCTCGGCGAGCCGCTCGACCCATTCGGGGATATCTTCGCCCCAGGCGGCACGGGCGATTTCAACGGGTCCGCTCATGGCGCGTCTCCGGGGGTGTGCACCGCACCGGTGTTCGGGTCAAAGATCCGTTTGATGCGCTGGACTTGTGGCGGACGCGGCCCGGTGTTGCGGATCAGCCGGTAGATCGCCTGACGACCGGCAATCGGCTCAGCCTTTTTCAAGACGCGCAGATATCCGCAGCGCAGCAACATGCTGCAGTAGGATTTGGCGGTGGGTTCTGACACCAGGGCGTCAGGCGTAGTCGAGTGCGCGGCGATGTCGCGGGGGCTGAACTCGACAAGCCCGCGCATCGAGCGCCACATATTCTCGACACCCGTGCCCTGAGTGACCGGCTGACCCGCGCGATTGAGGCGCGGTGCATGATAGCCCCGATCATCGATCAGACTGTAACCACTATCACCCTCGGGCTGGATCACCCCACCAGCCAGCAGACAGCGCAGATAATCCTGGATGGTCTTGCGATTGGCCCTCGAGCGGTCGATCAGATCGGTGACAGTGAAGAGATCCGGCATGGCGCGGATGGCAGTCCAGATTTCCTGACGGCCAGGGGTCGAAGATGATGCCGGGCGACGGCCTGCCTTCCGAGGGGTCATGCCATGATCCTCCGCGGAGTGGGTGCATGACCGGTGAAAAAGCCGGTTTTCCCCCAATCGGCACGGCCAACCGCCTGCAAACCTTTGGTCAGGGCGAACTCACGGACCCGGTCGAGGTTGACGCAGATCCTGCGGATTGAGGCGTTCGATTCCTTCAGAAGCAGGTGTTTGAGATCGTCATCAAGCTGGACACCCGGGCAATAGATCCGTGCCAGATGCGTGACATCGGCCAGGTCGCCGGGCTCGGCCGCGACCCAGTCCAGCATCCGTCCGTGCACCCGCTCCCATTTCTGCAGCTTCTGCGGCAACAGCTCTTCGCCAATCAGGATGATGGCGGCACCCGAGCTTTCGTAAATGTCGCGCACGATCTCGATCATGTTGCGGCTGACCAGATGATCGGCCTCGTCTATGATCAGCGGTCGCGCTGACCTGGCTATTTCCTCCGCAATCTGGTCAACCATATCGGCGATGGTGCGTGCTGCTGGCACCGCAAGGTCCTGCAAGATTGCCGTGCACAATTTTCTGGTGGTCCAGGCGCTCTTTACCTGCACCTGATAGGCCTTGAACCGGTTGGCGGCATAAATCGCGGCCGTGGTCTTGCCAAAGCCCGAGGGGCCGTAAAACGTCGCCATCCCCGGCAGGCCATGACCGCGTTTCTGCACCCGGTCGACGAGTTCTACCAGTGCGCCGACATTCCGCAGGGGGGCTACACTGTTGAAAAGGGGTGTTCCGTCCATCATACTTGCCTCATTCGCTTCTTCTGCGTCGCCGGGGCCTGCACACCTCGGCGGCGGTTTCATCCCAGTCCCGCTTCCCCGAAATCGTCGAACAGCATGCGCTGGCGCGTGTATTCCGGGGTTTCACGGTAGATTTTCAGCCAGTCGGCCTCGGCCGAGCCGATCGGTTGCCCGGCCTCGGATCGGGCCTCGATGTCGAGAGCGCGACGGAAGCGATCAGCCGGGCGTTCTTCCTGAACCTCTTCGTTCCGCTGTCTGAACTCGACCACCAATGCCTCGCGGCGCGCCTCGACTGCAGCGTCCTTCTGGGGCACAGGCATCTCGCGGTCGAAGAGAGGCGCAGGCTTGGTGCGACGGGCAGGCGCGATCTCGACCACCTTAGCCTCGACCAGTGGCACGGTGGTTTTGGGCGCCGCATCCAGCTCGCGGGCCAGATCGTGCACCGACACCGGGCGCATGGCGTCCAGCAGCTGCTTTTCGACCTTACGCCGGGCGCGCTGTGCCTTGGCATGCAAGCGCGCGCCGACCAGGTCGAAGAAGCCCACTTTCTCACGGCATTCCGCCTGTCCAAGGTACTCGCCCGCCAGGGTGTAGATGTGGGTCCCGGCGTGCAGGTTCTCGGGGTCGAAGCGGGCGACAATCTCCGCTCCGGCATGGGCATTCATCCAGTCAGCCCAGTATTTGTTCTTGAACAGGGTCAGTTCGCCATGCGTCCGATGCAACCGCCGGACTTCCTGACCCATGAGCCAAAGCCGGTGTTGCTCGGGAGTGGACTTGCGGATCGGCGCACGGGCATAGCTCTCGGCAAAGGTCTCATCGAACGACCGGCCTTTGGCCGTATCGGTCAGGCGACCCGGGCGGGCATTATGATCGCGGATCCGTTCATCCAGAACGACCAGGAATTCCTCGAGCGTTACGGCGCGTGAACCATAATCTTCGGGCTTGGCATCCGGGCGGTTGCCAACATAGGCCCCGGCAAAGCGTGGATCCTTGGCGATGCGGCTGGCAAAATCCCGGAACCCGCGCTCGATCGGTTTGGCCTGACCATGGGCCGGGGTGGCCCAATGGACCTGAATGCCAAGCATGGGCAGCACGCCCAGCGGATCCTCCTCGCGCACCTTGAACCGGAACCGGGTTGGGGTGCCGCCAGTCAACCATTTGTTGGCAAATTCATGGCCGTTGTCGAAGAGACAGTGCCGGGGAATGCCCCAGGTCTCGATCAACTCGCCAAAGGCAGACATGACGGCAACCTTGTTCGGATCGAGATCCACCCGCCACGCAAGTATCTTGTTGCTGTAGAGGTCCTGGAAGGCGACGATCTGCGGCCGCACAGGACGATCAATGCCCGGCCATTGCACGAAAACGTCGATCTTGTGGCAGTCGGCATTCACGCCCTCGAGCGCAGTCAGACCACTGCGATCGCGGATCTGCGGAGGGAAGCATTTAGCAAGCCCGCGCTCGCCCTCACGAGCGAACACCTGGGTCACCCGGGGAACGTTATCATCCATCCACCGTCGTGCGGTGCGCGAAGTCAGGTAGGCCAGCCCCCGATCCCGGCAGAGCTTCACCGCATCATCATATGCCGCCGCAAAGCTTGGCCCACCAAGGCGCAGATAGCCGGCTTTAAGCCAGTCCAGGAACTCCCGGCTGCACGCGGCCCGGGCACGTATCGCCTTTGCGGCGCGATGCCGGGGCGCGAGATAGGGCAGCCAGTCGGCAGGGTCGATGCCTTCGATCAGCGCAAACCAGTTCCAGATCGTACGAGGCGCTTTCCGGGCATGCCCCGCCACCGTGCTGACAGCAGAGTGTTTTCCCATGAGCGGGGCCAGCTGTTCGACCTGCTGAATGACAGTCAGGCGGTCGCGAGCCTCATCCTTCACCGTCTCCGGAAGGGCATCGAACCATGCCCAGGCTTCTCCCCGGCCCATGGCCGTTTCGGCCGGCGAGTGATCCGCAGCGGCTTCCTTGATCAGCGCTGCCTGGGCCCTCACGGGGAGCAGTTTCCAATGGTATTCCCAACCGCCTCCGCGATCTTCGCGCCGCCGGGCGAACTTGGGATGGGCGCGCCAATCGCCGCGACGCACCATGTCATCGACACCCCGGCGAGTTTCCGGGACATCGGGCAGGCCGCTGGCGGCCAGCGCCCCCGTGGTCCACCATTCCTGCTTCGGGGTAAGTGTGGTCATTCCGCTGCCACCCCCATCCGATCTGCAGCTGCGTTCAGCATGTCGGTCAGATCAGCGCTGCACTCCTGGACAAAGCGCCGCCGTGCTGCTGCGCCAGCTCGCTTCCACGCCCGCTGGAGCGCCAGATACTGCTCGTCGACAGGGCTTTTCGGGGCGGCTTCAACGGCGCCATTAATCGCCTTTAAAGCGTCGGACGCATTCCTGGCCTCGCCTGCAGCAAGGGCCTTTACCACCAGATAGCGATCCGGCGCTTTCTTGATCTTCGCGATGACCTGCAGGTCCTTGAGCGTCACCTGGCGCGGGGCACGGCGCAGTTCGGCGATTTCATCAGGGCCGAGGCGTGAGCCAGCGGCGACAAGACGCTCAACCTGACGGCGCGACAGGCCAAACTTTTCAGCGGTGGTTTCTGCAAACGACATCATGTCGTTTGCAGAACCGTGCTTCGCCAGTGCGCCCGCAACGCCTGCCTTCGTCTCAGGGTGCAGCCGCTCATAAACCACCTTGCGGGTTGCCAGAAACACAGCATTGTCCAGCGGGTTCAGCTCGGCGCCGGCCAGGTTGCCGTCGATTTCCATGATCCGGGCCTGATCGTCGGTGCATTCAAAGACCCGCACCGGAACCTCGGTCCAGCCCAGCTCGACCGCCGTGGCATGGCGATGTGCGCCGTCGATGATCCGATAGATCGTCTCGCCGTTCCGCCGCAGCTGGCGAACCGCAATGGGGCTGGTGATCTGCCCGATCTCGGCAATGGACGCGCGCAGCGTCGCAATGCCGGCCTCTGACACGGGGCGAAGGCGGCCGGAAACCTCGATCTGATCGACCGGAAGGCTGGTTTTGGACTGGATCAGGGTCGGTTCGCTCATGTCAGGCCGTCACGAAGTAGAAAATCAGGAAGGTCACGATGATGCTGGCAAGGCCGAGGGCATCGCCGATCCGGCTGTCGTTCAGCCGGTCATGGCCGGCCTTGAGCCTCTGCCAGCCCGCGCGCAGGGAAATGGGGAGGCGACGCGGGCTGGCGGGCTCACGGCGCTCGACGGTGGCAGCCGGAGCGCGGAGATGGGAAAACAGCGGGCCGATCATGCCAAACCCCCGAGCTTGAAGGAGAAACCCGACATGATAGGCTGGCGGCACCGAGGAGCGTTCGCAGCGCCCCCCGGCACCTGAGCCCAAGACCTACACAACAGATCAAGGACTGTTCGAATGACGGACAACAGAGACTTCGAGCGCGATATCAAAGCGCTGGAAGAGCGCCTGACGGAAAAGATCATCTCCGAAACCGCCAAGACGAAATACGGCCTGCTCGACCTTATCGCTGCGCGCTCGGTTGTAATGGGGGCGCTGGTCGAGGAGCTCGACGAAACGCAGGTCGAACGCGTAAAGGCGCGTGCGGAGGGGATGGTCGACAACGAAACCATCAAGAAATACGTGAAGGAGTGGTTCAATCCGTCTGAGGACGGCTGAATAACTTCACGCGACGGGCGGAAGGGCGCGCAGGTCATTTCTTGCTGCGCCCCCGCATTCCAGACAGGTCTGAGGCCCGGATGAGGACCTCCCCGATGAAGGCCTCACCATTGTCGGGAAGATTCCATCCATCCTCCCAGCTTTCGTTCAGCCAGCGCAAAGCCTCGCGCCATGGGGACGGGGAAAAGTAGATCCGGTTCTCCAGATCGCTTTTCTCCTGGGCGGACATCCGCGCCGCCTCGTGCGCGTCCGGCTTAGGAGGAAGGCCCGCAAACCGGGCTCTTGCCGCAGCAACACCATCCAGCGGGAACTTCTCGTCGATCAGCTCCTGCATGCGCAGGCTGACCGCTGCGCGCACCGTTGACAGGTGCTCAATGGCCTGCGGGCCGCGCAATTCGGTCAGCATCTCGGCCAGGAAGGCTGCTCGCTTGTCCTCGAGCATGTCGTTCAATGCCGAGCGGGCGATTTCGCGCAGGTCGTAAGCTGCCTCGGGCATCAGGCGGCCTCCTTCGACTTAGATGGGCGGGGAATGTCACGGGGCCACGCCAGATCGGCGGGCCAGTTGTCGGAGAACCAGCGAGTAACGCGCTGAAGGCGACGAACGGTGCATCCCGCTTCGCCACTCTCAATCCGAGGAAGCCATTTCCCATCGTTGGCCGAGTAACTCGAGACCGTCGAAAGCGTCAGACCTGTATGCGCAGTGTACAGTTGCGCCAAGCGGATAAGGGTATCTGTGCTCATTTTTGCCTCGGTATCATTACCGATTAAATAAGCGGCAGCATTACCGATTGTCAAGCGCCACAATTTCGGTTTTTTTACCGAATTATGCCGAATGACCCGACAGAACTGGCTGCGAAAGTACGAGAAAGGCTCATTGAGCTGGGCACCAACGCCTTTGCGTTGGAGAACGCGTATGGATTAGCACCTGACACCATACGAAACGTCAGCCGTGGCGGAGGAGGAAAGTCTGGTCCCACGCTCGTCAAAATGAAGCAGATATGCGATGCGCTGGGATGGGATTTTTACTTTGGCCCCCCTAGGGAATCTGGTCCCATAGAGCAAGTTACCCTAGACGGTGCTGACTATGCTCATATCCCACTCCACGACGCGATGCTGGCAGCTGGTGCTGGCTACGACAACGGTTCCGAAGAAGTTGTGGACCAGCTTGCATTCCGCCGAGACTGGCTGAAAAAGATCGGCGTAGCGGCTTCCAGCGCCAGGCTTGCCCGCGTCCAAGGCGACAGCATGCAGCCGACGCTCTGGCCCGGTGACATGATTCTGATCGACACCAAGCGCAACGATCCTCTAACTCGTACAAGAGACGCAAAGGATCAGCGCCGGTCACCAGTCTACGCCCTGATCGATAATGGCGAGGCACGCGTGAAGCGCATCGAACGCCCCTCGGCCGATTTGATGATGCTGATATCCGACAATCCCGATTACGCGCCCGAGCTGCGGCAGGGCAAAGACCTCGCCGCCATCAAGATCATCGGCAAGGTGGTCTGGTGGGGCCACACGGCAAAGGAGTAAATTTTGTCAGTAAGTTATCATATGGTTCACTACCGAACATTTGCAGCAAAAGGCCAGCAAATCGGGAGCTTAGAAGAGGGTTGCAGACTTGCGTTAAGTGGGAAAGATCGTGAAGCTAAGCCGCTCTGGCTTAGGCCTGCAGACCGCATTATGTTAGAAAGTTCTGCAAACGGCGATTTCACAGGCCGACGCTTCCTGATGAACCGCGTCGCAGATCTTAAAACTGCAATCTTCGGCGAGGTTTGTTGCGTCCATGAGAAAGATCTGCAAGCCTTGTTAAGGTTGGAGGCGCAAACTAAGGCTCTAACGGACGAGACCGATACCGCATTCTTCGACCTATCCGAAGCTGAAGCACCTAACGGAACTCACTTCATCAGAGGAATTGGTTACTGGCTAGCAGTAGGTGATCATCTCTTTCTGATTACCCTTCAGACTGTTACGCCCAAGCAAATCATTGAGTATCTCGCTTGGTTGATCAGTGTTTTCGGCCCGCCTGGCACAGTCATAACCTCGGATCTATTCAAGATTGAGCTTGATGCCGCCGTGCTAGGAGAAGATAGCGTTGGGCAAGTTAGATCCTTAAAAATCAAAGGGAATTCACCTAAGGGTATTAAGGTTCCCGTCGAAACTGGCGAGATGGCTGCTTCCGCAGTTCCGCAGCGGAAGAGCTACTCTAGGCGAGTTCGCGCTGAGCATAAGACTCATTCCGCTGCTATGCGTATCGTGGAGGCAGTGCTCGGACCTGATCAGGTGAACAGGCTGGTGCGTTCTCTGGGTCCTGAGGAATACATCGCAGCAGAGGCCGAGATCAGGGTGAAAGGCGCGCGGACGGAAGCCACTCTAAAGAACGTCAAGGAGATTGCCTCTGCTATAGCCGACGAAACCGATGCGCATGTGGAAATTGAAGGAAAATTTGGAAAAATCAAGGATGGCGATGCGATTTTGCGTATGCGCATGCCTTTCGCCGTATCGAACGAAGGCGGAACACTCCTTGATTTCGACAATGTCGCAGAGCAGATTCAAAAGGTGTACCTGAGGTTCTTGGAAGACGGGAAAATAAAGGCGAAATGATACGGGTTGTCCACATCGCTTCAGCTTGCGTCATAGGCGTCGCAATTGCGATGTGGGGGCCTTGGTGTCGCATTTTCGCGGTACTTCCTTCCCTGACCACAACATTGTCGATAGTGATGGCCGCAATTTTCGTTCGGCTAAACAGGGGCTTGCCAACTCTCGACTGGAAAAGCATTCCGCTCGACAGGCGGAAGCGTCTTTCTCAAGCGGTCTATGACGTATCTGCAGAATACCTTGGTGTTTTGGCTCTTGCCGGGGTGTGCCTTGCGACCGTGCTTGTTATGATTGGATCAGGACTTGAGACCTTCATGCTATGGCCAGCTTGGGTACGAAATTCCGTAGGTGCATTGTTAGGATTTTCGCTCACCTTGACCGCCACTCGGATGGCCTATGTGGTGTGGCGCGATCTTGACATCGTTATGCTGCAAAAAACTATTGTGGATGAACTTGTTGTTGGGCCTTCTTCGTCACCCTCATTGGAGGAGGTTGAGCGTGGCCGAGATATTCAGAAGGCGATGAAGAACTCAAACCTACAAGGTGGAAGTGTTCCTGTTCGTAGCGATTGGAAAGGTGACAAATCCGGCTCGATCGAATAGATTGTTCCTGTTATGTTCCATTTTCGTTGCGAACCACAGGACCCGCCGTGCTCTCTACCATTCCGCCCACCGCCCCTGTCGCCCCCTGGCTGGGCGGCAAGCGCAACCTCGCCAAGCGCATCTGTGCCATCATCGACGCCACGCCCTGCCTTACCTATGCGGAGCCATTCGTGGGCATGGGCGGCATTTTCCTGCGCCGCTCGACCAAGCCTCGAGCCGAAGTGATCAATGATCGTGGGCGCGACATCGCCAACCTGTTCCGCATCCTCCAGCGCCACTATCCGCAATTCCTGGACACGCTCCGATTCCAATTGACCACCCGGGCCGAGTTCGAGCGTCTGGTGCGGGTCGATCCCGAAACACTGACCGACCTCGAACGCGCTGCACGCTTCCTCTACCTTCAGCGCACAGCCTTCGGCGGCAAGGTTTCAGGCCGCAACTTCGGGGTCAGCAAGGATCGCCCCGGCCGGTTCAATCTGACGACACTGGAGCCGATGCTGGAAGACCTGCACAGCCGCCTCGCTGGCGTCGTGATCGAGTGCCTGGACTGGTCGGACTTTATCCCACGCTATGACAGCGCCGAGACGCTGTTCTACCTCGATCCGCCCTATTGGGGCTGCGAGGACGATTACGGCAAGGCGCTGTTCGAGCGCGCCGATTTCCAGCGCATGGCCCGGCTGCTGGCCGGGATTCGCGGGCGGTTCATCCTGTCTCTGAACGACCTACCCGAAGTGCGCGCGATCTTCGCAGCCTTTCACCTTACCGAGGTTCGCACCACCTATACCATCAGCGCCAAACACAACGACCCGACCGGTGGACGGGCCGAGTTGCTGATCAGCAACCGGCCTGTTTGACCGAAAATCGTTTCCATGTTCTGTGGCGGGTGCCTCCTGATAGCCCCGGCCTATCTCATTGAGAGCGCACAATAAAACGGAACATGGAAACGCCAAGCCGAACTTTCCGCCGGATTTCCATGTTCGGCTGCTTCAGCAGCCCGCACACAAGGCCAGCTCGGCCTCTCAACCCCTCGCAAATGCTGATATCTTTGGCCTTGTCGGCACTTCACAGCCACGGGCCTTCACACCCCTGTTGAAGCTCTTTTCAAGCCTTAGTGCATGACAACCGCCCGGGCCTCGTCACCGGCCTCGTTGTCCCCGCACGGCCCTATTTTACTGGCCTTTCGCAGGTCTTCGCAGGTCTTCGGGCCTCTTCGCATATCCCTGCAGATATTCGTGTCAAACAACAGTGATTGCGTCCGCAGGGAAGGTTCAATCGACTTAGGCGCACTTCGCATGTTCTGGTCTAAGTCGTTGAAAATAATGGTGGGAGATAACGGATTTGAACCGCTGACATCTTCGATGTGAAGCCAGAAATTGCTTTGTCACTCCATTGCAGCAGATGGCACGAGACGGCACGAAAGTGCGGGATCCGAGGCGTCGGGGGACGCGGGGCTCCGGGTAGCGCGAAGGTGCAAAGGCGTCGAAGATCGTGCAATCCGGTCGAATCCGAGGCTGGTGACCGAATGGTGACCGCGCCCATCTCGCGTGCTTGGTAATATTGCAGTCTTGGCATTTCCGGCTTGGTCATGCACACTTTCAGCAACTTAGTTTGACCTGTTTCCTCCCGACGAGGCTTGTTTATGAACGCCCCCCTTCGCCAGACCGAGCGTCTTGGCCGTCTGACGACCGCGCTTGGCGCTGACATGCTGGCGCTTCTGCGCTTTGACGGCACGGACCATCTCAACGACCTGTTCGAATACCGCGTCGAGGCGCTGGCCACCCGCGATGATCTCGACTTCGACGCGCTCATCGGTACCCATGCCACGGTCGAGATCGAGGGCCGTGAGGGCACCCAGCCCTTTGACGGCATCGTCACGCAGGCGCGATGGGCCGGGGTGGGCGAGAACGGTCACCGCTATGATCTGGTGCTGCGCCCGTGGTTCTGGCTGGCGGGGCGGCGGCGCAACCAGCGGATCTTTCACAACAGGACCGTGGTGCAGATCCTGCGCGAGCTGCTGTCGGACTATGCCCAGCTCGGCGATCCGGCGCTGGATGTGCAGCTGTCGCAGGACTATCCGGTGCTGGAATACACGGTGCAGTACCGCGAGAGCGACCTCGACTTCGCCCGCCGCCAGATGGAGCGGCACGGGATCAGCTTTCATTTCCGCCACGCCATGGGCAGCCACACGCTGGTGCTGACCGATGACGTTCTGGCGCATGAGACGATCGGCGCGCGGCCCTATAAAAGCTACGACGGCCACCACCAGGCCGAGGGCGAGCATTTCTGGGACTGGACGCCCGAGCGCAACATCACCACCGGGGCCATCCGGCTGACCGACTATAACTTCAAGCATCCTGACCAGGCGATGGAGGTCGACCGGCTGGGCGATGCCGCCCATGCGCAGGGCCAGATCGAGAGCTTCGACTGGCCCGGCGATTATCTGGCGCAGGACGTGGGCAAGCTGGTTGCGGGCCTGCGCACGTCGCAGGAACGTGGCGCGGACCGTCGCAACCGGGCGGTGGGCGATTGCCTGAGCCTGCGGTCTGGCAAGCGGGTGACGCTGTCGGGCGACCGGATCCCCGGCACGGGCGAGAGCTACCTGTGCCTGTCAGCATCGCACCACTTCGTGTCTGAGGCCTATGGCTCGGGTGGTCAGGGCAGCGACGGCTATGCCTTTACGGGCAGCTACGTGCTGATGCCCGACACGGCTCCGATGGCACCTCCGCGGCGCACCGCGGTGCCGGTGGTGCATGGCCCGCAGACGGCGATGGTGGTGGGTGAGGGCGAGATCGACTGCGACGAATACGGCCGCATCCTGGTGCGGTTCCACTGGGACCTCGATGCCGCGCATTCGATGCGCTGCCGGGTGTCGCAGAACTGGGCCGGAGCAGGCTGGGGCGGCATGGTCATCCCCCGCATCGGCATGGAGGTCGTCGTCGAGTTCCTTGAAGGCGATCCGGACAAGCCAATCGTCACGGGGAATGTCTTCAATGGAAAGAACGATACGCCCTATCCGTTGCCGGAGCATAAGACAAAGGCCGTCTGGCGCTCGAACACTCATCAGGGGCAGGGCTTCAACGAGATCGCCTTCGAGGATCAGAACGGCATCCAGAACATGTTCTTCCACGCCCAGAAGGACCAGACGACACGGGTTCTGAACGATCGCATCAAGCGGGTGGATCGACACGAGGTTGCTGCTGTCGGCAGGAACCGCGCCATTGAAGTGGGCGGCAACCAGAAACATGAGATCGGCGGGTCGATGAATACCGTGGTGGGCGGCACCGGCATTTCGGCCTTTGCATTGATGGCGGCCGTCAGCGGGCTGGCGGGCCATACCGCCGGGCTGCTGAAGCAGGCGGGCGAGGCTGCGGGCGGTGCCGGGCCGGGGCTTGATCTCTTTGCCGGGACGGTCGCCTCCTCGGCGCTCGGCTTCCTCGGTGCCGGGGGACTCGGCAGTCGGGGCCGCGTGGTCGGCGGCGAGAGCGACCGCCCCGATGCCGGCCGCGCCCTGGGCGATGCCGGCAGCGGCGTGGGCGAGGCGGCAGGCGGCCTCTTCCCGCTGCCGGGGGTGATGAACACCATCGTGGGAAGTTTCAAGTCCGACACCATCGGCATCGCGCGGGCCGAGCAGATCGGGATGTCCAAGGTCACGAACGTTGGCGCGACCTCGCTGGAAAGTGTCGGCAAATACAAGAAGATCGCCGTCGGCGAGGAATTCGTGATCGAATGCGGCGACAGCAAGTTCATCATGAAGTCGAACGGCGAGGTAATTATCCTCGGCAAGACCTTCAATTTCGTTGCCTCGGATCATTTCCAGATGCGCGGTAAGCCGATCGATATGAACTGATGGAGCTGATCAACCCGACCCCGCTGCCCGGCCTCGCCTTCCGGCAGTTTGATCAAAACGGCGATCTGGATTGCGTGGTCACGCTGCGCGGTACGTTCGAGCATGTCCAGGACGGGCTGGCGCGATGGTATGATCGGCAGATGCCGTTGCAATGGCAGGACCCTGATCCCCAGCGGTTCCGAGTGACCGCGCGGTGACCGCGGACATCTTCGGAAATGGTGACAAGATGTCGGGAAGGGGATGAAAAAAGGCGCTAAGGGGTTGTTAAACCTTGCCTAGCGCCTTCAGAATACTGGTGGGCGATAACGGATTTGAACCGCTGACATCTTCGATGTGAACGAAGCGCTCTACCGCTGAGCTAATCGCCCGATGCGCGCTTAGATAGCTGCAGCATGGGCAAGCTGCAAGAGGATTCCTGCGAAAAATTCATGCGCCGCTGACGTCCTCACCGTCTTTATCGGAGCCCTGCAGCCGACGGCGAAGGCGCAGGGTGATGACCTCGCCTCCTGAGCTGTCGTTGCGCCGGCTGACCCGGGCCCGGCCCAGGGGTGGAAGGGCCAGCGTCATACCCAAAGCCATGGCATCGCCAAGTTCGGCAAGCGTCGCCTCGACCACGGTCTTGACGTCGCTATTGCGTAGGCCGGTTCGGCGCGCCACTTGCGTCATGAGCTGGCGCTTTTGCAGAACCTTTGCGGTCTCAGGTTCGGCAGGGCCAACCTTTTCTGACCGGTTCTTCGATCTTGCCATCAGCGAACTCCTTTCCCCCGGAGTTTCGGTCAAGAAAAAACCGCGCGAAGAGACTCCGCGCGGTTCCGTTCTTTTAATGGGCGACTGCCGCGCCGCCACTGCCTTGATCGCGAGTGGCGGCAAGCCGACTGGCCTCGGCGGCTTCTTCGGCAGCTTCATCCCATTCGATGGGCTCAGGCATCCGCACCAGCGCATGTTGCAACACTTCGCGCACATGGCTGACCGGGATGATCTTCAGCCCTTCCTTCACATTGGCCGGAATCTCGGCCAGGTCTTTTTCGTTATCTGCCGGGATAAGCACCACCTTGATACCACCCCGCAGTGCCGCCAGCAGCTTTTCCTTAAGCCCACCGATGGCCAGCACATTGCCGCGCAAAGTGACTTCGCCGGTCATGGCGATATCCTTCCGCACCGGAATCTGGGTCAGCACCGAGACGATCGAGGTCACCATGGCGATCCCCGCAGAAGGGCCGTCCTTGGGCGTTGCGCCTTCGGGAACGTGGACGTGAATGTCCATGCTCTCGAACTTGGGTGGTTTCACTCCCAATTCAGGGCTGATCGAACGGACAAAGGACGATGCTGCGTCGATCGATTCCTTCATCACGTCACCCAGTTTCCCGGTCGTCTTCATGCGACCCTTGCCGGGTAGTCGCAGCGCCTCGATCTGCAGCAGATCACCACCGACCTGCGTCCAGGCAAGCCCCGTCACCACGCCGATCTGGTCATCCTTTTCGGCCAGACCATAGCGGAACCGGCGCACACCCAGATACTCTTCGGCTTTTTCCGGCGTCACATCGACAGATTTGACCTTTCCTTTCAGGATGTCGGTCACCGCCTTGCGCGCCAGTTTGGCGATCTCGCGCTCGAGTGAGCGCACGCCGGCCTCGCGGGTGTAGTAGCGGATCACATGGGTCAGTGCCTCGTCCGAGACCGAGAATTCACCTTTGCGGAGCCCGTTCGCCTTGATCTGCTTGGGCAGCAGATGCTGGCGCGCAATCTCGCGCTTTTCGTCCTCGGTATAGCCGGCAAGAGAGATGATCTCCATCCGGTCGAGCAGGGGTCCCGGCATGTTGTAGCTGTTGGCCGTGGTCACGAACATCACGTTTGACAAGTCGTATTCCACCTCAAGATAGTGGTCGACGAAAGTCGCGTTCTGTTCGGGATCCAGCACCTCCAGCATGGCCGAGGCAGGATCACCACGGAAGTCCTGACCCATCTTGTCGATCTCGTCGAGCAGGATGAGCGGGTTCGTGGTTTTGGCCTTTTTCAGGGCCTGGATGATCTTACCCGGCATCGAACCGATGTAGGTCCGGCGGTGACCGCGGATCTCGGATTCATCGCGCACGCCACCAAGCGAGATACGGATGAACTCGCGGCCAGTTGCCTTGGCAACGCTGCGGCCAAGCGAGGTCTTACCGACACCCGGAGGGCCGACGAGGCAAAGGATCGGACCCTTGAGCTTGGTCGAGCGGTTCTGTACGGCCAGATACTCGACGATCCGCTCTTTGACCTTTTCAAGCCCATAGTGATCGGCGTCGAGAACCTCTTCGGCCTTGCCCAGGTCCTTGCGGATACGCGACTTGATGCCCCAAGGCAGCGACAGCAGCCAGTCGAGGTAGTTGCGGCTGACCGTAGCCTCGGCCGACATCGGCGACATCGACTTCAGCTTTTTCAGCTCGGCCTCTGCCTTTTCACGAGCTTCTTTGCTGAATTTGGTCTGGTTGATCTTTTCTTCCAGCTCGTTGAGCTCGTTCGAGCCGTCCTCGCCATCGCCCAGCTCGCGCTGAATGGCTTTCATCTGCTCATTCAGGTAGTATTCGCGCTGGGTTTTCTCCATCTGCGTCTTGACGCGGGACTTGATCTTTTTCTCGACCTGCAGGACCGACATCTCGCCCTGCATCAGCCCATAGACCTTTTCAAGCCGCTCGGCAGTGTTCAGAGTCTCAAGCAGATCCTGCTTGCGATCAAGCGCAATACCCAGGTGACCGCTGACGAGATCGGCAAGGCGCGCAGGGTCGCGCGTTTCAGCGACGGCCGAAACAACCTCTTCGGGGATGTTCTTGCGCACCTTGACATAACGCTCGAACTCTTCAGAGACGGCGCGGGTCAGGGCGATCAGAGTATCCTCATCGCCGGGCTCTTCGGTCAGAGCTTCGCAGGTTGCCTCAAAATAAGCGTCATTAGGCACGAAATCGGTGATCCGCACCCGTTCACGCCCCTCGACCAGCACCTTTACGGTGCCGTCAGGCAGTTTCAGCAGCTGCAGCACATTCGCCAGCACCCCGGTACGAAAGATGCCCTCGGCGGCAGGTTCATCGATGGCCGCATCCTTCTGGGCTGCGAGAAGGATGGGAAGATCCTGCTCCATCACGGCCTCAAGCGCCCGCACCGATTTTTCGCGTCCGACGAACAGGGGCACGATCATGTGCGGGAACACCACGATATCCCGCAAGGGCAGGACCGGATGGGTGGTTTGAGCGAATTCGTTCATGAATCAGTCCTTTCTCGCCAAGAGACGCAACCCCTAAGGCAGGCAGTCTGCGCCCCCTGCTGGCAGACAAGATAGGAAGCCCGTGCAGCAGGTTCAATGGGCTATTTGTTCGCAATTTGTTCCTGATGCCGTGAAAAAGGAACCCAGGCGCGACAAGAAGCGGACGTGCCGGTTCGGCAAATATCACCATGGCGCGCAGAGTTTTCGGATTTGCAGAGGACAAGAGATTACCCGGATGCTCAGGGGTAATTTCCTGGCGGGTTCCCGGGTCAGGATGACAGGATATAGACCCTGCCTAATCAATTGAATTTATAACTTATCTTATCCATATAGCTGGCACGGGCGGCTTTGCACATTTGGATTTCTTTCGTTACGATACAGACGAATCCCGCTTTGGCTGCTGATTTCCGGTTGAACACATCTCTGGAATAACATTCCCGGTTATTGCTATGAGCTGTCACGCAGGCATTCCTGATGTGGGGTAACGATGACGAGTAACGACAAGGATAAGGACGACAAAAAGGCCAAAGGGGATGCCGCCGCGCGGGCCGCAGAGCGTGCGGCGCGTCAGGCGGCCAATAAGGCCGAACGGGAGGCAAGGCGCGCTGCGCGTCAGGCTGAACGCGCCGCCCATCGCGCCCAATCAGAACAAGCGCCTGAAAAACCGGGCGACAGAACCCAGGACAAGCCGCGCGGCAAAGCGACGGGCAAGGCTGCTGCCAAAGCCTCTGGCAAACTGCCCGCGCAGCCTGTGGCAGGTGCTGCACCCAAGGCAGCGACATCCCTGCCGTCCTCGGTCGCTCCGCTGCTCGTATCCCCAGAGTCGGCCGCGGAGCCGGTGGCTAAATCCGGCACCCCGCCCTTTAACATCCTGGTGATCGGGCAGGGCAGGCGATTGGGGTCCGAGGCGGCGTTGTTCGCCGCAAGCCTGCGTCGCAATGCACCCGATTGGCGCGGACGGCTGATCGTGGCCGAACCTAAACCCGAGGGCCCATGGGCGGGCACCGATACCCAGATCCCCACATTGCAACGCGCCGCGATTGCGGCATTCGGGGCGGAGATCCTGCCCTTTACTGCTCAGCATTTCGGTGCAGGCTACCCCTATGGCAACAAGATCGAAGCCTTGTCGCTGTTGCCAGCCGGTGAGCCCTTTATGTTTTTTGACAGCGATACGCTGATTACCGGGCCGCTGGACCGGATGGAGATCGACTTTTCTCGCCCCTCGGCCTCGATGCGCAGGACCGGAACATGGCCCGAGCCGCCGCTTTACGGTCCCGGTTATGGCGATATCTGGAAATCGCTCTATGACCGCTTTGGGCTGGATTACGAAAGCTCGCTCGATAAAAGCCAGCCCGACGAGTATTGGGAACGTTATCTTTACTTCAACGCTGGCTGGTTTTTTGGCAACGACCCGCAAGAGTTCGGGCGCCGGTTCCTTGATTGGTCGCTGGCGATCCGGAATGAGCCGGGCGACGCACTGGCCTGTCAAAGCCTTGACCCCTGGCTTGATCAGATCACTCTGCCGCTGGTGATCCATTCGCTGGGTGGAGGCCGCCCGGGTCCCGAACTGGCTGGCTTGGACGGCTGGGCAAGCTGCCATTACCGCAACCTGTCGCTGCTTTATGCCCGCGAATCCGATGAGGTGGTGGCACTGATCGAGGATCTGGCCGCCGATTACCGCATCTCGACTTTCCTCGCCGAGGACGAAGCGGCAAAGCAGCTTATCATCGAAGGCAAGGGGCGCAGCAGCGTCAGGCCGCTGTTTGGCGATAACGGCAGTGAATGGCCGGAAAAGAAAATTCGTCAGACCTTGCGTCGCGCGGATCTCTGGTTCCGCTGACCCGACTGGTCGGGGGCATGGCGCGGGCATGAAAACCCGCGCCATACGATGGTCTGTCAGGCGCTGCGCAAAGCCGCGTCACAGCGGGCGCAGGTGCCCGGATGCTCGTGCAAGCCGACGTCGGGCAGAATTTTCCAGCAGCGTTGGCATTTCTCGCCCTCTGCGGCCTCGAACACCACGCCGATGCCCGGCACTTCGGACAGGCGGAAGGCCTCGCCCGGGGCGGGGTCAGCGGTCAGCGCCAGATCCGAGGTGATGCAGATTTCGGCAAAATCCACCGATTTCAGGGCGCTCAATGCCTCGGCATCCTCGACATGCACGACCGGAGCGGCTTCCAGGCTGGCGCCGATCACCTTGTCGGTACGCTTGATTTCCAACGCGGCAGTGACGACGCGGCGGGTGCGGCGGATCGCTTCCCATTTGCGGGAAAGCGTCTCGTCCAGCCATCCGGCGGGGGTCACCGGGAAGTCCTGCAAGTGGACCGAGCCATCCTCCGAGGGGAAGCGGCTTAGCCAGACGTCTTCCATCGTGAAGGGCAGGATGGGCGCAAGCCAAGTCACCAGCCGGTGGAAGAGCAGGTCCAGAACCGAGCGCGCCGCCCGCCGCCGCAGCGCATCTGGTGCGTCGCAGTAAAGCGCGTCTTTGCGGATATCAAAGTAGAAGGCCGACAGATCGACGGTCGCGAACTGGAACACCGACTGGAACACGCCCTGGAAATCAAAGCGGTCATAGCCTTTGCGCAGATCGCGGTCGATCTGGGCAAGGCGATGCAGGACCCAACGCTCCAGCTCGGGCATATCCGCTGGGTCGACGCGCTCAGCCTCGCTGAACTCGGCAAGGTTGCCAAGGATGAAGCGCAGCGTATTGCGCAGTCGGCGATAGCCGTCGGCGGTACCTTTAAGGATTTCGGGACCGATGCGCAGGTCCGCGCTGTAATCCGATTGCGCCACCCACAGGCGCAGGATGTCCGCGCCGTAATTGCGGATCACATCGGCCGGCGCGACGGTATTGCCAAGCGATTTGGACATTTTCATGCCCTTTTCGTCCAGCGTGAACCCGTGCGTCACCACGTTGCGATAGGGTGCCCGCCCCTTGGTCGCGCAGGCCTGCAAGAGCGAGGACTGGAACCAGCCGCGATGCTGGTCGGTGCCTTCAAGGTAGACATCCGCGATCCCGTCGGGTGTCCCGTCCGGGCGATCACGCAGCACAAAGGCGTGGGTCGAACCGGAATCGAACCACACGTCCAGCACATCCATGACCTGCTCGTACTCGCCGGGTTCGACGATGCCGGCCAGCACCTCGTCCTTGAAGCCGGGGCGATACCAGACATCCGCGCCTTCGTTTTCAAAGGCGGCGATGATGCGGTCGTTGACGCGCTGATCGCGCAGCAGGAAATCGGCATCCCCGGGCCGGGCGCCCTTTTTCACGAAACAGGTCAGCGGCACGCCCCAGGCGCGTTGACGCGACAGCACCCAGTCGGGCCGGTTCTCGACCATCGAGTAAAGCCGGTTCCGCCCGGTCGAGGGGGTCCAGTTCACCAGCCGGTCGATCGAGGCCAGCGCCCGTTCGCGGATGGTGGCGCCATATTCGTCCATGCCATCACCCAGCGGCTTGTCGATGGCGGCGAACCATTGCGGGGTATTGCGATAGATCAGCGGTGCCTTTGAGCGCCAGCTATGCGGATACGAGTGCTTGATCTTGCCCTTGGCCAGCAATGCACCCGCCCAGGCCAGCTGCTTTATGACGCTGACATTGGCCGGGCCTTCTTTGCCCTCTGCGGTCAGGATCTCCTGCCCGCCGAAAAGCGGCAGATCGGCCCGATAGGAGCCGTCCGGCTCGACGTTGTAGGTCATCTCAAGCCCGTATTTCAGGCCAAGCTGATAGTCGTCGTCGCCGTGGCTGGGTGCGGTATGGACAAAGCCGGTCCCGGCCTCGTCGGTCACATGATCGCCGGGCAGCATGGGCACGTCATAGTCCCATTCGCCATTCGCGCCCTCGACCCCGCGGAAGGGGTGGGCAAGCACCAGCCCCTCTAGGTCGCTGGCTGCGATATCCCGAACGCGCTGCCAGCTTTCCGCCCTGGCTGCGCGCAATGTTGCCTCAGCCAGTGCATCGGCCAGCACCACCAGCTCGCCCGTCTTGGCGCTGGCGTTTTCGGCCACTTCCTCGACCCGGTAAAGCCCATAGGCGATCGTTGGGTTATAGGCGACGGCCCGGTTTTGCGGGATGGTCCAGGGTGTCGTGGTCCAGATCACCACGCTTGCACCCGTATGCTCTGCCCACAGCCCTTCAGCCGTCACCACCCCAAAGCGCACCCAGATCGTATGGCTGGTGTGATCGTGGTATTCGACCTCGGCTTCGGCCAGCGCGGTTTTTTCGACCGGCGACCACATGACCGGCTTTGATCCCTGATAAAGCGAGCCATTCATCAAAAGCTTCATGAACTCGGCCGCGATCACCGCCTCGGCGTGATAGTCCATGGTCAGATAGGGCTGATCCCATTTTCCGGTGATGCCCAGACGCTTGAACTCTTCGCGCTGGACGCCGATCCAATGCTCGGCAAAGCGGCGGCATTCCTGCCGGAACTCGATCACATCGACCGCGTCCTTGTCCTTGCCTTCGCTGCGGTATTTTTCCTCGATCTTCCACTCGATCGGCAGGCCGTGGCAGTCCCAGCCGGGCACATAGCGTGCGTCGCGGCCCATCATCTGCTGGCTGCGGGTGATAAAGTCCTTCAGCACCTTATTCAGCGCATGACCAATGTGCAGATTGCCATTCGCATAGGGGGGGCCGTCATGCAGGATAAAGGGTGCGCGCCCTGCACCCCGTTCGCGCAGGCGGTCATAGATGCCGATGTTTTCCCAACGGTTCAGCCAGTCGGGCTCACGCTGGGGCAGGCCTGCGCGCATGGGAAAATCGGTCTGAGGCAGAAATACGGTGTCGCGGTAGTCGGGCGCGGCCTGGGTATCGGTGGTCGAATCGCTCATCTGGCGGGAATCCTTGGCTTGCAGGACAGACATGCATGACCCGGCGGCGAGGACTCCCTACGCCGCCGGGCGAATAATTCGGAAAATCCACGCCCTGCTGAACATGCCGGGGTTATAGATAACCGCTTGCACCCCTGCAAGCGCCCGCGCACGGCCTTGCGGCATATGCGCGCGCCGAAACGGCGGGTCTTGCGCCGATTGCAGGACCGGCCCATATCCGCGCCATGATCCCGCCGCGCTTTGATGTCACCCCTGAACAGATCGACCGGGTCGTTGCGACCTTTTATGCCGCCGTGCGCCGGCATGAGGTACTGGGCCCGATCTTTGCCGCTCATGTCACCGACTGGCCTGAACATGAGGCCAAAATCGCCCGGTTCTGGCGCAATGCGATTCTTTATGAGCGCGGCTATGACGGCAATCCGATGCAGGTCCATATGCGTGCAGGCGATGTAAAGGCCCAGCATTTCGCGCCCTGGCTCATGCTGTTTGACGAAACCCTGCGCCGGATGCTGCCCCCCGAGGCAGCGCGTGCCTGGTCCGCGCTTGCCCATCGTATCGGTGCAGGGCTGCGTATGGGAGTTGAGGATCTGCGTGAGCGTCGTCCCGGTCCTCCGGTCTTGCGCTAGAACTCGCGCAGGCGTAAACAAAACGGGAACATCAGTGGAGAGCTTCCGTGAAAATCGACTATCTTGAATTTTCCTCACCCGATCTGCCGGCGACGAAATCGTTCTTTGCCAATGCTTTCGGCTGGAGTTTCAACGACTACGGGCCCGAGTATCAGGAACTTGCCGATGCAGGCATTTCCGGCGGCATCGCAGCCGGCCCGCTGGCCCCGCCGCTGGTGATCCTCAAGACTGACGATCTTGAGGGTGCGCTTACCCGCGTGACCGGAGCGGGGGCCGAAATTACCAAGCCGATCTTTGCTTTCCCCGGTGGCCGCCGCTTCCAGTTCCGTGAGCCCGGCGGCACCGAGATGGCGGTCTGGTCCGAAAGCTAAGGGCTTTCAGTTGCGCGGCGGCCGCGCCTTATAGGGCCGCAGCCGCCAGCCAAGACGGATGCTGCCAGCGCGCAGCAGTATGACCACCACCGCGCAACCGATCAGCGCCCAACCGCGATCCGCGCCAAGCGACAGTAGCAGCAGCGCCGTCACCGCCCCGCCAAAAGCGGCGGTGACGTAAAGCTCACCCTGTTTCAGGACCAGCGGCACCTCGTTACTGACCACATCGCGCATCAGCCCGCCGAATGTGCCGGTCATCACCCCCATCAGCACAGTGACAATCGGGCTGACCCCGGCTTCCAGTGCCACGCCGACCCCGGCAGGAACCGCCACGGCCAAAGCGCAGGCGTCCAGCCACAGAATCGCGCGATAACGGCTTTCCAAAAGGTGGGCAGTAAAGAACACTACAACTGCTGCAATCGTGGTCAGCAGCAGCAACTCGGGCCGGCCGATCCAGAAAACCGGCGCGTGGCCCAGAACCAGATCCCGCAACGTGCCGCCACCGATACCGGTCAGCGTGGCAAAAAAGATAAACCCGACGATATCAAGCTGCTCCCGGCTCGCGACCAATGCGCCTGTCAGGGCAAAGACCAGCACACTGGCATAGTCCAGCAGCGGGATCAGCCCGGCGACACTCACTCCGTCACCTTTGCCGGCTTAAAGGGCGACATGCCCGCCCGCGCCAACTCATCTGCGCGTTCGTTCTCGGGGTGACCGGCATGGCCTTTGATCCATTGCCAGTGAACATTGTGACGTGCCTGCGCCTCGTCCAAACGCTGCCACAACTCGGCATTCTTCACGGGTTTACGGTCGGCGGTACGCCAGCCATTCCGCTTCCAGCCATGGATCCATTGCGTGACGCCGTTTTTTACATAGGCGCTGTCGGTGATGATGGTGATCTCGCTCGGCCGCGTCAGCGCCTCAAGGGCCGAGATCGCGGCCATCAGTTCCATGCGGTTATTGGTGGTGTCAGCCTCGCCGCCGGTCAGTTCACGCTCTTTCAGGATCTGTTCGCCGTCAATGGCGCGCATCAGGACACCCCAGCCGCCAGGGCCGGGGTTGCCGCTGCACGCACCATCGGTCCAGGCAAATAGCGCAGTCATGCCGTAAGGCCCCGATAGCCGGGCAGGGCGGCAATACGGTCAAGCCAGCGCATGATGCCGGGGAAACGCGCCATGTCGAACCCGCCCTTGCTCCCGGCGGTATGTGTATAGCCGTACAGACAAATATCGGCGAGGCTGATCGCATCGCCCACCAGCCAGTCATGCCCGGCCAGCCGATCCTCCATCACCTGTAACAATGCGTGCCCCCGCTCCAGCAATTCGGCCATGCGCTCGGGCGTAGCCAGATGCCTGCGCGAGGGATAGCTGCGCAACGCCCCACGCACGGCGATGACGGCTTCATGCTGGTTCTGCTCCCAGAACATCCAGGCCAGCATTCGGCTGCGCAGGAAAGGATCGGCGGGTACGAAAGAGGTCCCTTCGCCAAGCCAGCACAGGATGGCATTGGATTCAGGCAGCAGCCGCCCATCATCCAGCTTCAGCACCGGGGCCTTGCCAAAAGGCAGCTGCCCCGCCGCCTTGGCTTCAGCAAGCTCGGGCGAAGAATCCTCGACATCAATGATCTCGCATTCGCGGCCCAAAAGGGCCAGCAGCAAGCGCACCTTGTAGCTATTGCCCGATGAGGGCATCGACCAGAGCTTCATCCCACCGTCCTTCTTCTGTGCCAAAATATCCCGGGGGAGGCCCGCAGGGCCGGGGGCAGCGCCCCCCACTCCCGCGCAACCTGCGACCATGCATCAGGCTTCGCGCAGGACCCGCGGCACCTTGAACTCGACATTCTCGCGCGCCGTCTCGACCATCTCGACGGTCAGATCATAGCGTTCGCGAAAAGCCGCGACCACCTCATCGACCAGCACTTCTGGGGCCGAGGCACCTGCGGTCACACCTACCGCCCGGGCGCCTTCGATGGCCCGCCAGTCAATCTGATCAGCCCGCATGACCAGCTGCGAATAGGCACAGCCCGCGGCGCTGCCGACCTCGACCAGACGGCGCGAGTTCGAACTGTTCGGAGCACCGATCACCAACAGCGCATCGATCTGCCCGGCAATCGCCTTGACCGACGCCTGACGGTTGGTCGTGGCATAGCAGATGTCTTCCTTGGCCGGGCCGATGATCGAGGGAAAGCGCGCCTTCAACGCCGCAACGATTGCAGCGGTGTCATCGACCGACAGCGTCGTCTGCGTGATAAAGGCCAGATGCTGCGGATCGCGCGGCGCAAGCCCCGCCACATCATCGACCGTCTCGACCAGCAGGACCTCGCCCTCGGGCAACTGGCCCATCGTGCCCAGAACTTCGGGGTGACCGGCATGACCGATCATGATGATCTGCAACCCCTCGGCATGGTGACGCTCGGCCTCGACATGGACCTTGCTGACCAGGGGGCATGTGGCATCGACAAAGACCATTTCGCGCTGCCGTGCCTCGGCAGGAACCGATTTAGGCACACCATGGGCGGAAAAGATCACCGGCCGGTCGTCGGGGCATTCATCCAGCTCTTCGACAAAGACCGCGCCCTTTTCGCGCAGGCTGTCGACCACGAATTTATTGTGCACAATCTCGTGGCGCACATAGACCGGAGCGCCCCATTTCTGCAGCGCCATCTCGACGATCTTGATTGCGCGGTCGACGCCAGCACAAAAGCCGCGCGGCGCGGCAAGGTAAAGGGTCAGGGGCGGTTTCTTGTCCATGCCTGTCACCTAACCCCGGCACGGGCTTGCCGCAAGGGATCAGGCCCCTTCAAAGGCGGTCAGGGCGTGGACTTCATGTCCCAGCCCCTCCAGCAAAGCACGGCCGCCCAGCTCGGGCAGCTCGATGACAAAGGCGCAGCCGACCACCTCGGCCCCCAGCCGTTCGCAAAGCGCGATTCCGGCGGCCGCAGTCCCGCCGGTCGCCAGCAGGTCATCGACGATCAATACCCGTTCACCGGGTTTCAGCGCATCGTCATGAACCTCAATCACTGCCTCGCCATATTCCAGCGTATAGGCTTCGCTGATAACGGCGCCGGGCAGCTTGCCCTTTTTGCGGATCGGAACGAACCCCACGGACAATTGATGTGCAACCGCGCCGCCAAGGATAAAGCCGCGCGCCTCAAGCCCCACGACCTTGTCGATATCATCGCCTGCATAGGGGTTCAGCAGCTGGTCCACCGCCATACGAAAGCCGCGGGCATCGGCAAAAAGCGTCGTCACGTCGCGAAACAGAATCCCTTCATGGGGAAAATCCACGATGGTGCGGATATAATCGCGGACCGTGCGTGTGTCGCGGCGGCGCTTTTCGGGGCGGTTATCCATCAGGGGCGCTCCATCTCGAAAGTCTCGTTGGTGATGGTGTAATCCTTGTAGCCCATACGCGACAGCCAGCCTGTGGCGTGCAGGTCAAAGCGGCCGTCCTTCAGGCAGTCCTCGCGCAGGTGGATGCCGGTGACGACGCCCAGAACCATGAAATTCGCCTCGCCAGCCAGACGCAGGATACGGGTCGCGCGACATTCAAGCGCCGCCGCAGCCCCGGCCACACGCGGACAGTCGATGGTCTGACATCCGGCAGCCTCGATCCCGGCGGCCTCGAATTCATTTACCCCGGCCGGAAGGGGGGCAGAGCTTGCGTTGACCTGATCCTTCAGCGGCCCGTCGGCGATATTGACGCAAAAGACCCGGGTTTCCGCGATCTGGGCCACGCTGTCCTTGGTGCCTGGCCGGTCGGATTTGGTCGAGGTTGACGCAAACATCACCTGCGGCGGTACATAGGCGGTCAGGTTAAAGAAGGAATAGGGGGCAAGATTGTCGCCCATCCGTCCCCGCGTCGAGATCCAGCCGATGGGGCGCGGCGCGACGATGGCGTTCAGCGGATTATGCGGCAGCCCGTGACCATTCTCGGGTCGGTAGAACATGGCGGGCCTCGCTGATCTGACTGCAGTAACGGCCCACAGAAGTGGCCTTATGCACGGGGCGCGTCAAGCATCTTGCCGCATGGCCGTTGCGATCCGGGCGCAAAAGGGAATTTTCTTTCTGCCTGCCGTGCAGGCGGTTTTCGTGGCTGCGCCTGCATGTTAGGCGGGCATTTCACCGCGCCGGTCCCTACCGAATCCCGGAGTCAGGATGTACGATCTTCGCCCCGAAACCCCCGCCGATATGCCCGAGGTCGAGGCCCTTCTGGACCTGTGTTTCGCGCCGGGGCGAACGGCGCTGTCCTCCTACCGGCTGCGAGAGGGGGTCGATCCGGTCGGCCCGCTGTGCCTGACGCTGCGCAATGAATTTGGCGTGCTGGTCGGCGCGATCCGCTATTGGCCGGTACAGATCGGCGGCCAGCCGGTGCTGCTGCTTGGCCCGGTTGCGGTTCATCCGACAACGCAGGGCGAGGGGCTGGGCGGTCTGCTGATGCGCGAAAGCCTGAACCGGGCGACCGGCATGGGTTGGAGCAGAGTCATGCTTGTCGGAGATCTGCCTTATTATCAGCGGTTTGGCTTTAATAAGCTCGAAGACGTCGAGATGCCGCCGCCGACAAACCCCGACCGTGTTCTGGGGATCGAGCTCGTTCCCGGCGCATGGGCCGGGATCAGGGGCACGGTCGAACGCGCCATTGATCCCCAGGCCCAATCCGGCCCCGATGCGCCCCGTCACTCGGGATAGTTGAACGCCTCGGGGTGATTGGCAAGGCTGCCGGTCAGGGCCGCATACAGGATGGTGCGCCCGTCGATTGTCTCGGGTCCACCGCCAAGGCCAAGCCAGGTCAGCAGTTCCGAGCTTTCACCGTCGCGCACCGCGAGTACGCCATAGGCCGTGCCGCTGTCAGGTGCGTAAAGCACCGCGATCCGGTTCGTCCCGCAGTCATGCTGCTGGCAGCCGGTCATGGCGAGATATTCCTTGCCGCCGAAGCTGACCTTTTGGGTCGGGGTGACGACGGCGCCCTTGCTGAGCCATTCAGGGATCTGGTTGCCCTCGGCCATCTTTTGAAAAGCGGCGGTAAAGGCCTCGTCCTTACCCAGATCCGCAAGGGTCGGCCCCGCACTTTCAGTCGCTGCGACAGCCGGTGCCGGTTCCGGCGCGGGCTGTTCGGGCGTTTCTTGCGCGAAAGCCTGTAAGCCAAGGGTAATCGACAGGACGGTTGCGAATGTCAGGGCGGGCGTCATGCGGCGAATGGTCATCGTGATATTCCTTGTACAGCCTGTGCCATGCGGCGGCGTTTCCTTCCCGTTCGGAACCCGGGGCAAGCCTTGCGGGTTCCCTTGCCAATGCCCAACTCTTGCGCAGGCTACGACAAACGGGGTGCCACAGGATGACCGAGCAGACCCAGATTCCCGCCCGCCAGGCCGTTCTGCCGCCGATCGACGATCCGACCGTGCATGTCGAGATCGACCGGCTGGCGCGGCGTTATCTGCAGGCCGGTGGCGTGGCGATGGAGTTGATGACCGCCATCGGCGGCAAGGCCGAGGGGTTGCTTGAGCATCTGCCCGACTCGTTGCGTGGCCGGGTGGACCGGATCACGTTTGCGGCGCTGAACCGGGCCTTTGACGCGGCCACGCGTTCGCGCGGGCTGATGCGGGACCGGGGCGACATGTTCAACCGCTTGCTTTCAACGACATCTGGCGCGGTCGGCGGTCTGGCAGGTATCGGCGGGGCTATGCTTGAGCTGCCGGTGACGGTGACGCTGCTTTTGCGCGCCATCATGGATATTGCCGCTGAACATGGGTTCGACCCGACCTCGGATGAGGCGCGGCGCGAGGCGCTGCATGTCTTTGCCTCGGCCGGGCCGCTGTCCGAGGATGATGGCACCGACCTTGGCCTTCTGGCCGCGCGTATGACCATCACCGGTCAGACCGTGCAGGCGCTGATCGCGCGGGTGGCGCCGCGGCTTTCGGTCTCGCTGGCACAAAAGCTTGCCGCGCAGGCGGTGCCGTTGATGGGGGCGCTGGCCGGAGCGTCGGTCAATTATAGTTTCACCCGTTACTATCAAGAGCTCGCGCGGGTGCATTTCGGCCTTTTGCGCCTGTCGCAAGAGACCGGGATCCCGCGTGAGGCGCTGGCTGAGGCGCTTGAGCTGCGCATGATCCAGATCCGCCCGAACACGACGGCGCGCAAACTGTCGCGGCGCAGCTAGGCTAGTCGTCGCTTTCGGCCGTCAGCTCCAGCGATGCGGCCGGGGCGTCAAGATGGTCGATGCCAAGCGGGGCCGAGGGCCGGGCCAGCCGTGATCGTACCACCCAGTAAAGCCGCTCTTGCGCGCGGGTTATCGCGACATAGGCAAGTCGCTTCCACAGGGCGACACCCGCCTCGCTGCGGCCCGACCAGGCAGCCGCGGCGATATCGGGGGCAAAGACCTGCACATCAGGCCATTGGCTGCCCTGTGCCTTGTGAATCGTGACCGCCGCGCCATGCAGAAAGGCCGCGCCCATGCGGGCGGCGTAGGGGATGAAGGGCTCTTCGACATCCGGCATTTCGATCTTGACGATCGAGGCGGCCGAAAGGCGCGGCTCTTCGGCACCAACAACGTGCAGGCGTGAAAACCCGGGCTTGCGCCCCGGACCCAGATAGATCACCTGCGCGCCCTTGATCAGCCCCCGGGCCTCAAGGTCGATACGCTTTTTGCGATGCTTCAGCGGCAGCTCCAACCCGTCGCAAATCAGCGGCTCGCCCGGCAAAAGCGAATCCCCCGGCGCGCCATAGGCTGCGCGAAAGGCGTGGATCAGCTTGATGCGGGTCGCATTGCGCCACACCAGCACCGGGCTTTGCGCCATCAGGTTCGATTCCACCCGCTCGGCCCAGACCACACGCGGGTCCCGGGCCGAGATTTCGCGGATCATCCGTTCAAAGGTATCGAATTCCAGCGCGGGATCGGCCAGCGCATGGGCCAAGTCAAGGATCGGACTGTCGCCCTCCTGCCGGTGGATGCGGTTCAGGATCAGCCGTTGCGAGGCCGCAAGCCGGTCAAAGACCATCTGTCCCGATTGCCCGACCGGCGCCAGCTGCGCCGGGTCGCCAAAAAGGACCAGCACCGGAAAGATTTCGCGAAGGTCCTCAAACTGGCGCTCGTCCAGCATCGAGGCCTCGTCCACCAGCCCTATGTCCAGCCCTTCCTCGCGCCGCTTCCAGCCGCGAATGAAATCCGAACCACGCAGCCCTGCCGCCGCCAGTGCGCCGGGGATCGAGGCGTGCTGATCATAGAATGCCTTGGCGCGGTCCAGTGCCGCCTCGGTCAACCCCTCCATCAGCCCGTCGACCGAGGGCCGTTCGCCCGCGCCGGTCAGCCAGTCGGCAATGCGTTCATATTCCGGGTCATAGACCGGGGTGTACAGAATGCGGTGAATGGTCGTTGCGGGGACGCCGCGCATGCGCAGGACGAATGCCGCCTTGTTGGTCGGGGCAAGGATGGCGACGGTGCGGCGGTCCTTGCGCCGTTTGCCTTCATAATCGCCCGAGACGATATCGACCCCTGCTGCCTTCAGCGCCTTGGTCAGTTCGGCCAAAAGCAGGGTCTTGCCCGAACCTGCCTTGCCGATCACCGCCATCACCCGGGCCTTGCCAGGTTTCGGCGGCGCGATCTCTTCCGAAACAAGGTCTATGCCGGATTCTTCCAGCACTTCGGCAAGCGCATCCCATGCGTCGGCCTGATCGGGGGAAAGGGCGGGCAAAGTCATGGGCTCTTGTTAGCTGCCCGGGCAGGGGGCGGAAAGGCCATTCCGCCGGATGGGGCGCTTTTTGCCCTGCACCTGCGCGGGATCAGGCGCGTTCATCCTTGGGCGAGCGCATCACCACATGGGTGGTGATGGTCGCGATCTGCGGAAATGCGCCCAGCACCTCGGTATGAAAACGGCGATAGGCGTCCAGATCGCGGACCTCGACCCGCAGCAGATATTCGACCGAGCCGGTGATGTTGTGACATTCCCGGACCTGAGGCGCGGCCAGACAGGCGCGTTCAAACGCCAGCTGCGCCTCGTTCGAGTGGCGCGCAAGCCCCACGGTCACATAGGCAGTAAAGCCCGCTGCCCGTGCTGCAGGGGCAATGACCGCGCGATAGCCCTGGATCGCCCCGCGCCGCTCAAGCTCCTGCACCCGGCGCAAACAGGCCGAGGGGGATAGCCCAACTTCGGCCGCAAGCTGTTGATTCGGAATGCGTCCATTGCGTGCCAGGATACGCAATATCCGCGCGGATATTGGATCAATTTCAAAATCAGATTGCTCAGGCGCCGTCATGATCCCAAAAACAGATTAAAAATTGCACAAACTTCACAATATTATTGCCGGACTTACAGGAAAGTCCACAATGTCACATCAGATCCTCTGGGCGCTCATCGCCTTTGCCTTTGTCACCTCGGTCACGCCGGGCCCGAATAACGTCATGCTGATGGCCTCGGGCGCGAATTTCGGCATCCGTCGCAGCATTCCGCATCTTTTGGGCGTAGCCTTGGGGTTCGGGGCCATGGTGGCGTTGTTGGGTCTTGGTGTGGACCGGCTGATCACTGGTGCGCCGCGTCTGGCCGAGGCGCTCAAATGGGTCAGCATGGCCTATGTTCTGTGGCTTGCGTGGAAGATCGCTCACGCCTCTGCACCGGGAAGTGAGGGCACGAGGACGGCGCGTCCGATGAGCTTTCTTGCCGCCTGCGCCTTTCAATGGGTGAACCCCAAGGCGTGGATGATGGCCCTGGGGGCGCTGTCGGCCTATTCTGCGGGTGCGGGTGGCGCGCTGATGGTGGCAATGGTCTTTACCCTGGTGAACCTGCCGTCGGTCACGCTTTGGGCGGCCATGGGACAGGGGTTGCGCGGGCTGTTGCAGGACCCGGGGCGACTGCGGCTTTTCAACCGGGGGATGGCGCTTTTGCTGGTCGTCTCGATGTTGCCGGTCGTCACCGGGCACTGACCGCGACCAGCGCGGCGACGCCAAGGACGATCAGCGCCATGCCCGCGATCTGACGCGGGCTCGCGCCCTCGCGGAATACCCGCCCCGAGACAAGCTGCGCCATCACCACCTCGACCAGCGCCAGGGTGCGGACATTGGCAGCTGCGGTCAGCGCAAAGCCCAGAAACCAGAACAGCGATGCCAGCGCCCCCAAGGCACCTGCACCCAAAGAGCCCCGCCAGCGCCGGACAATTCCGGCCAGTGCCGGGCGATTCAGTACGGCCAGCCAGACCATCATGATGATGCTTTGCATCGCAAGGCTGATCGCCAGTATGGTCGCGGCCCGGATCGGCTCGGACCCAAAGGGCAGGGCAAGGATAGCACCGCGAAAGCCAATCGCGGACAGACCGAAAAGCGCACCTGCCACGATGCCAAGACTTGCCGCGCGCCAGCCGCCGCGTCTCCAGTCCGCGCCCGACATCAGCACGACCCCCAGCGTCGCGGTCGCGATTGCAGCCATGCGCGCGGGGCCAAGCGGCTCGGCCAACAGCAGCGCGCCGATCAACGCCAGCGTCACCGGCTCTGTCTTGATCAGGGCGGTGGTAACGCCGAAACCCCGGCTCTCCATCGTCAGCAGCATCAGCGCGGTGGCGGCGATCTGCGAGCAGGCGCCAAGCGCCGCCCAGCCCAGGACCGTACTGTCGGGCACTGGAATCGGCCTGGCCATGGCGACCAGCGCCAGAAGCAGCGCCGCAAAGGGCAGACCAAAAAGGAAACGTACCGCCGTTGCCCCCATGGTGCCCAGTTCGGCGGTCAGCCGACGCTGCGCCGCATTGCGCCCGGTCTGGGCGGCGGCGGCGATCAGCGTGGCAAGGATCCAGCCCATCAGCCGCGGATTGCGGCCAGCATGCGCTGGACATTCTCGGGGTCGGCATCAGGCGTGATGCCATGGCCGAGGTTGAAGATGTGTGGCCCGTTCGAGAAGGCGCGGACAATGCGCCGGGTCTCGGTCTCCAATGTCTCGCCGCCTTCGACCAGCAGGCGCGGGTCAAGGTTGCCCTGCACGCAGCCGTCCTTTTGGACCTCGGCCGCTGCCCAGTCGGCGCTGACCGAGTTATCCAGCGCCACGCAATCGGCACCGGTCGCCCGGGCAAAACCGGTATAACGGGGACCGGCCTCGCGCGGGAAGGCGATTACCGGGATGCCCGGGTGTCGCGATTTCAGCGCGGCGATGATCTGCCGCGTCGGCTCAATGGCGAAATCGTCGAAATCCTGTCCCCGGAGCGAACCGGCCCAGCTGTCGAAAAGCTTGATCACCTCGGCCCCGGCCTCGATCTGAGCCGAAAGGTAGTCAATCGTTGCCTCGGTAATCCGGTCAATAAGGGTCGAAAATGCCTCGCGGTTCTCAGCCTTCATCGCATGGGCAGGACCCTGATCAGGCGTGCCTCGCCCGGCGATCATATAGGTCGCTACCGTCCAGGGCGCACCAGCAAAGCCGATCAGCGTCGTCTCGGACGGCAGTTCACGGCGCAGGATCCGCACCGTTTCATAGACCGGCGACAATGTGTCATGGATGGCCGAGGCGGGCTTCAGCGCCCTGACCCCGGCGGCGGTGGTCACAGTCGAAAGGCGCGGCCCCTCGCCGGTGACAAACCACAGATCCAGCCCCAGCGCCTGTGGCAGCAGCAGGATATCGGCAAACAGAATCGCCGCATCGAAACCATAGCGGTTAATCGGTTGCAGCGTCACCTCGGCCGCCAGATCAGGAGTATAGCACAGCGACAAAAAGTCGCCGGCCTTGGCGCGGGTCGCGCGATATTCCGGCAGATAACGGCCGGCCTGGCGCATCATCCAGACGGGCGGGACGGGCAGACGCTCGCCCTTGAGCGCGCGCAGGATGGTTTTTTCAGACATGGCTCACCTCGTACCGGCCCTTCATGGCGTGCGCGTCCCCGTTGTCAAGGCCAAGGGGGGGCGCTAAGCCCTTTGACATGACCCACAGACCTGATCCCCAGAACCCCATGCGTATCGGCACCCGAGGCTCGGCCCTGGCGTTGGCCCAGGCGCATGAGACCCGCGACCGGCTGATGGCCGCCCATGGCCTTTCCGCCGATGACTTTGAGATCGTGGTCATCAAGACCACCGGCGACCGGATTCTGGACCGGCCGCTGAAAGAGATCGGCGGCAAGGGGCTTTTCACCCGCGAGATCGAGGACGCGCTGCTGTCCCACCAGATCGACATTGCCGTCCACTCGATGAAGGATATGCCGACGATCCAGCCTGATGGGCTGGTGATCGATTGCTATCTGCCACGCGAAGACGTACGCGACGCTTTTGTGAGCAGCAGCTTCGCAGGAATTTCCGATCTTCCTCAAGGTGCTGTCGTCGGTTCTTCAAGTTTGCGCAGGCGGGCGCAACTTGCGGCGCGGCGGCCTGATCTGCAGCTTGTCGAATTTCGAGGAAACGTTCAGACCCGTCTGAAAAAACTGGAAGAAGGTGTTGCGGTCGCAACATTTCTTGCCATGGCAGGATTGTCCCGTCTGGGGATGCTGCATGTGGCGCGTGGCGCGGTTGAGCCGGACGAAATGCTGCCTGCCGTCGCGCAGGGCTGCATCGGGGTCGAGCGGCGCGCGGATGATGCGCAAACCGCCGCACTGCTTGCCGCGATCTCGGACCGGGACAGCACGCTGCGGGTGGCGGCCGAACGCGCTTTTCTTGCCCGGCTTGACGGGTCGTGTCAGACGCCGATCGCCGGGCTGGCCGAGCTTGCAGGTGACCAGTTGCGGCTGCGGGGCGAGATCCTGCGTCCGGATGGCAGTGAAGTCATCGCGGGCGAACGTATCGGTCCGTCCTCGGACGGCGCGGCCATGGGCACCGATCTGGCCGGGGAATTGCGCGGGCGTGCGCCGTCCGACTTTTTTGACTGGAGCTAGGCAAGCAGCAGCGCAGCAAGCCCCAGCCCCAGCATCGTGATCGCGCGGACATAAAGCCGCAGCCCGGCCATAAGGTCCCGCGCGGCGGGGTCGCGGGCGCCCTCGTTCAGCCATGGCTCTGGCGTTTCAATGCCGTGATAGCTGCGTGGACCCGAGAGGCGCACGTTCAGCGCGCCGGCCATCGCCGCCTCGGGCCAGCCCGCATTGGGCGAACGGTGTCGGCGGGCATCGCGGCGGATGACCCCGAACGCCCGTCCCTTATGCGGCGGGGCGGCGAGCAGGAACAGCAGCGCAGTCAGGCGCGAAGCGGGCAGATTCACCAGATCGTCCAGACGTGCCGCCACCCGGCCAAACAGCACATGGCGCGGGCTCATATGGCCGATCATCGAATCAAGCGTATTGATCGCCTTATAGGCAGCAATTCCCGGCAGCCCTGCCACCGCCGCCCAGAAAATCGGTGCGACCACGCCATCCGAGGTATTTTCGGCAAGGCTTTCAAGCGCAGCGCGTGCGATGGGTGCCGGCCGGTCGTCCAGATCACGGCCGACAATCATCGCCGCCGCTGCCCGTGCTGCCGCCATATCGCCCCGCTCAAGCGGCCGCGCCACTGCCGCGACATGATCATAAAGCGAACGGGTGGCAACCAGCGGCCATGCCAGCGCGCCCAGAATGACCGGCCCAAAGGGTACAGACAGCAGCGCCCAGGTCAGCAGCAGCGCCGGGATCACCGCCGTACCCACCGTCACCGCCACGGCCAGCGCGCCCCTCACAAGGCGCCTGCCTCCCCTGTTCCAGCGCGCATCCAAAGCTGAGATCAGCCGTCCGATCCACACCACCGGATGCGAAATGCGGCGATGAAAAGCGTCCGGCCAACCGATCAGCGCGTCGATCAACAGCGCTGTCAGCGCAATCACCAGCGTCTCTTGCGACAGGATCATGGCGCGACCCGATTGACGGCCTCGACCGCCCATCCTGCAGCGCTGCGCGACAGAATGGTCAGCGACAGGGGCGCGACCGAGAATGACAGTGCAGCCGGGCCGACCGCCAGTGCCAGCGCAGCCCGCACCGTTCCGGCATGGGCGATGATGCCGACCGTCCCGGCTGCCCGTTCGATAAGTGGCTGAACCCGGGCGGCCATATCCAGAAAACTTTCGCCGCCCGGTGGACGCTGACGCGCAAGCTCGGCGGGTGGCAACGGGCCAAGGTCAGGGATCTGCGCGCCCGGTTCTTCCCAACTGCCGAAATCCTGTTCCCACAGGTCAGGGTGGAATTCGGGTGTCAGCCCCAGCGCCTTGCAGGTCTGGCGACAGCGCAGAGCGGGGCTGGACCAATACAGGTCTGCGCCCTGCAACACTGCGCGCGCCCATTGCAAAGCCGCGTGATCGCTGCAATCGGCGGGCAGGTCACGGCGGCCCGCAAGCCCCGGCCGGGCCAGCGGCGCATGGCGCAGAATAAGCAGCCGCAGGGCGATATCAGGGGCAGGGGTCATCGGCCCTTCCTTGCAGATTGACGGCAGGGATGCCGTGCAGGCGCGGGCTTGTCAACGAACCCCGGAGCCGCGCAGGATCGTTTCCCAGGACATCAGAACAGACTTGACGCATGCCCCGCTGTGGCGGCATAAATCAGTTAAATGAACAACTGTTCAATAATGGAGGAGACGGAGGATGTTCACCTCGGGGATGCAGTTCGACCTGGGCGAGGATGTGAACGCGCTGCGCGAGACCGTCCATCGCTGGTCGCAAGAGCGGCTGAAGCCAATGGCGGCCGACGTGGACCGCAGGAACGAATTCCCCAATGAGCTGTGGCGCGAGATGGGCGATCTGGGCCTGCTTGGCATCACCGTGCCCGAGGAGTTCGGCGGCACCGGCATGGGATATCTGGCCCATGTCATCGCGGTGGAAGAGATTGCGCGCGCCTCGGCCTCGGTCAGCCTGTCCTATGGTGCGCATTCGAACCTCTGTGTGAACCAGATCCGGCTGAACGGCACTGATGAACAAAGGCAGAAATACCTGCCGAAACTGTGTTCGGGCGAGCATGTGGGCGCGCTTGCCATGTCCGAAGAGGGCGCTGGCAGCGACGTGGTCAGCATGAAGCTGCGCGCCGAAAAGCGCAATGACTGCTATGTGCTCAATGGCAACAAATACTGGATCACCAATGCGCCAGAAGCCCATACTCTGGTCGTCTATGCCAAGACCGACCCCGAGGCGGGCAGCAAAGGGATCACCGCCTTTATCGTCGAACGCGGGATGAAGGGTTTCTCGACCAGCCCGCATTTTGACAAGCTGGGGATGCGGGGATCAAACACGGGTGAGCTGATTTTCGAGGATTGCGAAGTCCCCTTCGAGAATGTGCTTGGGGCCGAGGGTAAGGGCGTCCGGGTGCTGATGTCGGGCCTTGATTACGAACGTCTGGTGCTGTCGGGCATCGGCACCGGCATCATGGCCGCCTGCCTTGACGAGGTCATGCCCTATGTCAAAGAGCGCAAACAGTTCGGCCAGCCCATCGGTTCCTTTCAGCTGATGCAGGGCAAGATTGCCGATATGTATGTCGCTCTGAACACGGCGCGGGCCTATGTCTACGAGGTGGCGCGGGCCTGCGACTCGGGCAAGGTCACGCGACAGGATGCGGCGGGCGCGGTGCTTTACGCCAGCGAACAGGCGATGGTGCAGGCTCATCAGGCCGTGCAGGCATTGGGGGGCGCGGGCTTCCTGAGCGACTCGACCGTCAGCCGTCTGTTCCGCGACGCCAAGCTTATGGAGATCGGCGCGGGAACGTCCGAGATCCGTCGGATGTTGATCGGGCGTCAACTCATGGAGATCGCCTGATGTGCAAGCTTGTCCCCCCTCTGGTCGCTGCCCTGATCGCCTTCGCCGCCCCGACGATGGCCGAGGACGGTCCCCGCTATGATGCCGGGGGCTTTGCCCGCTGCATCGCCGATGCCAAGGCCGGTACCGATATCGACGCGGCGCTGAATAACTGCATCGGCGGGGCCTCGACGCAATGTATGGCAACGCCGGGCGGGGACACGACCGTCGGCATGTCGCAATGTCTCGAGTCTGAAACCAGGGACTGGGATAAGCTGCTTAACATCAACTACGCCCGCGCGCTGAAGGTGGCAGAGGCAGCGGACAAGGAACTGGCCGAGCTTGGCTCTGCCGCCTCTCCGGCAGCACCGGAGTTGCGCAAGGCTCAGCGCAACTGGATCGCCTTTCGCGATTCCACCTGCCGGTATGAGGTCCTGCGCTTTCAGGGCGGGACCGCTGGCGGTCCGGCTGCACAAAGTTGCATGCTTGAACTGACCGCTGATCAGGCGCTGCGGCTGGGCAGGCTGACCGAAGGGATGGAGGAGCAGGAATGAAGCCTCTGGCTGCAGCCGGTCTGGTCGCGCTGCTGGCCATTCCTGTTCATGCGGGCGATGCCTCGGGTTTTGATCCGGCTGCCATTGATCAATGCCTTGAGGGGGCCGTGACGCAAGGTGCGCGGGCCGATTGCGCCGATGCGGGAATGGAGGCCTGCCTGACCTACACGCGTGGGAAATACACGGGCGACGATCCGGATTTCCCGATGGCGAACTGCCTTGATGCCTCTCATCAGGCGTGGGAGGCCCAGCTGACCACGCTCTATGAGGCTGCGCTGGCTGCAAGCGGCACCCCCGAAGGGCTGCGTGAGATGGAGCGCAGCTGGATCGCCTTTCGCAAGGCGCTTTGCGCGTCAGCAGGTGTGGGCAAAGAGGGTGGCGATCTGGCCCATGCCCGTTGCCTGCGTAATGAAACCGCACGGCAGGCAGCGTTGCTTATGGAATTGGGGCCGCAAGAATGATGCGGCCCCCGTGCGCTTGCCGGAACGATCTGTGGCCCGGCTTAGAATTTCATCACATAGCTGATGCCGGCAACGACCGGATCGACCTCGACCTCGCCGATATTGGCGCCGTTCAGTTCGACATCGGCGTTGATATCGATCCAGCGGAAATCGGCACGGATCGCGGATTTGTCGCTGATCCAGTAGTCGGCGCCGACATGGGCTGCCAGCCCCCAGCTGTTCTTGACGCGCAGCTTGGAACCGGCAAGCGGCCCCTTGGCCTCACCGTCCCAGAAGCCGGTAAAGTTCACACCGACGCCGACAAAGGGCTTGAACTGCGGGCTGGCGTCAAAGTGATATTGCAGCGAGACGACCGGCGGCAGGTGCTTGACGGTGCCGATCTCGGTCCCGTTCGACTTGATCGAATGCTTGAAGGGCAGGGCGCCCAGCACCTCGATGCCGATATTGTCGCGGATGAAATATTCGAAGGTGATCGTGGGCCGGATATTGTCGTCGATGCTGGTCGGCACCGTGCCCCCCGCCAGCGTCCCGTTGTTCGACTTGGGGTTTACGTTGGCAATCCCAAAGCCAAGCGTCCATTCCCCCTGCGATTGAGCAAGCGCGGGCGAAGCAAGCGCAGCAAGTGCCGCAGCGATGGCAAGCTTGTTTCTCATGACGATCCTCTTTTCTTGTCGCGTCCCAGCTCATGGCGCCTGGGCGGGGACTGCGACGTTGATCTGGATCAACATTCCCCCGTTTGCGGACGGGCTGCGACAAACTGGCGCGCCCCTACCCCCACAGCAAAAGGATGATGCGATGAAGCTTGGCACGTCGGTCCTGCCATCATCAGACAATTTCCGGGCCAATCGCGAGGCGCATCTTGCCATGCTGGAAACCGTACGCGAGGCAGCGCTGGTTGCCGCAGCGGGGGGCGGCCCAAAGGCGATGGAGCGTCACACCTCCCGCGGGAAGATGCCCCCGCGCGAGCGTGTGGCGAACCTGCTTGATCCCGGCTCTCCGTTTCTTGAGATCGGCGCGACGGCGGCCCACGGCATGTATGACGGGGCCGCGCCTTGTGCCGGGGTGATCGCGGGGATCGGCCGGGTGCACGGGCAAGAGGTGATGGTCGTTGCCAATGACGCAACCGTCAAAGGCGGGACCTATTACCCGATGACGGTGAAAAAACACCTGCGCGCGCAGGAGATCGCCGAGGAATGCCATCTGCCCTGCGTCTATCTGGTCGATTCAGGCGGCGCCAACCTGCCCAATCAGGATGAGGTCTTTCCCGACCGCGACCATTTCGGGCGCATTTTTTACAATCAGGCGCGGATGTCGGCCAAGGGTATTGCCCAGATCGCCGTTGTCATGGGCTCATGCACGGCGGGTGGAGCCTATGTACCGGCCATGTCGGATGTGACCATCATCGTGCGCAATCAGGGTACGATCTTTCTGGCCGGCCCGCCGCTGGTGAAAGCCGCGACCGGAGAGGTGGTCTCGGCCGAGGATCTGGGCGGGGGCGACGTGCACACGCGCCTGTCTGGCGTCGCCGATTATCTGGCCGAGGACGACGTCCATGCGCTGGCCATTGCCCGGCGCAGCATCGCAAACCTGAACCGCACCCAGCCTGTCTCGGTGCAATGGCAATCGTCCGAGCCGCCAGCTTATGACCCTGATGAGATCCTTGGCATTGTCCCCGCCGATCTGAAGATCCCCTATGACATTCGCGAGGTAATCGCGCGCGTGGCCGACGGCTCACGCTTTGATGAATTCAAGGCCCGCTTTGGCGAGACGCTGGTGACGGGCTTTGCCCATGTTGAGGGCTGCCCGGTCGGTATCATCGCCAATAACGGGGTGATCTTTTCCGAGGCTGCGCAAAAGGGGGCACATTTCATTGAACTGTGTTCGATGCGGGGCATTCCGCTGGTCTTTTTGCAAAACGTCACCGGCTTCATGGTCGGCCGCAAATATGAAAATGAGGGCATCGCCCGGCACGGTGCCAAGATGGTGACGGCGGTGGCGACGACCAGCGTGCCCAAGATCACCATGCTGGTCGGCGGTAGTTTCGGCGCAGGCAATTACGGCATGTCAGGACGCGCCTACAGCCCGCGCTTTCTGTGGACCTGGCCTAATTCGCGCATATCCGTCATGGGCGGCGAACAGGCGGCAGGCGTCCTTGCCACCGTCCGCCGCGAGGGGATCGAGCGTCAGGGCGGTACATGGAGCGCCGGGGAAGAGGCCGAGTTCAAACGCCCCACCATCGAGATGTTCGAACGCCAGTCCCATCCGCTATACGCCTCGGCGCGGCTTTGGGACGATGGTATCATCGACCCGCGCAAGACACGCGAGGTGCTGGCGCTCAGCCTGCGGGCCAGCCTTAACGCTCCGGTCGAGCCGACCCGTTTCGGCATCTTCAGGATGTAGGGTCATGCCGATTTCGACCCTGCAAGGCGATATCACCCGGCTCGCCGTCGATGCGATCGTCAACGCTGCCAACAGCTCGCTGCTGGGCGGCGGAGGTGTGGACGGGGCGATCCACCGCGCAGCCGGCCCGCGATTGCTTGAGGAATGCCGCAGCCTTGGTGGTTGCCCGACGGGCGAGGCGCGCATTACCCAAGGCTATGACCTGCCCGCAAGATATGTGATCCACACTGTCGGTCCGGTCTGGCAGGGCGGCGGGGCAGGCGAAGACGCGCTGCTTGCCAGTGCCTATCGCAACAGCCTTGCCCTTGCGCATCAACATGGTGTTGTCAGCATCGCCTTTCCGGCAATCTCGACCGGGGTCTATGGCTTTCCCGCCGAACGCGCCGCGCGTATCGCCGTGGAAACCATCCTTGAACATGGCGACGATCTGCAAGTGACGCTGATCGGTTTTGACGCTGCCTCTCATGAGACGCTGCAACGGGCCTTGGATGAGGCCCGTCGATGAAATCCCGGTCTTGCCCATGCGCCGGGTGCCGGGCGCGCAAAGCTCAGCCCGCAAGAGGAGGTGCCGGATGTTCCACAAGATCCTGATTGCCAACCGGGGCGAGATCGCCTGCCGGGTCATCGACACCGCACGCAGCCTGGGGGTGCGCACGGTTGCGGTCTGGTCGGATGCCGACCGCGAGGCGCGCCATGTCGCCATGGCCGACGAGGCCGTCCATATCGGTGGTCCTGCGCCCCGAGACAGCTATCTGCGCGGCGATGCGATCATTCGCGCCGCGCTTGAAACCGGGGCCGAGGCGATCCATCCAGGCTATGGATTTCTCAGCGAAAACCCCGATTTCGTCGATGCAGTGACGGCGGCGGGGCTGGTCTTTATCGGCCCCTCGGCCGAGGCGATCCGCAAGATGGGGCTTAAGGACGCGGCCAAGGCGCTGATGGCCGAGGCAGGCGTGCCCGTCGTCCCCGGCTATCACGGCGAAAATCAGGACCCCGCCCATCTTGCAGCCGAGGCGGACCGCATCGGCTATCCGGTACTGATCAAGGCGGTGGCGGGTGGTGGAGGCAAAGGTATGCGGCTGGTCGAGCGGGCCGGCGACTTTCCCGCAGCCCTGCAATCGGCGCAGGGCGAGGCCGCCACAGCCTTTGGCAACCCCGCCGTGCTGATCGAGAAATATATCTCGCGCCCTCGTCACATCGAGGTGCAGGTCTTTGGCGACGGTCAGCAGGCAGTGCATCTTTTTGAACGCGACTGCTCTCTTCAGCGTCGTCATCAAAAGGTGATCGAAGAGGCCCCGGCCCCCGGCATGACCGCCGAGATGCGTGCGGCCATGGGCGCCGCCGCCGTCCGGGCCGCCGAGGCAATCGGCTATGCTGGCGCGGGGACGGTCGAATTCATCGTCGATGCCAGCAACGGCCTGCGCCCCGACGGGTTCTGGTTCATGGAAATGAACACCCGCCTGCAGGTCGAACATCCGGTGACCGAGGCGGTTACCGGCGTCGATCTGGTTGAATGGCAATTGCGCGTTGCCAGTGGCGAACCTTTGCCCGCACGGCAAGAGGATCTGCGCATTACCGGCCATGCCTTCGAAGCGCGGCTTTACGCCGAGGATGTCCCGGCAGGCTTTCTGCCCGCCACCGGCACGCTTGCGCATCTGCGTTTCCCCGACCACGCCCGGATCGAAACCGGGGTGCGCGCAGGCGACACGATCTCGCCCTGGTATGACCCGATGATCGCCAAGGTCGTGACCCATGGCGCAACCCGCGCGATTGCACTGCGGGCGCTGGAATCGGCGCTGACCGATACCGAGGTCGCGGGGTCGGTCACGAACCTGGACTTTCTGATCGCTCTGACCCGGCATCAGGGCTTTGCGCAGGGTAAGGTCGATACCGGCCTGATCGCCCGCGATCTGCAACCGCTGATCGAGGCAGCCGAGCCTGATCCTGCCGGCCGGGCGCTGGCTGTGCTGGGGCTGGCCGGGCTTGACGATCCGCAAAGGCGGGGCGGCATCACCCTGTGGCAGCCGCTGCGCCGCACCATCGCCTGGGAGGGGGGTGAGGCGGTGATCGAGGTGCCGGGCCCCGGCGCGGCCCGTGTGACGCTTGACGGGAATACGCATCAGATCGCATGGCAGGGCGGGCGCTGGTGGGTCGATGACCGCCCCCGCCGCTACCGCATTGTGAACCATGGAGCAGGCACCAGCGTCTTTGGCGGGCGTTCGCTGACGCTGGTCCCGCTCGATCCGCTTGCACGTGGCGGCGAAGAGACGGGTGGCGGGCTGACCCTTTCGCCGATGCCGGGGCTGGTGAAGGCGATCTTCGTCGAGGCAGGGCAAGAGGTCGCGGCAGGCGCGCCGCTGGCAATCCTTGAGGCGATGAAGATGGAACATACGCTGACCGCCGCCCGCGACGGCAAGGTGGCCGAGGTGCTGGCCCGCGCTGGCGATCAGGTCGAGGCAGGCGCCGCCCTGATCCGCCTTGAAGAAGAGGTCCCGACATGATCCTGCACCACGTTCCCGGCTCGCGTTCGCTGCGGGTGTTGTGGCTGATCGAGGAACTGGGGCTCGATTGCGAACTGCGGCTGTGGTCCCTGACCGACGGAAGCCTGCGCAGCCCCGAGTTTCGTGCGCTTTCACCGGCGGGGCGTATTCCGGCGCTGGAGACAGACGGTCGCGCGATCTTTGAATCCGGTGCGATCCTGCAATACCTGACCGAGCGGGAAGGCAGGCTTGCCCCGCCTCCGGGCGACCCCGAACGCGCGGATTTCCTTGAATGGATGCATTTTTCCGAAACGCAGGCCTGTATCCTGCAGGCGCTGAACATCCATCATATCTTTTTGCGGCCCGAAAGCGCCCGGTCGATCCCGCTGATGCGGCTTGATACCAAACGGTTGGCGGTCACCGCCCGCGCGCTGGATAAGCATCTGACAGGGCGCCAGACGCTGCTTTCCGCGTTCTCGGCTGCTGATTGTATGCAGGGTTTCAACATCGAGGCGGTGTTCCGCTTTCTGCCGGCCGCGGATTACCCCGCGCTTGCCGCCTATCGCGACCGCATGACGGCACGGCCTGCCTATCGCCGCGCGCTTGCCCGCGCCGGGGGTGATGCGATCTATGATCATGACTTTTACGAGGTGCCCGATGCCACAGGTTGAGATTTTCGAAGTCGGTCCCCGCGACGGGCTGCAAAACGAAAAACGTCAGATCCCGGCGGCGGACAAGATTGTACTGGTCGATCTTCTGTCAGGGGCGGGCTTCCGGCGCATCGAGGTGACAAGCTTTGTGCCGCCGAAATGGGTGCCGCAGATGGCCGATGCTGCCGAGGTCATGGCAGGCATTACCCGCCACGCCGGCATCCGCTACGCGGTGCTGACCCCGAACCTGCGTGGCTATGAGGCGGCGCGTGCAGCAGGCGCGGATGAGGTGGCAATCTTTGCCTCGGCCTCGGAAGGGTTTTCCCGCGCCAATCTGAACGCCAGCATCGACGAAAGCCTTGAGCGGTTCGCCGCCGTGGCCGAGGCGGCGCAAGCAGATGGCGTGCCGGTGCGCGGCTATGTCTCGGTGGTGACGGATTGTCCATTTGACGGGCCGGTGCCGCCTGCCAATGTCGCCCGCGTTGCCGCCGCTTTGCGCGATCTGGGCTGTTATGAGATCAGCCTTGGCGATACCATCGGGCAGGGCCGCCCCGAAACCGTTGATGCCATGCTGGGCGCGGTCCTGAATGAATTGCCGCCCGAAAGACTGGCTGGTCATTTTCACGACACCGCCGGGCGGGCGCTCGACAATATCGACGCAAGCCTTGCACGTGGGTTGCGGGTCTTTGACGCCGCTGTGGGCGGGCTTGGCGGCTGTCCCTACGCGCCGGGGGCTGCCGGAAATGTCGCGACTGAAAAGGTTGCCGCCCATCTGACCGCGCGGGGCCATGAAACCGGGCTGGACATGGCCGTGATCGAACAGGCCGCAACCATGGCTCGCGGCATGAGAGGACAGGTATGATGGAAACGATCCGCATCGACACCGACGAGCGGGGCGTCACCCACCTGTGGCTTGCCCGGCCGGACAAACATAACGCCCTGTCGGCGCAGATGATTCGCGAACTGACCGAGGCTGCGCGCATCCTTGGTGCTGATCCCGCTGTGCGTGTCGTAGTGCTGGCGGCCGAGGGGCGCAGCTTCTGCGCTGGTGGCGATCTGGGCTGGATGCAGGACCAGATGCGGGCCGATGCGCAGACCCGCCGCGCCGGGGCGCGCGAACTCGCAATGATGCTACATGCGTTGAACAGCCTGCCAAAGCCTTTGATCGGGCGGGTGCAGGGCAATGCCTTTGGCGGCGGGGTCGGCATGATTTCGGTCTGCGATGTAGCGATTGCCGTACCCGGGGCGCGCTTTGGTCTGACCGAAACACGGCTTGGCCTGATCCCCGCCACCATCGGCCCCTATGTTCTGGCACGAATGGGCGAAGATAAGGCGCGTCGGGTTTTCATGTCGGCGCGGATATTTGGCGCTGATGAGGCGGTGCGGCTGAACCTGCTGGCGGATATTGCCGATGCCGCGACGCTGGATGCTGCCATCGAGGCCGAGGTCGCGCCCTATCTGTCCTGCGCCCCCGGCGCGGTCGCAGCGGCCAAGCAGCTGGCCCGCCGCCTTGGCCCCGCCATCGGCGAGGCCGAGATCGAGGCAAGCATCGACGCCCTCGTCGCGGTCTGGGAGGGCAGCGAGGCACCGGAAGGCATCGCCGCCTTTTTTGAAAAGCGCAAGCCAAGCTGGCAGGTTGGCTAGGTCGCGGCCCATCCTTGTAGCCGGTCCGTGACGGGCCCCGCAGGAGGCAAAAGCACCCTATCCGGCAAAGGCAGGGGTAAGCCTTGCGTGCTTTGCATGTCAGGACTTCCCGGTTGGCGGCTTGGCGGCATATGGTCGCATCTGTTAACGCTATCAACATATCCCCCCCATATCCGCCAGCCCCGGAAGATGCCGTCATGCCGCCGCAGCCAAACCTGAAACTTGCGATTCTTTCTCTTGCCCTTGGTGCATTTGCTATCGGCACCTCGGAATTCGCCGCCATGGGTCTGTTGCCATGGTATGCAAGCGACCTTGCCATTTCTGAGCCGCAGGCGGGTCACGTTGTTTCGGCCTATGCTCTGGGGGTGGTCGTTGGCGCACCGGTGACCTCTATCCTTGGGGCGCGGCTGCCGCGACGGCGCTATCTTGCGGCGCTGATCGCGATCTATGGGGTGATGAACCTGCTGGCGGCGATCCTGCCCGGTTATGGCACGCTGGTCATCACCCGTTTCCTTGCCGGTCTGCCACATGGTGGCTTTCTGGGCGTGGCGATGCTTTTTGCCGCCGATGCTCTGCCGCGCGAACAGCGGGCCAAAGGCGTGACGCAGGTACTGCTGGGCCTGACGGTCGCCAATATCGCCGGGGTGCCGCTGGCCGGGATTCTGGGGCAGGGGCTGGGCTGGCGCTGGGGCTTTGCTCTGCCCGGTGTTCTGGCGCTGCTTGCTGGCTGGCTGATCCTGCGTCTTGCCCCCCGGGTCGGGGCGCCCAAGAACGCGCAGCCTTTCGCAGAGCTTAAGGCGCTGCGAAATCCGGCGGTCATGCTGATCCTGCTGGTCGGCGCAATCGGCTTTGGCGGGCTTTTCGCGGTCTATTCTTATCTTTCGGCAGCAATGCTTGCGACGACCCAGCCGCCGGGATGGGCGGTGCCGGCAACGCTTTCGGCCTTTGGCATCGGCGGCACGCTTGGCAGTATCCGCGCCGCGCGGCTGACGATGCGCTATGGCACCTGGGGTGCCGCGCTGCGCCTGATGCTGTTCATGGCGATAACGCAGGCCTTTGCCTCATTCGCAGTCGGGGACTGGCGGCTGATGCTGCTGTCTTCTTTCGTTCTTGGCCTTGGCTCGGGCATGGTCGTGCCCTTGCAAACCCGGCTGATGGATGTCGCGGGCGAAGCGCAAAGCATGGCGGCTGCCATGAACCATGCCGCCTTCAACGCTGCCAACGCGCTGGGGCCATGGCTGGCCGGTCTGGCTCTGGCGGCTGGCTGGGGCTGGCGGTCTTCGGGGCTGGTGGCGGTTGGCCTGTCAGGGGCCGGTATCCTCGCGCTTTGGCTCGCCTGGCGGCAGGCGCGTCTCTCCGGGGACGTGCTTCATGATCGCCCTGCGAGAACGTGAGGCGAACTCGCGCCGCCACGAGATGAAAAGCACATAGACCGTGGACAGGAAAAGCCCAAGGGGCCCGGCCAGCCAGCCAAGTGCTGCAAGCGAGAAATAGACGCAGCGCAGCCCCGAGTTAAAGCTTTTCGCCGCGGTGATATTGATATCGGCCGCCTGCATGGCCAAAGGAAGGGCGCGCGGGTCCTCGGGCTCATTGGGGACCGAGGCCATGATGATCGCACAATAACCGAAAAGCCGGTGCGACCAGATAAAGCGCAGCAGTGCATTGGCGACAAAGAACAGCGCAACGACGATCTTGATTTCCCATTTCAGCGCCGGGATGTGGCCCAGATCAAACTGCCGGGCCACGCCTGCCAGTTGGTCGGTATTGCCGATCAGTGCCAGACCGCCACCGATTGCGATAAGGCAGGCCGAGGCAAAGAAGGCCGTGCCTTCGCGCAGCGTGGTCAGGATTGCGCTGTCAAAGATGCGTGGGTTTCGTGTGATGAATTGTCGCATCCATTCACGGCGATGGGCTTTCATCAATACGGTGACCGAAGGGTGGTCCCTTGGCGGGTGCTCGGTCGCCCAACCTATGGAAAACCAAGCCAGAAACAGCCAGCCAAGGGCGGCGAGATCAGCCAGAGACAGGGGGCCGAGCAAGGTGGTGTCCGGGTCCATGGCGCGCTTTTACCTCTTGGATCTCATGTTGCCTGCCGACGCTTCGGCGTCTATCGGGAATCTGGTTATCCTTGTTTGGGAGTAAACGAAATGGCAGCACCTCACGCCATCCACGAGGAATTTCCCGAAGACGGGACGCTGATCCACCGGCTGAAGGTATCGGACAGCCGCTTTGCCCGCCTGCTTGAAGATTATGACGCCGTTAATGACGAGGTCGCCGGTGCTGAAAGCCGCCAGACGCCGATGTCTGAAGAGGCCGAAGCCGAGCTGCGCCGCAAGCGCACCGCGCTGAAGGATGAGATCGCCCGCATGCTTGCCACTGCGCGGGGCTAAGGCCTTGAATTTCGGGGCGGGCAGGGTGGCGCTGCCTCCTTTGACCGTGCCGCTTTGCCGGTGGGCTTGAAACCCAAAATTCGCATTCCTATCTGAATTCCTGTCGGAGGGCCCAAAGGCGCCGGCAGTACCGCCCGCCCGGCTTCGGGGGGCAAGGCTTTGTATCGCTTGAAGAAGGATGCGAAAGATGCGCAATTTTGATCTGACCCCGCTTTATCGTGCCACAGTCGGTTTCGATCGTATGGTTGATGTAATGGACCGGGCTCTGTCGGCCGATATCGCCAGCTACCCACCCTATAATATCGAAAAGACCGGCGAAAACTCTTATTGCATTTCGCTGGCCGTTGCCGGTTTTTCCGCCGATGACCTGAATGTCGAGGTCAGGGACGGCGCCGTCATCGTCTCGGGCCGCAAGGCCGCCGAGGATGAAAACCGCACTTTCCTGCATCGCGGCATCGCCACCCGGGCCTTTGAGCGCCGCTTTACGCTGGCCGATCATGTGCGCGTCGAAGGTGCCAGCCACGCAGACGGTATGCTGAACATTGATCTGGTCCGCGAAGTGCCCGAGGCGCTGAAACCGCGTCGCATTGAGATCGCCAAGCAAGGCACCAGCATCGAAAAGCTGGACGCCTGACACCTGGTTGATCCGCGCGGGGGCTCTGCCCCCGCACCCCCGGGATATTTCGGCACGAAAGAAGCTGATCGAAGAGAATGGGCGTGGCTGTGGCTGCGTCTTTCTGATTCAGAGCTTGCGGCGGGCGCGTAACGCAGCGGTGATGGTGCCGTCGTCGAGGTAGTCGAGCTCACCGCCGATCGGCACGCCTTGGGCAAGTCCGGTGACCGCGACACCGGTTGGAGCAAGCGCCTCGGCGATGTAATGGGCCGTGGTCTGGCCCTCGACCGTGGCTGAGAGGGCGAGGATCACCTCGGTGATATTTTCCTCGGTGATGCGCTGGATCAGTCGGGGGATGCGCAGGTCCTCGGGGCCGATTTCATCCAGTGCTGAGAGGCTGCCTCCCAGTACATGATAGCGGCCGTGGAAGGCCCGGCCACGTTCGAGCGCCCAAAGATCGGCGACCTCGGTCACGACGCAGATTTCGCCGGTAGCACGGGCCGGGTCCTGGCAAATCGGGCAGATATCGGATTGCGTGACATTGCCGCAGACAAGACATTCACGGGCAGTTTCCGCCACGGAGGCCATCAGCGTGGCAAGCTGGACCATTTGCCCCGCGCGGCGGCGGATCAGGTGCAGCACGATGCGCCGAGCGGACCGCGGCCCAAGTCCCGGCAGACGCGCCATCGTGGCGATCAGGGTTTCGATCTCGTCGCCGGAGGCGGGCGGCATGGGTCAGAACGGCATCTTCATGTCGGCGGGCAAGCCGAGTTCGCGGGTCAGCCGCGCCATTTCTTCGGCCGCCTTGTCCTGCGCGCGGCGCTGCGCGTCCTTGATTGCCGCCAGGATCAGGTCCTCAACCACTTCCTTGTCCTCGGCCTTGAAGATGGAAGGGTCGATATCGAGGCCCGTCAGTTCACCCTTAGCGGTGGCGGTTGCCTTGACCATACCTGCCCCGGCCTCGCCGGTAACGGTCAGGCGGTTCAGCCCCTCTTGCATCTCGGTCATTCTGGTCTGCATTTGCTGGGCCGCTTCCATCATTTTCGACAGATCGCCCATGCCGCCAAGGCCCTTGAACATCGCTTAATCCTCGTCCTCGAAGGGGTCCCATTCCTCGACCTCGGCCACAGGGCCTTCGGTCAGCTCATGTGGTGATCTATCCTCGCCCGCGGTCATTTCAACCGTCTCGGGGGCCGGAGCGGGTCGGACATTGGTGATCTTTGCGCTGGGAAAAGACGCAAAGATAGCCTGCACCACCGGGTTATCCATGGCGCGGGCGCGGGCCTCGGCCTCGCGTGCGGCGCGCGCCTCGCTGATTGTGGGCTGGCCGGGATCAGAGGTCACGATGACCGCCCAGCGTTGCCCGCCCGTCCAGCCGCGCAGCCGTTCGGCCAGACGCTGGGCAAAGTCGCGCGGCGCGTTATCGGTCGGCTGAAACTCGATCCGGCCCGGAGAATAGCGCACGAGACGGAGGTGATCCTCGACATCGAGAAGCAGCTTCATGTCGCGCATACGGCGGATCAGCTCGACCACAGACTGAAAATCCGGGAACCCCGCCAGCGCATCAGGCGAAACTGCCAGCGCGGTGGCGCTGCCGTTTTGCTGCACCGCAATCGGCGCTCGCGGTGCGGCGGCCCGCGGACCCTCGCTGCGCTGCGCGGAAGGGGGGGCGCTGCGGTTGAACTCGCCCGCAGCGGCACTGGCCTGCACCTTGCGGATCAGCGCCTCGGGGTCGGGCAGGTCGGCGACATGGGTCAGGCGGATGATCGCCATTTCAGCGGCCATCATCGCATTCGGCGCATTTCCGACCTCTTCCAGCGCCTTCAGTAGCATCTGCCACAGTCGCGTCAGCACCCGCATCGGCACTTTTTGAGCGATCTGCTGGCCCCGCGCGCGTTCATCAGGGCCGACGGTCGGGTCCTCAAGCGCCTCGGGGGTGATTTTTACGATCGAGACCCAATGCGTGATCTCGGCCAAATCGCGCAGGATGGCGAGCGGATCGGCGCCATCGGCGTATTGGGCCTGCAACTCGGCCAAAGCCTCGGCTGCAGCGCCGCGCAGGATCATGTCAAAGAGGTCAAGTACCCGCCCACGGTCGGCCAGCCCCAGCATGGCGCGAACCTGCGCAGCGGTGGTTTCGCCGGCGCCATGGCTGATCGCCTGATCAAGCAGGCTGGTCGCGTCCCGGGCCGAACCCTCGGCCGCGCGGGTGATCAGCGCCAGCGCGTCATCGGTGATCTCTGCCCCCTCGCGCCCGGCGATCTTGCGCAAAAGCGCGATCATCACCTCGGGCTCGATCCGGCGCAGGTCAAAACGCTGACAGCGCGACAGAACCGTCACCGGAACCTTGCGGATTTCTGTCGTGGCAAAGATGAATTTCACATGCGGCGGCGGCTCTTCCAGCGTTTTGAGCAGCGCGTTGAAGGCGCTGGTCGAGAGCATATGCACTTCGTCGATGATATAGATCTTGTAGCGCGCCGAAGCCGCGCGATAGTGCACCGATTCGATGATTTCGCGGATGTCGCTGACGCCAGTCCGCGAGGCGGCGTCCATCTCCATCACGTCGACATGGCGACCCTCAGAGATCGCCACGCAATGTTCGCAGGTGCCGCATGGTTCGGTCGTCGGGCCGCCCTGACCATCAGGGCCGATACAGTTCAGCCCCTTGGCAATGATGCGGGCGGTGGTCGTTTTGCCGGTGCCACGGATGCCGGTCATGATAAAGGCCTGCGCGATGCGATCGGCGGCAAAGGCGTTCTTCAGCGTCCGCACCATCGCATCCTGGCCGACCAGATCGGCGAAGGTTTCGGGGCGGTATTTCCGCGCCAATACCTGATAATTCCGTTCGCTTACGCTCATGCCTCGGCCTTCTCTGACCGCCGCAGATTAACGGTGCGGGCAGGGCGCGGCAACCGCCCTTACGCGGTTTGCCAGTCAAAGCTCAGCTCTTCACGAAAGGCAAAGCGGGCAATGTGACTATCCACGATATGCCGCATGTGTTCGGTCGTGTCCCCGGGCGCGTCCAGCCGGATCTCAAGCGTCTGGGGCGTGGCGGTCAATATCACGACACGATCTTCGGGCATGGTAATGCGGCCGCGTTCGGCGTCGAACTCGACCTCGAACTTATGTGCCCAGTGTTTGCACAGCTGTTGCAGATAGCGGCTGCCGTTGGTGGTCGCAACGCTGCAGCGGGACTGGATGATCGGCTGGGACATGGGGCTTTCCTGTCTTGTGATCGGTCCGGCTGGCGATGGCTGGCAAAGGACGGTGTGAATGATGCGGGGCATCGGCCTGATCCCATGAATAAGGGTGCAAGGCCGCAATGTCCAATCGCCGCAGCATGCCCCGGTTTCGGAGCATGCGCAGGCCGATGCCCGCAGGCAGAGGCGTCAGTTCTGTTCGCCCACGCCTTTCCACAGCAGGGCGCCGATCACGGCCCCTACGATCGGCGCGACCCAGAACAGCCACAGCTGTTGCAGCGCCCAGCCCCCGGCAAAGATCGCCTGGCTGGTCGAGCGTGCAGGGTTTACCGAAGTATTGGTCACCGGGATCGAGATCAGGTGGATCAGCGTCAGCGCCAGACCGATAGCGATCGGGGCAAAGCCTGCCGGAACGCGGCCGTGAGTCGCGCCAAGGATCACGATCAGGAAGCCCGCTGTCAGCACGATTTCGATCAGCAGGGCCGAAAGCGTGCCATAACCGCCCGGCGAGTGCTCACCGTAACCGTTCGCAGCAAAACCACCCAGATCCACGTCCGCCTTACCCGAGGCGATCAGGTAAAGAACAGCCGCCGCAAGGATCGCGCCAACGAGCTGCGCGATGATATAGGGCAGCAGACTGGCCGCCGGAAAGCGACCGGCAACCGTCAGGCCGACCGAAACGGCCGGGTTGAAGTGACCGCCCGAAATGCCGCCCACGGCATAGGCCATGGTCAGGACGGTAAGGCCAAAGGCCAGGGAAACACCAGTAAAACCGATACCAAGCCCGGGGAAGGCCGCTGCAAGAACCGCGCTGCCGCAACCACCGAAAACAAGCCAGAAAGTACCGATAGCCTCGGCCAGAAGTTTTTTCTGCATTTGAAACCTATTTTTCAGCTTAAGAATGAATCCAGCGTCCACCGGCGGTCTGGATTGTCAATATTTTGTAGTAGCGCGGCCAGAAAATCGGCAAGGAACGCTGGGTCACCACGCGCCCCGTTGACCGCCGCGCGGGGGCGGCCTATCTGCGGGCCATGGCACGCGCTCCTCTTTTGCAACTCACCGATATTTCGCTGACCTTCGGGGGCAATCCCGTGTTCAGCGAGCTGAACATGACCGTCCAGCAGGGCGACCGGCTGGCGCTAGTCGGGCGCAATGGCTCGGGCAAGTCCACGCTGATGAAAGTCATGGCCGGGCTGGTCGAGCCTGACAGCGGTGAGGTCATCACCCCCGCCGGCACTCAGGTCGGCTATATGGAGCAGGACCCCGACCTTTCGGGCTTTGCAACGCTTGGTGATTTTGCCCGCGCTGGTCTGGACGAGGGTGAGGGTTACCGGGTCGAAATGGCGGCCGAGGGGTTGAAATTCGATCCTGACCGCCCGGTCGCGACCGCGTCGGGTGGCGAACGGCGGCGGGCGGCCCTGGCAAGGATGCTGGCGCAGGCGCCCGATCTGATGCTGCTGGATGAGCCGACGAACCATCTGGATATCGAGGCGATCGGCTGGCTGGAAGAGCAGCTTTCGACGACCAGGGCAGCTTTCGTGCTGATCTCGCACGACCGCGCCTTTCTCAGGGCGCTGACCCGCGCGACGCTATGGATCGACCGGGGTGAGGTACGCCGTCAGGACAAGGGTTTTGAGCATTTCGAGGATTGGCGCGAGACTGTCTGGACCGCCGAAGATGAGGCCCGTCACAAACTTGACCGCAAGATCAGGGCCGAGGCCCGCTGGGCGGTCGAGGGCATCAGCGCCCGGCGCAAGCGCAACCAGGGTCGGCTGCGCGCCCTTGCCGCGCTGCGCGAGGAACGCGCCAGCCAGATCCGCCGGCAGGGCACAGCGGCGATGGAGCTGGACGCTGGCCAGCAATCGGGCAAACGGGTGATCGACGCCAAGGGCATCTCGAAAGCCTTTGGTGAGCGGGTGATCCTCAAACCCTTTGACCTGCGGGTGTTGCGTGGCGACCGCGTGGCTTTTGTTGGTCCGAATGGCGCGGGCAAGACAACGCTGATCAAGATGCTGACCGGCGAAATTCCGACCGACAGCGGCGAAATCCGGCACGGCACCAATCTGGAAATCGCCGTGTTTGATCAGGCCCGCGCGGCCATCGACGACAGCGTAACGCTGTGGGATGCGCTGGCGGGGGATCCGTCAATGCGGGTTTCGGGCCGGTCGGATCAGGTGATGGTGCGCGGCAATCCACGCCATGTCGTCGCCTATCTCAAGGATTTCCTTTTTGACGATGCGCAGGCGCGCGCGCCGGTCGGCAGCCTGTCGGGTGGGGAAAAGGCGCGGCTGCTGCTGGCGCGGATCATGGCGCATCCTTCGAACCTGCTGGTTCTGGACGAACCGACGAACGACCTGGATGTCGAGACGCTGGACCTCTTGCAGGACCTGCTGGGCGAATATGACGGCACGGTTCTGCTTGTCAGCCACGACCGCGATTTTATCGACCGAGTTGCCACGACCACCGTGGCGATGGAGGGAGATGGCCGTGCGGTGATCTATCCCGGCGGCTGGTCGGACTATCGTGCGCAGCGTCCCGAAAGTGAGACGCCCACGCCCCAGCCCAGGAAAACCGCCCCGGCACCTGCAGCCGAAAAGCCCGCAACCAAACCCGCAGCGAAACGCTCGGGGCTGAGCTTTAGCGAAAAAAAGCGGCTAGAGGCCCTGCCAGCCATCATCGAACGGCTTGAGGCCGAGATCGGCAAGCTTGGCGAGTTCCTTGCCCAGCCCGATCTGTTCCAGACCGCGCCTGAGAAATTCGCCAAAGCAAGCGAAGGTCTGGCCGAGCGCCAACAGGCGCTGGCCAAGGCCGAAGAGGAGTGGCTGGCGCTCGCAGAACGCGATCAGGAATAGCCGCCCGGCCCAGAAAATAATGCATAGCCCCTTGCAACCTGCTGCAAGGGGGCCCATGTTAAAAGGGCTAGGTTATTTCTTCCGCATTCCTGTCTCCTTTCCGGCTTCAGACTGTGTTTCGATCTGACTGAGCCGGGTCGCCGCATGTCGCGGGCGACATTAATATTCAGGAGACATCACGATGGCCAATGGCACCGTGAAATGGTTCAACAGCACCAAAGGTTTCGGCTTTATCGCCCCGGCAGATGGCGGCAAGGACGTGTTCCTGCACATCTCGGCGCTCGAACGTGCAAACATCCATCACATCGATGATGGTCAGGCTGTGACCTTCGACATCGAAACCGGCCGCGATGGCCGTCAGTCGGCGCGCAACCTCGCGCTGGCCTGATCGTGGCCTATGGTCCGGCCCGTTTCGGGCCGGACCAATCATAAGGAGGCCCACATGTCAGGCAAGACCGACAGTAAAACCGACAGGTTGAATCGAATCTTTCGCGCTCCGGCACCTTTGACCGCGCTGGATCGTACCACCGCAGAAGCCAAGCTGATCATCGAAGAGCAGACCCAGCGTCGGCAGGAGTTGACCGCCACGCTACGAGCCGCCAGATTAGCCAAGGAAGCCGCTGAAGCCGCCAAAGGCACGCTGGCCTCCAAAGCCCGTAAAAAGAAATAGGCGCTTTGCGCCGATTTCAGAACCGGGTCGCAAGCACACATTTTGCCTAAGCTGGCACCCGTGTGCCCATGCAGTCGCTTTGCCATAATGCCCCGAAGTGTCGGGACAAAAGGGAAAGGACTGCCCGTCATTCAACAAAGAAAAGAGAAAAAGAATGGCCAAGACACAGAGCAGACGCGCGCCGCGCAGAAAGGTCGCGCAAAAACAACGAGACAGACGCCGTCTGGCAATCATGTTCGACAGCAAACAGGGGGTAATCCCGGTCATCGCCGCTGATGATGACGGTGAGGACAAAAGGTCCGCGCAGCTTTAAATCGCGCGTGCAGGGGGCAACCGCCCTTTCCGTTAAGCCGCAGCCGCCCTCCGACTGGGGGCGGCTTTTTGATGGGCAAAACAGCTGTGACGCCCATATCGGCAAAAGTCGTACTCACCAAGTGAACCGATCTTCCTAGCCGCAAACTATCAAATAAGGGCCGCGATCTGCGAGGGTTAATGCGACAGCAGAACAGGCGGGGCCGAAGCGACGAGCGAATGCCTCGCAGATCGCTGTGCTCGGATTGCTACCTCCAGTTCCAAATGAAACAGGCCGCCCCGGACGGAGCGGCCTTTTCCTTGCCGGATCGGCGAGGCGGGTGATTACATCATCCCGTCCATGCCGCCCATGCCGCCCATGGCCGGAGCCGCAGACTTCGGCTCGGGCTTCTCGGCAATCATCGCTTCGGTGGTGATCAGCAGACCAGCGACCGAGGCGGCGTCTTCCAGCGCGGTACGAACGACTTTCGCCGGGTCGATAACGCCGAACTTGAACATGTCGCCATATTCTTCGGTCTGAGCGTTAAAGCCAAAGCTCTTGTCGTTCGAGTCGCGCACTTTGCCGGCAACCACAGCACCGTCGACGCCTGCGTTTTCGGCGATCTGGCGCAGCGGCGCTTCCAGGGCGCGGCGGATGATGGTGATACCGGCGTTCTGATCGGCGTTCGCACCCGTCAGACCCTCCAGCGACTTGGCACCCTGAACCAGAGCAACGCCGCCACCGACAACGATGCCTTCCTGAACCGCAGCGCGGGTCGCGTTCAGAGCGTCATCGACGCGGTCCTTACGCTCTTTGACCTCGACCTCGGTCAAGCCGCCGACTTTGATGACAGCAACGCCGCCGGCCAGTTTGGCCACGCGCTCTTGCAGTTTTTCGCGGTCGTAGTCCGAGGTGGTTTCTTCGATCTGCTGACGGATCTGGCTGACGCGGGCTTCGATCTCGCTCTTGTCACCAGCGCCATCAACGATGGTGGTGTTGTCTTTGTTGATCGAGATCTTTTTCGCACGGCCCAGCATGTCGATGGTGACATTCTCAAGCTTCATGCCCAGGTCTTCCGAGATCACCTGACCGCCGGTCAGGATCGCGATGTCCTGCAGCATGGCCTTGCGGCGATCACCAAAGCCCGGAGCCTTGACGGCAGCGATTTTCAGACCGCCGCGCAGCTTGTTGACGACCAGGGTGGCCAGAGCCTCGCCCTCGACGTCTTCGGCCACGATCAGCAGCGGCTTTTGGGTCTGGATGACCGATTCGAGCAGCGGGACCATCGGCTGCAGCGACGAGAGTTTTTTCTCGTGCAGCAGGATGTAGGCGTCTTCCAGCTCTGCAACCATCTTGTCGGCGTTGGTCACGAAATAGGGCGACAGGTAGCCGCGGTCGAACTGCATGCCTTCGACGACGTCAACCTCGGTTTCCATGCCTTTGTTTTCTTCGACGGTGATCACACCCTCGTTGCCAACGCGCTGCATGGCTTCGGCGATTTGCTGGCCGATGGTGGCTTCACCGTTGGCCGAGATGGTGCCGACCTGGGCGACTTCGGACGAATCGTTGACCGGACGGGCAGCGGCTTTGATGGATTCGACGACTTTGGCGGTGGCCAGATCAATACCGCGCTTCAGATCCATCGGGTTCATGCCGGCGGCAACCGCCTTCATGCCTTCACGGACGATGGCCTGGGCCAGAACGGTCGCGGTGGTGGTGCCGTCACCCGCTTCGTCATTGGTGCGCGAAGCGACTTCGCGGACCATTTGCGCGCCCATATTTTCGAACTTGTCAGCCAGTTCGATTTCCTTGGCGACCGAAACACCGTCCTTGGTGATGCGCGGGGCGCCGAAGGATTTGTCGATCACGACATTGCGGCCTTTGGGGCCCAGCGTCACCTTGACGGCATCGGCGAGGATGTTCACGCCTTTCAGCATGCGGTCGCGGGCGTCGGTGTTGAATTTGACTTCTTTCGCAGCCATTTGAGGTGCTCCTTGAATGGGTTAGCGTAAATGGACGATCAGCCGATGATGCCCAGGATGTCGCTTTCCTTCATGATCAGCAGCTCTTCGCCATCGATCGTAACTTCGGTGCCCGACCATTTGCCGAAGAGGACACGATCACCAGCCTTGACCGCAGGGGTGATCAGCTCGCCCGAATCTTTGCGCGCGCCCTCGCCAACGGCGATGACCTCACCTTCGGCCGGTTTCTCTTTTGCGCTGTCGGGGATGATCAGGCCGCCTTTGGTCTTTTCGTCTGACTGGACGCGACGGACCAGAACGCGGTCGTGCAGCGGTTTGAAAGCCATTGTAGAACACTCCGGTGTTTCAGGTTGCAGTGTTGCGGCTGTTGGCACTCGCTTGTGGTGAGTGCCAATGCCGCCCATCTAGGCTGGCAATCCAGAGCTGTCAACGGTCTGCCATCGGAAAATTTTACTTGGAAATCCGCTTGACGGAGTTTCCGCCCCATGGCTACGCCCAAGGAAAAGCAGTTCGGGCGGATAAGATGGTGGAACGGCGTCTCAAGGCCCTTGTCATCGCCGAAGCGGCCAACCCCGAATGGGTTTCGGTGCCGCTGGTCGGCTGGTCTTTGGCCAATGCGCTGCGCCGCGTCGCCGATGTCCATATCGTCACTCAGGTCCGCAACCGAGAGGCCATCCTGCGCGCCGGCCTGATCGAGGGGCGGGATTTTACCGCCATCGACAGCGAGAAACTGGCCGCGCCGATGTGGCGGCTGGCCGAACGGCTAAGCATGGGCAAGGGCGTCGGCTGGACGATAAAGACCGCCATCTCGACCCTTGGCTATGGCTATTTTGAACGGCTGGTCTGGCGCGCTTTTGGCCCACAGATCCGCGCCGGCGCATATGACATCGTGCACCGCGTGACGCCGCTGACGCCGACGGCAAACAGTCTGCTTGCCCCGCGTTGCCGTCAGGCTGGCGTGCCCTTTGTCCTTGGCCCGCTGAACGGCGGCGTGCCATGGCCCAAAGGTTTCGACAGCGAAAGACGACGCGAGAAAGAATGGCTCTCTTACGTTCGGGGTGCTTATCGGGCGTTGCCGGGCAGGGGGGCGATGCTGCGCGATGCCTCGGCGATCATCTGCGGCTCGCTTCACACCCGCAACGAGATTCCTGCACGCCATCACAGCAAAGCAGTCTGGCTGCCCGAAAACGCCATCGACCCGACGCGTTTCAGCCTGACTGCCCCGCAACCGGGTACCCTGCCGCTGCGGGGTTGCTTCATTGGCCGGCTCGTGCCCTACAAGGGCGCGGATATGGCGATCGAGGCAGCATTGCCTCTGCTGCGGGCCGGAAAGCTGGTGCTCGACATCGTTGGCGACGGGCCGCAGGCCGGTGCGCTGCGCGATCTTGTCGCGCGCGAAGGCGCAGGGCAGGCGGTCCGCTTTCACGGCTGGCTGGCGCATGAAGAGGTTCAGGGCGTCGCAGCCCGGGCGCAATTGCTGGTCTTTCCCTCAGTGCGCGAATTCGGGGGCGGCGTCGTCCTTGAGGCGATGGCGCTTGGCGTCGTTCCCGTGGTGGCCGATTACGCCGGGCCGGGTGAGCTTGTCGATGATGCGACCGGCTTGCGCATCCCCATGGGAAGCCGGGCCGAGCTGGTCGCAGAATTACGCCGGCAGTTGCAGGCCATTGCTGCTGATCCTTCGGTCCTGCCCGGCATGGCCGCAAGGGCGCAGGCACGGGTAATGCGCGACTTTACATGGGACGCCAAGGCCGCGCAGGTCGAACGGATCTGGCGCGCTGTTCTGGCCGGAACGCCGCTGCCACAGGAACTGCCACCGCCCGGCCGGACTGGCATCGCATCTGCACCCATGCCATGCTGATCCCCAGACGATACGGGAACCGAACGCATGCGCCTGAAGCCGACCTTGACCGCCCTTTTTGTCGCCGCAACACTGGCCCTGCCGGCAGCGGCACAGGAATGCGTCGGGCAAAACCTCTTTGACCAGTTGCCGCCCGAGCGGATGGCCGAGATGCAGGCGGCGGTCGAGGGGGTACCCTATGCGCATGGTCTGTTCTGGCGCGCGGAAAAAGGTGATCAGCGCATCACCCTGATCGGCACCTATCACTTTCCCGATCCGCGCCACGACCTGATCTTGCGGCACTTCACCCCCGAGATCGGGGCCGCAGCCAAACTGCTGGTCGAGGCCGGTCCCGAGGAAGAGGCCCTGCTGACCAAGGCCCTCTCGTCGGATGTGGCGCTGCTTGTCAACGCCGAAGGGCCGACCCTGCCCGAGCGGCTGAGCGAGGATGAGTGGCAGGCACTGTCCTCGGCGCTGGAAAAGCGGGGCGTACCGCCCGTCAACGCCAGCCGGATGCGGCCCTGGTATGTCGCGGTCATGCTTGGGGTGTCGCCCTGCATGCAACGGATGATGCAAGACGGCGACGGTCTGGACGGGCTGGACCGGCTGCTGATCCGAAAGGCCGAGGCGGCCGATGTCCCGGTGCAGGCGCTGGAACCCTGGAACGCCCTGTTCACCGTGTTCGAGGGCATGACCCCGCGCGAGGAAGAGGACATGATCCGCGCTGGTATGCCCGCCGCCGAACATGCCGACGACTATACCGTGACCATGACCGAGACCTATTTTGCAGAGAACGGCTGGCTGATTCTGGAGTTCTCGCGCTTTAACGCCTATTACAACTCGGGCCTGTCCCGGGCCGAGGTGGACGCCCAGACAGAGATGGCGCAGGACAGGATGTTGAACCAGCGCAACGCCCGCTGGATTGAACCGCTTGAAAAGGCCGCGGCGGCAGCCGCCGAACAGGGCAAGGGCGTCGTCGCCGGTTTCGGCGCCCTGCATCTGCCCGGCGAAAAGGGCGTGCTGCGCCTGCTGGAAAGCCGTGGCTGGAAAATCAGCCCGATCAGGGTGGAGGGGATTGGCGATGGCGGATGAGCTTTGGCGCGAAGAGCGCGAATTCTGGCTGGCGGGCGTGGCCGAGGCGGGGCGCAAGCTTGACACCTCTTGCCTGATGGCATTTCCCCGGACCGGCATCCTTGACCGCACGGCGGCGATTGCCGCGTTGCAGGCCGCGCCGCGCTGGCAGGAGATCACGATGACCGAACGGGCCAGTATCGAGACCGATGATGTCTGCGTGCTTGCCTATCACGCTACCGCCCGCCGCGCGGGGGCTGACACATATCGCGCCTTCTGCACCACCACCTGGATCCAGCGCGCTGGCGACTGGCGCATCCTGCAACACCAGCAAACGCCGGTGTGATGCTGCAGGACCTGCGCCGTCACCGGCGTTTTCTGTTTAGCTTTGCGCTGGGGCTGGCAGCAGGTCTGGGGTTGTACCGGTTACAGATCGTCGACCGGCTGCTGATCTTTTCGGTCCTGTTTTGCACGACTTATCTGGTGCTGACCGGGTTGCTGATGCGTGGCATCGACGCGCGGGCCATGCGCCATCAGGCCGATAGTGATGATGAAGGTATGGTGCTGATCGTTCCGCTGGCAATCGGGACAGTGGCGATCAGCCTGGTCGCGATCCTGATGACCATCCGTGCTCCCCACGCGGGGCTCGCACTGCGTCCGGCACTGGCGCTTGCCTCGGTTCCGCTGGGCTGGCTGATGGTCCATACGGTCATGGGCTTTCACTATGCACGGCTTTGGTATGGGCGCGGCCCCCACGGGACCGAGGCGCGCGATCTTGGTTTTCCCGGCCTTGCGCCACAGGGCGACGCGGATATCTGGGACTTTCTTTATTACAGCTTTACCCTGGGGATGGCAGCGCAGACCGCGGATGTAACGGCGCTAAGCACCCGAATGCGACGGGTGACGCTGTTTCACTCGGTCTTTTCGTTCTTTTACAATACGGTGCTGCTGGCGCTGGCGGTCAATGCTGCGGTTGTGCCGGGTTGATAGACATTACCGGCCCGCGCCCCTATAATCCCGGCGAATTTTCCGCCCAATTTGCAGGGGACCCCCATGATCAAGGTTTTCGGCCACAAAGCTCCCGACACCGACTCGACCGGCTCGCCCATCATCTGGGCGTGGTATCTGAACGAAGTGCGCAAAACCCCGGCCAAGCCGGTGTTGCAGGGCGAGCCGAACACCGAGGCCGCCTGGATGCTGTCGAAATGGAATCTTGATAAGCCCGAGATCATCCCGGACGTCGCGGCTGGCGATCAATGCGTGATCGTGGACACCAACAACCCCGCCGAACTGCCCGATTCGCTGGCCGAGGCCGATGTGATCGAAATCATCGACCACCACCTGCTGGCCGGCGGCATCCGCACCCGCCTGCCGATCAATATCACCATCCGTCCGCTGGCCTGCACCGCGACGATCATGCATGACCTGATCGGCGACGAGGATCTGGCCCGTGCACCGCGTGCAATCAAAGGCGCGATGCTGACCTGCATCCTGTCGGACACGCTTGAATTCCGCAGCCCGACCACCACGCCGCACGACCGTTTTGTGGCCGAGAAACTGGCCAAGGACCTTGGTATCCCGATCCCCGAATATGCGGCCGAGATGTTTGCAGCCAAGTCGGATGTGTCGGCCTTTACCGACGAGGCGCTGCTGCGCATGGACAGCAAGGAATATGAACTGGGTGGCAGGCAGCTGCGCGTTTCGGTGCTGGAAACCACTGCGCCCCAGGTGCTGCTGGATCGCAAGGCCGCGCTGATGGCCGCCATGCCCAGCGTTGCCGCCGCGGATGGTGCGGATGAGGTGCTGCTTTTCGTCGTCGATATCCTGAACGAAGAGGCGACGCTGCTGGTCCCGAACGATTTTGTCAGACGGGTCGCTGAAAAAAGCTTTGGCGCCACCGTGACCGGCGATACCGTCGTGCTGCCCGGCGTCATGTCGCGCAAAAAACAGATCATTCCGGCTCTGGCCGTCTGACCCCAAAAGGCCGTTTTCATGACCCAGATCATCCGCGCGCTCGACGAGATCGCACTGAATTACGATGTCCTGTTCTGCGATCTTTGGGGGTGCCTGCACAACGGCGTTGAGGCCTATCCGGCCGCCGTCGCCGCCTTGCAGGGCTTTCGCGCCAGGGGCGGGCGGGTGGTCCTGATGACCAATGCGCCGCGGCCGCGCAAATACGTGGCCGAGCAGCTGGACGGTATGGGCGTGCCCCGCGATGCATGGGACATGATCGTCACCTCGGGCGATGCGGCACAGGATGCGATGTTTGCCGGCGCTGTCGGCCGTCGCGTCTGGGCCATCTCTCAGCCCAAGGACGAGGGGTTTTTCACCGATATCCCCGAGGAATGGCGCGACGCCCCTCCGATCCAGAGGGTCGAGCTGGACAAGGCCGAAGGCATCGTCTGCTGCGGCCTTTTTGATGATCTGACTGAGGTACCTGACGATTATCGCGCCCGGCTGATGCTGGCGCGCGAACGCGGGCTCAAGCTGCTTTGCGCCAACCCTGATGTAGTGGTCGATCTGGGCGAAAAGCGGCTTTACTGCGCCGGTGCACTGGCCGAGCTTTACGAAGATCTGGGCGGCACCTCGCTGTATTTCGGCAAGCCGCATCCACCGATCTACGACCTTGCTCGGCGCAGGCTCGGACTGGACGACAGGGCCAGGATCCTTGTGATCGGGGACGGAATCGCGACCGATATCTCGGGCGCCGTGGGTGAGGGGCTGGATGCGCTGTTCGTGACCGGCGGCCTTGCTTTTGATCAGTTTGGCCCCGATGTCGAAAACCCCGAGCCTGCGCGGCTGCAGGAATGGCTGGCCCTGCGCGCGCAGGATCCGACCTATAGCATCGGCAGGCTGCGCTGAGCGGGTAATAATCGGTCCTCTTTTTGTGGCCGAGCGTTATTTTCTTGCGCGCCCGGTGCGTTGCTGCTATGCAGCATACAGCCACTCATCGGGAGCATTGAATGATGCTGGACAACCTTCCGCGCGGCACGATCGTCATCGAGGATCTTGAAGTCGGGATGATGCGCTACCTGCAGAAGGTAGTCACCGACGAGGATATCGAGATGTTCGCCCAGATCTCGACCGACCGAAATCCGGTGCATCTGGACGATTCCTATGCCCGGGACACGATCTTTCAGGGCCGCATCGCACACGGGATGCTGACTGCTGGCCTGATCTCGGCCGTGATTGGTGAGCAATTGCCCGGTCATGGCACGGTCTATCTGGGCCAGACGCTTAAGTTCATGGCGCCGGTCCGGCCGGGTGATCTGGTCCGCGCCGAGGTGTCGGTTGAGGCAATCGATCACGCAAAGCGCCGCGTGACCCTTGCAACCCGCTGCCTTGTCGGTGATACGGTCGTCCTGAAAGGCGAGGCGGTCGTTCTGGCGCCAAGCCGCAAATTCGACTGAGACAGGGCCGGTCGCCGGCCCGGCGGGGGCCTGATTGCGCATCCATAACGACTGGAAAGCTCTGCCGCTCGATGCCCGCGGGGCGACTGTCGCCATGGGCAATTTCGACGGCGTTCATCTGGGGCATCGCTCGGTTATCGACGCGGCTCGTGCCGCCTGCGATGCGCCCCTGGGCATCATCACCTTTGAGCCGCATCCGCGCGAATTCTTCTTTCCCGACGCCGCGCCATTCCGGCTGATGAACGCGGAATCGCGGGCGAACCGGCTGGCGCGGCTGGGGGTCGAACATCTGTATCAGCTGCCCTTTGACGCCGTTCTGGCCGGTCTGTCGCCCGAGGCTTTTGCGCGTGAGGTACTGGTACAGGGCCTTGGCGTGCGCCATGTCACCGTCGGTGAGGATTTCTGCTTTGGCCGCCAACGTTCGGGCAACGCCCAGACCCTGACACAACTGGGGCAAGAGCTTGGTTTTGGGGTCACCGTGGCGCCGCTGATCGGCAATGGCGAGGTCGAATACAGCTCGACCGAGATCCGCAAGGCGCTGGCCGCCGGCCGCACCCGCGATGCCGAGCGTATGCTTGGCCATTGGCACCGTATCGACGGCGAGGTGCTGCATGGCGACAAGCGCGGCCGTGACCTTGGCTATCCGACCGCCAATATGGCGGTGGACGGGCTGCACCTGCCTGCACTTGGCATTTACGCTGTGCTGGTCGATGTGCTGACCGGGGCTGATCGCGGCAGTTACAAAGGCGTGGCAAGCCTTGGCGTGCGGCCCATGTTTGGTCAAAACCGGCCCAATCTGGAAGTTCATCTCTTTGATTTCGCGGCTGATCTTTATGGTCAGCACCTGTCGGTCGCGCTGGTTGAATATCTGCGCCCCGAGGCAAAGTTTGACAGTCTTGAGGCGCTGATCGCGCAAATGGACCGCGACAGTGCCCAGGCGCGCGAGATCCTGGCGACGCGCTGATGCGCCCGCGGTTCTGGGAGCAGCCCCTTGATTCCCTCGATTCCGAGGAGTGGGAGGCGCTGTGCGACGGGTGCGGCAAATGCTGCCTTAACAAGATCGAATATGAGGACACGGGCGAACTGGCGTTCACTCGCGTCGCCTGCCGGCTGCTGGATGGCGAGACCTGCCGCTGCATGAGCTATCCGAACCGCCATGACTATGTGCCCGATTGCGTGGTCCTGACCCCCAAGAAGCTGGCCGAGATCGCCTGGTGGCTGCCCGCGACCTGTGCCTATCGGCTGCGGGCCGAGGGCAAGCCGCTTTACGACTGGCACTATCTTATCTCGGGCGATCCCGAATCGGTCCATCTTGCCGGGGCATCGGTGCGCGGCTGGACGGTCAGCGAACTGACGGTGACCGAAGACGACTGGGACGAACATATCATCGAGGATCTGGCATGAATTTTGCCTCGGACAATGCGGGCGGCGTCCATCCCCGCATCATGGCGGCGCTGGCTGCTGCAAACGAAGGCCATGTGCCATCCTACGGTCAGGACAGCGTGACGCTGGCGGCTCAGGATCGGCTACGCGAGCTTTTTGACGCCCCCGACGCGGCGGTTCATTTCGTGACCACAGGCACGGCTGCCAATGCGCTGGCGCTGTCGATGCTGTCGCCGGGCTGGGGCAAGATCTTTTGCCATCCCGATGCCCATGTGCAGACCAGCGAAACCGGCGCGCCCGAGTTCTTTACCGCGGGTGCCAAGCTGGTGCCTGTTCCGGGGACGGGCGGCAAGATGACGCCCGAGTCGCTTTCCGAAACGCTGCATGTTCATGGTCGCGATGCCGTTCATGCCGGAGAGAACGCGGCGCTGACCCTGACCAACGCCACCGAATGGGGAACGGTCTATTCCCCGGCCGAGGTCGAGGCGCTGACCGCCGTCGCCCACGCCAAAGGTCTGGGCGTGCATATGGACGGGGCGCGGTTTGCCAATGCATTGGCCGCGCTTGATGTTTCGCCCGCTGATCTGACCTGGAGGGCAGGGGTCGATATCCTCTCACTCGGTGGTACCAAGAACGGCTGTATGGCAGTCGAGGCAGTGCTGATCTTTGACCCCGCCCGGTCCGAAGAGTTCGAATTTCGCCGCAAACGTGCCGGGGCGCTGATCTCGAAGCACCGTTATCTGGGGGCGCAGATGCTCGCCTGGCTGGAGGGCGATCTGTGGCTGGATCTGGCCCGTCACGCCAATGCCATGGCCAGTGAGCTGGCTCTGGGGCTGGCGCGTCTGCCCGGTGTCAGCATCGACCAGCGCGTCGAAAGCAACGCCGTCTTTGCCACCATTCCGGCAGAGCTGCATGACCGCGCCCGCGCCAGCGGGATTGCATATCACCTGTGGCCGCACACCCAGAGCGCCCTGGCCGATGAGCCGGTCTCGATCCGTCTGGTCTGTGGCTGGGATACGCGCCCCGAGGACGTCAGTGCCGCCCTGCAGGTGCTGGCCTAGGAAAGCGCAGCGCTAAGCAGCGCCAGCGCATGGCGGACCGTGGCGGCGCGTACGGCATCGCGGCCGCGCGGGCCAAATTCGACCGTTTCGGTCCGCACGCCCTGTGCATCGGCGATGCCAAAGCAGACCCGGCCCTCGGGCTTATGCTCGGACCCTCCCGGCCCGGCAATCCCGGTGACGGCGACCGCGACCCCGGCCTGAGAGCGGGCCAGCGCGCCCGCCGCCATCTCGGCAGCGATTTCTTCGCTGACCGCTCCATGGACGGCAAGCGTCTCGGGGCGGATGCCCAGCATCTCGATCTTGGCGGCGTTGGAATAGGTGACAAAGCCCCGATCCACCGCATCCGACGCCCCCGGCACATCGGTCAGTCGCCCGGCGATCAGCCCGCCGGTGCAGCTTTCGGCAGTGGCGATCATCACCCTTCGCCGGCGGGCAAGCTCAAGAACATCGGCAGGATCGACAGGGGCAGGGTCGGTCACAACATCGGCTCCAGCACCGCATGATAAATCCCGGCAAGGATGACCGAAACCAGCCCGGCAAACAACCCGGCCCACAGGTCATCCAGCATTACCCCGACGGTGCCGCCACGCCGGTCGGCACGTCCGACCAGCCACGGTTTCCATATGTCAAAAAGGCGAAACAGCAGGAAGGGCACGACAAACCCCGGCCATGCATCAAGGATCGAAACCCCGTGCCGCGCAAGCGGGATCACTGTAAAGCACATCGCCAGCCATTGGCCGGCAACCTCGTCAATCACCACCTCCGACGGGTCGCCGTCGGCGCTTTGCGCAAGGACGGCGGGCAAGGCCCAAAAGCCCAGCAGGGTTGCAAGAGCAAAGCCCGCCGGGATCAGCATCGGGTGGATCAGCTCATAGGCCGCGACGCCCAGCACCACTGCCGCGGCGGAACCCCAGGTGCCGGGCGCGGGGCGCAGATGGCCGATGCCAAAGAAAGTTGCGATCAGATGCTTCATGGCGCGCCCTTGATCAGCGTGGCGGTGGCAATGGCGGCGATGCCTTCCTCGCGCCCGGTAAAGCCCAGCCGCTCCGAGGTGGTGGCCTTGACGCTGACCCGATGGGCCTCGATTCCGATGATCTCGGACAGGCGCAGCATCATCGCCCCGGCGTGAGGGCCGACCTTGGGCCGTTCGCAGATCAGCGTCACGTCGACGTTAGAAATCTCATAGCCCATCTGGCGCGCCAGCATTGCGGCATGGCGCAGAAAGATATGGCTCTCGGCCCCTTTCCATTGCGGGTCCGAGGGCGGGAAATGCCGCCCGATATCGCCTTGGGCCAATGCGCCATAGATCGCGTCGGTCAGCGCATGCATCCCCACATCGGCATCCGAATGGCCAAGCAACGCTTTGTCATGCGGGATTTTCACCCCGCACAGCCAGACGTGATCGCCCCCGATAAAGGCATGTACGTCGAACCCGTTGCCAAGGCGAATGTCCATTCCGTCCCCCAAGATACGTTCGGCCCGGGCAAAATCCTCGGGCCAGGTGAGTTTCAGATTATCGTCATCGCCCGGCGTCACGGTAACAGGCAGACCGGCGCGGATCGCCAGTTCCACATCATCCGCCGCACCTTCAGGATGGGCGCGATGGGCAGCAAGAATTGCATCAAGCGCGAAACCCTGCGGGGTCTGGGCGCGAAACAATCCCTCGCGGCTGGCGGTGCCGGTGACATGGCCTTTCTCAGCGCGCCACAGCGCATCGGTGACGGGCAGGGCCGGGGCGGCAGCCGGGGCGCCAGATTCAAGCGCAGCGACCACCGCCTTGATCACCGGGGCTGAGACAAGCGGCCGGGCGCCGTCATGGATCAGCACATGGGTCACGCCGCTGCCCTCAAGGCTTTCCAGTGCGGCGCGCACGCTTTCGGATCGGGTGGCACCGCCCGCGACCAGCACCACTGGTCCGGCAAGCTCGGCCACACCTTGCGCCATATCCTCGGGCGCTAGGGTCACGACGATGCGCGAAAAGCCGGAAAAGGCGGCGATGCTGCGCGCGATAACGCTTTGTCCGGCAAGGCGGCGCCATTGCTTGGGCGGACCGTCCCCGGCGCGGGTGCCGCGGCCAGCGGCGGTGATGATGGCGGCATATGTGGCGGGTATCGTCATGTTGGCCAGCTTTAGGTCAGCCGCCCGCGCGAGGCAATCGCCGACCGTCGGGCTTTTCGTCGCGCCTTTTGGGGTGCAGCAAGTGTGGCCCACGCCCAGAGTTCTGCGTATAAGGACGCCAAGCGTGAACCTCTGCCAAGGACAATTGCCGATGACCGATCCCTCGATTGCCGATCTTTCCAAGGATGCTGCCGCCCGGGCCGCCGTGGCACTGGTCGAGCCGGGGATGCGGCTTGGGCTTGGGACCGGCTCGACCGCCGCAGTCTTTGTGCGCCGGTTGGCCGAACGGGTAAAAGCCGAGGGGTTTTCGCTGCGATGCGCCGCCACCTCGAAAGCGACGGCCGAGCAGGCGACCAGCCTTGGCCTGCAAGTCGAAGAGCTGGATGAGATCGGCTGGCTTGATCTGACCATCGACGGGGCGGATGAGGTTGATCCCGATCTGAACCTGATCAAGGGCGGCGGTGCTGCGCATCTGCGCGAAAAGATCGTCGCCACCGCGTCCAACCGCATGGTGGTGATCGCTGACCAGAACAAGGTTGTCGAGCAACTGGGCCAGTTTCATCTTCCGGTCGAGGTGATTCCCTTTGGCTGGCAGGCGACGCGCACCCTGATCCAGCGTGCGCTTGAACGGCTTTCGCTTTGGCCGCGCCCGATCCTGTTGCGCAAACGCGGTGAAGAACCTTTGCGCACGGATGAGGGCAATCTGATCCTTGACCTCGCGCTTGAGGCCATTCCCGACCCTGAGGCACTGGCGGCCGAACTTTCGGCAATTGCCGGAGTGGTTGAACACGGGCTTTTCCTGAATATCTGCCAACTGGCGATCATCGGCCGGCCTGATGGTTCGGTGGTCACACTGCGGCGTGAGGACAAGGAATGAAATTCGATTACGACCTTTTCGTTATCGGCGGCGGCTCGGGCGGGGTGCGCGCAGCGCGCATCGCGGCGGGCGAATACGGTGCCCGGGTGGGGCTGGCTGAAGAAAGCCGCATGGGCGGTACCTGCGTCATTCGCGGCTGTGTGCCGAAAAAGCTGATGATCTTTGCCTCGCAAGCCGGCGCCGCAGCGACAGAATCGCGCGGCTATGGCTGGCAGAGTGCTGGCGAGGGCAGCTTTGACTGGACCAGCTTTCACGGCAAGCTTGAACGCGAACTGGACCGGCTGGAGGGCGCATATTCCTCGGGCCTGTCGAATGCAGGGGTCGAGGTTCATATGCAGCGGGCAAGGCTGCATGATGCGCATACGGTCGAACTGGCGGACGGTCAGCGCCTGACCGCCAAACATATCCTTATTGCCGTAGGCGGCCGGCCGCAGCGTCCCGATATTCCGGGCAAAGAGCTGGGGCTGATCTCGGACGATCTGTTCACGCTTGATCGGCTTCCGGGTCGGGTGCTGGTGGTGGGGGGCGGTTTTATCGCCTGCGAATTCGCCACCATCCTGCAGGGTCTTGGCAGCGCGACCGTCCTTGCCTATCGCGGCGATGCGGTCCTGCGCGGCTTTGACGATGAGATGCGCCGCCATGTCACCGAACAGCTGCGTACCGTCGGCATCGACGTGCGGCTGAACACCAATCCGGCGCGACTGGATCGCGAAGGTGCGGCCGTCCGCGTCGGTTTCGAGGACGGCAGCAGCGAGGTCTTTGACGCAGTGATGTTTGCGACCGGTCGCGCACCCTATACCAAGGGGCTTGGGCTCGAAGAGGCTGGCGTCCGCCTTGGTCGCAAAGGCGAAATCGTTGTGGACGAATGGTCGCAAAGCTCGGTCCCCTCGATCTATGCCGTGGGCGATGTGACCGACCGCGTGAATCTGACCCCGGTGGCGATCCGCGAAGGGCACAGCTTTGCTGATACGGTCTTTGGTGCGCGTCCCCGCAAGGTGGATCACCGGCTGGTAGCCAGCGCCGTCTATACCCGCCCGCATGAGCTGGCGACCATAGGTGTGACCGAGGAAGAGGCCGCGGCCATCGGCCCCGCTGACATCTATGTCGCTAGCTTCCGGCCAATGCGTTCACTGTTTGCGGGGTCGGATGCGCGGGCGGTGATGAAGCTGATCGTCGATGCCGAAACCGACCGGGTGCTTGGCTGTCACATCTTTGGCCCCGAAGCCGGCGAGATGATCCAGATGGTTGCGGTGCCGATGGGCATGGGCGCGACCAAGGCCGACTTTGACGCAGCCATCGCCGTGCACCCGACACTTGCCGAAGAGCTTGTGACCATGCGCAAACCCTCGCGCCGGGTCGGGGTGGAAAAGACTGACAAACCTGCCGCATCGGCTTGATTTTTCGGCCCAAGGCACCAGTTTCAACCAGACAGACATAGAACGAGGCACGAGACGCATGGCACCACAAGGCCCCTGGGGCGGCGGCGGAGATGACGGCAAGGGCGGCAAAGAGCCGCCGCAAGGGGGCGGTCAGCGCCCCTGGGGCAGCGCAGGGGGCGGCAGGGACAACCGGCCGCAAGGCCCTCAACGCGGCGACCAGATTCCCGAAATCGAAGAGCTGGTGCGCAAGGGTCAGGACCGGCTGCGCGTGCTGATGGGCGGCAAAGGCGGCTCGGGTGGCAATCGCGGCGGCGGACCGCGCCGCCCGCAAGGCCCCCAGTTCCAGATGAGCCGCGGTGCCTGGGGCCTGGCGGCGCTTGCAGTGGTCGCGGTCTGGGCCTTTACCAGCTTTTACACCGTCAAGCCCGAGGAACGCGCAGTCGAGCTGCTGTTCGGCAAGCCGGTCGGCACGGGTGAGCCGGGCCTGAACTTTGCGCCCTGGCCCTTTGTCACCGCCGAGGTCGTGCAGGTCTCGGGTGAGCGGACGACCGAAATCGGCACCGGCCGGGCAGGTCCGATGGATTCGGGGCTGATGCTGACACGCGACCAGAACATCGTGGATATGGCATATCAGGTGGTCTGGAACATCTCGGACCCCGAGAAATTCCTTTTCAACCTCGCCGACCCCGAAGACACGATCCGCGCCGTCTCGGAATCGGCGATGCGCGACATCGTGGCACGGTCGGAACTGGCGCCGATCCTGAACCGCGACCGGGGTGCCATTGCCGACGACCTGAAACTTGCGGTGCAGAACACGCTGAACGACTATGAGGCGGGGATCAACGTGTTGCGCGTCAACCTTGACCGCGCCGACCCGCCGCGCGAGGTCATCGACAGTTTCCGCGAAGTGCAGGCCGCCCAGCAGGAACGCGACCGGCTTGAGAAAGAGGCCGATGCCTATGCCAACCGCGTGCTTGCAAGCGCCCGGGGTGAGGCTGCCGCCGTGATTGAACGTGCCGAGGCCTATCGCGCCGAGGCAGTGAACACAGCCGAGGGTGAGGCCGCGCGCTTTAACTCGGTCTATGCAGAATATGTGAAGGCGCCTGAAGTTACGCGCCGCCGGATGTATTTGGAAACCATGGAGAAAATCCTTGGCGGCGTGAATAAGGTCATTCTGGATGGCGAAGGCGGGCAGGGCGTCGTGCCCTATCTGCCGCTGGATCAGCTGCGCAGCAGGGCGCCCGGCTCTGCCAATACCAATACCGGCGGAGGGAACCAGTAATGAATCGCGCCATTTCGCTTTTGGCTCTGCCGTTTCTGGTCGTGGTGGCTGTTCTGGTCGTCGCTGCGCTTTATATCGTCGATGTGCGTGAAAAGGCGCTGGTCCTGCGCTTTGGCGAGGTGGTCGAGGTGCGCGAAGAGCCCGGTCTGGGCATCAAGGTGCCTTTCCTCGACAATGTGGTGAAATACGACGCCCGCATCCTTGGCCTGCCGACCCCGCCGATGGAGGTGACGCCTCTTGATGACCGCCGTCTGGTCGTCGACGCCTTTGCACGCTGGCAGATTACCGATGTCGTGCAGTTCCGCCGCGCGGTAGGCGCAGGCGGTATCGAGTTCGCTCAGCGCCGGCTTGAACCGATCGTGACCAATGCCATCCGTCAGGTGCTGGGTTCGGTCCCCTCAACCACTGTTCTGTCTGATGACCGGACCCCGCTGATGAACCGCATCCGCGACCTTGCGCGCGAAGATGCCAAAGATCTGGGCATCCGGGTCATTGACGTGCGTCTGACCCGCACCGATCTGCCCGAGCAGAACCTGACCGCGACCTATGCCCGGATGCGGGCCGAGCGTGAGCGTGAAGCGGCTGATGAGATCGCCCGTGGTGGTGAGGCCGCGCAGCGCGTCCGCGCCGCTGCCGACCGTACCGTGGTCGAGCTGACCTCCGAGGCGCGCAAGCGGGCCGAGGTGATCCGGGGTGAGGCCGATGCCCGTCGTAACGCGATTTATGCCGATGCTTTCGGCCGCGACCCTGAATTCTTTGCCTTCACCCGCTCGATGACCTCTTACGAGCGTGCGCTGAAGGGCGAGAACAGCTCGCTGGTTATCAAACCCGAGGGCGAGTTCTTTGACTATCTGCGTTCGGATGGTGCAGAGAACGCCCGCCCGGTGCCGCTGCCTCCCCCGGCTGCTGCTGCCACCGAGGCGGCGGATGAGGGCGATGTTCAGGGGGCTTTGCAGCCGGGTGAAACCCCTGCGCCGGTCCAGACGAACCGCGACGGCCAGCCCCTTGGGGCCAATGCGGGGGTGACGCTGACGCCCTTGCCGGAAACGCTGGCCAGCCCGCCGCAAGAAGAACCGGTGGTCACGCCCACCGAATGATCCGGGAAGGATCTGAATAGCAAAAGGGCGGGACAAGATGTCCCGCCCTTTTCTCATGCCTGCTTTCCGTTTCACTCGATGCGGGCGGCCTGCCGCTGTTCCTCTTCGGCCAGTTCGCGCTGCCATTCCCGCCAGATTGATACCAGCAGCGCCATCAGCACCGGGCCGACAAACAAACCCACGATACCCATGGTCTTGACCCCGCCGATCAGGCCGAAAAACGTCGGCAGGAAGGGCAGCTTGACCGGTCCTCCGACCAAGACCGGGCGGATGGTCTTATCGACTACGAAAAGCTCGCAAGTGCCCCATAAAAACAGCGCCGCCCCCGCTACGGGCGAGCCGCTGGCAGCAAGATAGGCCGAGACAAGGGTAAAGCACAGCGGTGCGCCACCCGGGATCAGCGCCATAAAGCCGGTGATGACGCCAAATGTCACGGGTGAGGGGACACCAGCCAGCCAATAGGCCAGCCCCAGCACCACACCTTCGCCAATCGCAATCAGGGTCATGCCGGTCACTGTCGAGCTGATGGTGGCAGGCACAACGCGCGACAGCCGCTCCCACCGGTCGGGCAGGATGCGCCGGCCGACCTGGTCGATCTGGGCGACAATCCGATCTCCGTCGCGGTAAAGCACGAACAGCGTAATCAGCATGAAAAGCAGCGTCAGGGCCAGATGAAAGGCCAGCGTTCCGGCTGTCACCGCACCGCGATAGATAGCCCCGATATTCGAGCCGCTGACCAGCTGCACGATCTCGCTGATGCCGCCTGGGCGGCCGACATAGTTCTGCCAGTTCTCGTCCAGCCAGTCTCCGATCTGGGGCAGCTCAACCATCCATGCCGGGGTTGGTGCGCCAGAACTGTTGATCATAATCGCCCAGTTGATCCAGTCGCGCAGCTCCCGAAAGGCATAGATCAGCGCCATGGCGATGGGAATCAGCAGAAAGCAGACCAGTACCAGCACCAGAAGCGTCGCCGCTCCGGTCCGGCCGAGATTGAGCTGAAATGCCGCGCGGTCGCGCAGGGGCCAACTTGCCAGCGCGATGACCGAGGCGGCCAACACAGGCACCAGAAAGCCGTGAAAGAAATAGACCGAAGCCGCCACAATAGCGAGCAGCAGCCAACGCGCAGCCGATATATTGGTCAGCAGGGGGGGGCGGTGCAGGCGCAGCCCGACCTGTTTCTGGCCTTGCCGCAACGCGGCGGTGGGGTTCGGTGCTGTCGCGCTTGTCGGTTTCGGCATTTCGCCTGTCGTCATGGTCCCGATCCTGCCTGCGTGCGGGTAAGCCCGCCATGTCGCAACAGGATAACATCTGGCCCCGGGCTGCAAGTCGGAATGCCACCCCGCCACGCGGGCAAGTCCTTGATCCCGGCTCACGATCCTGTGTGCTGGCCTGCGCGCGGGCGATCCGGACGATGCGTGACAGCCCCTCCCGACCTGGCTAACCTGTCGCGCACCAGGGGGTGTCCCGGCAAGGGGCTGAGAGGCTGCTGGCGCATATACTGCGCGGCGCGGCGACCCTTTGAACCTGATCCGGATCATGCCGGCGAAGGGATGGGAAGGGACCAGCCCGTCATCTGCCCGCCCTTTGCCGGCCCCACTGCGAGGCCGTCCGACTATCCGGTCTTGCCCCCGCCAAAGAGGATGCGATGACCGAAACCTTTTTTGAAACCTTGCGCCAGGAAACCGTTGCCCAATGGGATGCCGCCGTGAATCACCGCTTTGTGCGCGAGCTTTGCACGGGCGAGATCAGCGATGCGGTCATGGCGCGCTATCTGGTGCAGGATCACCGCTTTCTGGATGCTTTTCTGACGCTTCTTGGGGCGGCAATCGCCTCGGCAGACCGGTTCGAATCGCGCCTGCGCTTTGGCCGCTTTGCCGGCATGGTCTCAGGGGATGAAAATGATTATTTCCTGCGCGCCTTTGATGCGCTGGGGGTCAGCGCCGAGGCTCGTGCGCAGATCCCCGACAGCGCGCCAACCACGGGTTTTCAGGCCCTGATGCGCGAGGCTGCTGCGACGCGTAGCTATCCAGCGGTGCTGGCAGTGCTGAATGTGGCCGAAGGTCTATATCTTGACTGGGCAAGCCGTGCGCCCCAACCGCTGCCCCCGAATTTTGTCCATGCCGAGTGGATTACCCTGCACGATAATCCCTTTTTCCGCGATTTTGTCGCGTTCCTGAAAAAGGAACTTAATCGCGTCGGCTCACAGGGGGCGGATCAGGCACGGGACTTTTTCCGCCGGGCCGTTCAGCTGGAGCTGGAGTTTTTCGATGATAGTTACACTGGTTAGCGATTAATTCTCGACAATTTCGAGATGCAGCGGACCATTTGGCGGACCGCATTCCCGGTAGTCGAGAATGATGCGCAGCAGCCCGGCAGGCGCTACCCGCTCAGTGGTGTGGCGCAATTCAGGCGGGCTCCACCAGCGGAACTCACGAAAGGTGGCGGCCTCGGGCGCGTTAAGGACCCGGGGCACAAATTCCGGGGTCTCGATCAGAAAGTAGTCCTCGGACTGCCGCCAGCGGTGCTGGTGCAGGGTCATCATGACCTGCCGTTTCCAGACCAAAGGGCCAAGGGCGGGCAGGGTAAAGCCCAACTCTTCGGCCAGTTCGCGACGCAGGGTTTCTTCGGGCGTCTCACCCGGCTCAACGCCGCCGCCGGGAGTGATCCACCAATCGCCACTGCCGTAGTCGACACGCATCAGCAACACCCGGTCCCCGGGTGTCAGCAGAATGGCCCGCATGGCCTGTCGGTCGATGATCCTCATGCAGTCTGGGCCTTGGACAACAGGCAAAAGAAAAGGCCCCGATCCGGCACATGGCCGGGACCGGGGCCCCAATATGGTCAGCGACGCTTACTCGTCGTCATTGTCCGGCACATCGGCGATGTCATCCAGCGACACGTCGCCGTCGTCATCGTCATCATCCAGCAGATCGTCATCCAGATCGCCGGCATCGGCGTCATCGTCCAGATCGTCGTCAACAACCAGATCCGTTTGATCGTCATCGCGCGAGGCGGTCTTTTCCGCGATCAGCGAGCGTGTGCGGCCGTTGCTCAGGCTTTCCACCGTGAACTCGGCCCCGCAGGCGGGGCAGGTCATCGGATCGTTAGTCAGATCGTAAAAGCGCGTGGCGCAATGGGGGCAAAGGCGTTTCGTGCCCCATTCCTCTTTGGGCATGGTGTTCTCTTTCTGCCGCGTTCAGCTAAATCCGCTGTCCCCTGCCACAGCCGGAACAGGCTGTCAAAGCCTTTTCCCCCTTGCAGGGCAGAGGTGGTGCAGGGGAAACATGGGGCCAGAGGCAATGCTTGGCAAGATGCGATAAATCATGGACAGGATTCTGGTCGGAGGCGACATTCCCGTGACGTTGCGCCGTTCGGCCCGGGCGCGACGCATGACGCTGCGCGTTACACGGGCGGGGGGCGAGGTGGTCCTGACCCTGCCCAGCCGCGCCAGCCTAGCTGCAGGCCGTGCCTTTGCCGAATCGCGAGCCGAGTGGCTGCGCAATACGCGCGCAGGGATGCCGCCCCTGCAGCTGGCCGAACCCGGCGCGCTATTGCCTGTCGAGGGGCGGTTGCGGCGCATCGTCCCGGCAGCGACGCGGCGGATCGAGCTGGCCGGGGACGCAATCCTTGTCCCCGAACACCGCCCGGCCGGAGTGGTGGTTGAGGCATTTCTGAAACATCTGGCACAGGCGCGGCTGGCACCCGCCTGCGACCGTCATGCTGCGGCATTGGGACGCGGCTTTCAGGCGCTGGTCCTGCGTGACACCCGCTCGCGCTGGGGCAGCTGCACCCATGACGGCAGGCTGATGTTTTCATGGCGCCTTGCCATGGCCCCACCCGAAGTACTGGACTATGTCGCAGCGCATGAGGTCGCGCATCTGGCGCATATGGACCACTCGCCAGCCTTCTGGGCCGCGACCGCCCGCCTGCGGCCTGATTACGCCCGGCAACGCGCCTGGCTGCGCGCCCATGGCCATGAGTTGCAGGCATGGCGTTTTCGTGGCTGAAAGGGTCGCTCCTTTGCCTTGACGGCGGCCCCGTTTGTGATCACATGCGGGCATGAGTCCTTCGCGTTCCTCGGAAACCTCGGCCCATGAGCGGCTGTATCGTAACCTGCGTCAGCGCATCATGCTGGGCGAACTGCCGCCCGGTCAGGCGCTGACCCTGCGCGGCATCGCCGCCGAGCATCGCGTCTCGATGACACCCGCGCGCGAGGCGGTGCGGCGGCTGGTAGCCGAAGGGGCACTGTCGCTATCGTCATCGGGACGTATCGCCACGCCGGAACTGTCGGTCGAGCGGATCGAAGAGCTGGCGGCGCTGCGCGGCCTGATCGAGCCAGAACTGGCCTCACGCGCGCTGCCGCGCGCCCATCAGGCGCTGATCGAGCGTATGGCAGTCATCAACGCCGCTATTGGCGAGGCCGCAGAAAGCCATGACGCCATCGGCTATATCCGCACCAATCTTGAATTTCATCGCCTGCTTTACCTGCGTGCGCAGGCCCCGGCGATGCTTGCCATCGTCGAGACGGTCTGGCTGCAACTGGGACCGACGATGCGGGCGCTATATGGCCGGGTCAAACGCAATGAGCCGCCGCGCCATCACCGCATGATCCTCGCCTCACTGCGCGCGGGCGATGAACCGGGTCTGCGGCTGGCCGTGCGCGCCGATGTGACACACGGGCTACGCCATCTGGGCACGACCTGAGGCCATGCCGGACGAAGGGGGGTAAGCCCGGCGCATAGGCCGGGCCCCCTCAGACCTCTTCGATTCGCAACTCGACCGGCTCGCCTGCGATCACGCCGGTGCGGGGCAGGGCCTCGATTGCGTGGTCGATAGCCTCGGGCGTGGTCTTGTGGGTGACGATCAGCACCGGCGCGATGCCTTCATGACCCGAGTGGCCATATTGCCGCATCCGGTCGATCGAGATACCGGAATCGCCCAGGACCGCGGCAACCTTGGCCAGCGCTCCGGGTTTGTCGGTCAGTTGCAGGCGGATGTAATAAGCCGCCGGCACCGCCGTCCGGGCCGGTTGCGGAACCGACAGCCTGGCTGCGGGCTGGCCAAAGCTGGGAATACGCACGCCGCGCGCGATTTCGACCACATCCGAGATGACAGCACTGGCGGTCGGACCTTCGCCCGCACCTGCGCCGCGCAGTACGATCTGACCGACCGAGTCGCCTTCGATCACCACCATGTTGGTACCGCCCTGCAATTGCCCCAGCGGGCTGTCAGCAGGGACCAGACAAGGCGACATGCGCTGTTCAAGCCCGCGCCCGGTCATCTGCGCCACACCCAGCAGTTTAATGCGATAGCCCATATCGGCGGCACGGCGGATATCGTCGATGCTGACGCGCTCAATCCCCTCGATCTCGACTGCGTCAAAACTTGGGCGGGTGCCAAAGGCAATGGCGGCAAGGATCGCAAGCTTGTGGCTGGCGTCGATCCCGCCCACGTCAAGCGTCGGGTCGGCCTCTAGGTAGCCAAGCTGGCGTGCCTCTTCAAAGACGGTCTCATAGGGCAGGCCGGCGCTTTCCATCCGGGTCAGGATGTAGTTGCAGGTGCCGTTCATGACCCCCATGACGCGGCGGATCTCATTGCCTGCCATCGATTCAGTCATCGCCTTGATGACGGGGATGCCGCCTGCCACCGCTGCCTCGAACCGCAGGACGCGGCCATTCGTCTCGGCCAGCCCGGCCAGCTCCTGGCCGTGGATCGCAAGCAGCGCCTTGTTTGCGGTGACCACGTCCTTGCCGGACTTCAGCGCCGCCAGCACCGCTTCGCGGGCAATGCCTTCTTCGCCCCCGATCAGTTCGACGAAGATATCGACATCCTCGCGCAGCGCCAACGCGCGGGCATCATCTTCCCACGCGTAAGAGGACAGATCGACGTCGCGGTTTTTCATCCGGTCGCGGGCGCTGACAGCAGTAATGGTGATGGGTCGGCCAGCGCGAAGCCCAAGCAGCTCGGCATGTTTCTGGATGATCTTGACGGTGCCGGTGCCGACCGTCCCGAGACCTGCGATGCCGAGACGAAGCGGAGAGGCGTTTTGCCCCAAATTCTGGGCGGACATGCGAAACTCTTATCTATGGACCAAGAGGTGTTAGCGGATGAAACACGGGCTTGCAACGCGCTTGGCTAGGCTTCGTCGTCGCCGGCCCAATAGCCCTGGACACCCGTTGCCCGCATGACGCGCAGCACGCGGGCACCGATCTCGACCGTGTTTTCGCGGATGCGGTTCAGATCATCGACGCTAAGGGGGTCGCGTTGCACATCGCCCTTTGTGTTGACAAAGGCGGGATGCCAGCGCCCCCTTTCCTCGGTCGGTCGCCACGAGGCATGACAGAGCAGGTTGCGATGCAGCCGGATCTCGCCCAGATGGTCGGTGATCCGGTTACGGTCACGCAGCCCGGGATGGCGGCGCATCGCGGCATCAAGCTGCTCGATCAACGTGCCCATGGAATCATCGGCAAGATTGCTCATCCGGCTAAGCCAGGTCTGCAGCTCTTCTTCGGTCAGATCGTCTGCCAGACGGGCGCGATCAAGCGCATAGATGGTGCGCTTGATGATCTCTTCCAACCAGCCAAAACTTGCCACACATTGACCAAGTGCCGCAGAAAAATCCGAGGGCAGCGTGTAATGCGTCTCGGGCGGGGCTCCTATTCGCGCCATAATTTACTGACCCATGAAACAGGAAGAAGGTAATGGCGCAGGTGGCGCGACAGGCTTTCACGCCGACGCCCGTCAAAGGTGGCACGCAAGTGGTCCAGAGGTGCGCGATGGCTGTCCTTGTCGCTCCAGCGGCCAAGGATCGCGTCAGGCGGATTCAGGTCGCCAGGAAAGATCACGATGCGGGTTCCGTCCGGGATGCGCGCCTCGCGCAGATAGTTCAGCGGGAAATTCGGCACGCAATGCATGCGGAAATGCGCAAGCCACCCCCTGGGCCAGAATTTCACCCCGCCCGGAGCGTTGCGGGTCACAAAGCGCTGCTCATATTTGAACTTGTCGGCCGCCGCCTGCGGGTCGGCACGAAAGATGTCCTGCAAAGGTTTCAGCTTTCCAACCCGCATCCGATAAACCGAGGTCTGACCCATTTTCTCCAGCGGAGTATTCGGATTGAGCCCCAAAACCGTGTCATCCGGGTCGCCATAGGCAAAGAAATCATCAAGATTGCCGGTGATGATGACATCCAGATCCAGAAACAGCACCACACCTGTCACATCGCCCAGATCGCCCCATAGCCGCGACTTGGGCCATTTGCCTTTTGTGTTGACCGGAGCCTGATATTCGAACTCGGGCAGGGGACGCACAGCGATATCAGGATGCAGGCCGCTGCCATCATCGGTAAAGCAATACAGCCGAAAGGGCGGGGTGATATTGCGTGCAACCATACCGTAAAGGCGGTTGACAAATTCCGGGCCGAATTTCGTACCCCATTTGATGCAGATAATCTGCTTGACCGTGCCGTTGCGCCCGTCGTTCATCCTGCCCCCGAGTCTTCGGGCCGCGAGTGTTCCACAGGCCCCGCCGACAGGCAAGGCAGGGTCATAGGATCTTCTGCAACAGGACCAGATCCAGCCAGCGGCCGAATTTGCGCCCGACCTGCGGCAGAACCCCGACCTGCCGGTAACCGATGGCGCGATGAAAGCCCAACCCGACCTCATTTTCGCCCGAGACGGCGGCGATCATGCTATGAGCACCGCCATTGCGGGCGTGATCCTCGACCGCAGCCATCAACGCCCGGGCCAGGCCGCGGCCACGCGCAGCCGGGGCCAGAATGATACTGTGTTCCATGCAATGGGCATAGCCGTTACCACCCCGGAACTGGTCATAGGTCGCCAGGCCCAGAACCTCACCCCCCTCATCGGCGACAAGGAATTCGCGCCCCGCCGCGCGTCGGCCCGAAATCATCCGTGCCAGCCCGCCGGGCGTCTTTTCCTCGCTGGAAAAGGTGATCGTCGTTTCGCGGATCAACGGGTTCCAAAAGGCAAGAAGGGCCGGGATATCCTCATTCGTCGCGGGGCGCAGCGCCATGACCTGATCCTTTCCATCCTCTGCCAGCCGGGCGGCGGGGCGCAGGCACACCCCGCCGCCGTCTGCTGTTATGCCGCCCGCGCCTCGCGGATCAGTGTCAGGATATCGCGCGCGGCAGCCGGGATATTGGTGCCGGGGCCAAAGATTGCCTTGACGCCCGCCTTTTTCAGATAGTCGTAATCCTGTTGCGGGATCACCCCGCCGCAGATCACGATAATATCTCCGGCCCCCTGATCCTTCAGCGCCGCGATCAGCTTCGGGGCCAGCGTCTTGTGCCCGGCTGCCTGACTGGAGATGCCGACCACATGCACGTCATTGTCGATGGCGTCCTGAGCAGCCTCTTCGGGCGTCTGGAAAAGCGGCCCCACATCGACGTCAAAACCGATATCGGCAAAAGCAGTGGCGATCACCTTGGCGCCGCGATCATGGCCATCCTGACCCATCTTGACCACCAGCATGCGCGGGCGGCGGCCCTCTTCCTCGGCGAATTTCTCGACGTCGCGCTGGATCTGCGCGAACTCGTCGTCGCCTTCATAGGCGGCGCCATAGACGCCGGCCAATGTCTTGACCTCGGCCCGGTGGCGGCCAAACACCTTTTCCATCGCCATGCTGATCTCTCCCACGCTGGCCCGGGCGCGTGCGGCCTCGACCGCTGCCTCAAGCAGGTTGCCGCCCTGTTCCGCCCGCCGCGTCAACTCGTCCAAAGCCGCCTGACAGGCCGTTTCGTCCCGCGTCGTACGGATGCGGTTCAGGCGGGCGATCTGTGCCTCGCGCACCTTGATGTTGTCGATGTCGAGAATGTCGATCGGGTCCTCTTTCGTCAGCCGGTATTTATTCACGCCGACGATCACTTCTTCGCCCCGGTCGATCATTGCCTGACGGCGGGCGGCTGTCTCCTCGATCCGCAGCTTGGGCATCCCCGAGGCGACGGCTTTGGTCATGCCGCCCATGGCCTCGACCTCTTCGATCAGCGCCCAAGCCTTTTCTGCAAGCTCAGCGGTCAGACTTTCAACATAATAGCTGCCTGCAAGGGGGTCGACGACATGGGTGATGCCGGTTTCCTCTTGCAGGATCAGCTGGGTGTTACGGGCGATGCGGGCGCTGAATTCGGTCGGCAGCGCGATGGCCTCGTCCAGCGCGTTGGTGTGCAGCGATTGCGTGCCGCCAAGCGCCGCCGCCAGCGCCTCATAGGCGGTGCGTACGACGTTGTTATAGGGGTCCTGCTCTTGCAGGCTGACGCCCGAGGTCTGGCAATGGGTGCGCAACATCAGGCTGGAGGGTTTCTTGGGATCGAACTCTTTCATGATGCGGTGCCAGAGCAGGCGCGCGGCGCGCAGCTTGGCCGCCTCCATGAAGAAGTTCATGCCGATGGCGAAAAAGAACGACAGCCGCCCGGCGAACTGGTCCACATCCATGCCCCGTTTAAGGGCGGCGCGGACGTATTCGCGTCCGTCGGCCAGCGTATAGGCCAGCTCCTGCACAAGGTTCGCGCCCGCCTCCTGCATGTGATAGCCCGAGATCGAGATCGAGTTGAAACGCGGCATCTCGTTCGAGGTATATTCGATGATATCCGCAATGATCCGCATCGAAGGTTCGGGCGGATAGATATAGGTGTTGCGGACCATGAACTCTTTAAGGATGTCGTTCTGGATCGTCCCCGAAAGGGCGGCGCGGGAATGGCCCTGTTCCTCACCCGTGACGATGAAATTCGCCAGAACCGGGATCACCGCACCGTTCATGGTCATCGAGACCGAGACCTTGTCCAGCGGGATGCCGTCGAACAGGATCTTCATATCCTCGACGCTGTCGATGGCAACGCCCGCCTTGCCCACATCTCCTTCGACCCGGGGGTGATCGCTGTCATAGCCGCGATGGGTGGCAAGGTCGAAAGCGACCGAGACCCCTTGCTGACCGGCCGCCAGCGCCTTGCGGTAAAAGGCGTTCGATTCCTCGGCAGTCGAAAACCCCGCATATTGCCGGATCGTCCAGGGGCGGCCCGCATACATCGTTGCGCGCGGGCCACGCAAAAAGGGCTCGATCCCCGGCAGGGTGCCCAGATGATCGACACCCTTCAGATCCTCGTCAGTGTACAGCGGTTTGACCGCAATCCCCTCAAGCGTGTGCCAGGTCAGGCCGTCGGGATCGGCGCCTTTCAGCTCTTTGCTGGCCAGCCTGCGCCATTCTTCCAGTGAAGCTTTCGTGCTTTCGCTCATTTTGCATCCTTTCCCACGGCGCCCGGGCTCTTATATGAAGGAAGAGAAGAGGGCGTGATGAAACTGAAACGGTTGATTTTTCTGGCGATGGTGCCGCTGGTTGCGGCGATGGGGTCCCGGCCCGATGGCGAGGCTGACGGGCATCGGCCGTATGTTCGCGGCGAGGTACCAGCGGCGCGCAGCGACGGCAATGACGGCACACCGGCCGCGTCAAACACCGCCGAGCTGAGGGTTCTTTCCGCGAGTGAGGCCGAACCTTCGGAGTTTCTGTGGCAGGCGCGCGCAGTGGTGATCTTTGCCGACACGCCAGCCGATCCCGCCTTTGTCGAACAGCTCGCCGCCCTGCGCCGTGACCCTGCACCGCTGATCGCCCGAGATGTGGTGGTGATCACCGATGCAGATCCTTCGGCGGCAAGCCCGTGGCGGCGACAATTGCGGCCCGAGGGGTTTTCGCTGGTGCTGATGGACAAGGACGGGCAGGTCAAACAGCGCAAGCCCGTTCCTTGGTCGGTACGCGAAATCACCCGTGCCATCGACAAATTCCCCCTGCGCCTGCAAGAGATCGGCCGGGCAGGGCTGCCGTAAACCACCACATCAGCCGTGCCACCGTCGGGCAGATGGTAGCTATGGGTCGGACTGAGGGCTTGCGCTGCAACCGGCATTTCTTACGCTCCTTTAGCCGGGCGCAACGGATGCGCCCGGCGGTGCTGCGTCACTCGAACTCGATGATCACGTCATCGACCTTAAGGCTTTCGCCCGGCTTGGCGTTGACGGATTTCACCACCGCCTTTTTCTCGGCGCGCAGGATGTTTTCCATCTTCATTGCCTCGACGGTCGCCAGCGCCTGACCTTCCTGCACCTCGTCCCCGGCCTCGACATTGATGCGCACGACCAGACCCGGCATCGGGCAAAGCAGGAATTTCGAGGTATCGGGCGGCAGTTTCTCGGGCATCAGCCGCGCCAGCTCCGCAGCGCGCGGACGACGCACATAGGTCTTGAGGTCCGCGCCGCGCACCCGCAAGCGGAAGCCCGAGGGCAGGCGGTCCACCTTCATTACCAAGGGCGTACCGTCGACCGACAGTCGCGCCAGCGACTGACCAGGCAGCCAGTCGCTTTCGACGCGAAGCTTGCTGCCGTCGATTTCGACCGTCGAGCCCTGGCGGTCGGCGGTAATGCGCACCGGGATTTCTTTGCCCGCGACAAAGACAACCCAATGTTCACCGACATGGCGTTCGTGATTATCGAGCCGCCCCGAGATGCGCGCGCGCCTGATTTCAGCCACGCGATGCATGGCGGCAGCCGATGCGGCGACGCGGATGATTTCGGTATCGGGCAGGGTCGCGCCAAGAAAGCCCTCGGGATATTCCTGTGCGATAAAGGCGGTCGAGATATCGCCCGAGACGAATTTCGGGTGATCCATCACCGCCGAAAGGAAGGGCAGGTTGTGGCCGATGCCCTCGACCTCGAATTCATCCAGAGCCAGCCGCATCTGCTCGATCGCCTCTGCCCGGGTCGGCGCCCAGGTGCAAAGCTTGGCGATCATCGGATCATAGTACATGCTGATCTCGCCGCCCTCATAGACGCCGGTATCGTTACGCACCCCGGCAGCGGCGGCAGGCGGCTGGTCGCCCGGATGGGCGGGCACCCATTTCCCTGCCTCATGCATCGGGCCTGCCGCCGTCTCGCGCGGGGGGCGATAGCGCGTCAGCCGCCCGATCGAGGGCAGAAAGTTGCGATAGGGGTCCTCGGCATAAAGGCGGCTTTCGATGGCCCAGCCGTTGATCTTGAGATCTTCTTGCCGGAAGGGCAGCGGCTCGCCCGCCGCGACGCGGATCATCTGTTCGACCAGATCAATGCCGGTGATCAGTTCTGTCACCGGGTGTTCGACCTGCAGCCGGGTGTTCATCTCAAGGAAGTAGAAGTTCTTTTGGCCATCGACGATAAATTCGACCGTGCCCGCCGATGCATAGCCAACGGCTTTGGCCAGCGCCACAGCCTGTTCGCCCATGGCCTTGCGCGTGGCCTCGTCAAGAAAGGGCGAGGGCGCCTCCTCGATCACCTTCTGATTGCGGCGCTGGATCGAGCATTCACGTTCATGCACATAGACGCAATTGCCATGCTGATCGGCCAGAACCTGAATCTCGATATGCCGGGGCTGGGTAACGAATTTCTCGATAAAGATGCGGTCGTCGCCAAAGCTTGCCGCAGCTTCGTTACGCGAGCTTTCAAAGCCTTCGCGCGCCTCTTGCTCGTTCCAGGCGATCCGCATGCCCTTGCCGCCGCCACCGGCGCTGGCCTTGATCATCACCGGAAAGCCAATTTCTTTCGAGATCTTCACCGCCTCGTCAGCATCGGCGATCAGGCCCATATAGCCCGGAACCGTGCTGACGCCGGCCTCTTGCGCAAGCTTCTTCGAGGTGATCTTGTCCCCCATCGCCTCGATCGCGGGCGAGGGCGGGCCGATAAAGGCAACGCCTTCCTTTTCCAGCGCCTCGGCGAATTTCATGTTCTCGGACAGAAAACCGTAGCCGGGATGCACAGCCTCGGCCCCGGTCTGGCGGATCGCCTCCATGATCCTGTCAATGACGATATAGGACTGGTTGGCCGGGGAGGGGCCGATGTGGACCGCCTCATCCGCCATTTTGACATGCAGCGCATTACGGTCTGCGTCGGAATAGACGGCGACGGTCTGGATGCCCATCTTTTTGGCGGTCTTGATGACCCGGCAGGCGATCTCGCCCCGGTTGGCGATCAGGATTTTCTTGAACATGCTTCCTTCCCTTGGGGCAGATCCCGGACATGAGAAAACCGCCCCGGCAAAACGCCGGGACGGCTTGAAAAAGGCAACAAATTGTGGATGCGCGGCTGGTTAGCGGCGCGAAGGCTCACACAGCCGGACGTCGTCGCACAGCGCACCGGCGGCAGCGCCGATGGCAGCGCCCTTGGCGACGTTATGGCCGCCGACATAAGCTGCGGTCGCGCCAACGCCGGCGCCGATGAGGCCGCGATCCATGTCGGTCGGATTGATGCCCTGGGTGCAGCCGGCAAGACCGGTGAGGCCCAGCCCCAGCACCAATACGAGTTTCTTAGACATCTCGTTTGCTCCGGGATGAGGGCGGCGGCGCAGGGCTGGTACCCCGCACCCCCGGCCCGGTTAAGTTCAGTAGTTGCGCTGGCAAACGCCGGCGTCGTCGCACAGCGCCCCGCCCGCAGCCCCGATAAGCGCGCCGGTCGCCACGTCACCGTCGACGATCTTGGCGACCGCCGCACCGGCCAGAGCACCGCCGGCAGCGCGCTGCGCGTCAGGCGACAGGCCGGTGGCGGTGCCGTAACCCTGGTCGCAGGCAGCGAGACCGGCGACCAGAAGAACCGCGCCGGAAAGACGGAGGAGGACGGAAGTTTGCATAGCTTTTTGCCTGTATTATGGACCCGTATACGGGCCGTTGATGATAGAGGTGCGCACAATATTACATGCGCCCCGCCGGGAAAAAACTGACAACGCTGTGAAAATGGGGCGCTACGCAACAATCCGCCCATCCTCCGGCCTGTCATCGGCGGTCGTCCTCGTCGTCCGGATCGCCTTCTTCCTCCCAGTCCTCATCCCAATCGCCGTCATCCTCCCAGTCGAATCCGGGGGCATCCTTGGCGAAAAGTTCGGGGAAAGCGGCCTCGGCGCGCTTCAGATCGACGCGCAAAAGCTGTCCGTAGTCAGTCGGGTCCAGTTTTCCGACGGCAACAACTTCGCGGCCGATGAGCCAGGACAGGCGTCCGGCATCAAGGTTACCGCGTTCGAACGGCTCTTCGCCGAAATGTTCGATCAATGCGGCGAGGAAAGCAGTATCTGCACGGCGGTCGGCCGGTTTGCGGTCGCGATAGCGTTCGCGCCGGACCAGCGGCGTTGCGCCTTTCTTGTTGGCGCGGCGGATAGTGAATTGAAAGTCAGAGCCCGGTAGGCGGCCCGGAAAGCCGCGATGCTTCAGCATGTCTTGCCCCCTGCGAGGTTTGCATAAACGCGCGGGGGCAGGTCGGGGCGCGGATGGCGCGGGCCGCCTTGCAGCCCGCGCGCGGCCAATGGATTAGTTGGCGCCGTATTTGCCCTGGAACACCGGCTCGGGCTGGATGACCGGCGTGGTGACTTCGGGCTCTTTCTTGGCGCAGGCCGCGGCGAGGCCAACGAGGACCAGGGCCAGTGCAAGCTTCTTCGACATGTTGTCGTGCTCCTGTAATACGGGACGCTGGGGTCCCGACTGCTCGGTTGAGATTCGGCCGCCCAATGCGACCGTGTCGCTATGATAGCCAGCCACGTTGACGCCTGACAGCAGCGGTGCTTGCCCTTAGGCGCGGGTCGCATGGCCTGTGGCAGGCTTGCATCAGCAAGGAACGGAAAACACATCACCACGGCTCCCATTCGCAGGTGTCCCGGTCGGGGGGCAGGCGAAACGCCTCAAAGATCTGCACCGCCTCGGGATCGAAAGTGCCAAAGGGGATTTCGCGGTCGGCAAGGCTGATGACGATCTGACCCGGGCGTGGCGCAGGGCTGGCGATGCGTGGCAGGACCCAGTTTTCGCACAGCCATACGATATCGTCATGAACAGGGTCCTGGGCCAGAACGTCGGGGGCAGCGGGCACCGGCTCGTCAAGCATGGCGTCTGCCTCCTGCTCTTCGGCCATGTCGGGGGCATCGGCCTCGGCCATGTCCTCAAGCGTCGCCGGGTCAATCAGCCCGTCGTCCGAACCATTCTCACTGACCGTGCCGCTTTCGGTGTCGATGTCGATCGGGCCGCGCGGCTCTTCTTCGAAATCCGAGGCAGGGCCGCTGGTCGCGGGCACCCGGGCGGCCAGATCAGGCATGACAAAGCGAAAGCGGTAGGTCAGGCCGAATCCCCCGGCATTGTCTTGTCGCGTCTCGACCCAACGCACCATCGCACCCGAGGGCAGGGTGATCGAGGGTTCTTTCGCACCGGCTTCGGCGACGGCAGCATGCGCCGCCCCGGCCAGAACGGCCGGAGGCGTCAGCAGCAAGCCGATCACCGCTAGTCTTGCCATGGTTCCTCCCCTGGGCCTGCGCAGTCAGAGCGGAATGTTGTCGTGTTTTTTCCACGGGTTCGCCAGCTTTTTGCCCCGCAGTGAGGCAAAGGCGCGGGCGACGCGGCGGCGGGTCGAATGGGGCTGGATCACCTCGTCGATGAAGCCCTTTTCGGCGGCGACAAACGGGTTTGCAAAGCGGTCTTCGTAATCCCTGGTCCGCTGCGCGATCTTTTCGGAATCGCCAAGCTCGCTGCGGTAAAGGATCTCGACCGCGCCCTTGGCGCCCATCACTGCGATCTCGGCCGTGGGCCATGCATAGTTGAAATCGCCGCGCAGATGTTTCGAGGCCATAACGTCATAGGCCCCGCCATATGCCTTGCGGGTAATGACCGTAACCTTGGGTACTGTCGCCTCGCCATAGGCAAACAGCAGCTTGGCCCCGTGCTTGATGACGCCGCCATATTCCTGTCCCGTACCCGGCAAAAAGCCCGGCACATCGACAAAGGTCAGGATCGGGATTTCGAAAGCGTCGCAGAAGCGCACAAAGCGCGCGGCCTTGCGACTGGAATCAATGTCAAGGCAACCCGCCAGCACCATCGGCTGGTTGGCAACGACGCCCACCGTCTGCCCCTCGATGCGGATAAAGCCAATGATGATGTTGGCGGCATAGTCCTTTTGGACCTCGTAGAAATCGCCCTCATCCGCAATCTTCAGGATCAGCTCTTTCATGTCATAGGGCTGGTTGGGGTTATCGGGGACCAGCGTATCAAGGCTGGCCTCGACGCGGTGCGGATCGTCAAAGAAGGGGCGCGTCGGCGCCTTTTCGCGGTTGTTGAGCGGCAGGAAATCGAACAGCCTCCGGATCTCGGACATGGCCTCGACATCGTTTTCAAACGCACCGTCGGCGACCGAGCTTTTCCTGGTATGGGTCGAGGCTCCGCCCAGCTGCTCTGCCGTCACCACCTCATTCGTCACCGTTTTGACCACATCGGGGCCGGTCACGAACATATAGCTGGTGTCCTTTACCATGAAGATAAAGTCGGTCATCGCAGGCGAATAGACCGCGCCGCCAGCACAGGGGCCCATGATGACCGAGATCTGCGGCACCACGCCCGAGGCCATGATATTGCGCTGAAACACCTCGGCATAACCCGCAAGCGAGGCGACGCCCTCCTGAATACGCGCACCGCCCGAGTCGTTCAGCCCGATGACAGGGGCGCCGTTCTGCATCGCCATATCCATGATCTTGCAGATCTTCTGGGCATGGGTTTCCGACAGCGAGCCGCCAAAGACGGTGAAGTCCTGCGAAAAGACATAGACCATACGGCCGTTGATCGTACCCCAGCCCGTGACAACCCCGTCACCATAGGGGCGGTCCGCCTCCATGCCGAAATCGGTCGAACGATGGCGGACGAACATGTCGAACTCCTCAAACGAGCCCTCGTCCAGCAAAAGCTCAAGCCGTTCGCGCGCGGTCAGCTTGCCACGGGCGTGCTGGGCGTCGATGCGCCGCTGCCCACCGCCCAGCCGCGCATCGCGGCGGCGCGATTCCAGTTCGCCGAGGATGTCCTTCATGAGCCGTCTCCCTTGGGTTTGGGGCAACCTACCGGCTTGGCGCCATTGCGGGAAGCGGAAAGGCGAAAATTTGCAAAATATGTAAGCAAATGCCGCTGCAAATAGCAAATTTGTTAAAGCCCTTGACCTCGACAGGGCGAAAAGCCATGCCGCTTTCATGGGACTCGTCATTGATCTTTCGGCCATTGTGGCCAACTGGAAGACGCTTGCGGCCAAAGCTGAGGGCGCGCGGGCAGCTGCGGTCGTCAAGGCCGATGCTTACGGGTTGGGCGCCGAACGCGTGGCGCCGGCTCTTTATGCAGCCGGAGCGCGGGATTTCTTTGTCGCCCTTGCCTCCGAAGGGCGGGTGCTGCGCCCTCTTTTGCCCGAGGATGCACGAATCTTTGTCCTCTCGGGCCATATGGAGGGGGCGGATCTGAACGGGTTGATCCCGTTGCTGAACAGTCCCGAACAGTTCTTTCGCGACCGGGCGTTGCGCCCGAAAGGGGCGTTTGGCATCCAGCTTGACAGCGGCATGAACCGGCTGGGCTTTGAGCCCGGCGAATGGGCCGCGATCCGCGCCGAGGCGCTGGCCGCCAGCCCTGCGCTGATCATGTCGCATCTGGCCTGTGCCGATGAGCCCGATCACCCGGCGAATACGCAGCAGCTCGCCGCCTTTCGTGCCATGACTGACGGGACGGGCGTGCCGCGTTCGCTTTCGGCGACGGGGGGCATATTGCTTGGGCCGGATTATCATTTCGACCTCGTGCGCCCGGGTATCGGCCTTTACGGGGGCGAGCCCTTTGGCGAGGCGCGACCGGTGGTTACACTGGCACTGCCGGTGATCCAGACGCGCGAGGTGCAGCCCGGGGAATCCGTAGGTTATGGCTATAGCTGGACCGCAACCCGCCCCTCACGGGTGGCGACGGTGGCGGCGGGCTATGCCGACGGGCTGGCGCGGGCGCTGGCACGTGAAGGCAGGTTGCAGCTTTGGGCCGCGGATCGCGCAGTGCCTGTGATCGGTCGCATCTCGATGGACCTCATCACCGTCGATGTGACCGGGCTGGCCGAAGTTCCGCCGGCGCTGGAAATCCTGAACGCGCGGCAAGGCGTCGATGATCTGGCCGCACTGTCCGGCACCATCGGCTATGAGATACTGACCTCTCTCGGCCGGCGCTACGAGCGGACCTGGCTTTGAACCCGATCCGGCTGACCGGCAGGGCGGCGATCAGCCTGACCCGGATGACGGGCAGGGTTGCGATCTTTGCCGCCCGTGGGCTGGCGCGGGTCGGGCAACATCCCTCGGAACTGGTGCGGCAGATCATGCAGATCGGCTGGCTGTCGCTGCCGGTCGTCGGGCTGACGGCATTGTTCACTGGCGCTGCCTTAGCACTGCAGATCCATTCGGGGGGTGAGCGTTTTCAAGCCGGCGACGTCGTCCCTGCCATCGTCGCCATCGGTATGGCGCGCGAACTGGGGCCGGTCCTCGGCGGACTGATGGTCGCGGCCCGCGTCGCCAGCGCCATTGCAGCCGAACTTGGCACCATGCGTGTGACCGAACAGATAGACGCACTGGTCACACTATCGACCGATCCGGTCGGCTGGCTCGTCTCGCCCCGGTTATGGGCGGCGATCCTGTGCCTGCCGCTGCTGGTCGGGGTAGGCGATATCATCGGCATCATGGGCGGCTGGCTGATCGGGGTGAATGCGCTTGGCTTTAACTCGGCGATCTATCTGGCCAACTCATGGGCCTATCTGGAGGGCTGGGACGTGGTCTCGGGGCTGCTTAAAGGCGCGGCCTTTGGCTTGATTGTCGCGCTTTCAGGCTGCTGGTTCGGCATGACTGCCAGCGGTGGCGCCTCGGGTGTCGGGCGGGCGACGACCAATGCCGTGGTCGCAGCCTCAGTCGGCATCCTTGCCGCCAATTTCGCGCTGACAGGGCTGTTCTTCTGATGCTGGCGGTGCGAGGCTTAAGCAAAGCCTTTGGGCAAAAGCAGGTGCTCGACAGCGTCGATCTGGATCTGGCCGAGGGTGAGAGCCTGGTCGTGATCGGCGGCTCTGGCACCGGAAAGTCGGTGCTTTTGCGCTGTATCCTTGGGCTTGAGGTACCAGACGCGGGTGAAATCCTGTGGCGGGGTCGGCCGCTTGCGCAGCACCGCGCAGACTTCATGGACGATTTTGGCATGCTGTTTCAGAACGCCGCGCTGTTTGACAGCCTGCCGGTCTGGCGCAACGTCGCCTTTCGCCTGCTGCGCCACATGCCGAAGGCGCGCGCGCGCGCCATCGCTATCGAAAAGCTCGCCCGGGTCGGACTGGGCCCCGAGGTTGCCGATCTTTACCCGGCCGAGTTGTCGGGCGGCATGCGCAAGCGTGCGGGGCTGGCCCGCGCCATCGCCGCCGATCCCAGGGTGATCTTTTTTGATGAGCCGACGACCGGGCTCGACCCGATCCGGGCCGCGGCGATCAATGCGCTGATCCGCAGCATCGTCGATGAAACCGGCGCCACGGCGATCACCATCACCCATGACATGTCCTCGGTCCGCGCTATCGCCGACAGAGTCGCGTTGCTTGACCGTGGGCGCTTGCGCTGGCAAGGACCGGTCAGTGAAATTGACCGGGCCGGGGACGACTATCTGCGCGACTTTATCGCAGGCCGCGCCCGACCCATGGCGCGCGTACCGGCGTCGTAATGCCAAATTTTCTGCCGAAGCTTGTGCAAATGCGCCACAAAGCCGCCGTCCCCCTTGTGCGAATCCCGCACAGTTGCAACCATATATACCTGAGAACCCCACCTCGGAGACGAATTTGGGTCTGACCCCTACGCATCCCGCGACCGCGACTCCCGGCGAAACCCTGCTGGAATTCCACGACAACAGGCTGCTGATTGACCTTTGCGGCCCGCATGACCGCCACCTCGCACGGATCGAAGAGGCGCTGAAGGTGCATATCCTGCGCCGCGGCAACCTCTTGTCCGTGGTCGGCCCGGCCGATGCGCAGGCCGAGGCGGCGCAGGTTCTTGGCGCGCTTTATGCCCGGCTGGAACAGGGTCGTCCGGTCGAAATGGCCGAGGTCGAGGCCGCGTTGCGCATGGGCAGCGAGACAATGGCCGAAAGCCCGACCCCGGCCGAACAGCTGGAAATGTTCCAGACCGGCCCGATCGAGCTGCGTACCCGCAAAAAGACCGTCGAGCCGCGCACCGACGCGCAAAAAGACTATGTCCGGGCGCTGTTTGCCAATGAGCTGGCCTTTGGCATCGGTCCCGCAGGGACAGGCAAGACCTATCTGGCCGTCGCGGTGGGGGTCACCATGCTGATCGGCGGCCATGTTGATCGTATCATCCTGTCGCGCCCCGCTGTCGAGGCGGGCGAGCGGCTGGGCTTTCTGCCCGGCGACATGAAGGAAAAGGTCGATCCTTACATGCAGCCGCTTTATGATGCGCTGAACGATTTTCTGCCCGCCAAGCAGGTGCAGAAGCTGATGGAGGAAAAGCGTATCGAAATCGCGCCTCTGGCCTTTATGCGCGGGCGCACGCTGACCAACAGCTTTGTCGTGCTGGACGAGGCGCAGAACGCCACGACCATGCAGATGAAGATGTTCCTGACCCGTCTGGGCGAGGGTTCGCGTATGGTCATCACCGGCGACCGCACCCAGATCGACCTGCCACGCGGCGTGCACTCCGGTCTGGTCGATGCCGAAAGGATCCTGAAGGATATCAAGGGAATCAGCTTTAGCTACTTTACCGCCAAGGACGTGGTGCGCCATTCGCTCGTTGCCCGGATCATCGAGGCCTATGATGCCGAGGCCGAGGCCGCCCAGGCGCGAGGCGAGCTTTTTGACGAGCGCGGCCAGCGCATCCCGCGCCGCGAGCCGCGCATTGCGGGCGAAGGCGCAGTAAGGGGGACCCGCGATGGCTGAGACCGACATCGGAGAGTTGCCCGAAATCGTCGATATCGTTATCGAAGATGACCGTTGGGAGGATGCGGGCCTGCCCGCCATGGCCGAACGCGCCGCCCGCGCGGTGGGTGAGTGGCTTGAGCTTGGCGAATTCCAGATCGTGGTCATGGGCTGCGACGACGCCCGCATCGCCGCGCTGAACGCCGAGTTCCGTGGCAAGCCCAAGCCCACGAATGTGCTGAGCTGGCCCGCGATCGAATTCGAACCTCGTGCCCCCGGCACCCGCCCCGAACTGCCCGAGGCCGAAGAGCTGGGCGATATCGCCATCTCTTATGATACCTGCCTGCGCGAAGCCAAAGCGCAGGGCAAACCCTTTGAGCATCACGCAACGCATCTACTTGTCCATGCTATCCTGCATCTTGCAGGATATGACCATATTGATGACGAAGATGCCGAAACCATGGAGGATGCCGAGCGTTCCATACTGGGCAAGCTTGGAATCCCCGACCCTTATCTGGAACCTGAGACATGAGTAACGACCGAAGTCCCGACACGCCCGTTTCCACTGCCCCCGCCACCTGGCCAGAGGGTAGCGGAGGGGACGGGCGTGAGCAGCCGCAGTCACGCGGCTTTTTGGGACGTATTCTTGGTGCCTTCGGTGGCAGCGAACCCGAAACCGAAGGCGCCGATCAACACGAAAATGGGCAGACCCCTGCCTTGGCTGGCGGACCGGCAGTAGCCAACCTGCGGCGGATGCGGGTCGATGACGTGGCGGTCCCCAAAGCCGAAATCGCCGCCGCTCCGGTGACTGCCACCCTGCCGGAACTGGTCGAAATGTTCCGCGAGCACGGTTTTTCCCGCATCCCGGTCTTTCGCGGTACACTTGATAGCCCATTGGGGCTGATCCACCTCAAAGACCTTGCCCTGAAATACGGTTTTGGTGCCAAGGTCCCGGTCAAATTCGCGCTGCGCCCCATGCTGCGGCCGCTGCTTTACGTGCCTCCTTCGATGCCGATTGGCGTGTTGTTGCAGCAGATGCAGCAAAAACGCATCCATATGGCACTGGTCATCGACGAATACGGCGGAGTTGACGGGCTGGTCACTATCGAAGACCTGATCGAGCAGGTCGTCGGCGAGATCGAGGATGAGCATGACGAGATCGAGGGCGGGCTGGTCATCCTTGAAAAGCCCGGCCAATGGCTGATCCAAGCCCGGACCGCGCTGGAGGATGTCGAAGCGCAGACCGGTCTGCGCCTTGCTACCGACGAGGAAGAGGATGAGATCGACACCCTTGGCGGGCTGATCTTCATGCTGACCGGCCGCGTACCGGTTCGCGGTGAGGTGATCCCCCATGAAAGCGGGGCCGAATTCGAGATCATCGAGGCCGATCCGCGCCGGGTCAAGCGGGTGCGGCTGCGCCTGCCGCAAGACAATGCGCAACCCGCCGAGGCCGAGGGCAGCACCCCCGCCGAAGAGGTCTGATCCGCCCTAGAGCCGCGAAAAAGCCGGGGCGTGGGTGATGCGGCTGCCTTTGGGCAGCTGCCCGCCCAGCACCTGCAAATGAGGTCCGGCATAGGGCGAATCGAGGTCGGCCGGGACAAAGCCAAAGCGGCCATAATAGGCCGGGTCCCCCAGCACCACGATTGCATGATCCGCATAGGCGGCAATAGCTGCGCGGATCAGCGCGCTGCCGATACCGCGCGATTGTACAGCCGGATGAATGGCCAGGGGTGCCAGCGCAAGCGCCGGGGCTTCGGCAGCAATCGGCGACAAGGCGATATGACCGATGATCGTGCCCTCGGCCTCGGCCACCAGTGACAGGGCCAGATCGCCATAGGCGCGCAGTTCGTCGACCAGCCGTCCTTCGTCCGGTCCGCCAAAGGCGCGGTCGAGCAGCGCGGTGATTGCCATGTGATCGTGCCGCATCTCGGGCCGGATGCGGGGCAGGGGCGCGGTGCGGGTGAAATCACGCTTGATGCCCTGGCTTTCACGGCCCCAACGGCTGTCGCGCAACCGGGTGCGATGCGCCTCGAATGCCTCGTCGTCGGCATAAAGCTCATTCAGCTCCCAGATCAGCGGATCTTCGGCCTGATTGAGGTCAAAGCGCAGGTTGCCCGGCTCGGCCCGGCTCAGCTCGGTATGTTCGGTCAGCAGGTCCAGCGCCAGCAGCATCTGTGCGGTGTCAGCGCAGATCAACCGCCCGGTCAGCGCGACCAGAGGCCGGTCAAGGGCGATTTCCTCGCCTGCCGGGCTGGTCGGCGGGGCGTGATGGTGATGATGTCCGCATGCGCAATTCATGGCCATGGTCCTTACCGTCTGATGGTCACCGCAACGATGTATTGACCAGAGGCAGAGCAGTCAGGCGCGAAAACCGCGCCCGTCCGTGGTCGGGATCGTCAGCAGCCCCATGGGGCGGTATCGGACGAACCTTGTCAATTTGGCAGGCGTATTTTTCTGACTGGCCGTCACATTTTTCGGGCAGTTGACCCGACCGCTGGATATAAAGGGACCGGCCACGGGATCGTGACCGGCCTTGCTGCGCAACGGTTTTCCGGCTTAGGCCGCCAGCATACCGTGAGGGTCCAGGACAAATTTCTTTGCCACGCCCTGATCAAAGCTTTCGTAGCCCTGCACGGCCTGATCCAGCGGGATGATCGTCGCGTTGACGATATCCGCGATGGGAAGGCGGTCATGCAAAATCGCCTGCATCAGCTGACGGTTATATTTCAGCACCGGGGTCTGACCGGTGTGAAAGCTTTGCGCCTTGGCCCAGCCCAGACCAAAGCGCAGCGACAGGCTGCCGAATTTGGCGGCCTCATCGGCCGCGCCCGGGTCCTCGGTCACATAAAGACCGGGGATGCCGATCTGACCGGCGGCACGGGTGATCTCCATCATCTGGTTCAGAACGATGGCGGGCTGTTCGCCCCCCGAATGGCCCCGCGCCTCAAAGCCCACGGCGTCGATGGCGGCATCGACTTCGGGGCTGCCGGTGATCTCGGCGATCATCTCGGGCAGGTTGTCGCCTTTGGAAAGGTCGACCGGCTCGAACCCGACTTTGCGGGCATGTTCCAGCCGTTCCTTGTTGAAATCGCCGATCATCACCACCGCAGCGCCAAGAATGCGGGCCGAGGCGGCCGCAGCAAGGCCCACAGGACCCGCGCCAGCGACATAGACGATCGAGCCGACACCAACACCGGCCTTGACGGCACCATGAAAACCGGTCGGCAGGATGTCCGACAGCATGGTCAGGTCGCGGATCTTTTCCAGCGCCCGGTCACGATCAGGAATCTTCAGCAGGTTGAAATCGGCATAGGGCACCATGACATAGCGCGCCTGACCGCCGATCCAGCCACCCATGTCCACATAGCCATAGGCGCCGCCGGCACGCGACGGGTTCACAGACAGGCACACCCCGGTGTCGCCTTCGCGACAGCAACGGCAGCGTCCGCAGGCGACGTTGAAGGGAACAGAGACGATGTCTCCGACCTCCAGCATCTCGACATCGGCGCCTTTCTCGATGACCTCTCCGGTAATCTCATGGCCAAGAACCAGCCCCGCCTCGGCAGTGGTGCGGCCGCGCACCATATGCTGATCCGAACCACAGATATTGGTCGAGATCACCTTCAGGATCACCCCGTGTTCGATCTTGCGCCCGTCAGGCGACTGGAACTTCGGATCCGCAATGGCCTGAACCTCGACCTTCCCGGGGCCGATATAGACGACACCTTTGTTGCTGGACATGCGATCAGATCTCCCTCGATTGTCGGGGTAAGGGCCTCCTCGCCCAAGCCCCGCGCGAGCCACCTGCGACATGCAGGCGCAAATCCAGCCTAACGCGGGGTCAAATACGCAAGATGCTCCGATTGCGACGGTTTCAATGACGAAAGAGACATATGCGACCTGCCGGACTCGCCCGGGAAGGGAATCGGGGTTAGCATCCAGGCAGGGATGGCAAAGGGGGCCTTGCGATGCAACTTGACCCGATGGCGGATCTGGGAACGCATGAAGTACTGAACCAGCCCGACCCTGTGGGCGATGTCGACCTGTGGCGCAAAGATCCGGTACTGCGCACCGTCCTTGCAGCCCGTGGCGTGCCCGAGAAGGCGCTGGCCCCTTATGGTGCCGAACTTGGCCGCGCCGATACGCGTGAAGCAGCGCGTGACGCCAACCGCTACCCGCCCGAGCTGCGCCTGTTTGACAGTGGTGGCAGACGGCTGGACGAGTTGCGCTTTCACCCTGCCTATCACCGCTTTATGCAGCTTTCGGTCGCGGCGGGCTATCACTCAGTCGCGTGGGAGGGTGGGCCGGCAGGGCATTTGACCCATGCCGCCATGGTCTATCTGGCCAGTCAGATCGAGCCCGGTCATTGCTGCCCCTTGACCATGACCTATGCCGCCGTGCCGGTCATCTTGGGCGCGGCAGATCTGCCGGGCGACTGGCACGCCGCGCTGATGTCGCGGCGCCATGACCCGACGGTCGCGCCCCTTGCGGCCAAGACGGGTGCGACGCTGGGCATGGCCATGACCGAGAAACAGGGTGGTTCGGATGTGCGGGCCAATACCACCCGGGCCGAGCGCGACGGAACGGTCTGGCGGCTGACCGGCCATAAATGGTTCTGCTCGGCCCCCATGTCGGACGGGTTTCTGACGCTTGCCCGGACCGGCCGCGGACTGACCTGTTTTCTGGTGCCGCGCTGGCTTGAGGACGCGCGCAACCCCATCCGCATCCAGCGCCTTAAGGACAAGCTTGGCAACCGCTCGAACGGCTCGGCCGAGATTGAGTATCAGCGCGCGCTCGCCTGGCAAATCGGTGAAGAGGGCGACGGCATCCGCACCATCGTCGAGATGGTGCATCACACCCGGCTTGACACCGCGATCGCACCAGCCGGGCTGATGCGCGCGGCCCTGCACGAGGCACATCACTGGGCTGTCCATCGCCGCGCCTTTCAAAAGCGGCTGATCGACCAGCCGCTGATGCGCGCGGTGCTGGCCGATCTGACGCTTGACTGGCTGGGCAGCCTGATGCTGGGGCTGCATGTCGCTGCAAGTTTCGATGGCAGCAGCGCCGAGGATCGCGCCTTTGCCCGCATCGGGGTCGCTTTGGCGAAATACCTTTCGAACAAACTGTGCCCACAGGTGGTGGTCGAAGCGATGGAGGTGATGGGCGGCATGGGCTATGTCGAGGATACGCCCTTGCCGCTGCTTTACCGCGAGGCGCCGCTCAACGGCATTTGGGAAGGGTCGGGCAATGTGATCTGCCTGGATGCACTGCGCACGCTGGCGCGCGAACCGTTGGCGGCCGAGATGCTGGCGGCGCGGCTGGACGGGGCGGCGGGCCGGGACCGCGCCTATGACACAGCCCTTGCCGCCCATCGCAACCGCTGGAGCGACGGAGTGACCGAGGCCGAGGCACGGCAGTTCGTCGAGGGCAGCGCGCTACTGCTGACCGCCGCCGTTCTGCTGACCGAGGGCGATCCGGCATTGGCCGAGGCCTTTGTGCAGACACGGCTGAACGGAAACCGCGCCCGTACCCCCGGCACTATCCCGGCCGCCTTTGCCGAGACGGTGCTGGCGCGCGACCTGTTCCCGCAGGAAACCTGAGTGCCACGTAAGGACGCCTTAGCGCCAGAACCGCCGGGCATCGACAAAGGCTTCGTGCGCCTCGGCTACCGCCTTGATCAGCGCCCGGCGTTCCTTGTCGCTGCCGGTCAGCCGGATCAGCGCCGGATCATCGGCAAGCCCGATCCGCGCAAGGGTTGCTGACGCTGTGGCAAGATCGTTCAGCGCGCCCAACTGGTCCTGCAACTCGGCCAAAGCAGCCACAAAACGGGCCGCCCGCCGCCGTCGCTTATCGCGGAAAAGCGGGACAAAGAATTCGGCCCCGTAGCGCAGTTTCTTGGCATCCTTGCGGATTTCATGCAGGGCTGCATCGCCTAGTTCGGACAGATCGGCCCCGTCCTTTTTGACCTTGCGGCGATAACGGTCGAGTGCCGCCCCGGCAAACTCTCGTATCGGGGTCTGGCGAACCTCAGCCGCAGAGGGCAGGGCGCACCACGGCCCCAGCGCCGCATATTCCACCAGATCAGGCATCAAAATCCGCGCACGGCGTGACGCAAGCACCGCCTCAGCCCGATCATAAGCGGTGCGGCGCGCGGGCTGAAGCCTTTGGCGCTGATCTTCGGTCGTGCAGCGCGCTTGCAGGACATCAATATCCCGCGCCTCACCCAAAACCGCCGCCAGCCACTGGCTTTCCTCGCTCAGCCGGGTCAGCTGATCATCGCCAAGCATCGGCCTGAACAATGAGAAAGCCGAGCGAAGACGACGCAGCGCCACACGGGCCTGATGCAGTGCCTCGGGGTTTGCGGGGCTGATCAGCGGTTCATTAAGCCGGAACTGGCGCAGACAGGCGGCGACGATCAGACGGAAACTGTCGGCGGCGGTCATGTCGTCATTCAACGCCACCTGCCCGGCCTTGTGTATGAGGGGCAAGGGATCAATCAGGCGAAAACCCCGCTCGGCCTCACTCACAACGCCAAGGCGCAGCGGAGCCAGTTCGTCCAGCCTGCGGGCAAGGGAATAAAGCGCCGATGCCGGACCATGGCCGATCGTCAGCACCAATTCGCAAATGGGCGCACGACGGTCCCCGGCCATGATTTCACCGCGCTCAAGGGTCAGCACGACCTCGGCACCATCCGATTGCAGCTGCCATTCCTGACGGGCAAGTTCCAGCTGAAACGCGGGTGTGAGATGATGCGCCCGGCTGCCCAATACCGCGCGCAGAGGCGTGGAATCGTCAATAACCGGTCCTTCCCCTTTGATCCGGTGCCGCCATTCAGGCAGGGCGAACAGGCCCGCGGGCGCGGCGCTCGCCTCGACGATCTGAACCCACGCCCCCTCCGCCTCACGGATCTGCAGGGTAAAACCGGCCGCAGAAAGATCGCGCGAAGGGGTATCAAAATAGATGGCCCGGACTGTGACAGGCCGCGCCTGCGCCGACAGAAGGTCTGACGCGATCAGCACCTCAGCAGCCTCTGGCGTAAGCTCAAGGCGCAGGGTCCCGGTCGAGATGATGGCACAGTTCTGCAGCCCGACCTCGGCCTTCAGAGACGAAAGATAGCCGGCCCCTGCCAGATCAGGCCCGACCAGAACGGTGGTTGCATCGCTGCGTTTACCCTGCGCCATATCAGTCCTGTCTGTCCGCCCCATCCGCAACCTATGCGCGCGGTTGGTGTCGGAAATATGTCACCGCCCCTTCACGGATTTGCGAGGGCAGGAGGCTCAGCTTTCCCTCACCGGATCGACCGTGTGCAGGATCTTGCGAATGAAAAACCGCATTGCCTGCCGTGCGGCCTCCAGCGGCTCGTGATCCTCGGGCGACCAGCGCGACAGATCGCCAAGCGCCATTTTGCGTGCAACGCCATAGGCAAAGGTGTGGGCAACCGCGATGACCATTTTCGGATCGTCATCTTCAGCCAAACGCCCTTCGTCACGGGCTCGCAGCAGCAGCTTCAACATCAGTTCGTGCAACGATTCCTCATAGCGCATCAGGCGATGGTTGCTTTCAAACTGCCCCGCGGGCATCGCGCCGATGATGTATGATTCGCGCGGGTGGCGATAGGCCCACTCCAGATACGCATCCGCCAGCGCCGCGAATTGTGCCAGAACATCGCCGCCTTCTACCTGCACGACCGAGCGCACGCATTGGTCCAAAAGCAACAGCATGGCGTTTTCGCCCAGGGCATCGGCCAGCCGCGCATCGTCGGGAAACAGCGCCGACAGCGCCTCGATGCCGATTCCGATCCGCTCTGCCACCTCGGTCAGACCGGGAAGCCTACCGTTTTCATTGGCAAGAACCGTCGCCACCTCGATAACCCGGGCATATAAATTGCTGCCCGGCTGAGAGAGATCTGACATGTCGTTCCGCTGCGTCATTTCCCGCATCCCCGATAGGATCAACCAGGAAGTGTATCCGGAAGCCGCAGCCCAAAGGCAAGGAAAGATTTTGCGGCCTATACAAGCGTATAGCCCAAGTGTATAAAGCAGCCAGCAACGCTCCAAATGTGAGAAATCAGCGCCTGACAGCAGTCCGGGCACATAAATCGGGCCACAGACCGGACGGTGAAGCAACCGTGGCCTATGTTGTATAACCCCCTTTTATCTGCTACCCACTCACGCTTTCCGCTCACCCGAGTATAGCGGAATCGAAAATATAAAACCACAGATACATAAAAAAACCGTTCAATAAACTCAGCGACCAGCTCTCCGGCTGCGCAGATAAAACGCCTCTGTCCGACAAATAGCGAACAATCGATCAGAAGGTCTGATGTGACATGCCCTACTCCCTATCGCTCACCTCTTTCTGGAACCTTGCGCAGGGTCCGACAACTGACCAACCGGGCAGTGACTTCACTCTGGCCACCAGCTATGATCCGAGGCTGAACGATACCCGGATTATCTTTCCGACCCCGGATCAGACGCTGGACGACATCGCTGGTGGAAGCGACACCCCGCCGGGCCCGACCTCGGACCACCAGTACGAAAACTCTGCCGGACAGCCGATCAGCCTGGACGAGGTGCAGACCGCCACCGTCATACAGGCCGGCGTCACTTACGAAAACGTCAGGATCCTGATTGGTCCCAAGACCGATGCAGACTGGAGCGTGACAGGAGGTGGCGATGTTTCCGCGCTGAACGCTGCCGGCTTCCAGATTCTTGCCGTCTGGGCCGAGCTGACCCCCGGAAACTGGCAGATCATCGGCTATACTTCGAAGAGCATGTCGATCGAAGATGCCACCAGGCTGGTCCCCGGTGCCGACGCCTCGTCCTCGCTTGATGCCGATGATGGCCTTGCCGCAACCGCCTTTCAGCAAGCTTCCAACGGCATCGTCGAAGGCACCGACGATGATGATAGCATTGATGAAAATTACACTGGCGACCCTGAAGGCGACATGGTGGACGGGGGCAACACCCCCCCTCCGCATGGTCCGTACGATGATGTCATCTACGGCTTTGGCGGCAACGACACCATTCATGGCGGTGACGGAAACGATACCATCGACGGTGGTGACGGCAATGACATCATTTTTGGCGGCCGGGACGACGACTCAATCCTTGGCGGCATGGGCGACGACTCCATTTATGGCGAAGAGGGCAACGACTACATTGATGGCGGTCTGGGCAGCGACACCATCGATGGCGGGGACGGCAACGACATCATTCTTGGCGGTGATGGTCCCGACTCCCTCATTGGCGGCCTGGGCAACGACGTCATAATCGCCGGCTCGGGCAACGATACCATCGACGGCGGGGACGGAAACGACACCATTTATGGCGAAGAGGGCGACGACACCATTTATGGCGGGGACGGCAACGACTTCATCAACGCCGAAAAAGGCAACGACTTCGTTGAGGGCGGTGCGGGCGACGACTTCATTCTGGGCGGTGAGGACAACGACACCATCGATGGCGGTGATGGCGAAGACCTCATTTTTGGCGATGAAGGCGACGACTCCATTTTTGGCGGGGCGGGCAACGACATCCTGCAAGGCGGTTTGGGCAATGACACCATTTATGGCGGTGAGGACGACGACTACCTTTTTGGCGAAGATGGGGATGACTCCCTCATCGGCGGAGCGGGCAACGACACCATTTATGGCGGTGACGGCAACGACTTCATCGACGCCGGAAAAGGCAACGACTTCGTTGAGGGCGGTAGTGGCAACGACTCTATTTATGCCGATTATAATGACGCGGGAAACGCCACCCTCTATGGGGGAGAGGGCGACGACTTCCTCCAGGGTGGAGATGGTGACCACCTGTATGGCGAGGCCGGAAACGACACTCTGATTAACGTCAGAGGAAACGCCACCCTGGACGGCGGCGAAGGGAACGACAGCCTGATCGTATACGGCGGGAATGCCACGCTCACCGGCGGCGACGGTTTTGATCGGTTCTCCTTTGTTGATCTTTCCGGAGATCTCGGATCCGTCCTGATCACCGATTTCAACACCGGCACCGGTCAGGACATCCATGACGGCGACCAATCCAACAACGACCTTGTCGATCTGAGAGAATACTACAATCAGACCAACCTCGACGCCTATAACGCCGCCCACGGCACGAATTATAAAAACCCGCTGCAATGGATGCGGGCCGATCAGGCCGATGACGGCACGCTGAACATGCTGGATGGCCAGAACGGCCTGCCATTCCTGAACCTGCGGATCGAGAATGACGGCAGCCCCGTCGCGCCCGAGGACCTGACCTATGACAACACCAGCATCGTCTGTTTCACAAACGGCACGCTGATCGAAACCGGTCAGGGCCAGCAGCGCATCGACGATCTGCGGCCCGGAGACCTCGTCCACACCGCAGACAACGGGTTGCAGCCGATCCGCTGGATCGGCTCGGTCAGGCTCGACGCCCGCACGCTTGCAGCAAATCCGAAACTGCGCCCCATCCGCATCCGGGCCGGGGCGCTGGGAAAGGGAACGCCGTCCTCGGACCTCGTCGTGTCGCCACAGCACCGGGTGCTGGTGCGCTCGAAGATCGCGCAGAAGATGTTCGGCACCGAGGAGGTGCTCGTCGCCGCCAGGCAGCTTGTGCAGATCGAAGGCATCGACATCGCCTCGGATATCACCGAGGTCGGGTATTTCCACATGCTCTTTGACCGGCACGAGGTCGTGACCTCGAACGGGGCCCTGACCGAGTCGCTTTATACCGGCCCGCAGGCGCTGCAATCGGTCGGCAAGGCGGCGCTGGAAGAGATCTTTACCCTTTTCCCGCAACTGCGCGAGGAAGGGTCCGAGCCCACGCCCGCACGACCGCTCACCTCTGGACGGCGCGCGAGAAAGCTCGCAAACCGCCATCTGCAGCATCACCGCGCCATGGTCTGTTGAACACGGCCAAAAGCCAGCATCATGGGGCCGCGGGCAAAACCGTGGCCCTTTTCGCATCCAGCACGCTATTGAGGCACCGATCTGGGACAGGGGCTCAGGCTGTTTTCCTGAGCACAAGCTGTCGGCGTCTTATTGGAGTGATTAAGTAATATATTGATATTACTTAAAAAAAATTAACCAGACTAAAGATGACCGGATGCAGGACTGATGCGGCGGACGCCCAAGCGTGTAACGAGCGTCAACCTCAAGGGTGAGCCGCCATCTTTGCGCGCTACATCGTAAAGGATATGCGGGGCGTGATCGGCGCCGTGGTCTTTGTCCGCCGAGACCAGGAAGCCCGGCGATTGTCTGCACGCGCGCGCACCGAAGGCACAGCCACAGTATCTTTGTCTGAGGCCAAGACGGCATTCCCGCCAAAGAGAGCAGAAAGGCCCGCCGCACCGCTTTGCGGCAGGGTCTGTCAGAGCTGCTGTGCGATCCGGCCCTGTGTGCGGGGATCGGACGCTGTCAGCTCACCACTTTTTTCACGAACTGGGACTTGAGCCCCATCTGTCCGATTCCGGGAATTTTACAGTCGATGTCATGATCGCCATCGACCAGCCGGATACCCCGAACCTTGGTTCCGACCTTAACAACCTGAGACGATCCCTTGATCTTAAGGTCCTTGATCACTGTAACCGTATCGCCATCCGCAAGGATATTGCCAACGCTGTCACGGACCTCGCTGGTCGGGGTATCCGCACCGGGCGACCACTCATGGCCACACTCGGGGCAGATAAGAAGCGCATCCACCTGATAGGTGAACGCAGACGAACATTCGGGGCAGGGGCTCAGGGTATCTGTCATGGGGCGACTATATACCGCATCGTCGTGCTGGACCAGAGCCGTCGGCTGAATTTCCTTAGAAAACAAGGATTCCATGAGGCCTCTGGCGGTTTTCCGGTGCATGGAATCGTGTCTTATTCGGAACTGACGGGCTGCATGATACGGCTGGCCGGAAATTATCCGAGGCATAATCTTGGTCATAACCGCCTATGTCTTATTAATTTTCCATCATAATTATTTCCTCGGCGTACTGAGAAATTTCCTCTCACGTGCTTTTTACGATAATATTGCAGTCAGAAAAAATAAGCGGCCTATACTTCATGAACTGACGCTTATATCTTATTATAGGTACTTTCTGCAGCTCAACGACAGCCACGCCTGATCTTATCGAGATCCAAAAAAATCGCGAGAACTTTAATAATCGCATCTGCGATTGTCGTATTGACCTCAATCTCTCAAGCGGTCAATTATTCATCCCTCGACCTGACCGATCAGCAGATGTCTGTGATTGAGCCTTATGTCGCAAATGAAACTTCTATGTCGGAGCGGACTAGTGTAGACGGTATTGTTGCGACCACATCCATATCTGGCTTGATTTATGCGTTTCATGGATCGATAGCAGCGACATCTATGGACCCTTTCGCCCGTTCTGGGGGTGATTAGGGAAAAATGAGGCTGGCGTGACGCGTTCTCAGTTAATGAGATTGCCCGCGCCGGACGCCAGCATCAGAGAATCAAAGAAAGCTGCGAAATGGCCGGAATGCTAATTATCTCCACAGGGCCGGGGATCGCGCTGGAACCTCCAGAGCAGGTTGATGGCCTGTATCGAAAATGCATTATAAACGGTGGATTCCCAGTCTCGCCTGTACCCCGTATGCATAGAAGCTGCAAAGGATTCATCTGCGGTCACTGCCATGGGGTGGTGTGCGGTACGACCCCATTTTGAACACCTGCCGTTTCGAATGGCGCCCGTGCGATTGACCCATACCCAGTTCATCGGCGCGTAGAGATGATGGCGGACGGCCACCTTACGGATGGGCTTAAGTTCCGGTTCGCCCTGGTTCTTGCTGAATCGCCAAATCTTCTGGCGCGCATCATCGGCTGCGAATGCCCGAAGATATGATTGGGAGACCCAATGACAGCGCTTAGTGATTTGCCCGGCCATCGGTCAGCTCGTTTCCCAACCATCGGCTACATGAGCCGCATGGCGAAGTTCAAAACGCCGCTCGTACCCACCCCGAAGTTCGCTTCCCCACGCATCGTGCGCCAATGCCGCGATGACATCTCCGAATTGTAGCGGAGCCGTAGATAGCGTGTCCCAACTCGCCTCAAGCTGTTCGCGTTCAGACAACCCGAGCGCCTTCTCGGTTAACGACAAAGCCGTCAGTTGAAATGCAGCATCGGATTGGTCGGGCGTCCCCGGAAGATTGGCGTTGAGCACCAGCTTTAACCGCGTCGCGGCCTCTTCATTCCCGAAGATGCGGTAGGTCAGATGGTCATGGAAAAGGCCGCCGCCGATGTCCTTCATCGGCGACTCTGCCAACCAAACCCCGAATGAGCGGTGATAGTCCTTCGTCGCTAAATCGTGTGCCGAAAGAAACGCAGCAGCCTGATACGGCAACCAGCCTAGCGACCAAGGCACCGCAGGTGGATTGCTTTCGCGCTGCTTCAAATTCCGAAGATCTCGTATCGTGCGATTCACGGTTGGTTTGTCAGTAACATCGTGAAGACCGAGATCGCGGACAAACCGGCGAAAGAGATCGATGTCCGTTCGAAAGGAGATCAGGCCCCGCCAGAAGGCATATCTCCTGAGAGGGCTATCTTTCATTGAGAAGCGGAGACGCACCGCAGCGTTCTCATAGGCGGCATAAAGCATTAGCCCGTAGAGGAAGGGCAGGAACATCAATGACAGCAGGATTGGAACCGCGAACTCGACCGGTCGTGACGGTCGCGAAGCCGCCCATATCCTGAGCAATACGCAGCAGGCTGTAGCCAAGGATGGAGAGTCCAGCGGCACTCTGGATGAATCTCAGAGATTTCAAAACAATGGTGTGCTCGAGCATGCGTTCTGCCATTGCCAGCATGAGGCCGACCACCACCAGGCTAGGAACAAGCAGTAGTTCTGCCCAAAGAGGGAAGGTGTGGAACTCGCCGATGAAAAGCACGACAGCGGTCGCGCTCAATGTGTCCTTCACCACCGCCTTGAGCTTTTTCACACCGTGCTCACTTTGCACGACCTCGCCCATCGTGACGAATGCAAATGTCAGAAGCCAAAGCAGCGTGGTCTTAAGGTTGGCCGATTCCCAAAAGCCATATTTCCACAAGAGAATGACACAGGCTGCTGCATAAGCTCCTGCAATCGCGCACGGGATCAGAATCTTGTGGTGCGATACGGCGCGGAGAACCCCGCCCAGCGACTTACGGAGGTCTTTCGACTTCCAGGAGGCCCACAGCAACAGCCCGCCGCCCCACAAAAGGATCGCGATTTCTCGGCTGTTGAGTTCCATCATCAAGCATCTTTAGTTGAAATGTGGTGACGTGACTCCCGTTTCTTATCCAACCATAACAAGAATCCTAGGTTGATCTGAACTGAGATTGTCGAGGTTGGCAAGAGGCCGGCCAGCGCAGCCCCCAACCAGCGTAACGGACCGGCCGATCTGTCCTCTGAGCGCTTCTGCATAAACCTGCGGCTTCAGCCACCCGAGCTTCGAGTGTGGACGCCGTTCGTTGTAGTCGCGTCGCCACGCCTCCAGTACCGCTCGGGCGTACGGCAGAGAGCGGAACAGCGTCTAATCGGCGGCCATTTCATCGCGGGCTATGCTGTTTGGTCGGGTAAGTGAGAACCCTACCTTTATCGTGCTGTAGAGGGCTATCGGCGGGACGTCTCGCGTGATTCCGCGAATTACTATGCGGTGATCGGCGGTTATGGGCGGCAATATCGCGCTATCGGCGGCCAATGGCGGATGGAGTGGGATTCGAACCCACGGAACCTTTCAGTTCGCTGGTTTTCAAGACCAGTGCCTTAAACCACTCGGCCATCCATCCGCTGCAAGCGCCTGGCGTCCTCTGACAGCCACCGGGGAAGGAGGCCGCTTGCGCCAAGCATCACAGAACCGACACAGACGGCGAAGTCAAGCGGTCCTGTGCTCTTATCCCACTCGTCTGCTGTCACGACCCTGCGACCACAATTCCAGGCAGCAGCAGACCCGCGCGCAGCCCGCCCAGTTCCGAACTGTCGAGCGTCAGTTTGCCGCCATGCAGCGCCGCAAGATCGGCGACGATGGCAAGGCCAAGACCGCTGCCGGGCGGGCCGGTTTCGTCAAGACGTGCGCCTCGGGTAAGGGCCAGCGCGTGATCCTCATCCGACATGCCGGGACCGTCGTCCTCGATCAGGATATGCAGCTGACCACCCTTGGGACGGGCCGAGATGCGCAGACAGGTCGAGGCCCATTTCACCGCGTTTTCGACCAGATTGCCGATCATTTCCTCAAGATCCTGCCGCTCACCTGCAAAAGCAGGGGCGGTCTCGGCCTGCGTTTCGACCTGCAGACCCGAATCACGGATCGGGCTGCGGAGCACCATCAGGATGTCGCCGATAACCGGGGCAACCGGGGTAAATTGTCCCAGCAGTCGCGGTGCGGCCGAACTGCGGGCACGGCGCAGGTGCCAGCCGATCTGGCGGTCCATGCGCGTGATCAACGCGTGGCCGGGATGATCGGGCGGCAGTGCGTTCCCAAGCGCAGCCAACGGCGTCTTTAACGAATGGGCCAGATTGCCGACATGTTCACGCGACCGGGCAAGCACGGCGCGGTTCTGTTCAAGCAGCGCGTTGATCTCGGCCGCGACGGGGCGCAACTCGGCCACAGCGGGCAGGGGCAGGGCCTCGGCTTGCCCCGCACGGATGCGCCGCAGGTCGCGGCCAAGCCGGTCAAGGCTGCGCAGCCCCGCCGCGACCTGCACCAGACTGGCAAGCGCAAGCACCAGCCCCAGAACGGCAAGCGAAATCCCAAGAGGCCGGCGAAGGCGGGACATCGCGGTGTCGATCTCGGCCCGGGGGGCGGTCACGGTCACAGCCAGGGTCGAAGTGGAATCGGGCAGGGTAAAAACATGGCGCGTGACCCTTAGCGGCTCGGCCGCCGGACCAAGGCCACGTCCCCCCTGAAAATCAGCCTCGGGCGGGTTCAGCACATTGTCAAACAACGAGGAGGACTTTGCCACCACCCTGCCATCCTGCGTCAACTGCCAGAACCAGCCTGACAGCGGCATCTGAAACCGCGGATCGGCGGGTTCGGGACCGGCGATCAACCGGCCGTCACCGTCAATGGCAGCGCCTGCGATCAGCGCATCGGCGACCGCTTCGGCTTCGGCATCGAAGCGGCCGGTGATGAAATCCTCAAGGATAGAGGCGATGACCAGATAACCCGCGATCAGCGCCACGCCAATCAGCAGCGCCGCCAGCCCGATCAGTCGTGCCCGTATCGAATCTCGGGGCAGCATCAGGCCCCGCCGCGCAGCACATAGCCTTCGCCGCGCCGGGTTTCGATCAGACCCTCGCCAATTTTGCGGCGCAGACGCCCGATGACCACCTCGATCGACTTGAAGTCTCGGTCGGCAGCGGAATCGTAAAGATGATCCGACAGCTCGCTGCGGCTGACCACGCGGTTCTGGTGGTGGATGAGATAGGAAAGGATGCGGGTTTCGAACGCCGTCAGTTTCAGCGCCAGCCCGTTTCGGGTGATGACGCCAAGCTGGGTATCAAGCTGAAGCGGCCCGGCCTTGATCACCGCCTGAGCATGGCCGGCCGCCCGACGCACAAGGGTCTGGGCCCGCAGCACGACCTCTTCCAGGCGGAAAGGTTTGACGGCGTAGTCATCAGCTCCGGCGCGGAAACCGGCGACCTTGTCGGTCCAGTCGCCGCGCGCGGTCAGGATCAGCACCGGCATGGTCACGCCCGTGTCGCGCCAGCGCGTCAGCACCTCGATTCCCGGCATCCCCGGCAGGCCCAGATCGAGAATCGCCAGATCATAGGTCTCGGTCGAGCCCAAAAACTCGCCCTTGGTGCCATCGGCGGCGATGTCAGAGGCAAAGCCGCCGTCGCGCATCGCCTCGGCAAGCTGACTGGACAAAAGAGGGTCGTCCTCGACGATCAGGCATTTCATCGGTCTTCGTCCTTCCGGCGGGCTTTGGTCAGACCCTTGCCCGCCACCTCAAGAAACTTGCCATCATGCGCGTCAAGCCTGACCACCAGTACATCCCGCGATGGGGTAAGCAGGCGCAGCTCATGCACCAGGACAACGCCGCGCGCACGCTCATCCGGGCGGGGTGGCATCAGGCGCGCGGCGATCAGCCGGCCGCGAAAACGGCTCTGGACGATCTCGGCCGCGCGACGCAGGGGCAGGATGCGCAGATCGCGCTGGGTCAGGCTTTCGAACTCGGGGGCCCAATCCTCGGGCCAGGGGTGGCTGTCGTGCCCCTTGTGATTATCGGCCGACGCGGGCAGGGCCAGCGCCAGCGCGGTCAGACAGCCAAGGATCGGGATGCGCAAACGGTTCATCACACTAACCTAATGCGCGAAATCCAAACAAAAGCCAAACGTGTCGTTGGCTTTTGGTTGGTTCGCGGCAGGCTATTGACCGATTCGTCAGGGGCCGATCAGGATGCCCCGCGAAGGAAGGAACCAGAGATGAGCAGAAAACTCTCGACCTCGATCGCAGTCTCCGCCCTGCTGGCAGTGCTGGCGGCGCCGGTGCTGGCGCAGGAGGCACAGCCCGCACAGCCCCCCGCCGCCGAGGCGCAGGCGCCGGTCACGCTGCCCAAGGTCCTGCAGGACGCCGGGCTGACCGATGTGAAAAGCAAACGCGGCCCGCGTGGCAGCAGCCGCGTCGAGGGCAAGCTGGCCGATGGCACGCAGATCGACGCCATGCTCGACGACAAAGGCGAGCTGCGCGGCCTGCGCGCCCGGGGCGAGGCCGTTCTGCCCGAAACGCTGACCACCCAGCTTGTCCCCCAATCGGTGCGCGACAATGCCGTGTTCGGCGAGCTGGGCAAGCTCAAGGCCGTGTTCTCGGGCGAGCGTGGGGTAGCACTCGCGGGGCAGGATGACGAAGGCAACAAGATCCGCGCCGCTTTCGCCCAGGACGGCACCCTGCTGCGATTTGGCAGGGGCGAGGCGGAACGCGACAAGGGCTGGCACGGCAAGCGCCATCATCACCACTGGAAAGGCGGCCATGACCGTCACCGCGGCGATTGGGGGCCAGGTCCGCGTCACGGCCGCGGGGGACCAGAGGGCGACATGCCTCCGCCTCCGCCGCCCGCAGGTGACGCGCCCGAGCGTCAGGGCGCACTCTCGCCCGAGCAGATCAACCACGACGGCCTGCGCCGCGAACTTGCCTCGGCCGGCTACAGCCGCATCGGCGAAATCATGCAGGACGGGCCGCGACTCGCGGCACGCGCCGTCAACCCTGAGGGTGAGCCGGTAACGGTCGAGCTAAGCCCGAAAGGCGAAGTGATGCGGGAAATCAATCAATAGGCGGGATTTACCGTCGAGCAGGCCGCGCGGGTTATGCGCCCGCGCGGCTCATTTATCGGACGAATGCGATCAACTCTTGGCAAGAGCTTGCCTTTCGGCGCGAAAAGGCTTGCCTGATCGGCGCGGCAATGCGAAATCCGCTCGGAATTTCCGGGCCTTTCTGCCCGAAACTGGGGTTGGTCAATGCGTCGTCGAGAATTTGTTCTTTGTGCCGGTGCAGCTATGACGGCAGTCAACGCGCTGTCTTCCTCGCTGGGGGCGGCAGTCGCGCAAGAGCTGCCTGAAGAGGCGCAGGCAGCAGCCGAGCCCAAGCCCTTTGGCTTTGAGGATGTGGCAGAGATGGCCAGAGAGTTGGCCGCCAATCCGTACCAGCAACCGGGAACCGAGCTGGTCGGCAGTTTCGCCAATCTGAGTTATGACCAGTATCGCGGCATCCGCTTTCGCCGCGACCGCGATCCATGGGCCGGCAGCCGCGATTTCGCGCTGGACCTGTTGCCCCCGGGGGCGATCTACCGCGAGCCGGTCGATATCAATCTGGTCGACGAAGGCGTGGTGATTCCGCTGAAATTCGACCCGCACATGTTCGATTTCGACCCTGCGCAATTCCCCGATGGCGTCGATTACGAAACGATCGGCAGCATGGGCTGGTCGGGTTTCCGCCTGCGCGCGCCGCTGAACCGTCCCGATGTCATGGACGAGATCGCGGTCTTTCAGGGCGCAAGCTATTTCCGCGCAGTGTCGCGGGGCACGCTGTACGGCCTTTCTGCGCGCGGCCTTGCCATCGGCACTGGCAGCGCCGAAGGCGAGGAATTCCCGCTGTTTCGGGCGTTCTGGATCCACAAGCCCAGCGAACAGGACCGTTCGGTCCTGATCTACGCGCTGCTCGACAGCCGCTCGGTGTCGGGCGCTTACGAATTCCGCATCACTCCCGGTGCCGAGACGATCTTTGACACGCGCGTCGCATTGTTCCCGCGGCAAGAGATGCGCAATATCGGCATCGCGCCGCTGACCTCGATGTATTGGTTCGGCCCGACCGACCGTTCACGCGTCGACGATTACCGCACCGCCGTTCATGACAGCGACGGGCTGCAGATGCTGACAGGCGGCGAACAGCGGCTGTGGCGCGTGCTTTCCGGCCACGGCACGCTGCAAATCTCGGCCTTTATGGACCATGATCCGCTGGGCTTTGGCCTGGCGCAGCGGGCGCGCGACTTTGAATCCTATAAGGATGCCGAGGCGCGTTACGAAAAGCGCCCCTCGGCCTGGATCGCACCACAGGACAGCTGGGGCAAGGGCACCGTCACGCTGGTCGAAATTCCGGTCGATAACGAATTCAACGACAATGTCGTCGCGTTCTGGCAGCCATCGGACCCGCTGCTGGGCGGCAGTCGATATGACTTCAACTATATCCTGACATTCTCATCAGAAGTTCCTGATAGTGCACCAATTTCACGGGTCGTCGAGACCATGTCGGGTCGGGCGGTGAACAATTCCAACGCCCGTTCGTATATCGTCGATTTCGACCTGGGCCTGTTTGGTGCCGAGGATCCTGTGCCGCAGATCCGCGCCTCGGCAGGGCGGATCGGGCACAGCTACCTGTTGCGACTGCCCGAACAGGGGCGGATGCGGCTGGCCTTTGAATACCTGCCCGAAGGGGCCAAATTCGCTGACCTTTCGGCAGTGCTGAACGGCCCTGGCGGGGCGCTTAGCGAAACCTGGATTGCCCGTTGGACCCGCGAGTGAGCGACGTGAGCAGCATATCAAGCCCGCCGGGATCGTCCCCGGCCAGCGAGATCCGCAACCTGCCGCTTTCCGCCGAAGAAAGCTGGGAAACACTTGGACTGTCGCAGTCCAGAGGCCCCGCAACCCCGCCCGAGGCTCCGCTGGAGATGCCCGAGCAGGACTTTCGCGCCCGCCCGCCACAAGGCCCAGACAGTGGCTGGCCCTCGCCAGGCACGATCCTTGCCCGACTGGTTGCCTTTGGCGGCGCGGCTGTGATCGCGTGGATCGGCTGGCGTCAGATGGTGCTGAGCTTTGGCGCCAACATGACCTGGCTGCAATCGGTGCTGCTGGTGCTTTTTGCGCTGACCTTTACCTGGGTCGGGTTCTCGTTCACCTCGATGATCTCGGGGCTTTTCGCGCGACCCTTGCGCACGCCCGAAGGGCCTAATGATGCAAAAATCGCCGTGATCATGCCGGTCTATCACGAAGACGCTGCAGCCACGGCGGGGCTGCTGGCTGCTCTGGCGCGGGATCTTTATCGCGTGGGTCTGGGCGAACGCGCCGAGATCTTTGTGCTGTCTGACAGCCGTGAGCCGGATTCCGTTTTAGAGGAAATGGCTGCAATCAGCCGTCTTCGCGATATTTCCCCGGTGCCGGTCTGGTATCGCCGTCGGCGCAGCAACAAGGGTCGCAAGGCCGGCAATGTGGGCGAATTCGTCAGTCGCTGGGGCGGGCGCTATGACCAGATGGTCGTGCTTGATGCCGATAGCATCGTGGGGGCCGAGACGATCCGGGCGCTGTCCGCGCGGATGAACGCCGATCCGGCCATCGGGCTTATCCAGACCATGCCGATGCTGGTCGGCGGCCAGACCATTTTTGCGCGGCTGACCCAGTTCGCCGGTCGCATCTATGGTCCCGCGATTGCCCGCGGGGTTGCGGCTTGGTCGGGCAACAGCGGCAATTTCTGGGGCCACAATGCCATGATCCGGGTCAGCGCCTTTGCGCAATGCTGCGGCCTGCCGGAACTGCCGGGCAAGCCCCCATTTGGCGGCACCATCCTGAGCCATGACTTTGTCGAGGCCGCGCTGCTGCGCCGGGCGGGCTGGAAGGTACGGCTGGACCACGACCTGCGCCAAAGCTTTGAAGGCTGTCCGCCCACACTGCTGGACATGGCTGTGCGCGAACGTCGCTGGGCGCAGGGCAATCTGCAGCACGCGCGCCTGATCTTTTCGCGCGGCTTTGCCTGGATCAGCCGCGTGCATTTTGTCATCGGCATCCTCGGCTTTCTGATGTCGCCGATCTGGCTGGCGATGATCCTTGTCGGGCTGGCGCTGTCGGCCAATGTGCTGTTGTCGCGGCCGGATTATTTCCCGCAGACCTATCAGCTGTTCCCGACCTGGCCGACCTTTGACCCGGTACGGATGCTGTGGCTGTTCATCGCCGCCATGTCCTTTCTGCTGGTGCCGAAATTCATCGCCATCCTTCGCGCATGGCTGCGGCCTTTGGCACGGAATTCGGGCGGCAATGTACGGCTTTTGGCCTCGGCCATTTTCGAGATCGTACTGTCCGCCCTGATCGCGCCGGTGCAGATGCTGATCCAGACCCGACAGATCCTTGAGATCCTGCGTGGCCGTGATTCCGGATGGGAGGCACAGGTCCGCGCGGGCCAGATGCCGCCTTGGGGGGTGGTGCTGCGCCGCCACGCCATCCATGTCATCACCGGCACCGCGACACTGGTGGTGCTGGCTTTCCTGGCCCCCTGGCAGCTGATCTGGCTGTCGCCGATTCTTGCCGGGCTGATCCTGTCGCCCATGACCTCGCGCTGGTCCGCCAGCCCGGTCTTTGGCCGCTGGGCACGTCGCCAAGGTCTGCTCGTCACCCCCGAAGAGCGAGAGGCGCCCGAGATGCTGACCGCCGCCCATGCGCTTGAGTTCCGCATCAGCGGCACTCTGCCACGAGAAGGGGGACTGACCCTTCTTGGGCGTAATCCGGCCCTGCGGTCGCGGATCATGGCGCTTTTGCCTGAAAACCCGGACAGCCCGGTCAAAGACCGCCTGAACGCCATCGCGGCCGAGGCCAAGATCGCCCATGCTACCTCACAGGCCGAGGCGCTGAATTTCCTTAGCCCCGCCGAACAGCTGGCGCTGTTGGAAAGCCGGGCACTGATAGAAACATTCGCAAAGCTGCCGCAATGAGACGGATCCCCGCCCTTGATATGCTGCGCGGCTATGCGCTGGTCTGCATCATGCTGGATCATATGCCCATCGGCGTGCTGCGCAACGTGACGCTGACCAATTTCGCCGTCTTTGACGCAGCCGAGCTTTTCGTGCTGCTGTCGGGTTTCCTCGTCGGCCTGGTCTGGGTCAAGATCGAGGCACGTGAGGGGCGATGGGCGGCCCAGATCCGCTTTCTGCGTCGCGCCGCGCAGGTCTGGCTGGCGCTGATCGCCGGGGCGATCCTGCTGGCGCTGTTCTCGGCTTTGCTCTTCAAGCTGCAGATGAACCATACAGCAGTATGGTTCCAGTATGCGCGCTGGATCTTTGAACATCCCATCGGCTATGTCGCCACCGTCGCGCTGATGTGGATGCAGCCGAACCTGCTGGATGTGCTGGCGCTTTACGTGCTGCTGATCGCAACCGTACCGGTTACCGTGCCATTCCTGCTGCGCTGGCCCTTTCCTGCCATGGCCGTGTCGGTCGCGGTCTGGCTGTTTGCCGAACCGTTGAACGCGCTGATTCCAAACCAGCGGCCGGGGCCTGGGCTGCTTTTCAACCCCTTTGGCTGGCAGATGCTGTTCTTTTCCGGCATCGCTATGGGGGCATTCCGTGACCGCATCATGCCGGTGCTGCGCCGCCATTCGGCGATCCTGACCACGATCTCGGTCGCGATCCTGCTTTTCAGCCTGACCATTGTCATCAGCTGGAAGATAGGCGCCCCGGCAAAGCCGATTACCGAGACCCTGCGCCAGGTCACTGGCAAGATCGACAAATGGTCGTTGGATTTCATGCGCTTCATCGCCATTCTTGCTGCAAGCTGGGTGGTGGCTGTGCCGCTGGCGCGGCCCTTTGCCTGGCTTGCCGCTACCCGTTTTGGCGAAGTGCTGGCCGAAATCGGGCGTGGCGGGCTTTATTCTTTTGTCGTCTGCGTCATGCTGTCGATCTGGGGCGACGCGCTTGACATGACCGTGCCGCCCGGTCCGGCCAATATCTGGTTGCGTCTGGCCATTGATCTGTGGCTGATCACCGCTTTCTGGGCCCTTGCTGCTGTCTGGATGCGGCGCGGGAAATGGCTGCCACGCTTGCGGTCACAGCCGGGCTTGCGCTAGGGGCTGAGATCATGGCGGGGCTTGCCTTGGCCCGCGCAAGCCGCTCAACTGTCCGCCTCAAACCAGGGAGTGATGATGAAGTCGGATATCCAGATCGCCCGCGAGGCGCGCAAACTGCCGATCGCGCAGATCGCCGCCAAATTGGGGCTGAGCGAGGCCGATTTCCTGCCCTATGGTCATGACAAGGCCAAGATCACCCATGACTGTATCGCGGGGCTCGGGGGCAGGCCACAGGGCCGGCTGATCCTTGTCACCGCCATCAACCCGACGCCTGCGGGCGAGGGCAAGACCACCACTACCGTTGGTCTGGGCGATGCCCTGAACCGGATCGGCAAGCGGGCGACCATCTGCATCCGCGAGGCCTCACTGGGGCCGAATTTCGGGATGAAGGGCGGTGCCGCCGGTGGCGGGCGTGCGCAGGTCGTGCCGATGGAGGACATGAACCTGCACTTCACCGGCGATTTCCACGCCATTACCACCGCGCACAATCTGCTGGCCGCGATGATCGACAACCACATTCATTGGGGCAATGCGCTGCGCATCGACCCGCGCCGGGTAACATGGCGGCGGGTGATGGACATGAACGACCGGGTGTTGCGGCAAGTAGTGGTGGCACTTGGCGGCCCGGCGAACGGCGTGCCGCGCGAATGCGGCTTTGACATTACCGTCGCCTCTGAGGTGATGGCGATCCTGTGCCTCGCCTCGGATCTGGCCGATTTGCAAGAGCGTCTTGGCCGCATCATCATCGGCCAGACCTTCGACCGCCAGCCAGTGACGGCACGCGATCTGGGCGCCGATGGGGCGATGACCGTCCTGCTGCGCGACGCGCTGCAACCCAACCTTGTCCAGACCATCGAGAACAACCCGGCGCTGGTTCATGGCGGGCCCTTTGCCAATATCGCCCATGGCTGCAACTCGGTCATGGCGACGCGCACGGCGTTGGCGCTGTCAGATTACGTTGTGACCGAAGCGGGGTTCGGCGCCGATCTGGGGGCCGAAAAGTTTCTTGACATCAAATGCCGTCTGGCGGGGCTGCGCCCCGATGCGGCGGTGCTGGTGGCAACGGTGCGCGCGCTCAAGATGAACGGAGGGGTGGCGCGCGCCGATCTGGGGGCCGAAAACGTCGCCGCCCTGCGCACGGGCTGTGCCAACCTTGGCCGCCATATCGAGAACCTGCGCCAATTCGGCTTGCCGGTGGTGGTGGCGATAAACCATTTCGCCACGGACACTCAGGCCGAGATCGGGGCATTGACCGCCTATTGCCGTGGTCATGGCGTGCAGGCGGTGCTGTGCCGTCACTGGGCCGAAGGCGGCAAAGGGGCCGAGGATCTGGCCCGCACCGTGGTCGATCTGGCCGAAGGTGGCGCAGATTTCGCCCCGATCTATCCTGACGGGATGCCTCTGGCCGAAAAGATCCAGACCATCTGCCGCCGCATATATCGCGCCGATCATGTCGACTTCGCCCCCCATATCCTTGAACGCCTTGCCGAATGGGAGGCAGCGGGCCACGGCAATCTGCCTGTCTGCATGGCCAAGACGCAGTATTCCTTTTCCGCGGATCCCCATGCGCTTGGTGCGCCCGAGGGGTTCTCGGTCCCGGTGCGCGAGGTGCGGCTTTCGGCCGGCGCGGGCTTTGTGGTGGCGATCTGCGGCGATATCATGACCATGCCTGGCCTGCCGCGCGAACCGGCGGCGCTGCGCGTGGGGCTGGATGCCGACGGTCACGTGCAGGGCCTGTTCTAGACGATGCGCGCAGGTCTTCCCGTCGCCCGGCCCGGCATGACGGTCGGGCTGCTGGGCGGGTCCTTTGATCCCGCACATGAGGGTCACGTCCACATCACCGAAGAGGCGCTGCGGCGCTTTGGTCTCGACCGGATCTGGTGGCTGGTCAGTCCGGGCAATCCGCTTAAGGCGCATGGCCCCGCACCTCTGGCCGAGCGGATCGCTGGCGCGAGGAGGATCATGCAGCACCCGCGTGTCGAAATCACCGGGATCGAGGCACAGCTTGGTACCCGCATGACCGCCGACACCATCGCGGCGCTGCAGCGGCTTTATCCCGGCGTACGCTTTGTCTGGCTGATGGGTGCTGACAATCTGGTGCAATTCGACCGCTGGGACCGCTGGCAAGAGATCGCCGCGCGCGTGCCCATTGGCGTTGTAGCCCGGCCGGGCTGGAGGATGCCCGCCCGCTTTTCCCGTGCGGCGCGCCTGATGTGGCGCGCACGTCTGCCCGGGTTGCGTGCGCGGCAGCTGGCACGCTCTGGGACTCCGGCATGGGTGATGATAAACCTGCCGCTGAACAAGCTGAGCTCCAGCGCCATTCGGGCGCGGCGGCCGAAAGGAAACTGATGAACCGATTGTCGCGGCGTGGCTTCATGGCAGGCCTCGGGCTGTTGGCCCTGACGCCCCGCATGGCTGTGGCGCAACAGCCGCCTGCTCCCCGGCCCTCGCACCTTGGGCCTGAAAAGCTGATCACCGAGGCCAAGCTGGGCGGGGTGGTGGCCTTTGCGGTGATCGACCCCATCTCGGGGCAGGTCTTGGCTGAACGTCAGGCAGATCAGCCCATGGCCCCGGCAAGCACGCTGAAGGCGGTGACGGCGCTTTATGCCCTTGACCGGCTGGGCGAGGGGCACCGTTTCCCAACCCGCGTGATCCGCGCCGGAAATACGCTGATCCTCGCAGGTGGCGGAGATCCGGTGCTTGATACCGATGCACTGGATGAACTTGCTGCTGCTGCGGTGGCTGATGAAAAGGCAGCGGGGCGCACGCCGCCGACCACCTTTGCTGTCTGGGGCGGGGCGCTGCCACGTATCGAGCGGCTGGACCCGGCGCAGGATGTCCATCTGCCCTATAATCCGTCGATTTCCGGGATAATCCTGAACTTTAACCGCGTTCATCTGGACTGGCGGCGCGGTGAAAAGGGCTATCGGCTGTCGCTTGAGGCACGGGGCCGCAAACTGTCGCCCCGCGCCTATACCACTGCAATCACAGCGGTCGACCGATCCCTGCCGCTGTTTACCTATGACGCCGACAAGCTGGAGAGCTGGACTATCGCGCGGCGCAGCCTGGGCCGCTCGGGCAGCCGCTGGCTGCCGGTTCGCCGCCCCGAGCTTTATGCCGGGGACGTGTTCCAGACGCTTTGCCGCGCGCGGGGGCTGGCTTTGCCTAATCCCGAGGTGATCGAGATCCTGCCCGAAGGGGTTGAGATCGCCCGTCACGAAAGCCCTCCTCTGCATCAGATCGTGCAGGATATGCTGGAATATTCCACCAACCTGACAGCCGAGGTGATTGGCCTTGCTGCGAGCCGCGCAGGCGATGCGCCAAGTTCGGCCCATGCTATGGCGGACTGGCTACGCGGTCAGGGGATCAACAGCGAGTTTGCCTTTCACGACCATTCGGGCCTGTCGCCCCTAAACCGGGTCAATGCCCGCATGCTTGCCGCGCTGATGGCCGGGCCGGGCCAGTCGCGCAACCTGCGCCGGCTGATGAAGCTGATCCCGCTGCGGGATGCGCAGGGCAAACGCAAGGAAAGCGACATCCGTGTCGAGGCCAAGACCGGGACACTGAACTTTGTCTCGAACCTTGCTGGCTATGCACAGGCGGCAGAGGGGCGGGCACTGGCCTTTGCCATCCTGACCGGAGACGAGCCGCGTCGCGCCGCGACCGAGGGGCAAGAACTGCCCGAGGGCGTGCAGGGCTGGACAAAACGCTCAAAGGCGCTGCAGCAGGCGCTGATCGAGGATTGGCTGGCTGAATTCGCCGCCTCGGCCCCAATCGCCGCGACGCCCGAGGGGGTCAATCTCTAAACAGGATTAAAAATAAGATATAAGACGCTGATATCAAAGAACCCTGTGGCGGGCGCGGGCGGCAAGCTCAATTGCCGCGGCGTGCAGGCGGTCGATGTCGAACTGGTCCCGGATCTCGGCCAGCATCTCGGCTTCGATCTCGCCCAGACGGCCGTCCGAGGCAGCCACGTCGCAGGCCAGCACATAGGCGGTGTCGAACATCTTTTCCGGCAGCGCCTGACGAACGAGGCCGAAAAGGGCGTCAAGCCCGTCCTCTTCTTCGAACAGTGTCACGACAGTCTGGGATACGGCCCGGACCCGGTCGATGTCGTAATCGGCAAAGACAGGGGTGTGGTTCACCGCGCGCTCAATGGCGACCAGCTCAGCCGTGCGGGGGTTCTGATCCGAGGCCGAGACTGCCACCATGACCGCAACCAGCGCGTCGCAGGGCGAGAAAGAGGGCAGAGTGTCAGGCATCACTTCTCTCCGTCGGTTTGCGGGCGTAATTATTGACCAATCCGCCTCATTTCAATACGGGGAAAAGCCTGTGAAATGGAGAACTCCCGATGACCGCCCTGCGTGATGCCGCGATGAAATCCAAGGCCTGGCCCTTTGAAGAGGCCCGCCGCGTGCTGAAACGCTATGAAAAGAAGGATCCCGAAAAGGGTTACGTGCTGTTCCAGACCGGCTATGGCCCCTCGGGTTTGCCCCATATCGGCACCTTTGGCGAGGTGGCGCGCACGACGATGATCCGTCGCGCCTTTGAGATCATCTCGGATATTCCGACACGGCTTTTCTGCTTTTCGGACGACATGGACGGCATGCGCAAAGTGCCCGACAACGTGCCGAACACCGACATGCTGCGCCAGCACCTGCAAAAGCCGCTGACCTCGGTGCCCGATCCCTTTGGCGAATACGACAGCTTTGGCGCCCATAACAACGCCATGCTGCGCCGGTTTCTTGACACTTTCGGCTTTGAGTATGAGTTCATCAGCGCCACCGGGTTTTACAAATCGGGGCAGTTCGATGCGACCCTGCTGAAAGCGGCCGAGAAATACGACGCGATCATGGAGGTCATGCTTGCCTCGCTGCGCGAAGAGCGCCAGCAAACCTATTCCTGCTTCCTGCCGATCAGCCCCAAATCGGGTCGGGTGCTGTATGTGCCGATCAAGCATGTCGATGCCAAGGGCGGCACCATCACCTTTGACGACGAGGATGGCGACGAACTGACGCTGCCCATCACCGGCGGTCATGTGAAATTGCAGTGGAAGCCGGACTTCGGTGCCCGCTGGGCCGCGCTTGACGTCGATTTCGAGATGTATGGCAAAGACCACTCGACCAACACACCGATCTACGACAGCATTTGCGAGATCCTGGGCGGGCGTAAGCCAGAGCATTTCACCTATGAGCTGTTCCTTGACCAGCACGGGCAAAAGATCAGCAAATCCAAAGGGAACGGCCTGTCGATCGACGAATGGCTGACCTATGCGGCGACCGAAAGCCTGTCCTACTTCATGTATCAGAAGCCCAAGACGGCAAAGCGGATGTATTTCGACGTGATCCCCAAGGCGGTGGACGAATATCATCAGCAGCTGCGGGCCTATCCCGATCAAACGCTGGATCAGCAGCTGGCCAACCCGGTCTGGCACATCCATGGCGGCAATGTGCCTGAATCGAGCATGGTCGTGCCGTTCCAGATGCTGCTGAACCTGGCCTCGGTCGCGGGGGCAAAGGACAAGCACGGGCTTTGGGGCTTTATCCGCCGCTATGCGCCCGAGGCCAGCCCCGAGACGCATCCGGCGCTGGACCAGGCTGCCGAATTCGCAGTTCGCTATTTTAACGACTTTGTCGCGCCGGCCCGTGTTTACCGGGCGCCGACCGAAGTCGAGCGTCGCGCGCTTGAGGATCTGGCCGGCCGACTGGCAAGCTGGGATCAGCCCGTTGATGCCGAAGCGTTGCAAACCATGGTCTTTGCCATCGGCCGCGAGCATGGGTTCGAGCCGATGCGGGACTGGTTCCAGGCGCTTTATCAGGTCCTGCTGGGTGCCGATCAGGGGCCACGTTTCGGCGGTTTTATTGCGCTTTACGGCGTCAATGAAACCCGCGCGCTGATCGAGCGCGCCCTGGCCGGAGAGCTGACGGACGGTCCGGCCGCCTGATTCAGCCAGACATTGATGTTGCGCGCGGCCCTGTTGCCGCGCGCGCATAGTTAACGACTGGTTAACGCGGCATTGCCAAATTCCAGCCAGACCGCGCGGGCAAACGCCTCGCAAGTTCTGGAACAGGAGAGAATTGGCATGACCTTTGCGATCATCGGAAACCAGTCGCTGATGCCGCGCGCATTTCGGCAGGGGTTGAATCTGTGGTCCCGGACCGATGGCCGGCCGGGATCGCCGACCTGGGCGGGGGCCGCAAACGCCGCCATCGTCCCTGCTGACGAAGATTTCGGCAGTTGTCTTGAGATCCTTAAGCAAGACACCGAAACCCGCATCCGCTACATGAAACGCACCCCGATCAATCCGGGCAGCTATTTGCGCATCTCGGCCCGGGTCAAGGCAATCGCGGGGAACCTGCCGCAGGTGCGTATTGCGGGCTTTGCCGGCAATGCCGCGGGAAACAATGTCGGCGGCGTGTCTCAGACCGGCCCGGCTGTTACGCTGCCGGGTTATGGCGAGGTCGTCGAGATCGCAGCCATCGTCGGCACCGGCCAACGCGAGGGCGTGGACATGCCCTGGGGGCGCAACGCCACTTTTGGCCATTTTGGTCTGGACCTGATCGGCGACAATAACGGCTCGATCCGTATTGAAAGCATCTTGATCGAGGATGTCACTGCCGCTTTTGTGCCGGGTATGCTTGACTGGGTCGATGTGCGCGATTTCGGCGCCGTGGGCGATGGCAAGACGAACGACCGCGCCGCGTTCCTTGCAGCCGATCAGGCCGCCGCAGGAAGGCAGGTCCTCGTGCCCGAAGGGAGCTATTTTATCGGCTCGGATCTTAGCCTGACCTCTCCCACCCGTTTCGTCGGCACCCTGCGTATGCCGCGCAGCGCGCGTCTGGCATTGCTGCGCAGCTTTGACTATCCGACCTATGCAGCGGCTTTCGGCGATGAAACCGAGGGGCTGAGGCGCGCGCTACAGGCGCTGTTCGGCTATACTGACCATTCTGTGCTGGATCTGTGCGGCCGTAACGTGAACCTGACCGCGCCGATCACCATGGCCGATGCCGCGCCGGGCCTGACCAGCTTTTCCAACCGCCGGGTGATCTCGAACGGGCAGATCAGCATCGTGCCCGGCCCGGCATGGGACAGCCGGACGGTGACTTCAACCGCGACCTTTAACCCGGCCCGGTCGCTGAACCTGACTGCCGTCGCCAATGTCGCGAATATCGAGATCGGCTCTCGCATCATCGGGAGCGGTGTCGGGCGCGAGGTCTATGTGCTGGACAAGAACGTGGCCGCAGGCACGCTGACCCTTTCACAGCCGCTTTATGGCGGGGCGGGGACGCGCAACTATACCTTTGTGCGCTACCGCTATGCGCTCGACTTTTCGGATATGGAGCATCTCAGCCGACTGAATTTCGACGATATCGAATTCCTGCTCGACGGAAATGCAAGCGGCGTCATGCTAGCAAAAAGTGGTTCGCTGAACTGTTTCCGCGACTGCTATTTCACCCGGCCCAAGGATCGCGGCATCACCTCGATCGGGTCATCCTGTCAAGGTATGCTGGTTGACCGCTGTGAGTTTCTGTCAAACGAAATGGGCGATCTGGCGCAGAACCGTTCGACCATTGCACTGAACGTCAACAACAACGACACCAAGATCCGTCACAGCCGCTTTATTCGCTTTGCGCATTTTGCGGTGATGAACGGGGGCGGCCATATCATCGAGGGCAACCATTGGTTTCAGGGTGACAACGCCCAGAACGGCCTGCGTTTTGGCGGGCTGGTGCTAACGCAGACCAACGCGCAGACCACGGTGACCGGCAACTATATCGACAACTGCTCGATCGAGTGGACGAATGAGCACGACCCCAGTCCGAAGTTTGAGGGGGATGAATATTCATTCGGCGGCCTGACCATAACCGGCAACACCTTTCTTGCCTCGAACACGACCGAGGGTTTTAACTGGCTGGTCGTCAAACCTTATGGTGCGGGGCATTTCATCCACGGCCTTGCCGTGATGGGCAATGTGTTCAAGTCGCTGTACAATAAGGTCAACCGTATCGACAGCGTCGATACCAGTTTCGCCGACCTTAACTATCAGCGCATGCGCAACATCCAGTTTCAGGGTAACATGTTCAACGGCGTGAACACCTATGTTGCGAACCCGGTCGATGTCGCCTTTACCCAAGGGACGGCTTCAAACCGTTGGGTGATTACGGTGGATACGGCGTTGCCCTTTAACGGATGGGTGCGCAACGTTCAGTCGGTCGTGGCGACCAGCCAGATCACCAATGCCGCGAACAAGCCTGTTTTCGAAATGCCATGGGTGCAGTCCGCACTGGGATCGACCCGCCGGCAGGTGGCGTTGCATTGGAGCACAGCGGCCCGTGGATCGGTCAGCCTGCGTCTGCGCATGGACAACCCGGACTGACCGTCACCCTGCGCGACCACCGTACTTTCCCCGGCGGATCACTCTGCCGGGGGGTTCAGCATGTCTGATGGCAGCAGGCGGAAAGCCTGACCAAACCCGCCATTCAGCAGACCCGAGACCGGCTCGATCCGCCAGAAGCGAAAGTCTGGTAGGTCGAAATAGACCTTGGCCTTGGGGTCACGGGTAAGCCAGCGCGCACGACGCTCTGTATCCGCAGGGGCGGGAACGGCGCGGCCAAGGATCGACAGTCGCGCGTGGGTCATGGCATCACCCTTGGCGACATCGGCCACGATCAACAGACCGGCACGCGGATCCGCAGCCAGCGCCCGCGTATGCGCCGCAAGCCCGGACAAAAGCGCAAGCGGCGCACCATCGGCATCGGTCTGCAAGGCGATGCGGGTAACAAGCGGCACTCCCGTTTCAGGGTCAATCGTACCAAGGCTGGCATGCCGCGCCTGCGCCAGCAATTGCCGGGCAAGGTCGCGGGCCTCATCGGTGGTTTCGCGAATCGGATCCTTTTTCATGGCGGCATGTTGCGCCAGGCGCCACCCCGGCAGCAACCTGATTCCGACTGTATTTGTCAGATGCTCACCGTCAGCTCTTCGGGACTAAGCGCGCCGGGATAATGGCAGGCGGTCAGATGTGCACCACCCGTAAGATCAGGGCGATCCAGGGCACAACGCTCCTGCGCGCGCGGACACCGGGTGCGGAATACGCAGCCCGAGGGCGGGTTCATGGGCGAGGGCAGCTCTCCGCTAAGCGGGATGATACGCTTGTCCCGCTCAAGCTCCGGGTCGGGGATCGGCACGGCTGACAACAGCGCCTGCGTATAGGGGTGCTGGGGATCGGCATATAGCTGGTCTGCGCCGGCAAGCTCCATCACCCGGCCCAGATACATCACCAGAACCCGGTCGCTGATATGTTTCACCACCGACAGATCATGCGCGATAAAGATCAGCGCCAGCCCCAGATCGCGCTGCAACTCGGCCAGCAGGTTGATGACCTGCGCCTGAATCGAGACATCCAATGCCGAGACCGGTTCATCGCAGATCACCAGTTTCGGCTGCACGATCAACGCCCGGGCAATGCCGATGCGCTGACATTGACCGCCGCTGAATTCATGCGGATAGCGGTTGATCTGGTTCGGCAACAGGCCGACCCGATCCATCATGTCTTTGACCCGGCGGCGGACCTCGTCACGGCCAAGGCCCTTGTGATGGGTGGTCAAAGGTTCGGCGATGATCTGGCCTACGGTCATGCGCGGGTTAAGGCTGGCCAACGGGTCCTGAAATACCATCTGGATCTGGCTGCGATAGCGCATCATCCGACGCGGAGACAGGCCGATCAGATTGGTGCCATCCTGCCAGATCGCCTGTCCATCTGCCGGGGCAAGACCGATCAGCGCCCGCGCCAGCGTGGACTTGCCCGAACCGGATTCGCCGACAACCCCCAAAGTCTCGCCCGGCATCAGGGTGAAATCGACACCCCCGACCGCATGAAGCAGGCGCGGCTTGGCCCAGGGCAGGGCCCCTTGTCCGGGAAGCTGGAACGTGACGCGCAGATCGCGCGCCTCTAGCAAGGGCTGGTCGGTCACAGCTTGGCCTCCTGCAACAGATCGGAATGCGGGGTACTGCGCAGCACGGCCAGGTTTGCGTGGCAGGCGCGCTCGCGACCGGGGGCGAAAGCCTCAAGCGGTGGCATGGCCTCGCAGGCTGGCATGACATAGGCGCAGCGCGGCGCAAAGGGACAGCCGGGCGGCGGGTTGGTCATGTTCGGCGGGCTGCCGGGGATGGCGGCAAGCTGTTCACCCTGCTGATCAACGCGCGGGATGGCGGCAAGCAGCCCCCGGGTATAGGGATGGGCAGGGTCGGCAAATAGCGGCGCGACCGCCGCTCGCTCCATCACCCGGCCGCCATACATGACCATCACCCGTTCGCAAGCGCCCGCAACGACGCCAAGGTCATGGGTGATCAGGATCATCGCCATGCCGAATTCGCGGCGCAGTTCGGCCAAAAGCTCCATGATCTGCGCCTGAACGGTCACATCCAGCGCCGTCGTCGGCTCATCCGCGATCAGCAGATCGGGGCGGCAAAGCAGCGCCATCGCGATCATCACCCGCTGCCGCATCCCGCCCGAGAACTCATGCGGATAAAGCCTGATGCGGCCTTGCGCGTCAGGGATGCGGACCGCGTCCAGCATCCGCGCAGCCTCGGCAACTGCCTCGCGCTTGCCCATGCCCTTATGCAGCATCAGCACCTCGGCCATCTGGTCCGAGACACGCATATAGGGGTTCAGGCTTGTCATCGGGTCCTGAAACACCATGGCAATGCGGCGGGCGCGAATGCTGTTCAGCACCTTTGGCGGAGCGTTCAGGATCTCGGCCCCTTCGAACCGCACAGAACCCGAGGCACGCCCGTTTCGCGCCAGCAGCCCCATCACCGAAAAGGCCAGCTGCGATTTGCCCGAGCCGGATTCGCCGACGATGCCCAGCACCTCGCCGCGCTCAAGATCAAGGTCGATGCCGTTGACGGCGGCAACCTCGCCCTCGACGGTCGAAAAGCGCACCTTCAGATCACGGATTTCCAGCAATGCCATGTCAGCGATCCTTCGGGTCCAGAGCGTCGCGCAAGCCATCCCCGACAAAGAAAAAGGCAAATAGCGTGACGCAAAAGAAGAACAGCGGAAAAACAAGCTGCCAGAGCGTGCCGTAATTCATCGTCCCCGCCCCCTCGGAAATCAGCGCGCCCCAGGAGGTCAGTGGCTCTTGCACGCCAAGGCCAAGGAAACTGATAAAGCTTTCGGTCAGGATCATCAGCGGCACCAGCAGCGTCGCATAGACCGCCACCACGCCCATCAGGTTCGGCACGATATGGCGCAGGATGATGCGCCAGGCAGGAACTCCGGTCGCGCGGGCGGCCTCGATGAACTCTCGGTTCTTCAGGCTCAGGGTCTGGCCGCGCACGATCCGCGACATGTCGAGCCATGAGATCAGCCCGATGCCCAGAAACAGCATCAGCATCGACCGGCCAAAGATCACCAGCAGCAGGATCAGCACGAACATATAGGGAATGGACATCAGCACATCGACCGTACGCATCATCACCGCGTCGATACGGCCGCCAAGATAGCCCGCGGTCGCGCCATAAAGCGTGCCCACAAGAACGGCGATCCCCGCACCGATCAGACCGACCATCAGGCTGATCTGCGTGCCCTGCACCGTGCGGGCAAACAGGTCGCGGCCCAGATCGTCAGTGCCGAACCAATGCCCGTTTTCAAGGCTGGGCGCGCCAAGCTGCGCAGCCTGACCCATGATCGAAAAGTCCATCTCTTCGTTCGACCATGCGGCGATATGATTACCAAACAGGGCAAACAGCCCGACAAGGATCAGCACCAGCAGGCTGACCATGGCGGCCTTGTTGCGGCGAAAGCGGCGGCGCGCGTCAGCCCATGGGCTGCGGCCCTTGACCTCGGGCTGGGCCAGGCGCGTGGCCAGTGACTGCATTTTCTGGCTGTCAATCATGGCTCAATACCGGATCTTGGGGTCGATCCAGGCGTAAAGCACATCGACCACGAGGCTGAAGAAAATGGTCAGCGCACCGACAAGAATGGTGATTCCCATCATCACCGCATAGTCGCGGTTCAGCGCCGAATCGACAAAGCTGCGGCCGATGCCTCCGGTCGAGAAATACATGTCGATCACCACCGAACCGGTGATCATGGTGACAAAGGCCGGGCCAAGATAGCTGATGACCGGCAACAACGCGGGGCGGAGCGCATGGCGCAGGATCACCGCGCGTTCGGGCAGGCCCTTGGCACGCGCGGTGCGGATATGGTTTGAACCCAGTACCTCCAGCATCGAACTGCGGGTGATACGGGCAATAGAGGCCATGAAGCTGGTCGACAGCGCCACGACCGGCATGATCCAATAGGTGGGACCGCCCCAGCCTCCGCCCGGCAGCCAGCCAAGCCACAGCGTAAAGACCAGCACCAGCAAAGGCGCCATGACGAAGTTCGGCAACACCTGCGCGCCGATCGAGATACCGACCGCAAGGTGATCAAGCCAGGAGTTCTGCCGGATCGCCGCCGCCACGCCAAGGCTGATGCCCACCGCCACCGCAACGGCAAAGGCGATGCCGCCATAGGTCAGCGTCACCGGAAAACCAGCGGCGATGATCTGGTTCACCGAACGGTCGGGATAGACAAAGCTGGGGCCGAAGTCGAAATGTGCGACAATGCCCCAGACATAGCCCACGATCTGCCGCCACAGCGGCTGATCAAGCCCGTATTTGGCATTCAGGTTGGCCAGCACTTGCGGCGGCAGGGCGCGTTCCTGCGTGAAGGGACCGCCTGGCGCGGCATACATCAGCAGGAACGAAACGACGATCAGCAAAAGCAGCGTCGGGATGGCGACCGCGAGCCGCCGCAAGATAAAGCCAAACATGTGCAGGTTCCCGAATTCAGGTGCCGGACAGGATCAGGGCCGGGTGCGGGCGGTCGCCTCCATGGCTTATTTCTGGATGCGATAGATGTTCCTGGCGTACCAGTTGTTCATCACGTTCATGGTCGGCAGGCCCTTGATGTCATCGCGGATCATGTCGACCTTGGCATAGTGATAGATCGGGACCAGCGGCATGTCCTCGGCCAGGATCTGCTCGGCCGCGGTATATTGCTGGTTGGGGTCCTCAGAGGTCTTGGACTGATCCATCACCTTGTCGAACTCGGGGTTCGAATAGCCGCCGTAGTTCATCCCGGTCGAACGGAAAAAGTCGAGGAAGGTCGAGGCCTCGTTGAAATCGGCGCACCACGCATAGCGGGCCATCTGGAAATCGCCCGATTGCATCCGGTCGGTATGTACCTTCCATTCGACGTTGTTCAGCGTCAGCTCGATGCCAAGCGGTTTATAGAACTGCTGGGCGGCAACGGCGATCCTCTTGTGGCTTTCGTCGGTGTTGTACTGCAGTGTCAGCTTTAGCGGCTTGTCCGGCCCATAGCCCGCCTCGGCAAGCAGCGCCTTGGCCTTTTCCAGCCGCTCGGCCTGCGACCACGAGGCGTAATCAATCTGCGGCATCTGAAAGCCTTCGATCGCCCAATGGGTCCAGTTATAGGCGGGCTTCTGGCCGCCCTGCAGGATCTGGTTCACCACCACATCACGCTGCATGGCATAACTCAGCGCCTTGCGCACCCGCGCGTCCTTGAGCGCCTCGGGGCCTTTCTCGCCCACATTCATCAGATAGCCGTAGGTGCAGGAAAACGGGATCGAGGTCGCCTGATCGGGGAACTGTTCCTTAAGCCGGGGATACTGACCGGCAGGGATCTGCACCCGGTCCAGCTCACCCGCCTGATAGCGGGTCAGTGCTACGTTGTTGTCATTCACCGTCAGGCCCTTGATATGCTCCATGACGACATTGGCGGCGTCCCAGTATTCGGGGTTCTTGTCCATGCTGATCTGCACGCCGAGGTCATGGCTTTTCAGCACGAAAGCGCCGTTGCCGACCAGCTTGCCCGGCTGCGTCCAGTTGTCGCCCCCGGCCTCGACCACCTTCTGGTTGACCGGGAAGGTCGAGGGATGCGTGACCATTTTCGGAAAATAGGGGGTGGGGGTGGTCAGCCGCACCTCAAGCGTGTGGTCATCGGCGGCCTTGACGCCCAGTTCGTCGGGCTTTTTCTCGCCCTTGACGATGGCGGTGGCATTTTCGACGTTCATCAGCTCCATGTACCACGCGTATTCCGCTGCGGTCGCCGGATCGGCCAGCCGCCGCCAGGCATAGACGAAATCATGCGCCGTGACCGGATCGCCGTTTGACCATTTCGCCTCGGGGCGCAGGTGGAACGTATAGGTCAGCTTGTCCTCGGACAGATCAAAACCCGTCGCCACACCGGGTACAGGGGCGCCATGGCCGTCCTCGTTCATCAGCCCCTCGAACAGCTGACGCAGGACATCCGAACCTTCGACATCGGTGTTCTTCTGCGGGTCGGTCGTCTTGATCGCGTCCAGCAGCCAGAAGGTATAGCTCTGATTCTCGGCCAGCTTTTCACCTTCGGCGGGCTGGACGGCAAAAGCGGGCAGGGCAAGCCCTGCAACCAGTGCGGTAGTGAGGAACAGACGGGTCATAGGGCACCTCTCTGATATCTTGCGGCGCGGCTGCTTGCCGGCTCGGCCGTGATGATTAGAGAAATAGTGCCCAAAAGCTGTAAGACAGCAAGAGCGATTTCCGGCTTTCGCAACGTCAGGCCATGTGAAACAACAAGGGCATGAGTTCTGATACACGCATCACCATGGTTACGGGCGGTGCCCGGTCGGGAAAGTCGGCGCTGGCCGAATCCCTTGCCGCCCGCCAGCCCGGCCCGCGGATCTATATCGCCACAGCCGAGGCATGGGATGACGAGATGACCGACCGTATCGCCCGTCACCGCGACCAGCGTGGTCCCGGCTGGCAAACGGTCGAAGAGCCGCGCGACCTTGCCGGTGCGCTTGCGCGTACCGACGGGCAGGGGGTGCGGCTGGTCGATTGCCTGACGCTGTGGCTGTCGAACATGATGGCCGAGGGTGATCCCGGCCCACATGTAAGCGCGCTTTGTCAGACGCTTGGCGCCCAGCACAGCCCGGTGGTGCTGGTGACAAATGAGCTGGGCCTTGGCATCGTGCCCGAAAATCCGCTTGCCCGCCGCTTCCGGGATGAGCATGGCTGGATGAATCAGGCAATCGCGCGCGTTGCGGACGAAGTCTGGATGGCCGTCAGCGGCCTGCCGCTGTGCCTGAAATCGCAATGAGGGATATAGTGAAACAGTTCGACGAGACCGCCGCCGCCGCCGCCCGTGACCGTCAGGATCAGCTGACCAAGCCGCCGGGATCGCTGGGCCGGTTAGAAGAGCTGGCGGTCTTCATGGCAGGCTGGCAGGGCACGGATCGGCCTGTGATCGACCGCGCGCAGGCACTGGTCTTTGCCGGCAATCATGGTGTGACCAATCAGGGCGTGAACCCTTTCCCGGTCGAGGTCACCGCCCAGATGGTCGGGAATTTCCGCAACGGCGGCGCGGCGATCAACCAGCTTTGCCGGTTGGCGGGCGCCGATCTGCAGGTGATCGCGCTGGAGCTTGACCGTCCCACCGCTGATTTCACTCAAGGCATGGCGATGGAGACCGAGGATCTGATCACCGCCATCCAGACCGGCAAGAACGCCATTGACCCCGAAGCCGATGTCATCCTGCTTGGCGAAATGGGGATCGGCAATTCGACCGTCGCGGCGGCGCTGGCAGCAGCAACCTTTGGTGGCACGGCCGAGGATTGGGTCGGCCCGGGCACCGGTGCCGACGACGGGGTCATGGCCAACAAGCTGCGGGCTGTCGAGACCGGGCTGAAACGTCACAAGGGCGCGGCAACCTCGGCCTCGATCCTTGGCTCATATGGCGGGCGCGAACAGGCGGCAATATGCGGCGCGGTGATTCGGGCGCGCGAACTGGGCATTCCGGTGATCCTTGACGGCTTTATCTGCTCGGCGGCTGCCGGGGTCCTGATGGTGAACGACCGCAATGCGCTGGATCACTGCCTGATCGGCCATGAAAGCGCCGAGCCGGGGCATCGCCGGCTGATCGCCGTCCTTGGCAAAAAGCCGGTGGTGACGCTCGACATGCGGCTGGGCGAGGGGTCGGGCGCAGCCGTGGCGCTGATGGTTCTGCGCGCGGCGCTGGAATGCCACAACGGTATGGCCACTTTCGCCGAGGCCGGGATTGGCTAGGCGCCTGACCGAGGCGGCGCTGGCGCTTGTCTGGCTGACCCGCCTGCCGGTGGGACGGTTTCTGCCTGCCGCGCCTCCGACACTTGCCCAGGCCGCCTGGGCATTTCCGCTGGTCGGGCTGGTGGTCGGCCTGATCGCGGCGGCCGTGCTGGGCCTGGCGGCACTTGCCGGGCTGCCGGGGGGTATCGCCGCGCTGCTTGCCATCGGCACGGTCATGCTTGTAACCGGAGGGTTGCACGAAGACGGCCTGGCCGATTGCGCGGATGGCAGCGGGGGCGCAGACCGGGAAAGACGGCTTGAAATCATGCGCGATTCCCGTGTTGGCAGCTATGGCGTGCTGGCGCTGATCGTAACCGTCGGGCTGCGCGTCTTTGCCATCGCAGCGCTCATGCCCGAACCATGGACCGCGGCAGCGGCGGTGGTCGGGCTGGGCGCAGCATCCCGCGCCGGGATGGCCGCGGGGCTGGGGCTGATGCCTGCCGCGCGCCTTGATGGGTTGGGCCATGCCGCAGGACGGCCCGGGAAAGGGACAATCCGGGCGGCGATGATCCTTGGCGGTGCGTCGCTCATCCTGCCCGCGCTTGCCTTGCCCAGTCCGGTGCCCGCCTGGCTTGTCCTGATCGCGGCGGTTGCGCTGGCGCAGCTGTGGCTTGCGCGATGGGCGATGCGCAGACTTGGCGGCCAGACCGGCGACGTCCTGGGCGCAATGCAGCAGATCGGTGAGGCGGCGGGCCTTGTCGCAATGGTTGCGCTGGCCTGAACCCCCGCGCGTCGCCTTTTTCTTGACGCATTCCTGCGGTTCACTCATACCAGACCGCCACATGAGAAAGTCAGGGACAATCCGGGGCCCGTCACGCATGGGCTGCCATTGAACGAGGGAGGTTTTCATATGGGTGCCCTGCTGGGCCTGTCGCGCGGCATAGACCGCATCAACTCGATCATCGGCCGCGGCATGAGCTGGATGATCCTGGTCGCCGTTCTGGTCAGCGCCGGGAATGCTGTCGTCCGCAAGGTGCTGAACACCTCGTCCAACGCCTGGCTTGAACTGCAATGGTACCTCTTTGGGGCCGCGTTCCTTGGCGCGGCGGCGTATACGCTCAAAGAGAACGAGCATATCCGCATCGACATCATCTACGGGATGTGGAGCCGACGCCGTCAGCACTGGATCGACCTGATCGGGCATGTCCTGTTTCTGATGCCCTTTGTCACGCTGATGATCTGGTATCTCTACCCTTGGGTGATGCGCTCTTATGCGCGGGGCGAGGTCTCGAACAACGCTGGGGGGCTGGTGCTGTGGCCTGCCAAGATGATGTTGCTCATCGCCTTTATCATGCTGTTCTTTCAGGGCATTTCCGAGATCATCAAAAAGATCGCCGTCATGCGTGGCGTCATCGAAGACCCCACCCCCTTCGTCTCGGCCCATGAGGCCGCGGCCGTGGAAAGCGAGATGATGGCGCGCGAGATGCAGGCCGTACTGGAACAGGACACCGAGGACGGAGACAGCCGCAAATGATGGTCTTCATCGCGCAGAACATGGCGCCGATCATGTTCGCCTCGCTGGTGCTCTTTCTGCTCTTTGGCTATCCGGTCGCGTTCGCGCTGGCGGCAAACGGGCTGCTGTTCTTTGTCATCGGGGTCGAGCTCGCTCCGCTGTCGGGCGGTAGTATCAACCTTAGCTGGCCCCTGCTGAACGCCATGCCAGAAAGGTTATGGGGGGTACTGTCAAACGAGACATTGCTTGCCATTCCATTCTTTACCTTCATGGGCATCGTGCTGGAGAAATCCGGCATGGCCGAAGACCTGCTTGACACCATCGGTCAGCTTTTCGGTCCGATCCGGGGTGGTCTGGCCTATGCGGTCATCATTGTCGGCGCGCTTCTTGCTGCGACGACCGGGGTTGTTGCTGCATCGGTCATTGCCATGGGGCTGATCTCGCTGCCGATCATGCTGCGCTATGGCTATGATCGCAGCATCTCTGCCGGCACCATCGCCGCAGCCGGTACGCTGGCGCAGATCATCCCGCCGTCGCTGGTGCTGATCGTGCTTGCCGACCAGCTTGGCCGGTCGGTCGGTGACATGTACAAGGGCGCGCTGATCCCCGGTCTGGTGCTGACCGGGATCTACATCCTTTACATCTTTGTCATGTCGATCATCCGCCCGAACAGCCTGCCGGCCCTGCCGAAAGAGGCGCGGACGCTTGGCTCGGGCGTTACCTCGCTGCTGGTGGCGCTGGCACTGACGCTTGGGATGGCGTGGCTTGCATTCCGCTGGCTTTACCCGACGCAGGGACGCGATGCCGACATCCTGGCTCCGGCTCTGGCGGTGATCGTGATCTATGTGCTGGCGCTTTTGGACCGGGCGATGAACACCAACCTGATGTCGCGCCTTGCGCAACAGGTCATCATCGTGCTGATCCCGCCAATGGCACTGATCTTTCTGGTGCTGGGCACGATCTTTCTGGGCATCGCCACGCCCTCTGAAGGGGGTGCGATGGGCGCGGTCGGCGCACTGTTCCTTGCAGGAATCAAGAACCGGCTGAACTATGACGTGATCCGACAGGCGCTGCTGGCCACGACGCGGTTGTCGGCTTTTGTCATGTTCATCCTGATCGGGGCGCGGGTGTTCTCGCTGACCTTCTATGGCGTGAACGGGCATCTGTGGGTCGAACATCTGCTGACCTCGCTGCCCGGGGGCGAATATGGCTTCCTGATCGCGGTGTCGCTGCTGGTCTTTCTGCTGGCGTTCTTTCTGGACTTCTTCGAACTGGCCTTCATCATCGTCCCGCTGCTTGCCCCCGCGGCCGAGGCCATGGGCATCGACCTGATCTGGTTCGGCGTCCTGCTGGGCGTGAACATGCAGACCAGCTTTATGCATCCACCCTTTGGCTTTGCGCTGTTCTTCCTGCGATCGGTCGCACCGCGGGCACCCTATCAGGACAAGGTGACGGGGCGGACGATGCAGCCAGTGACCACCGGGCAGATCTATTGGGGCGCGGTGCCCTATGTCTGTATCCAGCTGGTCATGGTGGCGATCGTGATGATCTTCCCCGGGCTGGTCATGCATTACAAAGGCGCGCCGATCGACACCTCGAACGTCCGTATCGAGATCCCCTCGGGCGGCGGCGAGTTGGGGGGCCTTGGCGGCTTTGGCGGGCTTGGGGGAGGAGATCCCTTTGGCCAGCAAGGCACGACCGCGCCCGCAGCCCCCTCGCTGGATGGGCTGGGCGGTCTTGGCGGGGCACCGGATTTCGGCGCGAGCACCAGCCCTGCACCCGAAACGCCTGCGCCCGAAGCTGCCGCCCCCGCTGCGCCGGCGGACGGGCTGGGTGGGCCGCTGTCGGGCCCGCCACCCGGTCTGACCGCACCAGCGCAGCCTTAGGGCAACTGATAGCAAAGGCGGCCTCCGGGCCGCCTTTTTCATGAACGCCGCCACAGAAAAGGGCCGCCGCGATATACTCGCAGCGGCCCATCTTGTCGGTCTGAAGATGGCTCAGAGCGTGCCGTTACGCTGCTGGATCATCATGAAGGTGTCGTAGGTATATTCCGAGGTCTGGTTATACAGGTACCAGTCCGCGCGGGCGACCTTGAGCGAATCCCAGATTTTCTTGAACGGCGCGTTCGATGCCTCAAGCTCGGCATAGACTTCGTTCGCGGCCTTATAGCAGGCGTCCAGAATCTCGGCGCTGAACGAACGCAGCTGAGCACCCGAAGCGACCAGTTCTTTTAGCGCAACAGGGTTCAGGTGGTCGTATTTTTGCAGCATGTCGGCATCGACCGCCTGACATGCCGTACGCAGCAGCGACTTGTAGTTGTCGGGCAGCGATTCGTATTTCTCTTTGCTGAAGAAGAAATGGACGGTCGGGCCGCCTTCCCACCAGCCGGGGTAGTAGTAATAGGGCGCGACCTTATAGAAGCCGAGCTTGAGGTCGTCATAGGGGCCGACCCATTCCGAGGCGTCGATGGTGCCCTTTTCCAGCGCCGGGTAAATGTCGCCGCCAGCGATCTGCTGAGGCACGGCACCCAGCCGCTCAAGCACCTTGCCGGCAAAGCCGCCGACCCGGATCTTGAGCCCCTTGAGATCGTCCACCGAGGCGATTTCTTTGCGGAACCAGCCGCCCATCTGCGCGCCGGTGTTGCCGCCCGGCAGGCCGAAAATATTATGCGTGGCAAGGAATTCATTATAAAGATCAATGCCACCGCCGTGGTATTGCCAGGCGTTCATCGCCCGCGCCGACAGCGCGAAAGGCACCGCAGATCCCAGCGCAAAGGTCGGGTCCTTGCCCCAGCTGTAATAGCCGACCGAATGGCAGGCCTCGACCGTGCCGTCGGTCACAGCATCCTGTGCCTGAAGGCCCGGGACGATCTCGCCACCCGCAAAGACCTGCAGCTGGAATTTGCCGCCCGTCGCCTCGGACAGATATTTCGACAGCACTTCGGCGCCGCCATAGATCGTGTCCAGCGACTTGGGAAAGGCCGAGGTCAGACGCCATTTCACCTCGGGCATTTCCTGCGCGATGGCGGGCGCAGCCAAAGCGGCCCCGGTCGCTGCCACTGTACCGCCAACCGTGGCGCGGGTCAGAAAGGCGCGCCGGTCGATCTGGTTGGTTTTTTTCATTGGGTTCCTCCGCATTGATCGGCCCCCTTCTGGCGGCCGATAGTGGGGGAAATGTTGCACGCGCCCGCAAGCCTGTCGAGATATCAGCGCAAATTCCCGTCCCGCTCCCGGGCCAGACCCGATTGCCGCAGCGTCAACCAGCCACAGATCCATCCCCTATCTGGTATGATGATCAATGGGCTACCCAAGCGGTTTGGGCTTGCCTATACTGACTGGGGTCCGGGGCTTTGGGGGAACAAGGGATGCGCTGTCCTTTCTGTGGAAATGTCGATACGCAGGTCAAGGATTCGCGTCCTGCCGAAGACAACGTGGCCATCCGCCGCCGCCGCTTTTGTCCGGCCTGCGGCGGGCGGTTTACCACCTATGAACGGGTGCAGCTGCGCGATCTGGTGGTCGTCAAATCAAACGGCCGGCGCGAGGATTTCGACCGCAGCAAGCTTGAGCGTTCGATCCGCATCGCCATGCAGAAACGCCCGATTGAGCCGGAGCGTATCGACCAGATGATTTCAGGCATCGTGCGACGGCTGGAAAGCCTTGGCGACACCGACATTCCCTCGAAGGTCATAGGCGAGATCGTGATGGAGACTCTGGCCCGGATCGACACCGTCGCCTATGTCCGTTTCGCCAGCGTTTACAAAAACTTCCAGGCAGCGGACGATTTCGACAAATTCGTGTCCGAATTGCGGCCGCAAGCGGTCGAAGAGTGAACGACCTGCGCCACATGCGGCACGCGCTGGCGCTGGCGCGGCGCGGGCTTGGCAATGTCTGGCCTAATCCTGCTGTCGGCTGCGTGCTGGTGCGCGACGGTGTCATCGTCGGGCGCGGCTGGACTCAGCCCGGCGGGCGCCCCCATGCCGAAGTCAGGGCGCTGATGCAGGCGGGCGAGGCCGCGCGTGGTGCCACGGCCTATGTCACGCTTGAGCCCTGCGCCCATCACGGCAAAACCCCTCCTTGTGCCGAGGCGCTGATCCGGGCAGGGGTAAGCCGCGTCGTCTCGGCGCTGACAGACCCAGATCCACGCGTCGCCGGGCGCGGCCATGCCATGCTGCGTGAGGCGGGCATCACTGTGACCGAAGATGTGTGCGAGGCCGAGGCCCGCGAGTTGCAGCGGGGGTTTCTAAACCGCATCCAGCTTGGCCGGCCCATGCTGACCCTGAAACTGGCCGTCAGTTTCGATGGCCGCATCGCCACCGCCTCGGGTGAAAGCCAATGGATCACCGGTCCCGATTCACGTCGCCATGTCCATGCGCTGCGTCTTGCGCATGACGCGGTGATGGTCGGGGGCGAAACCGTCCGCACTGACCGGCCCGGTCTGAACGTGCGCGGCTTTGGCGCGGTGCGCCAGCCGGTGCGGGTCGTCGTCTCGTCTCGCCCCTTGCCCGAACTGCCGCCAGAGGGGGCCGAACATGGGCCGCTATGGCAGGTTTCGGGCGCACCTGAGGGCTTTATGGCCGAGCTTGGAGCCCGTGGCCTGACGCGGATCTTTTGCGAGGGGGGCGGGGTGCTGGCCGCCAGCCTGCTGCGCGCCGGACTGGTTGATCAGCTGATCGGTTATAGCGCCGGGGTCGTTCTGGGCGGTGATGCACGCAGCGGGATCGGAGCCCTTGCGCTGGATCATCTGGCCGATGCCCCACGCTTTCACCTGGCTGAGACCCGGCGCATCGGCCCTGATCTTATGCATCGCTGGCTGCGCGACTAGCGCCGCCACAACCAGGCATAGCTGGAAAGTACACCCTGCGCCTTGGCAAGCCAGCGCAAGGCTGGACCGCCCGATACGAATGTCGGGTCCGAAAGCCGCTCAACCGCGACTTCGGGCGGGCAGGGCAGGCGGCTGACCGGGTCGAAATAGCGCGGATAGGCGATCAGCGCGCAATAGATCAGTTGCTCAAGATCGGCCCGCACCTGCCGGCGGGCGGGAACCGGCCCCAGATCGCGGGTCAGACCCCAGCCTGCATAGAAGGGTGCGCCCAGCGTCGTGACCGGAACGCCGCGCAACAGTGCCTCGAATCCAAGGGTTGAGGTCATGGTCCAGACCTCATCAACCTTGCCCAGCAGCGCATCCGCCGGAGCACCGTGGGCAACGACATCGGCTAACGCATCAAGCGCAGCCGCGGGGATCAGCCCGGGGCGCAGGCCAGCCTCGACATCGGGATGGGGCTTATAGATCAGCACGGCATCGGGGTTTTCGGCACGCACCCGTTGCAGCAGGGCAAGATTGCTGCGCACCTCGCCCGCGCCGAGACGGATCGAGGCGTCATCCTCGACCTGTCCGGGCACAAGGATGCGGCGTCCGGGGGGCAGATCAGGCAGCTGTCCGGTCAGATTGTATTTGGTGATCCCGGCCCTGGTCAGCTGCCGCGCCAGTCGCGACGCCCGCTCGCGCCCACCGGGGGGCAGGGGCTGGGCCATCAGCCGCTCAAACCGGCTTTCGCGGCTGGGATCGTAATAGATGCCAAGATCGTCAGCGACCAGCGACAGCGGCGGAACCAGCGCCGCACCCAAACCGCGCGAGCGCAGAAACCCATCCTCGACCCGCAGCGCGCCGGGTGTCTCGTCCGCGCGATTGGCCCAGGCCATGGTGACCTGTGGCCCCGGCTTGTCGCTGAACCGCACCCCCCGGCCGCTGCCAAAAAAGCGCGCCATAAAGGGCCGCTTCCACAGCCGCATACCATAGGCCAGATGCCCGTCATGATCCTGACGCCATGCCCGGGCCTCGGCCTCGATCTGGTCCATCGCGCCCTCAAAATCGGTCAGCCGGTCCCGGCAGGGATCATACCAGACCGGGGCAAGCAGATGACTGGCGGCAAAGAGCTGTTCGATACAGGCAGGGCGGCGGCGCGGGACGGGATGCTGATCCTCGGACAAGCCCCAACCGGCATAGAACGGCTGGCCAAAGACCCGCGGCCGGTGACCGGCAAGCATAGCTTCATACCCCAGCTGCGAAGACAGGACATAAACCCCCGCCGCACCGCACAATAGCGCCCAGGGAGAGACCGGGCTATCGCAGAACTCATCCCCCGGACGCAGGTCCTGCGGGGTGAAGTGGCCGGGACGCAGACCCCGCGCTGTCTCGGGGTGGCTACGAATGACGACAGGCTGGCCTGGATTTTCATCCCGCGCCGCCTGAAGCATCCGCAGGAAATCATCCCGCGTCGCCCCCATCAGTGAGGCATCGCCGCGCGTCTGGTCGATCACCAGAACATAGCCGGGGTTCGGCGGCGCAACAGCGGGCAGATGGGCATTGTATTTCGACAGATCAGCCGCAATCAGCCGCTCGATCCCCTGACGGGCGCGATCAAGCTGCGCCTGCGTTTCAGGCGCATGGACCAGAGTTTCGATAAGCGACGGCGCACGGGGATCAAAATGCAGCCCGATAGGGTCGATCATCAGACCAACGGGGCCGCGCCGCGCCACTGTGCCCCGCGCCCGCCCGGGCAGGACTGAGCGAAGGAACGCGTCTTCGACGCGCACCAGCCGGGCACCAGTCCGACCGGCCAGCGCCTTGCCGCGCCATGCAGTCGGACTGTCGCCCCAGATGCCTACGTAATCACTGCGTCCCGGCACCCCGACCCGCACCGACCATCCGGCAAGGGCAAGAATACGACGAAGTCGCGGGCGGGTAAGAAAACCGCCGTTACATATGAAAAGCCGCCGAGATCCCCCGGCGGCTTTATCAGTCTGCACCATTCGACTTAGTTGAAGGCGTTGTCGACGCTGCCGACCTCGGTCGCAGTGCCAAGGATCGATTGCAGGGTCTTGCGCCATTGGACGAACGGGGCCTCAGTCACATAGACAGTATCGCCATCGCGGATGACAAAGTCACGGGCCAGGAACATGCCGTCCGGCTTGGTCAGGTCCAGAACATAGGCGAATCGCTGGGTGCCATAGATGTCGTTGCGGCCCAGCACGGCGCGCGCCACCGATTGCGGCTCATCGCGCAGGATGAACACGCCCTTGGGATCGGCAAGCTGGGTGCTAAGACCGCCGACCATGGCCACCGCTTCGATCGCGCTGATCTGTTCATTGCCAAGCGGCACCTTGGTCTGGCCGCCAAGCGCCCCAAGCGCGGTAAAGCTGCGCTGGTCCTCTTCGACCAGGATCACGTCGCCGGGGCGCAGCGCGATATCGTTGCGGGCGTTTGAATACAGATCGCGCAGCCAGACCTTGCCGCTGGAGTTGCCACGTTTGACGGTTACCACGGCAATTTCCGGCTCGATCGCGACACCGCCAGCCCGCGACAGCATCGAAGACAGGGTACGGGTCGGACGCTCGATCGGATAGACGCCTTGCGCGTTCACCTTGCCCATGACCGAGACGGTCGCGCCGTCGCCGGCCACGCGGGTTACCATAACCTGCGGGTCGGGGGTCTGGGTTTCCAGCTTTTGCGTGATAAGGCGACGCAGCTCCTCGGGGCTGTTACCAGCGGCACGAACCCGGCCCGCATAGGGCACAAAGATATAGCCCTGGCTGTCCACCTGAAGTTCGGTCAGCTGGGTCGAGCTTTGTCCCATCGAGGCCAGCAGCCCGTCATCGACGTTTTCCCAGATCGACAGGCCCAGCACGTCGCCGGGGCGGATTTCATCGGCACCGACGGTGCCGGCGGCGCGGAAATCGGCCGAGAAACCATAGGCGGGGGTAAAGTTCGCAGCGCGGTTCACTCGGTTATCAACATTAACGATATGGGTGCTGCCGCCTTTTTCCACCGAACCCGAAAGGATCTGGCCTTTAGTCGGGCCTGAGCGGGGCAGTCCACAGGCCGAGACCAGAAGCAGTGCCCCCACCAGGGCAACCTGAGCCATGCGGGCGGCAAGGGACTGTCTCCGGCCACCGAGCGCGCCGGATCGAAAGCGCGAAAAACCTGCTTGCGTCAAACTGTTACTCCTGTCCTCTCGCGCGATTCCCGGATCGCAATGCTTGTTTTGCCGCACGTTAGCGCAGCATGTCCGGGTTTTCCATAATTCTTGGCAACCTAGTCGTCGCTAACGCCCATTTGTTGCCGATATTTGCCCCGGCCGGCAAAAAGTGCCTGATAAGGATCCTCGGGCGCCAACATCATATCAACGACCAGCCGCAGCGCATGAGCCCGCGAATGCGAGGCATAGAACCCGCCGGGCACCTGGCTGCTTTCCAGCAGAAAGTCGCGATAACGACGATAGGAAAGGGCATGCGGCGGGCGCGGATCGCTAAGGAACTCGGCAAGGCTCTGGTCCGAAACAAGACCCGGCTTGCCAAAGACCGCCTGTCCCATCGCCTTGACCGGCAGACCGCGCCACAGGGCCTGCTGCGCCGCGGTCGAGTTCACGGTCACCGCTGCCCGCGCCTGATTAAGCAGGCGCGCAAGCTTGCCGCCCCGCACAAAATGGACCCGCTCTTCGATTCCCAGCATCCGCGCCCTGTCCAGGATCGCCCGGCGGACGCCGCCGCGCCCATCTTCAAGCGGATGCGCCTTGAAGACGATGTGATGATGGCGCGGGGCCGAGCGGGCGAATTCCGTCAGCACCTCATCGGTAAACTCCGACATCCGCTGATAGGGCGAATGAGCGACAAAGTTCGAATCATGCTCAAGCTGCATGAGCACCAGAACATAAGGAAAGCCGCCGCGACGAACTGAGCGCGTCTCGCGCATCTGCGCCAATGTGTCAAAGGGCGTCAGCAGAAAGCGGCGCAGGTTCAGCCGGAACTCCTGGAACACGCCGATCTGGCGATGGGTGCGATAACCGGGATAACGCCGGTTCGCCGCCAGCACGAGGAAATGGTAAAGCGCGCCATAGAATTTGTGCTGACGCATATCGCCCCAGCGCGCCGGAGGGCGGTTCATCTCATTCATGCGATTGCGCAGAGCATTGCGCATCTCGCGCACGGGGATGCGCATCAGCGCCGAATGCCCGTTCGAGCCGCCGCGTTCATAGGTGATCCAGAACGGGCGCAGATAACCTTCTTCGAAAACATGCAGCACCAGATCGTGGCGCTGCGCAGCCTCGCGCGCAACGGCATGGATCGGACGGACATCGCCATAAAGCACGATGTCGGTCACGCCCTTCTCGGTGATGATCTGTTCCAGATGCTCGGGCCAGTCCTCGGGACCTGAGGCATGACGGATGAACCGCGGCTTGTCCGACCAAAAGAACTCATCGCCTGCGTTAAAGCCCACGCGCCAGACCTGCGCCCCGGTAGCGCGCAGCAGCAGGCCCACCCGATCAAAGAACGGGCCATGCGGCCCCTGAAGCATCAGAAAGACCCGCTTGGTGGCAGGTAAAGCCGCACTGGCACCCACCACCGACAGCGCAGCCGTGGCCGCGCGCACCGCGCCACCGGCTTTGCGTCGGGGGTGGTTCTGGATCTCCGGCACCAATGGTGCGGGATCGGATGAAGGCGTTTCCGTCTTGGCTTTCAGCATTCGGTGGATCTGGCGTCAGTGATGAGCAAAATTGAGCGGGCGTTTCGCTACAGGCGGCGCCCTGCCACCGGCGTCATGGCTATTCGCTACAGGCAGCGTCCGGCCACCGAAGTCATGTCTACACCTGATTGCCCCAATTTTCACAGCCTGTCACGGGTTTTTACGATTTATTAACTGATGAACGTTGCGCCACAGCTTCACGTTTGCTTGCAGTAGCGCCCCCGAAGTTCTAGTTCTCAGCCTGAAAAGCAAAAGGGGTATGCGCATGTTTACCGGCATCATCACCGATATCGGCGAGGTTTCCAGCGTCGAGATGCGCGGTGACATGCGGGCGCGGATCTCGTGCCGTTACGATATGTCGGGGGTCGATCTGGGGGCCTCGATTGCCTGCGACGGCATCTGCCTGACCGTGATCGAAAAGGGTGCGGACTGGTTTGACGTCGATATCTCGGCCGAGACGATCTCAAAGACCAATATCGGCGCGAACGGCTGGGCGCGCGGCAAGCGGCTGAACCTTGAACGTGCGCTGCGGGTCGGGGATGAACTTGGCGGGCATATCGTCTCGGGCCATGTCGACGGCGTCGCATTGATCGAAGAGATGCGCACCGAGGGCGACAGCACCCGCATCACCCTGCGCGCCCCGAAAGAGCTGGCGCGTTTCATTGCTCCCAAGGGGTCAGTGGCGCTGAACGGCACATCTTTGACCGTCAATGAGGTCGAAGGCGAACTTTTCGGCATCAACCTTATCCCCCATACTCAGGCGGTGACGACCTGGGGCACGGCAAAAGTCGGCGATCAGGTGAACCTCGAAATCGACACTCTGGCGCGCTATGTGGCGCGGCTGGCCGAGGCGGGCTGATGGCAGGCATCGGCCACAATCGCGGCCCCGGCTCTGGCAGCGGCTTTCGTGCCCATTGCTGGAGCGTGGCACGGCGCGAGCTTTTGGGCGCGCGCCTGCCGGTCGAAGTGGTGCGCCTGCAACTGCGCCGGGCCAAAGAGCTGGGGCTTGACTACCGCACCTATGCGGGCGTCCGGGCAACGACAGGCCGCGATCTGGTGGCCTTTCTTTATTCGACGAATGCGCTGGGGGCGTTTCGCAGCGACCGCCCGGTTCTCCCGGCCAAGCGCCAGCGCATCTGCGAAAGCGCCGCCGCCGCACATCTGGGATACGGGCCGGGCCTGGCGCCTCAGCCGGTTGCCAAGCAGATCGGCGCAGTCTCGGCACTGGCGCTGCCGCAATTTGGCGCAAGCTGGTCAGCCATGCGCGAGCGGATGAAGGATTGGCTGCGCGCGCAGGGCCTGCCGGGCGACGCGGTGCTGATGATCGGAGAGACCGACCATGAGCGCGAAATCATGATGGCAGGAGGGCTGGCGGCTTTCGTCACCGGCCAGAAGTTCTTTGCAGGAGCGGCGGATGCAATATGACAAGCCTGGCCCGGTCGAGATCGACTGGTCCGATGCGATCTCTCCCACCGAAGAGATCATCAATGAGGCCCGCAACGGCCGCATGTTCATCCTGGTCGATCACGAGGACCGCGAGAACGAGGGCGACCTGATCATCCCCGCCCAGATGGCCACGCCCGAGGCGATCAACTTCATGGCCACACATGGCCGCGGCCTGATCTGTCTGGCACTGACCGCCGGGCGCATCGACGCATTGGGGCTGACACTGATGAGCCCCAAGAACTCCAGCCGGCACGAGACCGCCTTTACCATGTCGATCGAAGCGCGCGAGGGCGTGACGACCGGCATCTCGGCCCATGACCGCGCCCATACGGTGGCGGTGGCCATAGATCCCAGCAAGGGACCGACTGATATCGCAACCCCCGGCCATGTCTTTCCGCTGCGCGCCCGCGACGGTGGTGTTCTGGTCCGTGCAGGCCATACCGAGGCCGCAGTTGATATCTCGCGGCTGGCCGGGCTGAACCCTTCGGGCGTGATCTGCGAGATCATGAACGAGGACGGCACCATGGCACGGCTGCCGGACCTTATCGGCTTTGCCCAGAAGCACGGGCTGAAGATCGGCACGATCAGCGACCTGATCGCCTACCGCCGCCGCCACGACAACCTGATTGCCGAACGCGGCCAGCGCGCGGTGCAATCCGTCCATGGCGGCGAATGGATGATGCGCATCTTTGCGGATGAGATCTCTGGCGCGGAGCATATCGTGCTGACAAAGGGCGACCTGAGCGAACCCGGTCCGGTTCCGGTCCGCATGCATGTGCTGGACCCGCTGCATGATGTTCTGGGAATCGGGCGCGAGAATGCGGGCACGCTGGGCGCCGCCATGCGTATCATTGCCGAAGAGGGCAGGGGCGTCGTGGTGCTGTTCCGCGACCTTGAGCCGCGCTTGCCGCGTCAGGACGAGGTTTCCTCGCACGTGCTGCGCCAATACGGGCTTGGGGCGCAGATTCTGTCTGCGCTTGGCCTGTCAGAACTGGTGGTGCTGACCAATTCGGCCCCTGTCAGGGCTATCGGGCTTGACGCCTACGGACTTTCCATCCATTCCACCCGTCCAATTCCCGAAGAGTAAGTCATGGCCGCCAGCATTGAACATTACCAACTGCCGCTGCCCCGGATCGAGGGCAGTGTGCGCCTGCTGATCGTGGTCGCGCCTTATTACCGCCAGATCGCGGATGCGCTGATCGCCGGCGCGCGTGGCGTCGCCGAATCGGCCGGCGCTGCCGTCGATCTGGTCGAGGTGCCCGGGGCGCTGGAAATTCCCACTGCCATCGCGCTTGCCGCCAGCCGCAACCTCTATGACGGCTATGTCGCACTTGGCTGCGTGATCCGGGGTGAGACGACGCATTACGACACCGTCTGCAACGACAGCTCGCGCGGGCTGACGCTGCTGGGGTTGCAGGGCCATTGCATCGGCAACGGCATCCTGACAGTCGAAAATTTTGCTCAGGCCGAGGTCCGCGCAAACCCGGACGACCAGAACAAGGGTGGCGGTGCGGCGGCAGCGGCGCTGCACCTGATCGCGCTCAAGCGCGGCTGGGAAGGTCAGACGCCGCGGGACAAGGCAGCGGCGACGCCCCGCGACGTTATCCGACTGGCAGGTGAAATCGACGGGCCGGGCAGCGCATGAGCGGGACGAGCAACAAATCGCACGGCAACAGGCAAGAACGGCAGGCCCGCGCCTCGGCCGCCCGGATCTATGCCGTGCAGGCACTTTTCCAGATGGAAGCCGCCGGTCAGTCGGCCGACCGCGTCCAGCGCGAATTCCTGAACTGGCGTATCGGCCGCGACAACGAAGACGCGGACGTCCCCTCGGATGACGCCGACCAAGAGCTTTTTGCCCGGATCGTCGACGACGCGGTCACCTGGCAGACCCGCATCGACCAGATGACTGACCGTGCGCTGGTCGAGAAATGGCCGATCGGGCGCATAGATCCGGTTCTGCGCTCGGTCTTTCGGGCAGCGGGGGCCGAACTTGTGACGCCCAAGACCCCGCCCAAGGTGGTCATCACTGAATATGTCCGCGTCGCTCAGGCATTTTTTGCCGAGGGGCGGGAAGCAAAGTTCGTCAATGCGGTTCTTGACCACATGGCGCGCGAGGCCCGGCCCGAGGCCTTTTGATTCCCGGCCCGCGAACGAGACATTCTGCCGCGGGCCTGTTTTTCCCTTCGCGATCAGACACTGCCGCATTAGAATGCCCGGACACCACCATGCCCCGGGAAGTTCAATGCCGCAGCTTGTCCGCCTTTATATCGTCAGCATCGCCATTGGCTTTGCGCTGGCGCTGGCATTCACAACGCTACTGCTGGTTTTGGATGTAGCAGGGCTGCGCCATTTGATCTCTGCCACACGTGGCGGATGGATCGCGGTGCTGATGCTAATTGTCTTTCACACCATTCTTTTTTCGGGCACGCAGTTCGGAATTCGCGTCATGCTGATGGCCAATCAGGGTGGACCGGGCGGTGGATTGCGCCAGCGTATTCACCTGCAGCGCGCAAAAGCTTCGGCAGCCGCCCGACCCGATCCGCGTTGAACGTGGCAAGCCCCGCACGCTTTTACGCCACCAGTGTGGGTCTTTCGCAACAATTTCACGCGCGCAAAATCCGCCATCGCCCGCCTAATTTTTAGGCAAAACCATCTCGGGCTTTAAGTATTACCGCTTCTTTACAATTCGTGAGCAATTGGACTTGCCGTTAGCGGCTGATCTGGGGCGAAAAATTTTGTTACCGCCCTTCGAAGAAAGGGTTTCATCACAAATTCAAACGGTCAATTTTCCGCCGATATTAAAAATCTCACAAAATTTCACTTTTTTGAGAGTCAGTCTGCAATCTCCGGGCCTCTTTAACGCTTCAGAGCGGCGTTTTACCTCTGTCCCAGCAGAGATGCTCGTGGCCCGGAAGATCGGTGCCACGGACACGAAACGGTTCGAAAAAGGACTGAAAAATGAAAACGCTTGCTTATCTTGCTGGTGCCACTGTTCTGGCCACCGCCTTCGCGGCTCCCGCTTTCGCGCAATCCGAGATCGCAACCGGTGCTAACGCGACCGGCATCTCGCAGGTCAACGAACGGCTGAACGACGTCGAGGAAGCGGTCCGCGACGACTTCAACCGCTCGGCCGACGCTTATCGCTACGGCACCCCGCAACAACGTCAGGGCGTGTTCGGCTCGGTCGCGCTGACCTATGCCGGCCGCACCGGCAACAGCGACAGCCAGGATTTTACGCTGGCTGGCCGTCTGTCGCACAACCAGGGCCCGTTCTCGCAATCGGTCGGCCTGCTGCTTGAGTATGGCGAAAACAACTCGGGCGACAAAGACACCGAAAAGACCTACGTGATCTATGAAGGGATGTATAGCTTCAACGATCGCTTCTATGCCTTTGCTCTGGGCCGTCTGACCACCGATGCGCTGGCCAGCGATCCGGTCAGCCTGGCCGGCGATCAGGACTTTGGCGCACTGGATGGCCGCCTGAAGCGTGACGCCTACTTCGGTGTTGGTCCGGGTTACCGCGTGATCAACAACGACACCACCGCATGGCGCGTGCAGGCCGCCGTCGGCGTGCGCTACACCAAGGCTGTGGACGTGCTGTCCGTCGATGCGGTCGATCCGAAGACCGGTACCTTCGAATATGTCTCGAATACCGAAGTTGGTTACCTGCTGTCGTCGCGGTTCTATCACAAGATCAACGACCAGTTCTTTATCACCAACGACACCGACTATCTGACCTCGGACACCAACGACACGGCGACGAACGAGTTGGGTCTGAACTTCAAGATGACGGACGCCTTTGCTACCCGCGTGTCCTACAAGACCGAATACGTCTCGGACCGCGCGATCCGTACCGACAACACGCTGGGCGTGTCGCTGGTCTACGGCTTCTGATCGCAAAGAAGATCCCTCCTCTCTCTGGGCGGCCTGCGGGCCGCCCTTTTTTCTTGGGTACCAGCAGAAAAAAAGGGAGAGCGCGGGGGAGAGTGGCGGGAACCGCAGCAACCGTGGCAGCGCAGGTTTCCCCGAAAGCCTGGATATCCAGGTGGGCGCCAGATAACGGGACCAAGGCCCCGACAGAGCCAGCCCCCTCGGTGAAATTATAGGCCAGTGAGAAAAATGGCCACGCACGAGAAGAGCAGAAACCCGCCAGCCCCCTAGATAGGACGAGGGCCAGCCTGCCGCAAGTGCCGGACCCGTTGCGCACGACGCTTGCAAGATGTTTCCGTTTCGTTCATGTTTGGCTCATGACCTCTCAAACCGACCCCACAGCAGATCTGCTGCCCGCCCAGCCGGGGCAGCGGCTGGCGCGTGGAGTGGCGCGGATGCTGACCGGGTTGGGCCATGCAGCACTGGCAGAGTTCACGCCAACCGGCGGGTTGCGGGTCGATGTGATCTCGGTCTCGCCCAAGGGCGAAATCTGGGTGGTCGAATGCAAAAGCTGTCGTGCCGATTTTGTCTCGGACCGCAAATGGCAGGGTTATCTTGAGTTCTGCGACCGCTTTTTCTGGGCGGTAGACGCCGATTTTCCCGAAGATCTGCTGCCTCAGGGCTCGGGCCTGATCCGCGCTGACTCATGGGGGGCCGAACTGGTCCGCATGGGGCCCGAATCGCGGCTGGCCGGGGCACGGCGCAGCCGGCTTTTACGTGACATCGCCCGGGTCTCGACCACCCGGCTGATGGCGCTGACCGATCCGATGGGAATCAGCGGCGGGGCTTCTTGACATTGCCCTTGGCCGGTTTGCCACCAGAGCCCATGCTGCGCGCAGCCTCGGCAGCAGCAAGCAGCTCTTCGGCAATCTCTTCGGCCTCTTCGGGATCGAAATCCAGCGGCAGATCGACGCCCTCGGCCTCGACATAGATCCTGACCATGCCGCGATCGGTAGGCCCGATTTGCAGATTCGCGGCAATATCGCTTTCGCTGTTGATGCTCATGCTGGTTCTCCTGGCGCGTGGCCTGTGGATCTGAACATTTTCCTTACCCTGCATGCGAAAAACCGGCAAGACGGGCTTGCGCCGGGACCGTGCTGGGGCTAGATAGCCGCCTGTGCCGCCTTAGCTCAGTTGGTTAGAGCACCAGATTGTGGATCTGGGGGTCCCCCGTTCGAGCCGGGGAGGCGGTACCACCGCAATCTGACAGCCGAAACCCTGCCACGACGGTCAAGCCAGGTTCTGGATAGGCGCGGGGTTTGTCAAACGGGCGCAAGCGGCTGACCGGGTTTTCCGGTTCGCGATCAGAAACAAGGCGGAGCCGCAAGCGGCGGTCGGTGCCAGAATGGCTGAAACGAATGTGATCTCTCTTGACGCCTGCGCCCGGCTTTCGGTCGCGCCGATGATGGACTGGACCGACAGCCTGTGCCGGCGCATCCATCGGCGGCTGTCGCGTCACACGCTGCTTTATACCGAGATGGTGACCGCTCCGGCGCTGGTTTACGGCGACCGGGCAAAGCTTTTGGATTTTGACGTTGCCGAACATCCGGTTGCGCTGCAACTTGGCGGATCAGACCCTGCCCAACTGGCCGAGGCCGCGCGCATCGGTGCTGAATGGGGTTATGATGAGATCAACCTGAATGTCGGCTGCCCCAGCGACCGGGTGCAATCGGGCTGTTTCGGTGCGGTTCTGATGACGCGTCCCGAACTTGTCGCGGAATGTGTCGCGGCGATGATCGCGGCAAGCCCGGTCGAGGTGACAGTGAAATGCCGTATCGGCGTCGATAATCAAGCGCCCGAGGCGGTGCTGCCCGATTTCATCGCCCGCGTGCGCGACGCCGGTGTACGCCGCCTGACCATTCACGCCCGCAAAGCCTGGTTGCAAGGTCTGTCCCCGCGTGAAAATCGTGAAGTCCCGCCACTGGATTATCCCCTGGTTCATCGCATGAAGCAGCAGTTTCCTGAACTGCATCTGTCGATCAACGGTGGCATTGCGACGCTTGATGCGACGCGCGAGCATCTGGCGGTGATGGATGGGGTGATGATCGGCCGCGCCGCATATCACCAGCCGTGGGAGGTTCTGGGTCAGGCCGACCGGCTGTGGGGCACAGAGCCGCCATTCTCTGATCCGCTGGCGGCGGCACAGGCGCTGCGCGAACTGGTCGAGACGCATCTGGATCGTGGCGGGCGGCTGCATCAGGTGACACGTCATATGCTTGGCCTGTTTCACGGCCGCCCCGGGGCGCGAGGCTGGCGGCGGCAATTGTCGGAAGGCGCCTCTCGCGCCAGTAACCGGGCCGAGGCGCTTGCCGTCTATGACGCGGCGCTGGCCGAGGTCATGGCTCCGGCCTGAACAGCCCGTCCGTCTCTGCCCATGCCCGCATGGCCCGCATCAGGGTCTCGCGCCGCGATGACTGGCGGGTCGTATCAAGATAATGCGCCAGGATCAGATCCCCGATCAGAAAGCGCAGAATGGGCAACTGATCGGCAGGCAGCAAACCCGGCACACGGGTCAGGGCGCGCCAGTCGGGCAGGGCGATCCCGTCCCGGACCCGCGCCGCGGGCCGCTTGCGTCGGCTTTCCAGCCAGACGAGCAACCGGGCCATATCACGGGCCAGCGCCATCTCTGCCGCGCCCTCCATATCAATGCCGGTCAGGCGCAGGACGCCGGGGCGCAGCTCTTCGGCAAAGATGTTATCCGCAGTCAGATCGCCATGGCTCAGCCCGCGCTCGACCGGAAGACCGCGCAGCCCTGGCACCTCGGCACGCATCCGGCCCAGATGGGCTTCAACCAAAGCGCGATCTATCCAGCCGCCCCAGGCGACCTCTGCCTGCGCCTCGGCCCTGCCAAGCCAGAAGCGTGGGCCAAACCTGCCACGGCTGCGGCTTGTCCGGGCAAGCGCACGCAGCCATTCCCCCATACGGGTGATCAGGGTTGCGCGCCGCGCCGGCCCGGCCTGAGCCAGCATCTCGGCCAGGGGACGGCCCGGCGCAGGGGCCGTGATCAGAATGCCATGCTCGGGCAAGGCAAGCAGGGGCGACACGACACAATCAAGCGGCCCGTCCAGAACCTGCGCCACCTGCTTCAACCGTGTCTCTGCCCGTTGCACGCGGTCAGCGGGATCGGCGCCGCGAAACAGCTTCAGCCACGCCGGGCGACCGTCCAGCCGGATTTCAAGCACCATGCGGTCGGGCCGGTCGCGCACAAGCCGCAACGGCTCGACCCCCGGCAGGGCCGCAAGCGCGGCCAGCGGATCAGACCCGCTCGGCAGCCTTGGCCTCATTCCACAGTGCATCCATCTCGGCCAGGTCGCTATCCTCGGGACGTCGGCCCTGAGCGGCAAGCGCAGTTTCGATCGACTGGAAGCGGCGCGTGAACTTGGCATTGGCCAGGCGCAACGCCTCTTCGGGGTCAATCTTCAGGTGGCGGGCAAGATTCGCCATGACAAACAGCAGATCGCCGAATTCTTCGGTCAAATGGGCGTGATCGGCACTGTCGCGCGCCTCGACCAGTTCGCGGGCTTCTTCGGCGATCTTGTCCAGCACTTCGGCGGGGCCGGGCCAGTCAAAGCCGACACGGGCGGCGCGGTTTTGCAGCTTGATCGCCCGGGTCAACGCCGGCAGGCCAAGCGCCACGCCATCAAGCACGCCCTTTTCCGCCTTGGCGGCGCGTTCGCGTGCCTTGATCTCTTCCCAGTCCTTGATCTGTTGCTCGGCCGATTTGTCGCGGGATTCGTCGCCAAAGACATGAGGATGGCGAAAGATCAGCTTGTCCGAAACCGCGCGCACCACGTCGGTAAAGTCGAACATTCCGGCCTCGGACGCCATCTGCGCGTGAAAAACGACCTGCAAAAGCAGATCGCCCAGCTCTCCCGGCAGCTCTTCCCAGGCCTCGCGCGCGATGGCATCGGCGACCTCATGCGCCTCTTCTATCGTATAGGGCGCGATCGAGGCAAAATCCTGCTCGATATCCCAGGGGCAGCCAGCCTGCGGGTCGCGCAGCGCCGCCATGATCGCAAGAAGGCGGCGGATGCCGGTCTTGTCCGCCGTCTCGCGCATCAGCGCGGGATGGGTGGCCTTGTCCTCTGTCATGATCGAACCCCTTTGCTCGGCGCAGGCTGCATTGACCTGCCATATGCGCGGCCCCATGTCCACGCCATCGCACCAAAGCGCGCGTTCGGCTTTCTTGCCATCGCCTGCCGCCGCAGATAGGGTGCGCGCCAATTCCGCCGGGGGATTGCCCGGAGAACGACAGCACAGGGATAGACTTAATGCTCGTGACCCCCGCCTATGCTCAGGCCGCAGGAGGCGCCGGTGGCGCCGCCGGACTTGCCTCGTTCCTTCCGCTGATCCTGATCTTTGTGATCATGTATTTCCTGATGATCCGCCCGCAGCAAAAGCGGATGAAGGAACATCGCGCCATGATCGAGGCCCTGAAAAAGGGGGATGAGATCGTGACCCAGGGCGGCCTTGTCGGCAAGATCACCTCGGTGCGCGACAATGAGCTTGAGGTCGAGATCGCCGCGGGCGTCAAGGTTCGTGTCATCCGCTCGACCGTGACCGGGCTTGTAAACCGCACCCAACCTGCCGCCGCCAACAGCTGAGACCCCGTCAGACACCATGCTGGACATCCCCCTCTGGAAGCGTCTGCTGATCCTGGGCATCATTGCCCTGGGTCTGCTCTGCGCGATGCCGAACCTGTTTTACAGCCGGGTCGAGCAGCATAACGACGCCATTGCCGCCGTTGAACGTAACGGGTTCGAGACCCCCGAAGAGGCCGAGGCCCGCGCCGGCTGGCCGGACTGGCTGCCATCAGGGCTGGTCAACCTTGGCCTCGACCTGCGCGGCGGAGCCCATCTCCTGGGCGAGGTGCATGTCCAGGATGTCTATAAGGCGCGCATGGACGCACTCTGGCCCGAGCTGCGCGACGCGCTGGTTGCTCAGCGCGAAGTCGTCGGCGCAGTCCGCCGCGTGCAGGCCCCCGACGGGCAGCTGGCAGTCGAGATCGGCAACCCCGATCAGATGGCCAAGGCGGTCGAGATCGCCCGCGGCCTTGCCACGCCCGTCACCTCTCTGTCAGGGGCTGGGCAAAGCGATCTTGCGGTTTCGGCAAATGGCAGCCGCCTGATCGTGCAGCTGTCGGATGCCGAAAAAGCTGCGACCGATGATCGCACCGTCCAGCAATCGCTGGAAATCGTCCGCCGCCGCATCGACGAGGTCGGCACGCGCGAACCGACGATCCAGCGTCAGGGCAAGGATCGCATCCTGATCCAGGTGCCCGGCATCGGCTCGGCCGAAGAGCTGAAGGAGCTGATCGGCACCACCGCGCGGCTGACTTTTAACCCGGTGATCAGCCGTACCAGCGACGCCAATGCGCGCCCGGGCATGGGCAATGTCCTGTTGCCCTCGATGGATGAGCCCGGCGTCTACTACATCATCGAGGAAGGCCCCGTCGTCACCGGCGAGGACCTGACCGACGCGCGACCAAGCTTTGACCAGAACGGCCAGCCTTCGGTCGATTTCCGCTTTGGCCCGTCGGGTGCCAAACGGTTTGGTGCCTATACCTCGGCCAATATCGGTCAGCCCTTTGCCATCGTTCTGGACGATCAGGTAATTTCGGCCCCGGTAATCCGGCAGGCCATCACGACCGGTTCGGGTCAGATCTCGGGTTCCATGAATGTCGAGGATTCGACCCGGCTTGCTGTGCTGTTGCGCGCTGGCGCCCTGCCGGCCGAGATGACCTTCCTGGAAGAGCGCACGATCGGCCCGGAACTGGGGCAGGACTCGATCGACGCGGGCAGGCTTTCCTCGGTCATCGCCACGGTCGCGGTCGTGGCCTATATGATCGCAAGCTACGGGTTCTTTGGCGCCATCGCCTCAATTGCGGTGATCATCAACGTCGTCCTGATCCTTGCGGTCATGTCGATGATGGGCGCGACGCTGACCCTGCCGGGCATCGCCGGCATCGTGCTGACCGTCGGCACAGCCGTTGACGCCAACGTCATCATCTATGAGCGTATCCGCGAAGAACTGCGCGCCGGCAAGCGGGTGGTCAAGGCCATCGACGACGGCTTTAACGAGGCCATGAGTGCGATCATCGACGCCAACGTGACCAGTTTCATCGCAGCGATGGTGATGTTCTTCCTTGGCTCGGGACCGGTCAAAGGCTTTGCGGTCACGCTGACCATCGGCCTTGTCACCTCGGTCTTTACCGCAATCTACCTGACGCGGCTGATGATCGTGTTCTGGCTGCAGTGGCGCAAGCCCAAAGAACTGATCCTGTAAGGGAGCAAGACCATGGCATTTCGTCTGAAACTCGTTCCCGACAACACCAGCTATAACTTCTTTCGCTGGCAGTGGCTGACCTTTGGTATCTCGGCGCTGGCAATGGTCGCCTCGGTGGTGATCGTTCTGGTCATGGGGCTGAACTTTGGCATCGACTTCAAGGGCGGCACCACCATCCGCACCGAAAGCCCGACCGCATTCGAGGTCGGGGATTATCGCCAGGCACTGAACAATCTGGACCTTGGCGATGTCTCGATCACCGAGGTCTTTGACCCCAGCTTTGGCGAAACAAAGCATGTGGCAATGGTTCGCATCGGCTCCACCGACAAGACCGGATCGGTCACGCCGGAACAGCTGAACGAGATCAAGGCGGCGCTGAAAACCGTCGATCCCGAGGTCGCCTTTCCCGCTGTGGAATCGGTCGGACCCAAGGTCTCGGGCGAGCTGGTCATGACGGCCTTCTACGCCGTGGGCGCAGCGACGCTTGGCATCATGCTGTATATCTGGCTGCGCTTTGAATGGCAGTTCGCGCTTGGCGCGGTCGTCTCGATCCTGCATGACGTGCTGCTGACCGTCGGGATCTTTTCGCTGTTCCAGCTCAAGTTCGACCTGACCACCATCGCGGCGCTGCTGACCACGCTTGGCTATTCGGTCAACGACACCGTGGTCGTCTTTGACCGGCTGCGAGAGAACCTGATCAAGTTCAAGACCATGCCGCTGATCGACGTCATGAACCTGACGGTGAACGAGACGCTGTCGCGTACCATCATGACCGCCGTCACCACTGCGCTGGCGCTTGGCGCGATGATGATCTTTGGCGGCGACGTGATCCGCGGCTTTGTGTTTGCGATGCTTTGGGGCGTGTTCGTCGGCTGCTATTCGACGATCTATGTCGCCAAGAACATCGTGCTGTGGCTGGGCGTCAAGCGTGACTGGACCAAGCCCGGTCCCAAAGAGAAATCCGACGTCGAGGATATCCCCGCCGCATTCCGGGATGCCCCCTGATGCCGACGATGGTGCCGACCGAGTTTTCCGGGGCCGTTCCGATTGACGGCTATGGTCCCGGCTTTTTCCGCGTCGGCGGCACCATCCATCATGGCGCGGTGATCGTCACCCCCGAAGGCGCGCAGCCCTGGGGCGAGCTGACCGATCATGCCGCACTGCTGGCGCTCGCCGGACGGGTTGATGTCCTTTTCCTTGGTATGGGCGCAGATATTGCCTTTCCCCCGGCCGGCCTCAGCGCCGCGCTGGAGGAGGTGGGGATCATGGCCGAACCAATGAGCTCCCCCTCAGCCGCGCGCAGCTATAACGTCACGCTGTCCGAAGGTCGGCGCGTGGCCTGTGCCCTGATCCCGCTATGAGCCTGCTTGCCGTCCGCGACCTTGCCGTGGCGCGCGGCGGATTGCGGGCTGTCGAGGGCGTTTCCTTTCAGCTTGCTGCCGGGCGCGCGTTGGTGTTGCGTGGCCCGAACGGTATCGGCAAAACCACGCTTTTGCGTACGCTCGCCGGGCTACAGCCCGCGGTCGAGGGTGTGATCGAGGCCGCGCCCGACAGCATGGCCTATTCCGGCCATGCCGACGGGCTGAAATCGACCCTGACCGTGGCCGAAAACCTGCGCTTCTGGGCCCAGATCTTTGGGCGGCAGGACATCGACCCGGCGCTGGATGCCATGAACCTGCGCGAACTTGCATCCCGCCCGGCGCAGGCGCTTTCAGCGGGACAAAAGCGGCGGCTTGGGCTGGCGCGGATGATGGTGACGGGCCGTCCGGTCTGGCTGCTGGATGAGCCGACTGTTTCGCTTGACCACGATTCGGTGGCGCTTTTTGCCGCCATGCTGCGCACCCATCTGGGGCAGGGGGGTGGCGCAATCATCGCGACCCATATCGACCTTGGCCTGCCCGAGGCCGAGATCCTGGACCTTGGCCCGTGGCGCGCAACAAACAGCCGCCGCGAATCGCGTCCCGCCGGGTTCAATGAGGCTTTTGCATGAGGACCGGGCGATGATGGCGCTGTTGAT